>CAZPRN010000006.1:0-173893 GCA_964589605.1 uncultured Candidatus Bathyarchaeia archaeon | reverse complement strand
CCGGGCTGGTAGTTCAGGGGTATGAATGCTTGGTTGGCAATCAAGAGGTCGGGGGTTCAATTCCCTCCCAGTCCACCATTAACTTTATTCGATGACTTTTAGGAGTGCTGAAAGACACTCAACTCATCCTTGATACTGATATAAGTCAAATGAAATTCTTCAAAAAAAAATCAATACACCATCAGGTTGAGTTCAACCCCTACCTCCAACTGATATCACAGCATTCTTTTACTTTCCTCAAAGCCACAAGCCCTCAAAGAATCTGCAAGTGGGTGTCTGGTTTTCATCTTTTACTTAGGATCGTGTACCTAAAAGTAGAGCCCATGTCTTTCCCGTCAGATTCAGCCCAGATTCGTCCTCCATGTAACTCAACGATGCCTTTGCTTATGCTCAACCCGAGGCCAGTTCCTCTTCCTTGAATTTCCGGGTTAATATCAGGGAAAGGAATGAATAATTTTGGAATATCCTCTTCAGATAACCCAATACCCCAATCCCTAACTGAAAACTCAAGATAGTCTCCAGATGCTTGTACTTTGATCACTACCTTGGACCCCGGATTGGAGAATTTTATTGAGTTAACAAGAAGGTTCACCAAAACTTGCTGTAAGCGATCCTTGTCGGCGTACATCACCAAATTAGTATCTATGTTAGAAATGATCTCAATTTATTTCCCGTTAAAAAGTGGACGAATCTCAGAGATAACATCTTTAACAAAAGAGGTTACGACAAGGGGCTCAATGTTTAAAATTATTCGATCTGCTTCCAGTCTTTGTAAATCGAGTAGATCGTCTGTTAGTGCTGACAGCCTATTGGCATATTTTTTGACAACATCAAGGAACTGATAAACCGATGATATGTCCTGATCCTTCGCTGCGGTTTCTATCAACTCAATGTATCCAAGCATGGAAGTCAACGGTGTCCGTATTTCATGGGTTGCAGTTGTCATGAATCGAGTTTTTAGCTCGGAAAGTTTCCTTTCATTCTCAGCAATAATTTTTTGTCTAAATAACTCATCTCTGATTCTTTCACTCTCTTGTTGAGCACGCGCCCTATTCAGCCTAGAGCTTAATATTGGTGCTATGATATTACAGATTTCTTTGAGAGTATGAAAATCAGCGTCGGTATAATCGGTTTTTTTATTTGCTACTTGAACGGCTCCAATTACTTGATCGCGGAAAATGATGGGCATACTAATGTGGCGGAGTATAGGGATGTGTCCTTCGGGGGTAGATTCAGATTTCCTGTTTGTATAATTTCCCTTTTTTTCGCGAATAGCTCTGGGCCAGCTGCTGTCTCCCCACGATTCTCTAGGAAAAATGTATTCCTTGTGTGAAACTTCACATTGATCCCATATATGAGAAGTCATGGATGGGACCACAAAACCATCGTTCTCATCTATATAACCAAAAACACCGAACTCACTTTCCAAAGCTTCTAGGAAAATATTCATGACCTCGAAATACATTTGCTCGTCAGAGACAGTCAAGAATACATCTTGAATCTTCCTTCGGATAATAACAAGTTTCGAGGTTGACAAAAAATACTCGAAAAATACAGTAAAATGGAAGTTATTAAGTATATATTGCGAGCACTTGCCGTCCTCTGAAAAATGGAATAGGGTGCGTTCAGGGACCGTTCTGGAGTTCTCAGAGAGGTGCGGTAACGGTCCTAGTGGGTATAATCTATAATTTTTATCGTTGGTCCAACAGCCTTCTCAACGGAATCTAGTATTGAGGCAAAATGTGGGCAAGGGTAGCCTATTGGGTTCCCGAGTCTCATGCATGAGGCGAAAACGATAGCCTCCGCGCCTCTCGAAACCATCATCTTGGCTCTACTCACAGCTTTCTTACCAGGACATCCACCACAGTCGAGGAAACCGATTATTTCAACCGGGCCAGTCTCCTGGAACGCCTTTACACCAGCCGTTGCGACCTTGAAATCAGTCGTACCCGGGCACATGTCTTCTGTCTGCATGCACCGGATTATACCTACTTTTAACATGTCAACTGATGACGGGTTGATTGGATAAAAAGTGTGCCTCAAAATCTAGTGATAATAAACACCGGTTTCTGACAGCGGTAATGTATGTGTTCTGTGGACTATGGTTTATTACTAGTCCTCACGTTATCAAACAGGAAATGTCAAAACCACTACTATCCAGAACAAGAAGAGTAGGAAACATCTTGTACCTCAGCGGAATCATCGGCAGAGGAGACGACAAGGAAACCAAGTTCAGGGATACTTTCGAGAGAATCAAATCGGTCCTAGAGGAGAACGGGCTTGGACTGAAAGACATGGTGAAAGCCACAATCTACCTTGAGGACATCAACGACCGCCCAGCGCTACTAAACCCACTGTGGAGAGAATACTTCCCGGACAATCCTCCGACGAGGACAACTGTCGAGGCAGGACTCAACGGTGGTCAAATCGAGATCACCGCCGTGGCCGCGTTCCCTGAGTAGAAATAGCCCCATGGGGACGATATTCCCCTCTCACTATTATTGAAAATGATTGATTTTCTAGATTAAACAATGAACCTTAAAAATGATACAATTCACGAGAAGGTATGGGTTCTTTCATCGATGAGAGCGGCTTCCAAGTTCTAAATAATGCTTTGTTTAACAGCCCAATCCCTTTGATTTTCTTCAAAGACTCAATTATTGTCGAGGCGAACCAAGCCGCTCTTGACCTGTTTGAGGTTGAGGACAAGTCTTCCTTCATCGGTGAGGATGTAAAAAAGTTCATGCCATTGGGAGAACCCATCGATGAACGCGCAAGGAAGCGACGAGATGGAGTATCCGAATCTTTTGAGACCAGTATTATCGCAGGTGGGAAGGAGAAGGTTATTCAGGTTGCCGCAGTCGCGTTGAAGCTACCGGGCATAACTAGCTTCAATATACTCTCAGACGTCTCAGAAACCACGAATCTGCGTAAGAAAATACTGACGAGTGACGCGGAGTACAAGAAAGTCTACGATACTCTCATGAAGGTCCAGGAGAGGTGGACCGGCTTCTTGGAGTCAGCCACTGATGGATTCCTGATTGCGGACGAGGAACTCAGGATACTAGAGGCCAACCCCATGTGGTTCGGAAGGGCTAGACAGACAGAGGATGCAGTAGGTCGAAAGTTAACAGAAATATTCCCTAACTTGGTCGATTCTGAACGAGTTGACAAGTATAGAAAGGTAATAGAGACCGGGAATGCGATCGAGTTGGGCAATATACTAGCACCTTCCGGTACAGGGCTCCACTACAACATTAAGGCTTTCAAAGTAGGGAGCGGCCTCGGGTTAATCGTAAGGGATGTCACGGAGCAAATAAGACAGGAGCAGCACATCGAGTACATCTACCAAATTCTATTGGCCATCCGCAACGTTAACCAGCTAATAGTGTCCGAAAAAGATCGGGATGTGCTCTTACAGAAATCATGTGATTTGATGGTTGAAACCAAGGGGTACAACTTCTGTAGGGTTATCTACACGGATCAGAAAGGAAATGTAATCAAGTTATTTGACTCGGACCCCGATGAGATTTTGAGACTTGAATACACAGACCCAAGTCATTATCCATGTATGGATAGGTGGGGCACAGACACGGTTACGATACTTGATGACCCACCGGAAGACTGCGGCGAGTGCCCATTCTACTCTGGAGCCTCAGGGTATGCTGTTCTCGGAATGAGGCTCAGCCATAGTGGAAAGAATTACGGGTATTTCACAGCTGCTGTACCAGAGGGAATGACAGGGAGAGAAGAGTTAGACCTGTTTGAGGAGGTAGTTGGAGACATTAGCTATGCCCTCCATGCTTTGGACCTTGAGGAGGAAAGAAGTAAAGCGGAGCGAGAGCTTGAGGAATCCGAGAATAGATACCGAAACCTCCTAGAATTGGGAATGGATGGAGTTACTGTCAACGTCCTGGGAAAACTGGTCTATGCAAACCCTAGGTTCGTCGAGATGATAAGGTACAGCCGGGAAGAACTATTTGGATTATCAGTTCTTGATTTGCATAAACCAGAGTATCGAGAAATGATCGAGGATAGGACACGGAAACGACATAACGGGATCGACGTTCCATCGCATTACGAGGTTGAGCTAGTAAGGAAGGATGGCACAATATTTCCAGCATCTTACAGCGTTTCTAGAATACTCTTTGAAGGCGAATACGCGAGCCTCACCTACATCAGGGATATCTCCGATAAAGCGAGGTACGAGAGAAACATGGAGGCTCTGGTAAGTCACGCAGCAAAACTCAGAGCATTAAGCACCGTCGAAGAGATCGCGGAGGTAACATTTGAGATAATGCGCGAGGTATTCGATTTCGATCTTGGAAGCTTTGGGATAATCGAGGATAACCGTGTCCTTCACATACAAAATACGGGAAGTAAGGGAACGGTTAGTCATGTGATAGATGAAAAAGGCATCATTAATCGAGCGATCAATACCGGAGAATCCCAGTTGGTCAAGGACGTCACAGTAGATGTTGACTACACAATGGGACTGATTGACAATGGCTTAGAGATCCGTTCGGAGTTGACAGTTCCGATAAAACGAAGGAACATGGTGCTGGGAATATTGAACATAGAGATGAAGGAGGTGGATGGATTCTCTGAGGAGGACAAGCACCTCCTTGAACTATTGGCTGGACATGTCTCAACGACACTGCAAGAGTTCCGTTACAAAGAGAAGATAGAGTCACTTCACAAGCACTCAAATGAGCTCCAAAAGGCAGGAAGTATACAAGAGATTCTTGACATCACCAACTCAGCTCTGACTGCCACTCTCGGTTACACTGTGAGAGACATCATCGGAGTTATGGATAAAGAGCTAGTTGATGTCTATACTACCACACCGGAACCTTACAGAACTCCAATCGATGGTCCTGGCGTTACCGCCCGTGCTGCAAGATTAAGAGAGACTCAGCTTGTCTCAGATACACGGGACGACCCAGATTACATAATCGGTACATATGAGAAACGAATGATGTCCGAACTTGTCGTGCCCATCTTGATTGGAGGTGAGACGAGATTCCTTCTCAACGTGGAGAGTGAGATGCTTGACGCGTTTAACGACGAGGACGTAAAGCTTCTAGAAACCTTGGCCACACATGTAAGCACGGCAATAAGTAGGCTCCACAACGAGCAGAATCTTGAGAACACGGTAAGGGAAAGGACCATTGAGCTTGAGGAGGCAAACGAGCGACTAGTTAACCTCGACCAGATGAAAAACAGGTTCATCTCGACAGCAACCCACGAGCTACGAACACCATTGACTGTGATGAAGGGTTACCTTGATCTGGCTAGGTTAGAGGAAATGTCAGAGACTCTGAGGGGCTACCTTGAGATAGCCCACAGAAACACTGACAGGCTAGAGACCATCACCCATGACCTGCTGGACCAGCAGAGAATAGAGGAAGGCAGACTTGAGCTGAAAAAAGAGACGATCGAGGTCAACTCGATGATCTGGGATGCAACAGCAGACATGGAAGGCATACTTGAGACCAATAACCAAGTGCTTGAAATAAACCTCCCCGAGAAAGAAACAAGAATTCAAGGAGATAAGACAAGGTTACTTCAAGTCCTGATTAATCTCATCGACAACGCGTCAAAGTATAGCCCACCTGGAACTACTGTGAAGGTGAGTACCATAGTGTCTGATGATGAGATTGAGATAATAGTTGAGGACATGGGCTTTGGGCTGAAAAAGACGGATATTGGAAAGCTTTTCACCCCGTTCCCTGACATTGAGAGACCCGTCAATACGGCTAGATCAGTTGGTCTTGGCTTGAGCATCAGCTATGGCATCATCAACCTTCACGGTGGAGAGATTACCGCCGAGTCTGAAGGTGAGGGGATGGGATCCAAGTTCCGGGTAAGGCTTCCAAGAGCCTAGATTGAGCCATGGATAACCTTGACTTCTTTTTTCAACTCGCCATCAACGTCCACTTGCTTGTATGTACCCCAAGCTGTTCCCGTGCTCCAGAATGATGAG
This sequence comes from uncultured Candidatus Bathyarchaeia archaeon, assembly GCA_964589605.1. GTDB lineage: Archaea > Thermoproteota > Bathyarchaeia > TCS64 > TCS64 > RBG-16-57-9. The sequence goes on along the minus strand of CAZPRN010000006.1, from coordinate 167,907 downwards.
AAGTCTGACTGGTTGATCCTTGGTTCGAACCCAATTTTCCCGTTAACCATATCGTACTGGAAACCACTTAACGCAAGCAACACTCCCCAACTTGCCATGCTACGGGAGTAATGATGTCCACACTCAACCTCGTTCCATGGGCTTCGTTTGACACCATCCTGCCTGTCCCTGATAGCCTTCACTATGGTCAAACCCTCATCAATATGGCCCTCCCAGATGAGGTTCGCGGCTACGTGGTACTCAATACCCGGCCATACCTCGTGGCTGTAAACAAAGGGATAGTCAGGCCTACCTCCCTTTGGCCATGTGCAGGCAAGTAATCCCATCTCGTCGTTTAGTACGTAGGTTCGCTGGGTGTTATCATGGTCGTTGAAATCGGTCTGGAAATTATTCTTGAAGACGTTGAGAACTGCCTCACTCACATGGTTTGGTGGGAGTAGATACCCCAAACCCATCAGATGTGAATTGATCTGCCCCAGAAGCTGGTCGCTAAGACACCCAATCCCGTGCTGGTACTTGTGCTCATTGACATCATCTAGCTTCTGGACGTAATACTCTCCGTTCCACAGGGTCTTGTCCAGTTTGACCCTGCCGTTCTCGTACAGGTTCCTGTACTTTTCAGCTGCTTCATAGTCTCCAGCTGCCTCAGCTAGCTTTGTTCCAGTTTTCAACGCGGCCAAAAACAGTATTCCACTTAATGGGTTGGGTCCATGGAAGGTTATGTCATAGGTATTGTGCTGTTCTCCCTCTGTCACTCCATCCCTATCTTGATCCCATACTTCACATGCATAGTCAAGAGCCCTCTTTGCACCGTGCCACAGACCGGTCATCCAGTCGGTCTTGCCACTGAGCTTCCACTCCCGGTAGAGTCGCATCACGCTGCCGCACTGTCCATCGGAGGCAGCCTCAACTGCGTCCCAGCTGATAGTACCAGGGAAGGCTGTGAATGCCCTGAAGCTCATCTTGCCCTCCTCGTCCGTTTCAATTAGGAATTCGGTTTCCCTCATGCTTCGTTCAAGGCTCGGGAAGAGGTAGGCTAATGTCTGGGCATAGTTCCAGACATGGGTGCAGTTACCGCTGCAGCATCCTGCGTCGTCGAAGCATCCCTCGTACCCGAAGAAAGTGCCGTCCTCCAACCAGAAGCAAGTGTTACTACGAAGGACGGTTATGTTTGATGCCACGGCATCCAAAACATAGCTTGGAAGGGTTGAGTCATAAAGTGCCTCTGTGAACATTCTAGAATAGCCCTCAAGGTGCTCACGGGTGTCAACGAAATACTTGGCCACATCCAACGCGTTTGAGAACCTTAGCGCGTACCTGTTCCGTACGGTTTCAAAATCGCATTCACAGTCAGGGCCACAGTCTCCTTTCCTCTGACTCCAGTTCTTTACCCTGTTCGGGAAGAACCATGAGATAATGAACGTGAAATTCTCAACCTCTCCCGGTTCAATTTTTTTTGTAGATGCGATGCTCCCCGCATCAGGCTTCTCCTCACTTGGCTCAGTGTAGCCAAGATCAGTAAGTTTCCCGTCCGCTGAGAAATCGTCCCAGAATTCTCGCAGGTTGTCCCACCACCTGCTCCTGTGCCAGTAAGGTTTGACTGATGTATCTCCGTCTAGAGTTGCGATCAGGTGGCTTCCATAATGGATGCTGCCCTCGCCCAGCTTATCACTGGTGTAAAGTAATCCATTCATTCCATTCTCTGAGACTGCAGTGTTCCTGTTCTGCCCGTAGAAATCTTGTTTAACCCACCCGAAATCTGCCTCACCGGTGAACCCCACCGCGTTGAGCATTGAGCCAGCCACCGATACATCAACTGGCTTCTCCCCAGTGTTCACCACTTTATACTTGAAAATAACCAAAGGGAGCCCCGATTCATCCGGCTCATGAGGGATAAACGGCGTGTACGCCTCTAACTCAACCATCACAGGGTAGTCATCATCGAGGAACTCCACCCTAACAAAAGGGTACTCCGAGCTCATCCTACTATCCTTGAAACGCGGAAGCCCCGAGACACTACCCGGGTGAAAACCATGTGAACCGTTGAACGGCGGAGTCACCCTGCTCTCAAGCACCTTGGCTTTAACATCAACACCATCGTTCACAGCGACAGCGAAGAAACTGTACGGCAGCTTCTGCCCCTTAGCCGCCCTGTTCCATATCTCCCAGTCCCGCAGATCACCCCTTGACCCAACCGACACGTTACCGGTACCTATCCCACCAAGTAGGAAAGCAGCCTCCACCGCATCTCTACCATACACCCGCTGAGACCCATAATCATACAGCTCCGCCCTCGAAAACGGACTAGAATCCTTCATGGAATGAGAACTCTATCTAAACGGAAAACACTTTCCTAAACCCTCCTACCGAGCCTCCGCCCAGCCTTCTTCATCATCCTCCCCATCTCACTCTTACCAGAGAACCTACCCCACCACCGCTTCTCACGCTGAAGCCTCCGTCCAACTCTATTCATCAACTGTAGATCCTTTCTCAACTCCGTTATATTCGCCCTGATCTTTGTGAACAAGTCACGGGCAGACTGAGTCTCCACACCCTCCTCCAGCCACAGGTTCAAGATCCGCCTCTCGTTCTCAGTGAAAATATACTTCCTCATATCCCGCAATTTTGTACTATAGTAGCCTACCTACTATTCGCTACCGGGCTCCAACTCGGAGTCCTCCGGGGAACAATGAAGCATCAACCACTACTGTTACTTAATAAAAATTATATACCCATAAAACACCAGAAAACCAAGTCGTTTCTCTGCGCGTGATGGAGAGGACACGCTAGTTGTTACGCCAGAGACTGTTGAGTGTGAGAAAATGGCGCGATTCGTTTACAGGATACTTAAACCGTTCATCCAGAGGAGAGCATTCAGCTTCCTCCACGAGAAAAACCTTGAGGCAAAGCTGGACGCACAGGTCAGAATGAAGATGAAGATGCTGGGAAACTGCACCATCGGAAAAAAGATGGGGGCAACACCCAGCAGCAACCTCAAAGACCTGCCCTTCACCGCATACAATTACTACCTGCCCTTCTTCAAGGACCCACGGGAAGGTGACTTCATCTACCCAGTCAAGGACTACGTCAAAGCCCTGACAAGCGGTACACTGGGTAAGCCTAAGACCTACCTCCTTCCAACCACAGGGTTACTCCACAACGTTCAGAACACCGCGTCAAGCATATTCTTCTTCGCCACCCACAACGGTGAACAGCCAACCTTCGAGGTGGGGGACACCATCTACACCAACATGCCAGCAGGCAACTACCTCTCAGGACACATCGAGAAGAACATCAAGAAAGACAGCAGCGACTTCGTCAACCTGGTCCCACCGAACCCTGATGGAATGCCCTTCGATGACAAGGTCAGGTACTTCATCGACCACTACAAGGAAATCGATGTCGCGTACATGACTGTAACCACTCTACTCGACGAGTGCTATCCAGCGATAGGCGAGGAGTTCAAGATCAAGGGAATGTTCACACAGGACACTGCTGCAGGACCACTGCGTGAAAGAGTAAAGAAAGTCATAGGCTGCTACCCGAGCACGATCTACGGCTCGACTGAGACCATGTTCTGCGGATTGCCCAGCATCCAGCACGGAGGCGGATTCATGCTCGACTGGAGGATCACCTACCCCGAGTTCGTTCCCGAGGAGGAAACAGTTGACGTCGATATCGAGACAATTACCGATCCACCGGAGACACTCAACCTAACAAACGTGGAGGTAGGGAAACGGTACCAGTTGATCGCCACGCCAATCAGGAACGACATGACAAGATACGTCATGCCTGACATCTTCGAAGTAATCTCCATGGGTGACGATATACTAAACACCGATCAGCCAGTGTTCAAGTACTACGCTCGCTCCGACAAGCTGATGGTTCTCCACAACTTCACCAGGATCAACGAGGAGGAGATGCTCCAAGTGCTAAGCGACGCCGAGATTCCGTTCGTTGACTTTACTGCAAGGAAAGAGCTGGAGGGCCCGAGGGATTACATGCACCTCTACATAGAGCTCGCAGAGGAAATTAGCCGGGAAGAAATAGCCTGCAAGGTACACGAGCACCTGATGGAGTTCGACAAGGACTGGAGGGACCTAGTAACAATGCTCAAGTACGTGCCATTGAAGGTGACGATTCTGCCCAAGGACTCGTTTAAACGGTACCTGAGGAGCCGTGAAGGGATTCCACGGATAGCCAGAATTGGTATGCGTGAGGAACGGTTCAAGGAACTAATGACCCACACGGGTTAACCATTTACTATCTTGTCCGCCATTATCTCAAACTTCACTATATCCGCGCTGTTCTCGTGGGTGTCCGGGTAGTAGAACCCTGTTAAGCTCACGCTACTCATCTTAATCACGGGTATCTTGGAGGTTAGGAACGTGTACAACCGCTTCCATCCATGGGTGTGTATGATCGTGGAGATCGAGTAAACTATGATTTCCGTGGATATCTGCCGCTCGTTGCTGAACTTGATGATATCCGTTAATAGGAGATCCAACTGGGAGAGATCATCGTGGATGGTCATGACCTTATCTTCGAAAGGAGTTGGCATAGACTTGGAGCCTAGCTGAACCCTGACAAAATACGTGTCCTCCTCATCTTCACGCATCGAGATATCTCTGGGGGTAATGAGGTCGTAGTAAGATAGGAGAATCGTCCGAATCCCTTTCGATGAATTTGAGTTTATCTGCTCCTTGATCCACTGAATCTCCCGGTCCCGAGCCTGATGTCCAAGATTAACCAGAGTGAACTGCCCTTTCACAGCCTCGTGATACTCGGTGGCTATCCCACCGATGATGAAACTGTTAAGGTCGTCGACTATGAAAGCGAAGCTAGGCTGGGTCATACCCCAGAAGATCACGATCTTGGCTACACCTGACATCAAATCGACGAAGCCCTGGTTCATCATCTCGAAGGCGAACGCCATGTTAAGTATCAAAATGTTTGTCCATCCAGCTATCAGAAGCTTGAGATCATAGTTGTAAACCCTCATGATGAGAATCAGGCTTAGCACGATGAACCAGATGAAGTACTGCCAGTCTCCCCCCATCACGTATTGAATTAGGAGTATAACCGGCAGTATCAAGGTCGTTGTTAACAGCAGCCTTGTCCTGTTGACTAACTCACCGATCCCTGTAACTATCAGTATGAACCCCGTTGTGGTTAGGAAGAATATGAAGAGCGTAAGATTTGATACTACAATCTCCGGTGCAATAACCCTCAGCATTATGTTTATTCCGTAAAGGAGAAACCCTGCCCCCCAGTAAAGGAAGAAACGCCTGTTTGTTCTCCTAAAGAGGGTGTAAAGAAGGGGGAAGAAGCTTAGAGTGATTACTCCATTCAACACACGCATCGCGCTCTCAAATAGCGTTAGAACTCTTTGTCCCCCCTGTTATGTTTAACTCTCATATTTTTTTATCGAATAAAAGGTATGTTATAGGATTCCAGCTAAATTGAGGATATCGAGGAAAGATAATATAATTGGAATATTTTATTCATCTTTTACTGTTTCCTGATTACACCAAACTTTGTGTTTTCACATGAACCACGAATATTGCCAAGATATGAAGTGGAAGAAGTAGTAATTTCTTCGAGTGCTCAGACCTGTCATTTTCTTTCAGGAAACTATTTATCCCGTTCTTGAACTTTCAGAGTGAGTCCACGTGTCAAGATCAATCAGGTTCTATTACCCGATCCCAAAGTTTCCAAGTGTCTCGATTACGGGAGGAAGCTGTGACCTGAAATGCAATCATTGTAAGGGTCACTATCTGCAACACATGCCTGACACGAGTACCCCTGAGAAACTCAAAGAGTTCTGTGTAAGACACGAGGCGAATGGTGGTGTTGGTCTATTAATTAGCGGAGGGTCAACAGTCGATGGTAGGGTGCCTCTAACCAGTTTCCTCGATACGATAAGATGGGTCAAGAACAACACAGGTCTTGTGATAAACCTGCACACCGGGATGCTAAGTAAAGCAGAGGCGGAAGAAATAGCGGCAACCGGTGTTGACATCACGAGCGTTGACCTTGTAGGCAGTCAGGAAACCTTGAAAGAGGTTTACGGTTTGAACGCGTCCCTGAAAGACTATGGGGACACGCTCATACATCTGAGGGACGGTGGTGTTCCTTTCATAGCTCCACATATCTGCGTTGGGTTACATTACGGTGAGGTTCGCGGGGAAAAGCACGCCATCACGTTGGCGGCAGAGATCAAACCGGAGACAATCGTGTTCATCAGCCTGATCCCAACGGAGGACACTCCAATGGCAAACGTAGAGCCTCCCAGAGTCGATGACATCGTTTCCCTAATACGCTATGCTAAGGAAACGAGCCCGGTATCTGATATTAGCCTTGGTTGTATGAGGAGCCGAGTCTACAAGACAGAGCTTGAATGGAGAGCAATTGAGTCTGGTGTCGACAGGGTGGCGTTGGCTTCTCGGAGCACCGAGAAAAAGGCTCTTGAAAACGGATACAGGATATTGAAGCTGGACTCCTGCTGTGCTACACCAAAGAGTCTAGATTACAGGTTACTGAGAGAGGGCTAACTCAATCACCTTGGCAAAGTCGAGGGGCTCGACACCGAATAAGGTGATCTCTGGATTCTCGAAGAACTCAGTTATTGTTGATTCAAGTTCATCTGTTGTCTTGCCCATCAATTGTTTCTCTAGGTCGATGATCGCGGGCTCTGGGTGCATGAAAAAGTCCCCCGAGAGCTTGATATCCGAAATTTTTTCATCGTAATCGACTTCGCAGGCCAGTAGTTTTCCGCCTGGTACCTTGTACTCTGCCTTCATCGCGTCACCTCTGGTAGACCCAGTCTCGGCTGCTGTACTTTTGGTGCAGCTCCTTGACCAGTTGCTCCTCCTCTTCCGTTAAGTGACCAGGCTGTAGTTCGATGTCGAATGATTCCTCGAATCCTTTAACGAGAGCATCTCTCGCCTCGTTGAAGGTTACCTCTTTTTCTAGGTATCGCCTAATGTTGGTAACTCGTTCCTCTACGGCCGCTATGAGTTTGTCGCTGATCTTTGCCTCGGAGACCCTGAGTACTTGGAACATGCGTTTGATGTCGCTGTCAACCAGTATAGTACCGTGTTGGAGGACTACTCCGTGTCGTCTTGTTTGGGCGTTTCCACTGATTTTCTTGCCTCCGGCGGCTATATCGTTGACTGGTTTAAACTCGGCGTCCACTCCGAGGTGTGATAACCCGTTGACGATTGCCCCACAGATCGCCGCGTAGCTCTTCAGGATGTCTTTGGGCATCTTGGGGTGGGTCTCAGGTGCGACTAGGCTGTACGTGATTTCTCCGCCGTAGTCATGGTAGACCGCTCCGCCTCCTGTGATGCGCCTGATGATGTCCACGCCGTACTCCTGGCAGGCTTCTAGGTTGACTTCTTTCTGGATGCTCTGAAAGTACCCGATACTGACTGCTGAGGGCTGCCACCGGTAAAGGCGAATGGTGTTGGGTGTTTCGTGTCTGAGGCGTGCCATGGCTATTGCCTCGTCTATAGCCATCTGGGTGGGCGCGTCCTCGATGCGCATATCGATGAGTCGCCAGGATTCGGTCATGTTGCTTGTTGATGGTGGTTAAGATGATATGATTCTTTCGAGTCGTTTATGGGTGGTTTTGCTCTTGTGCCTGTAATAAGGCTTGAAAAAAAGCACCAGGTATTTTACGGTATTATGCCTAGTTTTTCAAGCTCTGCCTGTATCTCGTCAGGTGCTAGTGGTCTGGGAAAGTTGAAGAATGGGCCGCTAGGTCGCTCGTTATAGAAGGGACGGTTGCAGCCTGGACAACCAGTGGTTCTGAATACTTCTCCATCTCCAAGTAGGTTTACCAGATTGGGGACGTTGAACCGGGAAATTTTTTTGTCTTTAAACTCGATGTCATTTATGGTTGCGTGCCCATAGACAATGAGATGTTGAGCTACCTGTATGCGTCTGTATGATTCTAGCGCAGGTTGAGAGAGGTTCTCTAGGCGTGTTCCCTTAATTGGAGTAAAGGCGAACAGGATGCTCCGGACCTTTATGTCTATGAGCCGCTGGATGAACTCCACTGCCTCTTTCTCGGTTTCCCCGAGCCCGATTATTAGGTTGGTGCCCACCATTCCCTCCCCGAAGACTTCAACAGCTTGTTTGAGGGTCTCTATGTGTTTCTCCCACCGGTAGGGACCTCCAACATCTTTGCCTTTAACTTTGTCAAATATCTGTTCGGTTGCACCATCTAGAGGTATGCTAATTCTTTCAGCCCCAGCGTCCTTGAGACGTTTCAACCCTTTGAAACCAACAGGACAGATGTCAACAGAGATTGGTAGGTCAGTCTCCTTCCTGAGTCGAGTAACCATCTCGATAGTCTCATTGAGGAAGTCAGGGTAGTTGATCACTTGGAAGCAGATGCGCTCAAATACGTCTATGGCGGGTGACTTGAACCCTTTAATAACATCATCAAACTGGAAATCAGGCCAGACAACCCTAGATAACTGATCAGGGTCTGCATCGTTTTCGCAAGCTTGGGCACAAAAGCTGCAATTAGCGGAACAACTACCATCATGGTAGCTCATAATGTATGCAGTGGTCGGTGGAACAGCAAGTTTGTACTTTAATAATCCAAGAACGCTTGCCGATGCGATGCTTACACGTACTCTGTCGGTGACCAAGATGGGATATGTGCGGATGGGGAGATTATAGAGTCTTCTCTTAACAGTTGAGTACGTCGAGTATCTCGGATAGTTTCTGGATAACAATAACTTGGTCCATTGTGTAGTTGCAGTCCGTTTTTTTACTGAACTGGTCCCAATCTCCGTTTGCATCAACGCGTTTGATTAGAACGGGTTTCATCCCGGCGTTCAGGGCTGCTTCAACATCGACGTCCATATCCCCGACGTATAGTGATTCCTTGGCTAAAACAGCGGTTATATTGAAAGCTGGCTTGAAAACATGGGGGTCGGGCTTAGCGTGACCTACAGCATCACTGACAACGACGCAGTCGAACAATTCCTCGGCGTCCAGCTCCTTTAACAGCTCGTGTATCCGTGGCGTGTGCTCCCAGTTTGTTACAAGACCGACCTTGTAGTTCTCTGAAAGCTTCTCAATAACCGGTTTCGTCTCCTCGTCAAAGTACATCCCATTGTGCCAGACCCGGATTATTGAGTCTACCAGTGGGCGAATATCATTGAGGGGTATATTTAGCTTCAAAGTGTCGCTGAGCTGCTTTACACGTCTCATGAAGAGGGTGAAGTTCATCTCGTAGAACTCGGGCTCTGGTCCCTCGAACAGGTTCTGTAGCAGTTCCTTGAACTCATCAAAGGATAGTTTAGCTCCTTTCTCCATCATCGCCTCGTGGAAAGCGTGTGCCCAGTTACTCCAAGCTGCATCTATGTCATCTGAGAGGAGCAGGGTTCCATGGAGATCGAAGAATACGCCCTTGATGTTGTCCATTTCAGGGAAGTGGGTAACTGTTGGTTTAAAGGGTTTCCAGACTCACTCGTATTTTGGGTCAGAAAACGGGTTGCTTGGGTATGGATCGAGGGTCTGTTTCTGGATTGCCTTGAACAAGCCTCTCATGCCGTTGACCGGGCCTTCAAGGTGTACCTCGCCCTTGTTGCTGTTGAACTTGAATATGCCACGCTTGTTGATGGTTCCTTGCTCGGTGAACTGGAGTCCAGTGATCTGTCGCCAGTTCTCGGTTATCACGTCTTCTTTCTTGAACACCAGTCCGCTCTCGCTATAGAGAAGCAGCCGAAGGTTGGTGATGTAGACTTTGTACCTTGCCTCGTTGTATGTTACCTGAAAATCGCTCCAGAAAAGAATCTTCTCCTCTGGTAACAGGTAATTTTCAATGGGCATATACGGATAGAGTACGTGATCGGATATTAAAAGATACCAAAGAAGAATTGTGGTATTTAAATCGAGAAAATAGAGCTGGGTAGATTACTACAGCATTCGTTTGCCGGCTTCCTCAAGCATAGGTAGCTTGTGGTCACGGTTAGCCTGTGTGATAGTTACCAAATCATACAGTTTGAAACCTATTCTCTTCAGGTACTCTTCAAGAAGGTACAGAGCCCTTGCACTGCCGTTCCCGCTACCTCCCGCGCATGATATTCCTAGGTAGGGTTTGCCTTCATATCGTTTGAACCCGTGATGGGTTTCTACCCTTCTCATCCTGTCGAGGAATGTCTTTGCTGATTCGCTGATGTCCCACCAATAAACAGGGGTTGTGAAGACCAACCCATCAGCCTCCATGATCTTGTCCATGATTTTCTGGAAATCATCAACCAGGATGCAGGTTCCATCCCTTCGACACTGTCCCCAGCCACCGTCGCACGCTTTACACTTTTTGATTACTTCCTCGTTGAGGTTGATTAGCTCAACATCATGCCCAGCAGATTCTGCTCCTTTGAGTACCTGTTTCGCTGTCTCTGCTGTCAGTCCATCGAGGTTCGGGCTCGACTGGATCGCTAAAAGTTTCATGTAACTTGATTGGCGACGGGGTTAGATAAATGGGCTAGTCCCACTGCGTGACATCGATCAAAATGCGATCCCCTTAGAGGATGTATATGGATAACATGCTGGTTTTGATTACCCAAAGAACTTGTCAAGAGTAGTCTTCTTAGCTCGTGGAACCATGCCTGCCTTCATCTTCTCAATGGCGCTCATAACCCGCTGCTGACTGAAATTGTGTTCACCACATAGGAATCCGATCAACCCAGCTACGTCGGGTTTACTCCATTCGAGGTTGTACTCATCGGTTGTCCTTGGATTAATGAAAAGCTCCTTTATCTCCTCGATTGGGTGAGGGAACGACGCGTTCTTGATGTGGGGTAGTGACTCCTCAAGGCTGCCATGTTTCTTCATGAGCTTCAACGCGGTTTTGGGTCCGATGCCCTTGATTCCATCCGGATTGTAGTCAGTGCCAATCAGCATGCCAAGGTCGATGAGCTGACTCTGGTTGAGCCCCAAGTCACGTTTGACCTTGTCAAGCTCAAGCATCTCGGGCTCGATTTTGATGTAAACGTTCTTCCTTGGCAGCTTCCTTCGTCCTGTGATGGAGAGGTTTCTGACGTGTCTAGGTGCCCCGTATAGGAGGCTGTCAAAGTCCTGACTCGCCGCCGCCCAGACATCACCTTTTGACGCCATATATGCTGTCTGTGCCTCTCCCTCACCGGGTGCTTGAACCACGGGCAACCCCATCAATCCAAGCAGCCTCTTTGCATCCCCGATAAGGTCTGTTGTCGCCACGACTGCCTGCTGACCATAACGCCTCGCTTTTACTGCGTCGCCTTCAGCTACCGCCTTCTCGTAGGATACCTTGGCTTTCTTGCGTACCTCACGGCGCTTCTCAAGGACTGCCCGTTTGAACTGGTGTGGTCTACCATCGAAAACGTACACAATCTTGATGCCCTGCTCCATGAGGTTGCTGTTCCGGTACATCAACCCGCTGAGGTGGCTGGTTATCCTGCCTTCCCTGTCCCTTAATGGCTGACCATCCGAGCCACGGATGATAGATAAGAATTGATAAAGAATATTGTTGCCGTCGAAGGCAACGATCTGTCCGGAGAGGTCGCTTATAGCGATCTTTCGCGCGTCAACGATGTCTCCAAGCTGGACACCCATAGGTATCCCCTAGGCTAACTCGATGCGGCGCTTCCCCTTGGGGAGCCTGTACACCTTCACGAGGCCCTGTATCTCCATCTTCATGAGCATGGAATTTAGGTGGTCCTCGCTGAACCCGCTGTGCTGTTTCTTTGTACGCTTGAATAGGTCGTCGAACTTGAGGGCCCCCGCTCGCTTGAGGAGCCCGACTATCGTTGATGGTATCAGTTTCTCGTCCATTGTTGTTCACTACGCTATGTCGATGGGTGGCTTGCTTGACTCCCTGAACCTCTGCTGGGAGTTCTCGTACCAGTTCACCATCTCGGGTGTGATGCTTGGCGCGATCTCGCCCATGGCTATGTCAAAGTCTGCAAGTATGACTATCTTTGACTCTGGGTCACGTCTGAGAGCATTTAGTCCTGCCTCGCGTACAACGCTGTCTATGTCGGCACCACTGTACCCGTCCATCATACGTGCAACCGAGTCAAGGTTCACGGATGGGTCTAATGGCATTTCCTCGGTTTTGATTGAGAGTATCTTCTCCCTCGCCTCAAGGTCCGGAGGAGGCACATAGACTCGCCTATCAAACCTGCCCGGTCGGAGTACTGCGGGGTCGATAATGTCCGGCCTGTTTGTTGCCGCGATAACCACGACGTTCTCAAGGCTCACCAGTCCATCGATCTCTGTTAGTAGCTGGCTGATGACTCTCTCGGTCACCCTGCTGTCGGCTGCGCTTCCACGCGCCGGCACCAATGCGTCGAACTCGTCGAAGAATATGATGCTTGGGGCTGCCATTCTGGCCTTTCTGAATATCTCACGGATGGCTTTCTCGGACTCGCCTACCCACTTGCTGAATATCTCGGGTCCCCTGACGCTGATGAAGTTAGCTTCGGACTCGGTTGCTACAACTCTAGCAAGTAGCGTCTTACCGCAGCCCGGTGGGCCGTGTAGCATGATTCCCTTGGGCGGGTTGATGCCCAGTCGTGTGAACCTCTCTGGGGTCTTTAGTGGCCACTCCACCGCCTCCTTGAGCTTCTCCTTGACATCCTCCAGTCCGCCTACTGCGTCCCAGTGGATGTCCGGTGACTCCACGTATACTTCCCTCATCGCTGTGGGGGTGATCTCCCTGAACGCGTCTCTGATGTCCTGGGTGTTGACTTCCATCTCGTCCAGTACCTCGTGGGGGATGCGCTTCTCCTCAAGGTTGATCTGGGGCAGGTAGCGCCTTAGCGCCTTCATTGCTGCCTCTCTGCTGAGTGCTTCAAGGTCTGCGCCCGTGTAGCCGTGGGTTATGCTTGCGACTTTCTTCATCTCGACGTCCTCGGCTAGAGGCATTCCTCGTGTGTGGATTTGGAGTATCTCGGTCCTGCCTTCCCTGCCTGGGATGCCGATCTCGATCTCCCTGTCGAACCTACCGGGCCTCCTCAACGCCTCATCTATGGCGTCTGGCCTGTTGGTGGCTCCAATAACTATGATGTGCCCTCTTCCTTTCAGTCCGTCCATACTTGCGAGTAGCTGGGCTACGACCCTTCGCTCGACCTCGCCTGTTACCTCGCTCCTCTTGGGCGCGATGGCGTCGATCTCGTCGATGAACAAGATGCTGGGGGCGTTTTTCTCGGCGTCCTCGAACATCTTCCTCATCCTTGCCTCGGACTCGCCGTAGAACTTGCTCATGATCTCGGGACCGTTGATGGCGTAGAAGTTTGCCTCGGACTCGTTGGCGACCGCTCTAGCGAGCAGGGTTTTACCGCAGCCTGGTGGCCCATGTAGTAGAACTCCCTTCGGTGGGTCGATTCCCAGCCTCTGGAATATCTCGGGGTGGCGTAGCGGCAGCTCAACCATCTCCCTGATTCGCTTGATCTCCTCCTCCAGTCCACCGATGTCCTCGTAGGTGGTTCTGCTGGGCATCTCAAGCTCTGGGACGGGCTCGCTCATGATTGTGATCTCGGTTGTCGGCGCAATCTTCACGATGCCACCGGGACGGGTGTTGACCACCATGAATGGTACGCTGTGTCCCAGCATCATAATAAGAAGGGTGTCACCCCTTGTCGCAGGCCGGTCTACAAGCCTGTCCTTTACGAACCTGATGAAGTCGTTGTCAACGCTGATCCTGATGTCGACTGGGGCGAGTTTTACCTGTGTGGCGTACTCTGCTTCCGCTTTCTTGACTGTGACGAACTCATTTATGCTGGCTCCACAGTTTTTCCTGATGAAGCCGTCGATCCTGATTAATCCGAGTCCCTGGTCCTCGGGGTACGCGGGCCAAGCCTTCGCGGCTGTCGGTTTCTTTCCCTCTATCTGGACTACGTCCCCTACGGTGACACCTAGGGTCTTCATTGTCTCGGAGTCCATTCTTGCGATGCTTCTGCCTACGTCTCTCTGCTGTTTTGCCTCTGATACTTTTAACTGGACGGTACTCAACCAAATGTCACCTGTATGAATCTCACTTTCATGAGCACCGTGGCTTTTAAAAAGATTATTTAACTGAAGTACTTTCTACGCTTTTTTATCAGGCCACCAAACAGCTAATCAAGAGGCTATGAGCAAAAACCTAGATACCTGTTCATCTTCATTATTCGCTCTATAAACAGTACATAGGTGAGTTTTAAATAAAAATTCTATAACTTTGTGTTAGTTTCAGTCTAATCCATAAAGAAAGTGTGAGATGGATGTAATGATAAAAACCAAATTTATGTAACCAGATTATAATGCTATTAGCATTTACGATAATTGGATCACTCCCTAACGTTACTAATAATCTGATAAATACAGTATTCTTAATAGTAGCGATTTTTATTTATTCTTTTTATTTGATATTTAATAATGCCATCTTAAAAAACCAAAATAGTAAAGATAATTTAACTGACCTATACTACACGTATACTATTATAATTTACATTTTCATATTTGTCATCATGATGATAAAAGATACATATGGATTTGCGTTTTTGAATTTTCTAAATTTAGGTCACACATTTGTTTTTTTTATTTCACGTTCTTTTATTATATGGTTTTTTCTTAGATAATTTAAATTAGGGTTTTATTATCTAGAGTCATTTTAAACCTCGCCCTATTAGGACTTATATACTAAATTGGATTCCTACGGGGAGGGCTTTAATTGAGATAACATACGAAGTCATCCTAAAGGATCACTTGATGTTAGCTACTTGACAAATAGTCGAGGTTTCTTCTAACTAAAGATTAGTTAACTGAAGTGCTTTCTACGCTTTGCAGTTAGAGCAATGACCACCCAATCAGATTTTATATGAAAATAGAAATGATTCACCCAAATGGACTAGTTACTTTCGGGTATTTTCATCGCATTTTTAGCGTACTTGTTATAGCTCGTCAGGAATTCACGTGGTCCTTCGAGTAGAGTCCTCTTCAACCCATCGGGTCCTTCATTGTCATCGATAACCTTGCACATGTAGGCCCCTACCACGTAGAAGCTTCTTCCGATGACTCCCTCATCCCAGCAAAGTTTATCCAGTTCCTCTTCCGGGAGTTCCCCGATCTTTGAGAAAATGTCCCTAACAACGTTGGTGTGTTTCCTGACTTCGTCCGGGTCATCGAGCATGTGGAAGTCCTTTTCATCGGGAGCCGGGAAAATATCCTGCGCCTTGTACGCAACATAGGTGCACACGCCTTCATTGTGGATGTTTTCAAGGATGGACATGAAGGGCGTTTCCTCTACATCAGTCCACTGATCCCTGCAGTAACTGTACCCGACGTGGAACAACTCGTGCACCATGGTGTTGAGGATATTATCCGGGTTGTTGTTCCAGTAGGTGGCGGTCATGTTGATGACTATCTCGCCCATGGCAAAAGCCCTCGGCGGGATATACGCCGTGAAGTGAACACCGATATCAAGCTCCGCGCTGTCAGGCAGGTACTTGCACGCGTGAGGCAACGCCTTCTCAACGAAAACACTTCTCCCTTCAATGATCCTCTCAGTGTTCTTCAGGAAATCCATGGTCCTACGGACATCTGGTGGAGTCCGGCTCCACTCAGATATGGTCTCCCTCCACGAATCATAGTCGATCTCGTACTTTACCTGCTCAGCCCATCTAACCGTGTACTGCTGCGAGGGAAACTTAGACCAGAACTCGTCCTGGTTCTCCAGTACCCACTCAGGGTCGTATACAAGTTTCTCCAAAGCATCAGTTTTGAACGAGATATCTGAGCTAAGACACGGACAACTCATGAAGACTATGAAAAAGGATGCAGATTAATTTTTTTCCACAAACTGATGCTTGAAAAATGTGGCACATCTTTACAGAGTGCTATTAATGGGCTATGCGTACCGTTTATTGCAGGAAAGGAACCATTTCTCATGACTATCAGAATAACCGTCGTCAAGACCCTAACACCTGACGAGATTTTCAAAGGAAGTATCCCTGAGCATCTCCCTGAGGAAAGCAGGGGTCCGTGCCCGAAACATGATGTGGGGGACCGGTTCACATCAACAACGCACGAGTGCCCGGACGGATTCTGTAACTGGGCGTACGCTGATATCCAAAAGGACTTGACTGACCTTCACTATGACTCACCACCCTACTATGAGAGGTGGCTCAAAGGGAAAAGGGTAAACTATGTAAGCTGCACGAACGGGTTGGCGCCTGTTATATTCAAGATAGAGAGGGTGGAAGATGAGTAGCGTCAAGATTACAGTCGTGCGGCAGTTCGACAAACATGAGCTGTTCAACCCTCTTCCGGATGAGCTAGAGAAGATTCCTTCCCCGTGTAGGATCAAGGAAGGCAACGAGTATGTAGCGGTGAACAGCTTCCTGATGGCTTCTGTAGCTGGGCTTTCAACGATATATTCAGGGATATCATCCACCTGATGAGGGGCGGGAACTACCCTTGGATAGGGAAGGATGGCGTAACCTACAGTAGCTGCACCGACGGGAGAAAGCTGGTTGTTTTCAAGCTCGAACGAATATAACCCTAAAAGCCACAGTGCCAAACCATAGGTAATCGGGGACCGGAATGAACGAGTGCATACAATGCGGCAGGTGCTGCAGCAACTTGAGGAAGGGTGATGAGACAACCGGGCTAACCTTGTTCCCCGAGGAGACACACTTGTTCCTCGAGGACACCATCAGACCCTACTTGGGTAAGGGGGTAAACTCGGTTTCCGAGGTTTTCACTTACCAGCACACCGGGAACGTTTGCATCAACCTTGTCGATAACAAGTGCCGTGTATACGAAAAACGCCCAACCATGTGCAGGAGCTTCCCCGTAAAGGTAGGGGAGCACGGGTTACGCTTCATCTCAGGGTGCCCCGGTGTAAAGGAGATGCTAAAACACTCAAGGAACCTCACCCACGACATGTACGAGGTTCAAGCAGCCATATCGATGACTGAACGTCTCTACGATTTCTACAAGTCATTCAAGGAAGGTGAGAGGCGCTGGAAGTACAACCTGGTAAAAGAGGAATGGGAGCCCTACTAGATCACACCAGTGGACTCTGCTAGCTCGGTAGCACGCTTCCTATCCAGCTTGTGCTTGCTGAGGATCGTGTAACGGTTAGGACGGATAGACTGTGCCATAGTTAAGGCTTCAATAACCTCGTCCTTACTCACGCCAAGTTCATCAGCTGTGATCGGTGCACCGATGGTTTTCAGGCTGTCACGTATCGCCTCCCAGTTCAACCCGTGGAGCCGCGCCATCATGATACTGCCAACACCACACTGCTCACCGTGAAGGGCATGTTTCTCAGCTATCTGGTCGAGGCTGTGGCTGAAGAGGTGGCTTGAGCCACTGACGGGTTTGCTGCTCCCCGCGATGCTCATGGCTACGCCACAACTAACCAACGCCTCAAGCAGGGTCCTTATGCCTTCCTGTGTCTTCTCGTGGATGATCTGCGCCCGCTCCATGACGTGCTGGCTGCTCATTAGGCTGAGGCTCGCTGCGTATCCACCATAATAGTCATTCCTCTCGCGGTGGGCTAGCCTCCAGTCACGCACCTCAACGGCTTTGCATATCATGTCGCCACAACCAGAAGCCGTGAAACGGTAAGGCGACTCAGCGACTATCTTGCTGTCCATGATTACTGCGATTGGTGAAGCCGCGTTTACCGTGTATGGTCTATCAGAACCCTTGACTGATGCAAGATTACTGGCTATTCCATCGTGAGAAGCTACTGTAGGTACACTGATGAAGGATTTACCAGTCTCAAACGAGGCAACCTTAGCTACATCGATGTTCCTGCCGCCACCGACACCCAGAACAACATCACTGTTGTAGCCCTTGACCCTGGACTTTACCTGATCAATGGTTTCCCGAGTGGCATCGGAAACAAGTACGTAGTTGCCCTGTATCCCATGCTCAGAAAGTAGCCCCAGAACACGTTCACCGGCAATACCATATGTTGACTCTCCTGTCACCACCAGAGCCCTAGTGTACTGCTGCTCGTGGCAGATATCAGGGGTTTTAACTAGAACATTCTCCCCGACAAGTACAATCCTTGGAAGGTTTATACGATGAATTCTATGGTTATCTTCGTCGGACAAATCCGTAGTCATACCTTGACGTTATACCACGTATTCATGTTATGGACTACAAATATGTTTGCGTCTTAGGCAACGTTTTTAAAAAAGTGACCTTTATAGGGTACTTGGTCTTTCCTTCAAAGGATATACCTCTCTAATTATTCTAGGAGATTAATCAATGTCAAAGGAACAGGGAATCCTTAAAGGCACCACAACGGTCGGTGTCGTCTGCAAAGATGGAGTAATACTAGGCACAGATACACGTGCCACCATGGGCAACTTTATCGCAAGTAAGCGCGCGAAGAAGGTATACCAGATCACGGAAAACCTCGCTATGACCATCGCTGGCGGCGTCGCAGCCGCCCAGAAGGTCGTTGAGATTCTAAAGGTAAACGCAAGCCTCTACGAGCTGGAGAAGAACAGGCGCATGCCGGTCTCAAGCGCGGCTAGGCTGGTTCAGAGCATTCTCTTCAGCAACAGGGAGGTCGGGGCACCTCTGCCACTTCAGGCAATCATCGGAGGATATGATGAGACCGGTCCACATGTGTACAACCTTGACCCATACGGCAGCATGCTGGAGGAGAAGATGGTTTCCACTGGTTCCGGTTCACCCTACGCGTACGGTGTGTTAGAGTCCCAGTTCAAAGAGGACTGTTCCGTGGATGATATGCTAAAAGTAGTTGTCAAGGCCGTTGACTCAGCTATGAAGCGTGATGTAGCTAGCGGCGACAGCTTCGACGTAGCCATCATCAACGATGATGGGTTCAGGGAGCTCTCCCCAGAAGAGAAGAAGACTATTTTGAATAGCTGAGTTTTGATACAAATGCAGAACAGTCAGGGTCTAACCTACAGCGAGATCAGGCAAGCCATACTGGACAAGATACCGGCGCAGGTAGGCATCACCCGTATCGAGTTCGAGGGCCCACGCCTGGCAATATACTGCCAGAAACCCGAGTTCCTCCAGGAGAACAGTCACATCGTCGGCGAGATAGCCGGCATCATCAAGAAGCGCATCGTAATCAGGAGCGACCCAGCCGTCAGGATGGGGGAGATTCAGGCAGAGGACATTATACGCGACATCCTTACTGACGCTGGACTTGTTCAGGCATACTTCGACCCAGCGTTAGGGGAGGTCGTGCTTGAGGTCGAGAAGCCTGGTGTCGGAATCGGTAAGAACGGCGCGAACGTTGTAGAGATCGTCAAGAAGACCCACTGGAGCCCAAACTTCAAGCGAAGCCCACCAATCCCCTCAATGACCATCAGGCAGATCAGGGGATTCCTTTACAGCAAGAGCAAGGAAAGGGAAAAAGTTCTCAGGGAGACTGGGGAAGCCATCTTCAGACCCATCTACCAGCAGTCAGGCGATGTCAGAGTAACGTTCCTCGGCAGCGCGAGGCAAGTAGGAAGGTCTGCTATCCTAATCAAGACACGTGAAAGCGAGATACTCATGGACTGTGGCGTCAACCCGGGTAGCAGGAGCAGCATCAGCACGTTCCCAAGGCTTGACGTCGAGGAGTTCGACTTGAGCAGGCTGGACGCTGTTGTAATCACTCACGCCCACCTTGACCACTGCGGCTTCCTGCCATACCTGTACAAGTACGGGTACAATGGCCCGGTTTACTGCAGCGAGCCAACATCAAGCGTAATGACCCTACTTCAGAGCGACTATATCGACGTCACAAGGAAGGAGGGCAAGGCACCACCGTACAGCCCCGAGGACATCTCGGAGGTCATCCTGCACACTATCCCGCTGGGATACGGCGAGGTGACCGATGTCTCACCGGACGTACGTCTTACACTCCACAACGCAGGGCACATACTAGGCTCATCCATGGCCCACCTGCACATCGGTAAAGGCCTGCACAACGTGGTTTACACTGGCGACTTCAAGTATGGTCCAACCGCGCTACTGCAGCCAGCTAGCAGCTACTTCCCAAGAGTCGAGACGCTGATCATGGAGTCAACCTATGGTGGACCCGACAACTTCACCCCAAGCAGGGAGGAGACCGAGTCCATGTTCGTAGACCTGTGTAACAAGATACTGCAGAAAGGCAAGGTACTGATACCAGTGCCAGCCGTCGGCAGGGCACAGGAGATTCTCATGGTCATCAACAAGTACATGAACAAAGGCGACCTGCTACAGGTTCCTGTGTACATCGAGGGCATGATCAGCGAGGCAACTGGAATCCACACTGCGTACCCCGACTACCTCAGCCACGAGGTTCGTGACCAGATTCTCAAAGAGGGCATCAACCCATTCGAGTCAGACTACTTCACGGTCGTCAAGCAGCACGACATGAGGGACGAGATCGTGGAGGGTGGTCCATGCATCATCATGGCGACTGCCGGAATGATGGAGGGTGGCCCGGTCTTGGAGTACTTTAAGCGCCTTGCACCGGATGATAACAACGGAATCATCTTCGTCTCGTACCAGGTCTCAGGCACCATGGGCAATAGGGTGCAGGCGGGAATGGGCTCAGCCCAGCTCTACGGTAACGACGGTAAGATGGAGATCATCAACATCGCGTTAAGCACACACACAGTGCACGGATTTAGCGGTCACAGCGACAGAAGGCAGCTCATGAACTATGTGAGAAGGCTCAAGCCAACACCGAGGAAGGTGTTCGTGGTCCACGGCGAGGAGTCCAAGTGTGACAACCTAGCCCGTAGCATAAGCAAGCTGCGTGGTGTACGTGGATACAGTCCAAGGCTACTGGATACAGTAAGCCTAGCCTAGTCCTTGTTTCTCCAAATCTCAACGTTTTTCGGGGTTATAATGACCCTTTCCTCACCGAGACGGGCGATGTCACCGTCGGTGAGTCTCGCGTACTCGTTGAGCTCGTTGATGCCCCGCTTCACGTCCTCGATATTGGTCTTGGCGAGGGGGGCGACGTTACAGATAACGATGTTGCCGGCGCGGACCTCGGCCTTTATGATGTCGATGTCCTCATATGCACGGAGCGGTATGGCCTTGATATACTGGATGTGCTTGGTGGCGTTCTCCTCGCCGTTCTTTCCTACGAGTCTGTCTAGCAATCCGCTCACGTTTGTGTCCTCCGGGCTTCCGTTTATATAATTGATGGATAGCGTATAGATGTTTTTCTTTCGTTGGCTATAATACTATCCCTAAAAACGGGTATAAAATAGAAAAAGCAGGCTAAACGCCCTCTTTTACTTATATAACCAGTAAAATAGGGTTTAACTGACATGCAGTCCAACCTTTCCATCGAGCTTGACGAGGACCTCCGGAGATACCTCAACTTCCTTGTGGGCATCAAGCACATCGGCAGTGGGGAAGAAGCGGCGCTGGCTGCTCTACGTATATTCAAGAAGCTAAACATGCACACTTGGCTGCCTTATGTGTATCAGAATGGCTCGGAGAGGCTGCTCATCGTTGGGCATGGCCTGTTCAATGACGTGTTGAGCACTATGCAAAGCTCAAAGCTCTACGCCGTAGCCAGAGCAACCGCTCTCAACAGGAAGGTGTTCTACTCGGTTGATCCAGAGCTGGACCTGTCAAGGGTGGACAACTGGGGCGTGGTCTTAAACGAGCTGGAGAACTATGGCTGGGGCAAGTTCACTCGTGATGGGGAGGAGGTAAAGGTTGAGTATCTTGGGGTGCCGGTGATCTTCTTGAAGGGCTTCCTTGAGAGCCTGTTCGGGGTGGTGTTCCAGGTGCATCAAGTCAGGAGCGGCGAGATGATCGTTCTTAGACCTAGTTAGAGTCCGGTGCTGGGGCACCGCTTGTACGGGCCAATCACAACGGTAACCTCTGTATAGATTATTCCATCCAGGATCAGGTCTTCTTCAAGGAATGTTTTAAGCTCCTCCATGTCCTTGAACACCACCTCAGCGAATAGCTCAACGTTTCCAGTTGTGCGGTAGAGGACTTGCACATCCGGGTTCTCCTCAAGGTGACTTACCACATCCATTAGTTTCTCCGGTGCGACGCGCAAACCAATGAATGCCTTCACTATCTTACCGATCATTCGGTAGTCGATGACGAGGTTGAACTGCTTTATTATGCCGTCCTTAACCATGCGGTTCACCCGCTTTCGTACAGTGGCGTCGCTGAGATCAAGCTCTCGTGCAACGGTACTGTATGGTTTCCTTGCATTCGTTTTCAGGGATTTGATAATCTTTAGATCAATTAGGTCCAGTGACATCTTTACGTGTAAAAAGAAGGTCTTTCAAGGCTACGTGTTTAAACGTTTCAGACATGTCTTTCAACGCCTTCTTATAAATTGGAGTTGATTAAAATACTATATATGCGTCTCGTTTTCAGTACGGATTTGTTCGGATTATTTAAAGGAATAAAGCTATTTTCGAACTAAGTGGTACGGATTCCGTTTTTTGGCTTGCTCAGACATTCATAATACGAGGGCATGTTTTGGCATAACTGATCAACATGAACTACAAGGAGTTTGTATTGCAGGTCCCTAAGACCATGAGGGGACCCTTATCCGAGAACTTAATCGATATCCTCCTTGAGGGAGACGAGAACATTGGAGTCCCGCCTTCGCTGGCGAAGACTATCCTACACTACTGGCAGCGGGACCAGCTTGACAGTGAGGCAGGGTTAACCAACCTGCTAAGAGCTACATTCGAGGCTGACCCTGACAAGACCCTCAAGGTAATCGACAACTTCGATCTGAAGGAGCTTAGGCTCACTCTTCAACCAGTTTAGGTGATTGGATGAAGAGTTTTGGAATCGAGTTCGTTCCGATGGAGCTGTTTTGGAAGACAACGTTTTACTCGATGCAGGCCGAGAAGCTGGGTTATGACAGCATCTGGATAACCGATCATTTCAACAACAGGAACGTGTATGTCAGCCTCTCATTCATCGCCAACTATACGGACCACATTAAACTTGGTCCGGGAGTCACCAACCCGTACCTTATTCACCCGGTTTACACCGCTCAGAGCGTTGCCTCACTTAACGAGGTTGCGCCAGGAAGAGTGATCTGTGGTATTGGTGCTGGTGACAAGACTACTCTTGAGATGCTTGGTAAGAAGATGAAAGCCCCGTTGAGAGCGATAAAGGAGAGCGTCAACCTCATCAGAGGTCAGATAGCAAGGGAGAAAACCGGTTACCAGGGCAAGATGTTCAGCACATCGCCCGGCGCACGTTTCAACTTCAAGATCAAGGGCGAGGTGCCCATCTATATCGGCGCGCAAGGACCGAAAATGCTTCAACTCGCTGGATCGATGGGTGATGGTGCACTGATCAACGCGAGCCACCCACGTGACATCGAGAGAGCGGTCACGCTTATCGAGAAAGGAGCTCAAAAGGCGGGAAAATCGATAAAGGAGGTTGATGTCGCCGCGTACACATCTTTCTCTGTTGCCTCTGACAAGAAGAGCGCGATGAAGAGTGTGGTACCTGTTGTAGCCTATATTGTAGCCGGAAGTCCATCAGTGATACTTGAGAGACATGAGATACCGGTTGAAAGCGCCGAGAAGATTAGGAAAGGTCTTTCGGAGCGTAACTGGGGCGAGGCGTTCGGTGCTGTTGACACTGATATGATTGAGGCTTTCTCGATATGTGGTAACCCGGATGAGTGTGTCGAGAAAATCGATGAACTGTTCAAGACAGGGATAACTCACTTCATCACTGGGTCGCCTCTGGGACCAAACAAGAAGGAGTCCATCAACTTATTCGGACATGAGGTTATGCCCCACTTTAAGGAGCATTAACCTCTTTTTTTTAATTGGAGCAGGTTATATCTTAGTTCAATGCCCTTTCAGGTATGAATTACAAGGAATCCGCGGGAAAACGGATCGACGAGTACAGGGATTCTCTCATCGATGTAAGCGAGAAGATACACGCTGACCCAGAACTGGGTCACATGGAGTACAACGCGTCAAAGCTTCTAGTATCAGAGCTGGAAAAGCACGGGTACGAGGTTGAGCTAGGAGTGGCGGAGATGGAGACAGCTTTCATCGCCAGAAAAGGATCAGGGACTCCGAAAATAGGGATTCTAGCCGAATACGATGCTTTACCTGGGATAGGTCACGCTTGTGGTCACAACCTGATCGCTGGATCTGCACTTGGGGCAGCTGTTGGACTCGCAGAGATGGTTGAAGATCTAAGTGCATCAGTGATTGTGTTTGGTACTCCTGCGGAGGAGGGTGTTGTCCAGAACGCAGGAGGAAAAGTTGTGATGCTTGAGGAGATCAAGGAGGTTGATGTCTCCATTATGATCCACGGTGGACCCTCATGGGGCAGTTATGGCACCACCAACGCCCGCGAGAGCTTCCTTGTAGAGTTCCACGGCAAGAGCAGCCACGCCGGGGCGGCACCAGAGAAGGGAGTCAATGCCCTTGAGGGAATCATCCTCACGTTCCAAGGTATCAACGCCCTTCGACAGCACCTCAATAGGGACATCAGGGTACACGGTATCATCAAACACGGGGGCGACGCACCAAATACGATTCCTGATTATGCCTCTGCTCACCTCTACGTCAGAGCACCAACAATGCCAATGCTTGAGGAGACATACAGGAAGGTCAAGGACATCGTGAAAGGCGCGGAGCTGGCTACTGGTGCCAAGAGCAAGGTTACCCAGGTGGCGAACACATACGCAAACAAGATACCAAACAAGGTGCTAAGCGACCTTTTCAGACTCAATGTTGGGTTGGAGGGTGTCGAGTACCCCGAGGAGGTTGTACCTAAAAGAAGTGGAGCATCAACTGATTTTGGCAACATCAGTCAAGTGATGCCAGCTCTCAGCGCGTACATTAACATTGGTGACGTCATCCTTCACAGTCCCGGAGGAACGGAAATGACCTGTACACCCCACGCTCATGAAGCTATGATCATCGGAGCAAAAGGACTCGCCTACACGGCGATTGATCTCGTAACAGACTTGGAGAAACTGAGTAAAGCGACCGAGGAACACAAGAGGAGACTGGAAGAGCAAGGCTAAGTTAAGTGGTTAAAATCTCGGTAAAGTTGACGAGGTTGGTCTATTCGGCCTTCTTCTCGGCTTCCTTGACCGGGATATAGATATCAACCTGTGCTTCGCTGATGTGTCGTTGAAGCATGAAAGGAGCGGCCTCCTCAAGACCCGAGCCCTTCTCGAACAGTTTCTTGTAAAGTCCGTCCCACATATCCGGGTCAAGGTCAGCTGGGTTCATGCTGTATACCGCGTAGCCTCCAGTTGGCATGGTCTTCTTGACCATATCATCAGGAGCCTCCGACTCGTCGTTGACCCTGAAACCGATGAACATCTCCTCCTCATCAGAGCCATCAATCGCGTTATCCCAGGTCCACATCATGTACAAGCACTCGTCCTGTATTCCTGGAACGTTCTCCCACTGAGCCATCAGCTTCTCAATCAGCTCCCCTGTGATGTTCTCCTCTTCCTCGGTGTTGGTCTTGTCCACAACAGAGATGTAACCAATGAGGGAAAACTGTTCAAGCTGACCAATCGTGGGCTCCATATCAACGAACAGAATCACGGTCTCCATTTTATAGGTTACTTAGAAATCGAGTCAACTGTGTTAGATTTGCCTTTGACCTTGACAACAATATTATACCCATCGTACAGTGTATCCTCGATTACTTTGTCAAGAAGCTACCTGGATTTATCAAAGGACGAGCTGGATCACGCGATGGCTCTGCACAAGGAGAGCATCATTATTGATGCCAGCACCGTCGGGTTCATCGAGTACGTCGGCGAGGACCTTATGCTGGACGACCTCCTCAAAGGAGGCGTAACTGCTAGCAACGCAACAGTGTGTATGCAGCACAACATGGGGGAAGCCCTAGCAGAGCTAGCCCGTTACAACGACTGGGCAGAAAAGAAACACGAGAAAACCCTAATCATCAGAACAGCGGAGGACATTATCCGGGCAAAGAAAGAGGGAAAAACAGGGATTATCCTTGGACCACAAGACAGCCAGTTCCTAGAAGGAAAAACCCGGTTCCTAGACGTAGCTCACATGATGGGGATCAGGATCATCCAGCTCAGCTATAGTTGGAGAAACAACGCCGCGGACGGATGCTGGGAGGCACGAGACGGTGGCCTTAGCAAGTTTGGGTTCGACCTAGTTGAAGGCATGAACAAAAGGGGCATGCTGATTGACCTGAGCCACGTAGGAGACAACTCTTCACTCGAAGCAATCGAGCACAGTAAAGACCCAGTAAGCTTTACACATGTCTGCCCAAGGGAAACCACCCCAACGAGCATCAGCAAGTACGCTGAGTGGTCTGGCGCTGAAAGGTTTGTCAAGATCGCACTTGAGAGGGGGAAGACCAACGAGGCACTCAAAGCATGTGCCGAGAAGGGCGGAATGGTTGGCGTAACACCATTCTTCGCGAAGAAAGCGGGTCCAAGCACATACACAGACGACCTAATGGACCAGATTGATTATTGTGTTGATCTAGTTGGAGTGGACCACGTAGCGTATGGTAGTGACTTGGATTACAGGAATAGCGTCACAAGGGCAGCGTACATCTGGAAATATCCTGAGAGAATCGATGTAACCTACCACACGGCTATGCCAAAGGACTGGGGATACGGGTGGCTGGAGCACACACCCAACCTAACCAAAGGACTGGTTGCTAGAGGCTACAGCGATGCCGAGGCAAAGAAGATTCTGGGCGAGAACTGGGTCAAGATCTTCAAGCAGGTCTGGGGAGCCTAACCCCCATTTTTATTACATAGACGACCGTAACGGCACCCATGACTGATGTTTTCAAGGTCGCGGACGAGCTCATCAAACACACCAACCATGAGCATCCCGGAAAGATCGGTATCATTGCCTACTATGGATCATACGCCACAGGAAAAGCTAACCCCTCATCGGACCTTGACATCTTCTACGTACCAGACGACATCAAGTCCACCAGAAACATCTACCACAGCTTCATCTTGGAGGGACGCCCATTCGAGTTCTGGCCCATCTCGTGGGAAAGATTGGGACGCATGGCATCTGGAGAGGAACACTGGGCAGTATCAGCCGGACTACTCCTGAACACCAAGGTCCTGTATAGCAGGAGTCAGGAAGACCTTGACAGGTTCATCGCTCTCAAAGACGAATGTAGGGACCTGATGTCGCCCGAGAAGAAGAGCGCGCGCAGGAGATAATCACCTCAACTGATGTTTCGAGGATCGCTGAGATTACTGAAAAGCTAGCATACGAAACGAGGGAAATATTGTTTAAGGCTCAGAAAAGTACCGCTGAGCCGACTGGAATCGAGAAAGAGTTCAAGGATTACTATCCAGGCATCCACGAGTACATGCTCAAGGTAAGGAAATACATCGGTCAGGAACGACCAGTAGCGGCAAGCCATGCTGCTGCGTTGATCCAGACAGAGTTTAACTCCTTGTTGTCAATGGGATTGAACGGGTGCAGCTATAATGAGTTCAATCTCTACAGTGAGATACATCAAACATACAAGGAGAAGGGATACCCTGATCTGATTCCACTGGATGGGTCAACACTGGAAAACCTAGATGATTTCGACTCAAAGGCAAGAAAGACCATGGAAAAACACAACCTAAGCCTCAACATCGTCGAGTCCATCGATGATTTACCGGATTTTCTCATGAAAAGAGCCAAGAAACGCTGAATCAAACCATTTTTTATATCTAATCAGCCTTGGTTCAAGGGATATTTATGGGTAGAAGTTATCTCGACCTAAGTAAAGACGAGAAAGAACACGCCATGGCGCTCCACAAGGAGAGCATCGTTATCGACAGTAGCATCGTAAGCGTCATCGAGTACGTCACAGAGGACATGTGGCTCAAAGACGTGATGGCAGGTGGCTTGACCGCCAGCAACCTCACCGTAGGAATGCAGCGCAGGTTCGCCGAGGCACTCTAGGAGATGATCGAGCACAACCACTGGGCAGACAAGAACAGTGCCAAAGTTATCAAGGTCAGAAAATCCACGGACATCGAGAAAGCCAAGAAGGAGGGCAAACACGGCATCATGTACGGACCGCAGGACAGCATGTTCCTGGAGAGGGACGTAGACTTCCTCGACGTAGCTTACAATCATGGCCTTAGGGCGATGCAGCTAACCTACAACTGGAAAAACGAGGTAGGAGACGGCTGCAGGGAGAAGAAGGACAGCGGCCTATCATGGTTCGGGGAAGCCGTAGTCGAGCGAATGAACAAGCTGGGCATACTCATCGACCTAAGCCACACCGGCGACCAGACATGCTGGGACGCCATCGAGCAGAGCAAGGCACCAGTCAGCTTCACACACATCATCCCACGACGAAGCGCACCAAAGAAAGTAGGTGGATACGCCGAGTGGGCAAATAGGAGCACAAGCCTCTGGGGTGACTTTGTAAAGTACAGCAAGCAAAGAGGAAAGCCAGACGACATGATGCAGGCATGCGCCGAGAAGGGTGGAATCATAGGGGTAACTCCGTTCTTCGCCAAGAAGGCAGGTCCAAGCACACTGACAGACGACTTGATGGACCAGCTGGACGAGACAGTTGACATCGTCGGTGTCGACCACACAGGGTTCGGTAGCGACCTAGAGTTCCCCAACACAGTTATGCGCGCGGCTTTCATGTACAAGAACCCGGGCAGGATCGATGTGGACTACTTTACACCGATGGACAAGGACTGGGGCTATGGGTTCATGGAGAACATGCACATCTTCACGATGGGCCTGGTTTCTAGGGGTTACAGCGATCAGGAGATCAAGAAGATCTTGGGCCTGAACTTTATGAAGCTGTTCAAGAAGGTTTGGGGAGCCTAACCTTACTTTTTTATCCCCTTTTTCTTCCCAATCTTGTTAACTGCATCCAAGAACCTGTTTACACCGTTCTTTGTGTCCTCTGGAAGGTTGGCAGCGTAGCATAGCCTCATGTACCCTTCTCCCCTTGGGCCATACCAGGTTCCAGGGGTCAATAGGACCTTATACTTGTCTCTAAGAATTGCGAACACCTCATCGCTTGGTCCAAGCTTGGAGGTGTTAACGAAATGGAATGTTCCGGCTTGGGGCATCGCGCAGCTAAGGTATGGATTATCGTTTATTGCCTCATAGGTCCATTTCCGCATCACGTCCCATTCCTGCTTGTAGTCCTGGTGCCATTTTGGTGGGAGAGGCTCGCTCATTTCCTTCCGTAGGCATTTTGCCAGTACTCTCATGTAGATGCTAGATGGGTCGATCCCGCCCAGCATGTGCCAGCGCCAAACCTTGTCGATTATCTCAGGGTTTGCATGAATATATCCGGTCCTGAAGGGTCTGACATTGTATATCTTGCTGAACCCTCTGACGCAGACAGCGTAATCCTTCATCGAGGGAATCGAGCCCATTGAAGTGAACTTGATTCCATCGTAGATCCTGCGCTCGTACACCGAGTCTTCCAGGTAGATTATCTCGTGTTCACTCAAGATATCTCCTATCGCCTTGGTTGTACCATGGCTGAACACAGTGCCAGTTGGGTTGCCTGGCATGCACATGATCATCATCTTGGTCTTCTCGTTGATCTTGGGCTCAAGGATGTCGGGTATATCCTCCTCTGCTATGTTCCAGTTGTTCTCCTCAGCGATTGGGACCGAGATCGTCTTTGCACGGTGCAGGTCCGGGAGCCCCCAAGCGAACGTGAATTGTGGATCAACTACTAGGACCTCGTCGCCGGGTTCTAGGAATATCCCAGCGATGCACGCGAAGCCGTCAGCTGCACCATGGCAGGTACCGATCTCCTTGGTCGGGTTTTCAACCTTGATACCGTCCTCTTTCAACAGTTTCTCGGCTATCGCGTCCCTGTAATCGGGTGCATATCAGTTTCGCTTCGCCTCCGAGTTAGTCCTTGTGTTGAGGTCGTAGCTGTTCGCCACCTCGTCAAGATAGTCTAGAACGAACTTGGGGACATGCTGCCAGTACTCGTCTCCCCATAGGAACACCGCCTCGGGGTCACTCATCAACTCCTTTGGTAGTTTCTCGAACTGCTCGTACCGGACATTGAGTATGTTGTTAAAACGGTATCTCTTGCTCATATCGAACCCAAATAACGTTGGATGTAAGCTCTTTTTACTTTATAGTATGACGAAAAATCGATTGTTAGTCTATATCAGTGATATTGGATTCGTTCTACTGAAATCTTATATGGGTTACAGGTGACGTACGCCGAATGGCTAAGCAGTCACGTAGTGCTCTCACAGACGAGGAGTTGAGGGATACTGTTAACGCGCACCCAGGTCTTTCTATGTACGAGCTTTCGAGAAAGCTTGGTTGGAGCATCGGCAGGGTTGACGGCTCGGTCAAGAGGCTTATACGCGGAAATGAAGCGCATCTGAGGCTCGTTGAGCGGGATGGCCGCAGGGTGAACCTGGTTTTTCCTGACAGTTCTAATGTTGGTGACGAGATCACGGTGTCAATGGAGGAGCTGGGCTCACAAAAGTGGGGTAGCAACGCGATAGTTTATGCGTTGGACTCGGAGACAATAGGAGTCTCAGGTGTTTTTAACGAGAAGTGGGAGCGCAAGGCAAGTTTCCGTAACCGTGCCCCTGTGACCCGTGAGGGTGATAACCTCAAGATAGTGCTTCCAGACGAGGTAAAGAGCTTCTACAAGCTGGACAGCAAGCACATCGAGGTAAAGATAGAGTCCAGTAACGTGGTTATCGTTACGTCTGGAAAAATTGTTGATAAAAAGGATTAGAGGAAGGTCTCAGGCTCTAGTCTAGCACCATAATTAGTTGAGAGCCACTTGGCTGCACCGAGGATTCCCTCGTGTGCCCAGTATCTTGCACCGGTTGGACAGTCCTGAACACAAGCAGTACAAGCTGTACAGTCTTCTTTAACGGTAGTTACCTTGTCGGTGACCTCAACGCACCCGGTTGGACATACCTTGGCACACATTCCACAGAGGATACATGTCTCGGGGTTGGTCTCGGGGCTTCTGGGGTCTCCTCCTCCAACTTCCTTGTAGGGTCTGTTTCCTGGTAGCTCCATCTCGGGAATTTCTGTTAGTCCTGCGAGTTTCTCCATCACTTTTGCACCGAACGCCTCAGCCTTCTTCACGTCCTCTGCGTCTGGCCTGCCTGTTGCGATGGGTGTTTCTTTGGAGTCGAAGCTGTGCTGTCCGATGAACGCGGAACCTGCAGCTGTCTTGAATCCTAGCTCCTCGGTGATGTCCTGGAGCTCGACTAGGGCATCGTCGAATGCCCTGTTACCGTAGACGGCAACTAGGACGGATGGTGCCCCATCTGCCTTTACCTGCTTGATGCGGTCAACGCCTACTCCAGGTATCCTTCCACTGTACACTGGAGCCGCGATGATAGCGAGCTCGTCTGCTGCTACCTTGTACTCCTTTCCAACTGAGTCGGGCATTGTTAGATCGATCGGATCGACATCGAGACCAGTTCCTTTAGCAATAGCCTCGACTGTCTTCTTTCCGGTTCCGGTTGGTGAGTAGTAGATGATTTTCGCCTTCTTGAGTTCCATACGGTGAAACGGTATCCATCTTATGTAAAGTATAGGGGTAAAAACGTTGAGTGGTTAATTTTAATGCCGGATAAACATCCTATACGGTTATGAGTGATTATCTTTTCCCGCACCACACGAACCCTGGTGCTGACAGTTACAGGCAGAAAATATTGCCCCTCAGAGACAGGATGACGGTGTACAATGGCTGGTTGATGAACAAGCTGGAGAAGCTTCTCCCCGGGATGATGGACGAGGCAGGCGTCGATATGTGGCTGGTTATCGCCCGTGAGTACAACGAGGACCCTGTAATCATGAGTCTGCTACCAGAGCCCAATCTCTACGCGAGGAGACGAACAATACTAGTTTTCAGCAGAACAGAAGATGGGGTGGACAGGTCAGCGGTTTATCGTTATGGTTTCGGTGACTTCTACAAGGGTGTATGGAACCCTGACGAGGAGGAGCAGTACGAGTGCTTGGCACGGATAATCAGGGAAAAGAACCCGGAGAAGATAGGCATCAACGTCTCGAACACGTCCGCCTTCGGGGATGGTTTGACTCACGGCGAGTACACGCTGCTGGTAGATGCACTGGGCGAGTTATCCGAGAAGCTGGTACCAGCGGAAAAACTGTGCATCAGGTGGCTTGAAACTCGTAGCAAGGAGGAGCTTGAAGCATACCCCATGCTCTGCGAGATAACCCACGCAATCATACAGGAGGCTTTCAGCAGCAAGGTTATCACCCCAGGTGTTACCACGGTGGATGATGTCCAGTGGTGGATGCGCCAGAAGATGCTAGACCTTGGCGTGGAGATGTGGTTCCCAGCCACAGTTGACAGGCAGGGGAATGGGGACAGTTACCAGGACAACGAGCGGACAAGGGTAGTCCATAGGGGTGACTTGCTCCACTGCGATGTCGGCTTCTATTACCTCGGCTTGGCGACTGATGTCCAGCAGAACGCGTACGTCTTGAAGCAGGGAGAAACAGATGCGCCGCAGGGGTTGAAGGACGCACTGAAGGAAGCGAACATGGTTCAGGACTTCCACGCACAGGCGATGAAGAACGGACGAACCGGTAATGAGATTCTCAAGGAGGCACTGGACAATGGATGGGAGGCGGGTTTGAAGCCCCAGATATACACCCACCCATTGGGGGTACATGGCCACGCAGCTGGCCCCACCATCGGATTATGGGACCAGCAAGACGGAGTCCCCGGAAGGGGTGACTACCCGCTCTACCCGGACACATGCTACGCGATTGAACTCAATGCCAAAAAGGAGATACCGGAGTGGGACAACCAGGAGGTCAGGATGAGCCTTGAGCAGGACGCCTGGTGGACCGGCGATGAGCTTGTCTTCATGGCTGGTAGACAGAAAAAGCTCCACTTGGTCAGCTAATCTTTTCACAGGGTTTATACCTGCATCAGCCCTCTACGGGCACCTTAACGGGTGTGAACATGTCAAGGGAGAGCCAGTTGCTGGGTATCGGGCAGACGCTTTTTTCTAGGGTCAGGAATCTTGAGCGAGTACTAGATTTTGAACGCATTTTCGTGAAGTTTGAGGCT
This sequence comes from uncultured Candidatus Bathyarchaeia archaeon, assembly GCA_964589605.1. Lineage (GTDB taxonomy): Archaea > Thermoproteota > Bathyarchaeia > TCS64 > TCS64 > RBG-16-57-9. Next base: position 134,856 of record CAZPRN010000006.1, on the reverse strand, counting down.
GGTAACCCAACTGGGACGATGAAGGATAGGGCAAGCTTTGGCGTATTGGAGCACGCAAAAAAGAAGGGAATGGATACAATCGTAGTTGCCAGTTGCGGTAACTATGGTGCGAGTGTAGTATACCTATCACGGTTCTTCGGCATCACTCCACACGTGTACATCCCCGAAAAGTACGAGACGAGTAGGATTGGTGAGATGGAACGACTCGGAGGCATCATCCACCGAGAGCCCGGTACATACGAGGAGCTGGTTGACTTCAGCGGGATAGCGGCGGAGGAGAACGGCTGGTACAACGGGAACCCAGGGGTGAAGGAGAACACCGAGGTTTCGATGAAAGCGTACCAGAAGATCGCCTACGAGATATTCGACTCACTTGAGTATGCGCCTTGTGCGGTCTCGGTAAGTACCAGTAACGGGACCTGTTTGGCTGGTATCTACAATGGTTTCAAGAAGCTAAGGCGTAGGGGGCGGTCTGACAAGATACCGAGGATCATCTGCGCAAGCACAGACGGAGGTAACCCGATTGTAAGTAGCTTCAAATCTGGGTTGAAGAAGATCGAGAACCTCCACCCGGAGGATATCAACGAGACTCCTTTGAATGAACCCATTGTTAACTGGAGAAGCCTCGACGGCCATGAGGCGTTGGATGCTTTGTGGGGTAGCGATGGCTACGCGTCTGCGATCAGCGACCCTGTGATGGAAGCGTTCAGTACTCTCCTCGAACAGGAGGAGGGGTTATCGGTTCTACCTGCATCTGCTGCTTCTTTGGCCGCGTTAAGCGAGTATGTTAAAGTAACGAGATATGTGAAAGAGAACTCGTTTGTAGCCGTCTTGACTGGTAGAAGATACTAGGAGAGTGAATAAATTAATCAAAGGGAGTTGGCTTACTTGCCGAACATTCCCTTGAGGAAACCGAGAGGACCACTACCACCGCTGCCCTTTGGCTTGCAACTGTAGCATGCCTTCTTATGGGATGCGCCACACTGTACGCAGAACTGTTTACCACACTCTTTACAGTCGTAAGTCTTGACACGGTCGTTTCCACATATTTCACATGTTCCCATTCTATTACATCCTTATTTTTAGCGGAGCAACTTGACGAACGATGGGTTATAGAGATTTACTTTCCTGTTCCTGCAATATTGCACGTGTATTCAGCGGTTTTCTACATTGTTTTACCATGAACGTGTCAAAAAAATAGTCATTATCGTGTTATATAAATAAAAACGAGGTATTTAGGTCGCTTTTCATCAAACAGGCAATATTATCAGCCCTTTTCTGTTTATACTCTATATATTGTATTTATTGGAGGTAGGTGAGGTCTAGATTCACCTAGGTCCCTGCCTCAATCCATGTAGTAACATGTTTTATTCACCTATTCAGCAAATGAACACATGCAGCCCAGCGTGTTCACAGACCTCCATCCAAAGATAAGGGAAGGACTGGACATACTGGGCATTCTAAAGCCCACTCCCCCACAGGAAAAGGTCATCCCAGCGATAAAGGATGGAGACAACGTGCTCTTGGTCTCACCTACAGCAAGTGGTAAGACCGAGGCAGCGATCCTTCCGGTTTTCGATATGTTTCTCAAGGGAAGCAAGGAGAAGGGCATCAACATCATCTACATAACCCCGCTCAGAGCGTTGAACAGGGACATCGAGAAGAGAATGATGTTCTGGGCAGACCACCTCGCGATTACCGTCGAGGTTCGCCACGGGGACACCAGCCAGAAGCAGAGGAGCAAGCAGACTAGAAAGCCTCCGCAGATGCTAATCACGACGCCTGAGACATTGCAGGCTATTCTTCCGTCTAAGGGGATGAGGAAGCATCTCAACGCCGTGAAATGGGTGATTATCGACGAGATACATGATCTGGCTGCGAGTAAGAGAGGTGCACAGCTGACTGTTGGACTTGAGAGACTGGACAAGGCAGCTGAGAGAAAACCGCAGAGAATAGGGTTGAGTGCAACAATCGGGAACCCAGGGACGGTTGCACGGTTCCTCGGTGGAACACAGGGCGTGAACATCGTCCAAGTGCAAGTGGATAAGACATACGAGTACGGGGTACAGTTCCCCCAGCCAACCGACGAGGACTTTGACCTCGCGGACGAGCTGAGCACCAGTCCCAAGGCCGCTAGTAGGTTGAACAGGATCAAGAGCCTTGTTTCGGATCATAACAGCACGTTGATATTCGTTCAAGGAAGGGGGCAGGCTGAGGCGTTAGGTTTCCGCTTGAAGCAAATGGACCCGTTGATCGAGGTACACCATGGGAGTCTGAGCAGGGAGCTCCGGCACGATGTGGAGGACAAGTTCAAGGCAGGCGAGTTGAAGGGCATCGTGTGCACGAGCACACTCCAGCTAGGGATAGACATAGGCGAGGTTGATCTGACGATCCAGTACCAGAGCCCGAGGCAGGTGAGTGCGTTGATTCAGAGGGTTGGGCGTGCCGGTCACAAAATCAGTAGGCTCAGCGAGGGTGTAACAATCCCGGCTTATGGGGAGGACGCGTTGGAGTGTCTAGTTGCGTCTGATTTGGCAAGGAGGAACAGCCTTGAGCCGACAATGGTGCACATGAAGCCACTGGATGTTTTGACTCACCAGATCGTTGGGCTCACGATCATGGCTCTGGATGACGGAATAAAGGTGGCTGAGGTTTTCGGGCTCATCAAACGGGCGTACCCGTTCAAGGATTACTCGCTGGGGGAATACGAGGAGCTAGTGGAGTTCCTGAAACAGATTGGATTGATCAACAAGGAGGGAGAGTTATTGAAGAAGACGGGCAAGGGGAGAAGATACTATTACGAGAACCTGGGCATGATCAACGACGAGAGAAGATACCCTTTCATCAACGCGATAAGCGACGAGATGGTGGGCACCGTTGGCGACGAGTTCTGGAGTCTCAGAGCGCGTGTTGGGTTGAACGTCATCCTCAAGGGACGTGTATGGCGTATACTCCAGATTGATGAGGAGCGAGGAGTCCTCCATGCACTGCCAAGCACCGATCCACTCGGGGCAGCACCGGGGTGGGATGGTGAATTAATCCCGGTTACACGTGAAGTGGCTGAGGAAGCGGGAAATCTTAGGGATACTATCAGTAAGGCTGAGTCCTTGGAGTCGTTGGCTGAAAGCCTCGACACCGATGTTGCCAGCCTCAAGGAGATATCGGACGAGTCCAAGGCTCAACTCAAGGCAGGGTTACCGTTGCCCAGTCGATCCAACTTGGTGCTTGAGGTGTGGGACCAGTACCTTATCATCCACAGTACCAGGGGCGAGATGTTCAATATGGCTCTGGGAGCCATCCTTGACGCCGCGTTAAGTGAGAAGGAGCTAATCTACAACTGGTGGAACGACCCATACCGTATTCTCATCGAGGCACCCAACAAGCTCAACGAGTACGAGGTAAACGATATCGAGGAGCTGATCAAGGCGTTGACACCCGAGGAGGCTGACAGGCTTCTCCTCGACTACATGGAGGCACGGTTCCCGTTCGGATACAAGATGAAGTTCATCGCTGAAAGGTTCGGTGTGATCCCAAGAGGCAAGATCATGGGACCCGACAGAGTGGAGAACCTGTACTACCGGTTCAGGGACACGCCCATCTACAAGGAAACCCTCCGCGAGGCATACCACGAGAAGCTTGACTTGGAAGCTGTGAAGGAGGTTGTCACTGGAATCGCAGATGGATCGGTTGATGTTTTCACCAAGAGAGTCAAAGACCCCAGCGTGCTAGCCCGTCACATACTGGAAAAATACGCTGATGTGGAGGAGTTGATGGCGACGGATGCCACCATCACAGATCAGATCGAGTATATGCGCCAGAACATTCATTCAAGGAAGGTACGACTCGCCTGTGTCAACTGTGGAGAATGGCACACAGATATCAGGATCAGGGAACTTGAAGACCATCCCCACTGTGGTAATTGTGGAAGCGGTTTGCTCTCCATGATGAGGAGAAATCAGGACCCAGAGCACTATCTAATGCTTCTCAATCGGTGGAACCAGGGTGATGAGCTGTTCGGGGAGGATCAGGACATTCTCGTCCATGGCAGGAAAACCGCTGATATGGTGCTAAGCTACGGAAGGAAGGCGGTCGAGGCGTTGATGGTGTACGGTGTTGGACCTGTGACAAGCTATCAGGTGCTCAGCAGGATGCACCGGAGCCACGAGGAGTTCTACAAGGACCTGCTTAAAGCCAAGATACAGTACATGAAGACCCGGCAGTACTGGGCTGACAAGTAGCTAGCCCAGTAGCTCCTTCAGGTCAAGAATGTTCTGAGTCACATTGATGCCCTTTGGACATACCTTTGTGCAGAGCCAACGTGTATCACAGCTCCAGACACCGTTCTCAGCTTGGATCAACCTTTTTCTCTCTAGCATATCTTTCATCCTTGTGTCGAAGATGTATCGCTTCGAACGTAGAACCGCAGCAGGTCCGATGAAATCTGGGTTATCTTCAAGTACGACTGGGCACTGGGCTGTACATGCCCCACACATTATGCATTTGATGGCTTCCACAAAACCCTCATGCTCCTCGACGCTCTGGTGCAGTTGTTTTGACACATCCACCGGGTTGATTCTGCCCCAGTTCTCGGGGTGAATTCCCCGCATTCTCTCGAAGAACGGTTCCATGTCCACCACTAGGTCTTTAACAACTGGGAAGAAGCCAAGGGGCTCAACTTTGATCTCTGGAGGCTCGCGTAGTTTTTTACGAGTTTCTGGCACCCGAGGGCGGCTAATCCGTTGATGGTCATCCCGCATGAGCCGCAGATTCCGTGACCACAGCTGTACCTGAAGCTGAGCCCTGGGTCATAGGTCTCCCTGATATAGTCCAGACAGTCAAGAATTCGCATGCTAGGAGTAGTCTCGACCTCGTACTCCTCGTACCTGGGAGCCTCGTCCTTCTCTGGATCGAACCTGAATATCTTGAAAAGCGTCATCAGTATTTTCTCTCCTTTGGCTGGAACCTAGTAATTGTTACTGGCTTGTATGAGACCTCAAGCTCGCCGTTCTTTTTCCAGATCAATGTATGTTTGAGCCAGTGAACGTCATCTCGATCCGGGTAATCAATCCGTGTGTGGGCGCCACGACTCTCGATTCGGTTTATCGCTGATACGATCACCACATCGGCGACGCTGAGCATATTCCTGAGCTCCAATGCTTCCCTAAGCTCCATATTGTGGACACCTCCTTTGTGGGAAATCCGGATACGTCGCGCCCGTTTTCTCAACGCCTTGATTTCATTCAGCGCCTCGAGGAGGGATTCTTCGGACCGGAAAATGCTCACGTACTTGGTCATTATTTCGCGCATCTCGGCTCTAATCTTGTGTATTTCCTCGTCTCCTTCAGATTCGAGGAGATCTGAGATGATATCCATGCCTTCAGGAGCAAGAGCCTCATAATCGCAGTCTGATGAATATTCTGCGCTCGCCTTTCCAGCACGTTTACCGAATACCGCAAGGTCAATCAAACTATTACATCCAAGCCTATTTGCCCCGTGAACACTAACACAAGCGGTTTCTCCCACAGCGAACAAGCCTTCGACCCCATAGACGACTCCATCAACATCGCAAGGGATTCCCCCCATCATGTAGTGGCATGTTGGGGCAACAGGAATAGGCTCTGATACCGGGTCAATATCGAGGAAGTTTCTCGAAATCTCTGTAATCTCGCCTAACTTTTCCTCTATCACTTCTTTCTCAAGGTGTGTCAGGTCGAGTAGGACATAATCCTCGCCGTTGATGCCTCTACCCTCGTTGATCTCCGTCAGTATTGCTCGTGATACAACGTCTCTTGGTGCAAGGTCAAGGATTGAGGGCGCATATTTCTCCATGAAACGTTCACCGTCCCTGTTCCTGAGAATTCCGCCTTGCCCTCTAGCAGCCTCTGTGACCAGCACTCCAAGACCATGGAAGCCGGTTGGATGGAACTGAACAAACTCCATATCCATCAAAGGCACCCCGGTATCCAATGCAAGCGCCAGCCCATCCCCCGTGGCTACGTTCCCGTTGCTTGTTGTCTTGAATACACGCCCCATCCCGCCTGTGGCTATGACAACTGCTTTCGCTTGTATTGTCTTTACCTCATTGGAGGATATATCGTAGCATGTGACTCCAGCGACCTTCCCATCGTGGATGTGCAGCTTGAGGGCGAAGTGCTTGTTGTACACCTTGACACCTCGGGTTAGAGCATGGTCGTACACGTTGTTCATAATCACACGACCAGTCCTGTCCGAGGCGTAACATGCCCGTTTTACTGGTGTGTCCCCGTAATCCCTGGTGTGACCGCCGAAGAACCTCTGCGCAATAGTGCCTTGCTCGTTTCTAGTGAAAGGAACTCCCATGTTCTCAAGCTCGATTAGTGCACTAGGTGCCTCCCGTACAAGCACCTCGACCTTGTCCTGATCGGCTAGGTAATCGCCGCCTTTAACGGTGTCAAACATATGCCACTCCCACCGGTCCTCCTCCTCGTTGCCCAATGAGGCGGCTATTCCGCCCTGTGCCGCCCCACTGTGACTGCGCAAGGAATGAACCTTGCTGAGTACACCGACATCAATTGTCTTGGACGCCTCAAGTGCGACCATGAGTCCAGATATACCTGCTCCGATGACGAGGACATCGTGTCTAACCACATCTACGCCTCCATCGACTCGTCCAGTATCTTCTCGATCTCCTCTCTAGTGGCTAATCCCTCCTTGACGGCGAGCTCTAAAACAGTTGATCCTGTATCAACTGCCTTACGTGCTAGCCTTGCAGCTGCCTCGTACCCAATTACTGGGCTAAGTAATGTAGCCAAAGCGTTGGAGTCCTTGAGGTACTGATACAGGACCTCTGGGTTAGCGGTTATTCCCCTGATGCATCGCTTGTTGAGTATCCTCAACGTGTTAGTCAGCCACTCGATTGAGTTGAGGAGGTTGAAAGCAATCAAAGGAGTGTACACGTTTAAATCGAACAACCCGGACTGGGCGGCTTTCTCTACTACAGCACGATTTCCCTGAATCTGGAAACACACCATGTTGACCGCCTCAAGGATGCTTGGGTTCACCTTCCCTGGCATAATGCTTGAACCGGGCTCAACCTCTGGAAGGTCAATCTCCTTCAACCCTGTTCTTGGTCCACTGCTCATTAACATCAGATCGTTGTTCATCTTGACCAAATCAACGCATAGAGCAGACAACACGTCCATCAGCTGAAGGAAATCTGATGCAAACTGGGTCTTTTCAACAAGATCTCTGCTCGTACGTACCTCAAACCCAGTTAGGCTCCTAAGCCGCGCAGTGATCTTCCTTGAATACATTGATGGCGTATTTACTCCAGTCCCAACAGCCGTCCCACCGAGAGATAGCTCATGAAGTGACTCGGATGCTAACCTGATTTTAACCTCATGGTGCTCAACCATGCTTCTGTATGCCGCAAACTCTTTTCCGAGGAGGATGGGCACGGCGTCTCTCGCGTGGGTTCTCGCGCTCTTCCAGTGGTAGCTGAACTCGGAGGATTTCTCACGTAACCCCACGGATAATTCTTTGAGTGAATCGAAAAAGGGTTCCAAAAGTTTCAGGGCGGTCAACCTGATTGTGTTGGGAATAACATCATTGCTGCTCTGGCTCATGTTCACGTGGTCGTTGGGGTGAACTGGGTCGTAGGAGCCCAGCGGCTTCCCAAGTTTCTGGTTCGCCCGATTGGCCGCCACCTCATTTATGTTCATGTTCCAAGGAGTCCCTGCGCCTGCCTGAAAGACATCGAGATTGAACATCTCGCCGTGTTTTCCGTTGACGACTTCGTCTAAGGCCTGCTTGATAACTTTAAGGAGGTCTTCGTCAAGTATGCCGAGCTCGTTGTTGGTCTCGGCAGCACATCTCTTCACCTCGGCCAGCGTCTTGATGAACAATGGGTGGATGCGTGTACCCGAAATTTGAAAGTTAGCCATTGCCCTAGTCGTGAAGCTTCCATACAACGCGTCCTCCGGTACGGATACGTTACCCAAGATATCGGCTTCTATGCGGCGAGAAGACATGTGTAGGTAATTAAAACTGAGATTAAAATAATGAATGGATGATTAGACATCCAAGGCAATGTTTCTGTGAGCCACTGGTGCGCCACTACTCAAAGCCATCGCGATCTGGATGACCTCGGCTATCTCTTCCTTTGTCGCACCTGCCTTGATGGCTGCCTTCGCATGCCCCTCGATACACCATGGACACCTTGTCATGTAGGTGCATGCTATCGCGATGAGCTCCTTGGTCTTGACGTCAAGTTTGCCTGCCTCGAAGACCTTCCTGTTCCATGTGGCCCATGCTTTCATCGTTTCTTTGTTGAAGTACTTGCTTACTTCCGCGTCCCTTTCCTTTGCGTAGTGATAATCCATGAACAAACACCGGGATAATCGCTAATAACGTTAATCAAACGTACTCTGCCAGAATCTCGATAATGCGCTCCAATCCCTCATCGAGGTGCTGGATTGTGTTCATCTCGGTAAGAACCTGCACAGAGCTGTTGCCTAGGAGGTGATCAATCCGCTTCACAAGGGCGTCAACCGAGAGGTTCCGCTGGTGCATCGACTCGGCTACCCCGATCTCCATCGCCCTACGGGCGTTCCCGTACTGCTCCGGGTGACGGGGGGTTGGTATAATTATGCTTGGCTTCATGTACCCGATGCTCTGCATGATGGTCTCGTGTCCTCCCCTGCTGATTACAACATCACACGCGTTCAGGTACGCGTACCTATCAACGATCCAAGGGATCATCGTCAGGTTACCCATTCGCTTTGGAGTGTTTCCACCGTGGGGGTTACCCATCGACATAACCACATGGAACCTGTCGGGAAAATCCCTGAAGATTGGGGCTAGCAACTGGATCAATGGTATTCTCTCGGTTCGTGGACCGCTGATACCCGCGTAGATGAGAATCTGGTCATCCCTAACTCCAAGCTCCTCCCTGACTTTGGACACGTCCTGATCCTCGGGTTTCACCCCGAGGATTGAACCTACTAGGTCCATCTTAGCGCCGTACCTCCGGGGTGCTCTGAGACTGTCCACGCTAATGGTGTACGGCATCGGGAAGTCAGGGATGATCACCCTGTTTGATAGCGCCCAAATACGGCCGAGAACAGTCATAACCATCCCGTCGAAGACTTTCCAGAAGTTTGTGTCTTTTTCTCGGGGGGCCCTCGGCAGGAACTGGTTAAGCACAAGGATACAAGGGATACGCATGAAACGGGAAGCGATGATGGTGCTGATCCGGGTATCGGAGAATACAACATCGGGTTTGAAAGCCTGCATCTGCTGTATCTCGAACTGGATCTGTCTCATCAACGTGATGAACACCGTCAACCCCCTGGCTGATACGGTTGCCTTCAGGTCGATGCTCCCCGTGTTATCTGTCTCAAGGTATATCTCTGGTGCTGTGACAACGTTGAACCCGTGGTTGGACAGGTATCGTACGCCTTCGAGGTACGTCGAGAACATTACCTCTCCTCCCTGTCGCTGTATCTCTGTGGCTATTGGTAGGCAGCGACTCACATGACCCAGTCCCATACCGCACGGGCTGAGGTAGACACGGGAGCCCTTGAACTGCATCTACTCACCGATCCAGTGCCTGCTAATTGGGCCCCTTGGCGAGTCCTCCTTGAAGAGTATCGCTTGGAAAGTGTAGATTTCTGTGCCTTGATTTGTCCACGAGTTTTTTGGGAGTCCAGCCTTGACGCAGCACTGTGTTAGGAATTCGGTGCTACTCCACCCCCACTCCACTGGGACCTGTGGGAGTAGAAGCCCCCTCTGCCAGCCGCTTCCGATGATCAATCCATCGCGCCCTACCTTGACATGGTCCGGTAGCTCTGATGGGGCTGCCTCAAGCTTCTCGGGTGGCGTGAGTACACTGATCTCCACGGTAAGGTTATTCATCTCACTTGCCTGCACGGGAGGGAACCTTGGATCCTCAAACGCCGCGCTGTTCGCAGCCTGCATAACCGCCTCGATGAGGGGGTTGGTCGGGTATGGTAGTCCAATACACCCCCTTAAGCCTCGGTTGCCCTTGACGTGTTCGTTAAGGGTTACGAAGACACCGCATTTCTCGATTAGAACGGGGTCATTTGTTCTCGGGGCGGGGGGGTCAGACAAGCCTAACTGGCTCTCAATGACCTGCCTAGCCAGCTTAACTAGGTAAACCCCCTGCTCATCCGTTAAAGTGAAGATCTCGTTCCCCGCCCTTGATATTACTTAACACCTATCGGGGCTCTAGGAGATAACCTTTTTTCAGGTACGGTCAAGGGTTTCAAGTATTTTCCCCCAGTGGCTGCCCTTCCAGTACACAGCGCCACATTCCCTGCACACCCAGAACTCGTTGTACGCCTCCAAGCTGTCCTTCGGCACCTTGTCAGCCACCTCTTCCTTTGTTTTCTCATCCAACACCCCATTGCAGGTTGGACACCTGGATATACTTGGTTTCAAATCGATTCCAAGTTGATCTTTGATCTGTATAAGCTGCTCCTGCACGCGCTCGCTCTCGATTAGGTGGGCTTCGACGCCTCTCTTTTTAGCCCTCTGGATCAAGTTCATGTCCCTTGATAGGAGAACTCGTTGTGACACGTGAGATTCTGAGATAAGAGAGTCATCATCCATGTCCCTGCAGTATAATGTATCAAAACCTGCCATCCGCAGCCAGCGAGCCAGCCTACCGAGCATACCGTCAAGGATGAACTGCATCAGTCCGTGCCCTCATCGATGCGACAGTCCTCGCAAAGGAACTGTCCATCGATAGCCCGCAAGTTGCTTGAGTATATCTCGCAGCGGTCACAGTAGCCCACTGTTGAAGCCCCCCGCGCGGGGTTAGCTGAGAGTATCTCACGCTGCTCCCTCATTATCTCCATGATGGTTGGAATGTACCTGATGATGTTGCGGTCGGTGATGACTCCGACTAGCTCGTTCTTGTATATGACGCCCAGCCGCCTGATGTTTTCCTTGTCCATCATCTGCATTGCGTCCATGAGGTTCATCTCGGGCTCCACCATCTTGAGGGGCGAAGTCATGATCTTGCCTGCGATAAGTGTGTTCGGTGAGACTCCCTCGGCGACTACTCTTGTTACGATGTCCCTCTCGGTTACGATCCCCACTGGTAGGCTGTGCTCGTTGATGACTATGACTGCGCCTACTCTCTGTTCGCGCATCCTGTTTGCGACCTGTACGATGTCCTCGTTCTCGTCCACGCTGATTACGGGGCTGGACATCGCCTCACGTACCTGCATCTTTGAAGTCAGCTCTAGGCTCAAGTCTCACACCATTTGAATTCAACGCGGTAGACTATAAAAAGCTCATGAAGCGGGGATAAAGAAACCCGCTAGTATTCGGTCAAAACCTGGTACATGGAGCCGCATTTTCCACAGCTCAGTATGCTTGCTCTTCGCTCAATGTTATCGTCCATCTGAATCCAGGTGCTACACTGTTTGCATTTTAGCAGGTAGCCATCCTCCCCTCCATTGTTGGACTTGAACTGAATTGGATGAGCCTGTATGAGGTTCCCCAGTATCAACGGCCTCTTCAACCCCAGCCGTGACGCCTTAAGCCTAATCGCGTTGCTGGTCCTAGCCGGGAACTCTAGCTCGATCTCCTCAAATGTCTTGTTTGAAACATATACCTCACGTAATTTACTTACTTCCTCGTCGCTCCATTCCTTTACTCTCGCCATATGCTTAGTATCCACTATCCTTGAATGATTATGTTGTAGCAGGGATACCCGGAATCACGTCACGGCATTATACCGGTACGCGGCTGTGTGGGCATTTATTCAGGCCAACCCGAACAAAATGGGTGCGCGACAAAGTACATTAATTGCGCCTTGGCGAACCCACTTCCGTAGCTATCCCCCACTACAGTTCATCATGGCTCCAAAAGTTATAATATAATTCTGTTGCACCGAAAAGGTACATTACACGAGAAAATTTCGTCCCGTATATAGACCCATTGAGGCGTACGAGTCAAGAATGTTACACCCATCTGGGACAACCGGAGGTTGTGTCCCGCGTATCAAACAGGCATATTCCAATTCGCCCGCCTTTACACAAACTGGGAAAACGCCCTAAAAACGGCTATCTAAGCGAAAGGTTTAATGCAAATCCCTTTCTCCGTTAACAGGATTCCATTGGACGTACACTTCACTGATAAACCAAAACTAGACAAGCCCGTGATGATCGCGGCGTGGCCAGGGATGGGTTTCCTAGCCAAGATCAGCGCGGATTATCTAAGGAGAAGGATCAAAGCCAAGCAGTTCGCGGAGATCAAGTACTTCCACAACGTTCTTGTGTACAACAAGAGTGTGGCCGAGCTCGCGCCAATCAGGCACAAGCTCTACGCTTCAGAGAAGGAGAACATCGTAATATGCGTGGGAGACGCACAGCCCTCTATCCCCGAGGAATCTCTTAGACTGGCACAGAGGATATCTGACATCGCGACAGAGATGGGTGTTAGCAGGATATACACGATGGCAGCGTACCCCAACGAGTTCTACGATGAGCCAAAGGTATACGGTGTCTTCACTGATGAGTCCATGAGAGAGGAGTTGGAGGCTGCTGGAATAGAGATGCTGGAGGATGGCGCAGTCAACGGCCTTAACGGAGTAATGATTGGGGTTGCCAAGAGTGCGGGCATTGACGGAGTCTGTCTGATGGGGGATATCACATACGCCAACGTCCCACAGCACCTGGCAAGCAAGGCTGTTCTGCAGAAACTGGTCCAGCTCATTGACATCGAGATCGACACCAAGCAATTAGAAATCAGGGCAAACAAGATTGATGCCTCGATAAAGCGACGACTCGACATCCACGAGGAGGAAGATGAGCAACCAGTCGTAGAGGACAAGAAGCTTGGTTACATCAGCTAACTTAATAATACAGCACCAATCATTAAGAGTTGAATCCACGGAGAAGCCACACTTGAAAGACAGCGAAAAAGTCTACTGGGTCAAAGCATTGCTGGGACTGGCGACAGGCATAGTAACATTCTACATTCAATCCAAGCTAGGTTTCCAAGGGGAGATCGCGTTGATGGCGGGCATAACCCTGTACATAGGATACTCTGAGGCAACATCAATGGTCTTCAAGATTGACAGAGATAGGACAATCAGGATCGCCATGGGCGCGTTCCTGTTCCTGTGGATGCTGAGCTGGACGCTCTTTAACACGTTGGGAACGTTTGGGTGGATTTAAGAGTTTTTTCTATATCAACTAAACAACTCGTTTAATGATTGATACTTATATCTGAATTAAACAAAGATTAGGCTTGTAATGGATTCATCTTCGGATATCGCCTTCTATATCACAGTGGTTGCTGGATTATTACTCATAGCTTTTGGACATGTGGTACGTACAGAATTTCAACAGAATTACCAGGAGATTGAAACGATTGCATCCAACAAATTATTAGAGGATTTGAATCCTGAGACGGTGCTGGAGGGCAGAGAATACCTAAACATTTCAGGATTCTCAGAAGTAAATTTCATGGATTATCAGAAGTTTAAAAGCCACTTCAGCTGGGAGGAAAATAAAACCATCATTTATTCCGGATCAAATTTGGCTTTCTTCAAAACTGAACACAATATTTACTATGGATATAAAATCCAAATTGAAAGGAAAGGGCATAGATTACTCAACGATTTCCGATGGATGAACCCAATAAACCAAGAAATAATAGAAATAGGATAACAAAATCAACATGCGGAGACTACTCGGAGTTATTCCTGTACTGCATTATATCAGACCAAGCAGCAAAATAGCCTGAATCAAACTGGGTTCTTATCGGGCTCTTTCGCAGATTCTTGAACTCCTCCCTGTAGGTCTTCAATCCCTTCTCAGCGAAGTTGTTCCTGTTGTAGAAATCCCTCTCGTCGCCTGACCTCACTGATAAGAGGAGCCCCTCCAACGCGTTGGTGTATCCTGCCCTGAACTCTTCGTTCTGGAACTTACGCTCCCTGATAGCCCCCAGTGCCTTCTCCGCGTCCGTGAATTTTCTGTCAAGCATGTTCTTGAAGAACGTGATCACTGATTCGCGGGTCTTGCCCGTGACTGTTAGTCCTCGTCCTGGTTTAGTAGTCTTCGTCACTCTCTATTCCTCTCTCTGTGATCCTCATAGGTGCCTCGCCCTCGGGCAGGCTGGGGCTCGCCGTGAGTTTAGCGATCCTCATGTTGTTCCTGCCCTTCCTGATGAAGATCCGGTTGTGGCTCATGTGGCCAAGAATGTGCCCACCAACGGGTGATACCGCCTTACTGAAAAACGCGTCCGGGCTCGCCATCACCTGGTTGGTTATGACCAACGAGGTGTTGAACGCCCTCCCTAGCCGGATGAGCTTATGCAGGTGCTTGTTGAGCTGCTGCTGCCGGTTGGCTAGCATCTCCCTGCCGATGTACTCGCTCCTGAAGTGGCTCATCACGCTGTCGATGATGATGAGCTTTACGTTGTTCTCCTTGATCACCTCGTCGGCGTTCTCAAGGAGCACGATCTGGTGGTTGCTGGTGTACGCCTCAGCGTATACTATGCCCTTTAGCACATCCGCGGGTTTTACTCCGAACCTTGGCGCGATCTGCTGAACCCTCTCAGGTCTGAACGTTGACTCGGTATCGATGAAGAGAACGCTTCCATTGAGCCCACCCTGCGCCTCGCCTAGCTGAACTGTTACGCATAGCTGGTGGCATAGCTGGCTCTTGCCGCTCCCGAACTCTCCATAGAACTCCGTTAAGCTCTGCGTCTCCACTCCTCCACCGAGAAGCGTGTCGAGGCTGCTGCAGCCCGTGGAAAGTTTTCTTACATTCTTCCTGAGCTCAACAAGCTCATCGCCACGAACAAACGTGATAGCCGTCGCTTTCCTAGCCGCATCAATTACTCTCGCTGCGACCTCCTCGCCGATTCCAGCTGAGACAAGCTCGTTGAGGGTCGCTGTACCTAGGCTCTCAACGGTCTTGAAACCTATCTCCTTGAGCTTCCCGACCGTGGCTGGGCCTAACCCAGGCAGGTCCTCAAGGGTCTTGTACTTTTCCCGATAGGCTTCAATATCATCTGACATGGTGCGATACCGCTTGGTAATCCTTAATGATAAGATGTTCCCGTGGTTAAACTCTACGGTTTGGTTTCTTCCTCTTCAAGCTCAAGCACAAGATGCCCCTCGTAGCCACAATCCACGCAGATGTACTTCTGGGGGAGTATGCCGTAGCTCTCGCTGAGCTTGATGTTTGGGCTCTCGCAGGCTGGACAGAATACGGGTCTAGGTGATGAATGTTTGGCGTCTTTGAGTACGTCTAGTATCTCTCTGAGCCTTGACACCGGTTACTGGACCTCTATGTTGTCCTGTGGGAAACCTAATTTAATCAAGGTGTCAAGCACCTCGTTCCTGTGGTCACCCATTAATAGAACCTGTTCGTTTTTCGCGGTTCCACCGCATGCACACTTGTTTTTCAACTGTGTTGCTAACTTGTTGAGGGACACTCCCTTGGAGTCGATGCCGTCGATGACGGTCCACTTCTTTCCCCATTTACGTGTCTCTAAACGAATCCTGATACGCTGCTGCTCCTTGCTCATCTCCTCGCATACGCAGAGGTCTTGTGGGAGCCCACAAACTGGACAAATTTCTGCCATTATCAACACTGTAGCGGAATCAGGGTTTTAAAGGCTTTACGTAAAAAGGGATGTTTTTAGTGGGTTACTACCTGTTTTTTGTCACTTTTGTGAATTATTTCAAGTATAGTTCTGGAGGAGGCTGAACGCATGCAGTGCTTGGCTTCCGTCCAGAATTATGATGGTGTTTGTGCTGCAGCTGATGAACTCCACGATGTTGATGTTCCTGCTTGCTAGCAGTTGTGTGACAAATGCGACAAAACCGGGCGTTGTCTCTACCTCGGGTGGGCTGAGTAGTATAAGCGCGACGAGGTTTTTCTGGAAATTAACCTGTTCAGGCAATGGATCATTGATGATTGTCTGGTCCACGACGTACACGTACTGGTCCGTTAGATGAGCGGTTACGATGTGTGGGATATCAAGCTTGATTGGTGATATGACAACCCCGATTTTGTCCTGCAACCTTACCTTGGAAGCCTTCAAAATACTCCTTACTGCTTCCTCTCTAAGTCCCCTATCTGTGCTGATCTCCTCGGCTACCCTGATGATGGCGGCTTTTACAGCTTCAAGGCTACCCTCACCTAATTCCTCCTGGAGTATACGGGCGAGTGCACTGTAGTTGACTATCTTCATGTTCAGAGCGTCCAAGAGACTGGGACGGGTCTGTATCGTGTCTCGTACTAGTTGAGCCACGCTTTTTGTTCTATCTGAGGTGTCTAATGTCATATCTGTTGCATCTATGTCATAACATATAAAAGGTTGCCTCAGGTTGAAGGGACTTATCCTATTAGAGGTATAAATGCAATGACTAAAGACAAAGTTGTCCTAGCTTACAGCGGCGGGTTGGACACATCCATGATGGTAAAGTGGCTCCAGGAGGAGTACGATATGGATGTAATCACTTGCAACCTGGACGTTGGACAGGACAAAGAAACAGAGGGCATCGAGGAAAAAGCCTGGAAACTGGGCGCAATCAACCACTACACGTTCGATGCCAAGGAGGAGTTCGCCACAGAGTATATCTTCCCGGCGATCAAGGCTAACGCGCTATACATGGGAACATATCCCGTGAGCAGCAGCCTTAGCAGGCCTCTCATCAGTAAAAAGCTGGTCGAGGTAGCGGAGATGGAGGACGCCAAAGCCGTAGCACACGGATGCACCGGTAAGGGCAACGATCAGGTAAGGTTTGATATCACCATCAAGGCGCTGAACCCAAAACTCAAAATCATTGCACCCGTCAGGGAGTGGAAGTTCGACAGAGCTGGACAGATCAAGTACTCCGAGGAGCACGGGATACCTGTACCGGTCACAGCTAGCAGCCCTTATAGCATCGACGAGAACCTTTGGGGAAGGAGCGTCGAGGGTGGAATTCTAGAGCACCCAGATGTGCCTGTACCTGATGATATTTGGGACTGGACCGCTGACATTATGGACACGCCGGACGAGCCCAAGTACGTCAAGATCGGTTTCAAGCAGGGTGTCCCTGTCAGCCTCGATAACGTCGAGTACAAACCGCACGAGCTCATCAAGAAGGTGAGGGATATCTCGGGCAAGCACGGTATTGGCAGGATCGAGCACATGGAGGACCGCGTTGTTGGTCTGAAGACCCGTGAGACATACGAGATACCAGCTGCCGAGACTCTGATTAACGCGCACCTTGACCTTGAGAAGATGGTCTTGACACGCCACCAGAAGCTACTCAAGTACGAGATGGACCACAAGTGGGCTACAGCTGTCTACCAGGGGCTCTGGGTTGACCCCTACAAGGAGGACCTTGACGTGTACATCAACAACACCCAGAAGAACTGCACTGGATCGGTTACAATGAAGCTCCACAAGGGTACAGCAAAGCCGGTAAGCCGTGAGAGCCCGCTGAGCCTGTATGACTACAACCTCGCCAGCTTTGACATCAACACCCACTATGATCAGGGTGATGCTGAGGGCTTCATCAACCTCTGGGGTCTGCCAAGCGTAACAGCTTGGAACCTGAAGAGGAAGATTGCAGACGAGGGCATCAAGGAGCAGGGAAAGAAAGTAGTTCCAGTTCCTACTGGTGACGACTAGTTCCCACATTTCCTACTTATCCCTTATAACAGGGATGGACACTTTTTCTATCCATCCGAGGTAGCCCAGCCTTGTCACGTGAACAATCACTCCTAGAGATACTAGAGAAAGCACTGCCACTGCCACCAAAGATCATCGTCGGCTATAACAAACTTGAACGGGATTTCACGAGCGGCGACGTCTCCCGCATCTGTGACATCAGCCGGAGCAGCGCCAAGTTCTACGTAAACAAGATGGTCGATCTGAGGCTGGTCACAAAGGTCCCTCACAAGAGGATGTACCAGAAATTCAGCAATGCAAACAAGTTCAGCGACTGGATGAAGGACCTTATGAGGCTGGCACTGGAGCCACTGGAGTCTGGTTCACTGTTTGTACCCGATGAGACGGAGGACGACACATGAGCCTACGCGACATAGCGACGCCAAAACACAACAAGCCACCAAGGCAAAGGTACACAAGAACACTTACTGCTAAAGAAGTCCGCGCCATGAAGAAGAGAGGTTACGACGCCGAACGAGAATTAGTACACATGTTCAGGGACGAGGGGTACAGCGCGATTCGAGTCCCGGTCAGTGCCCCAAGTAAGGAGCCGTTACCAGATGTATTCGCGATCAAGGATGACTCAATCCTGTCAATTGAGGTAAAGTCCCAGATCAGGTACGCGTACTACAAGTCTCATCAAGTTGTGAAATTATTCGAGTTTCTTGAGATGCACAAGATATACCCGAGGAAGTACGCCGTTTTGGCTGCCAAGTTCAAGTACAAGGGCTGGTGGTTTGATGTCGCCGAGAGACCTGATCGGGACTATATGATTAAGATCAACCAAGGCATGAGTTTTAACCAGCTCCTCGAAAAGATATCCAAGTAATACAACATTTTGTCAGAAATATGACAAAAACCGTTAAGGTTTATATATCCTACTGGCTCATTTTTTAACATATTATTGTGATTACAATGGTCAACGAGCTAGATTATACTCAAGTAAGGAAGACCTGCCCAAAAGATTTCATCCAGTGCAGCACAACAAGCGAGCTTGAGCCACGCATGGAGATCATAGGACAGGATAGGGCCGTGAAAGCCCTCCAGTTTGGACTGGACATCAAGGAAGAGGGATTCAACCTCTATGTGGCGGGTATGCCCGGGACAGGCAAAAAAACCGCGATAGTAGGGTTCCTTGAGCAGAGAGCCAAGAACATGCCTGTACCATCCGACTGGTGTTACGTTTACAACTTTGAGGACTCCCAGAAGCCCAACGCATTGGAGCTCCCCGCGGGTATGGGACACGAATTTGTGGGAGACATGGAGAGGTTCGTGGAGGAGGTCAAGAAGGCGCTTTCGGCAGCATTCGAGAGCGACGACTACGCCAACAGGAGAGAAGAGACCCTAAAGACCTTCGAAGATACAAAACAGGAGCTACTTAGGGAGCTTAACCAGAAGGCACAGGAGGCTGGCTTCGTCCTCCAGCGTAGCCAGATCGGCATGGTTATCGTGCCAGTCATCAACGGTCAGCTCATCACGGAGCAGCAGTTCAACATACTCCCGCAGAGCGTAAGGGAGGAGATACAGGACAGGAGAAAGGCTCTGCAGGACGAGATGCGAACAGCGTTCAGGCAGTTCAGGGACATCGATAGGGACGCGGAAGCCGCGGTTGAGAAGTTTAACAAGGATGTAGCGGATTTCGCGATGGACCCACTTTTGGAGTCCCTCAGAGAGAAATTTGGGGACATAATGGAGTGCAAGACCTACCTAGAAGCCGTGAGGAATGATATCCTCGATAACCTAGGGGCTATATTGGGGGCACAGCAGCAGCCAGACAACCCGCTACAGGCTATGATGGGTGGAGCGCGCCCAGACCCAACTGAGAGATACAAGATCAACCTGGTTGTAGATAACAGCAAACTAGAGGGAGCCCCAGTTATAATGGAGCTCAACCCCGGTCATGACAGGCTGTTCGGTACCACCGAGAAAGAGGCACGTTTCGGTGCATTGTTCACTGACTTTACCATGATTCGAAGTGGGAGCGCACACATGGCGAACGGCGGTTTCCTTATCATTCCAATCGAGGAGCTTGCGAGGAACCCGGGTAGCTATGAGGCTTTGAAGAGGACCATTCTCAACAAGAAGCTGGAGATAGAGGAACTCGCGGCGCGCCTCGGCTATATCAGCACTAAGAGTTTGAGACCAGAGCCGATACCCTTCAACTGCAAGGTAATCATAACCGGAGAGAGCAGGTACTATTACATGCTCTACCAGGGCGACCCTGAGTTCAAGAAGATCTTCAAGGTGAAGGCGGAGTTCGACACATCCATGGATCGCACAAAGGAGAACGTTGAGCAGTATGCCCAGTTCATGTGCAATCTCGTGAACAAGGAGAGTATGAAGCACTTGGACAACGACGGTATAGCAGCCATCGTAGAGTACAGTAGCAGGCTCGCGTCTGACCAGCACAAGCTGAGCACCCAGTTCGCGGCAGTCAGCGATCTCATCAGGGAGGCAAATTATTACGCAAAAGCAAATGGAAGCGAGTACATCACCGGCGACCATGTGCGACAGGCTATTGAGGCAAAGGTGTACAGGAGCAACCTCATCGAGGAGAAACTCGGCGAGATGATCGAGCGTGGAAGTATTCTCGTTGATACAGATGGCGAGAAGATTGGACAGGTGAATGGACTCGCCGTTATGGGTATTGGTGACCACATGTTCGGTAAACCAAGCAGGATCACAGCCAGCGTCGGGCTGGGGAAGGCGGGCATCATCGACATCGAGAAACAGTCAGACATGGGTGGACCCACCCACACCAAGGGAGTCCACATACTGACAGGTTTCCTGACAAACAGGTACGCCAAGAAACACCCGCTAAGCCTGACAGCGCGACTGGTCTTCGAGCAGAACTATGGCGGGGTTGATGGTGACAGCGCCAGCAGTACCGAGACGTATGCCATGATGAGCGCGTTGAGTGGAGTACCAATCAAACAGCACTTCGCGGTTACTGGCTCGGTGAACCAGAAAGGCCAGGTTCAGGCGATTGGTGGTGTGAACCAGAAGATAGAGGGATTCTTTGATCTCTGCAAGTTCAGGGGATTGACTGGTGATCAGGGAGTGATGATCCCTGAGAGTAACGTCAAAAACTTGATGCTTAGGGAGGACGTCGTGGAGGCCATCAGGGAAGGCAAGTTCCATGTCTACCCCGTCACAACGATTGACGATGGGATCGAGGTTCTCACTGGTGTCGCAGCCGGCGAGATGGATGCCGAGGGGAATTATCCAGAGGGGAGCATAAACTACAGTGTCCAGAACAGACTGGACGAGATGGCTGAGCTTCTCGCTCCTAAGAAGAACGACGAGGAAGACAAGTAAACCCCTTTATTTCCCCCATCTTTATCATTCTTCGATAATTGTCATGTCAGAGGAAATCCACGATATTATCATCGTCGGCGGTGGGCCGGCGGGCTTGACAGCGGCGATCTACGCGGCACGACATAACAACAAGACCCTTGTCCTTGATGGCACCAAGGTGGGTGGAAAGAGCCTTGAAGCACACTGGGTCGAGAACTATCCAGGCTTCCCTGAAGGCATCAGTGGTCCACATCTGATGGAGCTGATGGAGAAGCAGGCAAAAAAGTTTGGAGCCGAGTTTAGCACTGAGACAGTAGTTGGAATAGCTGATTTTGGTGAGTCCAAGATGCTAACCACACGCAAAGGCATACAGCAGGCAAAGGCCGTGATCATAGCAACCGGCGTTAGTAGGAAGAGCCTCAGCGTGAAGGGTGAGAGCGAGTTCAAGGGTAGAGGTGTAAGCTACTGCGGTGTCTGCGATGGACCATTCTTCAGGGAGAAGAAAGTGGCTATCATCGGTGGAGGACACGAGGCGGTCCATGACATCGAGGTGCTCGGAGAGTCAGCTTCAAAGGTCTACGCGATCCCAGGCAAGAAGGGCTACAGCGAGGACTACCCGGAGCTAGAACACTATGAGAAAGACCCAAAGGTTGAGTTTATCCATGGGAAAGACATCGCGGAGATAGGTGGCTCGGATTTCGTTGAGTACATCAAGCTTGACGATGACTCAGAGGTCAAGGTTGATGGCGTTTTCATAATACTTGAACAGGTCTCAACATCGAGCATTCTAACCGAGGCAGGCATCACCACCGATGAAGGTGGCTGTATCCTTGTCGATAGGGAACAGAAAACTAACGTGGACGGCCTATTCGCGGCGGGTGACTGCTGCTGCATGGGCTTCCAGATAGTTACAGCTGCGGGAATGGGTGCCCAGGCAGCCCTGAGCGCGATGAAGTACGTTAAACAGTTGGGCAGAAAATGAGTAAGGTAGAATTATTCTATAGCCCTGTCTGTCCCCATTGCCCCAATGCTAGGAAGCTGCTGGAGGCGTACAAGGCGGAGAACCCTGGTTTCGAGTACGTTGAGGTTGACACCTATACAGAGGATGGCATCGAGAGGGGTATGAGCCTTAAAGTGATGGCCGTTCCATGCATCGTCGTTGACGACGAGATCAAGCTGGTCGGCTGGCCCTTCAGTGCAGATGACCTAGCCAAGGCAGTCAAGTAGATAACTTTTTGAAACCAACCCCTATTTCACACGTATGAGCAATATCAAGAGCATCCACGCCCGCGAGATTCTTGACTCAAGGGGCAACCCGACCATAGAGGTCGAGGTGACAACGGATGACGGTTATTTCGGTAGGGCAGCCATACCAAGCGGTGCGAGCACAGGCATCTGGGAGGCGGTTGAGCTACGCGACGGCGGATCAAAGTACCACGGGAAAGGGGTATCAAAGGCAGTCAAGGCGGTGAAAGAGGAGATACTGCCCAAGCTCAAGGGACACGACGTATCGGATCAGGCGAAGCTGGACAAGTTGATGATCGAGCTGGACGGCACCGAGAACAAGGGCAGGATCGGAGGAAACGCGATCCTCGGAGTAAGCATCGCGGCGGCACAGGCGGCTGCAGCTTCAAAAAAGATGAGGCTGTACGAGTACGTCAACAAGGACGCGCATCTATTACCGGTTCCGTTCTTCAACGTGATCAATGGGGGACAACACGCGGCAAACCCACTGGATTTCCAGGAGTTCATGGTTGCCCCCACCGGGGCTAGTAGCTTCAGGGAGGCGATGCAGATTGGAGCCGAGATATATCAGACCCTCAAGAAGAACCTGAAGAAACAGTACGGGCAGGACTCCACCAATGTAGGGGATGAGGGCGGTTTCGCTCCACCTATGAAGACCCCGGAGGAGGCGATAGAGTCCATCATGGCTTCAGCTGAGGAGCTCGGATACGCGGACAAGGTAACACTGGCGATGGATGTGGCGGCTAGCAGTTTCTACAAGGAGAACGGGATGTACAGTTTCAAGGGCAAGGAGATTAGCACCTCGGAGCTGATAGAGGTCTACGTTGAGCTGGCGGGAAAGTACCCCATCAGCAGCATCGAGGACCCTTTGGAGGAGGAGGACTACGAGGGCTTCGTCGAGATGACTAAGGCGGTTGACATCCAGGTCGTGGGTGATGACTTGTTCGTCACAAACCCCAAGAGGCTCCAGAAGGGCATCGAGATGGGTGCGTGTAACTCGCTCCTATGGAAGGTAAACCAGATAGGAAGCCTCACCGAGGCTCTTGAGGCAGCGAACCTCGCCATGAGCAACGGGTACACGGTGATGGCGAGTCACCGTAGCGGAGAGACGGAGGACCCGTTCGTCGCCGACCTGAGCGTGTCACTGGGATGCGGACAGATCAAGACAGGTGCACCTTGTAGGGGCGAGAGGACGGCCAAGTATAACCAGCTACTGCGCATCGAGGAGTGGCTTGGCGATAAGGCTTCCTACCCAAAGAGCCTCTTCAAGTAACCCTACGTTTCCATTAACCTTGTTTTCAATTCGATGAGCAGCGAGTGATACTCGCGTATAAGCGGGCGATTTTCTATGGTTGCCTCGGGGAAGTCTTGAGCCGGGGTTGACATCACTCCTGTGAAGGCTTCAACGTAGGTTATTATTTCCTCTGACTCCAGGAAGGGTTCACCCTGCGCTTGCCCTAACTTCTCCAGGCGGTCCTGTAGCTTGATGATGGTGATAGTCATGTCGTTCCATGTCCCTCGGTCGATGTATCGCTGGTCGAAAACCTCGTAGACGATTCCAAGTGACCTGTCCACTAGCATCCTCGACTCTTCAAGGTACGCTCCGGTCAAGTCGGGTGAGCTGGATGAGAATATGATGGCTGAGCTGCTGAGGATGATGACGAGGATCAGTGCCACCCCGTATGCCATCAAGGCGTGGGTGGTAAGGGGCTTCTCTTCGTCCGGGGGTTTGTCTTGCTCCATGAACGTGTAAGCTTCCCAGCCCAACTTTGTCAAAGTGTACAAGCCCGAATCGTCCTTCTCCACCACCCCACCCATGTGGCGTAGATGGTACGCAAGGTGACCGGACTCCACCTTGAGGTGTTCGAGGAGGTACGTGTAGCTCCTCGGCTCCTCATTGAGCATGGTTACCACTCTTTGCCTTAGTGGGTGGCTCAGGGCGTTGAAGATGGATTTGCGGTCACTCAAGATAACATGAATAGTTCTTACTAGTATATGAAAATCAACCTACTCGACAGTGATACTGGTCACGTCGAAGCTGACGCCCTTGGATACCCGGAGCTTCTTGCTTCCACACTTGCAGCCTCGGGTGATCGCCTCAGCCATTATCATGTGGGGCTGCTTTTCCCTCCACTCACTGAGGTCAGCATCCGTTCCACAGTCCTGGCAGGTCATCTCGATTGGTTCAATATCAAAGTGGAGCCTCGCGCCCTCTGCTAGCGTGTCCTTGCTGAGATGCTCAAAGAACACATCAACGGTGTCCGGCAAGATAGCCGACATCCTCCCGACCCTCAAGTAGATATCAGTCACCTTGCGTCCCTGGGAGTGCTCTAGGGCGATATTGAGGATCGCCTGAGTGATGGGCATCTCATGCATGAATAGTCAGCTTCCCCGCTTCTTGGCTAGTTGCTGACGAATCCAGTCCAGCCATCCGTCCAATCCGTCTCCTGAGAGACATGAGACCTCGAAAACCGAGAGCTCCGGGTTGATGGCGAGCGCGTTATTAGTCATCACCGCTGCTTTGGCGGGTATGTATGGTTCAAGGTCGGTCTTGTTGACGATGGCTGCTTGGGACGAGATGAAAGCCATTGGGTACTTTAACGGCTTGTCATCACCCTCTGGGAGGCTGGCTACCACAACTTTAGCGTCCTCTCCAAGATCCCAGCCAGTCGGGCAGAGGAGGTTGCCAACGTTCTCGATTATCACGATATCGGTGCCAGTGATGTCCATGGCTCCCAGCGCTTCCTGTATCATCCTTGCCTCAAGGTGGCACCCTCCCTCGGTGTTTATCTGAACAGCAGGTGCGCCAGCGGCTACGATCCTCTCGGCGTCGATGCTGGTTGTGGGGTCACCCTCGATTACCGCGATCTTCAGCTCACCCTTGAGGGCTTCAATTGTTTTCTCTAGCAGGGTGGTCTTCCCCGCTCCGGGTGACGCGATGATGTTGAGCACCAGCACGTCCTTGCTCGCGAATACCTCCCTCAAGGCGTCGGCTAGTAGGGTGTTTGCGTTTGTTACGCTTTTCAGTACCGGGATATTCACTGGGATTCGCCTTCCAGTGGGATCATCCTTATTGCCTCGGTGGGGCAGGCTGTCGAGCAGAGCCCACAGCCCCAGCACTTTTTGGAGTCGAAAAGGATGGCTTCTCTCTCATTGCCGTTGATTGTGATGGTTGATCCGTCCTTGTAGAAGGCACCGAAGGGGCATCGGGTAACGCATAGACCGCATTGGATGCACTTGTCCATGACTCGTTCTGCCATGTAGTGTGCCCTTGGGTAGTGTTTGTCTGAGCCCAACGCTTGGCTAGACCGTATTGGGTAGCAGCAGCAGGTACAGCAGTTGCACATGGCGTAGAGTTCCTTCTTGTAGTCACGTCTGCCGGTGTGGATGAGCCCCCTTCTATCCGAGTCAAGGACCAGTTCCTTGCACTCTTCCTTCGTGATTTTCTTACCGTTACCCCGGTCAAGGGTTGCCCTTGCCCCCTCGTCGAACCGGATACATGTCCACACGGGGTTGGTGCACGCCATGACAACGGAACGGCAGTCACATGGCACGATAACGTGCTCCTCTGCCGCTTCCACCTGTTCTAGGGCTTCCTCAAGGGATAGCACGTCCCTGTTTGGTATCTTGTGGTACGCGTTGGGGTCCTCAAGAATCTCCTCGATGACTGGCTGCCATTTCTTGATGTACTCTTGGAGCTGCCACTTGATGACCGCGTCTCTTGCGTCCTCGGGTACGTCGCCCCAGTTCTCGTACATGGCGTACGCCTCGACTCGCTTGTAACATGTACCGACGGAGTAGACTGGCTTTCCGTCAACTGTGTCTTTGTTTATTATCTCACGCCTGTACGCCTCGGTTAGAATCTTCATGGTTTCATCCATGCTAAGGTTGAGTGCCTCCTTTGCCTTCTCGGGGGTGAACTTTTCCCGCCCCATCTTCACGACGAGCTCCAACTCGACTGGGCTAACCAGTATGTCGATGTATGGGACCACGGCTGGGGGAACCTGGAAGATTTTGATAAATTCCTCAACGGTCATTTGGCTATATTGGCGGGCATTCAGCTATAATCCTATTGAATGGGATCGGCGGTTCGTTTCATCTCTAGGTGATAGTAGGAGCCCATCAACCCGAGAGCGACCAACGCAAATCCGACCATGAGGATGCGGTATCCGAGAACTGGGTTATCCCGTCTTCCAGCGTAGGCCATGAGGAAGACTCCAACGGTTGTACAGGCGTTGCAGATTAATGCCCTTGGTGCCTCGGTGCTCACCTGTTCTCCCATCCATGGGTCAATGGAGTAGATCCTACCGTACCTCTCAACGTAGGGTCCCGGCTCCTCCAGCTTGTTGTAGAATCCTCCGCTGATTACGGTGAGACTGAACAGGATTATAGCTACCCCCATGCCTTTCTTAGCTAGGGTTCTCAATGTTTCCGTCGCACGCTCCCTCTATTGACGTGGAGGAACGAGATCGTCCACCCGATGGTGTAGATAGTCACCCCCAGATTCATTCGAGGGTATGAGAATAGATGTATGAAGAGGCTGTATGGAGTCCTGTTTGTCACGACGAGTAGGAATCCGTATACCATCATGGATGCCGACAGGACATCAACCATCACACCTCTGAACCGGTTTGTTTTCTCGTTTTTCAGTTTTTAACCCGATAAAATAGCTCCTTTTAGTAAAAAAGGCGTTTTGGTGCAGTCGTTTACATTAGTACAGTTGTTTACGAACCTGTTATATAACCATCGGAGATTGTTAGAGTGGAATGAATCTCAGGAAAGCATCAGCCCTGTCGGTTTGTGTCTGCCTTGTACTTAGTATGCTTGCCTTGGTTGAACCCGTGATGGCTCAGACAGTTGATCAAGCCCCGGTCAAGTATGGTTTGGAGGCGTACGCAGACCCGTTGAACCTGACATCGAGGGCGATGATATACAACTATGTGGTTAGCCACCCGGGTGCACACCTGAGACAGATATGCAGCCAACTGGACATCGCCATGGGGTCTGCCCAGTACCACCTTGAGAGGCTCGTTGATGGGGAGCTGCTTGAGTCGGAGAAGGAGTCAAGGTACCGCAGGTTCTTTGCCTCGAGGAGGTTCAGCGAGTTCGAGAAACGGGTGATCTCCCTGCTAAACAGGGACACCACAAGGAAAATCGTGGAGTTATTGCTGGTTCGGGTAAAAGCCACACAGAGCTGGCGTCCAGACTGGGGGTTTCATCTCAAGCGGTTACATGGCAGGTGCAGCGATTGATCGAAGGTGGGGTGATTCAGTCTGAGACGGTCGAAAACCGCACGTATTATCACCTAACCGAGGATGCAAGTTGTGCCTTGTTGGGGTTTGAGTGGAGCTAACCCAGAGTGTTGTGGAGGATTTCCCCGTCAACCATCGTGAGAAGCGTCTTCACATCTTTCAGTTCCTCAGGGTCAACCGTTAACGGGTCCCTGTCCACGACTCCAAGGTCAGCCAGCTTGCCCTCCTCTATGCTTCCCTTGATACCCTCCTCCCAGGCAGAATACGCGCCATCGATGGTGTAAGCCCGTATCGCCTCCATTGGGGTGATTGCCTCCTCTGGGCTGAGTAGAGCGCCATCGCTGGTCTTCCTTGTGACTAGTCCATAGATTCCCACCCATGGGTTGGGGGTGCACACCGGGCAGTCACTGTGACCGGGTGAGGGTATGCCTCTGTCGATGAGGGTTCTGTGGGGCCACATCCACCTTATCTCGTCCTCCCACCTGTTCGCGATATAGGCATCGCCTAGGTCAAAGAGGAACCCGTTGGCGGATGCATCAATCACGCCCAGCTCGATGAGCCTGTCCTGTATCTCGGGGGTGACGTGGCAGCAGTGCTCGATGCGATGCCTATGGTCCTCAACTGGTTTGATCTTCAAAGCTGCCTCGATGGCGTCGAGGGTCCTGTCGATGCCCCTGTCACCTATTCCATCCAAGCCTACGCGAATTCCCGCGAGGTGTGCCCGGGTAACCCTGTCTGTGATGTCCTCCTGTGTGTAGGCGAGGATGCCGTTATTGTCGGGCTCACCCACGTAGGGCTTGTAGTATGCTGCGGTCCTGCCGCTTGTGCTGTTGTCGAAAACCCACTCTATCTCGGTGATCTTGAGCCAGTCATCCCCGAAAGGTGTCTGGATGCCGGCAGTGATCATTGACTCAAGCATTCCCTCCTCCCTACCAGAGGCGTGGACACAAACACGTAGCACCAGTTCACCGTCTCGCTTGAGTTTCTGCATTGCCTCGAACTCTTTGGGGTATGTCATTGATGCGTGCACAGTAGTCAACCCTAGCTCGATGAACTCGTCGAAAACCAGCTTCAACCCGTCATAGAACTCTTCGATGGAATACGCGGGCATCTTATGGTATACGAGGTCCTTTGCTGCTTCACGTAGAACGCCGTTGGGTTCACCGTTCTCGTCCCTGTCAATCCTACCATGTGGCGGGTCGGGAGTGTCCTTGGTGACCCCTCCAGCCTCAAGGGCGAGGCTGTTGACCACGCCGATATGCCCGTCTCGTCTCTGGATGTAGATGGGGTTGTCTGGACTGACCTCGTCCAACTCCCAGCGGGTGGGATATCTACCCAACTTGACATCATCCAGCGTGTAACCTAGAATCCATCTTCCCTTTGAAGTGTTCCTAGCCTTCTCCGCGATCCTTTCAAGCAGCTCCGGCATGGAGTCTATGTCTGGTCCACACTGGACGCCCATGACACGGTAGACTCCGTATGCCCCGGGGTGCATATGGGAGTCGATCAATCCAGGCAGGAGGGTTTTCCCGCCGAGATCAAACACCTTTGTTTGTTCTCCAATCGTTTTCTTTACCGCTTCATCTGATCCAACAAGCTGGATCAACCCATTCTTGACTGCAACCGCGCCGGCAACTGAGTCACCCTCATCAACTGTTATCACTTTGCCATTAACGAAGACAGTGTCAGCGTAAAACCCGTGATCACTCATAATGTGTTGGGTGTGGTCCAGCTACTTGATTTTATCGAGCCCTTTCGGATACATTAAAAGCGATTACCTCCCAAGTTCAACCGTTGATAAATTTGAGTAAGGTTAAGATTCCGCACCACTGCTGGTACGGGGACGAGCCACTGGAGCTCAGCTTCCCGGACGAGTGGGATGTCCACCTGAGCAAGGTGGCATCAGAGGACGCCAAGGCGATGACCCCCGATGAGATCAAGGCAGCTATCTCCAACCCAGTGGGACAGAAGCCCCTGGCAAAGCTGGCTGAGGGAAAGGAGGAAGTCGTGATCATCTTCGATGATATGACCAGGCCGACCAAAACCTTCCAGTACACTCCATACATTCTGGAGACGCTGCACAAGGCGGGGATATCCGAGGATAATATCAGATTCATCATCGCTCCCGGTACCCACGGGACCTTTGGCAGGATGGATTTCGTCAAGAAACTGGGTGACGACATCGTGTCCAATTACGCTGTCTACAACCACAACCCATACGATATGCTCGACTATCTTGGCGAATCAAGTTTTGGTACTCCCGTCTACGTGAACAGCGAGGTAATGGCATGTGACCTAAAGATTGGGATCGGAACAGTGCTCTTCCACAGGCTAACTGGACTCAGCGGAGGAGGCAAAATGATCAGCCCAGGTGTCTGTGGGATGGAGACCATCAAGTACAACCACGGCGACATCGGTGGATTCGGACCCGGACTCACACCATGCCAGTCGACTGGCTACCTAGCCAACATTGACAACAGGATGAGGGACGACATGGAGGAGACCGCCCGTATGGCTGGACTGGACTACAAGATCGATGCAGTTCTTAACATGCAGCGTGACCCCATCGAGCTATACGCGGGAGACTTCGTTGAGACCCAGCGTAAAGCTGCGGAGGGAGTCGTAAAGTGGCACAGCACAGAAACACGTGAAGCGGAGATCGTGGTTGCCGGCGCGTACATGCGTGAGAACGAGCCATACCTGAGCATGTGGCCCATGTACAACAACGTGACCGAGGATGGAACCCTGGTCATGGTCAATGACGACCCCAACGGGGACATCAACCACTGGCTGTTCAACAGGCACGGGAAAGAGGTTGGAGCCTGTCTGTGGAACCCGGATACGAAGCGCATCATGAGGGGTAAACGGATGATCGTCTTCGGTGATTACCCGCTGAAGAGCTTCCACTGGCGCTATGACATGGAAGAGGTGCTATGGATCAGGAAATGGGATGAGGTCATCGAGGAGCTGAAGAACCATCACGGTGCAGGAAGTAAGGTGACTGTGATCCCAGACGGGACCAGCTGCATCCCTGACAACGCCTCGATTAACTTTTCCTCCCTATCCACGAAGTAGTTTTCCGGGAAAATCCTATCTATAATCCCGTCATTCTTTCTTCAAATGCCAGCGGTGAAGGTCTTCAAGGACAAACTCAAGGAAACAGTGGAGGAGGTCACTTTCTCAAAGATCATTGATGTGAAGTTTGAATCATCGGCGCTGGCTAGTCAGAGGACTGAGCCGTGCATGTTCACCTAAAAGGCAGCCTCATTGGATGCTCTTTAAAAACAACCCATCGGATTATTCATTGAAATGTCGAAGAAAGCCATACAAATTGACGCAAAGGACAACGTGGCAACCACCACAAGCGTCGTAGCGGCCGGAGACCAGGTTGAAGTACTTAGCCCCAACGGGGACGTGATACTGGTCGCGAAGCCCGTCGAGGAGATAATATTCGGGCACAAGCTTGCTCTCAAAGAGTTGGAGGAAGGCGAGGAGATAATCAAGTATGGCGAGGTTATCGGCGTCGCCAGCAAGCCCATCAAGGTTGGTGAATGGGTCCATGTGCACAATGTTGTGAGCGCACGGATGAACACCAGCGGCGATGAAGTCAAGGGGGTTGTAGCATGACACAGTTCTACGGATACGAGAGACCGGATGGTAAGGTAGGGGTACGGAACCATCTACTGGTTCTTACTCCAATGGACTGTAGCTACGAACCAGGCAAAAAGATAGCGGAACAGGTCGAGGGAGCGGTCACAGTGACATCAACTTATGGCTGCGGCAACGACAACATGGTTGTCCAGCACCTTGTGGGCACTGCGTTGAACCCCAACGTCGCTGGGGTGCTAGTCTTTGACCTAGGCTGCGAGACCATGACGGGTGACATCATCAAGGATCAGATCGAGAAGAGCGGAAAACCAGTGGAGGGACTGACCATCCAGAAGGTGGGTGGAACCCTGAAGGCTCACGAGATGGGTGTACGTATACTCCAGAAGATGAAGCAGGAGATAGCTGAGCAGAAAAGGGAGGCATTCCCATTAAGCAAGCTAACCCTAGCGGTGGAGTGCGGAGGGAGTGACGCTACAAGCGGACTCGCAGCGAACCCAGCTGTGGGAGTGGCGGCTGACAAGCTCATTGATGAAGGTGGGTCAGTCATGTTTGGTGAAACACAGGAGATGTGCGGAACCCAGCACGTACTAGCCAAGAGAGCGGTCAACGAGGAGGTCGCAAAGGACATCTACAGGATCATCGAGGAGCAGGAGGCGCGCCAGAAAGCAATGGGAGTCGATAGCAGGTGGATGAGCAAGGGCAACATCGACGGTGGCTTGACCACCATCGAGGAGAAGAGCCTAGGAGCTGTTGTCAAGGGTGGCACCAAGCCTATACAGGGTGTGCTGTTCAACAACTGGGACAGGTTCGACTCACCTGACAAGCCCGGACTCTACATCATGGATGGGCCAGGCTGGGACGTTCCAAGTGTTACCCACATGGTCGCAGCGGGTGCACAGGTGGTATGCTTCACAAGCGGAAGGGGAAGTACAACCGGGCACGCAATCGCACCGGTGATAAAGATCACGGGTAATCCAACCACCTTCAAGAACATGCCTGACAACATGGACATCAACGCGGGAACCATACTGGACGGCAGTGAGAGCCTCAGCAGCGTGGGGAACCGGATCTTTGAGAAGATCGTCCACACAGCGAACGGCAGGCAGACCAAGGCAGAGGCGCTGGGTTACCACGACTTTGTCATTTACAAGCGAAGCAGGGAAGCCGAGCACATGCTCGGGCACTGCTAGCTCTTTTTCATATATGATCGATGGAGCAAGCTAGCGGATAGAAATGCTATCGGTATGATGGGTCGGTACTCTCCTACCCATGCTCCTAGTATCTGTTGACCGATAACAGTCAGGGATATCTCAAGTATTCCAACAGTGAGTCCCCCTTTGATTCCAGAAAATATACTATAGCTCCCCCAAACAAGACTCGCAGCTAACACTGAGTTGATGATCCAAGTACCCATAAAATACGATGAATGGAATAAAAGGGGGTGAATACCTCCTGCCAGTCCAGCAAGGCAACCGGATATGAACCAAGTAATCTGCCCAATTCTCTCAGGATTAACTCCTTGCACCTGTGCAAGCATTGTATTTTCGATGATTGACCTGAATGCTAACCCAACTAGTGTTTTCATCAACTTGCTGCTCGATAGTAGAAGAGAATACATAACCACCGTTGAGAACACGAAAACCAACGGCAACCCGAACCACTTGATATCATATTCTCGATAGTATAGCATCACGGAGTAGTACATTGGTCCTTGTCTTCTGAGGTAATCCAGAATCTCACCTATACCCGACAATACAAGCAGTAAACCCATTGAGGCTAGCGTTATTTGGACTGGATTACATCCCTTCTTTATAACTGTCCTAAAAACGGTCCTGTAGCATATTAGGTTCAACAATCCACAGACAAGGACACTAAATAGAATCGCGAAATAGGGAAACAGATCCAGAGTTCTCACCAAGTAATTCGTCGAGAATACCCCCAAACCCATGATGGCTCCAATACTGAAATTGGGGGCATCCATGAATTGAGAAGTTAGGTTATACCCGATAGTCAGTAGAACAATGACACAGGCATAAACACATGAAGCGATCGACAATGATTGAATGGTCGAGGCCCCAACCTGAATAAGCATATACACATGAAAGTAAACTGTCAACCACTTAAGGTTTACGTGGCTTAGGTTGGAGTTTTATTACCCCAACTCCTTGATAACTTAATGACAGTTGAAACATTTTCTGATGATCTGTACATCGTGAAACAGGATATGCGCCCGGGCTGGTTCTGCACCGTTCTGGTTTTGTTCGGGAAGGAGAATATCGGGATAATCGACACAGGCTACGAGAACACGCCCGAAGAATATGTTTTTCCGTTGATCAAGGAGAAGGGAAGAAGCCTAGATGAGATCAACTTGGTGGTAAACACCCACAGGGATGGAGACCATATTCGGGGAAACCAGGCATTCAGAGACGGCACGAAAGCTACAATAACGGCACACGAGTTGGAAAAAGAGGGAATATCAGTCCTCGATACGACCTACACCGGCGGAGACATCCTTGAGATTGGAGATCGAAAGTTCAAGGTAATCCACACACCTGGACACCGGCCCGGCGCTGTATGCCTTCTCGACGAGAACGACAAGCTTCTAGTAACAGGGGACTCGGTTTGCGGGGAGAGAGAGGACTTGGTACGAATGGACCCCAACATCTACATTGAATCACTCAAAGGATTGCTGAACCTGGACGTTGAGACAATGATCATGTCTCATCCGTTCCAGCCTGCTGGAAAGCACATTCTTAAGGAAAAAGAAATACCCAAGATGATCAAAGCCAGCATCAAAATCGCTGAGAAACTCTAAGGGGGAGGGGGGGGTACTCCGTAGGGTGCCCTTTCCGAGCCTATTTTCCTAAAAGAACCCCAAAAACAAGGCGTCCAAGCCTCTAGTTACATCAAAAAAGCGTCACAGTAAGCCTGTTTTAGAGCCATGTAAGAGGTTAGAGAGCAGCCATGACGTGCTTAATCATGCCGTCTATCTCGTAGTGGTCAACCCACCTCGTAACAACAAGAATATCGTGTTCGGGGTCACACCACACGTAATTTCCAGCGGTCCCGATGGCACTGTAACATGTCTCAGGTGCACTGGGCCACCTTTCCGGGTTCATCCACCACATGTACCCGTAGACTGGGTTCACGTCGCCTTTTGCTGTAGCCATCTCGACATATTCCTCGCTGAGCAGCTGCTTGTCGCCCCATTTGCCTTTGTTTAACCACAGTAATCCGAACTTGGCTTGATCGATGCTGTTTACCCACATACCGCCTCCCCAGTGTCCACCGCCGCTGACAGACTGCACCCGTTGCCCGTCCAGTTCTATCCAGCTGTTCCTGTAGCCGTGCCAGCGCCATGTGTTTGATGCGCCAATGGGCTCCATTATGTTCTCGCGGAGAACTTGTGGTAGCGGTTTCCTCAGAACATGGAGGAGGGTTAGGGCTGTAGCGTTGACCCGGGTATCGTTGTACTCGTACCTCGTGCCTGGCTCCTGAGCGTCAACGGCTTCACCTTCCGGTGGTGCAGCCTTGTAGTGCTTCCCCCATAGTGTACCATCCCACTCATTGGTCTGCTGGAGCATATGACGCCATGTGATCTTTCTGTTATGAGGGCTGTCGAACTCCCCTGTGGGTACGTACTTGTAGACCGGGTCATGCATATCCTTGATGAGCCCACGATCAAACGCGATCCCTGCACACGTGCTAATGTAGCTCTTACTCACGCTGTAAGTGAGATCAACTCGTTCTGTGTCCCCCCACTCTGCTACGATAAATCCGTCCTTGATGATGAACCCGTTTGGCTTCCCCCTTGGCTTTGCTGGTCCAAGCACCTCGCCGTCGTCCCATGTCTTGTTGTTATTGTTAGCCCGAATGTGGTGCATCAGATTCACGGGGTAATCGGTCTCGTTTGTCTTAGCCCACTCAACGGCCTCATTTATTTCCCCTGAGTCTAACCCTTGCTCCTCAGGAGTCCTCCTTTCCCAGTGCCAGCGATCTGGATAATACTTCAAAAATGATTCACCATTTCTCATTTCTCTGACCTTGTTTAAAAAATGCAGGTGAATCTTCCTGCTCTTCACCTGTCTACATGAACTTGTCCACGCTACTCACGGCAGCAGAGCTCTTCTTTGGTGGATCATAGAAGTACAGCACAGCCGTTGCGAGGACGAGTAACCATACGCCTTGACTGAAAATCGATGAGTAGCTTCCGGTTTTGTCAAAGACCCATCCAATGTAGATGGGGGCCGCGATGTTCATTGGGAGGTTTATGAGAGCACCCGTACCTTGAATTGTGGAGAACGCTTTTCTACCAAAGAAACGCCCCCTGATTGGAGTTCCTGAGCCGGTTGAGATACCCAAACCCAAACCATAGAGAACAGTGAAAATGTACACAGATTGAAGACTATTAGCCCTCATCAA
This sequence comes from uncultured Candidatus Bathyarchaeia archaeon, assembly GCA_964589605.1. Lineage (GTDB taxonomy): Archaea > Thermoproteota > Bathyarchaeia > TCS64 > TCS64 > RBG-16-57-9. Next base: position 99,340 of record CAZPRN010000006.1, on the reverse strand, counting down.
GAAAACAAGACCCAACGCATTAAGCCCTCGAGCCAGCATACGAATATACTTGAGCCGTTCAGTGCGGACTCTATCGGATAACACGCCCCCAACGAGTCTTGCTGGTGCACTGACGAAAACCATGGTCCCAAGGGCAGTCGCCGCGGATACAGGGTCCACGCCCATATCAATCAGGTGGGGTATCTGGTGAACCGAGACCATCGGCCAGACAAGACTCCCCAAAAGGGTAGCTATTGTCTGAGCCCAGAAAGCCTTGGTTCGAAGAGCCTCTCTAAGGGTGAACTCCACCTCGCCAATTTCATCGGCGATCCTTCTTTGACTTGCCTCGATAAGTGAGTCATCCTCCTCATCGATTTCCCGGGTCTCACCATCTGGAAGAAGCCCATAGTACTCTGGACGATGCGGCCTGACGAAGAACCACGTCAATGGGAGTCCAATGATCCACGTCATTGCACCCGCGATCAGGAAAGCCTGCCTCCACCCATATCTCAAGAGAATCAAAGTCATGATCGGCGGAATCTGGCTGGATATTATCGCCAACATGAACCTGTTAATACTGGTGGCAAGACCCCTTTTCTTCACGAACCAGTTGGCAATAGCAGTCTCCAATGGACCAGTCATTCCAAGGTTAAAACCCAACGAAACCACGAAACCCCATAAAATCAGAAACATGGTAAGCGAGTTCACCCAGAACATCAAGATAAGCCCAAGACCTGCCATGAAAAAACCGATAAAGTTCACGATCCTCGGACCATACTTATCCGTAAAGTAGCCCCCAAAAGGACCCTCAAGACCACCCTCAAGCCTGTTCAACGAGTACGCAGCGGATATCTGGGCCCTAGACCAACCAAACTCCTCCGTCAAGGGCTGGAAATACGCGCCGAAGCCGTACCCCCATGCACCCCAGCCCCAACCGTTCATAATGCCGCTGGCGATAACCGTTAACCACCCGGGGTATATCTCCGATAACTTCCTCTTTTTCTTCGCCTCCACACGAAAACCCCCTAATTCTGATAAATCTCTAGTTACGTTTGCCTAGGATTGACAGTATTAGCCAATAAGAAGATAAAATCATCGATAAAACAACCGAGAATTTTTTTTCCGTTATAGTAAGTAACCTACTATCCGATTTTTTTCGCCTTATCCCCAGTGGTTGGTTCAGAGAACTAGACCCATCCGGATAACATCGTAGAACCTACCCCTAAACCAGTAATGGTCCCGGAACTCACCCTCCTTCACGAACCCACAGCTCTCGTAGACATGCACAGCCCCAGGATTCCCATCAAACACGTCAAGGTTAACCTTCTTCAACCCACGAGAACGAGCGATATGCACCATAAAAAGCACCAGGTTCGTCCCGATCCCCCTGTTCTGGTAATCATCATGAATCAAAACCCCCAGCTCAGCCCGGTGCTTCGTAGAAGGCGACAGATCATGCACCAGCTTCGCGTGACCGATCACCCTCTCCGCACCCTCTTCCATCACAACGGCAAGGATCGGCGTGAAAGTCATTTCGGGAAGACTCTTACTCCATCTCTCAACGAGGACACGGTTGAAAGGCGGAAGCTTCTCCCTGCTATCACCCTTAAGTGACGAGTACAAGGCCCAGACAGACTCAAGATCGGTTCCAGTCTCCTCCCTAAACGATACCTCGGTTCCATCGCCAAGCGTGAAAGATTGCTGATACATCGTCACGAATAAGTAATTGACCTATTATTAAGAAATATGGGCAAAAAAAATTGCCTTAACTACATCTCGGCGAGCACGACATCGTCGTACTCCTTCTCAAGCAGGTACTTGTGCCTAAGCTCCTCGGTGGCGAAGTTGTTAAACATCTTACCCCACTCAGTGTCCTTGAACTTTCGCGCAATCTGCACATAAAAGTCATGAGTCGCCTTCTCCCGCTGAGCCGCGAACACCAGAATCTGCGGATAATCCGCCCTCGGATCAAGTGGAACCTTAACCAGCTGATCCGTAATCTTCAAGTCAGGAATCTCCTCCTTCAAAGTCCTCGCCTTGATGTTCGCAGGGTCCTCAAGACCCTTAAGGAAGTACTCCCTGTGACGCTTCTCGTCCTCAGCGATCTCGGTGAGCAGCTTCTTAGCCCCAGGGTACTTGGCGGTTTTAGCCGTCTCAGTGTAAAGCGTATAGCTCTCAAGCTCCATCTCGGCACCCACCTGCAGGGCCTTCTCGATGGTCCAATTCTCGACATCCATACTAATCAATACGATTCCTTGACCGGGAAATATAAGCCTAGCTGGAAAAGGCGTATAAGCAAGTAACCCGGGGTTTAAACCCATGAAGCCCACTGGCAGCGTCAACGTCGAAGTCATCGCGACAGGCGACGAGCTCATCTACGGCAGGATACTTGACACCAACAGCAACTGGATAGCGAAAAGGGTGGCAGAAATGGGGGCACATCTACGCAGGGTCACCATGATCGGAGACGAGCCCGAGTTGATAGGATCAACGCTGCTAAGCGCGTTGAAGAGAGATGCACACTTCATCGTGATAACAGGTGGCCTTGGGCCAAGCCAGGACGATTTAACCGTAGATAGCATCGGCGCAGCCCTCGGACAGGAAACCATCATCGACGAGGAAGGAGCTGCCAAGATCGAGGCAGTCTACAGGAAAAGGGGAATCACAGAACAGTCATCAATCGACAGGGGAAGACGAATGGCTAGGATACTCACAGAAAGCAAGCCCATGCAGAACCCCGTTGGATTCGCTGTTGGGATGATGGTTGACATCGGGGGCAAGACAATATGCACCCTACCGGGAGTTCCCTCTGAAATGAAAGGCATGTTCGATGCCCATATAGCGCCATTGATCATGAACCAGACAAACACTGTCTTCGCAGCCAGGACCTTCAACATCAGCATGGTGTGGAAGGACTTTTTCCCTCTATACAGGGAGATGCAGCAGGATTACCCTGATGTCTACATAAAGAACGCAGCGACACCACCGGTAGAGGACGAGGACCGGAACAAGATCCACACAATCAAGGTAGACTTTGTCCTAGAAGCCGAGACATCAGAGAAAGCAGAAAGCAAAATGGAGTCCCTAATCGCCGAGTACAAGAACCGAATAGAAAAAGCAGGCGGCGGCGATATGGATTTGATAAACCCGCACTAGTTCTTCTCAACCAGTTCGCCCAAGTCAAGGAAATCTTTCTCTCCCTTGAAATAGGCGTCCAGAGCAACTGGAAGATCATCAACAGATAACTTGACCTGCTTCCAGCTATCCCTGTCCCTGATAGTCAGGATATCCTTCTCCAAGGTGTCATAATCGACAGCGACCGCAAGAGGTGTACCTATCTCATCAACCCTCGCATACCGTCTCCCGATGCTTCCACCTTGGTCATATGTGACCCAGAAGCCCTTCCTCTGGAGCATGTCCCGGACCTCCATCGCCTTCTCGGCGATTCCATCCTTCTTAACGAGGGGAAACACTGCGACTTGGTATGGTGCCAGCTCCCGTGGGAAGTGCATCACGATGCGTTTGTCCTTCTCCTCGTAACTGTTCTCAAGAACGATGTACATGAGCCTGTCAAGTCCATAACTTGGCTCGACTACGTGGGGAACAAACTTGGTTTTATCCTCACGCCTTGCCTCCATGCTCTGTCCTGAAGCCTGCATGTGGTTACTCAGGTCAAAGTCAGTCCTATACGCGCAACCAGACACCTCTGTCCAGCCCCAAGTCTCTAGCTTGACCTCGTGGTCGAAGGTCTGGGCACTGTAGTGGGCACGCTCATCAGGTAGATGTGCACGGAACCTTTGCCTATCCGCTGGGATACCGATTGCTGCCATGAATTTCTGGCTGAGGCCCATAAAATAGCCCTGCCACTCTGTAAGCACCAGTCCGTCGTCCACCGCTTTCTCGACAGGGCACACAATGGGCTCCTCTACACCCTGTTCTTCCATCTCCTCTGTGAAAATCATCACGACCTCGTCATTCACCTCGTCGTACCATGGGCACTCCGGGTTCTCCGGGTCGAAGAAGAGCTCCAGCTCCATGATGGTGAACTCCCTAAGGCGTAGCATACCCCTTCGTGGGCTGATCTCGTTACGGGCTACCTTGCTTGCCTGAACTATGGCGAATGGCAGCTTCTCCCTGTTGTGGATGAATGCTCGCTTGTAGTTGAGGAACATGGCCTGAGCGGTCTCCGGTCTGAGGTATCCTACCTCTCCCCCTGTGGCACCGATCTCTGTCTTGAACATGGTCAGGAAGAGCTCAGGCTCGTTGAGCTTGCCGCCGCATCGTGGGCACTTGATCTGGTGCTCCTTCATGAGTCTCTTAATTGCCTCTCCTCCCATGGCCTCGACGTTCTCCATCCCGGTCTTGTCCTCAACGAGGTGGTCTGCCCTGAAGCTGTTGCCGCACTGGCTGCACTCCGCGGAGTACTCCTTAAAGTTCTCCAGGTGTCCAGATGCCTCAAAGACTCGTTCCGGGTTAATCACGGGCGCTTCGAGTTCAAGGAACCCTTGGCGTCGAACGAAATACTCCTTCCAGAGGTTCTCTACGTTACGCTTGAGCTTGGTACCCAGGTCTCCGTAGGTGGTGAACCCGCTCATGCCGCCGTATATCTCAAAGCTGGGCCAGAAGAAGCCCCTGCGCTTTGATATCTCTGAAATGGTGTCATACTTGGTCTTTGGAGCCATGGTAATCAGACCATGAAAAGTAGATTGGTTATAAAAAGTTGGGGTTTAATCGATGATTGGACGGAACTTGTACCCGTACTGCAGGATTCCAGACTTGCCGTCCTCCTTGACCTTACGGAAACAAGCCTCGACCTTTAAACCGGAGGATAATTCCTCGGGTTCAACATCAACGATTTGGCTCATAACTCGAAGACCGTCCTCAAGCTCGATCAAGCCCACAACGTATGGTGTGTACTTCTCGAACCCTATTGGAGCGTTCTTGATCACGGTCCATGTGACCACTTCGCCATTCTTAGCCAACGAGTAATCCTTGAACTCAGTTGAACCACAGCTGCAGACGGGTCTAGCTGGGAAGTACTTTTTACCGCACGCAGTGCACTCCTCACCTTGAAGCCTATATCGTGGGATCTCGTTTCTCCAGTACCTTGGAACACTCATTTAGTTGCCCTCCTAAGCACATTGACAGCACATATCGACGCCAACCCTCCAGAGTTCTGAGCAACTCCAAACTTTGCCTTGTCTACCTGGTGGTCACCCGCTGCTCCATTGAGCTGCATAGCGACCTCAGCCACCTGGTAGAGCCCAGTGGCTCCAAGCGGGTTGCCCCTTGCCTTTAATCCACCGAAAGTGTTGACCGGGATCTTACCTCCGAGGTCAACCTCCTCGCTGGAAACAAGCTTGGCTCCCTCCCCGACCTTGGCTAAGCCTAATCCTTCTATTCCCAAGACTCCGTTAATTGTGAAGTCGTCCTGAACCTCCGCTAGGTTCATGTCCTTTGCATTGACTTTCGCCATCTTGTAGGCTCTATCTGCGGCTGTCTTGATTGCGCTCATCGCCATCGGATCAGATCTCTGTGCGATGTTAGTGTAATCTGTAGCAACCGATGATCCTGCGACCTCGACGCCATCTCCATCGGCGGGTACGAGGACCAGAGCAGCTGCGCCATCCCCGACTCCGCTGCACTCCATCATGTGAATGGGGTCCGCCTCCATGGGGCTGGACATGGCTCTCTCGATACTCATGTTGAATGGATACTGTGCGTGTTTGCACCCAACAGCATGGGTGTGGCTCTTGACAGCCATCATTCCGACTTCTTCGGGTTTAGCGTACAGGTCAAGGTATAGCCTATGGATCATGGCAGCTACACCTGCCTTGGTTACTCCGGTGTATGCTGTGTATTCTTGCTCTTCAGCCATTGCGAGAGCTGTTACAACCACGTCGGGTAAGATGTCGCTCATTTTCTCCACACCTGTGACCAAAACTGCATCACTGAACCCGCTGGCTACAGCCTGAACGGCCTCGTGGAATGCCACGCCTCCGCTCGCTGAGCCGGCTTCAATCCTAGTGGCAGAAACACCAGGCTTACCCAGAGCGTCTGACATTAACGCTGCCGTGTTAAGCTGCTCTTGCATCAAAGCACTGCTCATGTTGGAGACATAGACCTTATCTACATCCTCAACCTTGGCGTCATTGATTGCCTTCAGGCTTGCCTCAACGAAGAGGTCCTGGATTGATTTGTCCCAGTACTCCTTTACCTTGAGGAGTCCAATCCCCGCTACCTTTACCTTTCTCATTGGATGATCTGCCCCCTGTGCTTCAGGTACGTGGCATAATCCACGTACTTTTTGCGCTCGATAAAGCTGGACATCTTGGGTCCCTCGCGTTTGTCCAAGATCGCGTCTTGAACAGTAAAGATGAATGCATCGCTACCGCTGCCTGAGCCGTAGCTGACAGCGAATATTTTGTCCCCGGGCTCAGCCACGTCCAAAGTGGCTGCAAGCCCAACAGGGGTGCTGCCAGCGTAGGTGTTCCCTATCTTGGGTGATACGAGTCCCGGAGTGATCTGGTCCATTGTGAACCCTAGCATCCTTGATGCATTGATGGGGAACTTAGTGTTGGGCTGGTGGAATACCGCCCACTTGAAGTCCTCTGGCTTGTATCCTGTCTCCTCTAGGAGTGCCTTTCCTGCTCCCGTGATGTGCTTGAAGTATGCTGGTGCACCCGTGAACCTGTTCCCGTGCCTTGGATACATCTCCTTGGCTCGCCTCCAAAAGTCTGGAGTATCTGTTACAAAGCTGTAAGACGCCTCAAGATATGCGATGGTCTCATTGCTTCGCTCACCGAAAATGAATGCTGCCCCACCGCAAGCCGCCGTGTATTCAAGTGCGTCGTGTGGTCTTCCCTGAGCAGTGTCCGCTCCGATTGCCATAGCGTATTTGTGCATTCCACTGCCAACCAGCCCGATACAAGTCTGCATCGCCTCGGTTCCAGCCTTGCACGCAAACTCGTAGTCAGCCGTAGAGACGCTAGGTGTTGCACCTATTACCTCGGCGACGATAGTTCCGCTTGGCTTCACCGCGTATGGCTTGGACTCCGTGCCTACGTATACTGCGCCGATATCGCTTGGATTGATCTTGGCGCGGTAAACTGCCTGCTTGGCCGCTTCAACCGAGATGGTTATTGTGTCTTCGTCAAGGGCTACTACGCTTTTCTCCTCAACTGGGGCTCCGAATCCGCCCCACATGCGGTTGATCTCCTCAGCCTTCAACCTGTACTTGGGTACGTATGCCCCGTAGCCGATGATCCCGACCTGTCTTCCTGTCTTCAAAGTGATCATCCCGTAAATTTACCGAATCATATCTCCGATGCTATTTAAGAAGCACGACTAAGGACGAACAGCTATTCGACATTAGGCGACGTTTTGTCCATTAATCCTATATTATAATGAAAACAAGTTTTCATTCAAGTTGAGAAGAATCGTCAAGGCCGGACTCGTATTATTATCAATTATCATCATTGGAGTGATAGGGATGCGCTGGGCTAGCCACAATACCATAGCTTTCCTGTTTCCTCAAGTTTGGTCTCAGAGCAGCCCTTACGGAGATGGATATGAGTTCAAGGTAAATCATGTTCCACTTTGGACAAACAAGCTAGAAACAGGGTTCCTTAGTACGATTGACAGGGTTGTGGTAACTGATATTCAGGGCAGAGAGTACGAACTTGAGCGAGATTATGAGATCAATGATTACTCTGGGGAGGTAACCAGAAGATTCGTCCTTTATGGCCCCCAAAATAGTTTTCTGCCTGAGACTGGAGAATACCAATTTGACTTTATCATCGATGATGAGATTGTCCTAACAATGTACAAGGACTATGTTCAGGATTACCTTCGTTACCCGACTGATGTCACTTGGGAGCGAAGGGGTGACGATATATACGTTGAGTGGATACCTCCACCTGGGCTTTCGAAGAAGAACTGGTACAAAGTGCTTATCTGGAGTATCGATGACACTCCCGATGCCTTTGTATCCCTCAAATTCGATGGAGACGCTTCTAGCGGTTTACTTGAGGATGTTCCATTTATCGAGGAAGGGAGATACCAGGTTAATGTCGCTGTCTACTCTGGTGTGGGATATGCTTACTCGTATCGTCATAACTTCATATGGGACAGCGATGCAAAACCCATCCCAGATCAGGAGAGCCCTGCTACTTTGTACCCTCAAGTTTGGGCTCAGAGCAGTCCCTATGGTGACGGCTACGAGTTCAAAGTAAACGACGCTTCCTTTGAAACAGATGAGCTTGAGGTAGGATTCCTAAGCACAGTGGACAGAGTTGTGGTCACCGATCCACAGGGCAGAGAGTACGAGCTTGAACGCGACTATAATATAAACGAGTACTCGGGGGAAGTTACGAGAAGATTCGTTCTTTATGGTCCACAGGATAGTTTTCTGCCTGAGACTGGAGAATACCGGTTTGACTTCATCATTGAGAACGAGATTATTCTTTCAATGAATCAAGACTATGTTCAGAGCTATCTACGATATCCAACGAATGTTACTTGGGAGCGAATGGGAGACGATGTACACGTTGAGTGGACTCCCCCGCCTGGACTCACGATGGAAAACTGGTACAAGGTGCTTATCTGGAGCATCGATGACACTCCCGATGTCTTTGTATCACTCAGTTTCGAGGGAGATGCGACCAGTGGCTTGCTTGAGGACGTACCGTTTATTGAGGGAGGAAAATACCAGGTGAATGTAGCCGTATACTCTGATGTTGGGTACGCGTACTCGTATCGTCACAACTTCATATGGGATAACGAGGCAACTCCTCTCCCTGATTAGGATAGGTAAACGTCTCTTACGGCTTTCCACGATTTCAATGTGGCTTTCAGACTGTATGGAGGCTCGAACTCACCACCAAGATTACCCCATTCATCTCCAAGAAGCTCGATCGCATCCAAATCAATCGGCCCAACCCCGCGTTCTGCTGTTTTTTTGATGTGTGAAATCGACTCGGGGTCGTAGCCCATCAATCTACTGCAAATTGAATCAACTGCGACCAAATTAGTCCCTGCCACTATAATGTCCAGGCAGACAGGGTTCCCGATTATCGGTCCATTTCCCTCCATGCACGTTAAACCGTCAACGATTATCAGATCGTTCCTTACTTTCTCGGCGAGGAAAGGTAGTATTTCATCTAAGTGTCTATGGAGTCTGCCTTTCCTCTTCCTCTGGAAAACTCCATAGAGGTTCTTGATAGCCAAAGTTACAAGTGTATGTCCACATGTTTTGATCTTGGGTAGGTTGATGAAGTAATCCGCGTCAATCACAGTTTTTGGAAGTCTCAGCATCGTATCTGCGATTGGAAACTCCTCGTAGTCGTCGTGACTCAGGTTCAGAAACTTGACGTCTAACGAGTCAAGCAGGTCCATGAAACCGGAGCCCTTCAATCTCTTTTCTGCGGTTCCAGAGATATTATCCGACTCAACGACGGTGACCTTGTTTCCCCATGCTTTGACTTGATTGATTACCTCTTCAATCAACAGGAAATCGGTAAGTACCATACCTTCCGGATTTTTCGAGCTACAGAGATTAGGCTTTATCACCACATGATCCGAGGGCTTCATCCCGTATCCTCCGACCAAATCAACTGCTCTCTGGACAGCCGATATAACGCCGAGGGATTTGACTACCGCAACAGACTCCATCGAATCACTCAATGTACCCTGAGAGGTTCTCCACCGCCTCTATAATGTTAATCTCGTCATCCAAGGTGATCCTAGGCTCCACCTTGCCCTTGACCAGCTCGTAAAAATGCGTGTACTGGTTCTGGAAGCTCGGGTGCTTGAACTGGAGCAGGTCAAGATACCAGCGGATCCCTTTCTCGCGTAGAACCTCCTTCTCTCTGTCCCTTTGAAGCTCAACAGTGAACGGCTTCAATCCAAATTCGCCGGATAAGGACCCATCAGAGCCAGTCACCTCAACCTCGAAAGTAGGCACGAGCTTTGTCCAGCTCATGGAGCAGCTTACATCCACGCCCTTCTCAGTGTTCAGAGTAACATCCATGTTGTCGCACACCTCATAGGTCTTGCACAGCCAGTTGACATCCTGGACGCCGGTGCAGTAACCAAGGATTGGGTGGACAACGGACAAAACATGAGGTAAAACATCCTCGATTAACCCGTTATGATTTAGTGTCCGGAAATCTGTGTCAGGTCGGTATTGCTTAAGGTTGTTCAGAAACGCAATCTTCATACTCAAAATTTTGCCGATCTTACCTTCCTCGATTAGCCTCTCCATCATCTGGAGCCCAGGGGTGAAAGAGTAGTTATGAGCAGGGAGAACGGTCAATCCGGTCTCGAGAACTTTTTCACCGATTCGCCTGCACCCTTCGACATTTGTGGATAAGGGTTTCTCGCACAGCACGTGCTTAGCGGCATCTAGAGCCATAAGAACCATCTCTTCATGGAACCTAGGGGGAGTATTAATCGCGACAGCGTCGATGGACTCGTCGTCAAGAAGCATAGAATACGTATCATAGGTCTTCGGAATGTTGCAGGCTTTCTGAACTTGGTTCATACTATCAAGGTTGACGTCTGAGACCGCTACAACCTCCACCTCGGGCAACTCTTCGACTGCCTTGATGTGAAACAATCTGGTTACACGTCCACAGCCGACGATGCCGAGGCTTAGCATACCCAAAAGAGTTTCTCTGAGATACTGTTAAGACTTTCCTACCGTTAGAGGTCAAGGAACTTGCAGAACAGCTGGTCTGTCAGATTCTTGGGTCTCTCCAGATTCGCCGGCTTGGGCGGGTTGGTGACGTTACAGAAGTACTTCCAGTACACGTATTTTCCGGCTGTTACTTCTATTTTTAGTATCTTATGGAGGAAAACATCAACGTTTCCCATCCACGCCCGGCCAAGAAAGCTGCCCGCGAAAGCCATAGTCATCAAGTATGTGGCGAATGTAATCAGGAACTGAAGCACAGTTTCAACTATTGGTTCCATTATATCACTAGCGATATCTGGTAAGAGGTGCAATAAAAGCCTTCTTTAATTCAAGTAATCTCTGAGAGCCTCCCGGTAACCGAACTGGAAGCTAACAAGACCGCAGAGGAGCAGTTCTAGCCAGTAAGTCGCCATCCGAGTGAGGAGGCTAATCGCAGAGGCGGCTTCTAAAGGAACCCCAACAACCATGAAAGCACTGGTCAACCCTGCATCAACAACGCCCAAACCACTTGGGATAAGGATATTTAGCTGCTGGATGAACTCGATAACAGCATAGATGAGCACAATCACCCAGAAACTGATCTTGTACCCGAGAGAAGATGCGACCATAAAAGCTGTAATAGCCCCTGTGCTCCAGTGGAACGCAACCATAAGCAGGCTCAGAATGTTCTGAAGAGGCTCCTCTCTTAGACGCCTTATCGATACCTCCACCTCATCTACGAATGAGTTGAATCCACCGAGTCCGAGGTCTTTGCCGTACATCTTGTCTAAAAGGCTGACTCTGAACCACTCTGGGCTTCTGGCGTAGACACTGCGTAACAGTCTCGGTTCAAGTATCAGCCCGAATAGGATCATGTTGAGAAATGCGAATACAACCACGAACCAAATGTATCGTGGGTCAACTGGTAGGCTGCTACGGTATACGAAAAGGACGATGAATGCAGCGAGGGATATAATCAATCCGAAGCTGATGTAATAGTACACCTTGCTGACAACAACGGATGAAACCGCTTTGCCCGGGTTACTCCCCACCTGGTCTTTCACAAGATATCCTCGTATGATCTCGACTGCAGATGGAAAAGGGAACATCCATACCACAAACATTGATACGAAGGTGATCTGAATGCTTCTCCACAGCTTGATTTGGACTCCAAGAATCCTTAGAAGGACATGCCATGATATTGCAAGCAGGAAAAGCCCAAGATAGTTTACACCTACTGCAGCAAGGAACATCGTAGGGTTAAACCTGCCGACCTCGGTTAGCACCTTGAAAGGATTCGTGTATGCGAGATAGGCGACGAAAAGCATGAGCCCGATGACCGTGAAACCCTTTCCCAGCCTGGTTCTCCTCATCTTGACATGAATTTCGGTTACTCAGGATAAAAATTCTAGGGGTAGCAAAGAAATATGGTTCTACCCAATAGCTAGTCATGGACCCCTTCGAGGTTTTCCTATACGAGAACAAGGAAAAAAAGACCTTACTCGTAACTCCCGGAGGGAACCACGGCGATACCCTCATCCATCTGGGACATTTAAAGAAACTTGAGGAGTTTGGAATTGATTATACTTGTTTCAACCTCGAAAAGAGGTACAACAGGAACCCGGTTCTAGCTGTAAAGTACCTAGTGAACCTTGCACTCTGGAAGTTGGGTTCGAAGGATGGTTTCAAGCTGGTTGACGTACCGAAAGATACCGAGTTAATTCTATTTGAGGGAGGAGGATACGTCAACGATGTATGGTTTGGCCAAACCATGCTAAACCAAGTGCTTAGAAGGAATCATCAAAAAGTAGCGATTGGCCCACAAAGTTACCGATTCAGAAGCGCATCAATCGAAACATACAATCCACAAAGAACCCTGACTCTGTTTTGCAGGGAACATCCTAGTTTTCAGCACCTACAACAAATGGATCTAAGAGAAAATATCGAGATCAAGGTCTCTGTAGAGGTCGCGCTCTATCTCACACGGGATGACCTAGAGAATTACATCACCCCTAGAAAATCAGGATATCAGCTAGTAGCTTTCAGAGGAGATAAGGAGTCCGCAATAAGCAATGAAACCAGAAAAGAGGTCCTATTAGGATGCGAGAACCCAGTTCAGCGCGACGTATCTGTACGTGGTTCATTCAGCGATTTCGTTTCAACAGTGGAACATGCGGAGAAGATCTTCACGGACCGTCTGCATGTAGCCATTCTGGGATCCATTCTTGGTAAGAACGTGACATTGTTCGGGAACATGTATCATAAGAATAGAGGAGTGTGGGAGTACTCCCTTAGAGACATTGTAAGTTTCATAGCCGCTTAAAGGCGTAAAATACATGAATACACGAGTATATTTTCTCTAATATGACCCAGCTCGGGGACTATCCCTCGATATCAGTGATAGTTCCGGTCCTAAACATGGAAAAAACCATACGGGCGACTATGGACAGCCTGATGAAGCTTATCTATCCGAAGGAGCAGCTTGAGATAGTCGTTGTTGACGGGATGAGCAAAGACCAGACGCGAGACATTGTCTCAGAGTACCCGGTAAAGCTTGTTGATCAGGAGGGAAGTGGGTTAAACGCAGCCCGTAACACCGGGATAAAGTACAGCAAGGGAGAGCTTCTAGCATATACAGACGGTGACTGTGTTTTGCCCAATGACTGGGCCATGAAGATAGCGAGTAACTTTGAGGACCCAGTGATCGGGTTCGTAGGCGGAACGATGGAGGGATATGATCGCTCTAACCCGCTCAGCAATTACATGGATGAGAGTTTCTTCCAAGTCACTCCGGGTTTTCGCATAAGGATTGAAACAACAGACCTTAGATTGATGCAGTTCCCTGCAGGGGCAAATATGGCGTTCAGGAGGAGGGCACTGGCTAGGGTCAGATTCTTCGATGAGAATATTACGTACGGCTTCGATGATCTCCAACCAGTTGAGGAGATGGGTTTCAAAGGGTTCAGAATAATCCTCGACCCGGAAGTTAGAGTGCTTCACCAGCACAGGAGTACGATAAGGGAGCTGTTGAAACAACATTTTAATTATGGTAGAGGTGTCACCCTACTTGTCATCCATAAAAGAGCCAGCGTATTGGCTAGCTGGTACGCAGGGTATCTAATATTCACGTCTTCCCTGGTATCCGTCTTTGCGTTCCTGTTGTACATCGGGTTCAAGATCAGACATCCTCTACCATTCAACTTAGCAGGTGGAACCCTCGGGCTATTCCTGGCATTTGTGACACTCTACTATCTACCAATAGCGGTCCAGACGAAGAAGGTTTGGAAACTCTTAGTATACCCGATACTTGACATCATGCGGGGGGTAGCCTTTACCCTCGGGGGTTTATACCAGATGGTGAAGAGTCTAGGAAAGAAAGTGATAACTTGATCACGCTCAGACCTGCAAGAAGTGGAGACTTGGAGATAGTACACTCCATAGAAGAGGAAGTGTACCCGGCTCCGTGGAGTTTCAGCTTTTTCAAGCTGGTTTTCGCAGAGAACCCTGGTATGTTCATTGTCGCCATTGAGGATGGGATGATAGTTGGATACACCGTTGGTGAGGTTCAAAGAGGGACGGGAGAAGGTGCACTATGCGTTGGGCACGTCCAGAACATAGCAGTGAAAGAGGGATACAAGAGGAAAGGGATTGGTACGTTACTCCTAGATGAGCTTGAGGCATTATTCGAGGTAGAAGGGGCAGATGAGTCTTACCTTGAGGTCAGGGAATCAAACGTGAAAGCCCAGAAGATGTACCGGGACAGGGGTTACACGTATCTGAGAACGTCCAAGGCGTACTATGGGGACGAGGATGGCTATATCATGATGAAAAGCCTCACCCGTTAGGCTTGTATATCTGTTCACGACTCAAGTAGGTTAGAACGGTGTATTAATTTGGGTGAGATAAAAGTCGCTATAGCCGGCGTGGGTAACTGCGCCTCCTCGCTTATCCAAGGATTATGCTATTACAGGGAAAACGGTAACCATCTGGGTCTTCTAAACGAGAAAGTTGGAGGGTACGGTGTAGGTGACATTAAGGTCGTTGCTGCTTTTGATATAGATAAGAACAAGATTGGTAAAGATGTAGCGGATGCAATACTCGCACCTCCCAACAAGGCACCTGACATATCTAAAGTTGAAAACCTTGGAGTAAAGGTACAGATGGGTCCATTCCCGGACGCTTTTGGGGAGCACACAATGAGTCAGATAGTAAAGGCAGATGAGGAGCCCGTAGAAGTCGCATCAATACTGAAGGAAAAGGGAGCTCACGTTCTTGTCAACCTCATAAGCGGTGGAGCAGACAAAGCGAGTAGGCTATACGCGGAAGCAGCCGCTGAGGCAGGGTGTGGATTTGTGAATGCTACCCCATCAGGGGTGGTCAATGACATTTCAGTCGCATCGATATTCAAGAGGAAAGGACTACCAATAGCAGGGGATGACCTGATGAGCCAGATGGGTGCCACCGCCGTGCACATCGGATTGCTAGAGTTTCTTAACAAGAGGGGAGTAAACATCGAGGAGAGCTACCAGCTTGACGTTGGCGGTGGAAGCGAGTCGATAAACACCCTCGAAAAGACAAGGGACACAAAGCGGAAAATCAAGACAGACGCGGTAAAGAAACACATCCCATATGATTTTGAGCTCGTCTCAGGCTCAGCCGACTTTGTTGATTTTCTAGTCAATGGACGTGACAGCTTCTTCTATGTTAAAGGCAACTACTTCGGAGGAGCAGAGTTTACACTGGACATGAAGCTTAGCACCGAGGATGCACCCAACAGCGGCGCGGTTCTCGTTGATGTGATCAGGGGCATGAAGGTAGCCCTCGACAAGGGCAAAGGGGGACCAATCGACGAGGTCTCGGCCTACGGATTCAAGCGCCCCCCAAGGCGTCTCATGATGCATGAAGCATACAATAGGTTTAAGGAGTTCACAAGTTGAATCTGATTTTCGTACTCGGAACCGCAGGAAGTGGCAAGAGCACCTTCACAGCCAAGTTTACCCGATTCTTGGAGTTCCACAGGGAGGATGTCATGGCAGTCAACCTTGACCCCGGCTCAATGATCCTGCCCTACGCCGCGAACGTTGATGTCAGGGAGTACATCAAGGTTGAAGAGATCATGGAGGATTACGGCTTGGGACCAAACGGGGGATTGATGCTAGCCCACGACATGATGGCAGGAATCGTCGAGGACCTAAGCAACGACATCGAGGACTTTACACCGGATATCTGCATAGTAGACACACCGGGACAGATGGAATTATTCGCGTTCAGGGAGATAGGTGCACAGATCGCCCAAGAGCTTACGGACTCCGAGAAGGGTGTAATCTACATCTTCGACGGGATCCAGTGCAGGGATCCGTTGAACTACGTGATGAACATGTTCCTGGCCAGCGCCATCAACACCAAGTTCTTTCTGCCACAATACCATCTCATCAGCAAGATTGATGCCCTCGATGATTATCAGCTTGAGGAGATTGTTAGCTGGAGCGAGGACGAGTTCTCGTTGGAGGAGGCCGTTGATGCCAGGCTCACGGGGTTGAACCGGACGATGAGTCAGGACATGATGGAGATCATAAACCGTATAGGGATGGACTTTGACCCGATTCCTGTGAGTAGCACTAACAACGATGGCTTTGCTGAGTTGTATAGCAAGCTGATGCTGACTTTCACGGATGGGGGAAAGTTCACGCCCTAAGCCATCAACATTGTTTCCATTCTCAGCAGGTGCTCGTGTCTCACAAAGTCACCCTCATAGTCATGCAGGTAGTAGATGCCCGTGCCGTTGGGTGCTTTTCCTTTCCTGAAATCAACCCCATGGTCGGTCATCATCAGGCAGATGTCCGAGACATCGTTGAACATAACATCGGAAACCACAAGCGGGATGTGTTCGTATCCATGTTTGTCCAGTATCGCTCTCCTCTGTTTTCCATACTTGAAGATGTCTGCTCCAAGCTTGATGTTTATGGGATGGTGCTCCCAGAACATCCTTTTCAGGGGAAAGAAGTCGATGTGGTTCTTCCCGAGCCTGTATTCCATGTGCATCTTTCCCGGAGGTATGCCGATGTGTTTGAGGTAACCATAGCATTGGACCTCTTGGAACGAGTTAAAATACCGTTTATCGTAAACGTATCCATTACCCATTGGAGTGGCTATCAATTCGTATCCCTCAAGAGCGTCAGAGGATGGACCATTTGAGTGAACAAGCCTAGATTGATTAAAGGAACCTGCCGACAGGAGATTGCACCTATATCCTCAGACTGGTTTATACATAGACTTTTTACCTTTTAATTGTTATCAAAATAGTTTACATATCGTCTGTAAAGTATTGAATATGAAACAGGAAAAGACCATCATTCATCTCATAAATGTGTGACAATATTAATTGAGTTTAACAAACAATGTCAGATAAAGGTCAACGATAAGTAGAAGAAAAGGCTTCTGGAAATAATTAATAACCCTGTCAGCCCATGAGTGGGTGATTAGATATGACGCTCTACCTAACACAGGATGAGGTCAAGGACGTTCTTGACATGAAAAGCACCCTAGAAGCCGTTGAAGGTGGCTTCAGGGAGATGGGAAACGACAATATCGAGATGCCGCCGAGAGTATACCTCCACTTTGAGAAAGGGGTACTAATCGCCATGCCTGCATATATGCCAGGCTTGGACGCGGCTGGTACAAAGATAGTCACGGTCCACCCAAGCAACAAAGCGGACCATGGATTACCTGCGGTAATCGCGAGGATTATACTTAACAGCCCAGCCAACGGGGTGCCACTCGCCATTATGGACGGCACATACATAACAGCCCTTAGGACAGGCGCAGCTGGAGCCGTGGGCATCAAGTACTTGAGCAAGGAGGACAGCGAGGTCGCTGGTGTCTGCGGTACTGGTGTTCAGGGTAGAAGCCAGGTTATGGGACTGATGGAGGTCAGGCCGAATATCAAGAAGGTGAAGGTCTTCGATATCATTCCTGAGGCTATGGAGGCTTTTGCGAAGGAGATGGGTGAGTTGTTCCCGGGAACCAAATTTGTGACGGCTGCGAGCGCGCAGGATGCGGCTGAGGGCAGTGATATTGTAATCACATGCACTCCGAGCCCCAAGGCGTTCATTGACGGTGCATGGTTGAAGCCAGGGTGCCACGTTTCTGCCATCGGTGCGGATACGGGAGCGAAGAGGGAGCTCATGACCAGCGTCATCGAGAAGTGTGACAAGCGGGTGGTGGACTTTATCCCACAGGCGTTCGTCGTCGGTGACTTCAAGGTACCCAAGGAGGAGGGAGTCATCACCGAGGATGATATCTACGCGGAGATGGGTGAAATCGTTGCTGGTAAGAAGAAGGGACGTGAGTCACCGGACGAGGTCACCATGTTCAAGGCCACCGGCTTGGCTATCCAGGACGTTGGCACGGCGAGTAAGGTGTACGAGCTTGCAAAGGCGAAGGGCGTAGGGGTTACCCTCGCCTCATAATTTTTCTGAGTAGGTTTTCTCGACACATCCGAGGGGTTTTAGGGGTTTCACATGTATGCATCAACTCAGTACCGCGATGTTCTGTGGTTTTCTTATCGCGTATCTTGTGAGGGAGTTGGAGGTAATGGGGCTTGAGGGTAGGCTCGCGGAGGAGAAGAGGTTGATGGAGGGGGTTCTGGTTGCCGAGAAGAGTATCAGGAACCAGATCATATTGATCAACCAGGCCACGTACGAGCTTGAGACCTGGGGAGAGTACGATGAGGAGATCGTGCGTGGGATACGGGAGAACACGTTGAGGATGGACAGGCAGCTTGGGCTTCTTCAGTCGGAGGGTCCAAGCCTTGAGGTTGATGACGATTATCTCGTCTTGTTCTAGTGTCTCTGAACCAACCACTGGGGATAAGGCGAAAAAAATCGAATAGTAGGTTACTTACTATAGTGAAAAAAAACGTCGGGGTTTTTACTCACTGTAAACGCAGCCGTTTAGGGCTTGTTTGGTTAAGGAGGCTGGGAAATGTTGGATCGGGACTCCATCTATTTCTCGAAGGGTATGGTGAATGTGAACTTGGCTCCTTTCCCGGGTCCGTCTGACTCGGCGTAGATGGTTCCACCGTGGAGGTTGATGAGCCCCTTGCATATGCTTAGTCCGAGTCCGGTTCCCTTTGTGTTCCCGTCCACAAGTATCCCGGGGAAGGGGACGAACAGTTTCTCCATGTCTTCCTCGTTGATCCCGATTCCGTTGTCGGTGATATCGAACTTCACGAAACCGTTTGATATTGATGCATACAGTTCTATCTCAGCCCCCGAAGGTGAGAACTTCGAAGCGTTTGATAGGAGGTTGATGAAGACTTGGGTGATACGCATCTGGTCGATCTCTACCTCAGCCTCATCGGTCTCGTTGATAACTCTGAGGGTCTGGTTTTTCTCCTTTAGTAGGGGCTCGAACTCCCGTCGGACATCATCGAGCAGGTCGTCAATGTGAACAGGTTTGCTGTCCATAGTTATCTTTCCCTCCTCTAGTCTCTGGAGGTCCAGCAGGTCATCGGTGAGGACAGTGAGCCTGTTCACGTTCCGGAGGATGACAGAGAAGAACCTGTCAAGGGCTTCCTTGTCGTCCCATCCCAGCTCTTTGATAAGCTCGGTGAAGCCTTGGATTGATGCGAGAGGAGTCCGTATCTCGTGGGTCGCTGTTGACATGAACCTTGTTTTTAGCTCGTTTAGCTCCCTTTCGTGCTCGCTGCGTATTTGAGCTGTTATTAGCTGTTGTTTTGCTCCTTCGCTCTCCTGGGTTACTTGTATCCGTTTGAGCGCTGAGGCAACATGCTCAGCAAGTACTTCCATGACAACCGCGTCATCCTCTGTGAACGCGTCTAGGTCGTCGCTCTCTATGTTGATGACACCCAGCACTTTTTCGTCTCTAATGATTGGTACTGCTAGCTCTGACATGGAGTTGGCTGTTCCCCCAACAAAGATTGTAGATCCCCTGAGATCGTTATCAAGGATTGTGCGTGCCTCTCGGGCAGCTTTGGTTGTAATACCTTTACCATTGAGGGGGAGTCGAGGATGTATGGTGTCTGCCCCAAACTGATGGATTATGATAAGCTCCTCATCTTCCAGTATCTGGAAGGAAGCAAGGTCAGAGTCGAGCACCGTTTGGATTATGTCGAGTGTTACCCGGGAGACCTGAATGATATCATGAGCATGCCCTAGTTCAATTGCATGCCTGTGGAGCGCATCTAGTTTACCGACATCCTCTCGCGTTCCTTGATTCCCTGCTCCATTATTTCTTGTGTTGCCCTCCTTGTCTTTGACTCGAAACTAAGTTGCTCATTCCTCCGTACAACGTATGTTACGATAACTATCGAGAGTATTAGGACCCATGAAACAATCTGAGCGTTGGAGTATTCCTGTTCATATATCGAGACCCACCCGTTTTTCGGTGACAAACAAAGAGTCCAATATCCCTCGGGGAGATCAACCATGGAGGACCCCAAGCCTGGATCAACGCAGCTCATGTTGTTGTAGAATGAGTTAACATCGTTAGCGATCAAACAGAAATCATATTCATCTTCTAGCTCGATTAATCCAGCCTCTTCTAGAACTGGTTCAATGCGCGCGCGCGATTAAGGTTTTTTAAGGAATGACTGCACATCCAAGTTTTTTAATACATTTTTAAACCAGAGGTTTGCATGGTTGAATACGACTGGTCGGTGTACGACCGCGACTGGATGGGATATCCCCCAGTCAAACAAGCGAAAATATTGATAGACGCCCTGCGGCTATACGGAGACCCTGTTGCATTGGCTTGGTATCCTGATGGGACACTTCCACCCAGCCTTGAGGAGCGTGTGTATGATGGTCCTTTGAGGTTGATGCACTGTCAATATATGATGAGGAGTCGCTTCAGACTGGAGACCTACGTGCTCGATGGTACCAATAGCAGGCCGATAGTGGGTGAAGCTCCTGTATGCAATGGAGACGGATATGTTGGATTGGCTCCTATAATTGATGGAACAGAGCACGCCGCTTGGAACAGCATGAGACCACCCAAGGGCGGGATGAAGGCTGAGCCGAGAATATACGGAACAAAAGCCGCATCTATGAGGAACTTGGTTAACGACTACACGGTGATCCCGAACGTGTACAGGTACCTCGCCATCGCACCATTGAGTGACTGTCCGTTTGACCCGGATATCGTTGTTCTTTTCGGTAACCCCAAGCAGATGACCTACGCATCAAGGGCACTCCAGTGGTATAGCGGGATTACTCCGAAAAGCAGGACTGGTCCCGGTACATGTTCAAGTAGTTGGGCAGAAGCTTACATGACTGGGGAGCCCCGGTACACTCTTGGCTGCTTCGGAGTGTTCAGTGTTATGGGGATGAACCCAAACCACCTTGCATTGAGTATTCCAAGCGAGATGATGGCTCAGATGGCTAACACAGTCGAGAACTGGGTGGAGAAGGGAAGGGAGCTATTCTACGAGGAGCCCCACGACGAGGAACGGGAGTATATCCTCGCCCCAATGGATGCTGAGTATGTTAAGGCTGACTTGTTCAAGGATGTTTATGTTAGCTGGAAGGATAGGTTGGAAGAGCCATACAAGAACTGGGAGAAGAGGAAAAAAGAGCAGCAGAAATAACAAGTTTCGGACAAATTATCAAGGTAATCAAATATTTTAGTGTCATACATTAATGAATGGTATTAGGATAATATCAAAAAATGGATAAAAACGGGGAAAAAGGAGCTAAACCGTGGTCTTTTTCTCCTTCAACGCCGCCAAGACGTTCTCGCTGGTCAGCGGGAGGCGGAAGACCTTGGCACCGGTCGCGTTAAAGATGGCGTTCCTCACTGCCGGCGCGGTGGCGATTACAGTCATCTCTCCTACACCTTTGACTCCGTAGACGCTGTGTGGGTCGATGGGCTCGACGATGATTATCTTAAGCTCAGGCATATCACCTGACCTGTACAGCTTGTAGTCGAGGAAGTTAGGGTTCAACGGTCGGCCAGTCTCGGGGTCTAGCTTTAGCTCCTCGGCTAACGCGAACCCGATGCCCATGTGGATACCGCCCTCCAGCTGCCCCTCCACGCTCTTGGGGTGTATTGCCCTGCCTACATCGCTGGCTGCGACCATCTTGATTACCCTTACCTCCCCTGTCTCGGTGTCCACTTCAACCTCGGCGAACTGGGACCCGTACGGTGGGATAAACTGGGGGACGCTGTACGTGGCCTTAGTGACTATCACGTTGTCGCCCCTCAGGTAGATGTCCGGGTGGTGGAGTATATCTCCGAAGCTCATCCCATTGCCTGGGTTTGATTTCTCATAGACTCGCCCGTACTTTGCCTCAAGGTCCTCCTCATGGAGCCCCATCGCCTCTGATGCGAGTGCTATGAGCCGCATCCTCATCTCGTCGGCTGCCTGCTTGACGGCTCCACCGGTCTCGATAGTTGATCTGCTTGCGGCAGTAGTTGTGCCCCAGGGGGTAACGCTAGTGTCAGCCAATGTAACATCAATTGAGTCCATTTTCCCTCCGAGTGCCTCAGCACATATCTGGGTCATTATGGTTCGGAGGCCTTGTCCGATATCAGCGGTTCCGAGTAACAGGTGGAAACTGCCATCGACATTAGCTTTGAGAATTGCGTTTCCTATGCTTCGTTCAGTGTGCTTAAGCATGGGACTGTAGTGGCAGTAGCTAGCCATCCCAAGCCCCCTCTTGAATCGCTGGTCTGGTGCACCGGGTTGGGGGTTTCTCCTATGCCAGCCTATCTCCTCCGCCCCCTTCAGCATGGTTTCTTCGAGGCCGCTGCTTGAGATAGGTACACCGTTGAGGGGTATCACGTCACCAACATCGAGCTTGTTTTTCAGCCTGAACTCCAATGGGTCCATCCCAATCGCTGCCGCGATCTCATCAATCTCGGCCTCCATCGCATAGTGAATAGGAGTGCTGGTGAACCCCCTCATTGCTCCACTAGGTGGGGTGTTGGTGTACACCCCGTATCCCGTGTACTTTATGTTGGGGCACTTGTAGAGGAGGGTCATGTAGCTGGCTGCACGGGAAGCCATGATCGCGCCCCATGCGTAGCTCCCCACATCAACGATAGCCCTCATCTGACGGGCAACAAAGGTGCCATCCTTCTTTACACCAGTCCTCGTCTCGAATATGCACGGGCTGCGGGTTCGAGTTGTGTAGAACTCCTCCTCCCGGTCCAGTCGCCACATCACTGGGCGCATGGCTTTCTTTGCTAGTATCGCCAACGCGATCTTCTCGGCGCTCTCATATTTCCCGCCGAACCCACCTCCGACATAGTCAGGAACGATGAACCTGATCTTGCTCCTGGGCATCTGTAACGCCTCTGCGAGACTATCCCGGATCATGAAGGCTGTCTGCTCGCTACTCCACATCGTGAGGTTTCCATCTAGGTCCCACTCGGCGACCATCGAGTGTGGCTCGATTGCGCAGTGGCATACCCTTGGGGTTGTGAACCTATTCTCGATGATGAAGTCAGCCTCTTGGAATCCTGTCTCGATGTCACCCCACTGCTGCTCGCTTGTCTCCAGTATGTTTCCGTCACAGTCAAGGTCCTGTCTCTCAGGGTGAACCACCGGTGCACACGGTTTCATCGCCTCCTCCATGTCTATCACGAATGGTAGGATGTCGTAATCTACCTCGATCAGCCCTAACGCCTCATCGGCTATCTCCTCGGTTTCTGCAGCCACCATGGCGACCTTGTCTCCGACATACCTCACCATGTTGTCTAGCCCGAACTCCCTTGCGCTCCCGTGGGTGGGCTTGTAGAGGAACTTGGCGTCCTCGTAAGTTACTACTGCCCAGACACCTGGTAGCTCCATCGCCTTGGAGTAGTCTATCCCATTGATCTTAGCGCTCGCGTAAGGGCTTCGTAGAGTTCTCGCGTAGAGCATTCCTGGGCGTTTCATGTCAACCGTGTACTCTGCCCTGCCAGTTACCTTGTTCCTTGTTAGCTTCATCTCAGGGCTTGTACCGATAATGGTATACTCCGGCTGTTTTGGTAGGACAATGGTCTTTGCCAACTAGAACACCTCCCCGTTGACCACCGCCATAATCGCCTCAATTATCTTCTCATACCCCGTGCAGCGACACAGGTTGGACATCATAACATCTCGAATCTCTTCTTCACTAGGATTCGGGTCCTTGTCGAGGAACGCTTTGGCGGTCAAGATCATCCCTGGTGAGCAGAAACCGCACTGGCTGGAGTGGTATTTTACGAAAGCCTCTTGGAGTGGATGGAGCTTTCCATCTGTCTCCAGTCCCTCGATTGTTACAATGTCTTTGCCATCAACACCGGCGGCCGCAACTAGACAACTAGGAACCGCATCACCATCCATGATGACCGTACATGCCCCACACTCTCCCTTTCCACAGCCTTCCTTTGCACCAGTAAGACCCAGATCCTCGCGGATCACATCAAGTAATGTGTCCTTCGGCTTGACTTGGACTGTCCGCTGGCGCCCATTGACCCTGAAATATACCTCGTTCACTTGGAGACCTCCATGGCCCGCGAGTACGCCTCATTGATTGCTCGCCTAACGAGCACCTTGCTTATTTCTCGCCTATACTCTGCAGACGCACGGACATCACTGATGGGTGAGGTGGCTGATGCCGCCAATTCTGATGCTTCAGCAACAGCAACTTCATTGAGTTTACCCCCATTGAGTCTTGTCTCAGCTTCCCTAGCCCTGACTGGTGTAGGTGCTACAGCTCCTAGAACTATTCTTGAATCGTGTACGATTCCATCTTCGACGGTTATCCTGCAGGCCGCGTTGACCAGTGCGATATCAACCTTGGTTCGTCCAAGCTTCTGAAAGGATGCCCCCGTGTTCTCGACCTGTGTAGGTACCCGTACTTCCTTTAGAAACTCTCCGGGCCGAAGAACGGTCTCCCTGACAAATGTGAAAAACCCATCTAGCGAAACTCGACGCTGAGTGCCACGCCCTTGGATCACTGCCTTGGCGTCAAGAGCGATCAACGCGATGGGTGAATCAGCGGAGGGCACCGCGTTACAGATATTCCCTCCAATAGTTGCGATGTGTCGTAGGTTGTGGTGACCTACTTCCCTTGCAGCGTCCTTTAGTACTCGGAGAGGCTGTTCATCGAGGACTTTCGAGTTGAGAATCTGTGTAAAGGTTGTCGTTGACCCGATCCTGACACCGTCCTCTTGTTTGATGTAGTCTAATCCGAGCCCTTTGATATCAACCAGATAGTTCACTTCTGGGGGTTTATTGACAAGAAGGTCTGTGCCACCAGCAATGACGGCGCTACCTTCCGATAGCATGGCATAGGTCTCGTCCAACGATGTGGGTTTCAGGTACTTGTCAGGATTGAAATTCGTGTTCATTGGGCTGTCTCCGAGTGTTTGAGCGATAATGGCTCGATATAATGCACGTATGTGCAGGTCGTATATGAAATAAAGGGTATAGGAGCAGGATAGTCCAGCACAACCCTTATTAAGTAACATATTACCTAATGCGTAAAGGTAACATATTACCAAAATAGAGGATTGAAATGGAAGAAAACTGGAAAACTAACATCGGTCACAATCTCGCACTAGGAATAGCACTATTGTCGATAATTATATCCCTAGTAGACTTTTACCACGCCCCGATTTTTATTAGAGAGACTGCATCAATAAGGGCACAGGTCCTAGGGCAGGACATCGTGAACCTAGTAATCAGTGCACCCGCAACCCTGTATGCGTTATATCTATCAAAGAAAGGATCGTATAAAGCTAGAACCGCGTTAATAGGAATACTGGCATACTACGCGTACACGTTCCTATCATACGTCATACTCTTCAAGCTGAATGACGGCTTCCTGCTATACACTGCCGCCTTTGGAGTAAGCCTATACGGAACCCTCCTCATGATTGCAGGTCTTGACATAGAGAGGATATCAGTAACCCACACCCCATCCATCAGGAAAAACCTGCCAATCGTCCTTGGAGTGATACTTCTCGTCGTTGTGGTCCTGTGGACACCAGACTTGGTGCACTTCTACACCACTGGGCTATACCCCGAGAACATTATTGCGGATAATGTTCACACTTTGGCGATCCACTTCCAGGATCTAAGCATAGTGGGCCCATTGACGATGTTGACCATCTGGCTGGTTAGGAGTGACAACAAGATAGGATACATCCTAGCGCCTGTACTGTTGGTTAAAGCAGTAAGCATAGGTCTCGCTGTTCTTGGAATGATCATCGTGATGCAGGTCTCAGGGGTGCCTGCAGCCATTGGTCAGGTTATGATCTTCGTGGTTGCCACATTGGTTCTGGGAGGATACACTTACAGATTCTATAGCGGGATTGAGATGGGGGTAAACGTGTGAGGTCGCCTGAACTAATCCAGAAAAACATGGACCTGTTCGCCTACATATTCCTCCTCGCCCAGCGACTGGAGTACATCAGCAACAAGCTCCTCGAACAGGACTCGCTGACAACTAAACAGTTCCTTCTCCTCGCGATAACCGAGAAGGCATTCGACCACGAGCCCAGCCTCAAAGAGGTATCCGATGCGTTGGGAACGACACACCAGAACGTGCGCCAGATGGCTAACCAGCTAGAGAAGAAGGGGTTCATTGAAGTATTCAAGGACCCCGACGACAAGCGGGTGAACCGGCTCAGGACAACTGAGGCAAACAAGGCTTACTGGAACAGCCGAGCCGAGAGGCAGAGCGCCGAGATTCTTGAGATGTTCAAAGAGTTCAACGACGAGGAGATAGTGACAATGCACGATGAGGTCCTGAGACTATACAAGGACCTTGAGCCTATGTACCGCCGGTATAGAAACGGTAGATAGATTCAAATCCGGTTCACGAATTCATCCTGCATATGGTATCCATCCAGACTGGACGCCTGGTGCTCCGGGAGTTCACAAACGAGGACTTCGAAGCAGTGCACCGTGGCTCATCCAACATCAACGTGGTCAAGTACATGACGTGGGGGCCTAACACCGAAGATGATACCAGAAGGTTCCTGCAGCACGTTTTACAGACACAGGTTGTCAAGCCTCGAATGGAGTACCAGTTAGCTATCACCCTTGACGATAAGACCATCGGTGGATGCGATTTCAACATCCACTGCCTTGAGCACCGGGAGGGAGAGATCGGTTTCCTGCTGGACGAACCCTACTGGGGAAAAGGGTATGCAACCGAGGTAGCTAGAGCCCTCATTGATTTCGGTTTCAGGGAGCACGGGATGCATAGGATCATCGCCAAGTGTGACGCCCGAAACGAGGCGAGCTATCATGTAATGGAGAAGGTTGGGATGAAAAGGGAAGCACATCTCCGGGAGAACCAAAAAACACGGGACGGTAGGCGCGACACCCTCATCTACAGCATCCTACAACACGAGTGGAAACCAAATCAATCATAAGACTTACAGGCATAACGTCACAAGTATACCCGTGCTCGGGGGGAGCATTGATGTCGCAGGTAAAACAGCACCAGACCATCGGGGGTTTTGATTTCGAGGGACCATACCGCGACCTGTCAATGATCCCCGAGGAGGAAGGACTTTTCGCCATCGTCTGCATGGACACTCGCCAGTACTACCTGCTTGACATCGACTACTCGGTGAACATCCGGGACAGCTGCGAGAACAGCCCGAAGCGGGCTTGCTGGGAGGAGCACAAGATTGGCACAATCAACTATGCGTTCTATGTCAGCGTAGAGTTCACCGAGGAGACATACATGATCGCTCGGGATGATCTGCACAAGATGTACAAGATGAGCCCCTGCATCGAATAGGTATATAGACCACCGTTTTCCTAGGCGTCTGTGAAGGTCGAAGAGATTCTGGTGAAGGCACTGCCCGAGTTCAACCGGATAAGGGTACCAGAGGTTGAAGCCACGCTAAAGGAGCAAAACGATGAAGGTTTCACCGTGTTCTTCAACGGCTCGTTCTGTCACACGTGTGGTTATTATGACTACTTCGAGGACCTGTTATACCTGCTACTCGACGACTATGGTTTGGGAACAGAAATAGTTGAGATAAACCAGGAAGAAGACGGGGATTATGTGAGGTTCAAGCTCACTTCTTGACAAGCCCGAGTCTCAGATCAAGACCATCAATCTCGTACTGTTGAGTCGCCGCTCCCTCGGGTGCATCGCCCTTGACCAGCTTGTCGCTCAGTGTCTCCAGCCTGATATAGTCAGCTTCCACCTCAAAAACAGATTCAACCTCGGGGCTACCAGTATAGTAGGTCTCGATGTGGTCATCGATCTCAAAGTCCGCGTCCTTCCTAAGCGACTGGATACGCCTGACTATGTCCCTCGCCAATCCCTCAGATTCTAGATCCTTCGAGATCACCGTGTTGACCCCTACGAGCATCCCGTGCTCCTCGACAACAGAGTACTCCTCGTGTGGAGTGCTCTTCAGCTCAACCTCATCAGGTTGAACCTCGACTGGCTTGTTGTCAACAACGAATGTTACAGCTTCACCTGATGCCAGCTTGGCGACCTCCTCGGAGCCCAGCTCCTTAATCGCTGCACTGACCTTGGGGAACTCCCTGCCGTGTTTCCTGCCAAGCTTGCTAGCTACAGGGCTCAGTGAAACACTCTGGAGTGCTCCCTTGTCGCTGCCCACTTTGACGGCTTTAACGTTGAGCTCCTCCGCAAGGATGTCCGCGACCTTCTCGATCATAGAAACTTTGTCCTCTGGGGCCACAACCATGACTTCTGCTAATGGCTGGCGTAGTTTTATGTTCACCTGGCTTCTGGCTGCCCTTCCGGCGCTGCTCAGGTTCAATGCTAGGTCCATCTCCTCCATTAACTCAGTGTCCCTGACTGAAGGGTCAACTTTCGGCCACGGGCAGTGGTGTATGCTTTCAGGCAGCTCGGGCTCTACGGGTTTCACCATTCTCTGGTAAAGCGCCTCGGATAGGTGAGGTGTGATGGGGGCCATGACCTGTATGACTGTTTTTAGGCACTTGTACAGGGTGCTGTACGCCGCTTTCTTCTCGTCGTCGCCCTCGGTCTTCCAGAACCTTCGTCTGCTGCGCCTGACGTACCACTTGCTCAGTATGTCGACGAACCTGTCTATCTCTGTGCACGCGGCTGGTGTGTAGTAGGCGTCCAGTGTCTCTGAGACGTTCTCCACCATCTGGTCTAGCTTGCCTAGTATCCACCTGTCTAATGGGTCCAGTTTCTTGGGTTGCTGGTCCGGGGTCCACCCGTCGAGGTTTGCGTACTGGTAGAAGAAGTTGTACACGTTGAGCAGAGTCATGAAGAACAGCCTACGCACCTCGTTTGCCCTTTGGTACCCGAAGAGAAGGTTGTTCTCGGGTTTAGCTGCTGATGCAATCCATCTGATAACGTCCGCGCCCATCTCCTCGGCAGCGTCGTCGAACCATATGGCGTTGCCCCAGCTCTTGTGCATCTCCCTGCCGTCCTCGGCCATGACTTGGCCGTGGCCTAGGCATGTTAGGTACGGGGTCCTCCGTGTGAGTATTGTTGACTCGGCGAGCATGGCGTAGAACCAGTTCCTGAACTGTCCCGGGAAGCTCTCTGTGATGAAGTGTGCGGGGAACCATTTCTCCCAGTAGGATTGGTCCTGCCTGTACTGGAGTGTGCTGAACCCGACTATTCCGGCGTCCAGCCATGGGTTCCCTACGTCTGGGATACGTGAGACGGTTTTTCCGCATTTATCGCATTTTATCTTGACTGCGTCGATGTATGGTCTGTGAGGTGCGTGTCCCTTGAACTCCTCCCATCCCTCGATGGCTCGCTCTTCCAGTTCTTCCTTTGATCCTATGACATCGAACCAGCCGCATTCACACTGCCAGATTGGTAGGGCAAGTCCGTAGTACCGTTTCTTGCTGATCATCCAGTCGTCCATGTTGTTGAGCCAGTCCAGCTCCCTTTTCAGTCCGAACTCGGGTATCCATGTGACGTCGTAGGTGCTGTCCATCATCTGGTAGCGGAGGTTCTTGTCCTTCTCCTCCTCTGTGACCTCCTCGTATGGCTTGTCCAGCTTCTCGCCCATGTTGATGAACCACTCGGATACGTGCCTGAACACTAGCTCAGAGCCGCACCGCCAACAGACGGGGTACCTGTGGGTGTACTTCTGTGTCCGGTAGAGTATCTCCTTCTTGCCCAGGTCCTCGAATATTGGCTCCGCGCTGTCGTAGACGTGTACTCCGGTGAGCCAGTCGAAGCCTTCACCTATTACTCCGAATTCATCAAGTGGTGCTGGTGCGGGAAATCCGTACTCTTTGCCCAGTTCCAGGTCCTCTTTACCTGCGCCTGGGGCGATGTGAACGATTCCTGTACCTTCCTCTTCACCTACTTCGTTCCACATGATGACGCGGTGAGCCTCGGGTACGCCCATCTCTTTGATCCGGGTTAGATCGTCGAAGGGTCCATGGTATTTCCATCCGTCCATTTCCTCGCCTTTTATCTCGCCCAGTATCTCGACGTTCTTCTGGTCCTGTATGGCTAGCTTGAGGGCTCCCTTACTGAGATAGATGATCTCGTCTCTGTACTTGATCTTGACATAGTCCAGCTCTGGGTGGACAGCGGCGCCGACGTTGCTTGTGAGTGTCCACGGGGTGGTTGTCCAGATTAGGAGTGATCCCTCCCTGTCTTTGAGCCTGAATAGCACGTAGACGCTTGTGTGGGTTACCTCCTGGTATCCCTCGGTGACGATCTCGTGTTGGCTGATGCCTGTTGAGCATCTGGGGCACCATGGCATAGCGTCTGCTCCCAGGTAGACCCAATCTCGCTCGTGGCAGCTCTTGAGCATGCTCCATATCATGTAGTTGTTCTCGTCGCTGAACGTGTAGTAGCTTCCGCCCAGCTCGGGCATGCCTAGCTGTCCGACAAGGTACTCTGCTGTACCTGAGACTGGTCCTTTTGATCCCACGTATGTTGTCTCGTCCAGTGGTCTCTCCAGTGCTATGGCTAGCTTTCTTAGCTCGTCTGGGTTGTTCCAGTCGGTCCACATCCCGAGTCTGATTGATTGCTCTGTCTGCCTTGCAGAATAGTTAAGGACGCGCTGCTTGCACTTGATTACGAAATCCGCTAGCCCATAGTCCTCGATGTCCAGCTTGGATTTGAAGCCTAGTTCCTTCTCTACCTCGACTTCAACCCATAATCCCTGGCAGTCGAACCCGTTCTGGTTCCGTACCTCGTAGCCCCGCATGAAGCGGTAGCGGGCGAACAGGTCCTTGTATGTCCTTCCCCAGGCGTGGTGTACGCCCATGGGGTTGTTTGCGGTAATTGGGCCGTCGATGAAGCTCCAGTGGGGTCGTTCCTCGTTTTCCTGTATCTCTACCCGTTTCCAGTAGGCATTGGTCTTGGTCCAAAAATCGTGGACCTCGTGCTCAAGTTTAGGTATCTCTACTTTACTGTCTAGTGGCTTGTAGCTCATGAAAGCCCTCCAATAAATCTAGCCTTTATCGTGTCTTTTCGGTGGAAATTAACGAATTTTACAGTCACCGGACACCAAAGGCACCAGCAAAATGACACTGTTTACAGAATAAAAATGTGATGGTGGACAAGTCAGTGGGGATAAAGAGAAAAAAGATTTTGTCATGGATATGTTTCTTATGTTCCCGTTTCTCTGGGATATTGGTGGTATTTTGGGGCTTGATGCATGGCTGTTCCTTGAGGGGAAATGGAAGGCGAGGTCTGTTGAGGAGGATGCCTTTGGTGAGGAGGGTGTGGTTGAGGGTGACCACGAGTTTAAGGTTGATCTCGGTGGCAAGTTCATAGTTCAGAGGGAGAGGTCGTATCAAGGGGAGAGAGAGATTCACTCTATGCTTGGGGTGATGTTCTACGATGAGGAGGCGGGACGGCTGATACGTAAGAATTTCTTCAGCTATGGGTTCGTTAACAACGAGGTGGAGTACGAGCGGGACGGTGACACGGTCAAGTTTGAGATAACCATGGAGCCGATACCTGAGTTCTTTAAAGGCACCCACTGGAGGAGCTACCTGCGTAAGGTCTCGGATGATGTGGTTATCGATGCGCTTGAGTCATCAAAGGACGGGGTGGAGTACTCCCTGTTCGGTGAGACCCGGATGGAGCGGGTCAAGTAGCCTTTTATCCTTATTATCTTAACTATCTCGTGAATGTACCAGTACTGTCCGGGTTGTAAAGAGCTCATACAGGAGGGTGATGTATGCCCCCATTGCCAAACCGTGCTTGTGGAAAAGATTGAGGGCAGGAAACCTCTCACAAGGAAGGAAAAGGCATTGTACCTTGCAGGATACCTAGTACTTTTCATCAGTGTGTTCCTCGGTAGAGACCTCACAAACCGGCAGGATGTAACGAACGGGTTAATCATCTATGGAGTTATCATTGTTTTCAGCGGGTTCTGGTTCATTATACGGGAATGGGGAGGAGTAGGATATCCACCCATTTGGGGATACGGGGAGTAAAAATCGAATAAAATTCCATATAAGGCAACTCGATTAGATTCTCCTTCGATAACGTTAATAGTTTAATCACTGACAATCATTGCGGTTAATATGAAGAATGAAAGGGAACTTTTGATGATCCCGGGACCCACCATTGTATCACCAAGGGTCCTCAGGGCATTGGCAAAACCCGTGCTCAGTCACGTCAGCGGCGAGTTCGTTGATGGATACGCTGAGGCATTATCACTTCAAAAGAAGCTATTTGGTACAGATGGCACCCCCTTCCTACTAGCTGGAAGCGGCACTCTGGGAATGGAGGCAGCCATCGCAAACCTCATGGAGAAGGGCGACAAGGTCCTATGCGTCGAGAACGGGTTCTTCGGCGAGAAATGGGAGGAGATCGTTGAGACCCATGGAGGAGTCGTTGACAGGCTCAGGTATGATTGGGGCGAGGTCGTAGACCCCAAGGAGGTCAAGGAGAAGCTGGAGAGCGACAACTACAAGCTCTTCACGGTAGAGCACGTAGACACATCAACCGGAATCGCTAACCCCATCAAGGAGATCGGAAAGGCAACCAAGGACAACGATGCATTATATGTCGTTGATAGCGTATGTGGGGCAGGCGGTATGCCACTCAAGATGGACAAGTGGAACATCGATTATGCACTCACTGGAAGCCAGAAGGCACTGGGAGCCCCACCAGGCATCAGTAACTTCTGTCTAAACGACAAGGCATGGGCAGCAGTAGAGGCAAGGAAAACTGTTCCAAGCGACTACTACGTCAACCTGAAGAGGTGGAAGCCAATCATGGACCACCCAAGAGGGTATTTCGCAACACCAGCAACCGGACTAGTCATGGGAATGCTTGAGGCACTCAGGATTATCGACGAGGAAGGATTGGAGGCACGCTGGAAGAGGCACGCTCTCTACGCGGAGGCATTCCAGGCAGGTATCAAGGGACTCGGATGGGAAGGATACCCAGCGGAGGGACACAATGCGCACACGCTAAGCGTCCCCAAGATTCCAGAGGGCGTCGATGACGCAGAGATGAGGGGCATCATGTACAACAAGTACAGGGTCATCATCGCGGGTGGACTGGGCAAGCTGGGCGGTCAGACGGTTCGAGTCGGCCATATGGGCAACGACACCAAGAACGACCTAGTAGCCACCATGGCAGCCATGGAGGGCGCGTTGGCCGAGATGGGTCACGTTGATGACCCGGGCAAGGCTGTCGGCGAGATGATGAAGGTCTTCATCAAATCATGAGGATATAACCTCATTCCCAAATCTTTAACCAAGTTTTTTTCGGGCTTCTTTCAACAAACAGATGGCTAAAATTGACTAAACACAAAAGCTAAATACATTTGTTGGACTTGACTGGATTGACCATTAAAGGACTCGACAACCCGAAAGATGAAGCTTTGACCTCTTGGGTGAGTCCCGCCAAGGTGACTGAAATGAATACACAACTTAGATTACCCCATACCTCTGTTGAGCTTGACTCATACGAGGAGCGCGCTCTCCAAATGTTGAGAGCGTACCACATCTACGATACCTGCCGTGACCACATCAGGTCGAAAGTTGAGCAGGACATCCTAAAAAACGGATTCCCAAGTAACAAGCGACTATGCTTCTTGACCGAGGACATCTACACTAGCGTGAAAGTAACCCTCAACATTGAACACGACAAAATCGTGAATATACTTACGAACGAGGTTTGCGACATCAACGAGTTGTACGAAGCGATTCAGGAAGTGAACCTATCGAGCGATGGTGGTGAAAAATCCCTATGGCAATGAGGACAGCGAAGAACGCCACGATAACCCTCCTTGGGAAACCACTTCACCTCTTTACCACAATGAGTGCATCGGGTGGATTTCCAGTCAATCTTGGGCTTGGGCGGTCCATCCCACCAATTTGGACGCACCAATTTTCTTCCCCGCTTGGCGCGCGCGCGCGCGATCCATGAACCTCGATTCCTTGCATCCATTGAATAAATTTCTTGATGTCCTTGGCAATCTCGTCTTCTGTTCTTGACCTCTCGTGGTCGATTAATTCATCTAGACTCTCCATTGTGAATGTCCGAGGATTGTCAATATTCGATTGTTTGAATTTCATCCAATTTTCGAGAACCAAGAGACACCTTTGCCAGACTTTTTCCGAGACTTTGCCCTCGCCTTTTTTATTGTGGAAACGGTCTTCTCTCCACTGATTTAGTATTTCTTCCATGTTAATATAGACTCAAGGGTCTATTAAAGATTTGAGGATAAGATTATAATCTCATCATTTCAAATCCTAATTTATTCAAGAAACTTATTCAAGGATGCCCATTAGGGCTTCCAATGCAGCACCAACTTTGGGTGCCATCCCCTTGAATGGTCCAATCTGGCCGTTCAGAACAACTATCTTGTTCTTGACTGGACTGAAATCACAGTCTGGATAGGTCGCGACGACCGCCTTGATCTCCTCGAAATCAGCCATTGCCTGCCTGACCATGTCTCCCCCCATTGCCTCGTATCCCTTCAGCTCATCGATTGCCTTGGTGATTTTAGATTGAAGTTCATCTGCGTTCATATCAATCAGGTTTTGATTGGTTTATCAGTATAAGAAATAAACCTCAGAACCACCCTTGTCTAGTGAACAAAGTATTAACTCAGTAAGGAGAAAAAGGAGTCTAAGGGTAGATTTCCGCTACCCTTTTACCCATACCTAGAATGGAGTCAACTTTCTCAAGCTCCTCAGGTATCTGGATGTGCTGGGGGCATTTTTCCAAGCATTTCCCGCAACGTACACAGATTGATGCCCGCCCGTTGGGCTGGTCTGGGTCAACTTTTTCTGCTCTATCGGCCATTGCCTTATACTTTCTACCGGAGAGGAAACGGTTCAGCCACCCAGCATTAAAAGCCCTGTTGTTGAGCAATGCAAAGTTATCCGGAATATCCACGCCAACAGGGCATGGCATACAGTAGTTACACGCCGTGCATGGGACAAGAATCTTGGAGCGGTAGATATCCGCAACCTTCTCGACCGCCTGGGCCTCCACCTCGGACAACGAACCGATTCCCGAGTTGTCTGCGCTGGCACAGTTCTCGTCAACCATCTGCTGGGACCCCATACCACTGAGCACCGTGGCGACCTCGGGCATGTTCCAGAGGTACTGGAGAGCCCAGTCAACCGGGGTCCTGTCAATACCGGATGATTTCATGATCTCAAGAGCCTCGGATGGAGGGTTGGCAAGCTTTCCTCCCTTCAACGGCTCCATGATGACGACGGCGATACCCTTGCTATGAGCGTACTTTAGCCCCTCGGTTGTCGCCTGGATCCCCGTGTCCATGTAGTTGTACTGAATCTGAGCCATATCCCAGTCATAATGGTCGATGATCTCCTTGAACACCGGGAGAGTGTCATGGAAGCTGAACCCGATGTGGTTGATTAGACCCTCCTCCTTGGCTTCCTCCATCTTGTCGATGAGTCCTAGGCGTTTGACTTTCTCAAACTGGCCAGCGTCTAACGCGTGGAGAAGGTAGATGTCAAGGTAATCCGTTTGGAGCTTGGATAACTGGGTTTCAAGGTAAGAGTCAAAGTCCTTTGTCGCCCTAGCCATGAAAGTGGGAAACTTTGTGACAAGTTTCACGCGCTCCCTGTAGCCGTCTTTCAGTGCAGCTCCCACAATTTTCTCGCTATCACCGAGATGGTAAGGCCAAGCTGTGTCAACGTAGTTTATACCCTGGTCAATGCCGCTCCTGATTATCTTCACCGATTCATCTGTCTCTGCCCTCAAGCGG
The DNA here is from genome assembly GCA_964589605.1 of uncultured Candidatus Bathyarchaeia archaeon. Lineage (GTDB taxonomy): Archaea > Thermoproteota > Bathyarchaeia > TCS64 > TCS64 > RBG-16-57-9. Next base: position 63,537 of record CAZPRN010000006.1, on the reverse strand, counting down.
TTGATTCTCCTCGGTGGGAGCCTCATGCAACCAAATCCAAGTGCTGACACCTCCCAGCCCAGTGAACCCATTTTACGGTATTTCAATACAAGTTCTCCTTAATCATTGGAAATAAACCCCTACCACGGCAAGAGATAGTCGCGGTGAGGGAGGGGATTACATGATGAGCTTCTTTAGCTCATCGGCTCGCTCAAGACTCTCCCAGCGAGCAGTTGTGTATCTCTGGATATCCGATACCTCGTCCTCGGTCATGTGCCTGAACCTTCCCTGTGGTTTCAGGTACTCTGATACGGGCTTCAACTCCTTGGGTTTGTAGTTGAGCTTGAAGTCCTCGCCGTCCATGATCTCGTAGAGTGGCCAGATTCCTGACTGGACTCCTGCCTTCCCGATCTCGATGGTTTTCGCTGGGTCATACCTCCACCCTACTGGGCAAGGTGCCTGCATGATGACCATCCTGAACCCGGTGATGCTCTTCGCGTACTCGATCTTGGCAATCAGGTCCTCAGGGAACGCGATGCTCGCCGTAGCTACGTAGGGTACTCCGTGGGCCGCGTAGATCTGGGGGATTCGCTTCTTGTGGGTGGGCTTACCCCTGCTCTTGGGTCCTGGGTAGTTAGTGCTAGTGATGGCGTACTTTGGTGTGCCACCGCTGCGCTGGGCACCGGTGTTCATGTAAGCCTCGTTGTCTTTGGTGAGCACGAGTATGTTCTCGTTCCGCTCCGCGGCTGCGCTTAACCCCTGCATTCCGATGTCGTAGGTTCCTCCGTCTCCGAAGAGACCAGTGGCGATGACATCTGACCTGCCCTGAGCAGCTAGGCCCCTTGCGATTCCGCTTAGGTGTGCTCCTCCACCCTCAAACACTCCGATTGCCATCGGGTGGTTGGTCATGGTGTCTGGGCAGCATGGGATGTTCAGCCTGATGGCCTTCGGGCCAATGACCTTGAAGGCTAGCCTTGAGGCTACGGCTGCACCGCAACCCTGACAAGCGCTTCCGGGTGTGATACCCATCTCGCTCATTGGTATGTCGTTTCGAGTTATTTTTTGACTCATTGTTTTTTCCTCCTACACCCACTCCACGGATGGCTCCGACATCTTCTTGCCCGCCATCTCCAGAGCTTTTTCTCCTACCTTCACGATATCGTCTACCCTGACTTCCTTGCCGTTGAGCCCGGCGTGGAACTGTAGGATATTTGGACGATCATCCATCTCGTAAAGGGTTGTCTTGAGTTTCTCGTACACCGGTCCACCTTTTCCGGGGCAGATGCTCCTATCGATTACTCCAAAGGCTTTGAGTTTCTTCGCCCACTCCCTGAAATCCGTGTTAGGGAAGGGTATGAAGCTCCTCACCTTGATGAGCCCAACGGGTTTACCGTCTGCCTGTAGCTTGTCAACCGCGGATTTAGCTGACCCTGCGATGCTTCCCATGGATACTATTGCTGCCTCTGCGTCCTCCATCTTGTAGGTCTCGATCATGCCGTTACCGTACCTTCTACCAAAGGTCTTCTCGAAGCTGTCCATGGTCTCCTTGATTACCGCCTCGGAGCCGAGGATCGCCTCGTGGTGTGTTTTCCATGCGTTCTGTGGGTCACCGATCATACCCATCTGGGTCATGACTGTTCCCATCAGCTTCATTAGGTTGAAATCATCGGGCATCAAGTCCGGCCAAGCCTGGTTCTTTGGCAGCCACTCATCCACGAGTGCCTGATCCGGAATCTCTACGGGCTCAGCTGTGTAGCTTATGACGTAACCATCGTAACCGACTGCCGTTGGAATCCTGACGCGCATGTCCTCGGAGACCTTGTAAGCCATGAGTAGGCTGTCCAAGATTTCCTGTGCGTGCTCGACGTACATGTGGTTCCATCCTGTCCACTGCTGACTCATGAGGTCGCTGTGGTCGGGCTGCATGCCTTTGTAGCCCCTGTGGACGACAGCCATTACGACTGGGAGCCTCCAGGTTCCTGTCTCCTGCATGGGGTGATGCATGTACATCAGTCCGGGTCCGCTGGTACATGTGAATGTCCTCGCGCCTGTCCTTGATGCTCCCTGCACCAGTAGCTGGGCGGTAAGCTCACCCTCTACGTTGACGAAATCGAAATCCCATTCACCTTTGGCGTACATCTCGCTGAGGTACTGGGTGATGGTTGTCTGTGGGGTGATTGGGTAAGCGCTTGCTACCTGCACCCTCGCTAGTTTGACTGCCGTCGCTGCGGCCTTGTTTCCTACCATTACTTCATATGACATCTCTATGCCTCCACTCGTACCATCTCAATCGCATCCACCGGGCACTCGTTGGCGCATACGCCGCAGCCCTTGCAGGCCGGATACCTGATTGATGGTTTCTTTGTCTCCTCGTCCCAGTTGATGGCTGTCTCTGGGCAGAATATCCAGCAGCTCTTGCAGCCGATGCACTTGTCCATGTCGATCTCGGGTGTGAAAACCCTCCAGCTTGACACGTCCTTGAGGACACCGTATCCACCGACGTGAATGTCAGCCTTCTCCTCTGGAGCCTCAGTGACCGTCGCCTGGACCGGTCCCTTCACCTCATCGTAGCTCCGTTTGACCGCAGCCACGTTCATCTCGCCCAGCCTTCCGGGGAAGTTCTTCATGATTGCCTTCTCGATGGACTCGACCTTGATCAAGCCCGTGACCTTGGCGAACGCGCCTAGGATTGCAGTGTTTGTGATCGGTCTGCCCAGTGTCTCAAGGGCGATGGTTGTCGCGTCAACGGTTGCGACCTTGAAGTCTCCTCCAAGCTGTACATCTTTTGGCTCATCCGCGGTGTTTAGTAGTACTAACCCACCTGGGGTCAAGTTGTCAACTACGCTCTGCTGCTTCGCGATGAGCGGGTCAAGGACGATGCTGATCTCTGGGTTGTGGACCAGCTCCCTCTCCCTGACCCTGACGTCGTCAATCCTGACGAACGCTGTAAGTGGTGCGCCTCTTCGCTCGGTCCCGTACATCGGGATCGCCTGGGAGTATTTTCCCTCCTCGTAGGCTGCGATGGCGATTATCCTTGAGGCTGTGACGGCGCCTTGGCCGCCCCTGCCGTGGAATCTTATCTCTATCATGTTTATGCCTTCAGGTATTTCTCGAATCTCTCTGCCGCCTCTTCCAGTACCTCTACTGGCTTGACGAGGCTGAAACGGATGTGGCCCATGCCTTTCATACCATAGAGCTCCCCCGGTGCTAGGAGTAGCTGCTGCTTCATCATCATATCCATTATGAGCTGCAGTCCCTGTTTCTCCAGTCCCTCGACCTTGGGGAAGAGGTAGAACGCGCCCTCCGGGTGTGGGCACTCGACGCCCTCAATCTCGTTGAGCCTTGGAACCATGAAACCGATGCGCTTCTTGTACTCGTCACGCATCTCCTTGACGAAATCCCATCCCTCGGTCAATGCGGTTACAGCCGCCTTCTGGAATGGAACCGGTACACCGCTGATGCCTACCGGCACGTTCATGACGTGGTTCATTAGCTCGGGTCCACCGATGATGTAACCCGCCCTGCACCCCGTCCAAGCGAATGTCTTGCTGAGGCTCATGAGGACCATGGTCCTGTTGAGCATCCCGGGGAGGTCGATGATGGTCTCGTGCTTCTTGTCGCCCCAGATGAACTCTGTGTATATCTCGTCTGAGAGAACCACAAGGTCATGCTTGACAGCGATCTCGGCGAGGCTTTTCATCTCGTCCTTTGTCCAGACGGTTCCGGTTGGGTTGTCTGGGCTACAGTAGAGGATCGCCTTGGTCTTTTCCGTAACCGCTGCCTCAATGGCGTCAAAATCTGGTCTGAATAAACCTCCAACGCTCTTCTGGGCTACCCTGACAACCTTTGCACCAAAATAGGCGGCTGGCTCAGCGTACCCGCTGTAAGCCGGGTCCTGAATGATGATTTCGTCGCCCGGGTTCAGTATGGTGCCAAAAGCCTCGAATATGGCCTGGCTGCCCCCGCTGGTGATCTGCACCTGGGTCTTGGGGTCAACCGTGACACCGTACTTGCTGTAATACTTGGCGATTGCCTCCTTGAAGTCTGGCTCGCCTGTGAAACTGTAATGGGTCTTGCCCTCCTTCATCGCCTTGTACACGGCGTCGTTGATGAGGTCGGGCTGATCAAAGTCGGGGTCTCCCGCCAGCAGGTTGATGGCGTTGGGTGGTAGCTGGGGCATCTGCCTTGTTGCTGCACCGCCCTTCATGGCTAGGAGCTCCTTCTTTACAAGCTTGTCAACATTCATGCATGTTCACTATCCGCTAGAATTCTTTCTTTATGATGAACAGTGATTATTTTATTTAAGCAAACTCTGGGAATCCTCCTTGGTTTGTCAGCAAAATATTACTTGGTAAGGATTCCTGTCACTAGAAACGTCGGGGTGATTCCTTGTTTATATAGAAAAGACTGTTTTCCTTGTTTTCAACCCGAAAATATTTAGTATGGTAAGGAAAAATGCTATAAGATTTCATGGAGATCGCCAGCCTCTTCAACGAGCTCTCGTCACCCGTCAGGTTAGCCATTCTGGGCATGCTGAGGAAGGGGGACACCCGTTTCTCTGATATAGTTAAAGAAGTTGGGCTGAGCAGCCCCGAGGTCTCAAGGCACTTGAAGAGGTTGCAGGAGGCGAACCTCATCGACAAACTGGTTAGCGGGGGATACAGGCTGAGCCTGTTCGGGAAGACTGTAGTCAGGATGACATCCAATCTGCCCGCGTTGATGGATAAATCAGAGTACTTCCTCAATCATGACACCTCGATGATTCCCATACATCTTCTAAGAGACTTTGAGGCGTTGGCGGAGGCGAAGGTTGAGCCGGTTTTCGCGATGATGGGTAAGATGTTCACTATGCTGGGGGACACCGAGTACTTCTGGGATACCACGAATCAAGCCGAGGGCTCTTCCACCGCGTTACTTGAGGTGATGGATGTTGGGGACTTGGATTTTGATATCAGGTTCATCGTGGTTCCGCACCTGGTTGATGAGTACATCAGGATGGCCGAGGAGCGGAACGTGAAGTTGAGCATAAGGACGATGGAGAAATTGGACTTTACGGTGACGGTTAGTAACAACATCGCGTTCTTCACGCTGGCGGACAAGGATGGGGTGATCAACCGTAACAGGTACATCATTGGGGACTCACCGGAGTTCATTGCGTGGTGTAAGGAGCTTTACGATCATTACTGGGACAGGGCTAGTATTGCCTGATTCCCCCTAGTTTTGGGGTCTGGTTTTCCTAATTAATCGTAAAGACACGATATCCGTTTTCAGAGATGCTAAAGTGGATGATTGTCCTTCCAACCCTGTGCTTCATGGTGAATGGTTTGAAGTACAACGAGAAAAGACCACGGGCGAAGGGTGTTACCAGGAAGAAGCCTGACAAGGGGACATCAACTCGAAATAGTGATTACATAAATTCCCAAAGGGAGCGCATTAAAGTGTCAAGAGAAATCGAAAGAAGGGGAAAGTACCCAAAGAAGACACGGGGGATGGATCTGCTGCAGATATGGCCCAAGATCGTGGAGTACATCGGGCTCAGCGAGTACGAGTCCAAGGTCTACCTTAGCCTGATTAACTTAGGAGTAGCCTGTGCCAGAAAGCTTAGCCTCAACTGTGACGTACCGAGGACCAAGGTGTACGGGACGCTCAAGAAACTCATAGACTACGGCTTGGTGCTTGAGATACCGGGCTCCCCAAAGCAGTTCGCGCCAAGCAACCCACGTGACAGCTTCAACACGATACTGAACATAACCAAGGAGAAGGCCGAGGATTTCACCCAGATCATCGACGAGCTAGAGAACATCCACGTAAAGAACAAGGACATCGGTGGGCCAAAGAAGAAGCTGATCTGGTTCCTGGAGCAGGAGGACAATATCAGGGCAAAGTGCAGCGAAGTCATCAGACAGAGCACCGAGGAGCTAAGCATAATCACGACGGAGGACGGGCTGGAGATAATCTTCAACAGCGCGCACAGGTTGCTGGATGAGATTCAGGAGAACGGGGTGGAGATAAAGCTGTACAGCCCGCTGGATCCCAAGGTGAACCCATTGGCAAGGGAGCTCAGCTATATCTTCCAAGTCAAGAAAGTTGAGGTCGAGACGCCGATAATGTTCATCAACAGCGATAACACACGGTTCCTGTTGGCAAGGTTGGCCCCACGCGGCGCGGAGCACCCCTTCGAGTCAGCGATGTTCACCGAGGACGATGACCTGCTGGGGCTACTCCACTTGTTGCTTGTCAACAGCAACAAGAAACTCCTCATACAGAGCTTCCCCATGTAGGTCTGCATCGGTGGTTTGTAATAAGGCTGGAAAAAATATTTTTCACATTTATCTTTACTGTGCCCGAGGGTTGGAATCGGCTGTGGTGAGTTACACTTTTGTAGGTAGTTCTTTTCTAACGGAGCAGTTTTCTCGCCTCTTTCAGGCTTAGGGGGCTGGTTTCAGGTGGGTTTGTGTACCCCCCCCCCCTCCCCTAGTCGATGTAGCCTTGGAGCTTCCGGTAGGTGCCCAGGACGTAATCGATGAACTCGTCTAGGCTGGTGGCGTTGTTCTCGTATTCCCTGGTGAAGTTGGCTAGAGAATCCATCGATGTCTGGTGGTGTTCCTCTGGCTCGACGGTCTGGATGGTGTTGAACCCGATGTTGAGGACGAAGAGGCTGAACACGAGGGCGGTAAGATGGAAGGCCACGAATATTAGAACGGACTCCACTCCGGTTACTCCACGACGTAACACATCAACCATCTCCGATTTGGTTAGACGTAGCAGAGGAGAAGGGGGTAAGCTTCTGGATATCCTCTAGGAGACGACGAATGGATTGTGTTTAAGTGAGACAGATAGGAGCGAGGATCCTAGTGATACTTGAAGGTATGTTATTCAAGATACTTGAGAAACCAGTCCAAGTTCTGCTGACTCACCGCTCTACACTCCCTTGGCTTGGTTATCGGGTGAGCCATCTCCGGGTAGATGTAGAACTCGACTGGTACTCCCTTAGCTTTTAACGCCCTGTATATCTCCTTTGCGTTGCTGAGGGGTACGCGCATGTCTTTTCCTCCGTGCTGGATCAACGTAGGTGTAAACGCTGTCTCTATTCCACTCATGGGCGCAGTCTTCCTGTAAACTTCATCGTCCTCCCATGGGTTCGCGGAGAGGTAGTGGTCCGTGAAGTGTGGTATATCGTTGCTGATGTGGTACGTGTACCAGTCGCTGATTCCCGCACCAACTGATACCGCCTTGAAACGGTCTGATCGTAGCCCAGCCATAGCTGAGATGTACCCTCCCTGGCTCCACCCCATGCATCCTACGTTCTCGACATCAATGAACCCAAGGGAGTCGAGGTAATCTATCCCTGACTCAAGGTCCCAGAGGTCACCCACTCCAAGGTTGTCCACGTTGAGCTCCCTGAACCACTGCCCCCTCCCGATGCTGCCCCGGTAGTTGGGTTTCAGTATGAGCACGTCCCGGTTGTTGAACTGGACCACCGGGTAACGGGCGAAATCGTAAGCCTCTAAGAGCACATCCCTGCTGAACCAGGATGGGCCACCGTGGACATCAAACAGCAACGGGTACTTTTTTGATGGGTCGAAGTCGCTGGGCTTCCTGAGAATGCCTTGGATCATCGTCCCGTCCTTGCTCTCCCACTCGATGGTCTCCACGACACCCATGTCCCAGCCCTCCACCTGTTCATTGCAGTTGGTAACCCTCGATAATTCGGACGACTCGGAAACAGGTGCAGATGTGGCGTAGACATCGTAGAACCGCTCAGCGTTCGCGCCGACAAAGCTTAGGAAACCTCCGCTGGAGACATCAAACAGTAGGTTACTGTGCACATCACCCAGCTCAATGGGCTTAATACCTCCATCCTCACCGATCCTCGCTAATCCGGTGATACACTGATCGACATAGGACACGTAGATGCCTGACTCCACCCACTGGACCCCCATGATGCTCCTGTCAAGGTCACCGGTGATCTTCTCCATCTCGGGCAGCATCTCCCCAGCCAGTTTACCGGTGCGGATAACGTAGAGGTCGGCCTGAGTGTACATCATCCTGTCCCGCTCCCTGTAGGAGACAAGGAGTTTCACCCCATCCGGGCTGACAGCAGCCACCTGCCCCTGCTCAGGCATCTTCAACTGGGCTGACTCGCTGCCCCACTCTAACCCGTCTATGTGCATCGCCAAAGCTGACGGGCAGTGCAGTATCACTATGTGGCTTGAAGCATCCTTGGAGTACACCAGTGGGTCCTTTGGGCGCGAGTTGAGGTAGATCACCCCCATAGAGGGGAAGAACTCGGTTATCTTCATGCTGGGCAGGTCCTTGGTGACCTTGATCACCGGTTTGGGAAGTTCCTTTGCCTCGTCCTCGGTCAACTCCATGACCCTTGCGTTGTACTCCTTGACCCTACCAGCATCAGTATAGTAGAGGGCAGAAACGGATTCCTCCATCTCGAAGTGAACAACATTCCCATACTTGTCGGTGGTCTCCTTGCGTTTACTCAGCTCCGGGTCGTCAGCCAGATACATTACGCCATCATCCACCAGCTTGAAGCCTTGGACACCGGACTCGTGGTCAGTCACCTGCAACGGTTCACCTGCTAGCCCCTCGAAGAGGTACACCTGCGCCTTCTCGTCTGTCCTCAAAAAGTACAGGTCACGGTCACCACTCCAATGGAAATCCGTGATATCCCCGCTACGAGTCAACTGGAATGACTCTTCCGAGGACACGTAATGGACGTACAGCCTGTGCTCGTACACGTTCCTGTTCCGGTCAGTCTCCCTGACCGTGTACGCCACCTTGTCACCAGAGGGGCTGCACTTGGAGATACCCGGAGTCTTAAGTGAGATAAGATCAGTAATAGAAGGCTCTGCCTTGCTCATGGAAGAGAAACCGTCGAGGAAGCATATATCATGTGTATATCTGGATGATGGTGCCGTCCTTGAGCTCCCTGTCCATGCCAACCTTCTCGTTGTCGAACTTGGCGGCTGGCCCCCAGATGCGCGCGAACTTGAACCTGTCATAGAAATCGTTGTGGATCATCTTCGCCAGCTCCCCAACGGTGGTTCCTTCCCTGCACACGATTGGAATCTCCGCCACTCCCTTGCCCCGCTCCTTCGTGTACACCCTGACGATGCCAAGCAGATCGAAGATTTGTTGACCGATTAGCTTTGTCAGGTCCTTCATGCGTTCAAGTGAGAGGAAGTGGACCTTCAACGGGTAGGTAATCTTCACCAGCTCCTCGATGTACTTTGGATCATCGTTCAGATCCATCTTGTTTGCGATGACAAAGGTGGGTCTGTAGACGGCGTTCCCGAACATGGAATCCTCCACGATGTCCAGTGTAACCTTGCCCCTGATCCTCACCAGTGCGGACTTGATCCGGTACGATGCAAGAAGCTTGGTGATATCTTCCTCGGTACAGTCAACAAGCTCCCCCTCCATGATGAATTGCAGGTCCTTACCATGACCACGCTTTGTGATCTCAACCTGCCCTGTTGGGGGATCAATCAGGAGCCTCGTACTCTCTAGCTCATCCTTGACCATCTGGAAGTTACCCACAGGGTCGTCCGCTAGGTCAACCATCACTATCAACCCATCAGCGTTCCTTGCACTGGACAGGTTCATGAAGCCCTCCACCTTGCCCTCGCTGCTCCCCTCCACTATGGGCGGAATCTCCACCAGCTGGAACTGGATATCCTCGAATGTAAGCATCCCCGGCGTGGGCATCATGGTTCCGAAAGGATAAGATGTGACCTCAACCTGGCTGTTCGTGACAGCCCTCAACAGGCTACTCCTGCCAGAGTTGGCGGGTCCAATAACCGCCACCTGTGCGGCTCCAGCCTTCTGAACATAATAACTAGGACCACCGCTACCCGTCTTCTTTGCCTGCTTCTTCTGCTTCTCGATGGTTTCTTTAAGCTGCCCCATCTGGCGTTTGACCTGTTTCATCATCTTCTCGGTGCCCTTATGCTTTGGCACCAAGCTCACGAACTCTTGCATCAGTTTCAGCTTGGTCTCCGGGTTCTTGGTCATAGTGACCTCGTTCCACTTGGCGCTCGCGTCAGGGGGTAGATTAGTCGGCAAAACAGGTGCACCTCGCCTATGATAATGAAAAAGAGTTTAATAAAAACTAGGAAACCCGGTAACCGCACTCGACGCAGAACTTGTGACCCGGAGTGATGTCAGAGTTACAGCTGGGGCACACAGGCTTCGCCGCAGGTGGGGCAGGCGCACTGGTGTGCATCAATCCCATCGCGTTACCCTTCTCGAATACCTCGGCGACGAACTCGTCAGCGGTACTCATGTTAAGCTCACCCGGATACGGCTGAATGGCTTCAAGGGTCTCGTCTATGATCCTGTCCCTAGCCTCCGGTGACAGCGCACCCTCCTCAACCAGAGCATCGATTAGCATGGCTATGAGGTTCCTGTTCACCGCGATGGCGTTTGGGAACCGCAGGTCCTCGGACATCTCTACGCGATCCTCGCGCCGCACTGGCCGCAGAAGTTGTTACCCGGAACCACGGCTGCTCCACAATTGGGGCAGAACTTGTTGCCAACTGCCGGTGGTGGCGACGGTGGAGCCGAGTGAGTTGATGGTGCACTGTGAACAGCTCCTGTGCTGAACCTTGCAGTGTTGATCTGGTTGACCCAGCCACTCGCGTCCCTCATTCCCTTGAACACGTATTTCTGGCCGCCAGCCATGATGGTGATGGTGGCCATGAAGCCCTTCTCAACGGATGAGATAGAGCCCAGAGGAATCTCGGCCTTGTCTTTGTGTGCCTGCCTTACAGCGCTGATCACGTCCTGGAACCTGCCGGCGTTGAATATTATGCGTCTGTTTGTTAGTACTAGTTTGCCGTTCACGTTGCTGAACGTACCTTTAGCCCATGTTACGGGGAAAATGCCTGTGTCCTTAAGGACCATCTCCCCGGGTGGAAGACCACTCATAGTTATCACTATGGGGTACGGGAGGCTGGATATGATTCTATCCCCTTTATTGTGAATTGAATAAATCACCGGCGGGGTGGGCTTAAGTAATCGTTCGACTAATTTCAGATGAAACATAATGGTCAAGCCATTCATTATCGGTACAAGGAACGCAGGCGATTACCTCATCGGCGGGGTAAAGGTTCTCAGGGAAGGAGGATCAGCTTTGGATGCTGTTGAGGCTGCGACAAGGCTGGTTGAGCTCAACCCCAACGACACATCAGTCGGGTTAGGGGGTATTCCCAACATCCTCGGCGTACAGGAGATGGACGCCACAATCATGTGTGGAAATACGATGAACTCCGGGGCAGTAGGCGCTCTACGGGGATTCAAGCACCCCATTTCAGTCGCGAGGAAGGTGCTGGACGAGGCACCACACGTGCTCCTGGTTGGAGAGGGAGCCGCTGGTTTTGCTAAGGTAATGGGATGTGAGCCTGGAGACCTGAGCACAGAGCTTAGCAGGAAGGTCTATCAGGCGTTCGTTGATGATGCCTTCGACGACGAAGAGGTTATCGATGAGAGCCAGAAATGGGTGGTCAACTACGCTAGGAGCCAGAACCTACGCGCATGGTACGACAAACTCAGTGACGACCAGCATGGAACCGTGAACATCCTCGCCATGGATGATAACGGGGACATCGCTTCAGCGGTCAGCACATCAGGGACGGCACTAAAGTTCCCCGGTAGGCTAGGAGACAGCCCAATCATCGGTGCTGGTAACTACTGCGATAACAGGTATGGTGCAGCAGCATGTACAGGCAGGGGAGAGCTTGCCATCAGGAACAGCACAGCGAGGACCATCATCAGCTACATGGAAGGAGGGCTCAGCCCCAAGGAGGCAGCTTTTAGGGCCATGAAGGACATCCACAATCTCAACGCCATCGGCGGCATGAACTGCCTCGTGATGGACTGCAAGGGAAACACCACAAGCGCAACAACTAACCCCGAGAGGGAGAGCGTACACTGGTACTTCAACGTGGACATGAAGGAGCCAGAGAAAAGAGTCGGCATAAACGTCAAAAAGTGATAAGATGAGCGCGCCCTACGATTTCAGAAGAATCACCCCAAGCGTCTACGGTGACAAGCGCCCCGTAGAGGGTGAGATTGTGGCGATCCTCCACGTAAAGTTTGAAGACCGTGGACTGGAGTTCATCCAGACCAAGAGCCGCGCCGTGAAGCTCCACGAGATACACGAGCTCATGGTCACCGACGAGCAGGATGCTGCACCGGGCGGTGGGGCGGACAGGGTGAGGGCGATAGCGTTCTTCGAGATAACCAAATCAGGGGTGATCGTAGTGGGCGACGATGTGACGATCGAGGGAGAGAAGCTTGGCACATTAGCGGGTTACGATGTGACCCACATGCCCAACCACATCAACGTGGTCGTGAAATCCGATAGCCTAGACGAACCAACCTTACGTGTAGGCGACAAGGTAAAGTTCACAAAAGCTTAGCCCTTGTCCGGTCCACCAAGCCCATACACTTTTTCAACATCCTCAACCACGGAGCAGTCCCCATGGCACATCCGCAGACTGCTGGGGAGTGGCTTGAAGCCGTGTCGCTCAAGAATCTCCACCCCTGCCTTGTTTCCCTCGGGTAACCCGACCCAGAGATAGGAGCCAACCACTTGGTTCATCACTGATTTCAGCAAATCCTCGGCAACCTTCGGGCTCTTGCTCAGCCATGGACCGATCTTGATGTTGGTTTTCCCGTGTTTCGCCATAATATAACCCGTTAACTCTTCGTCTTCCCATTTGGTGAATGCCAGTTCGGGTTTCTTCTCGTAGGTGTACCTGATCACATCGTGGCGCGATGCCTTGAAGATGTACTCGTCAAAGTCTCCAACGGTAGGCAGGTCTTTTTCTTTCATCTGGGTGATGCCTGCAACATCATGACCGGATGCTACCCCAGTATAGCGGAGGCTCCAGTACTCGTCGTTGAATCCCAACCGGTGGTATAGAGGAATTGCCGCCTGCACACCATCAAGCCTGATAGATTTGACTCCCGCATCCGTGAGCTTCACAATTGCATGGTTCATCAACGCCGCACCCAAGCCCTTTCCCCGGCTCTCAGACAACACGACGAGGTTGCCTATCCACGCTATCTCACCGTAACTGATTGAGGCAACCATTCCAAGGTCAACGCCATTAATCGACGAGATGAACAAGCCCTCCGGGCTGAAAACAAGCATCCTTTCATAGTCTTCTGGGGTCATGCCCCACCCAACCATATCCATGAGCCTCATGAAGAAATCGAGGTCCCCCTCATCCATGACGCGGAAATCAATCATACCGGTAAAGTACGTGGATCATGGATAAATCAGTAATCCATCGAGTCCAGTGCCATTGTGAGGAGCCCCCTGAAGAAATCCTCTCCCAGTACATCTCCCTCACCCCTCCCGGGGCAGTCCGCGTCAATACCAAACATGAAAAGGTCATCCTGCCTCTCCAGCCAGAACGGGTACATCCTGCACAGGAGCGCACGGTTCTCATATATCCTGCAGCCCTCGTCGGTGAGGAACAAGCATTTACCATCCTCCTTGAGCATCAACCCCTCAAAGCTGCCATCCTCCCAGCGCTCATAGAACTCCCCCTCGGTGACCTCCTCGATACGCTGGATGTCCTTGTACAGGAGCCGTATACTCCTCTCCCGCTTATCCACGTCCCCGCAGCAGGCACCACAGTGGGTGCAACTCCATGTGACATTGGCTGGGTAGTAGAACTCTATCTCCTCGCTGCCATCCTCCCTCGCATAGGTAAGGAACCCTAGGCAGTGAGTAGGCTCATCCATTTAGATCACCCGGATGCCCGTTTAACGGCTTCTTCAGCTAGAACCTGAAGAGGATCAACAACCGGTACCTCAAGGTCCCCATCGTGGAGCACTAGGCTGACCTCTGTGCAGCCACAGATAACCGCATCTGAACCCCTTTCAATCAGTTCAAGAGCGACTTTCTTTAGCAATCTCCCTCCAGTCTCCAAGTCACCGGTTTTGATGTCCCGGTAGATCGCGTCCATAACATCTTTTTGCGACTCAGGTACATCAACCGTTATCCCGTACTCGGCGTAAGCGTCATGATAGAGCTTACTGGCAATAGTACCATCAGTCGCGAGCAGTCCAACTCGTTTAACTTCAGGATAGTTCTCCTTGACGTGTTTAGCGCTTAGCCTGATCATGTGGAGCACGGGAACACCCAGCTCCTTCTCCAGCTCTGAGTGGAAGTAGTGGGCGGTGTTACATGGCATGATGATGAAGTCAACTCCCGAGTTCACCAGATTACGCCCAGCGTCAAGCATCTGGGGTAGAGGACTCTCGCCTGTACCAAGGATAGCTGGCGTCCTGTCCGGTACCTTGGAGTTACTATCGATTATTACCCTAATGTGGTCCTGATCCTTCTCGACTGGGGTGGCCCTAATTATCCTGTGGAACAGGTCTGCGGTCGCCTCGGGCCCCATTCCACCGAGGATTCCGATGATTTTCTCGCCCACGATACTCACTTTAACCCTCGAATGATCACTTTTAGGGGTTCTCACTGAGGAAAAAGTCATGAATGGTGCCCAGCTGAACCTTTGCCGTGGTTACAAGATCATCGACGGTGATGTTCTCATCCACTCCACCCATGGCGTAGACCTTGGGGCCATAGCATATTGCGGGTATCCCCAGTTTTCTCCAGAAACGGCAATCGGTGCCACCAGATGTGAAACTGTAAAGTGGTTCTTCACCTGTGATTTCCTGCGAGTTCTTCGCGAGGAGCTTGGTTATCTTCGCGTCAATCGGTGAGTAGGTTGACTCTGTGACTATTTGTGGTGGGCGTGTCCAGCTGACCTTGATCGAGGGGTCAACCTCGTGTATCTTTGCCTTGATCATCTCGGTGATTTCCGCGGGAGTGATGCCCAGTGGTAGCCTAGTATCAACCTTGACCTTGCAGTAAGCGGGGACTATGTTGTCCTCGCTTCCACCCTCGATGGTGCCCACGTTTACCGTGACCTCCTTGAGAACGTTTGCCATGGTCTCAGACTCGTGCCCGTACTGCTGCCTGTACCCCTTCATCACCTCTTCGGTGAGTGCTAGGGTTTCAGCGGTGAACACCGCTGGTGTGCCCTGGAACGCCTCGACTATGGGCAGAATCTTGACCATCTTCATGATGGCGTTCTCCCCCACATACCCAGCGAAGCTGCCGTGGGCAGCCTTTCCCTCGGCTTCAAGGATTATGGAGACACGGGATTTCTCCCCGATTCGCACCGTTAACCCGGATGGTTCCCCGTTCAGGACTGCGTCACCATGTAGTCTCTTGTTTTTCTCAAGTAGCCAAAGAGCACCCCATTCTCCCCCGGTCTCCTCATCTGATGTGCCCGTGAAGGTGAGTTTGCCCTTGAAATCAGCCTTTGATATCTTCACGAAGCTGTGAAGAAGCGCAGCCAGTCCCCCTTTCATGTCTCCGGCTCCCCTTCCAAAGATTCTTCCATCCTTCACCAGTCCAGAATAAGGGGGGATGGTCCATTCCTCGCCAACCTCGGAGGGGAACGTGTCAAGATGTCCGTTAAGCACGAGGTGCGGGTTCCCCTCGCCGATTGATGCAACCACGTTCGCGATTCCCGGCTTTGTGACGATTATATCACCTTCAACGCCGTGTTTCTTCAAGTATTCAATGATGAATGAAGCGATCTCAGTCGTGTCGCCCGGTGGGTTGTCGCTAGGAATCTTCAACAACTCGGATAAGAGATTGACAAGCTCATCGCCATCGTTGATTGAGTCAACGAGTCCCTGCTTTGAAAAGTACATGAAAAGAATAAGGGTTGAAAGGTTTTCATTTTTTGGGTCAGGGATTGAGATTCTTTACCAGCTCAGCCACCCGTACACCCAGTTTCCTACAATGCTCAGCTTCCTTGTCACCGGGAGCACCGACGGAGGCCGCTCCATAATGTGGACCACTAGATGTCCCTTGAACAATCATACCATGGACAAGCAAGGCTTCAAGCAATGCAAGTATTGTAGATTCAGCCCCAGTATGGGTTCCACCAGCGCTGCTAAACGCGCCTCCAACAAGATGACTCAGTTTCCCGTGGTACTTGACCGAGTCATCAATCCACGACTTGATCTTACCCGTGGGGAGACCATAGTAGACCGGTGAACCGAGGATTACTCCCTGCACCTGAGGGAGCTCATCGACTGACGCCTCGTCAACAGTCTTCAGCACAGCCTCGACTCCTGCGCTCTCCACGCCCTCGCAGACGTAGTCAGCCATCTTGGCGGTGTTACCGGTGCGGGAATCAACGACGATTAGTACCTTCATCGGTGTCACGCAAGCTTCTCGTCGGCGTCCTCAGCCGCGTAGCAGCCCTGGACCTCACCGTAGTAGATGACGTGCCAGTCCTTTGTGGGGTACATCTGGCTCTGGAGTGGCTCAGAGAGTCTGCCCTCCTCCATCTCGTCCTTGTAGACTACCTTGCACTCGAAATGCACGGGGCACTCCTTGATGTAAGGGGCGTCAACCTTCTCGCCCTTGACGGCTGTGAAGCCCATCTCCTTGAACTTGTCCATGTCCCTGCCGGACTTGGAGCCGCATACGCCCAGCGCCTTCTTCATCTCCTTGCTTGGCAGGCATACTGTGAAGCTGTCGGACTCCTCCATCAGCTTGTAGGTGTGCCTGCTGTACCTGACCGCTACCACGAAAACTGGCTTCTGCCAGATCGTGCCAAGGAAACCCCACCCAATGGTCATGTTGTTGGGCTTCTTGTCTTCTCCCTCGGCGACCAAGAACAGGCCGCCGTTGGTCATTAGCTTGTTCGTCTCGACGACGTACTTGAAATTGTCAACTTCCTTCCTCATAGAATATCGGGTTTAATGAGAAAGACGGGCATCTATAACGGTTTTCACTGAAAAAACGGCTGACTGGTCACAATACCACCATTTCTCAGTTTTTTCTGATAAAATATGATGAACCAGGTTGAACGCCCAAGGCTAACCAGGGTGCAGAAGCTACGGCTGGACCTTTTCGGGATAACCCCAACAATGAAGAAAACTCGTCCCGGTTGAAAGGAGAGCTCCAGTTCTACGCGTTCATCTGCCCCGAGCACGGCCTTGTAGAGGACTACCCACACGGGTACAGGCAGGTCCTCCAGTGCCCACTCTGCCGATCTGGATCATGGATCTATATCATTAATCCCTATCTCAGAGCAAAAACAGTCAAATACTCCCAACGCGTGGAGCTTCCAGAGGCACGAGGCTAGGTTACAAAATGTCGTTCACAGAGAAGATAGATGTACTAGATTTGCTTATCAACATTCTAAGAGAGCACGAGGAGAAGCTAGACAGCCTCGTTGACCGGCTGGAAGTCGTAAGCCAGACCATCCAGCGGGACCCAACACTCAGGAAGACCCTGATGGAGTATGAGGCAGGGGAGCCAGTAACGGAAGAGCAGGCGGGCGTGTCATCAATCCTCGTCGTGGACGACGACAAGAACCTAGCGAACACGTTCAAACTGATCCTCCAAAGCGTCGGATTCCACGTAGACACCGCCGCAACGGGACTACAGGCACTCTACAAGGCAAACAGGGCCAAATTCGACCTAGTTATCCTGGACATGAACCTACCGGACATGCTTGGGGACGAGGTAGCAGAGAAGCTCAAGGAGAACAACGATCACATGAACATCATCATGATCACGGGCTACAGCAGCTTCAAGGATGGACTGGACGGGAAGGACCTTGGAATCGACGAGGTTCTCATGAAGCCCATCCCACCGGAAGACCTTGTCAAGATGGCAAAGAAAACCCTAACAAAAGAGAATTAATCTCTATATTATATATCCGCCTTCGATCCGCTCGAAATCTCGCACCCTTTCTAGGTCGAGTTCTTGCTGGATGTCCTGAAAGTCCTCGGGTGATAGCTCCGCCCATGGTCCAGTGAGGCTAGCCTGCACAACTGGGTGGGTCTTACCAAAGTTATCTTGACACACCTTGTGAGTT
Organism: uncultured Candidatus Bathyarchaeia archaeon; assembly: GCA_964589605.1. Lineage (GTDB taxonomy): Archaea > Thermoproteota > Bathyarchaeia > TCS64 > TCS64 > RBG-16-57-9. Next base: position 45,610 of record CAZPRN010000006.1, on the reverse strand, counting down.
AGCCGCCTGACCTGGCGTTCATCGGAATAACCGAGGGTGTGCAGATACTCGTGCACAAGTATGGCGAATACGTTGGATTTCTCCTTGAGGCTCGTGGTCTGACCCAGCAGCCTCCTGTTCAAAACGATGTCATTGGTTCCCATCGGGTGGAAAGCACCGACCCTGATTGGGAGGTTACCGAGGTACAGCATCAACCCGACCCGATGATGCCCAAGACTCCTTTGGACCGCTTTCTTCACTAGGGTGAATATGTCACCGTAGTTCTTTGCTTGGTCTAGGTCTGTGGGCAGGGTCAGGATGCTTTGTCCTCCGTTAAACTGATTCAACTGATTTTACTTCAGGAATCTTCTTCTTGAGATAGTTCTCGACTCCCCACTTGAGGGTCATCTGACTCATTGGGCAACCCGCGCATGCACCTGTGAGTCTTACCTTAACTACACCGTCGTCTGATACTTCGACGAACTCGACATCGCCTCCGTCAACCTGGAGGTGGGGTCGTACATCTTCAAGAGCCAGCTTTACTTCATCTGCGTTCAATGGCTTCACTCCAATCAGGGAATAGTCTGCAGTATTTAAGGGTTCACGGAAACCTTTTTTTAGAATAGATTGATTGTGCCGTTCCTTCATACAGCAACTGTTTTAAAGCAGATGCATGTAGTCATGCCGTCAAGGTGTCATTGGTGACTGGTGACTATAAAACAAGTTAGAGTTTACGCACCCGGCAGTATTGCTAACCTTGGACCTGGTTTTGATGTTTTCGGAGTAGCCATCGAGGGCGTAGGAGACATTGTTGTTCTTAAACAGACAAAAGAGATTGGGGTCCAGATTAGCGTACAGGGAGTCGGGGCAGACAAGATACCAACAGACCCTGAGCGGAACAGCTCAGGGGCGATTCTGAATCATGTACTAAAAGAATACGAACCCAAGCACGGGTTCAGTATAGAGATAAGGAAGGGATTACCACCCGGCACAGGTATGGGAAGCTCAGGAGCATCTGCAGCAGCAACCACTGTTGCCGTCAACGATTTACTTGGGCTCAACCTACGCCAACGGGAGCTGGTGGAGATGGCAGCCCTAGGAGAGGGAGCCGTCGCAGGTAGCCCACACGCGGACAATGTCGCAGCAAGTCTCCTTGGTGGATTCATCCTTGTGGGTGAGAACTGGGAGGTAATCAGACTGGACGCTCCTAGAGTGGGCATTGTCGTAGTTGTCCCAGATATCTACATCGAGAACAAGACCAAGAAGGCAAGGGAGCTCCTACCTCAGAAGGTGCCGTTGAAGGACGCGGTGAAGAACATCAACCATGCGGCGAGGATGGCACTCGCAATTGCGCAGAAGGACGCGGAGGCGTTTGGTCGGAACATCAACGATGTACTCGTTGAGCCGTACCGGGCAGCTATGATACCCAACTTTTGGGATGTCAAACAGGCGGCACTGGATGCGGGAGCATACGGTTGTAGCATTAGCGGTGGTGGTCCAAGTCTGTTTGCAGTCGGCGACAACATCTACGAGATCGGCGACGCGATGCAGAAAGCGTTCGGGGACATCGAGTCCACATGCTACTACACGCAGCCCAGTAATAGAGGAACACGGGTGATATAGATGGCGCAATTCAAATGCATAAGCTGCGGGCACATCGCCCCGGCAAGCGACAAGTATGTCTGCCATTGTGGCGGCTTATACGAGGTTCACCATGAGTTTGGTAATATATCGCTTGACCAATTTGATGGTAAGTTAAGTAATATCAACTCGGTTTGGAGTAGTGGTGTCTGGAGGTATAAAGAACTCATTCACCCTGAACTCGACCCAAAGAACATCGTGTCACGCCCAGAGGGCAACACGAACCTCTACAAGAGGCAGAGGGTCAGCGAGTACGCCGGTGTAGACGGAATCTACCTTAAACATGAGGGGGAGAACCCGTCAGGCAGCTTCAAGGACAGGGGGATGACGGTAGGCGTTTCTGTTGCAGTTCAAGATGGAGCCAAGAAGGTGGCATGCGCATCAACTGGGAACACCTCGGCTAGTATGGCATCCTACGCGGCTCAGACAGGACTCCAAGGAATAGTCTTCATCCCGGAAGGCATGATTGCGTATGGTAAGCTAGCTCAGGCACTTGCATACGGCTCACAGGTCGTACAGGTCAAGGGAAACTTTGACGACGCAATGAGCCTCATCAAGAACGGAGCTAAACAGCTAGGATTCTACATCCTCAACAGCCTCAACCCATGGCGTATTGAGGGTCAGAAGAGCATCATATTCGAGATGCTCCAGCAGAGAAGATGGATCCCACCGGACTGGATAGTTGTGCCAGCGGGTAACCTAGGGAACACTTCAGCATTCGGTAAGGCACTGAGGGAGTTGAAGCAACTGGGTTTGATCGATAAGATGCCGAGGATTGCGGCAATCCAGGCAGAGGGAGCCAACCCGTTCTACAAGCTGTGGAACAGCGTGGACAAGAAGCTGGTTTCGATGAAGCCAGACACTGTTGCCACCGCAATCAAGATTGGCAACCCGGTCAGCTGGGAGAAAGCTCTCAGATCAATCCGAGAGACTAATGGGATCGTTGAGCAAGTCAACGACAACGAGATTCTCAACGCGAAGGCGATCATTGACGCTAGTGGAATCGGTTGTGAGCCTGCGTCAGCGGCATCACTTGCTGGGGCAAGAAAGCTCCGGGATATGGGAGTCATATCTGAGGACGACGAGGTGATAGGGGTACTCACAGGTAACCTGCTGAAGGACCCTGAGAACACGGTCCAGTACCACATCGGACAGATTGAGGGAATCAATGCAAAGTATTCCAACAAGCCCGTCCAGGTAGAGGCGGACCTAGACAAGATACAGGCAGTTTTAAGCCAAGGAAATCAACCCGCACCGGGTCAAGAGGTGAAACACAGTGGAAATTGAAGTCATAAAACTCGGGGGAAGCATCCTCCAGAGCGTTGAAACATTCGGAAGAGCAGCAGAGATAGTACAGAAAGAGCTGGCGCAGGAAAGACTGCCCATATGCGTCGTGTCAGCCATGAAAGGCGTCACAGACAAGATCATCGGGGCACTAAACCAGTGCATCAACAACCCAGCGTACGAGCCCAAGGACTTTGTCGAGGAGCTATTCGAGAGCCATCTAGTCGCATTGCCGAAGGGCGTTGAGCCCGACGAGGCGATGGAGACCGAGTTCGAGAAGCTACTCCACGTCCTATCATACGTGAAATCCAGCGGAGAACTAGCGGACTCAGTCTATGCTTACGCAGTCAGTAGGGGCGAGAACCTTTCATCTAGGGTTCTGAGCCTGCACCTGAGAAACGCTGGAGTCGAGAACCTGTGCTTCTATGGCGAGGACCTGATGGTCACCGACGAGAACAACAAGGAAGCAGCCGTGATCCTCGACGAGACGAGGATACGACTGCAGTTCAACCTCAACCCCGCGTTAGAGAAGGACATCGTACCCATCATCGCCGGTTTCGCTGGTAGAAGCGAGCAAGGCAAGGTAACTATCCTAGGCAGAGGTGGAACCGATGACACAGCGGTCAACGTGGCGTATGGTTTGGGAGTAAGGAGGACCATCAAGTACGTGATGGAGGAGGGAATCATGAGCATCGACCCCAAGTTCCTAAAGGACCTTGAGGAGAACCACCCAGACATCCTAGGACAGTTCTATGACCTACCCGAACCAAAGATAATCCCGTACCTCAGCTACGTAGAGGCAAGCGAGCTCCTCAGAGAGGAGAGGACCAAGGTGGTCCACTACAAGGTGCTGGACCCGTTGATGAAGGGCAACATCGAGCTCCAGATCAAGAACTATTACGACGAGGAGAGCGACGGCACCATCATCAGCAGGGTGGAGGAGGCGTTCTTCGAGGGAAAGGAGCTGAGCCTTAAGGCCATCAGCTACCAGCGCAACCTCGCTGGAGTCAAGTTCCTTCCAAGCCAGAGCACCACCCCAACAGAGACATTCGGTAAGGTGTTCAGCAAACTAGCCGAGGAAGGAATAGATGTACGGTACGTCTCAACCTCGGGTTACCAGATATCATTCCTGATGCCACAGGAGGACCAGAAAAGGGCAATATCAGCTCTCAAGTCACTGGACCTAGGAATCGAGGTGTCCCCGTTGAAGGGAGTAAAAGGCACCTTCAGCGTCGTAGGCAGCGAGATGAGGGGCATGAAGGGATTCTTCAGCCGACTCACTGGCGTACTAGCCAGACATGGAGTCAACATAGAGCAGGCCACCCAGCCAAACAGCGAGAACATCATCCGGTTCAGCATAGACGACGATGATATCCCAATGGCTGTGGCGGCGGTATACAACGAGTTTTTCAAAGGAGGATACTAAAATGAGCAAGAAACAAGCAATAATACTAGGAGCAACCGGGGCAGCCGGACAGAACATCGTAGAGTTCACCACAGACCACCCCTGGTTCGAGATAGCATGCCTGTCGGCATCAGAGAGAAGCCACGGTAAATCATACCGTGAAGCAACAGCACGGGCTGCATTCTACAGGGAGCCACAGCCCGACGAGATCATGGAGATGAAGGTCTCAGGCGTAGACCACGTGGACCCACGGGACTACGATGTTGCATTCAGTGCGCTTCCATCAGACATCGCCAAGGTGCAGGAAGCAAAGTTCGCGAAGCACATCCCAGTCGTGAGCACAGCCTCAGCATATAGATACGAGCCAGATGTGCCAGTTCTACTACCTGACGTGAACCCGTCTCACATTGAGATGATTTCCGGGCAGCAGAAGAATAGGGGATGGAACGGCTACATTGTGCCTGGACCCAACTGCACTTGCATCGGACTGGTATCCACATTCAAGCCACTAGTTGACGCTTACGGTGTTGATGTGGTCAGCATGGTTAGCATGCAGAGCCTATCAGGTGCTGGCGCGAAGGGTCTGGCTGAGGACAGCGAGTACAGGAAAAACGCGCTCAAGAACGTGATCCCGCTCATCGAGGGAGAGGAGGAGAAGGTCATCAAGGAGACCAACAAGATCCTCGGAAACGTCGTTGACGGGAAACTGGTCCCGGCAGAGATCAACGTTGACTGCACATGTACCAGGGTTGATGTCGAGATAGTGCACACCGAGGCGGTTCACCTTGGGCTAAGCAACCCAGCGTCAGCCGAGGAGGTGAAGAAGGTCTTCGAGGCATACAAGTCCGAAGCACAGGAGTTGAAGCTTCCATCCGTAGCAGAGCAGCCAATCATCGTCGTTGAGGACGCCGATGGCCCACAGCCCAAGAAACACAGTGATTACCCCAAGATGATCACACTCGTAGGCAGGCTCAGGAAGAACACCCTGTTCAAGAACGGCATCAGCTACGTCCTGACAAGCGACAACCTTGAGAAAGGTGCAGGTGGCGGAGCGGTTCTCTCAGCCGAGTACCTAAAAGTTAAGGGTCTAATTTAGACAGTTAACTCAATTTCTCTTAATGCAGGACAGTCCTGCGTCCTAATGCTGGGCTCGAAGAAGCCGAGCTCTGGTCTCTTTTTGCACTCGATGAACATGCTGCCCTCGACGCTACCCCTGTTTGCTAGGCTGCATGATCTGAATAGTATGCTGCCGCCGTATACGGCGTATGGGCATTTTACGCATGTGTGGTCGTTCTCAAATGTCATAGTTTCAATTCTCCATACTGTGTCTTGAGCGCCAGTAAGGCGCTCTCAAGGTGTGTGAACTCGTCTAGGCTATCGGCTCCCTTCAGATACAGGAAGGCATCATCCTCGGTGTGGCGTCCCTGGAGGCGGTCAACAGTGGTCAACTGGTCCGAGAAAAGACCCGTCTTGAAGCTGAACCCGTTATCTGGTAATACAACCAACTCTGGTCCCATTGCCGAGTGAGGACCATCAAATATCTCGTCTCGTGTATAGACGCTCTTGACTACCTTTCTCCCGCCCATTCTAACGCTGGTCAGTAGGTCTTTGACCTCGTCTTCAAGCTCGATTCTGTCAGAGGATTTTACTGATCCTCTTGGGAACCTGTCTTCGAGGTTGAGGTAGATCTTGTTGGTCTCTGCCGCGAATGCCTTGGTTGGTTTCCGGACGGCATTGTAGTTGATCTCGGGTTTCTTGTCCACCATGAGGTAGCCTTCCTCTTTTAGTAGGGTGTTAAGGTTGAACGCGGTACCGGAAGTTGTCATCCCGTGGTCGCTGAGCATCATGAGTGCCGTGTCCTCGGGGAGGCTACGGGTGATCTCGCCTATCGCCTCGTCAACTTTCCTGAAGTACTCGATGAAATCGTGGTGGTACTGGTTCCGCTTGTTCAGGTACGCGTCCCAGAGGTAGTGACCGATCCTGTCTGTGCCTGTCACGACGAAGAACGCGATATCCCACTTGGTCTGAAGAAGCTTCTTACCAACCTCAACCCGCTTCTCAAGAGCTGTTTTCAGCTCGCTCAGGAATCTGGGTAACTCGGTCTCGCCTAATGGAGCCGTGACATCAACCGTGTAGCCCGCATCCTTTAGCATACCAGCCTCGGTTTGCGGGTAGATTGATCTCTCCAGTTGGGGTGAGACAAAACCAGAGATGTGGACTCCGTTGAGCGCCTGCGGCGGGTATGTGGCTGGTAGGTTGACGATGATGGTTCTCTTGTCGTGGATTTTCTGCCAGAAAGGTTGGGCTTTGAGCCTCATGCTGTGATGGTAGGCTACAGTGTATGATCCTTCGAGGAAGTCTGTGAACCCGAATATTCCGTGCTCTCCAGGGTTCCTCGCTGTGAATATGCTGCTCCATGAAACAGCCGAGTTTGGTGGAAGGTTTGTCCTTGCCTTTGTGATCTTGCCTTCTTTGAGTAGTTCACTAGTGTTGGGCATGATGTCCCGGCTTGCCAGATCTGTGAGTAACCCGTGTGGTACTCCATCCAGTCCTATGATGGCAGCCTTCGTGTTCATCAACCCTACACCTTGTTTGAATTGTTACCACTACGAGGTAGTAGTAAATAACTGTAGTGGTCGTATTTCTTGGTACAGACACCATCCCAGATTTTTTATCCACAAATAACGCTTGAATAATCGTTCAAAATGAAAGAATTCAGCCTCATAGCCACCGGAGACAGCCTCATCACAATGAAGCAGAGCGTCCACGGCGAACCAGAGTTCATGAGACTCGTCAACCTAATACGAGAGGTTGACTGCGCCTTCGCCAACCTAGAGATGCTCCTCCACGACTATGAGCCTGGATGCTACCCCGCCGCTGAGTGCGGAGGCACCTACACGAGAGCCCACCCCAGCATCCTAGATGAGCTTCTCTGGATGGGTTTCGACGTGTTCAGCACAGCCAACAACCACAGCATGGACTACATGTACGGCGGACTCCTCAAGACAATCGAGCACCTAAAGGAAGCAAACGCTACATACGCTGGGACCGGGAGAAACCTCGCAGAGGCTAGGGCTCCGGGCTATTTTGAGTCAACCAATGGCAGAGTCGGGTTGATCTCAGCGTGCAGCACCTTCGCCAACTTTGGAAGGGCTGGACATCAACGCAGGGACATGCATGGGAGACCCGGGTTGAACCCGTTGAGGTACCTGAAGTGGTACGAAGCGAAGCCCGAGACCATCAAGAAGCTCAAAGAGGTAGAGAAAGAGCTGAACATCCACCCAGTCAAGCAGGGACCCGACAGCTACCACCTCATGAACACCAAGTACGTTGAGGGAGAGAACGTTGGGTTGCACACGCAGCCCCACCCGGGGGACATGGAAGGGAACCTAGAGGCAATCAGGGACGCCCGAAGGCAGGCGGACTGGGTGATCTTCACACTTCACGCCCACGAGGGCTATCCGGGCGACACGGAGAGACCGGCAGAGTTCATCGAGGATTTCGCCCGTGCGGCCATAGATGAGGGCGCCCACTGTTTCATCGGGCATGGTCACCACGCCATGAGGGGTATAGAGATCAGAGAGGGCAAGCCCATCTTCTACAGCCTCGGGGATTTCATATTCCAGAACGAGACCGTGGAGAAGATGCCAGCCGACTTCTATGAGAGGTACGGCCTTGAAGAGTACTCGGGGGTTGTATCAGACGCCTACGATAAGAGGCAGGTAGCGAAGCGTCCACTGGGTTACCCGGAAGGTAAGTGGTTCACAGACGACGAAAAGTACTGGATCAGTATCGTTCCCCGAATGGAGTTCAAGGGAGACAAGCTGGAAGACATGTACCTGTACCCGATAGAGCTGGGAATGGAAAAGCCGAGGAGCCAGAGGGGCAGACCCATGATGGCGAGCGGTGACAAGGCGGTTGAGATACTGGAGATCATCGAGAAGCTGTCCAAGCCCTACGGAACCAAGATGGAGATCGTGGACGACGTCGGGGTTGTATGGCTGTAAAAGTACAGACTAGTGTTTCCCTGTAGTGTGGATTCGACAACCACAAACCCCTATATCCTGTTCAGGGGGCTGTTTGTTCGGGAAGCGGTGTTCGCCAGTCCAACGGCGATTCAGCCCACCAAATCCCTAATTCTCATTACCTGTGATCCTTCTCCTCGTCAGGTGTCGATATAGGTGTTATATCCAGTGATCCATCCCTGACTGCCCAGGTTCTCAGCCCAGCGTACTCGATCTCGTTGTCCTCCAAGAGGCGCTGAGCCTCTTTTTCAGTCCCCTCGGGGACGTAGAGGAAGAATTTCTTGAGCTTGTACGTGACTCCAGCCAGCTTGGAGAGAGTCTTCCACCTAGGCAACTGGTCTTCGCTGACTGTTTCCGCTGTTTCTACCTCGCAGATCACCCGGAGGCCACCGTTCTCGAAGGTACTGACGATTGATGGCGTGTATTTACGGTCCTCGTACTCGATTATCAGCTGGTTATCGGTGTGGTCGTTGGTGTAGACGCTCCAGCCCATGTCCCAGTCGTCCTGGTCGATGAACGGGAACCGGGTGGCGGCTATGATGCGGGTCACCCTTCGAACAGTTTCCTCGGTTGGAATCATGAGATAACCCTGTTACTTGGCAATAATACGGTTTGGATTGATCTTTTATGCGATGAACAGCCTTGTTTCAGTGTGATTATATGGACTCGATAAAGGCTGACATGGTTCTCGTCAACGGCAAGATCATCACCGTTGACCCCGAGGACAGTATTGTAGAAGCCGTGGCTATCTATGGTAACAAGATTCTAGCCGTGGGTACATCGGAGGAGATCAAAACCCTTGCTGGAGCAGGGACCGATGTAGTTGACCTTGAGGGCAAGACGGTGATGCCGGGCATCATCGACAGCCACACCCACCCAACGGGAATAGCCGAGGAGTACCTGGAGGTAAACTGCAGGGCTCCACCCGTCAATAACATCAAGGACCTGCAGGACCTTGTAGCCGCCAAGATCGAGGAGGTTGGACCGGGAAAATGGATACTGGGGAGCGCGTACAACGACTCTAAACTAGAGGAGCGTCGCCAGATGACCCGTTGGGAGCTGGATGAGGTCTCGCCGGAGAACCCTGTGATTCTCACCTCGGACACCGGACACCAGTGTATCGTGAACAGTCTTGCACTTGAGATTGCTGGAATCACGAAGGATTCACCGGACCCGCCGGGTGGTGAGTATGATAGGGATGAGAACGGTGAGCCAACCGGGTTGATCTACGAGATGGCGATGGGTGAGGTACGTAAGCACATCCCACCGTACACGGTGGACGAGATCAGGGAGTCCTACAAGAACGTTGTCAACCAGTTCAGCAAGTGGGGAATCACATCAACCCACAACGCAAGCAGCAGGAGAACAGGCATCAGGGCGTACAAGCAGCTCCTAGACCAGGGCGTGAAGCAGGTCAGGATGAGGCTCATGGTCAGCGTCAACGACAAGGCACCGGGTGACGTGGTTGACGCCCTTGAGAAGGCGGGAATCGAGTCAGGCTTCGGTAACGAGTGGCTCAAGGTGATGTCAACAAAGATAATGGGCGACGGCTCAGGTGCAGGTGGCACAGCTGGGGTCTATACTCCTCAGCACAGAGGCACCATGGGTTTAGGCATCATGATGACCGATGAAGCCGAGATAGAGAGGCTTGTACTCAAGTCTCATGACGCTGGGCTAAGGGTCAGCGTCCACAGCATCGGTGACAGGGGCGTTGATGTGGCTCTAGACGCCATCGAGAAAGCTCAGAAACTGAATCCAAAACCAGATATGAGGCACAGGATTGAGCACAACAGCGTCTGCACTCCAAAGCAATTGAAGCGAATCAAGGAGCTGGGAGTCATACCCAGCAGCAGCATCGGGTATATGTACGGTCTTGGTGACCAGTACGCCGAGAACTTTGGTGAGGAGAGGTGCAGGTGGCTCCACCCACACAGGACCATGAAGGAGATGGGGATCATCGCTGGAGGCAACAGTGACTGCCCGGTCACTTACTACAGCCCGTTCACCCAGATGTACGCGGCCGTGACGAGGAAATCCAGTAGCGGACAGGTGGTTGGACCAGAGGAGGCGGTTGATGTGATGGAGGCGATAAGGGTCTACACAATCAACGGGGCGTACATTGGCAAGGACGAGGATATCCTTGGCAGCATTGAGCCGGGTAAACTGGCGGACATCATAGTCCTCGATAGAGATATTCTAGCGGTTGACCCCGAGGAACTGCTGGACATCCTGGTGCTGAAAACTATTGTAGACGGAAAAACCGTCTACGAGGTTTAACCCTCTAATTTACCTTCGGAATTTTTGCGTCAGTCGTGATGTTTAGCCCCAGCTCTTTGAGGGGTTTCTCACAACCAGGGTCCATCAGGTGGGTGCTGTGCCACTCGCAACGATGTAGGTTTGTGAGTTCATCTAGACACTCGGCTGCGTTAGGGTTGAATTTTCCACTAACCGCTAGGGCGTCCAGCACCTCTTTCACGTCCAGAGAGGTATCGGTGAGACCCATGCCTTTCTTCATCTCCCTGATACTCTCGATGATGATCGGTGAAAGCACATCTATCTCATCTGGGATACCAGCTAACGCCTTGACCGCGTTGAGCAACGCAGCTGACTCGCTGTGAAGTGTAGGGCTTCGTTTCCCAGTGAAGATAACGGGCTTGTCATCCATCCATATCTCGATGGCGGCACCAGTGTAGACGCCGTTGCTACCCTTACATGAGTCCTTCATGGAGACTTCCAGTGCTTTGTTCGCGGCAGTTGCGACGCCCCGGTCCTCGGGCTTCACGCCAACCTTCTCCATGATCTTCTCCATCCTGTCAAGGGTGTCCAGGGTGGTGTTTCCCTCGACGAACTCGCGTTTGTACTGGAAGAAGCGTCTGAGTATCTCCTGTCTACTCGCTTCCTGGCACACGGCGTCATCTATGATGCCTTGGTTTGCCATGTTGACGCCCATATCCGTGGGGGATTTTACCTCGGTCATTGGGTCGCCTTCGGGTACGAGTTTTTCGATGATCCGTTCCATGATGGCAAAGTTCTCGACGTCCCTGTTGTAGTTGGTTGATGTTTCCCCATGGGCTTTCAGGTGCCACGGATCAACGCAGTTATAGTCTCCCAAGTCTGCGGTTGCCGCTTCATAGGCGACGTTCACCGGGTGCTCCACTGGGAGGTCCCAGATGGGGAAGGTCTCGAACTTTGCGAACCCGCTCATTATTCCACGTTTCCTGTCATGGTAGACCTGGCTCATGGCGAAGCTCATCTTGCCGCTGTTGGGGCCTGGTGCGGTGACGATTACAATCTTCTTGCTTGTGGGAACCCACTCGGCTTTACCGTAGCCTTCATCGCTGACAACAAGGTCGATGTTATCCAAGTAGTTGGGTATCTCGTACCCCATGAAGACCTTGATGCCCCTGTTCTCAAGGCGCTGCTTGAACTTGAGGGCTGCCTGCTCGCCGTTGAACCGGTTGATGACGACAGCTGACACGTCCAGTCCAAGCTCCTTGAGGTCGTTGATGTCCTTGAGGATCTGGTCCTCGTAGGTTAACCCGAAATCCCTTCTGATCTTTCTTCCCTCGATATCCTTGGCGCTGATACAGTGGATGATCTCGATATCGTCGCCGAGGATGCGGAGCATCTGTATCTTGGTGTCCACCTGGAAACCGGGGAGCACCCTAGAGGCGTGGTTGTCAAACCTTAGCTTGCCACCGAACTCTAGGTACAGTTTATCGAAGAGGGCAACCCTCTCAAGTATGCGCTTTACCTGCGCGTCAAGGTACTTTTCCGTATCAAAACCTGTTTTCCTGTTCACGTCCTTCTCCCCATCAATTCGAGCATCTAGCCCATTTATTTCAATAATACTCGCAAAATGGGAGAGGGTAGCGTATAAAAGCTTCGAATCAGGCGATTAAGCTCGGGGCAGTCATTTTTTTCGGCTTTTTTAAGCCCATTAGCTCCAATATGGTGGGGCTGATGCTGCTCAATCCACCATTTTCGATGAGTCTGAAGGACTCTTGTTCGTTTTTGTCTGATACGATTATGAATGGAACCTTGTTGAATCCATGGGATGGATTTGATGATCCATCAGGGTAGAACATGGTCTCTATGTTGCCGTGGTCACCAGTTACTAGAATAGTGTATCCGTGGTTGAGTCCAGCGTCAACAACTTTGCCAAGGCACTTGTCAACGACTGCTGCTGCCTTGACACCTGCCTCAAGGTTCGCGCTGTGCCCGACAAGGTCCCCGTTTGCATAGTTGACTAGGATGAAGTCGTACTCCTCTTTCGCAATCTCGAGAACAAGTTTGTCGGTGATTCCATATGCGCTCATCTCTGGTTGATCCTCGTAGCTGGCGACCTTTGGACTGGGGACTAGAATCCTGTCCTCGTCTGGGTATGGTTTTTCGATCTGGCTGTTGAAGAAGAAGGTGACATGGGCATACTTCTCGGTCTCTGCTATCCTGAGCTGCTTCAATCCTTTGCGGCTTAGGGTGACACCGAGGTTGTCCTCCACTTTGCTCTGGGGAAAAACAACCGGCAGGGTGAGGTTCTGGTCGTAGACGCTCATGCAGACATAGTGGATTTTCGGTGTGACCCTGCACACGAACCCGTCGAAGCTCTGCTGAGTCAAGGCGTAGGTGATCTGCCTTGCCCTGTCGCTGCGGAAGTTCCAGAGGATGAATGCGTCGCCGTCCTGTACAGTCGCGATGGGTTCACCGTTCTTGGTCAATACGATTGGCTCAACGTAGTAATCGGTGAGGTCGGGGCTTGCCTCGTATTGATGGTCCAGAGCCTCAAAGGGATCAGTCTCCTCTGCTCCCTCCCCGAGGGTTAACAGGTTGTAGGCGTCCTCGGTTCTGTCCCAGTTGGTGTCACGGTCCATGGCGTAGAACCTGCCCACGATTGATGCGATTTTACCGATTCCCTTCTCTTCGATGACACCAATCGTCTCAGAAAGGAACCCCTTGGCGCTTCTCTCGGGAACATCTCTCCCGTCGAGGAAGCAGTGGATGAAAACGTCGTTGATACCATTGCGCTTCGCGAGTTCAAGCAATGCGTACAGGTGCTTTGTAGTCCCGTGTATTCCCTGGTCGCTGAACAGTCCACCAAGGTGAAGCCTGCCTCCAGTATTTTTCAGGTAATCAACCATTTCCTTGAACTGTTGTTTCTCGTAGAATGACTCGTCGCGGATAGCCCGGTTGATCTCCTCAAGGGGCTGCCAGACTATCCTTCCCGCTCCAATCGTTAGGTGACCGGGCTCGCTTCCTCCTTGAGTGCCTTCAGGAAGTCCAACAGCGTTGCCAGTACACTTCAGTGTGGTCCATGGGTACTCGCGCATGTAACGATCGTTGTTTGGAGTATCCGCGATGTACGCGGCATTCCCATCAGTCTCGGTGGAGTAGCCCCACCCATCCCTGACAACGAGGATTACTCTGCGAGCCATTACAGTTGAAAAGGTGTATCCGCGTTTAAAACGATGGGGTTCACCGGTTCCTGTTCAGGAACAGGGAAAGAAGGCTTAGAACGATGAGTAATGGACTGGTAGCAAAGTAGAACCCATCCCTCTTGTAGATGTACAGGATGAACCAAGGGATTCGCTCTATATCTGGGATCATCCGTGAGAGGTAGGGTAGAGCCACGAATATGGCTCCAAGCAGTATAAGCATCCATCCCATCGAGGTAAAAGGCGTGTACTCGTCCATCTTCTATGCACAATATACACTATTGTGGGGTAAATATTTTAAACGACTAAACAGGCTTCAAGGCGGTCGGTTTCTGATGAGAATAGTCATGCTGGGTCCACCGGGGTCAGGGAAAGGCACCCGGGCGCACCTAATCTCCGAACTATACGGTTACCCGGTGATCACCACCGGCGAGATGCTGAGGGAGGCGGTCCGGGAGGAGACTGAGTACGGGATGGTAGCCAAAGGGTACATGGACAGGGGTGATCTGGTCCCCAACGATATCGTGAACGGCATCGTGAAGGAGAGGATGAGAAAGGATGACGTCGAGAAGGGCTTTATCCTGGATGGTTACCCGAGGAGTGCTAATCAAGCGGATGCTTTGGATGAGGTGATGGAGGAGCTTGGAGTCAAGCTAACCCATGTTGTATCGGTTGTGCTCAGTGACGATGTTATAGTCCAGAGGCTCTCCCAGAGGAGGAGTTGCCCGGAGTGCGGCGAGATATATCACCTTGAGGCAAAGCCACCTAAGAAGGAAGGTGTTTGCGACAAGTGCGGGGCGAAGCTTGTCCTACGGGATGATGACAAGGAGGACGTGATACTTCATAGACTGGATGTTTACCGGAAGAACACCCAGAGTCTCCTCGATAGGTACGAGAAGATGGGGTTGATCGTTGAGACAGACGGAGAGGTTCCCCTCGACGGTTTGAGGGCACACCTGAAAGAGTTACTGGGCTAGGTCTTGTAGCCTATCATTCGGAGGAAATCCTTCCTCCACTTAATACCAGCTTCATCCTCAACGCCTTTTGGGCTGGAGCCATCAATCACGCCCATTATGCCCCTTCCCTGCTCGGATTCTGTAACCAATACCTGCAACGGATTGGCGGTAGCGGCGATGATCCTGCACACTTCAGGTACGGATTTCAACTGGTTCAGTACGTTGATGGGGTAAGCATCCTTGAGTAGAATTATCAGACTGTGTCCGCAACCCAGCTTCAGCGAGTTCTCTGAAGCAGCCTTCCTTAGCTCCTCGTCGTTGCCGTCATGCCTGACAAGGCACCCACCAGACGCCTCGCTGAAGGCTAAACCAAACTTAATACCAGCAGCACTGGATGACAATGCATCATAAACGTCCTCCACGGTCTTGATGAAGTGACTCTGAGCGAGAATAAGGTTACACTCCTCCGGGATATCCATCTGAACGATCTTAATTTCCATGTGAACCCAGAGCCGTCACCGTTTTTAATGGTTCCAGTCGGTTAGCGTAAATACCGGGGCTGAGATGAATACGTGATGAACGGCGACGGCAAGGACATTGACGAGTTCAACGAGCGGGCCAAGGCGTACGAGTTCCAGGTCCGCTGGGGTGACAGGAGCGAGAGCGTCGCGCCCTACGTGCCCACCCCCCAGAGCCTAGTCAAAACCATGCTTGAGATGGCTGAGGCTGGACCCGGTGACATAGTCTACGACCTCGGTTGTGGAGACGGCAGATTCCTCATCACCGCAGTTAACGATTTCAATGTGGACAGCGCCGTTGGTTTCGAGATCAACCCGCACCTCTACGAGGTTGCACGGGAGAACGTCGCCAAGAACGAGCTATCTGACAAGATCAAGATCGTGAACACGGACATAATGGACGCTGAATTCTCTGAGGCTACGCTAATCACTATCTACCTCACAACATCTGGCAATGCTAAACTGAGACCAAAGTTCAAGAAGGAACTCAAGGAGGGCGCTCGAATAATCAGTCACGATTTCCCCATCACGGATTGGGTAACGACCAACGGTGACGAGGAGCCCACGAAGGTTGGCACACACAAGGTGTACTATTATTCCATCCCCGAGGCGTACACTGTGAAGCAAAAGAAAGAGGAAGCCTCCACCGACAGGTGGGGCAGAATAAAGAAGCTTTTTGAAAGATTGTAGAAGGAGCTAGTCCTTCCAGAGGCCCAGCGCCAGCGCGATGATTGCCATCCTCGCGTAGATGCCGTGCTTTACCTGTCTAAAGTACCAGGCGTTGGGCATGTCATCGACATCAGTGGTGATCTCGTTGACCCTTGGCAGCGGGTGCATGATAACGACATCACTCTTGCCGTTTTCCTCGATCATCTTCTTGTCCATGATGTAGCTGTCCTTGACCTTGTCGTAGTCCTCCTGGCTCGCGAACCTCTCCCTCTGGACCCTTGTCATGTATACCACGTCAAGGTGGGGCATGTTCTCCGCCAGATCGCTGACCTCGATGACCTCGACCTTGCCCTCTACGTCCTTGAGGACTTCTTCCTTCATTTTGAGGACGTCAGGCGCAATACAGTAGACCTTCACGTCGTAGTGGCGAAGAGCCTTCAGTAGGCTGTGGACGGTTCTGCCGTTCTTCAGGTCGCCAACCATACCAATGGTTAGACCATCGATCTTGCCCTTGGCGTACCTGATGCAGTGCAGGTCCAGCATGGTCTGTGTGGGGTGCTCCCATGTACCGCTTCCACCGTTGAGGTATGGTACTGTTGCTACCTTCTTTGCCCTGAGTGCCGCGTCGTTGTCGGGGTGCCTCATGGCGATGATGTCAACGTAGCTGCTGATTGTGCTGATGGTGTCCTCGAAGGTCTCTCCCTTCTTAGCGCTGCTTGTCATGGGGTCAGCGACTGTTGTCACTGTTCCGCCTAGCCTAAGCATGGCTGTCTCGAAGCTGAGCCTAGTCCTTGTGCTGGGCTCGAAGAACATGCTTCCCAAAACCTTGCCTTTCGCTAGGTCGCTTGCTCCCTCTGAGACCTCAACCATCTTGTCCGCGACGCTGAGGATATAGTCAAGCTCCTCTCGACTGTAATCCATCATGCTGATGAAATGTTTGTCTTTGAAATCTGATGATTTTACCAAATCTCACACCGTACCCATGAATACAAGGTATTCACTTATCTCTTTTACCCAATAAACCGAATCAGTTGAACGTTTTATCAATAAGAATGACAGATATGGAAAATCAATCCTTAACCCCTTTTTAGTATGAAGATTTATTCACCTCGATACCCGAGGTTATACTGTGCGTGTAACGAAGACTCCTGACCTGAATAGCTGGAACAAGATAGGTGACATGAAGACATCACTGGGCAAGGAGTTTGCCTTATATGAGTCACCTGATGGAGAGAAGCTTGCACAGGTTGACTCGGAAATGATGATCCATATGATAATTCAGGACGGGAAGCCTGTTTACCTCAACCCCAAGACTATGGATGGGTTGAAACGGATGGCCGAGGTCAAGAAGTTCCTCAAAGAGAAAGCCAAGCGCCCCGATCTTTAATCAGGGTACATCCCGATATCAACGAGGAAATCACGCAGCGAGTTTGTAAGCTCAAAGTCCTTTAGTTGGTCCAGAGTCACCCATTGCGCTTCAAGGGCGTCATCCATGGGGCACATCTCGCCTCCGGTCATGTCAGCGAGGTACTGGATGATAATGAAATGGTAGTACACCTTGCCCTCCTCGTCGTACTCGATCTTGTCAACGACCCCCAAACGCTCAACGAGCTCAACCTCAAGACAGGTCTCCTCCAAAGCCTCCCTGATCGCCGCGTCTTGGATACGTTCACCGACTTCAACTAGCCCGCCTGGGACAGACCATAGACCACGGTCCGGGTTGGCAGCTCGTTTGATGAGAAGATAATTGTCGCCGTCTCTGATCATTACCCCTACCCCAACGATGGGTCTGCTCGGGTACTCCCTTCGACGGCTCATACAATGGTTGAAGGGATGGACGGCTTATTAGTCCATCTGCCTGCTGGCAAGCTCCATGTGCACGAACCTGCTCATGGGCGTGCTGATGCTACTCGACGGGTACAGCTCTGGCAGAACCTTGACCCAGAGGGGGAAACGACACTTGAGTGCGGTTCCCTTGACTATAGCCTCACCGGGAGGAAGATCACCGATGAGCTCCGCGAACTTGCTGCCCATTATCTCGGACACCCTAGCTTTATCCACGTCTTCTAACCCATGACAAACAATGTTGTTCGCGCACTGGGTAACCACAGTCTTGTCAACCGTACTAAGCCGCTGGGTAACAACCCAAAGACCAACACCATTACGTCCACCGTTGGTGGCGATCTCCTTGATGACTCCAAGGAGCTTTCCCCGTGTCTCTTTCTCTCCGATATCAAATACTCCACGCTGGGGGGCGTAGTACATTGCCTCCTCCAACACGATGATGCAACCGAACTTTCGGTTCTCCAGTGCCTCCCCGAATATCTTCTTCAGGACCTGTGAGACCACGAGGTGCTTCTGGCTCCACGTATCTTTTCCCACTGATAGGTCCATGATAACCACATTCCGGTCCTTGAGAAGCTCAACTGGGTCAAGGGGCTCTGCTTCCCCATCTGGGATGAGCTTGCTGTTGCCCACGCTGTTGATTACCTGCTTCCGGTAGCTCTCGAACTCTTCCTCCTTCTTGTTGAAGCCCAGTTTCTCGGGTTTCACCCACGTGACGGCGGACTGGAGCTTGCGTTTGGTCACGGACTCGCTCTGTGCGTACAGAATCTTCAACGCGTGGATCAGTATCTTGGCGTTCCACCATGTCTTCTGCCAACCGAACTCTCCAAGGTAATCCTCCCAAGGGATTGCGCCCGGCTGGAAGAAGCGGCTCCACGGCACCTTCAGGGTTTTCTCTGCCCCAAGGTGCTCGCTGAGGCTGTTATACTCGCCATCCTTGTCTACAATAAAGAAACGAACAGGCGGAGTGGCATTGGCTGCGCGGCTGATCATACTGACAGCGGTGGTTGTTTTACCCGTCCCAACTGCACCGCATATCAGGCAGCTCTGCCGGATAAGGCTGTACAAGCCCAGCTCAACGTCCAGATCGGTGCTGGGGTCGTTACCAAGGA
This sequence comes from uncultured Candidatus Bathyarchaeia archaeon, assembly GCA_964589605.1. GTDB lineage: Archaea > Thermoproteota > Bathyarchaeia > TCS64 > TCS64 > RBG-16-57-9. The sequence goes on along the minus strand of CAZPRN010000006.1, from coordinate 26,744 downwards.
GTATCCTCCACTCACCGCTGGGCTTTGTGAAACTTTGGATGATGTCCCGTTCCGCGAGGAAAACTGGCGTATTCGGTGAAAGTGAGTACCGTAAGGGTCTCAGGCTTCCTCCATTGTCCAGCCATCCCCACTGATAGGCGACGGCATGGAGAGTGCTGTCCTCCACGTCCTGGATTATCCTGCCCTCCCTGAGCATGGCTTCCTCGTACTCCCGCACCCGTTTATGCGGGTACACCTTGGTTACCTGGTATACGACCGGCTGCCCGTTTTTTGGGTGGTCTATGTAGACCAAATCTCCCTTTGCTAGCTCCAGTCCCCTGAGCATGAGTATCGTGATCTCGTTGATGCCGTATTCTCCTGTGTTGCTATAGGTGTGCCCTACCCTTAGACTCCCATCCATCCGCTCTCCCCCCAGAACGGCGCTACCTGCGTGATTTCCCCGTTGACCCTGCTCACCCTGCCCAGTACCTCGTTGTACACATCACTGATGAAGCGCTTTGTTACCTTGACCTCCTCGTCCGCCTTCACAATGGGGTAAGGTATCCCGTTCCAGTAGCTGGTCGCGTAACAGTAGTTCGCCACATCATCCAGCTGGTCCAGACAGAAATCCGGTACATCAATCCTGATTGGTGGAATCTGCCACTCCTTGGATAAACGAACATACGCGCTGTAGATTGGTGAATCAACTGCGTCCATCATAGGGCTGTTCCGAGTCGCCATCTGCAGCCCCATCCTTGGACTGAATATCTCAGTCATCTCCCCAGACTCCAACGCGTGAAGCATGAGGAAACTATCAGTCAGATCCGTTTCCCTGTCCAACCCGAGGAAGTGGATGAGATACCGTGCACTTGGACGCTTTACTATCCCAGCGATGGCTATCCCCTTCTCCCTGCACCTCCTTAGCAGCCGGTTCACTGCGTTGATGAGCCGCTGCCTGTCCGTTTCCTCTCCAGCCCTTTGCCACCAGTTACTGTACGCCAATGGGCCGTCGATGAGAACCAGCTCTGTCTCGGAGCAGTTCTCAAGGTACCTGTAGGCGGTCTCGTAGAGCCTTGCCTCGCGTCTGATGTCAACGAGGATCTTGAAGTTGAACTGTGCGCTGTATGGCTGTGAGAGTGACTCTGGGTTCAGGAAGAACCTCTTTCCCTTTGGTAGGGAGTAGGCGAGTGCTCCTATCACCGCGTACTGCATCGAGGCAAGTGGGATGATCTGGCTGCCCGCGTCAACGCCCATCACGTTGACGTATCTCTCCTTCTTTACCAACGGGGTGATCTCGATCTCCCTGCGAATCCTGGCTGCCATAGCGTTGACCTTTGGGGTCTGTGTGAACACGTTCTCTGTTATCTCGTCAAGGATCATCCTGCGCAGTGACAAACCAAGATTGAAGTTATCTTCCATGAGTTCTTCCCGCGCGATTGCCTTCTCCTTGACCGCCAGCATCTATTTCACGTTTCCTGTAAAACCGTTCTAGGACAACACTTCTTTTCTTAGATATATAAACGATGCGTAGGTTCTGAGCATAATTTGGGATAATTGACTGTTTACTTATATAGTAAGAAATTATTGTGCTCGCTCAATACGTATGAAAACGGTTTTTCCGACTTCACCCCAAAAATAAAGTTCAAATAACATATGACATGGACTTGTCACCAGATAATATGTCATCCAAAAAGAGCCTAAAAGACGAGGTTTTCCGGGAATTCCTCCGCAATCCAAGCCTCGGACCAAGCGAAATGACTGAGAAGCTGGGCGCCAAGTATAACTCAGTAAAGGCTGCTTTCGCCAAGCTTGCAGAGGAAGGAATCCTCGAGCGCCCAAGCAGGGGATCATACGCGCCCAACATCGCATCAATCCTCCTAGACCTTATGGACCGTGTAGAGAAACTAGAGGAGCAGGCGAAGTAAGATGGTCAAGTGGACAGATGTCCTAGAGAACGTCTCACCCAAGACCAGCCAGTTCAAGGTACTCACATACTTAGCCTTCAAGGGTCCCGCTCAGCCAGCGAACATATCATCGGATATCGGCATACCAGCTGGCACTGTTAGACCCGCGCTGAGGACACTTTTGGATAAGGGATACGCCGTCCAGAGCGATGACGGGAGCTACAAGAGCCTTGTTCCCTTCACGGACATCGTTTCACATTTATACTCGGTGACCAAAAAGTAGACGGGGATACGCTTGGGAATCGATGAACTAGAGGGACTGCGCAGAGCCGAGAGCCAGCGGGACGTCCTTCTATGCCTCATCGAGACCGGGGAAGCCATGTCATCCCAGGACATATCCGAGCGACTGGGCATCACCGTCAACGCGGTGAACATCGCGCTTTTCCAGTTAAACAAGAAAAAGCTAGTTGACCGAGTCTCCCGAGGGGTATATCGCTACAAGATGGGACCGATTCTCTTAACTCTACTAACAGAGTACTTTAACAAGTAATGAACCTAGCCGACCTTGACCCCAAGACATCAGCGTTCAAGGTCCTCGTTTATCTAACATTCAAGGACAAGCCATTGAAGCCACTTGAGATTACCAAAGGCCTTGGTGAGAAAGGTTCAACGGTCAGGGCTAGGCTGGCTGAGTTAAAGAAACACGGACTCGTGGAGAGCACCAACGATGGGTACATCTCCCACGTAACAACATATGATATCTTGATGAAGCTGACACAGGACTAGTCAAGCTTGATGAGCTTGCCCACCTTGCCGATGTTTAGCTGACGCATTCCCCTGTAGAGCTTAAAGTAGCCGTTCTCGATCCTAACCTTGTCCCCGACCTGCCCCTGCTTGATCTGCTCGTTCCACATCATCAAAACGATGTCACCAGAGTCATCCTTCAAAGTTGCCTCGGTGACAGTCAAGGTCTGCCAGCGCCTCCTGCTCCTAACCTCTCGCGCCATGGCTTTCTCGATGATCTCGCCCTCAACGATGATTCTCTTGATCTCGGAGGATAGCTCAGCGATTGTTGGAAGCTGCACTGGCTCGATTTCCTTCCGGTACCAGTCAGTCTTGTATGGGTCTGTGTTGATTGTGCCGATCTTCTGGAACCCGTTGGTCTCAAGGAACCCTTTCGCCCTCTCGTTCCATTCAACATTACCAACGGTCCAAGCCTTTGCAGGACTAAGCTCCATCAGTGCCTTGAACGCATCGGATGCGATTCCCTTGTCCTGGAAATCAGGGTCAACGAAAATCCTGACCAACTCTTTGTGGTCAAACCCGTTTTCGCTGATTATGATGCCACCGACAACGACCTCCTGGTAGAGGATGCAGTAGGTCTCAAGCTTCTCGATGTAGTAGAGATGATCTTTGGCTGACTTGTAGCCCCTAGGCCCCCAAGCCTCTTTCTCGAACTCCTCACAGGCGTGCTCGTATGCCCTTTGGGACACCAGTGCTAGAATTCCTGCGTCATCCTCGGTTGCTTGAACTAGTTGAATATCGGTGGACTCCATGTCAGTCCCTACCGATAAGGAGGCTTCCTCTATTAATCCTATCAGGTTTCCATCGGCTAAAGCTTATAGGATATTATCCCAGAATGTAACTTTGATATAGATTGTCAATAAAAACGCCGGGGCTGATTAGGGAGAGAACTGATGCACTGCTGAGGCTCAAGAGGGCGCCAAGCCAGGAGCTCATCTTCTACTACCTCCTTGAGACGGGTAAGACCATGACGGTAAAGGAGATCGCCTCGGAGCTGGAGCTCACCGCAAAGTCCGCCGAACGGGCTGTCGCCAAGCTCCTTGAGAAGGGATTGATCCAGCGTTCCACGTTCAGGGAAGGAACCTATGTATGTGACTCGAAAGTAATTGTTGTCTCGTTGATGAGGACAATTATTGAGCTATACGAGGACTTGGAGTCTAGGCGTTAGCCTTCTTTATCTTCCCTAGAACATCTTCGTCAACCCAAGCCATACCCTTAGAGGTTAGCCTGTACTCGCTTCCCTTGCTGCTGGGCTTGAAGACGTGTCCACGCTTCCTCATCTCGTTGAGCCTGGCCGCCACGATGATCTCCTTTCCACTGGCCTCAAGCCTTTCCCTGAGCTTTTTGCTAGTGGCTTCCTGGTTCTTCATCGCGTAGAGGATCAACCCGATGGACTCGTAGTGGTTCAACTCGTCTCGTGACACAATAACCGGGCCGTTTGGCGTTATATGGACGATATTATGGAGCTTATCCTCGGTCTGCTTGAGCTCAAGGTTTCCTAGTTTATCATTGATCTGGTCGATGACTCCATCGGTTAGCATGTCAAGTGATTCAAGCAGCTCCTCCGGGTCATCCCCGGTCACAGTGATTGAGCCGTACTTTGTTTCGATTGTAATGTTGAGTTTTTTCACTAAGAGTCATCCCGCTCGTTGATCACGTAGAGGTAGCCCCTCTTCTTGTCCTTCCAGCGCCTGAGGGTCCCCTTCTTGATTAGCCAGCTGAGAACGCCGCTGATGGTGCTCTTGGGGAAGAAAATCGCGTTGGCCTCCATCGCCTCACGCAGCTCCCCTATCTGTCGTGGCGTCTTCCCCCACTCAGTCTCAAGGAGAGAGGTGATCGCCTCGCTGCACTGGGTGGTGTGCTGAATCTTGGGGTACTCGACATCGCCGTTCTTTTTCTTCTTGACCTTGCCTATGGCCGCTTTCTCCTTGAATGCTATCGATACTTTTTCTACGATTGATTCAAGGTCATCGAGAGTGGACATGACCTCTTCCTTGGTCCCCCCGATCTCGACTTCATGGTCGCCTATCCTGATCTTAATGTGAAAAGGGGCGTCCTCCATGAAATCACTACAAGCGTTTTCTAATAAACTGTAAGACTGAATATAATACTTATGAGGAGGGGTTTTCTACTCGATGACCTCCCGGATGGCGGCGTTGAGTAGCTTGTTCACCTGCTGAGGTGAAGCCTTACCCTGTAGTTTACCCATGATGATACCCATCAATGGACCCATCGCCCTCATCCCTCGCTCCTTTACCATATCGGATTTCTCAGCGACGGTTGCGTCTACTAATGCCTTGACATCGTCCTCGCTCATCATCTCCAATCCGAGTTTCTGGACCGCCTGTTCCACTCCATGTGTCGGGTTCTCCGCCAGGTAGACAAGCATGTCAACGACAGACTCCTTGACCACATCGCCCTTCTTGACCAGCATGAATGTATCGCGTATAGCGTCCTCCGTCAACGCATCAACGGGCACACCATCACGCCTTATCTTGGTCAGGTCCTCGGTGAGTGTAACAGCAAGCAACGTGGTTGATAGACCTGCATCAGCGAGCTCCTCGAACAATCCAAGATGCTCCGAATCTAGTACCTGTACAGCCAGCTTTTCATTGAGGCTGTACTTTTTCTGGTACTTTTCCAGCTTAACCTCAGGCATGTCAGGAAGCATCGATGCCAGCTCTTTGATCTTCTCAGCTGTTATCTGGGTGGGCTTTACATCAGTCTCCGGGTACATCCTCGCCGCTCCAGGGCGTGGACGCGTGAACCTTGTCGTCCCGTCAGGATTAGCTGACCTTGTTTCAGCTGGAACACCACTCAAAGCCTGTACTGCCCTATCAACTACTGCAATTAGAGCTGCCTTGCACTTGGACTCCTCGTCAGCAACGATAACAACGGCGTCGCTTTCCTCGGATTTCACAAGCTTTCTCAGCTTGTCGACCTCTTCCTGGGTGATCTTGTAGCCGGGAAGCTCGTCCGTGTGGAAGATTCCCTTGACTCCACCCATGAACTTGGCGTGGTCGCTCATCTCGGTACCAAGACGCCTGTTTGGACACAGCTCTTTCCCTGTTAAACCGTTAAAGCCTTTGAGTTTGACCGCGTAGACCTTTCCCTTGTTCTTGAGGGCGCTCAACAGGATGCGTGACTCGGTTTTCTTGAACAGGTCCGAGACATCAACCAGGTCCTTTGGTAGGTCATCGGGTTTGATGCCTCTTGATTTGAGTTCTTCCTGTATCTCGACGAGGGTTGCCTGCCTCTGCGCCTCGTACTCGACGATTGTGCTGATCATTCCAAGGTCTTGGGCGCCCTTCACCTCGATGATGGCGCCGTTGAGAATACTTACGTTGACGTCTTGCCTGATAGTGCCCAAACCTCGTCTAACCTGCCCAGTCGCCCTGAGGATCGAACCAATCCTTCTCGCGACGTTGTAAACCTCCTCGGGGGAGTGCATCTCTGGGGCTGTGGTAATCTCGATTAGTGGGATGCCCAGCCTGTCAAGCCTGTATGTGATGGTGTCGCCGTCCTCGGACATCTTACGTGCGGCGTCCTCCTCGACTGCCACCTGCTCAATGTGATATGTCTTGCCTCCATCCTCGATTTCTCCGCCTAGGCTTACTACGCTTGTCCTTTGGAACCCGCCAGTGTTGCTGCCATCGACGACGGTCTTACGCATGACCTGAACCTCATCAACTGGCGTTCCCTTGGTCATCAACGAGAACGTCAACGCGATGTCAACCGCCTCGGCGTCCATGGGACCCGGGGGTTCCTCATCCATCTCGACTAGGCAGGATGTCTTGTGGTCCGCCTGGTAGATGATTGTCTTTCCCTTGAGGAACTCGAATAGCGCAGCTGGGTCGATCTCACCCAGCTCGCTCTGGGCTGGACGGAGCTTTCTTGAGAATGTGAAATCGTAGCCTTCCTTGTTTAGCTCGGGTGGGCAGTTGCAGAACAACTTGTGCTGGGTGGCTAGCTCTTGGTGTATCTCTATACCCACGGTTAAACCGAGTTTCTTGTAGTCCATCAGCCCATCCTCCTCAGGTACGGGGTCCTTGGATTAAACTCGCCCACATAGTTTGTGAGCATCATCTTTTTGACCTCCTCAAACTCCTCGGTCTGACCCAGACACCACTTGAGCTTGACGAACGCCGTCTCACCGTGCATGTCCTCCAATGGGACAGCCCCCCGATCGATTAGCTCCCTTCCGTGGCTGTACACGTTGAGGTTCACTTTGCCCCATGTGCACTGGCTGACGATGCCGACAAATACTCCGTCTTTTCTCGCACGGTCAACGGCTGGCCAGAGGTCCTGGTGTACTTGCCCCAGCCCTGTTGCCTCGATGATTAGTCCCCTGTAATCGTTGTCCAGGAAGTATTCGAGAATTTCCGGGTGATAGTCTGGGTGGAACTTGACCAACGCGCACTTGTCGCTGAACTCGTTGAGAAGCTTGATCTCAGAGTCTTGCCTTGCGCGGACCCTATCGTTGAGCATCTCAACCTCGCCATCTTTGTATCGTGCTAACGGGAAATCGTTGACAGGCTGAAACGCGTACCTTGTACTGGTGTGGCATTTCCTGACCTTAGTTCCCCTTAGGTAGCTGATGCTCTCATCGCTTGTGTTCTCGTGGAGACCAATGCAGACCTCCGCAAACGGGGCGTACGCTGCAGTGTAAACTCCACCCATCAGGTTGGTTGCGTTGTCGCTGCTTGGCCTGTCGCTGCTCCTTTGGCTGCCAACGAAAATAACTGGACAAGGAAGGTTTTGAAGCGCGAAACTCATCGCCGCGCTGCTGTAGCTCATGGTGTCCGTGCCGTGGGTGAATATGATTCCATCCGCGCCTGCCTTGATCTTGTCGTAGGCTCGTTTCGCCATCCCGGCCCAGTGCTCCATCCCGATATCCTCGCTGAACACGCTGTACAGGATGTCCGCGTCAACGTCAGCGACCTCAACAAGTTCTGGGACAACTGCTAATAGGTCCCTGCTTGACATGGCAGATACTACTCCACCGGTGACGTAGTCAACCCTTGAAGCGATGGTTCCGCCTGTACTGATGATGCTGACCTTGGGCAGTCCCGCCTCTGCCTCTGGCAGTGGTGGCTGCTTGAACTCGGGTTTCGGTGCTGACCCGGTTTTCTTGATTTTCATTGAATCGTTGAACTTGAGGCCGACGTTGTAACCTGAGACCATCTTGATGATGAGGTGGTGCTCGTCATATGTCTCGACTCTTGGCATCAAGCTTCCCCGGTACTGCTGGTTATTGACGTTGACCTCCAGTACGTCTCCTATCTCGGCCCCTGACGACTCAAGGGCTGTCCTGAGTGAACCGCGATATCCGGTTAGCTTGTCCTCTGTCAACTTGAATCAGAGAAGAAAACCCCGTATCAGCTATTAAAATGTGGTTCAAATGGATTATCGGAATCACTTAGAGACTTGAGACCTCTATCAACCGAGAAATTGTCATGTGGGTGAGGAAAAAAGTCTGCTCTGAGTCAAGATACCGTTCGATTGTCTCGTCGTAGAAAATCCTAGCATCGGCCGGGAACTCGCCATCATCCAATGTTAGCACAATAGTGATTGGGATATAGGGCATCGGGTGGACGGTCATGGCAATATCCCCATAGGGAAATTCTATTCTTTCTCCACCAAGAAGCTTAACTGCTTTTTCAAGTGCAGTGGTATCCTCGAAATGTCTGGTGATTCGATAGTTTGCACCCATTGTGTCACGTCTTGTGAACTGGGCGCCACGAAAATGCTTGCTGGATATGAGTTTGCCAGATAGTTCCTCCATTTCTGATTCGGAGTAGGCAGATAAAACATAGAAAATTGTGTTAATCAACTGCCCATCATTGCGAGACGAAGGGTCGAGGAGTCGATCAGAGAGAAGGTCGGTGATGGATCCAGTTTCAAGGTCCAACTCGTATCCAAGAATAGCGAGTCTATTGCCTGTTTGGTACCCAAGTCGTCCCGATAATGACTTTACTTTGTCTTTACAGTTGTTCCAGGTCCATAATTCGGGTGGATACGATGACATGGGAAAAGGTTTGCATCTAGGTTATTAGAATAATTGGGCTACACGATGCTCTTGGATACATATACTCCGGCTTTTTCGTATCCCAGCCTTCCGTAGTACTGCTTTGTTCCGAGTGCACTCATGACAACCATCCTGTTCATATCGTATTCCTCGGTGGCTATCTTCTCAGCTTTAGCCATCAACTGTTCTCCCCATCCTCTGTGCTGCCAGTCGCTGCTCTCCTCGCCAACCGGGGTCATCCTTCCGTAGACGTGAAGCTCCCTGATGAGCCCCGTCTTTGAAGTAATCTCCGGTCTGTGCGGGTTTTCACCGGGTATTCTCAGCCTGATGAACCCGACGAGGGTGTCGTTCTTGTCCTCTGCGCTGATGAACTCCTCGACTCCTCTAGACGCTTCATATGTTCTATTCTTTATCTTCAACGAGTCGGGATCAATCTCTACTCCATCACGCTGCCTATGCCCTACCTCTCTGCACCTGATGCAGTTGCAGTGCTTACCTTGTGCCTTCAAATTCTCCTTGACCATATCACGTATGTGACTCTTGGTGATACCCGCGCTAATCTGGTGGATAGGGATATCCCGCTGAACCCTCATCACCCTGACCCAGGGAGGAATCATCTCCTTGACCTTGGAGATCAGCTTAACTCCATCCTCGTTCGTGAAAGGCATATATTCTCCATTCTTCCACCAGTCGTAGAGTCTTGTTCCTTCACAGACTAGCGTTGGGTATATTTTGAGCATGTCAGGTTTGAAGTACGGGTTCTCGAATGTGGTTTTGAAGCCGTCTAGATCTCGTTCCATGCTGCTACCGGGGAGCCCGGGCATCATGTGGTAGCATATCTTGAGCCCTGCGTCCTTCATCACCCTTGACCCATCGATGACATGTTGGACGGTGTGACCACGGTCAACCAGCTCGTAGATGTCATCGTACACGTTCTGGACACCTATCTCGACCCTTGTACAGCCAAGGTCAAGCATGCTGTCGATGTGTTCAGGCTCAAGCTGGTCCGGGCGGGTCTCAAAGGTGATTCCTACGTTTCTCGTCTCACTTTGCTCCGCATTGAGCTTCGCCTCCTCTAACGTTGAAGATGGTGTGAGGGTGATGGCGTCAAGGCAGCCCTTGATAAATCCTCGCTGGTACATGATTGGCGAAGCTGGGAAGGTGCCACCCATGACGATGAGGTCGATCTTGTCAACCGTGTGCCCAATCGCCTCAAGCTGCTCAATCCTACTCCTAACCTGACCGTAGGGCTCGAAATTGTTCTGTGCACCACGCATCGCGGCTGGTTCGTGTCCAGTGTAGCTCTGCGGCGACTCGTGGTCCGGTCCCCCGGGGCAGAACGCGCATCTTCCATGCGGGCACTCAAGTGGCTCGGTCATGACTGCGACCACGTTGACCCCGCTGAGTGCACGAGTTGCCTTCCTGCGCAACACAGGTATGAGTTTCACTCTCTCCTCGGTGGTTAGAAGCTTGATCAGCTCCGAGTTTGACGGAATGTAACCGAGGTTATGTTTTCGCGTGACCTCGAACTTTGCCTTCTCCAGACTCCTACGTGTTGGAGCATCCTGCTGCATTAGAATTTCTATAATCTCTCGGAGTTTGGTCTGCAAAGCAGTTCAATGAAGAATTATGGTGGGTAATAAGGTTAGTTTCTGCGTCTGTGTCGGCCAAACCTGTCCTCTCGGACGTTGGCGATCCTTTTTGAGTAGTTAGACCTGTTCCTCTTCTTTGGGGACGGGCCCTTCCTCGGGATACCTTCAATCTTGGGAGTCTGTGCCCTTACCTTTCCAGCTTTTGTCAATGAGCCGTGTGTAGGCATATTATTTCACTGCCAACCTTGCATATCGGTTTTTTAAGTCTTACGGAGAATCAAGGGTCAATGAGCCATACACCGGGCTCGATGAAATCAGGGCTTAGCTTTGCCCTGTTTTCCATGATTCTCTTGTTTGGAGTGGTTGATATCATATCGAGGGCGGTTTCTTCGTCAACTCCCAGTAGGGACATCAACGAGGCTAAACCGAAAGGATCACGTAGCCCATACAAATCCTCTGCTCCGCTGGAAACAACCACTGGTAAATTATGTTTCTGTGCGATTCCTAGGCTCTTACCGATGATGCTCAGTCGTTTAGCGAGGCTCTCACGGTCATCATCCAGTAGGTCTCTGATACAAACCTCAAATCCTATGCCTGAATCCCTCATCAACCCAGCCTGCCTTCTTTCGAGGTATGGTAGCTTCTTGTTGCCTGAAACTGGGAACCTTACATAATCGATACGGTTATCGTGGGCTGCTTGACGGAAAATTGACCTGTTCTTGCAGTGAACGACGATGATCTCGGTTTTGCGCCTGAGTCGTCTGAGATGTTTGCCTAGGTCGTTCTGGCTCCTAGGATGAAGATCAACCCGGTGGACCAAGTCTATTTTATCTGACTCGCCGTAGGCATCAACCCCCACCTTGCTGTAACCGAGTTTAGCTGCCTCAGCTATTACTGGTTCAAGGTTTTCCGTTGATGGGTTGACCCCGATGTCGGTGTACTCACGCATCCTGTGTCAGCTCTTGGATGTGGTCGTACATTAGCTTGACGGGGTCAGCCTTGTGGGGAACGAGGAGCCTCGCCTTGATCCGTATGGGGTCATGGTTCTCAAGCCTGATGCCCCCAGTAAACGCCTTCTGTTTGTCGAGGCGCATGTACATGTTCTTGTTCTCGTCAATCCTTGAAGGTAGGGACTCGACCAGTTCTAGACTATCGATGCTTGAGAATCCTAGGATTATAGTATTCACTACCTCCGTAGCGGGTCTCCGGTTCTTGAGCACCCACTTCAGCATAACCAGTGGGTCACCGAAATATCCAGTGAGTTTTACCTCCTCATACGGTGGTACATCAATATCCTTTGGAAACAGGTTTGATACCGCTTTGACTACCTTGACGTGGTCCTCTGTGGCGTGGACAAAGGTTGTTATCTCAATGTGTTGGACGGGGCGTTGCTTGGGCATGTTACTCTCTCACTGGTATGGCTGATGGTCCACCGGGGAAAACATTGATCTCCGGGTCTCGTCCAGCTATTTTGATTGCTTTTTCCAAAGCCATGTCTATATCAGTCGCACCGATCAGATGCATGGCTTTTAACTCATCCTTAGTCACACCGTCCGTGACGCATATTACAGAGTTCCTCTGGAGTATCCTAGCCAATATCTGTGCCTGCCACTGGTCGATGGTGAATGATCCCGGTGTTCTAATCGTTTCCAGTATCTCAGCAGGTCCACTGCTGTCCTCGACGAGTTTCCTGAAGTGAGGGTGCCCTATTCCATCCCTGCACTCGCACGCTACAACGATTATCCCTCCCTCTCTTGTCGAGGCTTCCCCGATGGTCATCGCCTTTACGGCTTGGTAGAGGTCCCTGTCAAGCGGGTACCCTCCGTTCGTGACGACGGCTATATCCGCTGAGCAGCATGGAACCTTGACGTTGCTGTCGAGGAACTCTGTTCCTTTGATGTGGGCTTCCTTGAAGTCCCCGGCGAATACTCCGGATACTTCCTTCTTGTTATTGAGGGTGACGTTGACGCTGAACCCGTAGTCAACCAGCTCCGCGCCGTCAACTATGTCCATGTAGATTGGGTTTCCCTGCAGGATTCCCGCCCTCGCGTTGGGGTGGTCAATCATCTCGGCTCCGTGGTTGCATAGTATTGTCTCTGACCCACATACACCGGGTAGAATGTTCTTGCCTCCTCCGGTGTACCCGGCGAAGAAGTGGGGCTCGATGTACCCGTCGCCGATGAGTAGGTCGGACTCGGTGACCAGTTTGTTCACGTGCAGTGGTGTCCCTAGGCTGGTGTCGCAGATGTATTCTAGGCTGGACTCGTCTTCGGCAAAATGGTTGTACACCTTGACCTCGCTTAGTAGGTGTCTTCCAAGCATCTCCACCAGCTCATCCAGGGTGCAGGGGCGGTGGAGACCTGTTGCTACGAGGACGTTGATGTTCTCCATAGGGACTCCTGCCTCCGTCAACTCTGCTAGGGATACTCGGACTATTAGGTCGCTGGGCGTTGGTCTTGTTGAGTCGGAGATTATTATCAGCGGGTTCTTTGCCCCTGAAGCCCTGTCTGCCAGCCTTTCCCCCACGATGGGGTTTCTCACTCCATCCAGGATTGCTTGATAAGAGTCAGTTACTCCCGGTGCGTCCCTTGGTTCAAGTATGTGTGCTGTTATGCTGTCTGGTATCCTGAGCCTAAGTGTTTCTTCCCCGTAGGGTAGCTGTGCGACGGTCACATCCAATGATTTTCGTCTCTCTTATTTAGGGGGCTTGGTTTTGAGTAACGTTTTTAGAGGCTGTATGTAGGTTCCTAACGGGCGGTCGTAGCTCAGCGGATAGAGCACGGGTCTTCGGAACCTGTGGTCAGGGGTTCGAATCCTCTCGACCGCGCCATTTCACTAGCTCAGGTTTTTAGGCAAAGTAGACTGATCATTAGATATGGCATCAATCGGGACGCGCCCCACCTGGGCAGAGGTGGACCTTGAACGCCTCGCACACAACACTGGGGAGACAAGGAGAATCACCCCAAAGTCAGCAATGGTTATGGCAGCAGTGAAGGCAGACGCGTATGGACATGGAGTCGAGGCTTGTGCTAGGACTTTTCTTGAAAACGGTGTTGACAGGTTCGCGGTCTCCTCGGGTGATGAGGCGTTCCAGCTCAGGGAACTTGGCTTTAAGGAGCCTATTCTTGTGCTTGGGTATACTCCGGCTTACCAGTACGAGAGAGCAATAAGGGAACACGTCACGGTGACCCTGTTCCATGACATGCAGGTAAGAGAACTATCCAACGTCGCAAGGGAAGTGGGAGAGGAAGCGGTCTTTCACGCGAAGATTGACACCGGGATGGCGCGTCTTGGTTACATGTCTGCAGAGGAATCAGTAGACTCGATTGTGAAAGCAGCTCAGACGGAGGGGTTAAGGATGGAGGGTGTGTTCTCCCACTTCGCTGTCTCTGATGAGAAGGACAAGGTTTACTCAAGGAACCAGTTCAAGCAATACATGGAGATTGTTGATGCCATCGAGAAACAGGTTGATATCCCTATCAAGCACGTGAACAACAGCGGGGCAATCATCGACCTCCCCGAGTACAGTCTCGACATGGTGCGTGCCGGCATCATGCTCTACGGGTACTATCCATCTGATGAAGTGGACAAGACCAGAATCGACCTGAGGCAGGTCATGACACTCAAGACCCGTGTAGGGTTCGTCAAGACCGTGGCGAAGGGTGCGGGAGTTGGGTACGGTTTAACCTATTACACGGATAAAGAAAGCAGGATAGCAACAATTCCAATCGGTTACGCTGATGGGTACAGCAGGCTCCTGACGAACAAGGGATACGTTGGGGTCAGAGGGAAAAGGGCTGATATTGTGGGAAGGGTGTGCATGGATCAGTGCATGATTGATGTATCAAAGGTGCCGGATGTGGAGATCGGGGATGAGGTTACCTTGATGGGCTTGCCAGGTAGAGCCGCACCTGACGGAGAGAAAATGGCTGAAATGTTGGGCACAATACCGAATGATGTGATCTGTATGCCGTCCAGAAGGATACCGCGAGTCTACGTGAAGGACGGAGAGGTTGTCTCCGTCAAAAACTACCTATCTTGACTTTCTCTTGCGCGCCCTGCGCCTCTTCCTCTTGTCGTAGGGCTTCTTGGGACGCTCACCCAGGAAAACGGGTTTGCCCGATGCCTTGCCCATGGGGTAACCCTCGATGAGCTTGATTGATGCGAATGGGGTCTCGATGGGACCGAAGACATCGAATATCCTGCCCATTGGGTTTCCGTCCTTGTCGGCCACGTCCTGACCGATTCTTGTCTCGGCTTCAAGGGTGATGATGAGGTTCCCGTTGCCTTTGCTGACATGCATTCCCTTGCCGATTAGTACCTTGCTCACTTTATCCCCTCAATGATTTCGCGATCTTGTTGATTATCTCGGTCTTGCTTCCATTCTTGTCAACTAGGATGACGCCTGTTGCCCTCCAGGGGTGCTTGCTGTATGTTTTCCCTGGCTGGAGGATTGGGTTTAACCCGAGTTTCTCGGCTACTTTCTCGATGTCCTCGACCTTGGGGTCTCGGGTTGCCTTGTCTCGTGGTACGCGTCTGCCCTCTGACCTTGAGTACCTTACGTCAAAGTAGGCTGGCCAGATTCGTAGTTTTCCCTTTCCCCTCAAGATTGTTCACATGAAAATGCCGCTGGTGCGGCTAAAATGTTTACTCCTCTGCGACTACTACGGCGCTGAGGCTGCCCTCTTGTCCTGGGCGTGAGACGATCTTCGCCAAGCCTTTCTCGGTCCTGACGACTGTTCCCTTTGTGATGACGCCTCGCCTGTTGTAGTCAGCGTTGGCTGGGTTGCTCACGACGTCGAGGATCTCTAGGCGCTCTGTGGTGCCCGTTGCTGGGTCTGAGACGTTTACATGGGCTGCTTTTACTAGCTTGATCTTTTGTGTGCTGGAGATTCCGTCTACGGCTTTCCTCTGGGCTTCTCCGTGGAGGGTTTCAACTGGCTGTGAGCCTTGCTCGTAGATGCGCTTTGTTCTGTATGCGCGCTTTTTGCCGCCGGTTTTCTTCCTCTTTGTTAAAGTGTTATGCCATGCCAAAGCGTTATTCCTCTATTCTAGCCTTTAGACCTAGAGGGGATATAAAAACGCTTTCCCGTTGCTCCAGTGGCTAGTAATAAGGCTGGAAAAAAAGTTGTATGTTAATATTTCTTGTGAGACATCAGGTTAGTGTATTAAGTTGTACGTATAGTTCCAAGCGTTGACGCCGTCATGCCTGTACAGCATGTTACCGTTACTGTCCCAGTCGAAGCCCATACACGTAGCCGAGAGCATCCTGTATATCTATGAAAATGTAAATTTCAGTTTTTTCTAAGCATAATAACATGAAATTGGAACCCCATTTAACGCTCCATAATCCTTTACTCAGTTTCACCGAAGCCAGAAAATAGGGTTTGGTACATGCAATGATGTCCACAGTAAAGGAAATCATGACGCCTAGGGTTGTCACCGTTTCTCCCGATCAATCAATAGAGGCAGCTGCACGGCTCATGACCAGGCATAGCATCAGCAGTCTTGTGGTTAGCAACGGGGATGATATCCTCGGTATAGTGACCGAGAGAGATATCACGAGTCGTATCGTGGCCGTCGGACAGAACCCGAAAGAGGTCAAGGTCACTGATATCATGAGCCCAGAGATAGTCTCCTGCGAGCCTAACACAACCCTCGCGGAGGCGTGTGAGACCATGCAGAGGAACAGGATCAGGAAACTCGCGGTCTTCGATGATCATGGACTAAAGGGCATTGTGAGCCTCACTGATATCGCCCAGCGTCACCCGGAGCTTATGGACAAGCTGGAGAAGATGAGGGAGAAGCGAAACGGTGGCGGTGTGGAGGATATTATCAACCTCATCCAGTGCGACGAGGGCATGCACCTAGAGTTCAAGGCCAGCTTCAGGGTGGACAGAACGTCTGGCAACATTAACCCCGCATTAGAATTGGTAGTCCTCAAGACTATCTGCGCGTTCCTCAACGCCGAAGGGGGAACACTGCTCATCGGATTGACTGATGACAACAAGGTAGCGGGAATCGATGATGATTATCCCCTTATCAAGGGGCAGAACCGTGACGGATTCCAGAACCTCCTCATCACACAGGTATCAAACAGGGTAGGCAACTTTTACCTACAGTACGTGAACGTGACGTTCCACAACCTGCTAGGCAAGGACCTTTGCCAGGTTGATGTAGCCCCCTCACATAGGCCAGCGTACCTCAACAACAAGGGGAAACAGGAATTCATAGTAAGAACTGGCAACAACAGTCGCCCATTCAAGATAAGCGAGGCGGCCCAGTACATCACCCGACGCTGGGGTTAATAGGGTAACATATATCTCCCCCAACATGTTTAGGGAGTCCCATGACCGAAGTCGTCAAGCTCAGCCATGGCGCTGGGGGCTCCACAGAGGACACCCTCATCCACGAATTATTCTTAAAGTTGTTCGAGAAAAGGCAGGCGAGAGACGGTATCGCGCTGGACGCATTAGATGACGGCGCATCCATACGCATTGGGGACAGCGAGGTTATCCTATCCATTGACGGGCACACGGTTGACCCCATCTTCTTCCCAGGTGGAGACTTGGGGAAACTAGCCGTGTGTGGAGCAGTTAATGACACAGCGGTCATGGGGGCTGAGCCGGTAGCTATTCTCGACAGTATCATCGTTGAGGAGGGCTACCCTATGGACGATCTCAAGAAGATCGTTAAATCCATGAACGAGGCAGCCAAAGAGGCAGGGGTCGCAATAATCGCGGGTGACTTTAAGGTCATGCCCAAAGGTAGCCTGGATGGGATGGTAATCAGCACGACTGGTGTTGGGATACTTAGAGGAAAAAGGGTACTCGACAGCCAGGCCAAGCCCGGCGACAAGGTGATAGTCACTGGAACCGTTGGAGACCACGGGATATCTTTGATGTCAAAACGTGAGGGATTGAGCTTCGAGACGGAGCTAGTTTCGGACTGTGCACCTATTCACGATACGGTAAAAGCGGCTATGGACACCGGAGATGTGCGCTCCATGAAGGACTGTACAAGGGGTGGGCTAGCTATGGCGCTCAACGAGGTTGCTGAGAAATCAGATGTAAGCATCTGGCTTGAGGCTGGGAAGGTTCCAGTGAAGACCAGCGTAAGAGCCGCATCAGACATGCTTGGACTCGACCCACTTGAAGTAACATGCGAGGGTGTAGCAATAATGGTAGTTGAGCCAGAAAAAGCTGAATCAATCCTCGAAGCAGTTAGGTCAACGAAGTACGGCAAGGATGCCGAGATCATCGGTGAAGTCAGAGAAGATAGGAAAGGAATGGTTCTGCTACGAACCGTTGTCGGAGGAACTCGTATACTGAGAAAGCCCATGGGAGAGCCTATCCCCAGAGTCTGCTAGAAACCCCTCGTCTATATCATCCAGGTCGTCAAGACCCTCTATTCTTCCACCGAACAGGTTCTCGATGTCCCCGTTCTCCATCTTGGTTATCTTAATCTCTCTGAACACTTGCTTTAGCTGTATCTTGCTCCTCTCCGGATGGTGACTGAAACCGAAATAATCCCCGTAGAACGAGGTTGTGGTGATCAAGTAGCTCCGGTCCTCGGTTCGCTCCCGGTTGATCAAACCCATTGACTCCATCTGCTTCAGGTGACCGTAGATATGGCTCCCACGAGCCTCGATGACGTATTTCTGAAGCACTGGTTGATGGAAAGCGATATAACTCAAGGTCTTGAGTGGGCCAGCTTTAAGGAGAGGCTTCTTGTTGAATTTCTGCACCATCTCCTCGTAGCTGGGCTTCAACTGCATGGCGATCCTTCCGTCGTCCAGAATGACGACCTCCAATGCGCAGTCCCTGAGCCTGTACTTGTGACTGATTATGTGAACGACCTTCGCGGCAACCCGGTCCGATTTGGTGCCCAACACCGGTAAGACCTCCTCGATTGTTAGAGGGCGGCCAGCTGAGTACAATGCGGCTTCCAGGTCGCGTACGCGCCGTACCATGAGGGGAGATAGCTCAGTCAAGGTGCTCGCTCTCCTCCTTCAAGGTGATATAGACGTCTATCTCTTCCTCGCTCTGCTCCATTCCGATCCTCATACGCTGGGCAAGGAACAGTAGCATCATGAATATACGCACAGTCTCCAGGAAGTCCAACCCGTAGACCAACTCGGTGAGCCTCACCTCGCCGCCCTTCTCGAACCTCCACTGGATCTCCTCGAACAGGTTGTCGGCGCGGCTCTCGATCTCAAGCAAGTACTGCTCTGCATCCATAAAGTCAGGGATGGGAAGGGGTAGTATGGGCAGGTTTGGTCTGGGTTTTGTAGACCTGTCCATCAACGCCCTTTCAAGGGCCTCGATGAGGTCATTGACTGTTGTAGTGGTGTGCTCGAACCTGAATGGTAGGGGCAGTGCGGGTGGAAGGTACACCTCCTCCTTGTCGCCCTCTGGCTGGGGAAGCTCCTCCATCTTTAGGAGAAGTTCAGCCTTTTTCAGGTAGATGAGTACGCTGCTTTGGATTGCGGTTCCGGCGAGCCTGAAATCGATGCCTGCCTTGTCCATCTCCTCTAGTAGGGTGGTCAGCAGAAGCACTAGGTTGACGTTCCATGGGGATACCTTGTCCAGCTTGTTCTCCCTGAACAGTATGTCCCATGGCTGACGTAGGTAGTATGGCTTCTGTTTGCTCCGACTCATGCCGCGATGCGTGCCTCCTTCATCGGTAGTGCCAGTACCCTGCTCTTTCCGTGCTGCGCGAACACGCCGTAGATCCTGTCAGCGTTGTGAACCATGACATCCTTTAGGCTGATCATTAGGAACTGGCTGTCAGCCGCGTTCTCCTTTAGCACCTCGGCGAGCCTGCTTGTGTTAAGGTCGTCAAGGTGTGCGTCAATCTCGTCGAAGAGGTAGAAAGGTGCCTTCAGGTACCTCTGGATTGCCAGGAGGTACGCAATGGCTGCAACGCTTCTCTCGCCGCCGGATGCACCGCTTGCCAGCCTCAGTGGCTTGCCCGCGAACTGGACGTAGAGGTCAACGCCTCCGCTGAACGGTTCCTCGGGCTTCTGCAGCTCAAGACGTCCATCGCCTCCTCCGGTGAGTTTGGCGAATATGTTGCTATAGTTCTCGCATATCTCATTGTAAGCCGCCATGAAGTGCTCAAGCTTCTCTTTCTCGATCTCGGCGATGAAGTCAAGGATGCTCTGCTTCTCCTCCTCCATCCCGTTGATCCTTGTGCTCCGCTGCTTGTACTCGTTCATGGTTATTGGATAGTGATCGATGGCAAGCTGGTTGATGGCTCCAAGCCCACGCTTCTCACGCTTAATGCTCTGCAGACGCCGTTCCAGCTGCTCGGGGAGCATATCGCTGATCTCCAGCTTGTCGCTGAAACCCAGTCGGGCCAGCTCGTCCAGCCTCTGCTCGATCTGGAGCCTTATCCGCTCTTTGTCAAGGGTGTGGGTGCCAATCCTTCTGTCGATATCGCTGACGCGCCTCGCCATCTGATCCAGCCTGTTATCGTACTGGCGGATGGTGCGCTGGTGCTGCTCGAACACCTTGCTGGTCGCCTCAACCTCGTTTGTGACATCTCCCAGCACCTTGTCAAGCTCAACAATGTCCTTCTCAATCTCTTCGAGCTGGACAACGATTGATGTGTTCTCCTCGTCAAGTTCCACGTGCTCCTGCCTCGCTGACTCGATCTGTTCCCCTGCCTCTGATATCTGGAGGCTGAGGATTCGGTCAACGAAGCTGGTCTGGATTGTCCTGTCGTTTGATAACTCGTTTATCTTCTTGTCGAGTAGGCTGATCTCCTGGTTCAGGTTGTTCCTGTCTACCTCGTGGGCCGCTACATCACTGAGACGAATATCTTTCAGGGCGTTGATCTCTGCCTTGGTCTCATCAATCTGCTTGAGGGTCCTTGCCTTACGCTCCTTAAGGATGATTCTGAGTCTTTCCTCGTTGTCCTTGTCGTTTCTAACCCTCTCGACGCTGTCAAGGAGGTCGTTGAGGTTCCTGTCCAGCCTGGCGATGCTCTCATCGGTGGACTTCATGTCCTCCTCGATGCGCCTAACCCGCTCCTGGCTGTCCTCCATGTAGTCAGTGAACTTGCGGAGGTCGAACCCGCTGGTCCTTAGCTCCTTCATCCGGTTCTTGAGCTTGCCACGGAGGTCCTTGATGGTGGTTGATAAGTTTGAGATTGATTCCTCGCTTGGGATGAGCTTGGTAAAGTCCGGTGGACGCCTGTAATACCCGCCGATGATGCCACCCGTTACCTCAAACACGTCACCTGTCTTGGTGACTGCCCTGTATCCCTGTGCGTTGACGAGCTCAGCAGCAACCGGGTCCTCGACGAGGTAGGTGTCCCCCCAGAGGAGGTTTACTGCCCCCGCGTACATCTCGTCGTACCTGATGATGGTTGGGATGTGCCCGATGACTCCCTTAATCTTTAGCTCCGGCATCTTCTCGGGCTCATGAAGCTGGTTCAGCGGGATGAAACGTGTCATGCCCACTTTTGTCTTCTTGAGTCTCTCGACGTGCTCCTTTGCGGTGTCATAGTCATCGACCACGACAGCGTTGATCCAGCCGTTGCTGCTGCTCTCAACGCCTCGCTGGTTCTGAAGGTCGATCCTGATGAGACTTCTGAATGGTCCATGGTACCCGTCCATGCCGCCGGCGTCGCCGATCTCCCTGATCCGCTCCAAGGCTTTCTCCTCTGTCACTATGTTCCGCCAAAGGTCACGCTTGGCGGATAGCTCTGTGATGGTTGTCTCGGCGTCCTTTGCCAGCTGGTTTGCTCCCTCGATGGTGCTCCTGATGTTCTTCTGGCGGCTGACCTGCCCCTCGACTGTCTGGATCATCTCCTCCAGCTTTTGCGCCTCATCGTCTTTGAGGGCCGCGTACTCCTTCAGTGACTCTTCTAGGCTGAGGCGTCGCTCCTTGAAGGCTCCCTCCCTCTCCTTCAGCCCGGATATCTTCTCGTCCGATGACTCCACGCCAAAGCTGCGCTTGTTGATATCGGTCTCGATGCCCGTGAGCATCTCCTGCATGGGTATCAGTGACTCTGTCAGGTCCTCAAGCCTGCGCTGGTTGAGCTCAACCGCCTCCCGTGCGTCCTTGATCTTGCCGTCCAGTACCGCTAGCTCAGCCTGTTTGGCCTCAAGATGCTCTGCTAACCCTACCTCTTCGCCTGAGATGGATTGGAGTCGCTCGTTTCTTGACTCCACCTCTCCCTTTGATTTCTCGATCTCGGCTACCTTATCCAGGAGAAGCCTGTCCAGTGCGAGTTTCCTCTGCTGTATTTCCCTCATCCTGCCTTGGAGGGATTCTTTCAACGAGTTCTTTCCAACAAGCTCTGATTTCAAAAGGGGTAGTTTTGTGTTTCCCCTCTCGGATGCCTCGCGGTTGAACTCGTCCATCCGCTGCTGGGCGATGTTCCGCTCCTCAGTCATCTTTGCGCGCTCCTCCTCCAGCGCTTTGAGTTGAGCCTGCCACTCCTCGATCTGGGTGTCCTGGTCCTTGAGTTTACCCTCAAGCTCGTTGATGTCCCTGCTGAGCCGCTGGGCTGATAGCCTGCCCTCCTCCTCGTCTAAAAGGTTGAATAGTAATGCGATGTTTCTCTGCCTTTCCAGGTTGTTTACCTGTTTCTTTATCTCCTCGATCCTGGCTGAGGCTACCTCTATCTTTCTCTCTGCCTCGTTGAGGTTTTGCCGTGCCTCGTTCTTCTTTATGTCGTACTCCCTGATGCCCACGAGGTCCTCTAACGCGTCCATTCTCTCGTTTGGTGTGAGGTCGCTGAGCCTCGTGGCGGTGCCCTGTAGAACGATGTTGTACCCACCTGCGGTGATGCCCGCCATCTCCAAGAGTTCCACTAGTTGGCGCCTGCTGGACCGTTTTCCGTTGAGAAGATAAGTGCTCTTTCCGTCGCGGTCCATCTTCCTACCGATTGTGACAGTGCTGCGGTCAATCGCTAGACCCCTGTCCGAGTTCTCAAAGTAGAGGCTCACGTGGGCTACCTGTGCTCTACCAGCACGTTCCTCGCCTGCTCCATCGTAGATCAGTCCGCTGAGGTCGGGTGCCCTCATCCGCTTACTACCAAGCTCTCCTAAAACAAATTGAACCGCGTCAAGGATGTTGCTTTTGCCGCTACCGTTTGGTCCGGTGATAATGTTAAAGCCCTGCTGGAAACTCAGCTTGATTGGCTCTCCGCCGAATGACTTGAAGTTTCGAATAACCATCCTACTTATGTGTACCACTCAGCATCTCCCCCAAAGTGCACCGTTACCTTATCTGGTTAACCCTACCCGGAATCGCGGTCCACATTAACATGTTTAGTATAATGTTTAGAGCCCATTGTTCGATAATCCACGATCTACGTAAGTATTATCACGTATTACTGTGGGATTATGGTCACTCATGGCTACCGGACCCAGTTAGTCTCACCCAGTGAGATTAATACAACCCTCAAAGGTGATAAAAGTGTTGCCGAACTACTTGCCAAACCGTCTCTGACGCATCTGGTAGGCCCTGATAGCCCTCATGAGGTCGATTTTCCTGAAACTGGGCCAGTAAACGTCCAGCAGGAACAGCTCGCTATAAGCAGATTGCCACACGAGGAAGTTGCTGAGCCTCGCCTCCCCCGACGTACGGATTATTATGTCGGGATCAGGGTTGGGCAGGTGCGAAGTGTACAGGTGTGCCTCAAGTACACGCTCATCGATATCCTCGGGCTCGATCGACCCGTCCTTGATCTTTGAAGCGATCAGCTTTGTTGCGTCAACTATCTCCGCCCTGCCACCGTAAGCGATTGCGACGTTGAGGTAGAAATCCTCATAGTCTTTCGTTGCTTCCTCCACCTGACCGACAAGGTCTTGGATATTCTGGGGTAGTGTCTGTAAACGCCCGATAGCTGAGACCCTTACCTTTCTCATGTGTATCCGTGGCGATTTTAGGAGCTTTTCAAGATTGTCATGGAAGACCTTGAAGAGTTCGTCCAACTCCTTCTGGTCACGGTTAAAGTTCTCGGTGCTGAAACTGTAGATGGTGATTGTCTTTATCCCAAGCTCAATACACCAGTCAAGGAAGCTTTCAAGGGTTCTGGCGCCTTCCCAGTGTCCCTCCCAGCCCTCCTTGAGCCTGGCTTTTGCCCAGCGCCTGTTGCCGTCAGTGATTACGCCGATATGGCTTGGGAGCTCGGAGTGCCTGATGGTCTCCTTCAACCACCGGTGGTAGATTGAGTATACGCCTATGAATTCTAGGAACTCCCGTATCATGCCGTCGCCCTTTCACTCCTAATACCTGTATGATACAAAAAGGTAATGAGAACCTATGTCCGGTTGAACAGTTCGCGGCCATGGCGACGGTGCACCCACGAGATCACGATGGTCATCGAAATGACTCCGGCGACAACGTAGATGATCAATGGAGACAGATACGTGATAGGTGTACCCGGGTTGCGTATCAGGGTGGCCGCTTCTTTTGAAATTGGCCTCATCCAGAGGAGGAAGAGGAGCCCGATAATGTTGTTCCAGATAGTTGGGTCCTTCCTGTCCTGCACGTAGATCGATGACAAGTCGCCTGCAACCATGATGCCCAGTCCCAGGATCACCATGTCGGTTGATTTCTGGATGAATGCCCCCAGCAGGTCGGCTGAGTTGGTCGCCCAGTAGGTTAGATCCCAGAACGGGGCGATGGGTAGTGGAATGATTCTCCAGGCAAAGTCTATGCCCTGGATTACACCAATTACCAGCACGATTCCACCCAGTCCTGATGTGATGAGGTTGATCCATCGTTCAGGCGGTGGGAGCCTTGGTTGGAGTTCGGCTATTCTCTCGTCAAGCCCGAACCCTTTGAGAACGAACACGATGCCGATGACGAAGGCAACCACCATTCCAGCGTTCTCAACCTGGTTGCTGGCGAGGAGGAAACCGAATATTACGAGGAGGATTCCCGGTACGCCCAGGGCTACCCTGCTATAGTAGGGGTCCTCAACAAGCATCCGTAGGTACCTGAATATTACGGCGTATGTCTCCTCTATCCGTTCGCTGTGCTTTACCACTACGTGGTGGATGCTGGTGATTGGTATCCGGCTCTGGATGATGGGCACCAGCTCCTCGTCGGCGAACCCATCGGTGACAAGGATAACCCCGTCAGCCTCGTACTTCCCAAGCACCTCTCCGAGCTCCCTGACCATCTTTCTGTCAGCATCAACTCCACCCATGCTTGAACCGGCGATGGTGGCTACCTGGAATGATTCTTTGGGGTATTGTTTTTCTAGTTTATCGTAGAGCTTTACGGCTCCAAACATGGCGTTGGCGTCCGCTTCCTCGGGGTCGGATACTGCGAGGGCGGTTGCTGATTCAAGGTTCGCCTGCCTTCCGATTATTGGAGTATCGACCTTGCCCTTTATCCCGATGTCGTTGTCACCATCTATACAAAGGATGAGTGTCTTCTCGGGGTCAGCCATGCGCGATCAGCCTGAATTAGTTGTTGTCAGGTAATATTTAGGGATATGTGGAGAAAAGTGGGTGGTTAGATTTCTAGGTCCAACGCTTCCTTGAGTCCCTTGTACCGGTTCCTGATGGTTACCTCTGTCACACCCGCGGCGTCCGCTATCATCTTCTGTGTACGTTTCTCGTCGCACATGACGCACGCGATGTAGAGCGCCGCTGCTGCCAAGCCCATGGGGTCCTTGCCTGCTGTTGTTCTTAATCGTTGAGCCTCGCGAAGTATTTCAACGGCTGCCTGCTGTGTCCTTTCTCCGACACCTACCTTTGCTGCCATCTTGGGTATCCGCAGCTGGGCGTCGGGTTTGGGCATCTGTATCTCAAGCTCCCTGAGCATCAACCGGTAGCACCTGGCGATGTCCTTCTTGTCGATGGGGCTCTGGTTACTTATCTCGCGGAGGGTCCTCGGGGTCTGTGTCATCCTGCAAGCCGAGTATAGGCTGGCCGCCGTTATCGCGCTGATTGATCTGCCCCTCACCAAGCCTTTCTCTAGGGCTTTCCTGTAGATCACCGCGGCTTTTTCCTTGATTGTTGGTGGGATGTGTAGTTTGTCGCTTAGCCTGTCAAGCTCCGCCATTGCTTGGGCTAGGTTTCTGTCCACGCTGCTGTGGACGCGGCTTCTTATCTGCCACTTTCTGAGTCTGAGCATCTGGAGCTTTGTGTCGAGTGGTATCTGTCTTCCGAAGGCGTCCCTGCCTACCCTGCCGATCATGGTGGTTAGTCCCTTGTCGTGAACCGCGAAGCTCAGGGGCACGCCTACCCTGCTCCTGCTATCTTTCTCGGTGGGTGTGAACGCCCTCCACTCTGGTCCGTCGTTTAGAAGCGTGTCCTTCATCACGAGTCCGCATCCCCCGCAGATCAACTCCCCGGAGTCGGGGTCATTGATGATGTGGTTGCTTCCACACTCGGGGCAAACGTCCTCGCTGTTGACGTCGACTTTTTTTAACATCAGTTCAATCCTTGGGTTATTCCTTCCCAGAACAGCTTTCGCTGGCCTGATCACTTAGGCAATTGAATTCGGATTGAAAGTATATTTAAAATTTTCGGTAAGCTTATTAGTATATCATTGTTACCGTCTTAACTTACCAATTGGACAGGTTTTCTGGCATGTCGTGCACATGAAGACGCTGTTCTTTGTAAACCGAGGCATGTGCGCCCTGAACACATCGTCCGGCGTGTCCCTGAACTCGGTGAAGGGCAGGTCCTCCTCTATCAGCCTAGCTAGCTCTGCCTCTGTTATCCCGATGAGGCACTTGTCAGGGTCGATCACGTATGGTGTAAGGGCACCTGTTGGGCATGCGTCGATGCATGCGGTGCAGTCTTTGCACAGATCATTGGTGTTTTCCTCGTCAGGTATCAGAGGTGCGTCGGTGAGGATGCTCTGGAGGCGTATCCAGGGACCGTACTCCGGGTTAATGATGAGACTGTTCTTGCCGATGGGCCCCAACCCGGCGAGCTGTGCCATCCGTTTCTGGCTGAGGTTGAACGGGTATATGATGCACTTGTACCCTTTTTTCTCAAGCTGCCGCATCACCCTCCTAGCGTAGAGCCTCATACGCTCGTAGACGGGGTACTCGATCTTGCCGTTGTGGGCTATCTGGGCCTCATGGATGTCGTCGAAGGCGTGGTACCCGAGGACCATGATGCTCTTGGCGTCCTCCATGTAATCCGTCGTTTTTTTTGACCACTGTTTTACCTGCCAGCCGGTCCAGTACTTGGGAAAAGCATCGATTGACTCCGGTGAAAGCACTCCAACGAGTTCTGCGCCGTGTGATAGCGCGTATTCCTTGATTTCTTTGGTGAGTGATGCGTCCATGCATCGAATAACAGGCTTGGCTTATTTGGGATTGGCGGTTGGGTTATGTTTATATTCTATCTCTCTGGGTATTGATGATACGTAGCCCGGTCGTCTAGCGGTCAAGGATAGGGGCCTCTGGAGCCTCGGACAAGAGTTCGAATCTCTTCCGGGCTACCAT
>CAZPRN010000005.1:0-195703 GCA_964589605.1 uncultured Candidatus Bathyarchaeia archaeon | reverse complement strand
TATTCATTGAACACCAGATGCACTATACCGTTGAGCATCTACTACCTCACGATATTGCTGAGCATCTGCATGTTCCTCATCTCAGTGGAACAACCAAGCTCATTGGAGCAGGACTTAGCGCCGTCGCGCTCGCGATCGGCGGCTTCTTCGGATACAACTTCTATTGGACTAGAAAATGGAATTCGTGGGAGTGGGTCCAGGCAAGCAGTTTCAGACAATCAGTCCACAATTTCCTATGGAATAGATGGTACATGAACTCCTTCTTCTACAGAGTATTCGTAGATGGGGTGATTTTCCTAGGAAACGGTATCTACAATACGTTTGAAGCATTACTAATACTGGTAACCACAGTAGTAGCCAACTTAACCCACTCTATTAGCGAATCTACATACGATATAGTAGAGGAAGGTTTGATCTTCGGATTAATCAACAAGGGCTTACCCGCTACCATAAACTCGTACTACCAAGAATTTAGGAAATCCCAGACAGGATTACTGAACATCAATATCATATACATGATATTTGCGTTACTAATCTTGATTCTGGGAATGATAACCATGGGAGGTATCTAAGATGATTGGATCACTTTGGTTAGCAGTTCTACTACCCGCTCTATTCATGCCAATCGTTTACTTCATAGGAAGAAGGATAGGCAAGAGTGTTAGTTGGGTAGCAATGATCCCACTTTTGTATAGTACAACATATCTCGCAAGTAACCTCGGCAAAGTAGCCGAGAGCCCGGTGGGCGAGTACTTTTACTGGTTACCGGGAATACGTTTCGGGCTCTTCGCGGATAGTTTGAGCCTACCAGTTGCCCTTACAGTAGCTGTACTTGGCAGCATCATCCTGATCTATTCGTACAATTACATGGATCACAGCATCCATGAACAATACCATCATCAGGAGAATAACCGGGCGCATGCAACATACAATGCGCTATACCTACTGTACATCACTAGCATGCTAGGAGTAGTACTCAGCACAAATCTGTTCGAATTCTACTTCTTCTTCGAGTTAATGATTATACCCTCATGGGCTCTCATCAACTCATATGGCTCTGGTGATAAGGAAAAGATCGCCCTGATGTACCTACTCTGGTCCATCATAGGAGCAGTAGTGTTCGTAACAGGAGCACTCTCGGCATATGCATTAACAGGAAGCTTCGAGATATCAGCTCTAGCAAGTCTAACCGGGATGCCGTACGCTGGATTCATAGTGGTATGCATGATGTTTGGGCTCACGGTCAAGATGGCGATGTTAGGATTGCACATCTGGTTACCCTTCGCCCACGCAGAGGCACCCACACCTATCAGTGCACTACTGAGCCCCGCAATGATCGGTTTAGCAGCTTACGCAATAGTAAGGATGCTACTACCTATCAAGGGGGTAATTGACTCCAACTTCACCCTAATGCTCCTCTGGGGCTTGGGAACAATGATTTATGGAGGCTTGATGGTCCTTGCTCAGACCGATATCAAACGACTGTTGGCCTATAGCAGCATGAGCCAGATGGGCTATCTATTCATAGGAATAGCTAGTGCAGGCACGCTAGGTGTTACTGGTTCGATGATGCACTATATCAGCCACGGTTTAGGTAAAGCAGTCCTTTTCCTTAGCGTTGGAGCTGTAATGCACCAAACAGGTCACAGGGATATTCGCAAGCTAGGTGGACTGGCTGACAGGATGCCTATCACTGCTCTCGCGTTCCTGATTGGAGCCATGAGCATTGGTGGAATACCCCCAACAGTTGGTTATCCGTCAAAGCTCAGTATCTTCATGGGCTCATTCGGACCCGGCGTAGGTAGCATATCTACTGATTTCATATTGGCGCTGGTCGGAATACTATCTACAGCGCTAACAGTAGGTTACACGATGTGGACCATGAGGCGCGTTTTCTATGGGCCCCTACCCGAGCATCTTCAGGATGTCGAGGAGGCTAGTCCATACATGACTGTGCCTATGATACTGCTCTGTCTAATATCGATCCTATTGGGAATATACCCGAGACCGATACTAGACCCATTAATGGAGGTAATTGCTGGGCTACTAGCGTGAGGTGAACAAAATGACAAGCAATATACTAACCCTGATAATCGCGGCGGCCTTCGTCGCATCTCCGTTCGTTTACTTACTCGGTCGAAGTATGGGAAAGAAGGTAAGCTGGCTTGTTGTAGCGCTCTTTGTAGCGATTACTATAGGATTGGCTGGGCTATTCCCAACCGTTGAGCATGAGGTGCTCATGGAAGAGTATAGCTGGGTCTCGGCTCCCGTAAACCTCAAATTTGGTTTAATGGGTGACGGACTTAGCATACCAATGCTCTTTACATATGTCTTCGTGTTCGCAGGAACAACCCTATTTAGTATACCCTATATGGAGAGACGCTTCAAACAAGACGACATAGAAGAGAGTAATGAACAATATGCAAAGTTCTATACCCTCTTCCTACTCTATGGGGCAAGCGTAGCAGGCTGTATGCTAGCCACGAACCTGATTCAGTTCTTCATGTTCTTTGAGCTAGCTCTAGTCTTCTCATGGCTGCTGGTCTTCCTATATGGATATGGTGACAGAAAGAGCAACTCCTTAGTCTACTTCATATATACACACATCGGTGGTGGCGCTTTCCTTGCCGGGATACTAGGCGCATATTGGAACGTCGGTAGCTTTGAGATAGCAGACCTAATGCACATCGCAGATTACCCTGGAGCCTTCTGGGTGGGAATTTTCATTACCCTTGGGCTCTTGGTAAAGATCGGTGCACTGGGATTCCACGGTTGGATGCCTGGAACATACAGCGAATCACCAGCTCCCGTGAGTGCAGTCCTTGGAGCAACCTCGGTAATGCTGAGTACATACTCCATGTCAAGGCTGCTCCCACCATTCCAACCAGTACTACAAGGTGTGAGTAAATGGTTCATGCTATGGGCGCTAATGACCATTCTTTACGCTGGAGTCATGGCGTTGGTCCAGAAGGACACCAAACGCCTTGTGGCTTATCTAAGTATGAGCCAGATGAACTATTGTGTACTCGGAGTATTCACATATGCAGCTTTTGGCGTCCTTGGGGCTATCTCGTATAGCATCAGCCACGGATTAGCCATCGGTTTGCTCTTCCTAGTATCAGGAGCACTCCTAT
Organism: uncultured Candidatus Bathyarchaeia archaeon; assembly: GCA_964589605.1. Lineage (GTDB taxonomy): Archaea > Thermoproteota > Bathyarchaeia > TCS64 > TCS64 > RBG-16-57-9. The sequence continues at coordinate 192,569 of CAZPRN010000005.1, read as the reverse complement.
ACAGGACAGAAACAAGGGATATGACCGAGATGGGTGGACTCAGCGAGAGACTACCAATAGTAATCCTGGCTACTCTTGCAGGTTTCCTGACCATTGGAGGTGTACCACCAGCAGTTGGATTCAAATCCAAGTTCATACTGCTTAGCGGTGCATTCGTGCGTGGATTCGAGACCGGCACATTGGAGCTTGTAATAGCAATCTTGGCTGGAAGTTTAGCGACACTGGTTACACTTGGCTATGAGTTCAAGGCAATCTGGACGATATACTATGGTAAGCTACCTGAGAAACTCAAGGAGATTAAACCAGTTCCAATGGAGATGGCGGTCACATTGTTTGCCCTCGCAGCATTGGCTATAATCTTGGGTTTATGGCCTGCTTGGATAACCGATCCAATAGAGGTCTTCATAGAACAAATCTTCCACCACTAAACCCTTTTTCTTATCTTATTTTCTTGAATATTTCTGCGCGGTAAACAACACTGATACATAAGGCCTGATCACGTATCCACCGTAATCAGAGTCTATCAACTGGGATATTCCTGTGAATAACTCTCTACGTTTTTCCACTTGCAAAGCTCGGTGGTCGCTGAATGTGTTTAGTAAAGTGATATACTCCTCTGAGCTGAAACGAATAGACCAATGGTACTCCCTGATATTCAGGTCTGAGAAGTAGCCAGAATCCAGAAGGGAGTCTCTCTGTTCTTTGATCCATTCTGACGTAGATTGAACTTGGGTCCTCTTCAGAGGTTTTATCCTGTCATATATTTTTTGCACGTGCTCAAAGAAGCCAGTGTACGGGGTAGGATACTTGTTCCAGAAAAGAGCAATACTTCCTGTGTCAAATAACACCTCACTTGCTTTCCTGTACCCTATCTTCTGGTTTATCCAGTGCCAAGCCGTCGCGGATAGAACGACATCATATTTACTATCGGGTGTCCATTCCTCAAAACTCGTTAACTCGAATTTCGCGTCTGTGTCACGGAATTTCTTTCTCGCTATTTCCAGGAGTTTTTCCCCTATATCCAAGCAGGTAAAACGGTACCCCTTGTTAATCAGAGGCGCTGTTGCCTGTCCCGTTCCACATCCAATCTCAAGTATCTTACCCCTATCCGGTATCCCTGTTAAATCGATCAAGTCTAGGAAGAGACCCTCAGGGTACCCTGGTCGAATTTTGTCGTAATCCGTTGGAGCCTGGTTGAACGAGGAAGCCATATCATCGATATAATCGATTTGCGATAAATCTGTAACCCATCATTGGGGTTTTAAACAAGTTACATCAAACCTATCCCGTATGAGGATCGTGGTGATAGCGGACGACCTTACTGGTGCACTCGATACAGGTGTGCAGTTCAGCAACTGGGGTTTTACTGTCCATGTCACCGATGATCCAACTTCTAGCACCGCAGCGGTCGTTGTTGTCAATACCGACTCAAGAGAAATCTCTCCTGATGATGCGTACGAGATAGTCTTCGAGGTGGCATCTAGACTTGAAGAGTTTGATATAATCTACAAGAAGATAGACAGCACCATGAGGGGCAACATTGGGGCTGAGTTGAGGGCAATATTGGAAGCCGCCGGTGAGAAATCAGCGATCCTGACCCCCTGCTATCCACCAACGGCTCGAAGCGTTAAAGACGGAGTGTTGCTAGTAAACGGAGTTCCAGTTGGGGAAACCGAGTACCATCCCTCATCAAGCACGAGCTTGATCTCGGAGATAATCGGCGACCAGCTACCAGGAGTTCAAGTCTATGATAGCGAGACCGAGGCTGACCTCCTCGATATTGTGAAGCGTTTAAAGAATCAACGCGTGCTCGTTGGGTCTGCGGGCTTAGCAGCTGCATTAGCTGAGAGCCTAGCTCGTCCTCCTCCAGTTCTCGCTATAATCGGGTCCAAAAGGACTGTAACGAGGAACCAGATAGATGAGTTTACTAGGAGACTCAACGCAAGGTTGATCCCCATCGATATCAAGCGAGCATTCCAGGGCAGAAAACAGGATATAGTTGTATCAGAAGCCGTTGAGGCGCTATCGTCTGGACAGGATGTTGCCATTGTTAGCGCGCCCTCGGTCGAATCGGAATCAGAGTCCATCAAATTGGCGGAGAAGTCAGGGGTAGAGGATTTCGAGGCTCTAATCACTAGTGCTCTGGCATTGTCTGCCAAGAGGATACTATCTGAAACTGATGTATCTGGTTTGGTCCTAACAGGAGGAGCAACAGCAAAGGCGGTATGCGAGGCTCTTTCGGTCAAAGAGATATCTATCGTCGAGGAGCTCAGACCAGGGATACCTCTGCTTAACCTTGGAGAGATCAACGCCATCACAAAGGCGGGAGGATTCGGTGAGCTCGACGCCATAGTCCAGGCAGCCCAATACTTGAAGAGGAAACACAAATGAAACCAGTATTAGCGATCACGTTAGGTGACCCAGCAGGAATAGGACCAGAAATCGTGGCCAAGACTCTTGCAGACGAGGAGACGCATAGAATATGCAATCCCGTCGTTATCGGGGATCGGGACGCAATGAAAATGGGCTTAAAGGTGGCTGGAGTTAACCTAGAAATCAGGGTTATCCAAAATGTTTCAGACGCAGATTTCCTGCCCAGTACAATCAACTTGTTTGACCTCGAAAACATAGACCCCACCAAGGTCGAGATGGGTAAACCACGCCCCATGACCGGTGCGGCTAGCGCAGAGTACGTGATCTATGCCGCTGACATGGCGCTAAGGCGTGAGATAGACGCGATGGTCACCGCTCCACTCAACAAAGAGGCGATGCACATGGGGGGATACTACTACCCGGGCCATACGGAGCTTCTCGCTGACAAATCCGGAACCGATGATTACGCGATGATGCTTGTCTCGGGCAACCTACGGGTCGTACATGCCACTACACACATCCCATTCAGGGACATCACCAAGCATCTTACCACCATTAGAATCAAGACAACTATAGAGATCGCACAAAACGCATGCCTTTCACTTGGAATACCAAACCCTAGAATCGCCGTGGCTGGGCTAAACCCCCATAGTGGAGATGGAGGACTGTTTGGGGACGAGGAAGAGAAGATCATCCAACCAGCTATCGACTATGCCGTTAAAGCTGGGCTCAATGTGGATGGGCCGGTCCCTCCTGACACGGTGTTCGGTAAGGCAGCAGGTGGCCTATACGATATAGTGGTTGCACTCTACCACGACCAAGGACACATCCCCGTCAAGCTCATCGGGATGAAATACGATGACTCAACTGGGCAGTGGGGCAGCGTAAGCGGCGTCAACGTCACTCTTGGATTGAATTTCATCAGAACCTCAGTCGATCATGGTACAGCTTACGGGAAAGCCGGACGGAGAGAGGGAACGGCAAACCCCCAGAGCCTCATGGAGGCGATCGAGCTGGCGGCCCAGATGGCATCAGTGCGAAAACCATAAGCGGCTAGGTCATACCTCATATCCATGCAACTTCCGCGAATGGCTAAAGCGCGTCAGATATTCAACCATCCAACAGTTGAGGATGTAGCAGGTGAGATTCGAGCCCAACTGATATCCGCGAGTTTAGGAGAGAAGGTCAAACTCGGTCAGCGGATAGCAGTCACCGCCGGTAGTCGGGGCATCGCTAATATTGTCACGATCTTAAGAACCGTTGTCGAAGAACTGAGGGCTGCCGGAGCGGAGCCATTCATTGTACCAGCAATGGGAAGCCACGGTGGGTCCACACCGGAGGGCCAGCTTGAGCTTCTAACTGGAATGGGTATAACAGAGGAGTCAATTGGGGCTCCCTTTGTTTCAAGCATGGAGGTCGAGAAGGTTGGTGAGCTTGACGATGGGGTTGAGATATTCCTAAGCAAGACAGCATTGGAAGCCGACGGAATATTCCCAGTTAGCCGAGTTAAACCGCACACTGACTTCAAGGGCGAGATAGAAAGCGGAATCCTGAAGATGCTGGCCATCGGGCTTGGAAACCAGAAGGGAGCCGAGATGATCCACTGGCACAGGTACGATGGATACCACCGTATACTACCTGCGGCAGGGAAGTTCATCGTTGAGAAGACCAACGTGGTCCTTGGCTTGGCGGTAATCGAGAATGCGTACCATAAAACCGCCTCAATCCATGTCCTACAACCAGACAAGTTCTACCAAAGCGAGAAAAAATTACTGTTACAGTCAAAGAAGTTGCTCCCCAGATTACCATTCAGTGATATCGACGTGCTTGTTGTTGATGAGATAGGGAAGAACATCAGCGGAGTCGGTATGGACACCAATGTGACCGGTAGGTTCTGGATGGAGGGCGAGAGCGATCCAAGAGCCCCAAAGATAAAGAAGATCGCTGTGCTGGACTTGACCCCTGAGACCCATGGGAACGCGATTGGAATAGGCTTGGCAGATGTAACCACGAGGAGAGTCTTCGACATGATCGATCACCACCAGACCTATGTAAACTGCCTCACCCAGGGCAGCGGAGAGACCGGGAAAATCCCGCCCTTTCTACCAAATGACAGGGATGCAATCGCGACTGCCATCCGAATTAGCGGACCTGTAGACCCGAAGGATGCAAGGGTGATTCGAATCACAAACACCCAGGACTTGGAAACAGTCTACATCTCGGAGGCACTCATCAAGGAGTACCATATGAAACCTGAGATGTTCAAAAGCCTCAAGATTATCGATGAGCCTTATGAGCTCCAGTTTGATGTGTTGGGGTACCTCACACGATGATTAGCTAGTCCTAGCCCTAACCATAAGTATTGGTATCACAATCACCAGAGAAAACCAGAAACCAATGTCAATCGTTAGGTTCACCAAATTAACACTCCACGTATCCACTGGACCCGCGATATTTGACAAATGATGAACTCCCCATGTCAACGGCAACCCGTGTATTGTATGAACAGCATCAGGCCAATTTACAAGCCTACCAAAGACAAGTGATGCAATCGCTAGAAGACCAACAGAAAACTGGTAGATATACTTCCTCATGGTTAACCTGTTGTCCAGTCAAAAATCAATGCTTCTGTTGAATAACCACAAATAGCCTAGATTTTTTAGGCTAGATTAAATTTATTTACCAGTACGATGGATGGTATGAGAATAACATGATGAAGGGACTTGACGGGAGCTTGAAACGGTTATTCATGATAAACATAGCCATAGCTCTTTGCTACTATTTCGTCGGACCCCTGTTCCCGCTTTTTCTTGAGACCCTTCAGATCAACGAGTCCCAGATAGGATTAATACTAGGGATCGGCAGCCTAACTGGAGCTTTCTCAACCCTTGTAAGCGGCTACCTGGCTGACAGGTTCGGTAAGAAGGCCCTCTTCTTCCTGAGTCTATTATCTTACAGTGGAGCAACCCTGCTGATCTCATCATTATCTAGCTGGGTCCTAATCATCCCCGTCTGGATGGTTTTCAACATGGCACAGTCCATGTTTGAGCCCGTAAGGCTCTCGTACATTGGAGAAAAAGCTACACCAGATAATCAGGGCAAGCTGTATGGCTTCATGAATCTAGCTTGGCCTATCGCAGGAATCCTTGGACCATACGTGAGCGGGAAACTCGCGGAAAGCATGGGCTGGAACCGGGTGTTCCTCGTAGCTGTCATCGTATGCGCTTCTGGGATAATCCCATTACTCGGGATCGAATCAAGCTCCGCAACAAAAAGACGTGACAAGGCGCCATTCGACAGAAAGTACCTGCCCGCGCTTGGCCACCATTTCCTGTTCCACCTGTTACTAACAACAGCGATTGGGATAATGGGTATGGCGATGCCCATTTACCTCTCCAACCGCTTCGAGTTAACGTACTCAAACATCGGACTCTTCTTCACAGTCAGCAGCATACTGACAATGCTCACCCAGCTCCCCAGCGGAGTGTTGGCGGACAAGTACGGGATGAAGCGAATGTCCCTCATGTGCCTATCAATCGTACCTTTCACATACCTTGCATGGGTCTTTGTAGATAACTGGGTCGTGTTACTACTCGCCTACGCCATGAGCATGGGTCTCTGGAGTATGACTTGGGGCGCAACAACAGTCCTCGCAACAGAGGCCGTCCCTGATACCATGAGGGGAACAGCGATTAGCATAAGGATGACAGGGTACAGGATCGGATACACACTGGGGCCAATAATCGCCGGAACGCTTCTCACACGAATAGGCGGCGTAACCCCGTTCATAGCAGCCACCGCAATCTTTGTACTCGCAATCCCACTCGGACTCAGGTTCAAAGAGACAAAAAAGGACCAGCCTATCCCAGTGTTACACGCTGGTGACGATTGATCTACTGGGGAGGGGGGGGGGGGTACACCAACCCATCGATTCTGGGGCATCCAAACCTGAAACAAGCCTAAAAACAGCTCCTTTCAAAAAGAATCATATACAAAAGTGTACTCCACCACGAGAATTTTTTCCCGTTTTCCCCACTCACTGGTCCAATAGTATATACCAAAAACTCCCTCAGTCGTAAGTCTTTTTAATAAAAACATACGAGGGCATCACGACATGAGCATAGCTGTCATAGGTCCCTCATCGTTCGTAACATGCTTCCAGCTCATCGGAGCAAGAGGCTACGAGGCATTCGACGAAGAGGCAGTTATTGCCACTCTCGACCAGATTACCCGAGAGGACTACAAGTTAATAATAGTCCCCGAGGAGTACACGGCCGCGACTAGGCCAATCAGGGAAGAAGTTATGAGGCGAGGTGAGATCACACCCTTCTTCGCACTTATCCCGGGCTTAGCAATGGAGACAGGGATGAGGATGGAGGAGCTACAAGCTGTAGTCTCACTGGCAATAGGGACAAAACTGGAGTTATGATACAATGGAAATGAAAAAAATGCTAGGTCTCGGTGAAAGACTCAATGCTTTGATAGCAAAAGCTGAGGCCGAGGCAGAAGAACTCATTTCCCAGGCCCAGACAAAAGCAGATCAGGAACTTGCACAAGCAAAAGAGGACGCAGAGAGAAAGCGTCAAAGGGCACAGCGCAGGACTGGTCTGGACGAATTCCTAGCAGAATCCGAAGCAGAAGCCGAGAAAGAGGCTGCAAAGGTAACAAAGGAATACGAGAAACGGGTCCAGGAAATTACAGGTATATCCGACGAGAAAATCAAGGAAGCGGTAAACTTTGTGTTAAAGGAGGTCCTACCTGAATGAGTGCAGAGCAGATGGATAACAAGCTAATCGACAAGACAGTCGAGCAGAGGAACCAGATACTCGCACAGGCTCAGGAACGAGCAGACAAGATAACCGCTGCTATGGAAGCCGAGAAGAAACGGATCGATGAGATGACCAACCAGGCCATCCAGAACGTCATCGGTGGAGAGCTAAGAGCAGTCCACGATAGGATTGTTGGAGGAGCACAGCTACAGGGCAGGAAGATTATCATGGAGGCAAGGACCGAGGCAGTCGCGAAGGTCTTCGAGAAAGCAGAGGAGGAAGTCAGGAACATCGTTGAGGGACCAAAGTACAACGAGTACCTTGAGAAGTTGACCATTGAGTCAGTCTCCAAACTTGACGAGGACTGCTTCGTATACGCCAATGAGGCGGACGCCGCCCACCTATCCTCCGTAATGGAGAAACTGGCAGTTGGAGTCAAGGTCAAGGTAGAGGTATCACCAGTTGACATCGTAGGCGGTGTCACGGTCATCAACCTAGAAGGAACAAAGAGTATCCATAACACACTTGACTCGCGAGTAAAAGACGCAAAAGACAGGCTAATCGCAGAGGTAGCCGAGACACTGGGAGTGATCTAAGATGGCACAGAGACTAGAAGGAACAATTGAAAGAATTAACGGCTCACTTATCCTCGGAAAGTTCAACGAGGAGCCCAAGATGGGTGACCTCATCGAGGTAGGTGACCTCAAACTGATGGGCGAGATTGTCAGGCTCAGTGGAGACATTGCGTATATCCAGTGTTACGAGTCCACGTCCGGGCTTAAACCAGGCGAGGCAGTCATCGACATTGGTACACCCCTTGTCGCAGAGCTGGGCCCAGGATTAATGGGTCAGATCGTAGACGGGATCTCAAGGTCAGAGACCGAGCTATGGGACCTAACTGGGCCATTCATCACAAGGGGAGCTAACATCGCGCCCCTTAACAGGCAGAAGAAATGGAAGTTCGAGCCAACCGTCAAGGTCGGCGATGCACTCGGAGCAGGTGACGTTATTGGAACCGTACAGGAGACCGATACATTCGTCCACAAGATCATGGTCCCCCCTAACACAGAGGGAACCATCAAGAGCATCGAGGACGGAGAGTTCACAGTCACAGACACCGTCGCGGTCCTAGAGACCGCTGGCGGAGACCTCGACCTCCAGATGATGCAGGTCTGGCCCGTCAGGGTCGGCAGGCCAGTCAAGGAGAGGCTAGCACTAAGTCAGCCACTTATCACAGGCCAGCGAGTCATCGACACATTCTTCCCATGCGCAAAGGGAGGCGCATCAGCCGTTCCAGGTGGCTTCGGAACAGGGAAAACAGTAACACTACAGCAGATCGCCAAGTGGAGCGACGCGGACATCATCGTATACATCGGATGTGGCGAGCGTGGCAACGAGATGGCGGACGTAGTCGAGCAGTTCCCAGAGATCGAGGACCCTAGGACAGGAAAGAAACTCATCGAGAGAACAATTATCGTAGCAAACGTATCCAACATGGCGGTATCCGCCCGTGAGGCCAGTATCTACATGGGCATCACCATCGGCGAGTACTTCAGAGACCAAGGATACGACGTCAGCCTAATGGCAGACTCAACAAGCAGGTGGGCAGAGGCCCTAAGAGACATCTCAGGACGTCTAGAGGAAATCCCCGCAGAGGCAGGATACCCAGCCTACCTAGCAGACAGGATCGCAAGCATCTACGAGCGAGCCGGAAGGGTAGTCGTGCCCGCAACCGAGGAAAGGTTCGGAAGCCTTACGCTTCTTGGAGCCGTATCCCCGCCAGGTGGAGACTACTCGGAGCCAGTTACAACCACCACGCTCAGGTTCATCGGAACATTCTGGGCACTCGACAGCCAACTAGCGTACCGCCGGCACTTCCCAGCCATCAACTGGCTGAGGAGCTTTAGTAGGTACCTGGATGTCGCGGCAAAATGGTGGGGAGAGCTCGATCCAACATGGGAAGGCACACGAGGACAGGCACTCAGGATACTAGAGGAAGCCGCCGAGATCGAGGAAACCGCCCGTATCATCGGAGAGAAGGCACTACCAGACGACCAGCGACTGGTACTGCTGCTCTCAGAGATGCTCAGGGAAGGATTCCTAGTCCAGAGCGCGTTCCACGACGTAGACAGGTACTGTGCACCCGAGAAGCAGGTCAAGCTACTGAGGTTATTCACTGACTTCTACAACACAGTCAGGCCAATCATTGAGCAGGGAATCCCAATCGACCAGGTCAGGGACCTGGACGTCATCAGGGAGATCATGAGGCTCAAGGAAAGAGAAGGAACCGAGCCAATCGACGATATCAGGAGTCAGATGATGACAGAGATTGATGCATTGGCCAGACAGTACGAGGTGAACCTATCATGAGTATAGTATACAAGACAACATCCGAGATCAAGGGCCCAATCCTAATGGTCGAGAAGACTAAGGACGTAGCCTTCGACGAGATCGTGTACATCGAGCGACCAAACGGCGAGATAGTCCAGGGAAGCGTCCTCGACGTAAGTATGAACTACGCCATGATCCAGTGCTTCGGAGTAACCTCAGGTCTAAACCTGAACACCACCGTCACCTTCAGCGGAGACGTCCAGAGGATCCCCGTATCAGAGGACCTCATCGGAAGAGTGTTCAACGGAAGCTTCCAGCCTATCGACGGCATGCCCCAGATTATCAGCAGCGACAGGAGGGACGTCAACGGAGGCGTCATTAACCCAGCTGCCCGTGAGGTTCCCAAGGAGTTCATCCAGACAGGCATGAGCGGAATCGACGGCATGACCAGCCTGGTCAGGGGCCAGAAACTGCCAATCTTCAGCGAGTCAGGTCTAGCACACAACGAGCTAGCCGCACAGATCGCAAGACAGGCAACTATTCCGGGCTCAGAGAGCGACTTCGCCATCGTCTTCGGTGCCATGGGCATCAAGAACGAGGAAGCCGCGTACTTCAGAAGCGAGTTCGAGAAGACAGGCGCGCTGAACAAGAGCGTCATGATCCTCAACCTCGCGGACGACCCGCCGATCGAGCGAATCGTCACTCCACGTATCGCACAGACGGTTGCCGAGTATCTGGCATTCGATCTGGGCATGCACGTACTGGTCATCCTAACGGACATGACCAACTATGCGGAAGCCCTAAGGGCTATCAGCATCGCCAGGGAGGAGATTCCAACAAGGAAAGGCTACCCCGGCTACCTATACAGCGACCTCGCCACTATCTACGAGCGAGCAGGCCGTATCAGGGGAAGCGAGGGATCAGTCACACTGATGCCTATCCTCTCAATGCCTGCAGGCGACATCACGCACCCAATCCCAGACCTAACAGGTTACATCACAGAGGGCCAGGTACTCCTACAGAGGGAGCTTGCCCTGCGTGGACTCTACCCACCAATGAACGTCCTACCAAGCCTAAGTAGGCTCATGAAGGACGGAATCGGCGAGGAGACCACCCGTGAGGACCACCAGGACGTATCAAACCAGCTCTACATGGCTTACGCTGAAGGACAGCGAGCACGAGGACTGGTCAGGATCGTCGGAGCCGTCGGACTCTCAGAGAGGGAGCGCCAGTGGCTCAGGTTCGCGGACAGGTTCGAACAGGAGTTCATCAGTCAGGGAATCTACGAGAACAGGTCCATCGAGCAGACACTGGAGCTCGCATGGGATCTGCTAAGTGACCTGCCTGAAGAGGACATCATCAGGGTACGTGAAGAGTACATCGAAAAGTACCACCCAGCGCACAAGGTTAGTGAAGTGTAACCATGTCTGCTACATCCGGAGTCAGGCCCACAAAGGGCTACCTAATGGAGACCAAGAGGCGTATCCAGACCATTGAGAGGGGAACCGAGTTCCTCAAACTCAAGCGGGACCAGCTCGCAAAGGAGCTAACGGAGAGCCTCGACGTCCTAAAGGGTAGAAGGGGCCTCCTCTTGGGCAACCTAGAGGAAGCCTACAGTGCTCTTACAGCGGCCTACCTAAGTTTAGGACCCACGGAAGTACAGAGCCAGACAAGGAGCATCAAGAACTCCCTCGACCTAGAGGTACTGCCAAGAAGCGTTATGGGCGTAGTCTACCCTACTGTTAGGATCAAAGGAAAGCCAGAGGTCTCAGCAGAGCTGGACATCACTCTTTCCTATGCATCCGACAAGGTCTTCGAGATCATCGAGGAGCTGATTAGGCTCGCCGAGTTCGAGGAGAGGGTAGAGCGTATCGCCGACGAACTGGGTACAACTAGCAGGAAGGTCAATGCGCTTGAGAACATGGTCATACCCGACATGAGGTACGTCATCAAGTTCATCGAGGACAAGCTCGACGAGGAGTCGATGGAGGAGCTTGTCAGGATGAAGTTAATCGGAGGTGTAAAGTCACGGTAAAAGCAAACCTAGGAACCGATTACGTTGTACTGCGGACACACGCGAGGATCAATGATCTTCTCGACATGGATCAGATGAAGAACCTTGCAGACGCACCAGACGTAACAGAGTTCCTGAACCAATTAATGAAGACATCCTACGGCGAGTTTGATGTTGAATTAGGTCAAAAGGTCGCCTTGAGTCTTGAGAAGAACATTACAGCAAAGTTCATCGAGAGAATCGAGGAGATCGTCAAGATCACACCCACCAAGATGGGGGAGTTCCTCAGAACCTACTTTGATTTCCGTTTTGAGGTATTAAACCTCAAAAGAATCCTCAGAGGAAAGTTCACCGACAGCAGTGTCGAGGAAATCAAGGAGTCTCTCATACCGATTGACCCTTACCTCATTAGAGATCAGGAAGAACTGGTTAACTCGAATACATTGGAGGAAGTCGTTAAGAAACTCAACGGGACTCCATACGATTCACTCATCGAGAAACTTGACCTATACACCGAGTATGATGCGCTCTGGCCACTAGAACTCGAGCTGAACTATATCTATGCGAGAAACATACTGAGACTAACCGAGGAGCTGCCCTCAACGGACAGACACATAGTTAACAGTCTAGTAAAGTACGAGACAGACGTTGAAAACGTCCTAATCGCCATCAAGCGAAGGGGCAAGGAAGAGGTCAACCTCGACGAGACATTCCCCGTCACCTATGGAATCGAAAAGGGTGACCTAAAGAAGATCATCGAGACCCAAGACCTGAGTAATGCAATTGATGAGCTAAAGAAACCATATAACGAGGTTCTAGCGCCCATCAAGACAGGGGACATCGCGCTAGTTAGGGCGATGCTCAGGAAGGGCAAGTACGAGGCAGCGACAGCTGCACGTGCTGGCGACCAGTTCGGGTTCAACGTAATACTAGCATTCCTCGTTTACAGCGAGATCGAGAAGGACAACTTGGTCGGGCTCTCATGGGGAAAGGCACAGGGGCTCAGCAGCGAGGACCTGCTCAAGTACATCGTTATCCCGTGGAACTAACCCTTTTACATTTTTCTTCCCTATATATTCTCATGAGTCAACACGTTGAGTCCATCTATTTCGATGGAAAAGGAAAAGAGTATACAGAGGAGACCCTGAAGCTCGCCAAGAAGAGGGCGGATGAGCTTGGGATCAAGGACATTGTAATTGCATCATACACCGGCTACTCGGGTGTTTTGGCTTCCGAGGTGTTCAAGGGATACAACCTAATCGTATCCGCTGGGATGATGGGGTTCACCGAGCCCAACGTCCACCGGATGGTGGAGGAAAACAAGGAGAAGATGGAGGCGGATGGTGCTAAGATTTTCTATCACCTTCATTCCTTTGGAGGGCTGGGGAGGGCAGTCAAGCAGCGTTTTGGTCCCATCCAGGTGGATGAGATCATCGCAAACGTACTTCGTCTCTTCAGTCAGGGCGTGAAAGTATGCCTAGAAATTAGTTGTATGGCGTGCGACGCTGGGCTGATCAAGTCAGGTGAACCGGTAATCGCCATCGGGGGAAGCGGTGGTGGCGCTGATACGGCGGTTGTGCTCCAGCCCAGCAATACGCACAGGTTCTTTGAGACCAAGGTGCTAGAAGTTTTGTGCAAGCCAAGAGTGGGTTAATCCACTCCGGCGAGCTAAAGGTGAAATTACCTCTGTAAGATGAGGTTCTTGACCCACCATTTCAGAATGGGAGCCATGAATACCAGCCAGTTGAAAGCAAATACCAGGTTCTGGTTTACCATGTGCGTATCTTGTGGGTTTGAGTAGATGTATTCTTGCTATAAACCGTAAATATAGAGGTGTAATACATAATGTTAACACTGGTTACTGAATCGTAGACAACCCAATTTCGTTACCTGTTACGTGTAAATAACGCACCGTCCAGCATCACATACTTTCCGTGAAATTATTAATTTACTGGTATCAATATGGACCCAAAACGCGGATACTTTATACGTTGGTGAAGAAAAAAAAAGAATGAATTGAGCACACAGGAACAGGTCACTCGAATACTTGAACTCCGACTCAGAGATATCTATGGTGATAAAATGCAGGGAATAGAGGTTATCAGCACCATGCCCTACCCACTGAAAGACCACCTGTTCGTTGTAAGGTACAATATCGACCTTGAAAACGAGCTCCCCATCAAACGTGCTCAGATCGTCGTCGATTTGACCACCGAGGAGCTCAAAAAGTTCGAGCCGGGGCTGCTCTAAGCATTGATGATCACCGTCTACGGCTCCGTGCTAAAGGCAATTCAATCCCTCGCCGAGGATAACCACCCAAACGAGGTAGTAGTATTGCTCAGAGGAAAACGTCAGGACGGTGGATACGTTGTAACTGAGTATCTTATCCCACCCTTCGGAGTGGGTAGCAGGGGTTCAGCCTCTTTCCCCGCTCACATGCTTCCCATGGATTTCACGATAATCGGCACCGCCCATAGTCACCCGAGCGGTAGTGTGACTCCGTCCACCGGTGATTTCCATAACTTCTATGGTAGACTCATGATGATACTGGGTCCACCTTACAACTCGGCAAATATAGCCGTCTACAACAAGCAGGGTGACCAGCTCCCAGTCCAGATCGACTCAAAGCAGTAATATAAAAAGAAGAAAGGAGTAGATATTAAGGTGCCACAGGGAATTCAGGACAACTTCGCGAAGAGCGTCGGATTGGTATTCAACGCCCCATTGATCGCGGTAGTTGCCTTCGGCTATATCTACAAGGAGATGACCATTCACAAACTTTGGTCCCACTTTTACCTACCATCCTTCTTCAGTGGCTTGTTGCCCATACTCTTGCTCTATTATTTGAAGCGGATGGGGGTTATCGGCGATATTATGGTGAACAACAGGGACCAGAGGCTGGTTCCATTTGCTTGTGTTTTCGGTAGCTACCTCCTTGGGGCTGGATTCTTATGGGTGTTCAATGCACCGCCCACGATGGTAGCTTTGATGATCAGCTACGTAGTAACCAGCCTTGTTATGCTCGTGATTACTCTACGTTGGAAGATCAGCATCCACGCCGCTGGAGTCGCTGGGCCATCAATGTTCCTAGTCCTCCGGTACAACCTGATCCTTTGGCCGTTTCTATTAGTCACACTGTTGGTTTGCTGGTCAAGATGGCGGCTACGGGTTCACACGATCGAGCAGTTATTCGCCGGGGCTTTGCTTTCCGTCCTCGTGACCTCAGTTATGGTCTATACCTGGCCCCTCTTCTAACCGCCCACGATTATCGGGTAAATTGTCACCTGGTCTCCCGGTTTCAATCTGGCCGAGTCCCATTTTCGCTTGTTGTTGACAACGACCCCGATCACCCTTCTATCATATGCGTATAAGGTGTCCTCCCCCATCTCGGCGATGAACTCACGTAGGGTCGTGGCTTGCTCAACCCTGACCGTCATGGGTTTAGGATACATCAATGCCCCTTTGTTGGGGCGAATCTTATACTTTGTCCAGCCCCCGCTCCTTGCAGGCTTGCTTGTACCGCTTGTGCCAAGTGTCTACGTTTGCCGAGGTGACATAGTTCTTGTGGTGCCTGAACCCACCCTTTGCGGAATGGGGGATGTGCATTAACTCGTGTATCAGGGTCCGGTCCTGGGCTTCAGGTGGATAGTAATCGAATAACTCGTGGATAACCTCGATGATGTAGGTGGGGTTCATGTTTAGCCCAGTCTGCCAGATTCGCCCCAGTCCATGAATGCGCGCAATGGTTCTTTTCGACTTGCTACCCCGGCTCCTTATACAGTGGAGGTTGTCAAGATTGATGTGGTCGAACTTGAGGACGTTAATGATTTTCTCGATTTTTTCTCGTATGTCGGGGGCGTCGTAGTACTGGATCAATTTGGTTTATCTCCTCATCGGCTCGATTTGATGATTTGGATCGAACATTTTAATTGGTTGGATGATCCATCCAATAGATATTGAGTTCGAACAGGTTAGACGCAAGGAAGATCGCCCTACTATCTATCCTCTCAGCGGCAGCCATCGCGTCAAACTACATGCTCATCGGTATAGCCAACGTCAAGTTCATGGACCTCATCGTTTTCACGTCGGGGTTCATTATGGGGCCGCTGATGGGCGTAGCTACAGGGATGATGGTGTGGCTGGTATACGGGACCATCAATCCCTTCGGGTTCAGCCTCCCAATCCTGATAGCAACAATGACCGGAGAAGCCCTCTTTGGAGCAGCCGGAGGATTATACAGGAACAGTGGCTCAAACGGCTGGGGGTTTGACATCTGGGTAGCCTTCATCGGGTTCGTGACCACCTTCATCTATGACGTGTTCACGAACATCGTATCCGCCTACACGGTCGGAATCCCGATATCTGTAGGCTTGGTTACTGGAATACCATTCATGCTTGCCCATGTTCTGAGCAACACGCTGTTCTTCGGGATTGGGTTCAGACCGCTTTCGAGCTCGATAAGGAAAATATTAGGTGAAGAATTTGAGTGAAAACACGTACAAGATCGCAGCAGCGGTGCTATTATGCACTACAATCATTGCAGGTGTGCTTGCAGTTCAATACAATGCACAGTTACAAACAGCAGAGGAAGAGTACCAGTTACTCCTAATGGAGCTTGATGAGACCACGGCGGTGGTCAACATACTCATCGATAACGGGGATTCTACAACATGGTACAACGACACACGGGTGCCTCTCGGGTCAAGTTTCCTGAACGCCACTCTCAGCATAGCAGAAGTTGAGATGCAGAGTTCAGAGTGGGGCTCGTTCGTGTTCTCCATCGACGGGGTTGGTGGAGAGGTGAATAAGTTCTGGGTCTGGGACTACTACGAGGAAGGCTGGCAGATGGGCCCAGTCGGCGCTGGGCAGCACAAGGTGCACGACGGCGACGTTCTTCGCTGGACTTATACCTCTTTCGAGTGAGTATAGAACATGGAACAGGTCAGGACCCTCCAGCGGATGACGGGGAAAACCGCGCCCGGTAGGACACCTGACTATACGCCAGCACACCTTCTCTACGCGTTGAGCCTCCTTCACGAGAACAGGGTAGGCAGGAAGCAGTTAGCGGAGCTTCTCCGAGTTGGTGAAGGGACTGTTAGAACGATAATCTCCAGACTCTCCGATGAAGGCTTGATCGCTATCTCCCGCCCGGGCATCACTTTGAGCGAGGAAGGTGTTTTGTTTCTATCTGGTCTCAACGAGAAGATTAAGTGGGCAATTTATCCAGCGACTGAACTCACCGTTTCCGACTTCAACTGCATTGTTCTTGTGAGAAACGCCTCGGACAAGATACGGTACGGTGTGGAGCAGAGGGATCAAGCTATGATTCATGGGGCTGTAGGCGCAACAACCCTGCAAAATATTGGTGGGGTATGGATGATGCCTGGTCTCAACGAGTCAGCTGAGCTTGAAATAGATGAGATGTGGCGCCCGGAGGACAACGATGTCGTTATTATTGGTTCAGGTGTGGACGAGTTCACTGCTCGTCACGGCGCATTGTCGGCCGCCTTGATGCTTGTCTAAGCCTCAGGATCTTTGATTAGCACGATTATCGCCGCACCCAGCACAACCATGGATATTGACAATATGATCCACGGCAACGAGTTGTTGAACCTGTACACGTAGCCACTTACCAGCGTGCCGAGGGGATGCTGACCATCGCTATCATTCCTGTCGCCCATGCTCCTCCTGTAACCCAGATACCCGCCCCTCCGAGTGCCGCGAACATTCTACCCCTACTCTCGGGCAAAGTCATCTCGGTGAACAGTGCCTGGAAAGCTGGGTTGATGAATGTGTTAGGTATCGTCGCCATCATAAGTAGAACCAGTATATGGATCGGGGTTGTCGCGTACAGAAATAGATAGCTGGGGATGGCGCAGAGAATCAGACAGACTCCGGCTACCCATTTCTTGTTCCAGCGGTCAACCATTCTGCCTGCTGGGAAGCTTAGTAACACGTTGAGCCCCCCGTTTATCATCGCAAAGGTGCCCCACTGGTTCGGGGTTACCTTGATGATCTCGGTTGCCCTGATGATCCAGAACGGACTCGCCATGCTTACGAAAAAGGCAACAGTAGAAACTAGGACGCTGAACGTTATGATGTTACTGGGGGCTTCACGCACTATCTTGACCATGTCCCTGTAGGACGTCATAATCAGTCCCGGTACCCTCCTTACTGTGATCTTTACCTTCTCCTCACCTTCAATCGGTTGTCGCGTCTCTTTGAGGTACTTGAGCCTAAGCGTTGCGACGATCAACGCTACCACGAAGCCAGCCGCGTATAGTGTCTTGAAGGCTGCCCTGATTCCCCACATCTCAATCAGCCATCCACCGATCTTCGGGGAGGCTATTCCAAACGCCCCGGGTATCGCCATGGTTGCGGCGAAGCCCAGTCCTCTCTTGTCCGCTGGTATGCTGTCCGCCATCAGCGCCTGCATCGCCGGGAAGTAGAACGTGACAAAGCTCTGCATGAAGATACCAACCGCCACCCACTGCCATGTGTCCGTGAAGACGTAGATGAGGAAAGTGAACGCATAGACGTACGTCATGTACGCCATCACCTTGATCCTGCCCTGGTAATCCGCTAGGTAGCCACCTAACGGGTAAAGGAGCATCGAGGCGACGTTTCCCACAGCCATCACCTGGCCAATAGTCTCGTACTCGCCTCCAAGCTCGATGATGTACAGTGAGAGGAAACCCCATACAATATCCACGCTCATCCTCCACATGGTGCTACACACCGTGAGGACCAGCACGTTTCCCTTCATTATGTCGCGGATTTCTGAGAGCAAGATAAACATCCTATCTGATATACCGATACGGTATAAATCCGCCAGTTTCTGGGAGGTAATCCTAAATCGTTGATACGATACGGGGTACCTATGTATCATTTCGGGTATGGTTCGAACCTAAACAGCGAGTTCCTCAGACAGTACCTCCCCAGCGCGGAGTATGTACAGAAGGCTTACCTCCCCAACTTTGAGATCCAGTTCCGTTTCTGGAGCAAGAAACGGCAGGGCGGACTTAGCACCATCATGCCAAAGCCGGGAAATCTCACCCACGGAGTAATCTATGAGTGCGACGAGAAGGAAATGATCGAGCTAGACAGGATCGAGAGCGTCCCACAGGGATTGTACAAGAGGGATACAATGCTTGTCCTCGGAGAGGACGGGCTATGGCATAAGGCCGACCTTTACAGGGTAGCCAAGCCGAAAGGACCGTTCTCCCCCGCGAAGAGCTATGTGGAACTGATGCTGAGCGGTGCAAAAGAACACAAGTTAGACCCTGACCATATCAAGGTCATCGAGGAAATCTACGCGAGGTCCGAGTAAACTACCTCTCCGCCGATTATCGTCATCAAAACCTTTGTTTCAAGTATCGCCTCGTAGGGCTCCGTTGTTATATCCTTGTCAAGCACAACGAAATCAGCCATCTTTCCGGGTTCGATTGATCCCTTGATGTCCTCTGTGCCCTCAAGGTAAGCCGCGTTCCACGTGTACGCCCTGATCCCATCCATGATTGGTACCGCCTCATCTTTACAGAGATATTGACCTGTCCGTGATTTCCGTGCGACGCAACCATAGATTCCCGTGAGAGCCCAGTTGGTTCCGAACCCATCGCTATTTCCCGCTGCGACAATACCATGATCCCTGAAGCTTTTCATCGGGTAGTAGCCGCACAGCCTTTCCGGTCCAAGGGCTGCGATGTGGCTGTCTCCTATGGGATAGCAGAAACCAATACTCGCTGAGACGTTGATGTTCAGCTCCTTCATCTTCGTAAGCTGCCTTGGTAGAACGTAACCCGCGTGTTCGATTCGGTGGCGGTGATCATTCCACTCCTTTGACCTGATTGCTTCCTCCAGCGCGTCCAGCGTCATATCAAGGGCTCTATCACCTATCGCGTGTGTGCACGTCCTAAGTCCAGCTATGTGGCATCGCTTGATCTCGTCCGTCAACTCCTCCGCGGTGCACCTGATGATCCCCTTGTTTCCGGGATCGTTGCTGTAGTCCTCATGAAGCGCTGCTGTTAGGCTTCCCATAGCGCCGTCAGTCCCAACCTTGATTCCCACTACCTGTAATCTGTCACTCCACTTGAAGGGGGTTGTCACCCCTTGCCTCGCTAGATCATCGGTGGCGTACCCTTTGTACGGCGTCATTCCATCCAGCATCAAACCGATCCTCATCTTGAGTTTGCCAGCTTTGTCTAGCCTTTGGTACGCGTGTGCCTGCGGTGCCTTGATGTGGGCTTCGTGGAGGCTTGTTATTCCCCAGCTCAGGTAGGTTTGTTCTAGTGTGGGCCAGTTCTCGACCAGGATATCTATCTCCTCGTCTCCCACAGGGGTCGGTATGATATCTTTCACCATGTTCATGGCTGCTAACTCGTCAAGTCTGCCCGTTGGCTCCCCGTTTTCGTCTTTCTCGATGTGTCCACCGGCTGGCTGGGGGGTATCCTTTGATATCCCCGCTAGTTCGAGGGCAAGGCTGTTGGCTACTGAGTTATGTCCCCCTGCCCTGCCTAGGTAGATCGGGTGCCAGGTTGATGCCTTGTCGAGGTCGTATCTGGTTGGGAACCGCTTGTCCTCCCATTGGGTCTCATCGAACCATGTTCCCACTACCCATTCTCCGTCCGGCTTGGATTCCGCTTTCTCCTTGAGTGCTGCTACAACATCATTCAGCGACCGCATTGGTGGGGTCCTGCAGTTGACCCAGTCTAGCTGTAATCCTTTCCTTATACAGTGCTCGTGTGTGTCGATAAAGCCGGGGAGCAGCGTCTTCCCGTTGAGGTCAATCATCTTTGTGGAGTTGGACGCTATCGTCGTCACGTCTTTTGTCGACCCAATCATGACTATCTGTCCATCCTTAACCGCAACGGCCTCAACCACTGAGTCCTCCTTGTCTACTGTGACCACTTTTCCGTTGACAATCACGAGGTCAGCGTACCCGTACCTTTGTGACAAACTAAAACACCGGTGAAATGTTGTCCAGTAATCTATTTAACACCCACGAGCCTCCTGAGTGGTATGTCCAGTTGGGTCGTTTTCGTCTTTCTTGGTGACAGCATCACCGCCGGGTACCAGCAGGGACCGGGGTACTTGCCCCCTCGCTACTATCCTTTCACCAACATGCTTGAGTCCAGCATTAGGATGAGACTCAAAGAGATAGGGGCCGAGGTTGATGTTGCCATCGAGAACAAGGGGATGGACGGCGACAGTACATCTGGCATGGTGAACAGGTTTCCTCAGAGCGTTGTACCTGAGAAACCTGATTACGTTGTCATCATGGGTGGGTTGAACGACCTCTTCACCCGTATCCCCTCGGATAATGTGTACCGTAACCTCGTCCAGTTGACTCAACTAACAAGGGAAGCGGGGGCTGAGCCAGTCGTTTTGAGTACTACGCCGGTCGCGGGGTCCCCGGAGTTCAACACACAAATCAGAGCCCTGAACGACAGGGTGATGCAGTACTGCGAGGAGAACAAGGTCAGGTTCATTGACGTGTTCAGCGAGCTCCTTGAGGAGGATGTTCTTGCCGCTGAGTACAGTAACGACGGTGTCCATATCAGTGACAGGGGGTACAACAAACTCATCGCTATCTTATCCCCCCTGCTGATTGAGCTTGCTATACCCTAATCTTTCATTTTCATCGAAACCAGTAGCATTTATTACTGACCTCAGTATATCGTTGCTGAGGCTTGGGAAATGACCAAGAAGAGACGTAGCGGTGGACGAAGCAAGGGAGGGAAAGGACGCTCCGGCATGGTTCAGTGTAGCTACTGCGGCGCCCAAGTACCCCGAGACAAGGCAAAGCGCCAGACAAAGTACACGAGTCTGGTGGATTCACGTATTCTTAAAGAGCTTAGGGATCAGGGTGCGAGCATTAACCGCACCAAGACAACTAAGTACATGTGCATCAGCTGTGCGGTCCACCGCGGTGCAGTGAAGATCAGGGCCAAGACGGACAGGAACTATGTTCCGAGGCGTCGTCGCCCACGTAGAAGAAATTAGTTCTTCTCTATTTCTTTTTTAAAGTGTAGGCTTCTTTGAAGCACTGTTAGATGAGCTAGTACTGCTAGTATTATTATTCCATAGTTTAGTGCTACTGGGTACCAGAAGGCGGCTGTTGTGCATAGTGCTAGGAAGATCATCCTTTCCGCCCGCTCCGCCAACCCGACTCCTGCCATGTTGACGCCTTCCATCTCGGCTCTTGCCCGCGAATAGCTGACTAACATCGATCCGAATAATGCGAGTAATCCAGCCCATAGATTGCATAGACCTGCGGCGATTATGCCGCAGTAGACTATCGCGTCGCTGTACCGGTCAGCTACGGAGTCGAAGAATCCACCGAATCTTGTCACCTTTCCAGTTGATCGTGCAAGCACCCCATCTATGGCATCGATGAACCCCGAGACTATGAACATCCCAGCCGCGTAGAGGAGGTAGTTGCGGTTCCGTGGCACCTTCGTGTACATGTATGCGGTTACTCCTGCAAGAACGATGCCAAGAACTGTCAGATGATTGGGCGTTATCCCTAACCCTCCGAGGGGCTTGACGAAAACCGTCACCGTTTCCTCGAACTGTTTCTTGAGTTTGCTTGACACCAAGACGGGTTAGATTGTACGCGTGGATTGTTTAAGGTTACCCCGAATAGTTGGTAGCCTAATATAACGCGAAAAAAAACTTGTGGTGGATTACACTTTTGTATGTGATTCTTTTTGAAAGAACCTGTTTTATTGCTGGTTTAGGCTGGAGGAGGCTGGGAAGGGCTGGGATGGGTGGACCCCCCCCTCCCCCTTACTTGGTCTTCTCCCTGAGCCTGAGTGTGATAATGAGGTACGCGCCGTTGATTGATGTGCCGTAGATGTCCTCAACCGCTGCCCCGTTTCCCTCTTTGACTCCCTCGATTCTGAACCTTTTCGCCTTCTTTTCGGGTTTCTCGTCGTTCTCCACTATGAGGTACTTCTTTCCCTTGAGCTTGTTCAGGTAGTAATCGCTTCTCTGCACGATGAGGCTGGTCTTCTCTTTGCTGAGCAATTTCTCGTAGGTCGCGTCGGATACCTTCTGGTGGGCGTTGAGTCCAGCCATATCGGAAGTAATGCCCTGTAAGTATTTGACGTTAACACTTTACGCTTGTGGATTCGATAATTTGTCTACAATTGGTCCTAAAGATGCAATGCAACTCCTTAGATTTGAGCCGATAGTACCAAAATTGTATTCTTTCATCTCTATTCCATTATTTTGGTAGAAATGAACAAGCCTAGATTCGACTTTGTTTATTTCGTCTGTGATCCTATTTTGATTTTCATGAGAATCAACACTGTTTGAGAATACATCGTCAACATATTCCCAAAACCTGTCATGGATTAGAGTCGTTTCTATCAATCGAATATTCGACAAGTCATAATCATAGGGTGTGAATTTCAGTTCGATCTCTTTCAAAGACTTTATGAACTCATTGTAGTTTGTTCTTGCCTTTGAGTTTAGTTCAACTATCTCCTTCATTAGAGAGAGTGGAACCTCCTCTGTCTCATATATTGGGTATTCTCCTCTGTTTCTGTATGGGTCTAGTGTATCAGATATTACATTATTCTTGATTGCTTCAGCATAAATCTGGGTTCCTGGACTAATCTCAAGGGGATAAACACTGGCATTGTCAAGGTGCAACATCCAGCTATGTCTTATCGTATCAGACACATCCCGATAGGTCTCAGTTGGTCCACCCAAGATGAAAGTACCGTTTACCAAAACAGACTTTCTACAGCGAGAAGCTGATTCTCTAATTTTATTGACTGCCTCTCGATGCTCCTTCACGGATGTACCTTTCTGAATCAACTTGAGTGCCTTGTCTGATCCCTTCTCAAGACCGATATTGAACTCCTTACACCCTGATTCGATCATCAAATCTAATATCTTGTCCGGGATCTTAACTAGAACATCTGCCCGGATGTCGATCATATATTCGATGTTTATGTTTGAATGGATCAACTCGTGGCATAACCTTGATACTCTATTCAACTCACCCTGTGACACGGTAGTAAAAAGAGATTCAAAAAAGACAAAGATCCGTGTTTTATGTTTCTCATTCATGTACTTTATTTGTTCCATTATGTTTTGGACCGAGTCTGTTCTTCTTTCTCCCTGACTGCAGCAAAATGTGCAATTTCCCGGACATCCCCTGCTGCTTACTATAATACCATAAGGAAACCTAGAATACTGTGACGTTGGGAAATGGTAGAAATCATCCTCCGTGAATCCCCAATCTGCTTCTCCTTGAAAATAACCGTAGTCTGTGTAGACCACTGGGTTTCTTCTCACTGAAAGTCTGTAAGAGTAATTAGCACTAACGTGAGAGCTATCCCAGTAATCCTCTAACAGTTTGATGTCAGGTAAAGGTAATTTGTCCAGTTTGGGTTCTGGACTTGGCTTCAAAACGTTGTTTGGAGTTAATACTCCTTTGACTACGCATAACTTGTTATCGAATTTCTCATTCACCTTTGCATCAATCTTGGTCTTATAGTATTCATTGGCAATTTTGGATACAATCTCCTCGGCTTCACCAATGATTACTCCATTCAAGTCCTTGTGAATATTCAAGAATTCATAATCCAATTTCCTAACCTTGCCAAAGTGGGGACCACCAGCCAGTATTATAGAATCAGGTAAAATGAGACGAATTTTCTCAACAAAGTCCTCCAATTCTACCAAATGAAGTGATGTGATTGGTCCAAGAAGCAAGAGTTGTGGATTTCGTTCGATCAGATACTTTATTACTTTTTCAAGATTATCCTCATGAAGTGACCTATACCTGTCTTTACTATACAATGAGAATCGGTTTTGGCCTTCTTCCCCGTGAATTTTTCGTAACAAGCAAACATATTCTGTGAAACCGATGTTGGTGAAACCCACATCTTTCAACTTTGCACTGATGTAAAGGATACCTAATGGATACGAAATACTTTCATCAGGAGCTTCAACGAAATTGACAAAATCAATACGAATGTTATGCTTCATCCTTCACACATCGATCATTTCTTACTTTCAAGAGTAGATTAACAAATAAAAAATCGACGCGCAAGTCCTGTACCGTTGAAACTCCAAAGACTGATATTTCAAAGGTCTTTTATCGCGAATTATCAACGGTTTTCCATGCCTTTCCTGCCTCAGGTGATGCCCGTCCGGGCCCAGAGGGACGTCACTTACGATATACTGCGTAAACGCCTTGATACAATTCTTCCATTGGCTATGAAGGCGGCTGAGATTGACATGTGGCTGGTCATCTGTCAGGAGGATAACCTTGACCCTGTTTACCGGACAATGATCCCGATGGATACCTTTCCCAAGACTCTACAGATTCTCGTTTTCCACAGCTCAGGTGATGGAATCGAGCGCATCAACCTTTCTATGACGGATACCGGCGACCTTACGATAACCCTTGGAAAGGAGGTAACTACCCCGAGCAGTGGATTATGCTAAAGGAGATCATCGAGCAACGTGACCCGAAGAGGATAGGGTTGAACATCGGTGACGTGAATTGGGCGTCGGGAGGGCTAACCTTGAACTTGTACAATCAGCTCGTTGAGGCAGTACCCGGATACGTTGATAGGTTCACCTCGGCTGAGGCTGCTTGCACCAAATGGTTGATGACCCTGACTGAGGAGGAACTTGAGCTCTACCCGGGGATATCCACCCTAGCCCGGAAAGTCATTGCACACTGTTTCAGCACAGAATCTGTCACCCCCGGGGTCACCACCATCGAGGATCTTGAGTGGCTGTTCTGGCAGACCTGCACCGACAATGGGCTGGAGCAGAGCTTCAAACCATACTTCAGGATTATCCGACGGGAGTCAAGCGAGTATCCCGTTGAGGATGGTGTTATCCGTATGGGTGATCTGCTTGTCTGCGATGTAGGCCTTCGTTACCTCGGGTTGATCACAGACCATCAGGAGCTCGCATACATAAGGCAGGTCAGCGAGTCTGATGCACCGGATGGTTTGAAGAGGCTACTCGCCGAGAACAATCGGTTGCAGGACATATTCATGGACGAGTTCAGTCACGGTTTGACGGGAAATCAGCTTCTCGCGAACATCTTGGCGAGAGCCGGAGATGAAGGCGTTCCAAACCCTTGGATATTCTCTCACTCACTGGGTTTGCTTCTACACGAGCCGGGTCCGTTGATTGGTCTTCCGTGGGATCAGGAACCTACACCCGGCAGGGGTGATGTCAGATTGGAGTACAACTCGTGTTACGCTATGGAGCTTTCCATAAAGGACCATGTCCCCGAGTGGGATAATCAGCTGGTACCCTGCCAGACTGAGCACATCGTCGCGTTCACAGAGGATGGATGCAAGTTAATCAACGGCAGGCAGACCAGCTTCCACCTAGTCTAGCCTTTTCTCGATGTCCCTCGGGATAGCTATCACTGCGAGTAGGTGCATTCCCTGGATAACAGCTAGCAGTATGAACATCATTCTCGGTGAGTAAGCTTCCCACACGTATCCACACATGAGTGGTGACACGATGTTCACGATGCCCCTAAAGAACCCGATGATACCATACCAGCTGCCAAGGTACTGTTTGGGTACTAGATCAGCCGAGATAGCGGTCTGGGATGGTGAAAGAGTTGTGATGAACCCCGCTAATAGTCCGGAGAGCAGGATTACCAGATCGTTAGGGGCGTTGATGAGAAGGAAACGAGAAGCGATAACCATCGCGCTTGAGGCGATTATAACGTTCTTCTTGCCATACCTGTCAGCGATGTGCCCCATCGGTACCGAGAGGAACACCATAACCAATGTCGTGGCAATCCCCAGTCCCCCTACGATGAACTGGTCTGCACCTAGAACCTCCGCCGCGAATAATGGTGTGTAGAATAGCACTTGGAATGGGAAAAACGAGAGCGATGTCACAACTAGCCACCGTTTCACGTACTTACCCTCCTCCAAGATGAAACGAAGGTCCTTGAACGGAAAAGAGGTGTACCAAAGATTTCAAGGATAAACATGTCCGAGGGCAACCTCAGACTGTTACTCGATTAGAGCGACAGCACGTTATCGAATATATCCTCAAAGCGTCTGATCACCGTCTCATCTTGGTGTGTACTTGGGTTGAAGAGGCAGTTCAACCGCACGTTACTTGCCTTTAACGGTGTGATCATAGAAAGGATAAATGAGTACAGCCTCTTCTCCCCGTGAGTGTGAATGAGGCTGGATAGGCTGTACAGGATGATGTCGCAGTTAAACAGTCGCTCGTTGGAGTAGCTGATGACATCCGAGAATAATAGGTCCAAGACATTCAGATCGTCCCCAATAACCATCTGGTTCTCCTCAAAGATGTTCTTAATCGTCCTGCCCCCCGTAATCATCCTGACGAAGAATACCTTGTCCTCAAGGTTGAGTGCCTGTATCTCTGTGGGAGAGATCATATCATAGGTGGAGACAAGGATGGTCCTGATGCCCCTATCCGTGTTCTCTGTGGCCATCTGCTGAACCCAGTCAACGACCTTGCCTCTGGTGCCGTTGGAGTGGATCAAGGATATCCCCCCACCCCTTCCAACATTGTATGATGTTGGCCTACCCGAGATAAGGAACTGCTTCAAATCATCCACCAGTAGGTAGAAACTCGGCTTCGTCATCCCAACAAGTATAACAACTTTTGCAAAGATCGCCATCACGTCCACATAGTATATCTGCATGGCGTCGAACGCGAAGGCGACGTTCACTAGGAGAAGTATCGCCCATCCTATCAACAACAAGTCAATTGATGTTGAATAATTCATCCGGATGACCACGAAGAGTCCGCATATGATGAGGTACGGCAGTATAGTGACGACCCACCCAACCCGTTCAATAAACAGGCTGTATGGGTCAGGAGTAAGAAGCAGGATAAGCAACGAAATTGGCAAAATCAGAACAACGTAGGTCAAACCTATCTTGTTCACTAGGTCCGCGATTCCCGCAATTATACTGATGAACCCCGCCAGTAAGAGGAACCCTGATATCACCTGCGCGTAGGATGGCTGGCTGTCAACCCGGAACAGGATGTTCAAACCATAGAGCAGGAACCCTACTCCCCAGAGCAAGTAGAAACGCTTGCCCGTCTTCCTGTAAATATTTTGAAGATGAACAAACATGCCTACTGTTACTAATCCGTTGAGCAACCTTACCGGTATTTCAATAGATGAGAACATTCTCACAACCTAAAGCGACGAATGTAACTCTTTTTAATAATCTATAAAAGCATTCTCAGGTAAATCTGGAATAATATAGTAAAAATTAGATGTGAATAAGTAAATTTTACACTTTGTTAATTCTGACAAAAAGGAATCAATTATATAGAATAATCTTCTATATTTAACTGCCAATTGCATCCTGTATATTGGTGACGTGTTCCCAGGACGACTGCGGGCGGGCGGGAATCAGATTCTGTTTGGGTGTACTATACACAGTATGATGCATTTGCGGGAAATGAAATAACACAATGACGAAAATCCTGCACTCGCAAAGCCACCTGAACGAGCCAGTTATGTCACGTGGATGCTTGAAGAACACAACCGGGAGGGTGTGTGTTTGGTGATAAATGTTCTTCACCTAGACGACGAGGAGAACTGTCTAGAGTTAACACGCGAGATAATGGCGCTGTACGACAAGGATTTGCAGATAAGATCGAATACCTCTCCACGAAAAGTGATTGAGAAGGTAAAACATAGCGAACCCGATCTGATAATATCAGACTACAAGATGCCGGAGATGAACGGAATCGAGTTCACAAAGAAACTCAGAACTTACTCATCAGTACCAGTGATTCTCTACTCGGGAAGCGAGGACGAGTCCATCGCTCAAAAGGCGTTTGAAGCCGGAGTAGACGACTATGTGACAAAATCTAACAGGGCACTACACTATATTGTCTTGATCAACAGGATCAAGAACACAGTGGATTCTTACCGTACCAAGAGACTATACGACTTGGCTACAGCAAGGGTGTAACCAGAAGGTTACGCCCCTTTTTTCTACTCATTTCGGAGAGCCACAACTGGGTCTAGCAGTGATGCCTGCCATGCCGGCCAGGCACCGGCGAGAATACTTGTAAACAGTGCAAACCCTACGACGAAAAGCATCAGGAACGCGCTGACGTTGATCTCGATTCCAACATAGTAACCGATGCCCCTGCCAAGGACGAACCCTACGGCCCCACCAATTATTCCCCCGATTACACCTGTGTACGATGACTCGAACAGGAACAGAAGAAGCACATCCACGTTGGTTGCCCCGATTGCCTTCAGCGTGCCGATCTCCTTTGTTCGTTCGTTTACGCTGATTGTCATCGTGTTGATTATCCCAACCCCCGCCACGATCAAAGAGATAGTGGCGATACCCAAGAGCACATCCTCAACAAGCGATAAGATACCGGTAACTGTATCCCTGATTGACTCCGGGGTGATCACGATGGCGTCCTCAACCTCGTTGAGTATCTTGTCTGCTATCTCCCCAAAATCCTCCCCTGGAAAAACCTTGGCCTGGAAGACGTTGTATATCCCCGAGGAGTCAAACATCTGTTCGCACACCCTGATTGGAATCAAGACCATGTTGTCTGGGTTCATCTGCTCCATACTCCCAGTTGATTTCATTATACCAACAATCCTGAACGTCATCGCCTCCCCTTCCCCATCCTCCCTGAAGGGCTCCAGCATAAGCCTATCACCTACCCGGAGCAATGGCTCATCTTCTCCATCTGGGTGAGCGATCTTTGAGCCGATGATCACCGTGTTCTTGTCGTTCCTAGAAAACGTTCGCCCCTCGGAGACATCATAGTTGTTGTTTATCTCAAAAATCGTGTAATCAATACCGAAGATTGCCGTGAGATATGTATCTCCTCTCAGGTCATAGGTACAGTACTGTTGCTGCATCGCCGAGACGCTCTGGACCTCCGGGAAGTTCTCGATGACCGTCTTGTCTCTTCGTGAAAGCGTCTTGGGGCTGGTAACTATCGACGCCGTTGGGACGTAGCTGTCTCCACCCGTTCCACCCGGGAGGATGAACATGGTGTCCACCCCGAGGACTTCCAGTTGGGTCGAGATAGAAGAGTTCATGCTCTGTGTGACAGATATCAGTCCGGTGATCGCTGCGCATCCAATCATGATGCCCAGTAGGTTTAACGCGAACCTGAACCTGCGCTCGTTGATCCCATTGAACGAAATTGTGACTATGTCAATTAGTCTCATTTTGCCTATCTAATGCCCGGGCATTAGACCCCCCAGCACACTAAAACCTCATTTTACATTAAATGATATTAATCCTTCCAGTCTGTGCGCCTCTGCACACACAAGCTACTAAAAGACGGTCTCCTGACCAATGATTGGAAGTTCCTGAGAGGATGTCGCGGTTGGGTTATTCCTCCTACTTCCACTTTACTAACCCAGTTGTTGAGCGATGCCCTTGGCTGCGACTAATCCTGTTGCCGCTGCCCCGACGATTCCCCTGCTTACTCCTGCCCCGTCACCTGCGACATAAAGGTTCGGCACCTTGGTTCTCAGTGTCTTGTCTGTGGCTATCCTCATAGCGTAGAACTTGATCTCCGGACCATAGAGGAGTGTGCTATCACTGTTGATGCCCGGCATAACCCTGTCAAGCATCTCCAACCCCTCCATCAGGTCTGTGAGTATCCGTCTCGGGAAAGCCATGGCTAAATCTCCCGGTGTAACCTCCCGTAGAGTCGGGTTGACGTGGCTCCTATCGATACGCTCCCATGTGCTCCTCTTGTTACCCCTGAGGTCTCCAAGCCTCTGCAGTATTGGCCTATGACCGCCCAGTGTGTTCGCTAACTGCGCTATCCTCTGGCCGTAAACTGTGGTGTTTTCAAGTGGCTGTGTGAGGCTCATCCTTGTGAGCAACGCAAAGTTGGTGTTGTTGCTCTTGGTATCCCGCATGCTGTGGCCGTTTGCGCCGAACAGTCCATCCCCATAGGGTTCCCTGGTGACGAAACCAGCAGGGCAGACACAGAACGTGCGCACAAAGTCATCGTAGCTGGGGGTGTACATGTGGAACTTGGGGTCCCAGCAACCGTAACCGTTGACGACCTTGTCCATTACCTGGTTGGGTATCTCAACCCTGACGCCTACGTCGATGGGGTTGTACTTCATTGGTATCTTGTTCTCGTTCATCTGGTCGATGAGCCACTGGTTCCCTATCCTGCCCGGGCAGAGCAGGACTATCTCTGCAAAATAATCCTGTTCGCTGTTGGTTACTCCAACGACCTTTCCGTCCTCGAACCGGAGCGCCTTCGCCTCAGTCTTGAGCCTGATATCCACTCCCTGATCCTCAAGCTGCTCCTGCATCCTACCCATAACGTCTGGCAGGTAATCAGAGCCGATGTGGTTTTGATCGATCTTCACGAACTTGATCCCTGCCTTTGATGCCTCGGTCTCAAGCTCCTTCAACCCCTCCTCGTCCGAGTGGGCTAGATCAACGCCTAGCTCGGTAAAGTGGTCCTTGATCTCCTGGTTGAGCTTCCACGCCTCCTCGGGCGTCATAAACTCGGTGAGGTCACCGCCTATCTTTGGGTGGAAGTTGAGTTTTCCATCACTGTGGAGTCCGCTTCCTCCGACGAAGCTTCTTTTTTCGAGAATTGTTACATGGTGTTTCTTGCTAAGTCTGTGAGCCGCCCATAAACCAGCTGGTCCAGCTCCAACGATGACGATCTTGCTCAAGGGTTACCATACATCAACGCGTTTACAACCCCTTTTAGGGGTATCGGTGTGGCAGGATTACCCTACAAGTCAACCGATGATGTCCTTGACAACGTTTCCCTTCTCGACGACTCCCCATCCACAGTTTTCCAGGGTCTTCCATCGTTCATATAGCTCATCTAAGTGTCCCAACTGATCTGCAAAGTATAGGCTCAGCACCGTCCCATGGGACACAACTAGTATTTTCTTCCCCTCGTGCATCTCATCTATCTCGGCTATCGCCTGTTTGAACCGTTCTAGGGACTCGTTTGCTGTTTCCCAGCGCCGGAACGATTCGTCTCTATCATTGAAAGCACACTGGAGTGTCTCGTTGAACAGGTTTCCCTCCAGGAAGCCGCTATTCTTGCGGTTCTGCTCGTTGAGTCCGACATTTACGGATAGCTCCAAGCCTACCCTGTCTGCTATTGGCTGCGCTGTCTGCAACGCCTTGTTCTCTAACGATGATACAATGATGTCTATATCATCGAAGACTCCAGTCCCCGCTACTCCGTACGCCTGCTCTATCCCCTTCGTTGAAAGGTCCCATTGGTGGGGCGTCTTCTCGCGGGTGAACTGGCTCTCCGCGTGTCTTAGCATATAGAACGTGTTCCTCATGATGATTCCCCAAGGATGAGTTTCACTGTGAACTAATGGTGGTAAATTGTTCCGGGTATTAAATAGAACTTGCGCTCAGAATAGTTGAGGAAGATGTTTTTTTTCATCGGGGTGGACAGCGGGACACAGAGCACCAAGGCGGTCGTGGTTGAAGGTGAATCCGGGAAGGTTTTGGGGAAAGCGTCCCAGTCATACGGGTTGATAGAAGGATTGCCTCCGGGTCACATGGAGCAGGAACCCGAGGTCTGGGCAAGGACCATGCTTGGGGTTATCAGGGAGGCGGTTGATATCAGCGGAGTTGACCGTTCCATGGTTCGTGCCATCGGTGTCTCCGGTCAGCAACACGGCTTTGTGCCCCTCGACGAGACGGGGAGGGTGATCAGACCAGCGAAGCTTTGGAATGACACCAGCACAGTCGAGGAGTGCAGGATTTTAACAGAGGCTATGGGTGGTGTTGACGAGGTGATCAGAAAGGTTGGATTACCGTTCCTACCAGGATACACCGCACCCAAGATCCTGTGGCTCAAACGAAACGAGCCGGAGAATTACGCGAGACTAGCTCATGTCCTGCTCCCCCACGACTATCTAAACTACATGCTGACAGGGAACGCTGTCATGGAGTACGGGGACGCCTCGGGAACCATCCTGATGAATGTAAGGAAAAGGGAATGGAGCAAGAAGGCGGTCGATGCCATAGACCCGGAACTAGCGTCCAAGCTTCCACCATTGACGCCCTCGGATACCCTCGTAGGCAACCTGGATGAACGAGCAGCTCATGGACTCCACCTTTCCACTGATGTCGTCGTATCGGCGGGTGGAGGCGACAACATGATGGGAGCAATAGGAACCGGAAACACGTCCCCGGGAAAGGTGACTGTGAGCCTTGGTACCTCGGGTACCGTATACGCGTACTCAGATACACCAGTAGTAGACCCTCGGGGCGAGGTTGCCGCTTTCTGCGACTCCACTAATGGCTGGCTTCCGCTGGTTTGCACAATGAACGTCACCGTCGCGTCGGAGCAGGTGAGAAACCTCTTCGATATGAGCCACACGGAGCTGGAGAAAACCATCAAAGAGGCTGAGCCGGGAAGCGATGGAGTATCCTTCCTGCCCTACCTGACTGGGGAAAGAACCCCAAGCATGCCTGATTCATCGGGCGTCTACCACGGGCTTAACCAGGGTAACTTCAACCGAGAGAACCTCACGAGGGCGGCGGTGGAGGGGGCAACCCTTGGGCTGAACTACGGTCTGGACAGGATGAGGGAGCTGGGGATAAACCCAACAGAAATCAGGCTAACAGGTGGAGGCTCAAAGAACCCAGCATGGAGGCAGATATGCGCGGACGTGTTCAACGCGGAAGTTGTATCACTGGCTGAATCGGAGGGGGCAGCATATGGAGCAGCCCTGCAGTCTATGTGGGCTTACAAGCGAAGCATCGGGGACGGCGAGTCAATCACGTCAATCGTTGACCGGCTGGTAGAGCTAGACGAGACCTGCCGTTTGAAGCCAATCAAGGCAAACGCGGAGAAATACCGTGAACTGCAGAAGCGCCATAACAGTTTGAGAGATCGAGTCTTCGACTAGCTCTCAGGTGTTAAAAACCCGTGGCTCAACTCAATGTTT
Source organism: uncultured Candidatus Bathyarchaeia archaeon (assembly GCA_964589605.1). GTDB lineage: Archaea > Thermoproteota > Bathyarchaeia > TCS64 > TCS64 > RBG-16-57-9. The sequence continues at coordinate 159,130 of CAZPRN010000005.1, read as the reverse complement.
ATGCCGGGTAAGAGGTTTCCAGAGGATTTTATGTGGGGCACAGCCATCTCCGCTTTTCAGGTTGAGATGGGCAGGGGTGAGCCCAGCGATAAGACTGACTGGTGGGCGTGGGTCCACGATGAAGGGATAAAGGAGGATGGCATCACCAGCGGGGACACACCGCTGGACGGACCAGGGTTCTGGGAGCTCTACGACGAGGATTTCAAGTTAATCAAGGAAGACCTTGGCTGCCAATCGGTGAGGATGAGCATCGACTGGGGCAGGCTCTTCCCCGAGTCCACCGAAGACATCCAAGTGGAGGTAATTGAGGACAAACATAGGAACGTCGTAAGCGTCAACATCGACGAGGAAACCATCAAAGCACTCCGAGGTAGGGTAAAGGCAAGCTCCGTGAAGCGTTACCGTGAGATACTGGAGTCCGCAAGAGACCGCGGGTTGACTGTCATGTTAACCCTTTTCCACTGGCAGATACCACTCTGGCTCCACGACCCCATCGCCGTCCACAAGGACATCAACGACACTGATAAACGAGGCTGGCTTGACAACCGCACCCTTGTAGAGTTCTCCAAGCTGGTCGCATTCATCGCCCACGAGTACGGGGATGTGGTTGACCTTTACAACACCATCAACGAGCCGCGCATCATCAGCGAGCACGGGTACCTGTCAGCCCACTACGAGTTCCCGCCCGGGCTGTACGACGCGGAGCTGTACCTCAAGGTCATGAAGAACCTAGCCATCACCCACGGACTAGCGTATGAGCAGGTCAAGAAATGGGACCAGAAATCGTACACTGACCTGGGTCCATGCACCGTGGGACTGGTACCCGTCCTTCAGGTGTTCGCCCCCTACGACTCATCCGACCCCAAGGACGTTGAGGCATCCAAGCTCATCGACTATGCCTTCAACGAGTGGGGGCTCAACGCCGTAATCCACGGCGACTACGACATGAACCTGGACTATATCATCCAGCCCGAGGAGCAACATCCCCATCTCATCAAGGGCTGCGACTTCTTCGGAGTCAACTATTACAGCAGGTGGCACATCAAACACGTCGAAAAGGGTGACGTACCTCTTGAGAACTTCAAGCTGATGCCCTGTGAGGGAGACTGCACCGATTTTGGGTGGGAGATATACCCGGAAGGCATCAGGGAGGTGGTTACATGGGCGTACAACCGGTACAGGCGCCCCATCTATATCACCGAGAACGGTATAGCCGACGAGAAGGGAGACCAACGCAACAGGTACCTCAAGCTGCACATCGATAAACTACACCAGGCGATTGAGGAGGGCGTGCCCATCAAGGGATACTACCACTGGACCATGATGGACAACTTCGAGTGGAGCGACGGGTACAGGATTAGGTTCGGTCTCTACAAGGTGGACAGGGAGACAAAAGAACGGATACCTACAAAGACTGTGAAACTGTACAGGGAGATTATATCATCCAACTCAACAGTCTAACCATGAAGAGCTCCGATCAAAATCCAGATTTAAGTGAGGTAAAGTGGTGGGAGATGCTAGACTGGAACGAGATGACTAGGGTGTGGGCTACCCTTCCAGATGAGACCAAGGAAAAGATAAGGATAGCGGGTCTTGCCCCAGATAATGAATAGTTAATCCTTCCCTATCCGTGCCTTGATCTTGTCGTAGGCTTCTTTTCCCTGTGAGAACGGGCAAACCTTAAGGCAGACACTGCAGCCCCCGGTGGGCTCGAAGTAGGAGAAGCACTTCATCTGGTCGATGCACCTTCTAAGCCTGCCTAGACCTTCGATCTCCTCTCCGTATGGCTCTTTCTCTTCCATGATTGCGCCCGTGGGGCAGCTCCTGAGGCATAACCCACAGTTCTGGCAGTACTCCTCGATCCAAGAGTGCTCAGTGGAGTCCGTGAACTCGAAGAATGGTTCCTCAAGTAGTACCGTGCTTATCCGGTGTCTGGGGCCATACTCGGGCGTTATTACTACCCCGAGCTGTCCTAGCCACCCTAGTCCGGCTTTCCCGGCTAGAGGTGGGGTGTTAATCAAACCGCCCAGAGGGTGGAGGGGCTGACATTTCAACCCTCTCTGCCTCAACCAGCTTGCAATATCGTTGGAAGCCTCGCCAAGGTGGGCGTATACCCTCATCACCTCGGTTGTGGTTGCGACGCTGGGTGCCTTGTCCATCTCGTCCTTGATCATCTCCTCAACGAGAACAACGGCGTACCTGAAAAGCACCTGGTGGTCCTTGAACACCAGCTCCCTGGGCACCTCGGTGAAACCTATACTATTGATGTTCCACTTCTCACTGGCGTAATCCTTGAGTGCATCCCATATCTCCCCGGAGCTCTGGGTTACCTCCCCAACCCCATCGTTCTGGTGTAGCTCCCCGAACTGTGCCTTCAACCCCTTCAGCATATTCGGCATGATACTAATCCGCATCCTCATGAGGCCCAGCTGCTTCATCCGTCCAAACTCGAAACCGGGTTTGGCTAGGGTCTCGGCTCTTGTCTTCTTGTACAGTGCCAGCAGATGAGGCTGCTTCATGTCTAAACTGATCTGCTCAAACCCCATCCTCTTGGCTTCAACTATTGGGGTCAGGATGGATTCCGGGTCCTCCGCGAGTAACTCCTCGCATTTCTTGCGGTACTCCCTGTACTCCTTGGTGTTCATCGGGCCATCGTTGTAGCTGAACTTGTCTATTGGCATCAAGTTGAATCGAATTCCTCCAAGCCTTCCAGTATCTTGAGCGCCATGGTTTTCATCTTGGAGACATCAACCATCATCAGTCCCTTAGAGGTATCACCGATCACCATTAGGTTGTCACCGGGCTTGATGCTGAACGTCTCCCTCGCCTTGGCAGGTATGACCACCTGTCCCCTTTCCCCGACCTTGACCATCCCGAATATGAACTTACCTGGCTCTAACTCAGACATGAATAATCATGCTTTTCATACATTTCATACGCTATAAGGTGTAGGAAAAAAGAGGGTTAGCCCTCATGGGCTGGGGAGCGGCGTCTTCCGAAGCCTCCGCGGAGCATACCGAACTTGAATCCACCCTCATGCAGCTCAATTCCAAGCTCCTCGGCCCTCCGCTGGGCGTAGGCTTGGACTTCCTCGCGTAGCTGCTCACGGGCGGCCTTCTCCTCCTCGGATAGCTCGGGGCGCTCGATCTCAACGCCGTTCTCCTCAAGGAAGCCCTGGACGTACTCCCTGACCTCCTCGCGGGTGGTGCCTTCTTCTCGCATGCTCTGGACGGTCTCGTGCATCTCCTCTCGTAGTTGCTCGTCGATTTCTAGCATGGGTTCGCGGAACCGGGGACGACAAGTAGGGGGTTCAGTTAGGGCGTCGTCATCCGTCTCAGCGGATACCATGAAGATGCCTCCGAGGGCAACCGTGAGGGCTAGCAGCAGGACCGCGCTGAGCGCGATGTTTCTATGGGTTTTACGCATATGCTGTGTTTCACCTCTGCCCGTTCTCCCGTTTTTTGGTTTTAAACCGTTTTTCAATCTTCTACCAGAATTTGATCAAAATTGGACATAGCGCACAGTGAGGCTTATCACCATGTACGAAAACCATTCATTGATGGAAATCACCTATCTCGGGCAGTCAGGATTCAAGTTTTCCGAGGACGGGTCAACCGTCCTCATTGATCCCTTCGACAAGGTGTCTGGTGACATTGAGGGTGATCTTGTATACTGCACCCACGGCCACACCGACCATATCGGTGGTATCCCCTCGTTCATGGACCGAAACCCGGATGCGATTCTACTCGCCAACGACGAGGTGGCAGGGGAGTTCAAACAGTACTCTGACAGGACTGTGATTGCCCAAGATGGAGAGAATTTCACTCTTGGGGACTGGGCATTCGAGTTCATTGAGTCAAAGCATGGTCTATTCAATACAATCAACCTGGGAGTAATCGTCAGGAACGGTGCAGATTCATTCGGCCACTGTGGGGATACCATCACATTCGAGGGCTTTAACGGTAAACAGATGGACGCCTTTGCGATACCAATCACCGGACTCGTCACCACTTCACCCAGCAAAGCGATAGATGAGCTCAAGAAATTCGAGACTCCTATTCCAACAATAGTCGTTATGCACTGGGTGATCAGGAACCCTGGCAAGTTCTGCGAGCGGTTGTCAAGAGAGATACCAGGAGCCCGATGCATCGTTCCCGAAAAGGGTAAACCACTGCCCCTATAAACGCTGAAGACATCAACCAACCATGTCATTCAAACCAGCACCAGTCAAGCCAACGGTCAGCTTCAAGGACTTCTCCAAGCTAGACATCAGGGTTGGCACCATCACCCTCGTCGAGGATGTACCAAAATCCAAAAACCTGCTGAGGCTCACCGTTGATTTCGGTGACCATCAGCGCAGGATACTGGCGGGTATGAAGGGTGAACGGGAAGACCCGAAAGAGGTCGAAGGCTTGCAGGCGTTATTCGTGGTCAATCTTGAGCCAAGGGAGATGATGGGCGAGATGTCGGAGGGTATGCTGTTCGATATCGGTTACGCTGACAAGGTCACACCAGTCCTGGCGGTTCCAGAGAACCCAGTCCCCAACGGTTCCAGGGCTGGATAGACTCAGGGGTGGAGTTTTAATCCCTTGACCACCGTGTCGATCTGTCTTTTTCGTCCATAGATCGCCATTCCAACAAGGTTCAGATCATGTTCTTTGACCGTCTTTACTGCTTCCCTGTTGTCAACGTCGTTGTATGTCTTGAACAGCTCCTCGGTGTAGATGCTCATTTTCAAATCCCGCTTCATCACCCGCTCGTAGACCGTCCTCATCATTTCCTTATCGGAGGCGAAAACTAGAATGGGTTGCCTGCTCATGGGAAGGTACACGTTACCCGATGCGTCTTCATAGTTCTCTCCCACGATTTCCTGGGTTCCAGCTATCCCGCTGATCACAAAGGCTGTCACGTTGAGCTTCTGCCATGTCTGAAGGTCCTCCCTAACCACAGCTACGATCTTGGTGTCGAATTTCATGCCCAAGGAGAACGGGCTTGAACTGAAAGGGATTATGGTTAATCATTTATCCCTTCAGCACCATCTTCACCCATGGTTATCAAGGATCTCACGCCCCAGCAAAAGCTGAGGACTCCCGAGGATATGCTAAAACACCTCAAAGGAACGACCCTTCAGCCCAAGTACAGCGCCGGAGTATGGTACTTTTACCCTGGTGCGAGTAGGTTCCACGAGCCATACGTGGACAAGGGCACGATAGAGGACATTCTCAACAAGGTTGCATGGATGCACGATGAGGGGTACGTTGACTCATCCTTCGGTCTGGAGGCACATTATCCAAACGAGGTGAACGAGGAGAACATCCATCTCTACAAGGCTCTTGAGAAGGAGAAGGGAATCAAGCTCCTAACCGCAATCCCATTCTTGTTCTACGAGAGGCGGTACGAGCATGGAAGCCTCAGTAACCCGGATGTGGCGATCAGGCAGCATGCAATCGACAGGACCACGGCAGCCCTGAAGCTCAACAAGGAGCTGGACACCGAGTTTGCCGTGGTCTGGCCCGGAATCGACGGGTACGAGAACCCGTTCGGGCATGACTTCTACGGTATGTGGGACAGGTTCGAGGCAGGTCTAGCAGAGTCGATGGACGAGGTGCCGGGTGTAAGGATCGCAATGGAGCCAAAACCTTACGAGCCAAGAGGAAACAATGTCTGGAGGAACACAGCAAACGGTTTACTCATGTGCAGGGACGTGGAGAAGCGACTCAAGGCAAAGAAGAACGTTGATGTCCTCAATTCAGGTCATTCGATGGTTGGGCTGAACCCCGAGGTTGGGCACGTGTTGATGGGTCACGAGGAACTTGCGGGGTCATTCGCCTCTGTACTTCGTGAAGGCAGGCTGATGCACAGTCACTGGAACGCCCAGCCGTTGGGCAACTATGATCAGGACCTTAACGTTGGTGTACTTGGTTATGATCAGATGCTTGCGACGTTGCTCGTGTTCAAGATGCACAGCTTCGACGGGTACTATGGTATTGACATTAACCCTGAGAGGATGCCAGTTGAGCGGGCTTTGGTCCTGTCGATGAACAGCTTGGATGCTGCCTCTGATATCATCAACGGGCTCGATTATGACACGTTAATCGATGCCATGTATGACCCGGCAAAGTACCTAGGCATAGTAGAGGATGTGCTCACCAGGGCACTAGCTCCTAACAAGGATAGGCTTAGACCTATTCCTTAGCCCCTCATTTTTTGTTTTTTCTATTATTGTTGTTTCGTTGAACCCGTTTGTAGATGAAAGCAAGCACTGTCGCAGCGAATAGAAGGTAGTTAAACCATCGGATTGCGATGTTGCCAAAATCTGTCCCAATCATATTTCCATGAACTATGCCCATGAAAGCCGCAACATACATCAAACCATGTAGTGGTCTCCAGAGGCTTGGAATCCTTTTTCGAAGGAAAATAGCGATTGTTGACAAATAAATGATTATCAACGCTGGTCTACCTCCCAGGGACCAAAACCTGTACCACGACTCGAAGCTTGGTAGGAACACCTTGATGTTCGAGTACTTGTAGGCAAGAAGAATCGGGTGTAGACTAAGGAACGCTACACCTATGGCTGCATATGTGTGGTGAAAGTTCAGGAACACTACTCCAAACCGTTTCCTTATCTCCCTCATGAAAGGAGTTGAGATCGTCGCTACACTCAACGCTAGAAAGCCCCAGAGCGCACTGAGTCTGATCAAGAAGCCAAGGGTGTCCGTAAACTCGACGGTGTACGCAATATACGCTTCAACAATGAAAACTAGTACAGTTACGCCAACGACTATTGGCATCTTGTTCCTCATGGTTAATGATTTCTTATCGTGAGATAAAAATAAGGCAAGGTTTAGGAAAATGTCTACTTTGAGTCGCTGATCTTAGCCTTGACGGGGTCAACCCAGATTATGCTTCGGTCTCTGAAAGGGTTGTCATACCTTAGCTCGTACTTGTTTCTGGCTTCCTCTGGAACCCACTCTAGGTACCACCATTTCCATGACTCTCGCACCTCCTCCCAAGGAGCAAGCCTAGCCTTTCCTTTGACCTTGTACCACTTGTTCTCCTCGTCTCCGGGAAAGCTGATTACCACATCTGGGTTAGATTTGATGTCCTTTATCTTCTGGGTGCCCTCGAAGGATGCAAACCAGATTGGCTCGTAGGGTGAGTCATTGTAGTTGGTCATCGCTCGGACGGATTTCACTCCCTCCTCGCTTGTCGTTGTTAGAAAAACCTGTTTGGAGTTTTTGAATGCCTCAAGCATTCCTTCTAGTTTCTCCATAGGTTAGTGTGAACTCCACGTAATTTAAACTGAAAGATTTTCCTCTTCTACGGGTAACGTATTTATCAAGATAAACCAATGATTTCCGGGGGATAGCCTTGGTTGATACTTTCGGCATGGCGTTGATGGCGTACCTTGAAGGGGGCACCAAGTTTCACGAGATCGAGCGGGATGACGGCAAGATAAATGTCATCGACACTGGCTGGTACTTCCACCCTTTCAACTTGTGGAGACCGATAGAACAGAAACTAGCCGGATTCGCTGAAGGCAAAGTGCTTGAGGTTGGTTGCGGAGGAGGAAGAATCTCTAAGTACCTAGAATCATTGGGCCACGAGGTTATCGGTATTGACCTATCGGCATATGCTCTCCAAGCAGCTATGATTCACGGTGCATCAGACAGTAGACTCATCGACGCACGGGACATGGACTTCCCAGATGACTACTTTGACACGGTGTCACTTCTCGGGAATGGGCTAGGTCTCCTCGGTGATATCCACGAGTGCAGAGAAATGTTGAGAAACCTTAGCAGGATGGTGAGAAAAGACGGTGTACTCATAGCATCATCGCGCGACCCCATCAAGACCGAGGACCCGATGCATCTCGCATACCATGAGGCTAATCGTCAAAACAACAAACCCGTTGGACTTGTAAGGCTCCGAATCAACTTTGAGGACAAGAAGGGTGACTGGTTCAACCTAATCTTCGTTGAGGTAAAAGAGATAGAGTCATTCATTCGCGGCACTGGCTGGGTCCTTGAGAAACTCTTAGAATCAGACGACCCCAAGGACTCCATCTATGGTATAGTACTCAGGAACACGACCCGTGAGTCAATCATCTTATCAACCCAAGAACCCAGTCTGGACTATGACTAAAGTTAAGATCACAGTTATCCAGGTCCAAGACCCAAAGGAGCTCTGGGGAGACACCCCACCAGTGCCGGTATCAGACAGTTTCGGTCCATGCGAGCGACACCATGTCGGACAGGAGTTCATCGTTGAGGAGGACTACAAGATGCCCGAGGGGTTCTGCCACTGGAGCTGGTATGGGGTACACCCAGCGGCACGAATGCTTCTGTTCGGTGGCGACTACCCGTGGTCCATCCAGAAGGGAACAGCGGTAGCCTGCTGCAACGACGGGTTAAGACCAGTCGTCTACAAGCTTGAGCGCATCGAAGAATAATCCGTTTTCATTAACCTTTTTTATAGTCTAGTTGAGAATACTGGCTACTATGCCATCAAATGTTAAGGTCACAGTCATCAAGGTCACTGACCCGAAAGAGTATTTCCCAGTTAGCCCAATCAAGCAGAACAAGCCACTCCCACCCTGCCAGATCCACGAGGAGGGACAGGAGTACATCATTGGCCCAGACGCCAAGATGCCAGAGGGCTTCTGCCACTGGGCATGGGGTCACATAAAGTCAGGGGTAACAACCCTCAGCTATGGCGGGAGCTACCCATGGAACGCAGAACCAAATGTCAGCATCGAGTGCTGCACAGACGGGCTGCGCCCAGTCGTTTACAAGATCGAACGAATCGAGGACTAGCCCATCTCGTCAATTACTTCACTCAACTCTTCTTCTACATCAAACGAGCCTACATCCATTTCTTCTCCATCAAAGAAAAAGGTCCACGTCCATGTTCCCTGCGGGTGCTGTCTCTCCAGATGCATTGGAACCCCGTTCGATAGTTGATGGATGTACGGCACAACCCAATAATCATCGATAAACTCCCATACTGTCAATGGATCAGTGACCCATACAGTGTCACCATATGAATCTTTGATCTCAATATACGAGTTGTTCAACGGGGTGGTCCATTTAATGTTGAAGGTTACCACGAAGTCAATTGGGTAGCTCTCTTTCCGTGATTCAACCGAGTTCATCCTTGGCATAAAATCCTCTACTCCCTCGATTACTTGGAACGTCCCGTTGATCGTTATCATATCCTCAAACGTGAACGTGTAAGAGTAATTCCCAAGTGGGAAATCCTCATGTAGCTCAATAATTTCCTGACTCGAAGTCTGCTCATAATATGGTACAATCCATTTCTCCTCTGATAGTAGCCAGTCATCAAGAGGATCAACCTCTAGAGATAACATTCCTACCGGATCGTAGACCCTAACTGATGCGTTCATCAATGGAAGGGGTGACTCGATATCCCAGCACAGAATATCACCAATCATGAATGACTCTTTCCTGGGGTCGATCAACGGATGCGTGTAATTAAGTCCAGACGTGATGGCAAGTTCATAGTATTGTGCAGTAATCGATTTCAACGTGGATTTGATGTAAGAGACATCAACCATTTGCGCTTCTTGAATCTCCTCAAGTTTCATTTCATATGTTACTTGTGTGGCGTCGAGGCTTATGATCGCTCTAGTCAACTCGTCTAACAGCTCTTGGATATTCTCCAGGTAATCCGAGTACTCACCTGTTAACTCGTTGAAGTTTTTCTCCCTCTCCTCAATTGCTGATAATTGAGCCCCTATTCGGTTTAACCTCGTTTCCTGAACGATGAAACCAAGAAAAACACACAGAAACAAGAGTGCAAAAATCAACTGGGACCAGGTTGGGCGACCATTCATGGAATAACTATGATTTCTATGTGAATATTAACGTTGCATCATATTTCCTTATATAAGCCCCCGTTGGATATTCAGCGAATAGGTGCGAAAACGTGCGAGTAGCCGTAGTTGACAAGGACAGATGCCAGCCAGACAAGTGCGACCAGCCATGCATCAGGTTCTGCCCCATGGTCAGGACTAGGCGCGAAGCCATCCGGCAAGACGAGGAAGGAAAGGCACACATCAGCGAGTTCATCTGCAGCGGCTGCGGAATCTGCGTCAAGAAGTGCCCATTCGACGCGTTGAGGATAGTCAACCTGCCCGATGCGCTGGAGTCCGAACACCTGCACCGGTTCGGACCAAACAGTTTCACACTCTTCAGGATACCTAGGCCAAGGAAAGGCAACGTCGTTGGACTCCTCGGACGTAACGGTATTGGAAAATCAACCCTCCTCAAGGTACTGGCAGGCGAATTATTACCCAACCACGGTGATTTCGAGAACCCTCCAAACAAGGAGCAGATCATCGAGAAATACGTTGGCAAGCCCATGCACGAGTACTTCACAGGCGTCTACGGAGGCGGCTTCAAGGCAGTCCACAAGCCCCAGTACGTCGACAAGATACCCAAGGTAGTCAAGGGCAAGACAGGTGAACTGCTCAAAAAACTCAACGAAAGAGGCGTACTTGATGAAATCATCGACGACCTAGAACTTGGACACCTACTCGAAAGGGATCTTGAGGTCCTCAGCGGTGGAGAGCTCCAGAGAGTAGCCATCGCAACAGCCATCATAAGAGATGCGCCGGTCTACCTCTTCGACGAGCCCAGCAGCTTCCTCGACGTATACCAGAGGACCAGGGCAGCACGAATAATCAGGAACCTCGCGGCGGACGACAGAATGGTCATCGCGGCCGAGCACGACCTCGCCGTACTGGACTATATGAGTGACGAGATATTCATCATCTACGGCGAACCAGACGTCTACGGCATAATCAGCAACGTCCACACAGTCAGGGAGGGTATCAACATCTACATCAACGGGTACATCCCCGACGAGAACGTCAGGTTCAGGACAAGCCCCATCATATTCCACGAGAAACCTCCACAGGAGAAACAGACCCAGGCCCACAACCTTCTCGAATGGAGCGACCTAGTCATGCAGTACAACGGGTTCAGGCTAGAAGTAGACGCGGGAGGCATCGGACAAGGTGAGGTCGTTGGCATCCTCGGGATGAACGGCATAGGAAAGACCACTTTCGTCAAGATGCTCGCAGGAGTCGAAGAGCCGACAGAGGGCGGCGTAACCAACCCCGCCATCAACGTAAGCTACAAGCCACAGTACATCAGTACAGGCGAGACAGTTGGTACAGCAGAGGACGTGCTAAGAGCAGCAGCCGGGACCGACTATGTCGAGAACTGGTACAGGACCGAGATCATCGAGCCATTACACGTTAAACGGATGCTGGACAAGGATGTGAGCATCCTCAGCGGCGGAGAGCTGCAGAGGGTAGCCATCGCCGAGTGCCTCAGCAGACATGCGGACATCTACCTGCTGGACGAGCCATCAGCCTACCTCGACGTGGAGGAGAGGCTCGCGGTAGCCAAGGCTATCAGGCGAATCACAAAGATGAGGGGAGTAACCGCGTTCGTCGTCGAGCACGACATCGTCACACAGGACTTTATCGCCGACAAGATAATGGTCTTCGACGGCGAAGCAGGCAGCTATGGTCACGCCGGGAACCCATTGAGCCTACAGGACGGCATGAACGAGTTCCTAAGACAGATGGATGTCACTTTCAGAAGAGACGGCGACACCAAGCGTCCAAGGGTTAACAAACCGGATAGCAGACTGGATAAAGACCAGAAGAAAAGAGGACGCTACTACTACAGTAACTAGTGGGCGTTGAGCAGCAACGCGATGATCGCGACTGCTATACCCGAGACCACCATTTTTGCTCCGCTGTACCAGATGTTTTCCCCACCGATCTTTCCAAGGTAGATCCCCAACGCGAACAATGTTGCTAGGCTTGCCAGAGAGGAGACAATGAACCCTGTCTGAAGCGTCATCCCGGGTATTAGGAAGGGTAATACAGATGGGATCGATGCTAGGAACGGCGCCGAACCATCGACGATAGCGGCGAATATGGATACAAACCGCCCCGCTTTACTGTAGATTGTGTTATCCAAGTCCACCAGCATTGCGTCCTCCAGCTCGTTGAGGCTGTGCCTTCTCTCAGCGCTCTCCGTCATGTATGTCCCGCTGAAACCGGACACCATCATGGCGACTCCACCCGTAAGAATAACGCTGATAACCGCTCCTGCGTCCGCTGCGCCGCTAAGCCATGAGCCCATTACTATTCCTAGGCTCGTCATTGCACCGTCGAAGGCGTTCATGGCGAAGTACCTCCTGATGATTTTCTGGGCACCGGTTACCCGTAGGTAAGTTGTCCAGTCATTTGCCATGTTTCTGAATAAATTTGTCAACCCGTTTCCGCGTTGGCCGTCCTCTTTGGAGTCCTCCACTTAGATGTGACTCCTCTGTGATGTCCGAGCCAGTAAGTAACTGGTGAGTAGGCTCTTCATCTCTTATTTAACACTCACACGGTGAAACCAGCCTAAGCTTTTAAGCCTTATGAATAGGACGCGGTACGCTACCAATAAAAGCCGGGCAGCATCCTCACCAGTATGGTTTTCAACGTCCTCAAGGTCATTGAGGTTGAGCCAGGCGCGGAGCTGGGTGACACCGTGTACGACCAGTGGGTCAAAGTAGAGTACAAAGACCACTCATTGAGCCTGTTTGACAGCGATATGCACGTCCCATCGGACGCAGCCGGCGAGTACTGGGAGATCAAGGTTGGAGCACTGGTATCCCAGCTGGAGTCGGGCGTGAAAGACCCCATAATGGCAAAGGGAAACCGTTTCTGCGGGGACGTGGTTGATGTCAAGCGGGAGAAGGATTTCTTCACACACATCGTGGACCTTGACGGTCTTAGGTTGGAGTTCTCTGAGAAAAAAGAGCACCCCGTCGGCACACGCCTCAAGTTCAAGGCGAGGCTGGACGTCCTAGAGGTTAACGGCTCCACCACTGGCTGGAAGAGCTCGTAACCTACGATTCGTTTAATTAGGCTTCTCTCCTAGAAACCTGCATGAGTTTTGATGAGTCGTCTCGCTGCTTCGGCAACAAGGACCCGCTTATGGCTGAGTACCATGACAAGGAGTGGGGTGTCCCGACGCACGACGAGAGCGAGCTATTTGGTTTGATACTACTGGAGGGAGCGCAGGCTGGGTTAAGCTGGCGCACCGTCCTCCACCGGAGGGAAGCGTATAGGGAGGCGTTCGCAGGCTTTGACCCCCTTGAGGTTTCACGTTATACCCCCGAGAAACTGGAGGACCTGCGGGTGAACAGCGGGATCATCCGCAACAAGCTCAAGATAGCGTCAGCCGTCAAGAACGCCAAGGGGTTCTTGAGTATTCAAGAGGAGTTCGGAAGCTTCGCCAAGTACCTCTGGGCTTACGTTGACCACAAGCCGGTGATGAACACTTACTCTGAGTGGAGCGAGGTACCCTCTGAGACCGATCTCAGCAAGACCATTAGAAAGGACCTGAAGAAACGGGGGTTCAGCTTCGTCGGACCAACCATCATGTACGCGTACATGCAGAGCGTCGGAATGGTGAACGACCACTTAACCACCTGCTTCAGGTACCAGCAGATACTGGAAGAGTACGGAAAATGAGCGCGAGCCTAATCCTCCAGAACGCAAACATCGTCTCAGTCGATGAGGACGACACCGTCTACACCTCAATAGCGATCGCCGGCGAGAGGGTACTCGCCCTTGGTTCGGACGAGGAGATCGAGGAACTCGCAACCCCGGAAACTCTTGTGCTGGACCTTGAGGGCAGAACCGTAACCCCTGGGCTCGTTGACAGCCATAACCACACCTGTGAGTACGGGTTCAGCGAGATGCAACTCGACCTCAGGTACCCCGGAGTCAAGTCGATCCAGGACATTGTTGACAAGGTGAAGGAAGCCGCCGAGTCCAAGCCCAAAGGAACATGGATCAGGGGCGTTGGATGGGATGATGCCCTGCTCGAGGAGAAACGTCCCCCAACTCGACAGGACCTTGACCCGATAAGCCCCGATCACCCTGTTATCCTTGATGCCCAGACACCTGTTCAGGTTGCGAACAGCAAGGCACTGGACATGGTTGACGCCGAGTACAAGCCAGACTATGATGGGCTTCTACTTGACCACGATGTCGCTTACAGGATAAGGCTTCTCGCCAGGAAATACACGGTCGAGGAATGCGAGGAGGCGATCCTGAAGGCTCAGGAGGCGTTGTTCAAGGTTGGTGTGACCGCCCAGAAGGAGGCTGGGGCAACCGACACCATGATAGAAGCATACCATCGGCTCCACGAGGACGGAAAGCTAGCTATTCGCAGCTTCCTTATGATCGGCATCCACAACGGACAGACAACCGTTAAGCTAGCGGAGGAAGCCGTAACGAAATACAAGCCCATGGGGGATGACGTCCTCTACTTGGGAGCCGTTAAGTGTAGCTTCGATGGTAGTGGCGGTAACAGGACCGCGTGGCTCTACGAACCATGGAACAGGAACTATACTGAGGTTGATGGTAACAACACGGGTGGACCAATCGTTCCCGAGCCACATACATACCCGGAGATAGTCAAGATCATCCACCGTGCGGGTTTCCAGATTGGTGCCCACTGCGTCGGTGACCAGACAATCGACAGGTATGTAGACGCAATTGAGGCAGCCATAATCGACTCACCGCGAACCAACTGCAGGCACAGCGTAATACACAATAATCTACCCACGGATTACGCGCTCCGAAAGGAGACCGCGATGGGCGACAACATCATCGTGGAGGCGACAAGCGCGTATCTATACTTCATTGGGGACAACTACGCTGGTAGCTTTGGACCCAACAGGAGCAGGCGGTTGATTCCCCTCAAGACATTGATGGAGCGAGGTATCATCGTGGGCAACGGCTGCGACTGGAACACCTGCTACATCAACCCCCTATACGGGCTCTACAGTGCTATCACCCGTAAACCAAGGAAGGGGGTGTACGGGGACCAGCCGTTCGGCACTGACGAGTGTATCTCCCCAATGCAGGCTTTGAGAACCTACACTTGGAACAGCGCATACTGCATGTTCTGGGAGAACAACATCGGCAGCCTGGAGCCGGGCAAGTACGCTGACCTGGTTGTGTGGCAGGAAAATCCGTTAACAGCTGACCCAGAGGAGATGCTAGACATCAAAGTTGAGGCAACAATGGTCAACGGGGAATGGGTTTACAAGGCGTAGGCAACCGATTCTACCCACATTATATAAAAGTCAGTGTTCAATATTGACTCACAATATCTACCAGACATAGTCTGGAAAGGATATGTGAAAAGAGTTGGAACAACCAAAAATCACGCATCTAGAACTAGATGTACTGAAACCCCATCAACCCCCACTTCCAGAGTTCGCCACATTCCTAGGCGAAATGGATGGAGTATCAAAAGTAGACATCTCGGTCGTCGAGATGGACGAGAAGACGGAGAGCCTAAAGGTCATCGTAGACGGGCAGGGCTTGGACTACGAGAGACTAAGGTCCCACATGGCCAGGCAGGGAGCCGTCATCCACAGCGTAGACAAGGTTGTCGTCGAGTAAGAGATGCTCACCAACCCCAAGCTTACCACTTTCTTGAATAAACCCGCATCCGGTTTGGACGCTGATTACATTGTTTTCGGTGCGCCACTGGACAAGACGAGCTCAAACAGGAAGGGCACACGTTTCGGACCCGACGCCATGCGCAGGGAGAGCACATTTCTCGACACTTTTAGTCAGAGAACCGGGTTGGACTGGGATGATCTAAACCTTATTGACATTGGTGACGTGCCGTGCGATGATGTAGAGACGTGTTTAGGCAATATTGAGAACGTTGTCAACGGCATTGATGGAACCCCGTTCATTCTGGGAGGTGAGCATCTAATCACCCTAGGCGCGATGAGGGCAGTCAAACCAGACCTCGTCATCGTATATGACGCTCACCTAGACATCAGGAACGAGCTATTAGGCAAAAGGATGAGCCATGCCACGTACCTCCGGAGGGGCTACGAGGAGCTAGGCTATTCTGCTATCATCCTCGGGGCGAGGGCTTTGTGCAAAGAGGAAATCGCATACGCTGAGGAAATCAAGGACATCCAATATGTGAAGAGCCTTGATATCACTCAGGAACGGGTTGATCCGGTTAAAACCGTAACCGAGGCAATCGAGTCAGCGTCCTCGATCTACCTTAGTATCGACCTAGACGTGCTTGATCCAGCCTACGCGCCTGCTGTAGGGAACCCACACCCCGAGGGGCTTTCGACCACTCAACTGCTGGATATTATCCAGGGCTCAATGAGCAGCAAAATCAAGGGATTTGACCTCAACGAAGTGTACCCCCATTATGATACAGGCAACACTGCGACTACGGCAGCTTACATCGTGACCGAGACACTGTACAGTCATGTAAGGAGCAGCTGAGTTGGGTAAGCTCAAGTGGACCTATGACGTTCCGTTGCTGAACAACTATTACACAGTCATGGATGTCCTGTTCGTGTTAATCGCTGCAGGAGCGGTAATGGGCGTATTGTTAACCCTGATCATGGGTGTGAGTGAACTTTACACAGTGCTCAGAATCGTAATCTTGACCTTTGGAGTACTCGTGGTCCTCTCCTTCCTCGCCATGGGACTGATCATGTTCAACACAGTGGAGATGACCTTCACCCTAGACGAGAAAGGGATAGGAACATCCCTCGGGAAAAGGGAGAACAAGATGAACAGGATCGCGTTGATATTAGGCATCTTCACCGGCAAACTTGGATTGATGAGCTCATCCATGATGGCTATGTCAAAGGAGAGTACTTTCGTGGAGTGGAAATATATCCAGAAAGCAGTGATGGATCGAAGAAAGAAGGTAATCAGCTTATCCTCTGGACGAAGGATGCTGGTTAGGCTCTTCTGTGAGCCGGAGAACTACGATGATGCCTTAGCGTATGTTGAGGAGATGCTCCTGGAAGTGGAGCCCAGTTACCTCTAAACAAAGTTCTGGAGGATGGTCATGATGACCTGTACGATAAGGCTGCTTGTCATCAACCCGGTGACGATTAATCTTCCCTTCTCCTTGTAGAAATCCTCGCCATACTTTCTCTGAGTATAGACCCGAACTATTCCACCTACCCCAAATGGAATGATATAATGTGGGGGGAACAACAACGCCATCCCAATACCCATCATGCTCAGAGGGGTGAACACCTCAACCAGAGCCCCCAGGACTCCTCCGGCAAGGAAAGTCGTCGGGTTTAGAACTGTCGAGAAATCACCCGTGGCGAGCATTGTGATGTAGGTCTTAGCCTGTATCAGCCCAGCCGCTGGCATCATCTCGGTGCCGAATCCGACGTACTTCCAGAAGACAAAGGTCAGGAATACGCTGAAGAAGAAGGTTGGAACCCAGCCCACTATCTTCGCGATCATGATCTCCTTCCAGCTTACCTGGGTCTCCTCTCGGTACTTGTAGTAAGGAAGAGTTCCTCCACCTACCCATGGGTTGGGTCTGAGATATGGGTACATCCAGTATCCGGCGAATGCACGGTACCCAGCGGCGAAGATAGGCAGGTCGTAGAAGAGGATCGAGCCTATCCCCATACCCATCCCTGTCTCGCCCTGCATCTTGGTGATGAATATCGCCTCCAGGAACCCGGCGACGAAGAAACAGTAGGCGGTGAATAGCACGGCGAAGGTCGGAGGTAGGGGCGCGAATGGGTTTAACACGTAGGCGATCGACGCCATTAGAGTAAAGATTCCGAGCACCAATACCGTGTATGTTCTGTTTCCAAGTATGCCACTCACGAAGAGCCTGTACAGCTCCACGTATCCTAGTGTCTCCTCGGTGGGATCGTCCTCCTTGTTTGTGAGGCGTTTCTTTGCTAGCATAACTACGGATAGGAGGATTCCTCCAAGGAGTAGTATCCCGATGGCGGGTCCAATGGCGTAGTTTAGCATGAACTCGTTGTATAGGGCCATCGAGTCACCGGTTGGGGCAAGGAGTCCTCTACGAGTTAACTCTGGTGTAATGAAGAGATAGGTGATCAACCCTGTGCCGAGGAGGCTCAGAGTGGTTTTCGGGGTTATCAGGTAGCCGATGGCGGCGAATCCCAGGCTCAGCGAGATAACGAGGATTCCGCCCTCCGGTAGGTACATGGAGAGGTCCAGCTTCGTGAGGTCAAAACCCCACAATGTGAAGAGGTGCTGGACCAGGGTGATTACGAAACCGACTACTGCGGCGTATGCCACGAGTCTAGCTGAGTTGCCTCCCTCCATGCAGGCGTCAACCAGGGTGCAGTTGGCGGACTGGCTGGGCCACACCATCTTGGGGTTATCTACCAGCTTGTCCTTGAGCACCGTGTAGTAGATGACTCCACCGACTAGACTTACGAACAACGCGAATGCAAGGAACCCTATTGGCCCTATCCAGTGATGCAGGCTCAGGTCCTTGGCGAGAATAACATCCCTAGCCGGTGCGATCCAGGATGGATAGCTTGCCCTTGGCTCTGTTTCCAGCATGTATAGAATGAATCCAAGGGTGTTGTAGATACCCATTTGGCTGACGCTTGAAATCATTAGGAAGCTCAACTCTTTACGGGTGCTACCTCCCTGCATTCGATGGAACAGGCTGTAACCGATCATTACTGCTATCGCCCCGTACCCAAAGTTCCATCCCATGTTGATGCTAAGGTATCCATTGATGCCGCTGAAGAGAAGTGAGAGCAAGCCACCGAGGACCACAGCCCTTAAACCGATCCTTTCCTCTGTTTGTTCACTTTGAGTTAAAGCTTCCATACGGTTTGGAACGAGTCACTGCATATAAGGTCAGTTTACATCCGGTAATCACTTCTTGTGAGTACGTTTGGATACCTGAAGCTAATGTTATAATACGCGGTCCCCTAGTATGGGCGACTGGTGACCATGAGCGCCGAGGAAGTAATGAACGTCAGGGGCAGGCTTGCCCCGGATAACACGGGTACTGTCTACCTGTTATCGGCTGGATATGATGGCCAGAACAGGAAGGCGTATGTCAGACTCTACGAGCCCGAGTCCGAGGACATTTTCCTCTGGTACGACAACACGGGTCACCTACCATACCTATTATCAAAAGAGCCCCCATCCGAGATCGAGAAGAACAGACGCGTCACCGGGAACGAGGGGTTCAAAGGGTTCGAGGAAGTCGAAAAATACGACGCCCTTGAGGAGAAGGATATACAGGTCACCAAGGTATTCGCCGGGGACCCGTTGAGCATCATTAATATCAGGAACTCTATGGACGAGTCATTCGAGAACCGGATCAGGTACTACGCCTGCTATGTCTATGATAAGGGCTTGGTCCCGGGGATGCCTTACAGGGTGGTTAACGGTGATCTAAGGCCTGATGACTGGAGCTTGCCTCCGGACATCGAGCAGCAGTTCAACGATGTATTGGTGAACACGGAGGAGCGGTTTAAGGAGCCCATGAAGGACTGGGCTAGGCTGCTGCAGGCCCCAATACCGGATATCAGACGCGTCGCGGTTGATATCGAGGTCCGCCCCAGCGTACAGAACAGGATGCCAAACGCGGACGAAGCGACTGATCCCATTATCACTGTTGGTTTCGCTGGATCGGATGGGCTTAGAAAGGTCATCATGTTTGATGACCTTAACACCGGCGAGAAAGTTACCGAGGTCCCGGGTGCTGACGAGGTCCATCAGTTCAATACCGAACGCGAGGTCATCGAGGAGACCCTTAGGATCATCGACGAGTACCCCATTGTGCTCACATTCAACGGCGATGACTTCGATTTCAAGTGCCTCAAAAACAGGGCTAGAAACCTTGGCGTACCAGACGCTGATATACCAATTACACTTGGTAGACGCTTCGCTTTCCTAACCAATGGCGTGCACATCGACCTTTACCAGTTCTTCAGGAACAGATCAATCCAAGGCTACGCGTTCGGTAACGCTTACAGGGAGTTCAGCCTCGACGATATCACCATGGGCATTCTTGACAAGGGTAAGATCAAGGTGGATTTCAACAACCTGAACATGCGGGACATGGCCGAGTACTGCATGCAGGACAGCTTCATCACTTACGAGTTAACCCAGTTCAACGACAACCTTGTCATGAACCTCATGGTCATGCTCCAGCGCATCAGCAAGATGATTCTGGAGGACCTGAGCCGTTTCGGCGTCAGCAGGTGGATTCTGGCGTTGATGGAGTTCATGCACCGGCAGGAAGACTGGCTGATTCCCAACACACAGGACATCATCCTTCACAAAGGCGGCACTACAACCGAGGCTATGATCAAGGGTAAAAAGTACCAAGGAGGAATGGTGCGTGACCCGGTGCCTGGTATTCACTTCGATGTAACCGTTGTAGACTTTGCCTCACTGTACCCGTCGGCTATCCGTAACTGGAACCTGAGCTATGATACGTTGCTCTGCAAACACGAGGACTGCAAGGATAACCTCATCCCCGGCACGGCCCACTGGGCGTGCACTCACAGGAACGGGATGACAAGCGAGCTCATCGGCAGCCTCAGAGACCTCAGAGTCCTATGGTACAAGCCCAAGGCAAAGGACATGAGCCTCACTGAGGACCAGCGGTTTTTCTACCACGTCACCCAGCAAGCCCTCAAGGTCTTCCTCAACGCCTCGTACGGGGTTTTCGGGGCGGAGAGCTTCCCGTTGTACTGCCCACCACTGGCGGAGAGCACGGCTGCGGTTGGACGGTTCGCGATGGCTGAAGCGGGGAGGATCAGCGAGGAGATGGGCGTCGAGGTGCTTTATGGTGACACTGACAGCGTTTTCCTTAACCACCCATCAAAGGAGCAGACCGATAAGCTGGTGAAATGGGCGGATGATGCCCTCGGGATCGACCTTGAGGTCGAGAAAACATACAGGTACGCCATTTTCAGCAAGCGCAAGAAGAACTATCTAGGCGTCTACAAGGACGGCAGGATGGACATCAAGGGCTTGACGGGCAAGAAGCGTCACATCCCGCCGATACTCAAGAACGCTTTCGATGAGCTGACAAAGATTCTCAGCGAGGTCCAGAACGAGGAAGAATTCCCCGCAGCCAAGGAGAACATCAAGGGACTGGTTTCCGAGGTGCACACGCGGCTCAAAGAGAAAGAGTTCAAGATCGATGAGGTCGCATTCCAGATGCAGCTGGGCAAGCCGTTGAAGGCGTATGATACCAACCCGCAGCACGTCAAGGCTGGCAGGATGTTGGAGGAGATGGGATACGAGATCGCGCAGGGTGACATCATCCGATATGTTGTCACGAAGAATGACGTGAAGCCCAGCATAATAGCCGAGGCGAAGGACGTTGACATCAAAAAGTACGAGGAGTACCTTGAGAGCACCTTCGAGCAGCTACTGGACGCCCTTGATATGAGCTTCGACCAGCTAGTTGGGCGACCACAGCAGAAGAGCCTCAGCGCGTTCTTTGGTTAATTATATCTCAATCACTGCCCCGAGGAACAGCCCAATTAATAGTCCTGCTCCGGGGCTGCCAAATAGCAAGCCTAGTACGAACCCCATCGCGGTGAGTATGAAGGTTTTCCTTCCCTTGAACTCGTCGTTGCCCTTCCAGTTGAAGAACTTCCAGTCAAGCCACTCCACGAAGCTTATCACGTACTCGGGGCTTCCGCGTCTCATCTTGTCCAAACCATAGATGAAAACCCCGCTTAAAGCGTAAACCAGTATCAATAGCTGCCCGGTAAGACCGCTTGATGGATCGTAGATGTAGAAAAAGGTTGTCACGATTGGACCCACGGCGAACATGAGCATCAGGATGAAGAAGACCTTGTTCAGGACCCTCTTGACGTACTTGCGTCGCTCCCCCTCCACCGATGGACCGAGGTCGATTCCGTTTTGGTCACTTCCCATGTAATCGAGGACTCCAACGGCTTTCCTTCCAAGCTCCGTGAGAACATACATCTGGTCCTCTTTTCCTATGAATCCCTCCAGCTCCCTGAGCTGGTAGTTGAGCTTGCTGGTTGTCAGCATTGTCTCCCCGAGGATGTCACTGTACCGGACCCCCTCTGGGTTGGACACGATTATCCTGAGAATACTCCTGCGCTCCCCATGACCAAGCGCCCTCAAGACCACGTTCTCAATCTTGTCCCGTTGCATTTCTCTCATGAACCGCTATCAATGACAAGCTTTAACCCTTTTTGACTGGTCCAGAATGACAGGATTTCCTGTCAATCAGAATATTATGCCATCAGGGTTTTTAGCCCCACCTTTCCCATTCTCTTCATGGAAACCCCGACTCTTACATCCGAAAGGCTCAGCTATAGACCGATCATCGAGGAGGACATTGATTTCATCTACGAGCTTTTCAGCCGGAGCGAGACCAACCAATACAGCGAGTACCCGGACCTCAAGACGAGGGAAGAAGCAGTTGAGCTGTACGAGCGGTTCATGAAGCCGGGCGGGGAGGACAGGTTCAGGGTGATGATCGAGCACCACGGTGAACCGATTGGAACAATAGGGCTGTACTCATACTCCAAAGACCACAAGAGAGCCGAGATCGGGTACGACCTCCTCAAGGAGCACTGGGGGAAAGGGTACATGACCGAAGCGGTTCGGACCATTATCGGGTACGGTTTCGAAACACTTGGTTTGGTTAGGATTGAGGCAACTGTTGACACTGAAAACATCGGCTCAATCAAAGTTCTGGAGAAAACTAGCTTCAAACACGAAGGAACTCTTAGAAAACGGTTCTACCATGACGACAAATGGCACGACGAGATGTGGTATGGACTACTGAGAGATAGTTAAACTGTTAACTCCGCAACCTATTCTTCATCTATGACTCGTCGAGCTGTTCTTGCAGACCTAAGCTTATCCGACTTTGGATTACCTACCACTGAACCATGGTTAACTGAAGACATCTATCTCAGGCGTCTCGAAAAGCTCCGGTTGATGTGCAGCGGAGAGTATTCTCACGTATTCGTTTATGGTGATAGGGAACACAACGCAAACATCGCATACCTGACAGGATTCGATCCCCGTTTCGAGGAAGCAGCACTCGTCGTTGACATCAACGGCGATGAGCAATGGATCATGGTTGGAAACGAGGGCATGGGGTACCTTGAGGTATCACCCATCAAGGAACACCTCCAGCCCGTCCTCTACCAGCCCTTCAGCCTACTCGGGCAGGACCGGTCAAGGAGCAGCCCATTGAAAGACGTACTCCAAGACACTGGAATGACTAGGAACAGCAGCGTAGGCGTAGCTGGCTGGAAGTACTACTCCAGTCAAGAGACCGAGACCCCCGACAACTGGATGGAGGTGCCCAGCTACCTCGTTGACACCCTGCGCGTTGTCTCGGGTGATGTCAGGAACGCCACCGAGATTTTCATGCACCAGACCAACGGGCTGAGGGCGACAAACGAGGTTGAGCAGCTAGCAATGTACGAGTACGCTGCAACCCTCACCAGCCAAGCGGTCAGGAACGTGGTATTTAACATCAAACCCGGCATGACCGAGTATGAGGCAGTCAGGCTAATGAACATCAATGGGTACCCCCACAGCGCGCACCTCATGCTCAGCACCGGGGAAAGAGCTTGGATCGGACTACCCAGCCCGTCAAGTAAGGTCATCCAGAGGGGAGAAGCCTTCACCACAGCCTACGGGTTGGTTGGTGCCCTCAACTGCCGTGCGGGATGGCTCATCGAACACGAATCCCAGCTACCAGGCAAGATCAGCGACTACGTTGAGAAGCTGGCGGCTCCATACTTCGAGGCAATAGTGGCATGGTACGAGTTGATGGGAATCGGCACAACGGGTGGAGACCTGTACAAGGCAGTCCATGACAAGATCGGTGACCCATTCTACGGAGTTGAACTCAACCCCGGTCACCTCATCGGGCTCGACGAGTGGGTAAACAGCCCCATCTACGAGGATTCAAAGGACAGGATCAAACCAGGCATGGCGATACAGGTTGACGTCATCCCAGGCACCGGAACCGAGTACTTCACAATCAACACCGAGGACGGCATAGCCATCGGCGACAAGGGCACCAGAAACAGGTTCATGGAGGAGTACCCCGAGGCATGGGACAGGATCATCAAACGACGGGACTACATGGTGGACGAATTAGGCATCAACATCAAACCCGAGGTATTACCCTTCAGCAACCTCGCAGGACACCTGCCCCCGTTCATCCTGAACCCAAACCGGGCTTTCAGGATGGAGTAGGCTTCCTCATCGCCTCTTTCCGCATATCCTGCGGCATCAACTCGATGGCGTAGCGGAGAGCGGTGCGAGGCATTACAGATCTCTTGCTGAGGACGTATTCGTACACCTCATCCCGCCGGGTCCGGCTCTCCTCCTTGAGGAGCCACCCAAACCCCTTCCGCACCAAGTCCTCCTTCTCATCCATCAGGATATCCGCGATCCTGAACGCCTCATCAAGGAACAACCCTTTCTTTGCCGGTACAACCAGTGAGACCGCCGAAGCCCGTCTCATCCACATGTTATCCAAGTGAGCCCACCCGATCAACCGCTCCAAAAAGGCTGGGTACTGAACCATGAAACCCCCAACTGTGTGGTTGCACAACGTATCACAAGTAGCCCAGTTGTCAATGTACTTCTCCACCCAGCCCTCGAACACCTCAAAGTCCTTCTCCTCGTACTCGCCCAAGTAGGCACTCCACTTGCACGCGATGAAGGACTCCTCAAGCATACCCGACTCGAACAACTCCTCGCAGAGCCCAAACACACCATCCTTGCCTCTGTCCTTCACCCGCTTGAAGTAATCCTTGGCAATCAGGTTCACCTGCTTGGTTTTCACCCCGTAGGCGGTCACCTTTTCCTTGAAGAACCTCTGCGATGTATCTCTCGTATGCGGGTCAACTCTGTCCCTGAGTTCTTCCCGAAGCTCAACAAGAACCGGGTCCATACTCAAAACAGTCCCACATGAGATAAAACACCCACCATTTTTTTTCCAGCCTTATCCACAGTCACTAGTTCAAGTTAAAAGCCACAACCCGCACCAGTACCCTATGCCCGCCAAAATACTCTACAACATCGTAGGCACCGTATCACTGGCACTGGGCATCATCGGCATATTCCTACCCATCCTGCCCACCACGCCCTTCATCCTCCTATCCGCGTACTGCTACTACCGGGGCAGCAAACGGTTCCACGACTGGCTTATCAACCACCCACAACTCGGACCCATCGTGGAAGAGTACGGCGACGGCGATGGCATGACAAAGCAGAGCAAACGAAAAGCATTGATCATGACATGGACAGCCGTAACCCTGACCGTCATATTCCTACTCGACACATTGGCTACTAGGGCACTGGTAATCGGGTTAGCACTTGTCGGAACATATGTAATTCTCAGACTAAAAACACGAGAATCCTAGAGTTCGTAATCGAAACCCTTCTTCGGCGGCACAACCCTTGGATATATCTCAGTGAACCTGTTCGCGCCTTGCGTGTGCACCGGAAAAACCATCCCAGGCTTCACGATATCCAACGCCTCCCTGAGATCAGAGCGACTCATATGCCCAGAAGCATGCAACTGGTGGTACTTCAACCCAAAGTGCCCCAGCCAGTTCCGTAGAATCTCCGCCTCGATATCCTCCTCAGTGAAAGGCTCACTCATACTATAGATGAAATGACTGCCCTCAACAGGCCTTATGTCTATGAGCTCAGCGAAATTGTAAAAGTCAAGGTTAACCAAGTGGTCCTTTGGGTAATCGTATATCTCCTCAGCAGTCACGATCCTGTCCAAGTACTTGCGCTCCCACTTGAAGTAATCCTTCTCCGAGTAAGTGCGTGACTTCTTTTTCCTGTAATACACTTTGATGTTATCGTCGCTCAACGGGTCTGGCATGTCAAGGTGCTCATCCTGCACCAGAGTATCCAGGAGAAGAGCAGTCTTAGGGTGAATAACCATGGTCCTACCACAGTCCACCGCTGCCTCGTAGAAGGTGCGCCACCTGTCCACATCCCTACTGGGCTGGGTCCAGACCACGAGCTTACCCTCCGCCTCCTCACAGACCTTCCTCACCCCCGCTGATACCTGCGGCTCACTCAGGTGCCTCCTGTTACCAGTCCTCACCATCCTGGTTCCCTCACATATCATAACATCCGGCTCAGCTTCCTTTGCTGCCTGTATGAACTCTTTTGTCATCTCGCTCCTGGAACCGTGGACGCGCATGTCCCCAGAGTACACGATGGTCTGCTCGCTGGTGTAGATGATGTAACCGTACGCGGCTGGGATGCTGTGGTCAACGTGAATGGGACGAAGCTCAATATCATCAACATTGACCACGTCCCCTGTCCTGAAACCCCTGTAATCATGCACCCCATAATCCGCAAAGCTGCTAGTCTTCTCCATAGCGTCCATGAAGAACTTGGTGCCCACACCCGTGTTCACCGGGATCGTCGGGTCAAGGAACTTGAGGTGGTTCACGTGGTCTGCGTGGGCGTGGCTGATGAATACCCCCTGATAGACTGGTGTCTCATATTTTAACTCGGTCTCCTGGAGCATTTTCTCCGCGTAAAGCCCAGGTATCTCTGGGAGCATGTTAAACTCAAAGTAATCACGAAGACCGTTTCCACGCCTAGGCTGAAGCCAGTTGACGAAGTATTCCGTTCCGCTGTCAAAGCTCTGCCCGTAGTCAAACCATATCTTGGTGTCCTTGTCCTTGAGGAGAATCTTGTTTCCGCCGATCTCGTCTACTCCACCGTGGAAAGTTAGGGACACCATCTATTCACATGTGTCTCCCCACTGATTTAACGGTAGGGTAAGGATAAAAACAGCCAAGCAGCTATTCATCCCATGCCCCCAAAGACCGTCTCAGTCACTGGTTTCAAGAACAGCGGCAAAACCAGCGTCGTGGAAGCCCTCGTCAAGGAGCTAACCTCACGAGGCTACAAGGTTGGCACCCTGAAGCACACTGCGGACGACATTGTCCTCGACTCGCCAGGAAAGGACACAAGCAGGCACAGGGAAGCCGGAAGCGTGGCGACTGGAATCCTGCAGGAGAACACCACAGCGGTTTTCATTGACCAGAAACTCAACTTACATCAGGCAGCCGAGAAGCTGGGGGCAATCGACTACTTGGTCATCGAGGGCTTCAAGACTGTGGACACCCATGCAAGGATAAATGTCCCAAGGGAGGATGGAGACCTTGAGAAGCTGTCAAATGGATTGGAGATAGCGGTGGTCAAGATCCCTGAATCAAAGTACACTGGAGAAGCACTGACTATTGAGGAGTCAACTAAGTTAGCGGACATCGTCGAGGAGAGAGCTTTCCCGATGCTCCCGGGATTGGACTGCCAAAGTTGCGGGTATGACGATTGTAGGCAGATGGGTAAGGCTCTACTAGCAGGGGAGGCAAAACTAGAGCAGTGCGTCGGGTTCAGACATGATGGAGTCCTCAAGGTGAACGGGGTTGATGTGCCCATGAACAACTTCATTAGGAAGGCGATGAAGAACGTGGTTCTCGGGTTCGTCAAGACTCTCAAGGGGGCTGAGGAAGCGAGAAAGGTCAAGTTATCATTCGAGGTGGAAGGCAATGAGTGAGCAGTTAAATATCTGTGTGGACAGCAACGAGGCGTCCAAGCGCAAGGACATCATCAACTATTTCAAGTTCAACGGGTTCGCTGTTGACATCAAACCACTAGACGTATGCGATTACGTTGTGAGTGACAGAGTTGGAGTGGAGAGAAAGGATGCTTCTGACTTCATCGGCAGCATGAAGGACGGCAGAGTGTTCAGCCAGGCTAAGGGGATGGCCGAGATTTACGAGAAACCAGTCATTATCTTGGAGGGACAGATGAAGAAAGCCCTCAAGCGGAGCAGGATGAAACAGAGCAGCATCTACGGCGCGTTGAGCAGCCTCGCGCTGGAGTATGGTGTATCCATCATACCAACAGACGACCCGGAGACTACTGCAATACTTCTTCACCGGTTGGCATACCGGGAGCAGGCAAAGCAGGACAGAGTCATCCAACTCAGGAGCATAAACCGTAGCCTCCCAATGCACCAGCAGCAACAGTTTCTGCTATCAGGGCTACCCCAGATAGGAACCACATTAGCAGAGGACCTGCTGAACACCTTCGAGACCCCATACAGGGTGATAATGGAGTTCGCCAGCGCCGAGGTCAAGACAAGCGCATCAGGCAAAACAAAGCGGCTACTAGGACCATTAAAGGAAGTCAAGGGCGTTGGACCCAAGATCGTTGAGAGCGCCCAGCAGCTTCTTCACAAGAACTACCCGGAGCTATGCGGGATAGAGAAGAAATAGTCTCTATACTCCACTTTGAAAACTTTATAGTATCAGCGCAGCCTCATTGTTAAACATGAATCTTAAACGAGCTATACTCACATTTGTAGTCGTTTTCACTTTGCTACCAGTTGGGATGCTATTAGCATTCACTGCGGCACCGGTGAACGACCCGATAATGTACCCGTTACCCGGGATACCAGACCCCGTAACTGATTATGTTTTAACCGTTGAACTGGACGCAAAAAACACGGCTTCAGGTTTCGCCGCTACCATCAGCGACGAGTTGAACACCTACACGTGCACCCTTGAATCCAGTGAACATACCGATGGTAAAGGATGGGTACTGGAGTTTAACATCCCAACGGATGCGGTACCGGACCTGTATGACCTTGAGTTATCATATAACAGCAAGACCGTCACCCAGTCAAACTGCGTCTGGCTCATGGACGGGGAGCCATCTGGGCTCAAGATAGTGCAGATCAGCGACGTCCACCAGCCATACGGCAAGGAGTTCTTCAACCGTTTCATCTACGAGATGAACGCCCTGAACCCCGACATGGTCATCGTGACAGGTGACGTTGTCGATGTCGAGACGATCGCATCCGCCTGGGTAAACCAGCAGGAGACAATGACTCACGCCGAGATACCCATCTACCTGCTTCCGGGGAACCACGACCACCAGGGCGCGGGGAACTCAATCTACCAGCAGTACGCTGGCAAGGACAACTACACCATCACAATTGGTGATTTCATATTCATCGCTATGGACAGCCAGAGCAACGGTTTCGTCGTACCCGAAGAAATCGCCTGGGCTGACAGCGTCCTAAAAGCTAACTCCGATAAGGTATCCATCCTCGGGTGGCACCACCCACTATTCAGCGTCGAGTACGAGGATGACGGTGGAGCGATCACAGGCGGAGAGTTTACCGCGTCATGGTCAGATGAAGAATCATGGCTGGGGAAGCTCTACTACAGCTGGTGGGACAGTGGCCTATGGGCCAGTGACAAGATCAAGCAGGCTAGTACATACGCAACCGACATGGTGAAGTTGATCGACACGAACGATGTCAACCTCGTCGTCTCTGGGCACGTCCACAGGGACATGATTTGGGTCATGAATGACGACACACACTTTGTTGTTACCACAACACTAGGTGGAAGCCTGCCTGAGATCAGTTATCATGGTTATAGATGGATCGAGGTATCCTCTGATGGAACCGTGACCCTGGACGAGGTTGCTCTAGCTAACATGAACGAGAACGCCAACAGCATCGAGCTGGGCGACCTGCTTTACTACTACAAGACGGTGAACGATGGGTCAACCGCAGCGGTATCCGCCCACGTTGAGAATCACCAGGAAAGAACCATCAACGACCTAGAGCTTGTTTTCAAGGTTTCCAAGAAACAGGACATCGAATCATACACATGGGTAGGCGAGACTCCCAAGTCTACAACCGTCCACGAGGCAGCTGACCACTACGTGGTCAAGGCATACTACGATATCCCCACCGAGACTATCTTTGACTCCACCTTCCAGGCGGAAGCTGACACTACCGATCCAGAGGTGTATCTTACAGCGGAGACAGAGTTCCCGAGGCTAACCATCAGCGACTCCGGATGGGGTATCGGGCACGTCAAGGTGACCAAATCCTCAGATGGAGAAACTTGGACTGAGATACCCGTGGAGTTTACTCCAATGTTCGGTCAAGTACCATTCACTCTTGATCGACCAATGCAGCACTTTGTCGTTGAGGATGAGATGAAGGATGGCGAGACCGTTAGGGCAGAGATTTCAGACCTTGCAGGCAACTCGGTTACAGAGGAACTAACATACGAGGTGCAAGCATCGGAGCCTGAACCTGAGCCCGAACCGGAACCCGAGCCCGAGCCCGAGCCCGAGCCCGAGCCCGAGCCCGAGCCCGAGCCTGAACCGGAACCCGAACCAGAACCAGAACCGGAGACAGAGCCCGAACCTGAATCAGGAGGTGGTGGAATACCAATCCCAGGAGCATTTGCCCTGATTGGTGTCTCTGCGGCTGCGTATGCCCTTTCCAAGAGGAAAAACCTCTGATCCTCTTTTTCTCAGTAATCCTTTAAGCTGGCTCCTATTCCTATAGAAATCGCGGGCCCGTAGCATAGCGGATAATGCGTTGGCCTCCGGAGCCAGAGACCGCGGGTTCGAATCCTGCCGGGCCCGCCACTCATAGCCTTGTCACCGAAATACTGGTTGTTCGGCTACAACTCCTAAACATTACCATCTGTTCCATAGAACTAAAACCAATAGTAACCAGGAACGCAATCGCGATATTGTAACAAACTTATAAATCGCATTCCCGCTATCCAATAGACATCCGTAAAGGAGACTGAACTATGAATCCCCTCGCAGAACTACGCGGAGAATGCCAAACGCTACTGGAGAAGGCACTAGAAACAGCCTATTCAGGCACGGAGCTACCAGAATCAAAGTATAGCCTACCCCCAAACCCGGAGATGGGGGAGCTTTCATCACCAGCATGCTTCCAGTTGGCGAGGGTCTTGAGGCAGTCCCCGATGAAAATCGCGGAAACGCTGGCAGAAAAAGTTCCAGTGGGCGACAGCAAGCTAGTCAGGAAAGCTGAGGCAGTAAGCGGCTACGTAAACTTCCACGTCGATCCAGAGCACTACAACAAGCTCGTTTTAGAGTCAATACTCGACCTCGACAAGGAGTACGGGTTCCTCAAGACCGAGAACCCAGGCAAGGTCATGGTTGAGCACACCAGCGCCAACCCCATCAGCCCCATCCACATCGGAAACGCCAGGAACAGCATCATCGGAGACAGCCTAGCCAGCCTACTTGAGAAGCGGGGAAACGATGTTATCATCCACTTCCTAGTCAACGATATGGGCAGGCAGGTCGCCATGACCACCTACGGCTGGAAACTACTTGGAAAACCAGAGCCGGAAGGTGAAGCAGAGCTATGGATCGGAACAATCTACGCCTCCTTCAATGTAATAAACGAGCTCAGGACACAGAGAAAAGCCCTACGGGAAGCCGAGGAAAACGGCAGGGTCTACGAGGCCCAGGAGGCACAGGAGGAGATCGACAAGTACCTCATCGCTGCAAGCGAGCTAAAGGCAAAGTACCCGGGTCTTTACGAGAAACTTGAATTGGTCTTGACCGAGATCGCTGACCCGATAGCCGAGATGGTGAAAATCAACACTCTCTACGAGAACAACGACAAGACAACCGTAGACGAGGTGAGAACCCAGATCAAGTACTGCCTCAACGGGTTCGAGGACAGCCTGGGCAAGATAGGTATAGCATTCGACAGCTTCGACTTCGAGTCAGACCTAGTCTGGGCCAAGGCAGCCGATGACGTGTTGCAGAAACTGCTGGCTTCAGGTTACGTCATCGATGATATGGGCGCCAAGATACTTGACTGCGACAAGATCGCAAAGGATCTGGGTCTAAAAGAGCGGGGGGGTCTCCACCCTGAGCACGAGATACCTAGGCTGGTTCTCGTAAGAAGCGATGGGACAACCCTGTACACACTCAGAGACATGGCTTACACCATCGACAAGTTCAGTCACGCTGACAAGGTAATCAACGTCATAGGAACAGAGCAGACTCTTGCCCAGTTACAGCTAAGAATCGCTCTGGCGGCAATCGGTGAAACACATATGGCCGATAATCAGCTTCACTACCCTTACGAGCACGTTAAACTCCCGGGGGTGAGAATGGCTGGAAGGCTGGGGCGGTATGTCACATTGAACGATATGCTCAGTAAAGCCTCGGAGATTGCGTACGAGGA
Organism: uncultured Candidatus Bathyarchaeia archaeon; assembly: GCA_964589605.1. Lineage (GTDB taxonomy): Archaea > Thermoproteota > Bathyarchaeia > TCS64 > TCS64 > RBG-16-57-9. The sequence goes on along the minus strand of CAZPRN010000005.1, from coordinate 127,157 downwards.
AGTAAACAAGAGAAACCCAGGGCTATCTGAGGAAGAGAAGCAGTCAATCAGCGAAATGGTTGGGTTTGGAGCGGTTAAATTCACGTTGTTGAGTGTTGACCCCCAGAAACAGGTTACATTTGACTGGGAGAAGGCGTTGAACTTCGAGACAAACAGTGCACCGTTCATACAGTACAGCCACGCAAGAACATGCAACATCCTGAAACGGGCTACCGAGGTACCTGAACCCGGATACGGTGAGATGGACGCGATAAAGGAGCGTGAGCTGGTTAACCTGCTTGCACAGTTCCCCGAGGTGTTCGAGAGGGCAGCCGAGGAACTCCAGCCCAGCAACTTGACCGCTTACGCGAACACGCTGGCTGACAAGTTCAACAGCTTCTACGCTACCCAGAGTGTACTCAAGGCGGAGACAGAAGGACTGCAGGGAGCTAGGCTCAAGGTGGTTGAGGCTACCAGGATAACCCTACGTAACACGTTGGAAGTACTGGGAATAGATGCCCCTCAACGTATGTGATTAAGATACTAGCATACCCAACTTTTTGATATCCTCTTCCAGCTCAGGCAGAAGATGCCTACGGTATATTGCCGCAGCTGGGTGATACAGGGGAACCATTTTCACTTTTCCCCAAGATGTCTCGACATCAAACACCTCCCCGTGAACATCCCCGATTACCTGTTTTTCCAGCCCGAGTCTCTCCTGGAAATATGAGAGGGCACTGTTACCCATGTGTGCAATCACCACCGGCTTGATTACTTCAAGCTGCTTCATCAGGTACCCTTCACATGCTTTAACCTCCGTCTTCTTTGGGCGTCGGTTCTTCGGTGGTCTGCATTTGAGTATGTTACCGATGAAAACATCATCCCTGACCAGCCCAGCCGATGCGAGCAGGTTGTCGAGAAGCTTTCCTGCCGATCCAACGAATGGTAGACCGGACTCATCCTCCTTTCTTCCAGGAGCCTCACCTACAAGAACTATCTTGGAGTCCAAGTTCCCTGCTCCAATTACCACCTTTGTCCGAGTTTGGGCTAGCTCGCAGTTCATACAACTACGAACTGAGGCGGTTATCTCGTTCATTTTCTCCGTCTTTTTTCTGTCCTCGGACCTGTACATCAGACCACTTTCCTTTCTCTGAGCTCGTCGTACTTTTCTTTGGATAACCCGATGATTTGACTGAGAATCTCGAAGGTGTCACCTCCCAAACTAGGGGCTGGGCCTCTTGGCTTGGGGTTTGTATCGGACATCTTGATCGGGTTTCCTTGCACCTTCACTGTCCCCAGTCCTGGTTGATTTAGGTCCAAGACCATTTCCCTGTTTCCCCCGATATGTGGGTCGTTGGACGCTTCTTCTATATCGTAGATTGGGCACCCCGGTATTCCGTTCTCGATAAGGATGTCCACAACCTCATCCTTGGAGTAGCCTGCAGTCCATTCCTCAATTATCTCCTTCAATGGGGCATGGTTTTCAACCCTCTTTGGGTTAGAATCGAATCTGGTGTCGTTCCCCAAATCAAGACCACTTGCTTTCTGGAACTTCGCCCAGAGGCTATCATTGGCTATCCCAATCACCACCCACCCGTCTCTTGTCCTGAACGTGTCGTAAGGGTAGATGAACTCGTACCTGTTGCCAATCCTCTCCGGGACATGGCCTTTCACGTAGAACATCTGGGGGATGTTCTCAAGCGCAGCGAACACGCTGTCAACGAGGGAAACATCAACCAGTTGCCCCTCCCCAGTCTGCTCACGGACCTTTAGTGCGCTGAGTATGCCGATTGTGCAGAATAGGCTGCTCAGAATATCCCCAATAGCGGTCCCTGACCTCGTTGGTGGCCCACCGGGCCAACCAGTTATGCTTAACAGTCCACCCATCGCCTGCCCTATGATATCGTATCCTGGCCTTGTTTTGTATGGTCCAGTCTGCCCGAAACCAGATATTGCGCCGTAGACTATTCGGGGGTTGATTTTCTTCAAATCCTCGTAACCCAAGCCAAGCCGGTCCATCGTTCCTGGTCTGAAATTCTCAAGGACCACATCGCTTTCCTTGACGAGGTCTCTGAAGATTTCTTTTCCTTTCTCTGTTTTGAGGTTGATGGTGATGCTCTTCTTTCCCCTGTTAAGGTTCACATAGTACATGCTCTCATCGCCGATGAATGGGGGAAACTGGCGGCTGTCGTCGCCCTTTCCCGGTATCTCTAGTTTGATTACCTCGGCTCCCATATCCGCGAGTAACATGCCTGTGAATGGGCCGGCGAGTACACGGCTCATATCTATGACCCGTATACCGAGAAAAGCATCTGATTCAATCATGGAATCTATGCGATGCATTAATGTAATAAAATCTTAGGAAAAATGGAGGTTTTAGTCCAGGTTCATGACCGCGACGTAGACCGCCGGGACATCCCTGGATATTGTGAGAACCGCGCCTTCACTTGGTCTCAGCTCCACCCTGAATGATTCATAGGGGTGCGTGTAAAGAGTCGGCCTGTCCGCCGGGTTCGGGTCAACTCCTGTAAGTGGGATTTCCGTGAAGTCGATTTCTACCTTGTATCTCTCTCCAACCTCAAGTAATGAGTCACCATCCCCGGTGACACCGGTCATGATGGTTCCATTTTCGTTGTAGAGTTCTCCGTGGCACACAGAGTTCGTGAACGTTGCTACAAGCCTACCATCATCGACATCGATGGGGCTGTGGCCCTGGCTCAGCTTTACGTAGAACGTAAGCTTGGTCATGCAGATATCACTCTGATCGAAGCCAGCTGTGGTGTTCGCGAACGTTGCGACGACGCCGCTGTCAACTAGCAGTGCACTTGTTGCCTCAGCCATACCTGACGAGATAACTGACTGGGCCTTCTCCGCCGTTAGGAATCCCATGTTCAGGATAACAAAGGCAAATGCGGCTGCCGTGATGACGAAGGCTACGAGTATAATTGCAGTCTCTAGCCCCGTAATCCCTCGGCGTTTCCTTAGTCCATTAAGTGTATTCAACTGTGTCACCGTAACTATTGTCTTGAAGCACGTAGAATGGTTTTATAACGAAAATGGGGGCTTGACATGGAACAGGTTTCTATCATCTCTCGGTATCGTTATAATCCCAGATGACTGGGTTCTATTGATATCCATGAGTAAGCCCCGTCCAGCATCCAAACTGTGGCTTGAAACCGATGATGGTTACGTGTTTGGTCCCGGTGTCTACAACCTTTTGAAGACGATCCAGAAGACGGGGACCCTCAAAGAGGCAAGCCAGCAGCTTGGAATGAGCTATCGGTACGCTTGGGGTTTGATTAAGAAGGCCGAGGGGAAGCTGGGGGAGCCGTTGATTGACGCGTCCAAGGGTGGTAGGCTCGGGGGTGGAAGCTCCGTAATCACCGAGATCGGAGCGGAGTTTATTCAGGACTTTGAGCGAATTCAAACCCAATGGCTAGAGTTCACATCTTTACAAAACACAGCTGTTCAAGGAAAAGTAGTATCGTCAAAGGATATCGATGACGGCGTTGAACTTGTTATTCAACTGGAAAAGTCACCTTTCAAGAAGGGTGACACAGTCAAACTGGTATCAGGCTAACTCGCACTTGTCAAGAATATTGACAAAAGGAGCGTATTTTACCTTTAGCGCTTTGCCCGAATCCGTCATCACGTAGCATGTCTTGACCTCATCCGAAAGGTTTGGGCATTTCTTGATGTATCCAAGGCTGCACAGGTCGTTGAGGTGGTGATACACGTTCCTGATGTCCTTGTCGTTCATGTACGTGTAGAAATTCGCTTTGAGGCACTGCCAGATGTTATATCCATAGCTCTTTTTCCCCAAGTCCTCGTGGACATTGATGACAGCTAGTATCTTCATCTTGGTTGCCCCGCAGGTTCCCTTGGGTTTTGGCATCAGACTACTTCCTCGAAATCCTTAAATAAAGATTACCAAATTTATAATTTACGTATTGGTAAATTATCCATACTATGTTCTATTAGCTAAGAGATTTAGGTGTGAATAGGCTGCAAAGGGAAGACAAAAATAAATGCCCAAGGTGCGGGAGTACGGCACTGGTGAGTGACCTACAGAATGGAGAGACAGTTTGCTCCAACTGTGGCCTCGTAATTGATCAGGATTTAATTGATATGGGTCCAGAGTGGCGTGCGTTCACCCCACAGGAGAAAAGCGACAGGCAGAGGACCGGCCTCGGGATGAGCTATACCCTCTATGACAAGGGGCTCTCAACGGTTTTCAAGGGTGATAGGGACGCAAACGGCAACCGCTTGAAGGACGAGACACGTATAAAGATGGACCGGCCACGTCGCTATGATAACAGGAGCAAGTTCGATGAGACTTGGCGTAGAAATCTGAGTATCGCCATGGCTGAGCTTGACAGGATGAGCACTGCCCTCCACTTGCCCCAGAACATCAAGGAGCAGTCAGCTGTCCTCTATAGGAAAGCGTTGAAGATGGATCTTATCAGGGGTAGAAGCATCGACGCTTTTGTTGCGGCAACGATTTATGCTGCCTGCAGGCAGGCAAAGGTGCCCCGTCCACTGAAGGAGATCTCCAAGCTCTCAACGAGGGAGCACGGGGAGATCGCTAGGACTTACAGGCTTATACTCCGTGAGATGAACCTTAAGATGCCCATTGATGGACCGATGAAGTTTATCCCAAGCATCGCTGCAAAGCTCAAACTAAGGAGAGACACCGAGCAGTACGCTATCGAGATTCTTAGGAAAGCCAAGGCTAGGAACGGTCTAAGTGGTAAGGACCCCAGGGGTTTAGCCGCGGCAGCCCTTTACATGGCTTGTATGCACAAGGACGACAAGCGCATCCAGAAGGATGTGGCTGATGCTGCTGGGACCACCGAAGTTACGCTCAGGAACCGGCTCCGCGGGTTGGAGAAAACTTTAGCCGACGTTGACCCGGTAGATATGCCCGAGGTCGCGGAGTATCCCAAATAGTCCCAAGTTTATTATCTATTATTCCCACTATATTTCCATCGAGTGATTGTTATGGATAGGATACTAGGAATGGATGATGCGTTCAAGAAGGCGAAGGTGGTCTTCCTTACTACGTATTCAGGAAGTGAAGAGAACACCCGCCAGATGACCAACTATAACGAGAACCCATATAGAACCATCTGGTTCCCGACCGAGAAGGACACAAAAAAAGTCGAGGACATCGCAAAGAACAAAAAAGTCCTCCTTACCTTCCCCGGGACAAGCAGGGGTGAGTTCTACGAGATTACGGGAGAGGCGAGCTTTGCTTCGGACGCTGAAGTTTTGCAGAAATGGGAGTGGTGGTGGCTCTACTGGCACCCAGCCCAGAGGAACAGGTTCTGGTTCCCAAGGGAGAAAGACGAGAGAAGGGTAATAATCAACATTAAGCCCATTTCTGCCCGCCTCGTAACGAGGTAACCCTTTCCCTCATTCCATGTTTGAACAGTCGAAAACGTTTTCTTGTACACCTTCCATCAACGAAGTGTATGATTTTCCGTATTATGCATAATATTTTCAATGAAAATCGCTTATTTGGCTATTCGTTCAGGTTTTTAGTAGCCTTTATCAATTAGTGTTTGGTTAGGGAGCAGAGTCCACATGAAGGAAGTTAAAGTCGCCATGGACGAGGACCTCTATAACTACCTTGAGTTCCTTGAGCGGACCATGTTCATAAAAAACAAGGACGAGGCACTGCACACCGCGCTTCTCCTGTTCAAAAAGCTCTCAATGCACGACTGGCTCCCAGATACCTACCGTATCGGGGAGAACAGGATAATACTGATGGACCATGGCATGCTATTGGATGTCTTCGAGTCGCTATCCGAGCACGAGATATACCGTGTAGGCAGCATGACGGCTCTGAAGAGAAAGGTCCTCAAACCAGAGTTTAGGGGTATCAACCTGACAAACAAAGGCAACTGGCCCCTCGTGTTCAACGAGCTCAGAAACCTCGGATGGGGTACTTTCGAGAGAGTTGAGGACGAGATCAAGGTTGAGGGATCAGCGGTTCCATCAGCCTATCTCAGGGGCTACCTTGAAACCTTGTTCAAGGTTGGCTTAGAGGAGCACCACACAAAGGTTGAGGGACTAAATATCTTCAAGATAAAGAAGCCTAGGCACGACGCCTGGCTTTAGAGTCCAGTCCACGGGCACCGCTTGTACGGGCCAATTACGATAGTAACTACCGTTCCAAGAATCCCATCCAATGCCAGCTCCGTTTCAAGGAACTTGTTCAAGTCCTCCATCTGTTCGAAAATAACCTCGATAAGAAGGTCCACATCTCCACTCGTCCTGTAGAGTACATGGACGTCCGGATTCTTTTCTACTACTTTGACTATCTCTGAGAGCATCGCTGGCTGGACCTTTAATCCAATGAAGGCTTTGATTGCTCTGCCAAGTTTATGATAGTCCATGATTACCGTAAATTTCTTGATTATGCCTTCTTGCTGGAGTTTGTCGATCCTGTTCTTTACGGTCGCCTCACTTACCCCGGCTTCCTCCGCTATTTTCTTGTAAGTGCATCTTGCATCATCTGTTAGGCATCTCACTATTTTGAGATCAAGAATATCCATGGACATGTGTTTATAGAATAAATACAAGTATAAAGGATTTAGGATTTCTTCAACCACATATAGGTTTTCTTTAACTTTCTTTGTGTTTTTTATAGGCTAACTGAAGAGATTTTCGGGTGAGTACGAACTATACACGAATATGCAAATTACAAGGGATATGTGTCACAAAAATTATATTATACGCGAAACTGATTGAAAAAACGTTTAAAGAAACCATAGAAAAAACCATCCCAAATTAGGGAAAACCTAAGTGTGAGTATACTTTCTTTGCATTTTCCACATGCCAGTTGATATATTCAATAAGCATAGTACTTACTATCGTGAAAGAAATGGAAAGCATAAACACCATCCCCGTATCACTCCACAAGAACCTAGCAGACAAGCTAGTATCAGTCATCCTTGACTCAACCGACAAGGGAGCAATCTCTGCGGAAGAGACCAAGAAAATCATCTACCTATGGAGACAGGACCAGCTCGCATCCCCGACTGGAATTGAGACCTTGATCAGCACAGGAATCAAGGTGGACGGCGCGGCCGTCACCAAGATCCTCGACGATTTGGGACTCCAGGAAATCGCGGCCGAGATAAAAGTCCTTTAATCCTTTATCTTAACTATATTCTAGAGGTCGAGTAGATTGGTAACAAGTTATACGCTTGCCAGGGTTGAACCAGCAAAAGACACGCTGGTATACCACCAGGTCAAGAAACTCCCCGAGGTAAAAGAGGTTATCACGACATATGGTGAATATGATCTAATCATCAAGGTCGAGGTTGACTCGCTTGAAGACTTAGACACCTTCGTGTTCCACAAGTTACGTATCATCGAGGGTGTAGACTCGACTACTACGCTCATCCACGCAGCCTTCCCGAGGGATGGAGACTAGCCTTGGTTAGGTTTCCCACTGTTGTCTCCGATTTAATGAACGATATTATCTCTATCGAGGGATCGACCTTGGTTGAGGAGGCAGCTCGAACCATGATAGAGAACAAGATCGGGAGTATTATTGTCACTATAAACGGAAAACCTGAAGGCATCATCACCCGACAGGATATGCTGTCACGGGTAATAGTTGCATACAAGGATCCGCGAGTTCACAAAACAGAGACTATAATATCTAGTCCACTGATTTCCGTGAGTAAAGAAACATCTATCCTTGATGCTATGCGATTTATGCGTACAAAGGGAGTCACTCACCTCCTAGTAGAGGGTGAGGATGGATACGCCGGCATTATCTCAGAGAGGGATATTGTGAGTGCGGTTACACTGTCTAGCCTTACACAGTTCAGCACTCTTCTCCGACAATAGTACTCATTTATGAGAACCTTTTTCATGTATCTTCCCATTATACTAGCGACCGATTTGAGTGAAGAGAAGAAGGATACAATCGAAGTACTATACCAGAACCGGAGACTTGTCTTGGCCGCATTAGCAGTTCCTGTGTTTGGGATGGCGATAGCGTCGGCGATTATTCTATGGAAGCAGCCTAATAATATGATTACAGTGTTGGCTGTAATATTCTTCATCGCTGTACAGTATGTTTTAATGATGTTCTTCTGGTCAAAACGGGTGGAGATCCTAGCCAAGAAAGAAGAGGAGAAAAAACTTGCAGCAATATCCCCACCTGACCAGGATGGTGAAGAGTTCACAGAAGGAGAGGACGTTTTGCTACCTGAGGAAGCGCGCGTGTTCCCCTCAAAGAAAGAATCAGATGATTCTCAGTAATTACCTAAACTTAGTTGGAAAACCTGAATTATGACTCGGAGTAAAAGTATCAATTATTACTTAATTCGGAAACCTTTTTATCAAAAGGCAAATCTATTAGGTGAATCACTTTGATGAAAAAGGTCACCATCATCACTCCCCCCGAGTATGAGGGCTTGGTCCTTGAATCTCTAGGCACCGCACAGGTTACTCAGCTAGTGCACCTTGCAGGCACAGAGTTTGAAGGGCTTGAAGCGCCCACAGAACATGCGGTGGATTATAAGGAGCTCTACCAGAGAGTCCAGACCCGTTTGATCGAACCCCTTGGCCTAGGTGGAAAAGAGGTTGAGAGGGTTACCCCTGATGTAGAAGATCTCAGGGAATTCTCACGGGACCCAGAGGGCACGATAGACTCGCTTATAAAAGAGGCAGAAAGTCTCATAAACAAGATCAAAACCAATCAAGAAAACGTTCACATAAAGAACAACGCAATCATCTCAGAGTTAGAGCAGAAACTAGCAGAAGCAGAAGATGAAGCGAGCGCTGCTTTCCAAGAGAGGCTTGGATTAAAAGTAAAACTAGACTCAATTTCAGCTCTCGAGCCTGAGGAGCTTAAGAACTGCTTCGCTGCAGGTATCGTAAAGAAGGACTTTATGCCCCAGTTGAACGAGTACCTAAAGAGGTACCCAGAAACCTACTCTAGAACATCAGAACTTTCAAAGGAAGAAAACATCCTTTTCGTATTCGGAAACGAGGAAAGCAGAAAGTGGATTGACTCACTTTTCTTGGTTTACGACATAAAGGATATTTTTGATGTACTTGACCCAGCTGATGTCCTGCTAGTTCTGGATCCAGCAAAAAGGAAAGAGACAATCGACAAGTACAACAAAAATCTCAAGGAGCTCGAGACGCGCTCGCGCTCAGCTATGGAAGCTGACCATGAAAAGAGAGTCGCTGAACTAAAGAATATTTACGAGTCTATGATAAAGGAAAACGAGGCTCTCGCGCGCGCCGAGAATGAAAAATTCCAGGAAGAGCAAAAAGCCTCCATTGGAATAATCCAATACTATTCACGCGTTCTCAGGCTATACTCTAACAAGAGGGCACCAGTACTGAGAGGAAAAGTAATCAGCGTACTTCAAGGTTTTACTCCAGACAACCTAATAGGTAAACTCCAAAATGCAATAAATGAGGTAGAGACAAGCATCGGCGAGAAACTCTATGTTGAGATCGCTGAGGTTGATGCCGAGGATCACCATGCACCTGTCCCAGAGAAGGACTTTGGTTCAGAGACATTCCAGCCTTTATGGATTCTCACTAGGCTCAGGGGATGGCCATCAGCAGTAGAGCTAAACCCGGGATTAATCTCCGTGCTAATATTCTGTTTGCAGTTCGGTCTCATGTTCGGAGATATCGGTCAAGGACTTGTGTTCTTGGCTCTTGGGCTTGCACTTAACGGCAGGTTCAAGGAAGGTATGATGAAGTACCTGTTCGCTCTGATGATCCCGATGGGCATCGCAGCCATAATATTCGGTTTCATGTATGACTCGATATTCCTGTTTGAGCACGAGATCACTCACTGGATGGAGCATGGACTACACTGGCATGGGATTTTTGATGATCACCACCATCTGCTGTATGTCGAAACACCATTTGGGTTCAACTATCCGATAATGCCAAACCCACTGAAGAATACCGGAGAACTAATGAACCTAATCTTCATGGTTGGTGCAATCGAGCTAGTGTTTGGGTCCCTCCTTGGTGCATACAACAAATTCAAGGAGAAGAACTACGCAGGAATGATTGGACAACACGGTCTTGGGATAGGCCTTTTCGTCACTGGTCTATACCTGAGTGCATCGACTATATTCACCGAGGGTCTGAACATCATGGTTGTGGTAGCCGGATTCCCATTCAAGCTAATGATGTTAGGTATGGGGCTCGGTTTCATTGAGCCAATGGTCCATAGCCTTATGCATGGACATGGACTTGGCGGCATGGAAGCAATCGGGGAGGGTGTCGGTGGATTATTCATGACTTTCGTAGAGGGACTGGCAAACATGTTCAGCTTCCTAAGAATTGCGGCTTTCGCAATTGCGCACGTTAGTCTATCAGGTGCGGGTGCATCATTGGGCAATGCCCTCAATAACCCCATGGCAGGCATGGTCGTAATGAACATTATCGCAATGACTTTCGAGTTCATGGCAAGCGCCGTACAAAGCGTAAGGCTGCTCTACTACGAGTTCATGGCTAAGTTCTTCCACGGTGGGGGTGCAAGGTTCAGGCCTTTCAAGATACGCGCACCTAAACCAGTGGTCGAATAAATATTCTATAATTATATTTTTTTTCTTCTTTATATCTGGAAAAGATTAATATGTCCTCAGGGTGACTTACGGAAAGAAAAGGTGAGAAATGACTCTGAAGTCATGTCTCACGCTGATCGAAGACGGAGAAAGTCTAAGAATGTTGGAATATGCGATACTAGCTGTAGCGTTATGGTTCGTAGTAGGATTCTACGCTATGGCAAAAGGTGGCGTGATCAACGCTTCTGCTGAAATGGAAGGTAAGAGCACTCCTTGGGGCGTGGGCTTGTATTCCCTCGGCGGGTTCACGATCATTTTAAGTATAATCCTAATGATCGTCATAATATTTGGAGGAGGAGGTGAAGGTGAAATGATCCCAGAATCTGCATGGCCTTTGCTGACCAGTTCACTGACCATGATCGGGGCCGCGTTTGCATCTGCCCTTTGTATTATGGTTGCAGCTAAAGCGGGAGCTGATATGCTCATTGAGAGACCAGAACTATCTATCTGGTCACTCCTGTTCATTGCTCTTGGTGAAGGTCTGGCAATTTACGGTCTGATCATAGCCATCCTACTAGCTGGTTAATACCAGCGTCCGGGTGGACGATCACTCTTTTTATCTTTTTCAACTTTCGAAAAACTGCTTACACAAATCATGTAAACTTTAACCTTTATGCAAACTAGACTTGAAAAAGCTTATAATATTAACACATTCATTAAAGCTCACATAGTGGCGATATCAGAGGAACCTAGGATGAAGTACAAGGCATTTGTTTATGTGACCCTCAAGAAGGGTTACAGCGATCCAGAGGGAGACACGACAGCCCACGCCTTACAGGGTTTAGGGTACCCGGTTGATTCGGTTAGGGCAAGCAAAGCATACGAGGTCTACTTCGAGGCAGAGGATGCTACGAAGGCAGAGGAACTCATAGATGAAATGTGCAGAAGGCTGCTGACCAACCCAACCAAGGACGATTACAGGTACGAGCTAAGTGAGGAGTAATGAGTAGGGTAACAGAGAGCAAGCTACCCTTCAGCCACCACGTAGTTGACTTGATGAACGCCACCGACGAGGAGCTCATTGAGATTAAGGATGAGCTCGGAATGGGGCTGACCTTGGATGAGCTGAGGTACATACGCGACCACTATATTGTGAGGGAGAAGAAAGCGACCGACCTTGAGCTGCAGACCTTCGACCAGACAATGAGCGAGCACTGCAGCCACAAGACCTTCGCGGGAATAATCGATACCCCAGAGGGCAGGGTAAATGGTCTACTGAAGACATACTTCATGAGCCTTATCGATGAGCTTGAGCCAGAGTGGTGTTTCAACGTCTTCGAGGACAACGCCGGAATAGTGGACCTGACGGATGATGTAACCATCGCGATAAAGGTAGAGACCCACAACCATCCAAGCGCCATTGAGCCCTTTGGCGGAGCGGCGACCGGGCTTGGAGGGGTAATCAGGGACATCATGGGTGTATGGGCGAACCCTATCGCGAACACCGATGTCCTCTGCTTTGGTCCACTGAATTATCCATACGAGAAGCTGCCACCGGGCGTAAAGCACCCGACGTACCTGTTCAACGGAGTAGTTGATGGAATAGGTAGCTACGGTAACAGCATTGGAATCCCCACAGTCAACGGTGCAACCGTCTTCGACGAGGACTACACGGGTAACGTGCTAGTATACGCAGGGTGCATAGGTGTCCTTCCCAAGGACCAGTACAAGACGGAGATCAAGTCCGGCGACCTGTGCGTATTGGTTGGAGGAAAAACGGGGCACGACGGCATCCATGGTGTAACCTTCGCATCAGTAGAACTATCGGAGGACTCCGAGGAGGAGGGACGTTCAGCCGTCCAGATAGCCAACCCCATCGAGGAGGAGAAAGTTAAACGGGCACTCAAACAGCTCAGCGACCAGAAACTTGGCTCAGGCATCACCGATATCGGTGGTGGAGGGCTGAGCTGCGGCGTCTGCGAGTCAGCCGACAAGTACGGACTGGGCATTGATGCCTACCTTGACAGGGTCCCACTGAAAGCCGATGATATGGCTCCATGGGAGATATGGATCAGCGAGAGCCAGGAACGAATGCTTTTCGCGATCCCTCCAGAGAACCTTGAAAAAGTCAAGAAGATATTCGAGGCAGAGCAAGTCGAGCTAACAGTCCTCGGAACATACAACGAGTCAAAGCACGCGAGGATATTCTACAAGGATGAACTGGTCGGAGACCTAGTCCTTGAGACACTTTTCAACCCACCAAAGCTACACAGAACGACAAACTGGAAACCAGTGCCCAAACTAGACCCAGAGATTCCAATGCCAGATGATCTAGGCGGAGTGCTGAAGAAGCTTCTATCATCCTACCAGATATGCAGCAAGGAGAAGGTTGTGCGCCGCTACGACCAAGAGGTCAAGGGACAGACAGTCATCAAGCCCCTACAGGGATGGAACGCAGGCCCAAGCGACGCATCAGTCATCAAGCCACTTCACGACAACTGGAAGGGCGTGAGCTTAGCCAGTGGCATCAACCCAAGGTATGGCAAGATTGACCCGTACTGGATGGCCGCAAGCGTAATCGACGAAGCTATTCGTAATAGCGTCTGCGTCGGAGGTAGGCGATGGGCACTCCTCGACAACTTCACGTGGGGCAACCCCGAGTACGAGGACAGGCTAGGCAGCCTACTATACGCGTGCAGGGGATGCTATGATACAGCCAAGATCTACGAGGCTCCATTCGTCTCAGGCAAGGATAGCCTGTACAACGAGAGTCCACTGGGGCCAGTCGCACCAACCTTGTTAATCACCAGCCTCGGAATAGTCCCAGACATCAGGAAGGCTATCACAATGGAGCTCAAAGAGGTAGGCAACGCGCTGTACCTTATCGGAGTTACCAAGCCCGAGATAGGTGGAAGCGAGTACATCCGCCTATACGATGAGCTTGGTGGTTCTGTGCCCAAGGTTGACGCTGAGACCAACTTCAAGGCGTACAAGAAACTTCTGGACGCGATGGACGCTGGACTCGTAAGGGCGTGCCACGACTGCAGCGAAGGAGGTCTCGCAGTTGCGGTAGCCGAGATGGCGTTCACTGGCGACTTGGGAGTTGACATGGACTTAGCTAAAGTTCCCGTGAGCGAGAACCTGCGGGATGATATCCTACTGTTCAGCGAGAGCAACGGGCGGCTACTAGTCGAAGTTCCTGCTGACAAGACAGAGGAGTTCGAGAAAGCCATGGATGGATCAGCGGTAAGCTGTATCGGGGCAATCAAGTCCGAACCCAGGATGACAGTCACGAAGGATGGGAAACCTGTATTCGAGGAGGAGCTTGGGGCATTGATTGAGGCGTGGAAAACGCCACTGGAGGCAAAGCGATGAAGCGAGAAGACATACGGGTCCTAATCATGAGGGCTCCGGGAACCAACTGCGACCTTGAGGCTGTCCGATCATTCGAGGACCTTGGAACCAAGGTTGATCTCATCCACACCCAGAAGGTGTTCAATGACAAGAACCTGGACGACTACGACTTAATCCTGTTCCCAGGCGGCTTCAGCTACGGCGATTACGTCAGGAGCGGGGCGATATGGGCAAAGGAATGCGAGTACAGGATCGGTCCCGAGCTTGAAGCCTTCGTTGACTCAGGTAAGCCAATCATCGGAATCTGCAACGGTTTCCAGCAACTGGTTGAGATGGGGTACCTCCCCGGGTGGACGGGAAAGAGCCTCTACCCTGAGGCGGCACTGGGCAACAGCACACGTGGCTACCAGAACCGCTGGATCAGGATGAGGTACGAGGGCAAAGGCAACTGTGGGATGCTCGGAGGACTCAAGGAAGGTCATATCATCCAGTGTCCAGTAGCACACGGCGAGGGAAGATTCATCCTACCACCAGATCAACGAGAGGAGCTCCTAAACAAGCTCTATGATCAGGACATGGTGGTGTTCAGGTACGTGAGGGCTGATGGTTCATACGCCGAGTATGACTGGCCTGAGAACCCAAACGGGGCGTATCACGACATCGCTGGTATCTGTAACCCAGAGGGGACTGTGCTTGGCTTGATGCCACACCCAGAGCGAGCCTACTACGGATACTTGATGCCTGAATGGACGAAGCAGGGAGCACCCGATATGTATGGTGACGGTCACCCGTTCTTCAAGTCCATAATCGAATATATTGAGAAAAAACTCTGATTTTTCTTAATTTCACGTTTTTTAATTTGTTAGACAACCATGCAATATTGCATAAATAATGCAATAAGTTATATGAAATGGTTTAAATATTAACTGTTTGATACATGGGTATGCAGGGCGTTATCGGAGTCTATTCCCGTGAGGGGGCAGCTACCAAGAGCCTACACACATTATACGGTGTACAACATAGGGGTCAGGAAAGTAGCGGAGTGACCGCTGCAAGCGACAACAGCCTACGAACCTGGAAAGAACGCGGATTGGTAAGCGCGGTTTTCAACGAAAAATACTCATCATTCTCACACCCCGACGATTACGTCATAATAGGGTCAGCAAGCGGCGAGAACGCGGACAACAGCTTTGCTCCACTTGAGGTAAAGGAGCATGGCAGATACCATTTCAGCCTAGCCCTAGACGGATACTTCCCGGGAGACAAGATAAGCAACGAGCACGTCCTGAAATCAACTATTCTCAAGCACCTTAACGATGGAAAGGACTTCGTTGAGGCGGTCAAGGCTGCTATGAACGCCCACCGGGACGCCTACTACTGTGTCGTGATGGCTGTCTGGGACAGGGAAGAGAAAAAGAGTATCCTAGTCGCTGCAAGGGACGAGAGAGGCGTACGTCCCCTGTACATGGCGAAGAACGAGAGGAGTTTTTATATTGCATCCGAGTCTGCGCCGATTGATGTCCTCACAAATATGGGTGAGCACCTCAACGAGAGGCACGACGTAACACCCGGAACACTGCTGGTTGTTGATGACGGAGAGATGACTGTTGAAGAGGTCCTAAAACCGAAGCAGGCGTTCTGTGTATTCGAGTGGGTGTACTTCAGCAGACCCGACAGCGTCGTGGAGGGCAAGACAGTTCACAATGCAAGGAAGAGGTTCGGCCACGGCTTGGTGGATATCCATGACCTCAACGAGAAGTACGCAAAGGACAAGGGAAATGGCTTAGTGGTCATCCCTGTGCCTGACAGCGGCAGGAGCGTGTCCACCGGAACAGCGGAGGGTCTTGGTGTAACAGCCGACGAGGGCATCATCAAGAACGCGTACATGGGCAGGACCTACCTTATTGACGACCCAAACTACAGAAAGGTAGCCAGCGATCTAAAGCATAACATCATCCGGGAGACCGTCAAGGGCAAGAAGGTCGTTCTCACCGATGACAGCATAGTCAGAGGGACGGTCAGTGAGTCTGTTGCCAAGAACCTGAGACAGGCAGGGGCCATCGAGGTGGATTTCCTTGTCAGCTACGCTCCTATCTACTACCCGTGCTTCAGTGACCCAGATGACAAGCCTCTAGCAGCGAAAGAGTTCAAGGGAAAGAGCTTGGAGGAGATCGGAGACTTGGTCGCGGGGAACCTGCCAAGCATCGACAACGTTCGCTATAACAGCGAGGAGAAGATACTTGAGGCAGTTGGCTTACCACATGAGCATATCTGCACCTTCTGCATAAGCGGACGCGACCCTTTCAAGTAAAAATCTAGTCGAGTGCGCACACTCGTTCATAATCCTTCGCCGATTGGGTAAAATGCGGCGATATCTTTTAATAATCGCCCAAACAACCGTATATCGAGTTCAATTAGAGGTATTTCCCTCACCTCTCGGTTGACGGGCCCCAGACGGGGCCACATTCTCACTAAAACACGATATCAGCTAGCCTGTTACATCTCTTTGTTATCGTAACCTCATCAACCCGAGTTACCCCTGGGTTTCCAGCAGGTCCATCAGCCCATTTAGACTCGATGTACTCGACTTTGAGGTCGAATGGTGTCTTGATGACGAAAGGCTCGATGGTGTCGATCTTCTCCATCGAGTCCCGTGCAGCCTGTTTGATGATCTTCTGCGCCTTGGCTGGGCTCAGTGAGATGGCTTTCCGTACGCTCAATGCTCCGAGTTTCTCCTTTTCCTCAAGAGCCCACTTCACCGTGGCCTCTGTGATCCCAGGCACCAATGCATTTGCCTCATCAATCGCTGCCTGATCTCCAGTAACCATGACCGTTGGTACGCCGACCTCCCCGAAACCAGCCATGTTGAGGGCGATCTCACCGATCTTTAGGTCGCCCACCCAGATGTTCTCCGGGAATGGGTAGAAGCTGTGTGCCAGCACTCCCCCTGAACCCGCCATCCCGTGGAAACCGTGGAGTATCATCGCGTCGAATGACTCATCGTAACCGACTGGGCCCGTGTCTCCTGCGTGCATGACGAGGTTGCACTCCGGGTGGAGTAGCTCGACATCAATGCCCCCGGGGAAATCCCCGTGTCCGGGCCAAGCGAATACCTCGGTTGCTCCGCCCTCGATGGCTCCCTCTACGAGGGCGTTTAGCTCGTGTGTAGCCATCCTTATGGCTTGCTGGTAGTAGGCTCCATCCTCCATGCACTGCTTCTTGAAATCAACCACACCCGCGACCCCTTCAAGGTC
Source organism: uncultured Candidatus Bathyarchaeia archaeon (assembly GCA_964589605.1). Taxonomy (GTDB): domain Archaea; phylum Thermoproteota; class Bathyarchaeia; order TCS64; family TCS64; genus RBG-16-57-9. The sequence continues at coordinate 110,005 of CAZPRN010000005.1, read as the reverse complement.
GCATACTACGTAGACCTTCATCCATCCACCTACTTGATGGGCACGTAAAGGTCCAGTACCAGCTCGTCCTCCGCTGCACTGAAGTCGTGTGTCTTCTCAAGGAACTCTGCGTCCCTGAACTCGTGCTCGCTGTTCTTGACCCATTCGATGATCTGCATCCATCTCTCTCCGATGATGCTCAGGCTCTCGCTTGTTGTGACCGCGTAACTGCCAGCCTCAATGTCCTTGATGGTGATTCCTTCTTCCTCGAAGTCGTCGTCTACCTTTATCCAGAACTCGTACCCGTACTCCTTCTTTCCCTCCGTCGGGTTGGGGTTGTTGAACCCGAAGACCGGGTTCTTCTCTAGGTCGTCTAACAGTCCCTTCCCCTGGGCCCAATCGGCCAATAACTTCGCTGCCTCGTGCTCAGGGCTCTCACTGATGGCCCTGAAACTGGCAACCCTCATGGGCTGCGTCTCTACTATCTTTACTTCCATTCCTTTTCTTCTCCTGTATGCGTTGCTGAAACGCTCTGCACGGCGTCTGGACTCCTCCTCTTCCCTCCACTTGGTTTTGACGTATGAGTCGCCGATTGATGTGAGAATCGACACACCGTCCTCTGTTATCTCGTACAATCCTCTCGATGGGTTCTCGATGATTCCTGACTCCTCCAGTATCTTGAGGTGGTGGGACAGTGCTGTCTTGCTCAAGCCTGTGACTTCCTGAAGCTTGCTGAACTCCGCTTTTTCCTCGATCAACAATGATATTATCTGTACTCTGTGTGTGTTTGCCATCGCGTTTAGCAGGTGGCTGATGTGTTCTCCATAGTTTTTCAGGGTGGTCTTGAGGATGTCGTCCTTCGCCATGTCGTTCAAGTATCTGCGACCTGAATAGAAAATATAAATATGTTGTATTATTAGTGGTAGAGACCTAATTATGTTGAATAACTATGCTAGGTTTCTTGCCCACTCTGTTATGTGCTCCCAGTCCCTGAAATCGTAGACTCCCTCGGTCTTGATTCCCTTCTTCTCAAAGTCTCCTTTGATCATCCGCATGAACACGTTGTACATGAAGCCCTGTTTGCCTGTGAAATCAAAGGAGCCTCCGAAGAAACCGTAGGCGACAGGGGTTAACCCGTTCTTCTCAGCTGGTTCGACCAGGTACTTCTTGTATGATTCATCTCTTTTCTCAGCCTCTAGCACATCTCCGCATGAGACGAACAGGGCTGTCTTTTTCCATTTCAGCGATGAGCTGTTGAGCTTGAGGAAATTCTTGGCGTCCTTCTGCCAGCCGCCTGCCTGTATCCCACTCCCGACCACTACCATCTCGTACTCGTCTACTCCGAGGGACTTTGACGCCTTCTTGACATCAACGCTGTGCCCCTCCTCTGTGAGTGTCTTACCAATGTGCTCCGCGATCTCTTTCGTTGAGCCGTACCTCGACCCGTATGCTACTAGTATCCTTGACATTTTGATTTGAAGAGTCAAATTCTATATTAACGGTTTTTCAGAATCAGTTCAGAAACATTACCTAATCTCGCCATAGTTAATCTTATGTCCAATCACCGTCGATACAAACCCATGAACTTCAACTCAAGACGGTCACCGGTCTACGGGACTCACGGGATGGTTGCCAGCAGCCAGCCCCTCGCATCTATGGCTGGGATAGAGATTCTCAAGAAAGGTGGAAACGCCGCTGATGCTGCAGTTGGTGTAGCGGCAGCCCTTAACATGACTGAGCCCTGCAGCACGGGTATAGGTGGAGACGCTTTCTGCCTCTACTTCGACGCCAAGACCAAACAAGTTAAAGGACTCAACGCTAGCGGCAGGGCACCAGCGGCACTCAGTCTGGAGTACCTTGCTACCAAAGGTATATTCGGTAAACTTGAGGGAACAAGCCCCCACACGGTTACAGTTCCAGGTGCGGCAGCCGGATGGGTTGACACGATTGAGAAATTCGGTTCTCTTGAGATGAGCGAGGTCCTTGCACCAGCCATCAAGCTGGGCGAGGAAGGGTTCCCCGTTAGCCCGATCACAGCGAGGGCTTGGGACAGAGGTATCCCCAAGCTCAAGACGGGTCCACACTACGAGGAGATGCTCATCAACGGCAAGGCACCCAGAGCGGGTGAGATCATGAAGAACATCAACCTTGCCCGGACCTTCAGGGAGGTCGTTGAGCACGGGAAGGCTGGTTTCTACGAGGGCAGGATAGCCGAGGAGATAGTCAAGGTGCTTGAGCCCATGGGCGGGGTCATGACGGTTGATGACCTGAAGAGCCACTACAGCACGTTCCCAGACCCCATCACAACAAACTACAAGGGGCTTGACGTCCACGAGATTCCACCAAACGGGCAGGGAATCACAGCTCTCATCGCGTTGAACATCCTTGAGGAGTACGATTTCTCCTCGATGCCCCATGGGTCAACCCAGCACATGCACACGATGATAGAGGCATTGAGGCTAGCCTTCGCGGACACCCGCTGGTATGTCGCTGACCCGGATGTAACCCATGTGCCCATCCAGGAACTCATCAGCAAGGAGTACGCCGCCAAGAGGAGGGCACTGATCGACCCGACCAAGGCGACCGTTGATGTCCAGAAGGGCTCACCCGTAGCTGGCTCTGACACCGTGTACTTCTGTGTCGCGGACGGGATGGGTAATGCGTGCAGCTTCATCATCAGCAACTACGCGGGCTTCGGTACGGGTATCATCCCCAAGGGGTGCGGTTTCACCCTCCAGAACCGGGGCTCAGGCTTCAGTCTGGACCCTGAGCATCCAAACAAGATTGAGCCCTACAAGCGACCATACCACACAATAATCCCGGGCATGCTTACAAAGGACGATGAGCTATACGCGCCTTTCGGGGTCATGGGAGGCTTCATGCAACCACAAGGGCATGCGCAGGTGGTAATCAACATGGTTGACTATGGGATGAACCCTCAGGAGGCACTGGACGCCGGAAGGTTCTGTATCCTCGATGGCACAAGCGGAGGCAAGGTCCACATCGAGGACGAGATAGACGTCAAGGTGATGAGCGAGCTAACCGGTATGGGGCACGAGATCGTTCCATCCTCGGGTTGGAGGCGAGGCTACTTTGGCAGAGGGCAGATCATCCACCGTAACCCAGAGACAGGGGTACTCACTGGTGGAAGCGATCCGAGGGCTGACGGCTGCGCTATCGCCTGGTAGCACCCACCAACCTCTAAAATATCTGGTTGACTGTAAACGATTCTATGGTTATTCCTTTTCCTACATCTGAATACAGGGCACGGATAAAGAACTGTCAGGACTGGATGCAGACCGAGGGATTCGAGGTGATCCTCGCTTACTCCATGGGCAGGTGGTCAATGATGGCTGGACGTGAGTGTGGAGGTAATGGTATCTACTATATCGGGTTCAATTACCCTGCCTCGGATATTACCGAGAAAGGTGGGCTCCTCACCCCATTCATCCGAACCCAGAACATTGTATTCATACCTAAGACTGGTGAACCAGCCTTCCTCTACCCGGGAAACGAAAACACGGTTGAGACCCTGAAGAGTCAGGTCTGGATGAGGGATATCAGGGCGGTGGGTAAGACATCTTTCGCAGGGCATGTTCAGCAGTTAATCGAGGAGAAAGGGCTTGATGGGGCAGGGAAAATAGGTATTGGGGGAAAGCAGTCACCAATCGAGATACTGATGGAGCTCCAGACTAGGCTACCCGGTGCAGTGTTTGAAGCAGTAACTCCGAAGCTGGCGTTGCTGAGACAGGTGAAGAGCAGCAACGAGCTGGAAGAGCTCAGGCGGTGCTTCGAGATAAACGACAGTGGACTCTACGCCATGATCGAGACAAGTAAGCCGGGTTACGCGGAGTGGGAGGTGCACCAGGCGATGGAGGCAGCCATGTTCAAGAGCGGGGCACACAATGTGTGGAGTATCGCGCACTCTGGTCCAAGGGCGTGGGCTAGGGCTGGCCCTGATTTCACCCAGCGGGTCCTCCAGGACGGGGATATGATTGATAACGACTACGGGAACGAGTACTTTGGGTATCACTCTGATACCAACTATGCCATGGTTGTGGGGAAGCCCCGTGAGCACCAGAACGAGCTCCTAGAGCTTGTTATTCGCATGCAGGATGCAATGATTGGTGTGACCAAAGAGGGGGTAACCGACGCGGAGGTGTTCGCAGCTGCCATGAAGGTCGCTGATAATTCACCTTACAGGAAACATGTTGGCACTTTCTTCGGTCACGCATACGGATGTGGAGGGGAATTACTTGTCCTTGACCCCAGTACACTCACGAGACCAAATGATCAGCGGATCGTGTTGAAGGAAAACATGTTCATGTGCTATGAGCCAAACGCTCGTATCCCGGGAGTCGGTGGGGTAAACCTTGAAGATGGGCTTATCGTGACAAAGGACGGCTGTGAGGTAATCACACACAACAGTTTCGAGGCAAAGAAAGCTATTGGCATGGGGTAACCATCCCCGTTAAATCCGCGTAGCGCGGTTTTCTATCCATGGCATCAATACTTGAGGGGCTGGAGCCAAAGCCAGTCTGGGATATTTTCGAGGAGATTTCAAGGATTCCACGATGCAGTAAGAACGAGGCAAGGTTGCAGAGGTGGCTGGAGACATGGGCAGAGGAGAACGAAATCGGGTTCAAGAAGGACGAGGTGGGAAACGTTCTGCTCACACGGGAGGCGTCCAGTGGAGGAGGCAGGGCACCGACACTCCTACTTCAGGCACACCAAGATATGGTATGCGAGAAGACACCGGAGAGTGGACACAGCTTCGAGAAGGACCCTATCCCAATCGAGGTAAAGGGCAGCAAAGTTGAGGCACACAACACATCCCTCGGCGCAGACAACGGGGTAGGTATGGCCCTAGCCATGGCTCTACTAATCGAGGAATCATTCGCCGAGAACGGGAAAATCGAGGCACTATTCACAGTTGACGAGGAGGCGGGGTTCACCGGTGTACGCAACCTGAAGGATGATTTCTTCGAGGGAAAGACAATGATCAACCTTGACAGCGAGGAGGCGGGGGTGATCATCGTCAGCAGCGCGGGTGGGGGAGGAACTAACTACACAGTACCTTTCAGACCAAAGGATCAAGGAAACCGCGAAGGGCTAAGGGTGGAGGTAGGGGGATTGCTTGGTGGACACTCTGGTGTAGACATTCACCTGCCAAGGTACAACGCCAACAAGCTGCTGGCTGAGGGACTGCTAGCCCTGCACAATGAGCTGCCAATCAGGGTGGTAGAGTTCAATGGTGGTACTAGGGGGAATGCTATCCCGAGGAACGCCCATGCCGATATCCTCATCCAGAAGGGCACGGTCGATAAATCAATCGAGGCGCTCAAGGAGTGGGAGCGTGGACTTGACAAATCAACCGAGAAAGGAGTGAGGATAACAACCAACTCCATCAAATCCAAGCCAGCAGCCCCTATCTACGAGACCGAGAAGCTACTGAAACTAGTCTCAAAGATACCGTTCGGACCAAAATCTTGGAGTGAGGACTACGAGAACCTGGTTCAGACAAGCAACAACAACGGTATCATACGCACCGAGGACAGCGAGTTCAAGGTAAGCGTCTACTCCCGCACTAGCGACAACTATGATTTCTATGACAACCAGCGAATAATGGTTAAACTAGGTGAGGAGATGGGCGTCAAGACCGAGCAACGCGAGGGCGGGTCTGGCTGGAAGGCTGACCCTGATTCACCATTCCTGAAACTGGTCATCAACGTGTACACGGGTGTACTAGGCAAACCACCAGAGGTCACTGGTATACACGGTGGACTTGAATGTGGTGTGATCTCTGGGCTCAAGAAGGGCATGGACATAGTGAGCATTGGACCCACCATAAAGAGCCCACATAGCCCATCGGAGAACGTTGAGATAAAAAGCGTCGAGACCGTCTGGAAGCTGTTACTCGGGGTTGTATCCGAGCTAACTATAAGCTAAGCCTTCGCCTTCATGTATGTCTCGACGACTTTGGGGAACTCGAAAAGAGGCACGTAGCTGAACTGGACCTCTGGGATGGTCTCAGCCATCAAGTTTCTCAGTTGCTCCTCTGTTGCCTCTACGAGCCTGAAGCCGTCAAGCTCTCCACCGAGCGAGTAGCTCTCGGATAGCTTCTTCGGGTACTTGCCTGACTCGTCTGGTACAATGACTTTGAGTTTCTTGACGGCATCCTCCAGCCTGTCCGGGTCGATACTCCAGTACATTATGTATTTCATTTAGAACGAGTTGAACAGTTGAATGGCTCTAATTAAACCGTTAGACCCGGATGTACGCGTAGCCGCTTGATTGAAACCGGGTCAACTCTCCAACTCCGGAAGGCACAATCTCAACACCATCAACCAGTCTTGTTTTGTCGATCCTCATCCCAAAGAGCGAGTTATTGCACGCCCTCATTCTAATCCCTTTACCGATGGCATCAACCGCCAAGTCCTCGAATCGACTGCCCTTCAGGAACCCCCTGACCGCCCCGCCATTCGCAATAATCACAGCTTCTTCAATCTCAACACTTTCATCAATCAAAAGGTTGAATGCACTATGGACGGCTCCCTGAAACCTTGCCTCCTCGGTTACGTGGAAAACAGTCTTCATGTTGATTTCTTTTGAAGGGACTTATATCTAGTATTCGTGGTCACAAAAAGAATAATGCATGGTAACGTAAAAAAAGCGAAAGTTACGGGCAGCTGATACCATTACCCCAAAACGTCATATCTGATAAAGGCGTTTGAAGACCTAACATGACTGGTTTCATAAAGACAGCCGAGATACTCGCAGGCAAATACGAGGACGGCGCCGAGGTCAAGATTAGGGGCTGGATATACACCAGCAGGAGCAGCGGGGGCATCCAGTTCCTCGAACTACGAGACGGCTCAGGGCTGATCCAGTGCACACTTAACAAGAGAAAGGTCGGGGAGGAGACCTTCGACGCGGTCGAGAAGTACCCCTTAGAGACAGCCATCGAGCTTATGGGTAGCGTCAAGGAGGACAGCAGGGCACCCGGTGGATGGGAGCTAAGGGTCTCAGGAGTGGGAAAAGTATTCGTGTCACATCTCGACTATCCCATCGTTAAGAAGGAGCAGGGAATCGAGTTCCTCATGGACAACAGGCACCTGTACATCAGGGAGCCAAAGCTACAGAACATTTTCCAGATTAGGGCAAAATTCTTGGAAGCAGCAAGAGACTTTTTCAAGATCAACGAGTTCACCGAGGTCCAGACACCCATGTTCATGACCGCGTCGGTCGAAGGCGGATCAACTCTGTTCAACGTCGAGTACTTTGAGCGTGAGGGCGTGTATCTCAGCCAGAGCTGGCAGCTCTACGCGGAGGCATTGATCAGCAGCATGGGCAAGATCTACACCATCGCACCCAGCTTCAGGGCAGAGCCATCGAGAACCAGGAGGCACCTGTCCGAGTTCCTGCACATGGAGCTAGAGGAGCCGTGGAGCACACTACCTGACATCCAGGAAACAGGTGACAGGCTGGTAAGCCACATCGCCAATACGCTCGCCGAGGTCATGCCCGAGAAGGTTAAGGAGGCGGGACGTGACCCAGAGTACCTTGCATCACTCAAGGCACCGTTCCCCAAGATCACCTACGACGAGGCAGTGGAGATCGTTCAGAGCAAAGGAGCAGAGATGTTCTGGGGCGACGACTTCGGATGGCAGCAGGAGGGGCCACTCACCGAGGAGTTTGAGACACCATTCTGGGTCGTCGGATACCCGAGTGGAATCAAGCCATTCTACCACATGCCCGACCCTAAACGCCCAGAAGTAACGTTGAGCTCAGACCTCCTGGCGCCAGAGGGTTACGGCGAGATCATCGGTGGCGGCCAGAGGGTGCACAATTACGAGCAGCTCTACCAGAGGACACTGGACGATGGACTTGACCCAGCGAACTATGCATGGTACATGGACCTACGCAAGTGGGGTACAGTGCCACACAGTGGTTTCGGTCTAGGCGTTGAAAGGGTTCTAATGTGGATGCTTAAGCTTGACCACATCAGGGACACAGTGCCGTTCCCAAGGGATATGCGCAGGGTCTACCCTTAATCCCTTCAACTTTTTATACCATCATTACCCGATTAGCCCCATGTTCTGGCTAGACGTGGATTACAGGTCAGGAAAAAACACTGTACATAGGGACAACTGCGTACACTCTGTCCCCGAAAACACCAACTGCAAAGGAGTGAACGAGCTCGGAGACGAGGGAGGCTGGTTCAGCTTCCCCACCGTAGGTAAGGCAGTCCGGTATGTCAAGGAAAGCAAGCTCAGCGGATTAATCACTCACTGCGTATACTGTGCACCCCTCAAATCAATGACACCTGAGCCACGCGCAAAACTGGGCGTCAAGGCAACAGCAACAGGTTGCGCTGCATGTGGCGGATGCGCAATAGGTCAGAAAGAGGCACCAGCGAACGTCGAGATAACTGACACAAAAACTATCGCCAGCAGACTTACCCGTAGACTATTCGGTTCCCGCTAGTCCCACTCGTTGTATTCAAGCCTGTACATATGCAGGCCAAACATTATTTGCCAGACACTGAACGGTGCAAGGGCTATCACCTGGTTTGTTGCGGTTACTGGACCTCCAAGAACCCAGCACAGTGCGCCAAATAAGGCTGCAACAACACCCATCCCCGCTTCCATCCTCATACCCCTGTTATAGAAATTGTAACTCAATAAAACCGAGCTGGCTGGTATCATTATGTAGATTGCCGGTGACGCGTACTGCACCCAATCGCCAAGGTCCAGTATTGAAATTCCCAAGATAACCACAGCTAGCGAGTAAGCGAGGAAAACCGCGCTTCCTATCTGCCCCACGATATCATCTGTTGTGAACTCGAAGAGCCCAGCAGCCAGAAGCATCGCCAAGGAGCCAGCCATTAACAGTCCACTGTTATAGATAATCATACTACCCGAACCCATCACCCCCAGGTCACCGAGAACGTTACCTGAGAAGCTCCAGTTGTTCGCCAATAAGATGCTTGCAGCTATCATGAAGGCGCCCACAACTGAGCTCGGTGTGCCGAACCGTGCCATGACCTTGACGATTTTGACGTTCATCGTGTCTCTAAAAAAGGGTATCCAAGGTATAAGGTAATGCTTTCAGGCTAGTTGGCGTATGTGGTGGGGTCAGGTATCCCCGCTTCACGGAAAGCCTTCTTTCTGTTGAGGCAGGACTCGCATTTCCCACAATGGAGTGGACCGTTTAGGTAGCAGCTCCAAGTCTTTTCAAGCGGTACTCCAAGTTTCACCGCCTCCTTTAGAAGCCCAGATTTCTTTGTGTCACTGTACGGGCTCTTTATCACCATATCCTTCTCGGTTCCAAGCCTTGCCGCCTCTTGGAACGCCTCGTAGAACTCTTTCCTGCAGTCCGGGTAGAAGGGCTCATCGCTGCTGTGAGCACCATAGAAGATGTTGTTCGCCTCTACTCCATCCGCGTACGCAACCGTTACCGCCATGAACACACCGTTTCTGAATGGTACAATGATGGGGTCTGTGAACTCGCTGGAGACATCAATCTCCTTGTCAACTAGGCTAGTAACTCCTTGGTAGATCTGGGATAGGTTGCTGAGATCCACCACTTGGTGGTCTATCCCAAGCTCCTCCGCGATGTCCTTCGCCACCTGTATCTCGATCTGGGCCTTCTGTCCATAATTGAATGTGATCGCGGACACATCGTAGCCCTGAGACTTCGCCCAGTACGCCACCGTGACCGAGTCTGGTCCACCGCTGAGTATGATTACTGCCTTCTCCATTACTCCCACCATCTGTACCTGGGTTCTATGAGCTTGAACACTGTTGCCCCAAGAGCGTTGATTATCTGCTCGCTAATAATCAAACCGGGCAGCGTTGCTATGATGGGTAAACCGAATAGCTGGTTGAGCATCCAAGCCACGCTCAGCGGTATGATCAGCGCAATTACTGCACCACATACATAGTAGTTGGCGTTGAACCTCTTCGCGATCTCATAGCCGACAAGTCCTGAAATCAGGCTCATCACGGGCATGAAAAGCAGCTCGTAGATTCCCGAGAACGGGCTGAACACGTTGGCAACCACGGTTCCAACTGCGTAAGCTAACGCAAGCTCCCTTTTCCGGGCTATTCCTGGTCTGAGAACCCCTGCAACCCTGAACTGCAACGCCGCAAAGGATATCGGTGAAAAAACTACAACCATCGCGGCGTAAAGCGCCGCGTATACTGTCATCAATGATAGATCTTTTGTCTTCATGTGCTTCTCCTCCTTACCACGGGATTTGTAAGGCGGAACGGGTAGGAGGACCCACTCACCCGCCGTTTGCGAAAAGATGCTCTGTGGCTTTTAACCATTACTGTATGATGTGTGTAGCCTTGACAGACACAGCTTTAATTAAAATTCCTTAGGTGGTAAAAACGAACAATAGCCTCGGGGGAACCGGGTTTTCACCTTTCCCTGATCGCCTCCCGAGGTTTCTACTCATCTACCTGAGAGGTGTAGTATCTTGCTCTTGATCTCAAGGACCCTTCGATCAATAATCTTCTCGAACTCTTCCATCTCGTGGAGGCTAATGGGTTCCCTTGTGTGCATCTTGTAGTTCACAAAGTAGCTAAAAGCCTCCGAGTATATCTTGCCGAACATGGCGCTCTCTGCGCACTGCAGGAAGCCTTCTCCCTCGAAGCGTTTGAATGTGTTAAAACTGAGCTCCAAGCGTCGCTGCTTTAGCTCGTCGTCGATGGCTTGCTCAACCACCCCTCGTGCTACTGCTTCCATGAGATTCATCCATGTGTCCGGTGTTTCTTTTAAAAGGAATAACGGAGGCATGAAACGTAGGATTATCCACTACCGTGAATCGAGAAGCATCCTCAGTATCAAGCCTCTATATGGGCTCTGAGCCATCTTTCTCTACTTTGGAACCATCTAAATACCCGTGGGGCATCCATCATTGGCATGAAAGCCGCCCGCTTTGACTACCATGTCCACGAATCACATTCAGGTGATGCACGCGAGGCAACAATTCCAAAGTACATCGAGGTGGCCGAGACTCGTGGTATCGAGGAGGTGTGTTTTACCACCCATCTCATCACCGAGGGTCCTGACGTTAAACTCAGTATCCGGGAGGACGAGATAGAGGGATACATCGAGTCCATCCTCACATTAAACGAGACCACCGATATCATACTGAAACCGGGGCTTGAGATTGATTATATCCCCGGCGACCAGAGCAAGATCGAACGCGTCATTGGCGAGTATAACTGGGATTTCATCCTTGGAAGCGTCCACCTCGTTGGAGAGTGGGATGTAGGGGCTAGGAGGAGATCACCCGGCTTCTTCGCGGGTCGCAAACTTGTCGAGTCCACTGTTGATTATTATTCACTGTACCGGGACGCAATAGAGACAGGGATGTTTGACATGATGTCCCACCCTGACTACTGGAGAAGGTACCTTCACAACGCGCGACCCGAACCAGCTAGGTGGGAGGAGTACAGCGGGATAGACGAGGTGATTGATGCTTTGAAGAGCCATGATATGGGTGTCGAGGTGAACACCTCAGGTCGCAGGCATGAGCATGGGGTACAATACCCGATAAGGGAGTTCTTGGAGGCGGTAAACGAGGCTGGAATCAAGAAGGTCACGATAGGTAGCGACAGTCATTCCCCCGATACATTGGGCTTCTGGCTCGTCGAGGCCGTTGATATGCTGGCCGACATTGGATTCAAGCACATAACCAATTTCAACGGGAGGAAAGCCGCGTTGAACCCGATTGAATCCGTGGTAAGAACAGTCAAAAACAGGTAGCGCCCATGCGTACCCATGACTGACCATCCATTAAGCAAGATTATCCCAACCTTCGATCTCCACAGCTACCACGCTGGTATCAACATGGCGTTCGCCGAGGTCGTAGGTGCGGGCTGCAAGCGGCTAGCACTCAGCAGCACCTATTCTCATGAGTTCGCGGATGAGATGATGGCCGCGACAGAGCACGCAGCCAAGGAGTACAACGTGATTCTCAACGTCGAGTCCAACCTGCTCGTGACCAAGCTATTCCCGTCCGATGTCGCGAAGGACAAGACAGTTATCATGATCCTTCAGAACCAGAGTGTTCTCGACGAGTACAATGAGTTAAAGAAAATGAAAGAGGAGAGCAACGGGAAAGGCAACCCGGATGATCTTGAATTCGAGATTGCTAGAAAATTCGGGAAGCTTCTCAGCTACGATGATGCCTCAATAGAGAGGTTGTTGAAGAAACACGGCTAGCTGGGTGGCGGTCTGCTTCCCAGTGTGAAGGGTACCTCAACCACTTCACCGTCTCTTATCACGTTCATCGTCACGGTTTCTCCGGGCTTGGTGTTTCTCGTCAGGTATACCTGTAGCTCGTAGAACGTCTCCATTGTCTTTCCGTCTACGCCGATTATGATGTCTCCGCCTACGCTGTACGTGAATCCACCAATCGTGACTTGATCCGTGCTTTCCTGTATGCCTGCCTGGTCTGCTGGACCGCCCTCGATTAACTCAACCACGAGTGTGCCCTTGGTCGTGTTCTCCAGTCCCATCTCCTCGGCGAACTCCGGGACAAGGTTTAGACCGCTGATGCCCAGCCAAGGGTGCTCGTAGCTACCTGTCTCGATGAGGTCGTCTACCTCACGCATTATCGTGTCCGAGGGGATGGCGAAGCCTATTCCGCTGAAGTCATTCGTGCTGCTGATGATGGCGGTGTTCATCCCGACCACCTGCCCTCTGGTGTTGAGGAGTGGTCCGCCGCTGTTACCTGGGTTGATGGCCGCGTCCGTCTGGATCACGTCAACTATCGCGTAGTTGTTTACCGTGCTCATCTGGCGTCCGGTGGCGCTGATGATACCTGCCGTCATAGTGTTTGCGAGTCCGAACGGGTTTCCGATGGCTATCACCGTCTCACCCACTAGAAGTTCATTACTCACAGCAATCTCTAGAGGTACGAGTGGCTCGTCTCTGGTCCTGATCTTGATTACGGCCATGTCGCTGTACGGGTCCCTGCCAACCAGTGTTGCCGGTAGGATTGTACCGCTCTGGAAGGTGACCTGTATACTTGTTGCGTCCTCGATGACGTGGTTGTTGGTTATGATATGACCATCGGTGTCGTACACCCACCCGCTTCCCGTACCAGTGTCGGTGCTGATTAACACGACGCTATTCCGAGTAGTGTTGTAAAGCTCAATGAACCCAAGGTTTGGAGTATCATCTGGTAGGTCAGTAATCCTGATTTCCTCTTGTAGTGAGTCGATCTCCTGCAGCGCGTTGTTGAGCCTGAACTGGAGGTTCTCCAACTCCGTCTCAAACGCGGAGACATCAACCCCGCTGTCATCGTCGTATATCCTTGTGTATGTGAGGACGCCGACGTTAATGACCATCATAACGACGACGATAACCCAGAGCATATTATCCCTGTTTCGCGTGGAGTACTCTTCACTCAAACCTAATCAAACTAGTTTTAGTACTGCTCTCTAAAAACGTATTTCCAATTTAAACCAAAAATGGGTGTGGAGCTAGTCCACGTAATGCTTGTAGGTGTTCTCCTCAAGCTTCTTGAGGACCACTTCCATGACCTCATCGGATGGTACACGGAACGTTGGCAGGTCGCTATCACCCTGTGGAGTACGGGTAAGTGTCCCTTCTTTCCAAGCTGTGACGGCCTCTGTCATCAAGGTGCCTGCCTCGACTAGGGTTAGCCAGCATAGCTTCTCGTATGTGTCACCCCGGTGGATCGGTATCTCCCGCTTCCCAACGATGTCCCCGGTGTCGATGCCCGGGTCGATGAAGTGGGCGGTTGAGCCTATCGGTACATCGTAGTAGACTGACCAGGCTGGACTGGCTGATCCCCTTACCTCTGGTAGCAGCCCGGGGTGGGCGTTGAGCATGCCGTCCGGAGGGATGCGTAGAATCCTGTCCCGTATAATCCTAGTTCCACCAAGGACGCCAAGATCGGGTTTTAGCTCCTCTAGTAGGAGCCTGCAGGTTTTCTTGTTGTGGTGTGGAACCTTGTAGCGCTGGATATTCTTTCCCTTTATTAACTCGGTGAACGTGGGTGCCACCCTGTGCCCCTTGATTCTCTCAAGGAACTTTCCCTTCTCCTCCTCGGCGATATCTGATGCTTCCTCGATGATTGCCATAGGTACGTGACCGGCGTTCATGAGCTGCATGAGCATCTCCCTTCCATAGGGGTGCTCCTCAAGAACCATGAACACGAACGTCTTGTCGGACATGGACAAATTTGGGTGTTGATTGGTTAAGAAAGTTTAGTAAATTGCCCCACGAAGCGCGTCCGCGCAGTCGCAGGTCTTCTCCTCGGGTATCTCTGGGAGGGCGCTCATGATGAGCTTCTTAAAGTTCTCGCTGTTCGCCTCCATGGTCTCCAAGACCTCAGCAGCGCTCACCGGCTTGTCAGCCCACACGTCATAGTCTGTTACCATCGCCACCGATACATAACATATCTCGGCTTCGCGTGCCAGGATAATCTCAGGGTACATTGTCATGCCGATGATGTCGCATCCCCACTGCCTGAACAGCTTGGACTCAGCACGTGTACTGAAACGTGGTCCCTGTATGCAGACATAAGTGCCCTCCTTGTGGTTTGTCAACTCCAGCTTGTCAGCGTGTTCGCCGAAGAACCCGTGGAGTTGGGGACATATTGGGTCAGCTGCCGAGATGTGGCATATCTGTCCGCCCTCGTAGAAGGTATCGTTCCTGCTCTTGGTGCGGTCGATGAACTGGTCTGTCAACACAAAGTGCCCCGGCTCATAGTCCATCCGGAGGCTGCCAACCGCGCTACTGGCGATTATCCGCTTCACCCCGAGCTTCCTAAGTGCCCAGATGTTCGCCTGGAACGGGATATTATGTGGGGGTATGGTGTGCCCATCCCCGTGCCTTGGGAGGAAAGCTATCTTCAGGTCCCCGTAGTCTCCGATGGTTATCGTTGCTGAGGGTGAGCCGTATGGTGTGTGGACTTTTACTCGCTGGGCGTTATCGATAAGCTGTGGGTCGTAGACCCCGGTGCCGCCGATTATCGCGATATCAGCCGTCTGCTTCATGGAAGGGTGTATGTCTGTATATACGATAAATGTTTGGATTGACCGAAAATTAGTAACGTTTAAGGCTTCATGTTCGCTCCTCCCGTGGATTAAAATGGAGAAGTCTCGCCACTACGCCTTGATCCTGCTTACTACTATCTGCATCACATATTTCGTCGAGAACTTTCTCAGGATGGCGGCGGGTGCACTTACACCCATACTAATCGAGGAGCTTAGCATAAGCCACGGGGCGATGGGGCTTCTCATCTCTGCGTACTTCTTCATCTACGGTGTAATGCAGATACCCAGCGGTATCCTCAGCGAGAAGTATGGTGCAAGAAAGACTATACTTGTCTTCACGGCTATCACCGTTGTAGGTATCTTTCTGTTCTGGTGGAGCAAGAGCTACAACCTGCTGTTCGTGGCTCAGTTCCTGATTGGGGTCGGATGCAGCACGTTCTACATCAACGCTGTCAAGCTGGTGACAACTTGGTTCCCTGCTAACAGGAAAGCTACTGCAATCGGTATTCTCAGCGCATCGAGTGGGCTTGGGAACTTTGTGTCTTACATCGGCTTCCCCCTCGCGGTTGAGCAGTGGGGAAGCTGGCGACCCCTCTACCTTGGGATGAGCATCATCCTCGTCGTCAATTGGGTGATGAACATATTCATACTCAAAGACAAGGAAGTACCGAAGGTGGAGAAAGTGGAGAAGGACAAGACTCCAATCACAAAAACAATCATCGACACCCTCAGGGACAAGAGGCTATACCCATTCCTAGCCGGGTACATGCTGAGCACAACCGCTTGGGTTTTCATGAACTGGATGCCCCAGTTCCTCATTGACGCGAGGGGCATGTCCTATATCCAGGTCGGTCAGATCGCGAGCGTTGGAACAATCGCTGGTATCCCAGGCTGCATTATCGTAGCAGCCATCAGTGACAAGCTCCAGCAGAGAAAGCTCCCGCTACTCGGGTTCTCGATCATGGCGACAGTGGTGTTGATAGCGTTCCTGAACCTACCTGGTTCGACTCCGATCTACGTGTTCTCTGCCCTCAACTTCTTGATGGGCTTCGCGTACAGCTACTGGGTGTTATACTTCAGCATGATCCCTGAGACCCTTCCACCAAGAAAGGCTTCGGTTGGGCTGGGTATCGTCAACGGGCTTGGCACTATCATGTTCAGCGTGTTCGCACCCATGTACGGGTACTTTGTAGACGTGACTGGTTCCTACTCGACATCCAACAACCTGATCCAGGGCTTGTCCATATTGATGCCAGTGATATTCTTCTTTTTCATAAAGGAGAGCTATGGCGGAATCTATGAAGATGAGTGACACCGAGAAAACCTCCAGATTCGCCATCATCCTACTAGCCACGATTTGCATAACTTACATCGTTGAGAACTTTCTCAGGAGCGCCGCAGGCGCGTTAACCCCCGTGCTCATCGAGGAGCTTGGAGTAACATACGGAGCCATGGGGTTCTTGACCTCCGCTTTCTTCCTGGTGTATGGTATCATGCAGATACCAGCAGGAATCCTCAGCGACACCTATGGTCCAAGAAAGACAATCATCTGGAGCACCGCCTTGACAGTCATCGGCGTGTTCCTCTTCTGGATAAGCAAGACCTACGTCATTCTAGCAATAGCCCAGTTCCTCGTCGGGATTGGCAGCAGCACATTCTACATCAACGCAGTCAAGCTAATGCTTGACTGGTTCCCACCGGGCAAGAAAGCGACAGCCGTCGGCGTGATGAGCGCCGCCAGCGGAATAGGCAACACCATGGCGTACATGGGGTTCCCGCTGGTATACGAGATGTACAATGGCTGGCGGACATTCTACATCACGATGGGGGCTGTTCTCCTAGGCAACTGGGTGATGAACCTGTTTCTCCTCAAGGACAAGGAGAAACCGAAGCTTGCGGGTAAGGTCGATGTTGGTGGACTGTTCAAGTCTGTGGTCAAAGTTTTCAAGAACCCCGTTATGGCACCCTACATCATCGCGTACGCGCTACGGAGCACCAACTTCGTGTTCAGCGTCTGGATGACCCAGTTCCTCATAGACGCTAAGGGATTTACGTACCTCCAGTCAGGCCAGATCACCAGCGTCGGGACCCTAGCCGCTATACCCGGCTGTATCGTGGTCGCGGCTATATCAGACCGGATGAGGAACCGGAAGAAGCCGTTGATCTTCTTCGGGTACGCCACGTTCTTCGCTATGGCGGCTTTCATGTTCCTGCCTAAAACTTACCCTCTCTGGGTGTTTGCTGGTTTGAACGCTGTGAACTACATCGCGGTTGGATACTGGGTGCTCTTCTTCAGTATGGTACCTGAGATTGTGCACCCGGAGGAGTCCGGAATTGGGCTAGGTATAATCAACGCCGTCTGCACTCTTGGGATAAGCGTTGTCTCACCCATCTACGGAGCATTTGTGGATAGCACGGGATCGTATCTCACGTCCAATATCATGGTCTTGGTGGGCGCGTTCCTTGTGCCTACAATCATGCTCAAGGTGGAGGAAAGCTATGGCGGCCTTCACCCGAGGGAGATTATGAGCTCCGGAGACTAGGTTGCCGGTAAATCACCACATACCTTTAAGTAATCTAAAACGGTACACAATCTCCGAGGTGCAAAAGACTCAAATCAATTCAAGATGGGTATCCGGAATCCGATAAACTACTTGTAACATGTGGACTCCCGTACGTCAACGGTCCCAT
The DNA here is from genome assembly GCA_964589605.1 of uncultured Candidatus Bathyarchaeia archaeon. Classification (GTDB taxonomy): domain Archaea; phylum Thermoproteota; class Bathyarchaeia; order TCS64; family TCS64; genus RBG-16-57-9. The sequence continues at coordinate 92,288 of CAZPRN010000005.1, read as the reverse complement.
GCACATAGCCCATCTCCGAACCTACTTCCCTGCTGATATCTATGTCAGGTATCAACGAAAGCTTGGCAGGGACGTTGTCTTCGTCTGCGGCAGTGACACACATGGCACGCCCATAACGGTGAAGGCTGAGGAGCTAGGCGTAAAACCGGAGCGGATAGTTGAACAATACCATAACCATTTCAGACAGATATTCCCACGGCTGGGAGTATTCTTCGATAACTACGGCAGCACAGACTCTCCCTCAAATCATCACAGGACGAGGGATATCGCGTTGAAGCTGCTGGAGAACGGGCACATCTACCCAAAGGACGTTACGTTGCCCTATTGCCCCACATGTGAGCGGTTTCTACCGGACAGGTATCTTGTTGGAACATGTGCACACTGCGGAGCGGAGGCAAGGGGCGATGAATGTGACCAAGGGTGCGGAAGGTACCTTGAACCGGGTGAGATAACGAACCCGCGTTGCACAATCTGTGGAACCACTGCCGAGTTCAAGGAAACTCTCCATTACTTCCTCAAGCTGACGGCCTTCGAGGGTTATCTTCGCGGCTTCCTTGAGACGCTGGGAGGCACTGAGAACGCCCGCAACTACGCCAAGGGTTGGCTGGAAAGTGGCCTGAGGGACTGGAACATCACCCGCAACATCAAGTGGGGGATACCATTCCCCGGATCCAAGGACCTTGTTCTCTACGTCTGGTTCGATGCCCCAATCGGTTACATCAGCAGTACCGAGGACTGGGCGGAGCGAACAGGTGGAGACTGGGAGCACTACTGGAAGGGAGATGGCAGGCTAATCCACTTCATAGGGGGGGACATCGTGTACCATCACTGCCTGTTCTGGCCGAGTATGCTTAAAGGATCGGGTTACAGTGAGCCCGACGCGGTCGTTGCCAGCGGTATGGTGCGAGTAGCGGGGCACAACTTCAGCAAGAGCAGGGGATACGTCCTCTGGGTCGAGGACGACTACCTTGAGGAAGGGTTGGACCCGGACTCGATGAGGTACTATATCGCGAGCTATACTGGTCACACCCGTGACCTTGATTTCAGCTGGGAGACGTACCTTGAGAAACTGAACAAGGAGCTCGTAGGTATCATTGGGAACTTTGTGTACCGCAGCGTCCTGTTCGCGTACAATAACTACCGCTTGGTGCCGAAGGGCTTTATCGAGCCCGAGATCGAGGAAGCGGTCAAGAAGGCGAGAGCAGACATCGAGGGCTATGTACAGAACTATGAGTTCAAGAAGATATGTGACACCATCCTCGGGTTGGCGATCACTGGAAACAAGTACCTACAGGACAGGGAGCCTTGGAAGCTCAAGGAGACTGATCCCAGCGAGGCTAAGGATGTCATCCATAACGCTGTTTGGCTCAGTAAGGCGATAGCCGTCTTAGGGGAGCCAATCTTCCCGTTCCACGCCTACGAGGTGTACAGGCAACTCGGGCTGGAGTACAACGGGTACAGCTTGGATCAGGCGACAGATCCCCTCAAGGTGGGGTACAGTCTTGAGAAGCCAAGACCGCTGTTCACCCAGTTGACCACTGAGAGGCTTGCCGAGTTAAAGGAGACCTTAGCTAAGAGGATCGAGAGAGCTTCTGGCTAGCCCCCTTATCAAAACAATTAGAAGCCATCGTGGCTCCTTTTCTTTGACCACCATTGGAACTCAAGCTGGACCTGCATATCCACTCGAATTACTCTCCAGACAGCTACAACACTATCGATGTTATCCATAGCAGGCTTGTGGAGACAAGGTTCGATGGCTATGCTCTGACCGACCACGACACGGTTAGTGGGCATAAGGAAGCGTTTGAGAAGGCGGGTGACCTCGTGTTTGTACCCGCGCTTGAAGTTTCAGCGAAAGGTGGGCATGTCGTTGTGCTTGATCCCTCAGACGTCATACCCGTTGGGTTATCCTTGTCTGAAACCGTTGACCATGCTCATGATCAAGAAGCTTTTGCGTTGATGGCTCATCCATATGGGTTACCACGCAGCTGGCCAAACGTGCGTGAAGTGACTGATGCCGGGTTTGATGCAATTGAGGTTGCCAATAGTGCACAGGTTCCATACCAAGTTATCTGCGAGTTAAACAGGCGTTTAGCTGAAAGGCTTCAGCTGCCTATCACCGGGGGGAGTGACTCTCATCTTCCGGCAACTATTGGGCGGTCATACACTGTTGTTGATTCAGAATCCAGGGATTATCGCGATGTAATTAAAGCAGTTAAACTTGGTAGAACTAGGGTCGGTGGCTCATTCACCACTTTTGGTGACTGGTTTGAGAAGATCTTCCACAGACGACTGGGGCTAGTATAGGTCCCCTTCCATGTCGTAAAGTTCTACTCCAAGGTCGATCTTCGTTGATGCCCTGCCAACGTTCTCTTCCATGTTGTAGAGGTCCAAATCTTCCAGTGCCATTACCCCCTTGATTATCCCTGTCAGGTCCAGTACGGGTCTTGCTTTTACTCCCCAAAGGAATCGACGGGTGTCCTCCAATTCTGATCGCGCGAAGCTTAGCGCTTTCTCAACTAATACCATGTCTCGTTTTACTCCCCCAATATCAGCCGGACGTGTAATGTCTTACACACAACCCGTTTGTCTCATTAAGTTGTGTGAATCGGCGTTGAACTTGTAATATGTGACATTTCTAATAACATCTCCCGTAGAGGTGACATGATGAATTGCATTGATAATGTTAAATATTTACGGATTATGGGAGTAACTTGCGTTACTCTCAACTGATGAGAATAACTCTTTGTTACCATTAAAACCCAGCACCACCAAGCCATGCAGTAAAAATATCAAAACCAACAAAGATACGACTCAAAAAATTAACAGAAAATACAATCTCAGAAGGGTGAAAAGACCCCCTACATTTATATTTACTTTCACTCGCCCCACCCACCAATATCGCCTATCAAGTACATTCTTTATATACGCCTAACCCCCGCACCGTTTAATAAACACCAAATCCACCAAAGAGAGGAATCTGATGCCAAACGTTTACGTCAAATCCTACGGTTGCAGCGCAAACACAGCCGACGCGGAGATAGCGAAAGGTGAGCTTGTGGAGAACGGATACACCCTAGTCAAGTCACCAGAGGAAGCTGACATAAACATCATAGTTACCTGTGTGGTCAAGACTCCAACAGAGCAGAAGGTATCTAGAGAGCTCAAGATGCTGGAAGCATCAGGAAAACCGCTGATAGTGGCGGGCTGCATGCCCAAGTCCATGAACCTGCAGGTAAACGAGCTTGTCCCATCCGCGAGTCTCGTTGGTCCCGACGACATCGAGAGGATGCCGGAGGCAGCGAGTCACGCGCTCAACGGAGAAAAGGTCAGCTATATTGACGGTGACCCAACCAACAGGACTTGTCTACCGCGCGTCCGATCAAACCCCCTGATCCACATAGCACCAATCAGCACCGGCTGCCTTGGGAACTGTAGCTACTGCATAGTCAAGTTCGCCAGGGGACACCTGTACAGCTTCCCATACGATGGAATCATCACAGACATCAGTCAAGCTGTCGCCGATGGATGCAAGGAGATATGGGTTACCGCTGAGGACACATCAACCTACAATGACAACGGGGTAAGGCTTCCCGAGCTCCTTGACAGGATCACTGCTGTTGATGGGGATTTCAGGGTTCGAGTTGGCATGACTACTCCAAATAGCTTAGACGAGGTTATGGAGGGTCTACTTATGTCCCTCAGCAACGAGAAAATGTTCCAGTTCATCCACATTCCTATCCAGGCAGGCAACGACCAGATACTCATGGCGATGCGGCGAAAGTATTCTGTAAAGGAGTTCAAGGAAGTAGTCAACAAGCTCAGGACAGCTTACCCCGATATCGGGATTAGCACCGATATCATCTGTGGGTTCCCCGGAGAGACCGAGGAACAGTTCCAGGACTCCCTCGACCTGATCACTTGGCTAAGACCAGACGTTCTGAACATCAATCGTTTCTGGGAGCGACCCGGAACTGACGCAGCGAATATGCCTGGAAGGCTACACGGTAGGGACACCAAGGAGCGTTCAAGGCGTATGACCACCTTATGGAAGGAGCTTGCAGTTGACGTGGGCAAGAAATGGCTTGGATGGGAGGGCGAGATTCTCCTCAACGAGGTGGGCAAGAACGACACGAAGGTCGGGCGAAACTATGTGTACAAGTCGATTGCTGTAAAGACAGATGCACCGCTTGGCTCGTTCGTAAAAGTTAAGGTTAAGGATGTCGGTGTGGGGTTCCTCATCGCCGACGAGGTTATTTAGGTCCCTGGGACTCGACGTACTCCGCTACCTCTTCAAGTAGCTCCTTGCAGTTGAAGAGTACTCCCCCCTTGATGGTCCACTCAACTCCTCCGCCGGGTGTCATTGTCACTCCGTCATCAGCGTATCGTGTAACACCTGTCCCGTACATCACCTTGAAGTTGTCGATTGGGTTTCCGTCAACAATGGCGATGTCAGCGGGTGCATCAACCCTTAGCCCGTTAGCCCTTTCCATGTCACCCATCGCCCTGTGGGCGTTGGTGGTAGCTATTTTGATGACATCAATCGGGTGGATTCCCGCCTCCTGGAACAACTCTAGCTCCCGGATCAACGCGAAGCCGAACAAGGCATAGATGAACGCTGTGTCGCTACCCGCGACCAGCTGCCCTCCGTTGTCGAAGAAGTACTTGACCCACTTCATCCATATCTTGTACTTTTTCTTCCACGCGATCTCGTCGCTGGTCTTCCAGTCAAAGAAGTGTGTTGCGTGTCTCCCCGGGCTTGGGCTGTAAGCGTCCCATAGCTGCTTCACCGTGTACTTCTCATGCCACGGGAACCCTTTGGCTCTCTCATAGTCGCGGTGCGCCTCATATACCACCATCGTTGGGTCCCAGACTGTTTTATTCTCAAGTATGGTGTCGAAGACATCCATCACTCTGTCTGGGTACTGGTCCGCCTCGGTCCAGATGTAGCCGCTCATCCTGAACCTGTCAACCTCGTTGCTGTAATTGTACTCGGCCGGGTATGATTGTGTGCCCGGAAGGGCTGCTTGGGGTATCCCGTAGGTGTGCTCGATGGTCAGCATCTCCTTGGCGCAGTTGCTCGATATCAACGCGTCTAGGTCGCTGCTCTGAGGGTGATGAATCGCGATACCAGCCAGACCCAACTTTCTCGACTCATCGGCAATCGCCTCAAGCATCTCAGGGGTAACATGAGGGCGCGGAATCATCTTGATTCCATCAACGCCCAGCTCCTTGAACTTCTTCACTGCCTCCCGTGAATCCTCAACAGTCTTCGCCTCCACGGGCCAGCTTCCAAGTACCTTGATGTTTGGTGCCACAATCTTGTTTTCCTCACTCAGTTTCTTGTCCCCGAGGAGCTCTTTGTCTGTTCCGAAACCACAAGTCCTTATTGTGGTGATCCCGTGCGCTAGGCACAGCTTGTAGGCGTACTCGGGACCCTTGGGCCCACATTTGTCGTCCTTGATGTTGATGTGGATGTGCATGTCAACGAGCCCGGGCATCACATACTTGCCCTTGGCGTCAATGACCCTGTCCCCCTCTGGGCGTTTCTTATCCTTCATGTAACGTGCTAGACTGATGGGATCAACGTTGACGATTTCCTTGATGAGACCATCCTCGATAACGATGTCACACGGACCGTATGGTGGTGTCCCCTTCCCGTTAACCACCATCGCGTCCCTGATGACAAGTTTACCGTACTCTAAACCCTTAGACATGGTACAGGGTAGTCAATCAGCCTCAAAAAATTACCCACAAAACCTTTGTTTGCCTACTCATAGTTACTTCGATCCATCTTGATGGCTGGAAAAAATGTAAACATACGTCCACTCGAAAGAGATGACCTTTCATGGTTTACCGAATGGAACAGCGACATCAACTACATTGGACCCTACGAGCCTCTGGAGATATCAAGCAAGCACACAATCGAGAAATGGTTCGAGGAAGAAAACCGCAACTCGTGGTGGATCATCGAGGATATGGCGGGCAAACCAGTCGGGCAGATGATAACAGGACCAGAGGGAAACTACCAGTTCATGGGCTACGTCATCCACCCCGATCAGCGCAACAAGGGCTACTGCACCGAGGCGGTTGAGCTTATGGTGGATTATCTGTTCCTCTCCAAGCCCATAGTGCGAGTTCAGGCGGAGGCCAACCCTGAGAACAAGGCATCAATCCGTGTCCTAGAGAAAGTAGGGTTCACGTTTGAAGGAGTCAAGAGGAAATCAGTTTTCGCGCAGGGAACCTACAATGATGGCGCCATGTACAGCATCCTCCGCGAGGAGTGGACTCCTAAACATTTAGATGTAATTTAATTTTCTGTTGAAATATATACTATTTTTACACTATTTCCAATACTATTTCCAATTAAATAAACATTAAATATCGTCGTTAGCTGGAAAACCGATAAGTAGTGGCTCAAAAAGACGCACCGGAGAGGAATGAGAAATCAAACATTATTGATTTTTCAGCGTTTTTCAATAGAAGTATCGCATTCTATGTACTTCTCCTCGTCGCTGTCTCCATGTTGTCAAATGCTTCCCCTCCACTCGCCTCAAGCTACATCCTTGTGGTGCCATACCACGATCAACAGACTAGCTACTACTGCGGACCGGCCGCCGTCCAGATGGTGATGGAGTACAGCAACGGCATGCTACTATCCCAAGACCAGCTCGGTGAAGAGCTAAACACTGACCCGATCGAGGGAGTGACGTACACATACGATATGGGGGACCCCTTTGAGGCTAGAAGCATCTCCCGTGTCAACTCCGGGCGGACCACCCTGACATCCCTGAAACAGAAGATAAACAACGGATACGCGCCGATTCTCCTAATCTGGTTCGACGAAACCCACGACGCCGGGCACTATGTCGTCGCTGTGGGGTACAACGAGACAGGGGTTTTCATCAACGACCCATGGCCCAGTGACTGGAACCAACCTGTCGGAAGGGAGACAGGCTCATACGTTTACCTATCAAACGAGGAGCTACGTGACCTCTGGAGCAGCTACTACCAGTGGTCGATGACCGTGCCCTTCACACAGCCAGAGGAAAAGGCATTGAAGGTCAACGTCGAGTTATCGGGTCTCCCAGAGCACGCCAAGACCACCCTGTACCTCAACGAGAAGCCCATCGAGACCCTTAGCGGAAACGATAAAACATCCCTCCTGCTAATCGACGAGCCTGACTACCATTTCCTCAAGGTGGACATCTGGATCGAGGACGAAGACGGAGTAAATTATCTATGCGAGCATCATCGACTCTCAGTTACAGAGTCCACACAGATCGAGTTCAGCTACCGTTCCATCGAGTAGACCCATAAAACAGAAAAACACCTCTGAGCATTCAAGGGCAGGTGTACCGTTGTCGGTCTACGTTGATCTGGTGGCCAAGCTGGCTAAGAGCAATGACATTGAAGGCGTTCTCCGCATCTCCCGATGGGTGGTGGAGAACCTCGGAAGATCGGAGCCTCTTGCAGAGGAGGTGCTAAAGATCATAAAGGCGGACAAAGGTCTAACACAGACCCAGCTACTGAGCCTGTACAAGGCAGCGAACAACCTAGGGCAGTCAATAAAGACCGACCAGATCACCCTCAAGGGCATCCAAGAGTCCACCCCCGTGTACCTCCAGAAGGAGAAGGAGCCATCGGTCAATGTTTTCCCCGACACAGCCGAGAATCAGCTTAGCTACGCACGTTTCTTCTCAAGGATCAACAAGCTGGAGCAGGCAGAGTACCATTTCAGGCAGGCGCTTAACAGGAAGGAGATCAACCTCGAAGCCTATCTGGACTTTGCCGACCACCTCATCTCACAGGATAGGCTGGATGAGGCCGAGAACCAGTACTTTGAGGCGTTGAGAGAAAGTCCCGGCGACCCCACCGTGCACAACAATCTTGGCATCCTATACTACCAGCAAGGCAAACTGGATGAAGCCATCAACCACTTCAAGGAGGCAAACTCCCTTGAGCCCGACGCCACCACCATGAACAATCTTGCCAACATCTACACTGACCGGGGGCAGCTCAAGGAAGCCGAGGAATTGTATGTGAAAGCTTTGAGCCTCAACCCCGAGGACACGGATACCCACAACAACTATGCGCTTTTGCTGTGGGGTCTGAAAAGGGACGAGGAAGCTGACCAGCACTTCAGGGAGGCAATCTCATACAACCCCGACGACCTCACCACACGGCGAAACTACATCAAGTACCTCGTGGAGAAGAAACGATACAGGGACGCCGAGAGACAGATCAACGTCCTCTCAGACAAGGCACCCGAGGACCCTGACGTTTACATGAACCATGGGGTGGTGCTACAACGCCTTGGAAACCTGGAGGAGGCTGAGAGAGCCTTTAGGAACAGCCTTTTCATCGACCCGGACAACCCGGAGGCTCACATGTATTATGCCCTCCTTCTCACCCAGAGGGAGAGTTATGCCACAGCCGAGAACCACTATAGGAGGGCCATCGAGGCCGACCCAAACAATGTTGAGAGAAACCTGACTTTCGCGGTTTTCCTCTACAAGCAGAGACGGTTCGAGGACGCCGAGGATGTTTTCACCCAAATTCTTGAGGGGGATTACAAGAACCCCGAGGTAAGGCTATCCTACGCAAGGTTGCTGGCGGATATGGAGCGAGATGAGGAAGCCGAGACACAGTTACGGGAGGGCTTGAGTCATAACAAGAGGGACGCGGAGCTCAACCTCTTCTACGCCCAGTTCCTCAGCAAGACCGGGAGACCCAAACAGGCGGACAAGCACTTCAAGAACTCTTTGAAGGCCGCACCGGAAAACCCGAGGGCGCTGTTCAGCTATGGCATCCACCTGTCAAGCCACGGGTTAAAGGATGAAGCCAAGGAGCTACTAGAGAAAGCTGCATCAATAGACCCCCAGTACGAGCCCTTCGTTGACCAGATCCTGAGCCTGTAAACATTTACGCGGCTCAATGTGTGTGTAAAAACCCCCCCTACACACTTCTATAAGGTAATTTCAGAGATGAAATGTCAAAGTGATTAGCTCATGACAGTTGAATTAGAAGTGGCGCCTCAAGCAGTCCCCAAGAGCATTGAGGAAATTGCTAAGGAAGCCACACCAAGAATTGCCATTCTCGGCGTAGGTGGTGGCGGCAGCAACATGGTCACATGGATGGACAAGAAGATCATTGGCGCCCGCACCGTCGCACTCAACAGCGACGCTCAGCATCTAACAATGAGCAAGGCAGATGAAAGAATACTCCTCGGATACAATGTCTGCGGAGGACTCGGATGCGGTGGATTCCCCGAGCAGGGAACAAAGGCAGCCGAGGAGTCAGCCCACGAGATCGAACTCGCGATAGGAGAGTCCAACCTAGTGTTCGCAACCGCTGCCCTGGGAGGAGGCACCGGTACAGGCGCAGCACCAGTAATAGCCAAGGTCAGCCGTGAACTCGGCGCATTAACCATTGGAGTCGTAACCATCCCGTTCAACGTTGAGGGTACAAGGCTCATAAAGGCAAAACAGGGACTCGGCTCACTCGTAGACGTGTGTGACAGCGTGGTGGTCATCGACAACAACCAGCTCAGGAACGTCGCAGGAAACCTACCCATCAGAGAGGCGTTCGCGGTCGCAAACCAGAGGGTCACAGACTTCATCAACAACATCACAGAGGCGCTTAGCGTCCCTGGCATCATGAACCTGGATTTCGCGGACATCAAAGCCATCATGATGGGTGGAGGAGTCTGCGCGGTCGGGTTCGGCGAGGGCAGCGGATCAACAAAGGTTGAAGACGCGGTCAGCAAGGCACTAGACAACCAGCTATTGAACGTCGAGGACATTACAAAGGCCCGAGGCGCACTCGTTCACATCGAGGGCGGCGAGGACATGACCCTTGAGGACGTCAACATGGCGGGAGAGCTCGTGCTTGAGAGCGTGAACCCCGAGGCGAGGGTCGTCTGGGGCAGCAAGATCAACCCGGCTCTTGACGGCAAGATCAGGGCAACAGTGGTTCTTTCAGGCGTTGACAGCCCCTTCCTTCAGGCGGAGAAGAGCTCCGTCACTGTGAAGAGGAAGGCTCCAAAGAAAGCCAAGATTTCAAGCAAGAAATCAGCCTAACCCTACAATTTTCTTCTAAGAGGCAGCTTCACGGTAAACGTGGTGCCTTTTTCACTCGTTGATTTTAGTTCAAGTGATCCGCCGACTGACTCAACCGCGTTCTTGCAGAACGCTAACCCCAGTCCACTGTGACCGGACTTTGTTGTGTTGAATGGCTGGAATAGCTGCGCTTTCGCGTGCTCGCTGATCCCTGAGCCGGTGTCCTTGACCTCAATGATTGTCTCCTCGCCCTTGGATGTTACCTTTAGGGACATTGTGCCACCGCCGGGCATCGCCTCTATGGCGTTGTTGAGTAGGTTCCGTAGGATTCGGGTAAAGTTGCTTTCCTCGATCTCGGCTATCAGCAGGCTCTCGTCGTACTGGGTCTTGATCCTGATGTTTCTGGGCGTGAAGGTCTTGTCCAGTACCTGCCTGACGGTCTGGTTGACCTCTATATAGCCCTCGTCCAGTGCGGTTCCCGCGATTGTCTCCCGTATTTTTTCTGATATTATCTGGGCGTTATCCGCGCTCGTATCGATGGACCTCGACAGCTTGCCGGACATCTCGGGTTTTTCACGGAGTATCAGTGACGCGTTGAGTATGTTTCTCTGGAGCTCACCTCGGACCATGGTGGTGACTCTCTCAGCGTGGTCGAGTCTACCCAGAGCGTAGTCAAGCTTCCTGCGTTTGTCCTCCGCCTCTATCTCCTCGGATTCCTGTTGTCTGATCCTGTTGAACGCGAACCCCACATGGTAGGCAAGGGTTTCCAGGAGCTTTCTGTCCTCCTCAGAGAAATCGTTGAGCTCCATGCTCTCAACGTTTAGCACGGCGACTGTCTCGTCACCGAGGGTTGCTGGTACCGCAAGCTCCGATTTCGAGTCAGTGTATCCTTTCAGGAAGTCAGCTGTCTGTGATGTATCGTTGACCAGTATGCTGGCCTGCTCACGGGCAGCCTTGGCGGTGATTCCCCTACCCAGGATGGGTATGTCAAGGTCCAGGTACTGTGCACCCCTTATCCCAAGGGTTCGAAGTATGTCCTTCTCGACAAGGTGGAAAGTGATGGTGTGGAACTCGAACAGTGACTCCATGATATCCAGGGTTGTCTCAGAGACCTCCTGGATCGAAGTGGTGGCTCCCAGCCTGACCGCCTGCTGGTAGATCGCCTCCAGCCTCTCGGCGCTCCTCTTCCGCTTCGTGATGTCCCTGATGAATGCGAGGTATGCCTCTTCCCCGAGGTAGGTGGTCCTGCTCAGGGTGACCTCCGCTGCCCGCTGTGAGCCGTTTCCCGTCCTATAAGATGCCTCGAACACGTGGTTGGTTCCATCTTCGGGTGGGGTGAGCTGCTCTGGTTTAACCATGACGTACTCGTAGATTTCCTTCCCGATGCACTCGTTTCTATCATTTATCCCGACCAGTTGGCAGGCTGACTCGTTGAGGAACTGGACCTTGTTGTCCTTGAGTATGACTATCGCGTCCCGGCTTTCCTCAACTACCTTCCGGTAGAGCTCGTCCGTCCTGTGCTTCTCAACTGTGTGCCGTATCCTCTTTGCTAGCACCTGGTAGTGGGTGGGCTCTGATTCCTTCCTGAGGTAGTCATCCACACCCGCAGTGAACGCCTTCTCGGCTACCTCCTCGCTACCCTGACCCGTGTACAGTATGAAAGGTACGCTGCTCTTCTCCCTAACCTTCTGGGCGAGCTCGATGCCGTTCATGCTCATCATCTTGTAGTCGCTGACCACACAGTCGTAGATGCCCTGCTCCTGTAGTTTGAGGGCTTCCTCCGGGGTTAGAACCGAGTCGATCTTGACATCTGCATCAATCTGTTCTAGGAACAGTTTGGTGAACTCCAGCTGGTGCTCCTCGTCGTCCACGTGGAGTATCCTTAATGGGCGTTCACCTGTCATAATTAATCACTCTGTATGTAGATATGTGAAGTATTATTGTTCTGTGGGAAGTTAATAGTGTTTTGAATGGCAATCTTGCCGTGGATGTTTGAATTGATTTTGTTACAATCGGATTCAAACATTCTAATAATCAACTAGATGTAACAATAATGAAGTCTGTTTATAAAATTATTTACGAAACTAACTATTGTATCTTGACTAAAGATAACACACTTATTGTCTATGTATTATGGGACAATGTCAAAATACATGCGACAAAAAGATGTTTTCATGTTCGAATAGATTAATAACCAGCCCCCAAACCCTACAGGCAGAAATGCCCGCCCCAAAAAACGAGGTACTACCCGCAGTTATTGCCTCCAATCAAAAAGCACTGGACGAGATGCTGGACAGGGTCAAGGATTTTGCTGAAAACATCATGCTGGACCTAATGGATGGAAAGTTCGTTCCCGCGTCATCGCTGGATTTTGAAATGAAGCTTCCATCTGGTCCCCGATACCAGTTCCACGTCATGGCTGTTGACCCCATAAAGAGAATGAAGAACGCTCCAGATGAGATAGATACGGTAGTTCTACACGCTGAGTCACTGGAGTCCATACCTGACGCTATTAGCGCAGCCAAGGAAAAAGGAGTCAAGCTATTCATCGCGATTAACCCCGAGACATCCCTTGATGTAGTGACGCCCTATGTCAACGAGCTTGATGGTGTCCTCGTTATGTCGGTGCATCCGGGGCAGTACGGGGCAAAGTTTCTTCCCGAGCAGCTTGAGAAGGTCAGAGCAATCAGGGCTCTGAGCAAGACAATCACCATCGAGGTGGATGGCGGGATGAACGACAAGACCATTGGGCAGGCGGTTGATGCTGGTGCAAACCAGATAGCTTCTGGTTCTTTCATAATGAAGAGCGATGATCCTAAGTTGGCTTACGAGTCTCTGATTAGGCTATTAAAATAAACATATACAAGCCTGAACATCTTATATTGAGCGCACATATGAATTAGCGATCAGACTGACCAAAGGCTGATTTCTTTATTCTAACCAACAAGTCAGTTTTATTGTTGTGGATGTATTAAAAATAACAACCCGTTTTTATGCCTTAATTAAATATTTATTATGAATAGTTAATTAAAATATAATATTTTTAACAATAATTAGCGAAAAATGGTGGGGGATGACATTATAAATCCTTTGTAATGAGTCAATAGGTTTCAATCATTTTTCATAAAATGTATGTCTATCTAAAAAAGATGAAATACGTCCTCAAGATTACTCTGTTAATATGGCTAATTATTCCCACTATATTTCATGCTTCAGCTGACCCGGAATACATCATCGAAAGTAAGTGGCTAAAGAACCCTGTTGCGGTTGATGGCGATGTTTCCTCTTCCAGCGAGTGGAGCGACGCAAACAAAATAGAACTCACAATAGGGACGAATTATGGTAGAAGCCCCCCTTTCCACGAAGTAACGATTTGGGCGAAAAACAACGCAGACAACCTCTATCTACTCTTATGCATCAAGTTCGATTACACAAACTATGACCTTCAAGACACGGCATACATCTACTACCTTATTCCAGACCAAGTGTCAGGGCTGGTATTCAGTGATAAATCCGAAACCAGTCAACTAGGAAGTACTTGGGATTATAACGATAAAACAGGTCCAGACTGGACGAATGACCTAGACGCGGCGGGAGAAAACAACGTGGAAGGCATGGGGCACTTTGACGGACTCTTTTACTGGTTCGAGATAAAAAAGCCTCTAAACAGCGGTGATGGTTTGGATTGGATATTCTTACATGGAGAAACATATGGATACGCTGATTCCCCAATCGACAAGGATGAGCATCTATGCATAGGTCTCTACGACGACAGCGAGGGCTACGATTTACAAGCGTTCATCCAGTTAGAGATTAATGGCCCAGATCAAACCCAGATCCAGGCAGTGGGAGGAACAGTAGAGGATGTACCAGTAAACCTTGTACTTCGATCAATGCTTACAAGGATCGGAATCTACTTGTCAATTATCATCGTGTCAGCTTGGCTGTACATGAAGAAAAGGTAAACCTTCACTTATGGTCACAGGAGTAAGATATTTAATTGAGATATGCTATCAATGCAGTTGCATCGGGCCCGTGGCCTAGAACGGTTATGGCGTCTGACTGATAATCAGAAGGTCCTGAGTTCAAATCTCAGCGGGCCCACCAATGCATTTCTAGAAACCTATTAAGCACGTGGAGATGCAATCAGGGGTATGAGAATCAAGTACAAGCCCGCCGAGGAACTGGTGATACTGGAGATGGTGGAGTACAACCTCCAGAAGATAACCGAGACCGCGGCCCTAATACAGGACTCTGGGCACCCTATCATACTCAACTGGGCGGATGGTATCGTTTTCCATCACAGCCCATTGCCTTTCAACTCAAAAGATCTACTCAAAGAGAGGATGCAGGGAAAGATCTACTGGGCTAGTGTCATCTACGCACCGATGCCTGAGTATGAGTCAAAGCTAAAGTTTGGTCCAAGAGACATTCCTGTGATCGCAACACCTAACCCGCTACTTCAGAAGGCGGCGTCTTGGATCAAGGAAAACATGGGGAAGATCAATCTTTCCTAGATTCTTCCTTGCCCATGATCAAGTCGATGTAGTTTACACCTTTGATTACCAGATTCTTCTCAGGAACCAATCCTCGGGGCTTGAACATCAAAAAGAGCAGCAGTAGCGAGCCGAGTATCATGTCCTCGAAATAATTGATTAACTTAATCCATTTTGTACCAATCAGAAGTGGTCCAAGGGTCTGCTTCGAGAGGCTTAACCCCTTTATGATTGATACACAGAAAAGTGTGCCAACGTATCCACCGGGATTACTCCCAAGTCCTCCGATTGTTATCATCAGCCATGGCCAGAACGTGTAGGCCACTCGGTCGTAGATATTGTACTGGACGAAGCTGTAATAGTACGCAAGTAGGACTCCAGCTACAGCCATGATGCCGCTTCCGAACATCATCACCTCGCTTCTAAGCTTTGAGATGTCTTTGCCGGTGCTGTGAAGGGTCATCTCATTGTCCCTCAAACCCCGCATCAACCGCCCGTAGGGACTGTTGAGCATAGTGTGCATCAGGTAATAGCATGCTAGTCCAACGATGATGATTACTAACGCAAGAATCACCATTTGTTCTCCCTCGTACCAAGCGAAAAAGTTGGGAATAAAGGACCCCAGAGTACCACCAGCAATGTACTTGTTGTTCGCCGCGATGTTACGGGATGCGTCACTGATGATTAATGTGAACATCATCAATCGTGTCGCCCTAAGCTTTCCGCTGAGCTTTCCGATTACTAAGCCTGTAGCACTACCCAAGATAAGCGAGAAGGCTATACTGAACATAAACAATGCGAGGCTAAGCCCCACCTCGGTCTCAAAGAAATCCGTCATCAGGTTGACGTTATGTGGGTTATCGTATACCCAGTCTGGCTTCATAATCAGTCCAGCCCGTTCACTCACCCACATACTCACCTTAATCACAATCGAGCTGACTGTATAACTCCCGATGGCGACGCTGACGTTGCTACTCATGTTGGGGATTCCAGTATTCCCGAACTGCAGGTTGAGTGCAGCTGCGATAATGACATAGTGCCCGAAGAAAACCGCGGCATTGATAAGCATAATTTGAAGGCCAGACAACATAAACGGGCACCGAAGCACCAGAAAGGGTGGTATTTACAGTTAAGAACCCTTCCACAGGACTCGCCATTATTCTTAAAAGGACGTAAACAGGCATACATGAAGAATAGAGGTAACCTCAATGAGAGACCCTAAGATTGACGAGATTTTCAAGGTCGCCAAGGACGAGGACAGGAACTTCCTGTACGAACACGAGGCCAAGGCGATTTTCGCACTATATGACATGCCTGTAACACAGATACATGTCGCTCCAACAGAGGACGACGCTGTTGAGGCAGCCAATAGGATCGGCTACCCCATTGTCCTCAAGATTGTCAGCCCACAGATCCTACACAAGTCCGACGCCGGTGGAGTAATCGTCGGAGTAGAGGACGACGAGGGAATCAGAGAAGGATTCAAGAGGATCGTGAAGAACGCAAAAGCCTACAAGGCAGACGCCGAGATCACTGGTATTCTTGTCCAGGAGATGGCCCCGAAGGGCACAGAGATCATCGTAGGAAGCACAACTGACCCAACCTTCGGTCCAACACTAATGTTTGGGCTAGGAGGAATCTTCGTAGAGATACTCAAGGACGTCAGCTTCCGTGTTGCACCTATCACAGAGCTTGACTCGAGAGAGATGATCGAGGAGATCAAGGCAGTCAAGATCCTCGATGGCGCAAGGGGAATGCCTGCAAGCCACAAGCCAACTATCGCGGACATTCTCTACAAGACAAGCCAGATGCTCATGGATTGCCCCGAGATCAAAGAGCTTGACATGAACCCGATTCTGGCTTACCCGGACTCTGCAAGGATCGTCGACGGCAGGATCATCCTGTAAAACCCATCTTTCTTCTATCTTTTCGTTCTCAGTAACACATTGACTATCTGGTATGTGACAGGTTCTCTTATGGGAAACGCATGAGCCATGAGCGGGGACTAGTTTATTCTATGTTGAAGATGATTCTAGGTGTATTATGTCTCATTCTATGTTGCGAGTATGCATATAGCTACTGTGTCTATCAATCGGCTTCATTCGGTATTTTCTATATAGGAGACACTCTTGCATGGTTTTTCTCGGGTTTCATCCTGTTCACAGAAGGTCTTGAGGGTTATCTCCGTCACTTGGTTGCTCAGGCAACGAAGATTCCTCTTGAGTTGGAGGCTCGGATGTAGATCTTCTCCGCATGTACTTGTACAAATCAATGAGGGCAATCAGTCCAATGAAACCAACAACAACTAAATTGAGGAGATAACCTTTTCCACCCGTTGCTAGGTCAATCAACGAACTTGATGCACGATAGTTATCCAACAATAATGAAAGCGCGTTAGGTTCTACTTTGTAGCTTTCAACAAGATTGCTTGGAGATATGCTTGTTACTATTTCTCCGTCCCAGCTTAACAATGCCGGTGTGTCGGAATACAATCCCGGGTTCACGGTTGTAGTTTGATAACTGAGGGACTGTTTTTCTCCTGGTCTGAGCCTTTCCCAAGTCGCAATGTTTGTACCTGAGTCTAGTATATCGTATTTGTCTGGGAAAGGGTCGTATAACTTGACGTTTTCGATGGTATTCAGACCATTATTTGTCGCAGATAGTGTATAAATTGACGTTTTACCACTCTTCTGGACGTTTTTCTCTAAATTGACTTTGGGCACGTTAAGACTAGGCGCTGCGATTCTTAGGTCGGATACGTCCGGTGCTTCTCCTGTCTTGAAGTCAATAAATCCACCTCCGGGTAGGAACATTGTTAACAGCAACAACTCTATCGAGGCTGGAGGCAAGGATGTTGCCAACTTGGTGTCCGGGTCTTGCCCTATATCCGGATTTGACATGTTATAACGTGATACTAAGACTAGGCTTATGTCCGACTCAGACGAGTATCTCGGTACACTAATTCCAAGTGTATCCATGAGGTTGTATCCATCCTCATTTGCATTTGCGCCGTCTTTTATCATCTGAATCCCAGCGAGGAACGAGTATTTACTCCCCAGAATTGCCTCGAAAGGTTCCTCGAAGCCTGGAGGTGGATCGGTGATTGGAAGCAATGGTCTTAGATATTCTGGGTCAATCATGCCTGTAAAGTAGCTCTCTATGTCGAGAGGGTCTCCTTGAATTATCTCATCGATGGTCTCAGTGATTCCGGCATTCTCATTGAAAGTTGTTGTAAGGGAGGATGCTGTTTTCTCGAAGGGGTCGAGTGAGTAATAGACTGTGACTGTCATCGAGGGAAGCGATTCGTCGTTTTCCTCAAATTTCATTGGAGTTGATATGATCTTATGGAAATCTATCCCGTAGACGCTTTCATACTCATCTATTAATTGTCTTGTTTTTTGCTCAACGGATACCTCATCAGTATCAGCATAAACGGTGACAGCATACGTCGATGGGGCGACATTTACGATTGGTAGAAAATCAGAAAGTCCTGGTATTGGTAATGAGTAAAGAACCCTCGGGTCATGTATTCTTTGGGTGAGTACTATTGATGCGATCAAGTTCTGTTTTGCTGAATAGCTTGATACGGTTTCGATCTCTGAGCTAACTACTATTTGGCCGGATAATGATCGTCCTTCTGGCTCAATGACTCCCCCCAATGCCTCAACGTAAAGTCCATCTTGGTAATTTAATGCGTTAACTAGCATTGGTGTGAAACAGGTTGATATCAGAAGAATCATAGCCGTCGCTGTTTTCCTTGTTGGGAGTCTAAAACCGTTTTGACTGAACAGTATCTTGGCTAATACGGTGCCCAAGATTGCCCCTGAGACTATGATGATTGGTTTCATTAGCACTGGTGTCAAGTATTGCATTGCGATGTCCATTATCAGACTCATAGGGTCCATAGACTCGTCCATTGTCGAGGCTAAGCTTATTGCGTGGATCGCTAACTCGGAGAATATGGGTACCTCAAAAAAACTCTCAAGGGAAATCGAGCTCGGAATGACTGGGATATATTTAAGTGCCTCTGAAGGTTCGACTTGCAATATCATGCTAGATTCAATGTTGAGGCATATACCGTAGAATGATGCTCCCAGAATTGGAATCAATGACAGCCATGAGAACACAGCGGTAATCGCTGAGCCGAGTCTCTTTTGGGAGATCAAACCTATAATCAATCCAGCGATTAACCAGACCAAGCCCACTGACATGTACCTTAGAGGGTCGAGCATTAACAATGAGAAGACCGTTAGCACCATGTATAGGTGGCTTCCAAGCAATGGTGATAGCCATGAGGCAATGGTCTCATAGCTTGGGTGCAAAACTGCAAGTCCACCGGATATAAGGAAAAGGATTGAAACGAAGTACGCTGCGGTCTTCCTCATAGAGAATACTCGGTTGGTAGAATGTAATAAGGTTTGAATCAGAAAAGGGAGTAGACCGGGGAGAGACGGTTGAAACACTCCACGTAGAGCTCGTAGAGCCTACGATACTTTTCCACGTTCTCCGGTTTGGGCGGAGTTGGGGTCTTCTCACCTATCCAGTCCTCGATTACCTTGTAGTCTTTGAGTATCCCAGTTCCGAGACCAGCTAAGATGGCGTCGCCTATCGGTGCTCCGAGGGTATTTGGGATGTAACTCATCTCGATCTCGGTAACATCGGCGACTATCTGTCTCCATAGAGGTGAACTTGCACCGCCGTCAACAAGGGTGGCGCGGTTGATCTTCACACCCGCGTCTCTTGCTGCATCGATGCTGTACCTCATAGCGTAAGCGACACCTTCGAGGACGGCCCTGAACATGTGTGCCCTCGTATGGTATACGGTTAATCCCAGGTATGCGCCTCTTATGTGTTCGTCCCAGAAGGGTGCCCGTTCTCCGACCATCATGTGGGGGAGGAATAGAAGGTCGCTGCTTCCTAGTGGAATTTCCGCGGCTAGAGTGTCAAGCTGCTGGTAAGCTGTCTTACCCGTGGCTTCAGTGGATTCCATCTCTTTTTCCCCAAACTGGTCCCTGAACCAGCGTACACAGTATCCGGCCGTGGATATTCCAGTGAAGCTGTACATGTACTCCTTGCCTTTGACGACGTACGGGTAGTTGATCATCTTGGGTGATGCCCTGTCCTTGTGGCTGACGACGCCGTTGCACATGCTTGTTCCAAGCATCGATGCTAGGTCGCCATCCTCGATGGCCCCCCCTGCTAGAGTGCTTAGGCATGCATCAATACCGCCGGCACATATGGGTGTCCCCTTGGCTAGACCGGTTAGTTTCGATGATTCACTGGTTACCTCTCCCACGACCTCCTCGCTGCTGAGAATCTTTTCGGGGAAATAGCTTCGTTGGATTCCTAGCTCCTCCATCATCTCTGTACTCCAGTCGCGGTTTGCTAGATCGAATATGCCTCCGTAGTTGCCTGCGCTGCTGTAGTCGATGTTCTCTTCGCTTGTTATCAGGCGGATGACGTGGGCGTTGGGGGTCTCGAACCTGTGTATCTTGGCCCAGTTCTGTGGCTCGTTTTCCTTGATCCAGAGCATCTTGGTGTATCCATAGTAAGGATCGATGACGTTTCCTGTGACCTTGTAGAGCTCTTCGACGCCGATCTTGTCACGAACCCATTGACATTCTTTGGTTGCCCGCCTGTCGGCCCAGATCAGGCAGGGACGTATTGGATTAAAGTCCTTGTCAACTGGTATTCCGCTGCCTCCGTAGAGTGCGCTGATGCATACGCCGGCGATGTCGGATGGGTTTACACCTGATTTCTCGATTGCCTGATTGAGTGTCTGGTATGTTGCTTGGGTCCATGGCTCTGGCCATTGCTCCGCCCATCCCTGTTGAGGAGTCAGTACATCGTATTCCTTGAAAGCCTCTCCATGCACATTGCCTTCGGTGTCTACCAGGACAGTCTTTGTGCCCAGTGTGCCGATGTCTGTGCCGACTAGGTAGGTCATGGAGTGTCTTGGGTTCCAGTATTATTCAAGAATTTCCTTGGGTAGTTTGCCGGCTTTCACCGAGTCTTCTAGGACGGGTCTCATTTTGGGGCTGATCTTGAGATACGTTCTGTAGGTCTCGATTCCTTTCTCTCTCTGTCCTGACTCTAGTTGTGCGTCTCCAAGTCCGCCCCAGATATCAATGAACGCTCTGTCCTGTTTTCCTTGTAGGAAGGTTTCAAGTCGGCTGATGAGCTGTTTCATCTCCTCGCCCTCCGCAGCGTCGAGTTGGGTAACTATGAAAAAGGCGTTTCTTAGCTCAAGCCCCTTGTTAAGGACTCGTCCGAGTTCACTGACAGGCTCCTCGTGTTCCTCGATCCGGAGATCGATTACAATGTCGCTTCCGCTCCAGTTGGGTCTGCTTGTTGAGACGCAGAGCCTGCTGCTGACCTTTCCCCTTGCGTCTCCTCCGGCTTCGTCTCCGGCTTGAAGTGCTGCGTACAGCCGCTTGATGAGTTGACCCTGGCTGGACTCGAATGCTTGAGCCATGTTGTCTAGGACTTTCTCGGAGACGAGGATGTTTCCCTGAATTGCATAATCTTTCCCCGTCCTATGTCCAGCGTGTTTCGTGCAGTTCTTTCCGGTGAAAGAGTATCCGGACTCGTTCATTGTGATCAATCCCAGCTGTCGGTGCTCTATCTCGGGGTCGATCTGCCTGAAATGGTCTATAATTGATTCTATGTCCAGTCCTTCTCGGGTTTTGTTGAAGAACTCGTCTCTGAGTAGTGCGATCCCTCTGGCCTGGGAGACAACCGCGCCGAGGCCTTGTTCTGTTCGTCCCACCATTCCTGAGTCCCAGCTGCATGAGGAGATTGCGAACCCGGCTTCGCCGTTCTCTCTGTCAACGGCCACGATGGAGAAGGTCATGGTTAGAAGGATGAAAAAGGGGATAAAAGGGGTGCTCACGTGTTGTGACTACTTTCGGGGTATCCGCCCGGGTACTGGTGGTAGTGGTGTAAACTTCTTGTGTGGCTCTGTCTGGTACCAGTAGGCTGTGCTGCTGTAGTCGTCGTTTCTGTGGTTTGCGTGACCGTGCTCGATGGTTACCTTGATGCTTTTCTCGAAGTATACTGGGTCCTCGATGTGGTATCTGTACCAGGTGATCTTGCCGCTCCAGTTTTTTCCGCCGGGTATGGGGAGTCCGTGGTAGGGTGCGCAGTACTCCTGTGTGGGGCACCAGCTCATGTTGTAATAGTCCTCGGTTCCGGTGCCTATGAGGCTGGGCTCTTTTTCGCCGTCGATGTAGATCATGTCGTCGCCTTCGCCGTACCAGTTGAACTTGTCTGTCTTGCGTAGGTTTACCACGTTGACGTTGCAGCCCACGTAGTGGCCTTTGCCCTCTGCCTCCATGAGATGGTAGTTGCCCTCGCCGATGGGGTTCTCTCCGGTGAACATCCAGTCAAAGTTTTTCTCGCCCTTGTCGTCTGTCCCGTCTGTGGGGTTCTGCCTGTTCCAGTAGGCGTGGAACCTGCCCAGGTCTTCCTTGGGCTGTTTCCACTCCTCGTAGTCGACGTAGTAGTAGAACGCGGTGACGGTTTTTTCTCCCTGGTTCTCGATGGTGATGCGTGCTCCGTTGCCGTAGGGCATGGGCCACCAGCTGTTGAAGGCTTTGCCGTCCTCTGGGCTCATCTGGAGTGGGGCTGAGATGTAGTTGTGGGTTATTCCGTGTCCGATGCCGAAGAAGTCGCCGATGGGTACCTCGACGCTTGGGTTTTTTTCTCCGTCCCAGTACATTCTGAGTACGAGTTTTCTTAGGTACCATTCCTCGTCTGTTCTGATGGTTACCCAGATGTGTTTGACGCATCCCGGTCCCTTCATCTCTGCGAGGGTCTTGGTCTCGCCTGCGGGTACTTCGAGGAAGTCCCGGTTTCCTCCGGTTCTGTCGTAGCTGCTGAACCGTTTGCGTTTGTGGTCTCTGAGCTTGGCTATGTCGTTTAGTCCGCCTAGAATCATGGGTATCTGTTGTGCTTTGGGTGTAAATATTTTGCACTGGTGAATGGAGATAAGGCTTGGATAAAACGAATAGTTGGTAGGTTACTATAGTGGAAAATAATCATGGTGGATTACACTTTTGTATATGATTCTTTTGGAAAGAAGTCGTTTCAGGGCTGGTTTTTGTAAAAGGAGGCTGGTTTCGAGGGGGAACGGTGTACCCCCCCTATGAGGTTAGAATCCTACTCCGCTGGCGCTGATTATCATAACTATTTGGAGTGCCATGAAGTAGACGTAGAATAGTTTCCTTGTCCGTCTAGCTACGTCCTCCTCGTAGCCGCTGCGCATCTGTAGGATGAAGTACAGTAGCCCGATGGAGAGGATGACGAACGCCACTGGCAGTAGGTTTGTGAGACCGAGCAGGTTGTAGGTTAATGGAGCGGTTACTGCGGGCACGAGGACTGATAGTATGAGTATGTTGACCTTGGTTCCCCAACCGAACTGGACCGCCATGGTCTTGACCCCGTATAACTCGTCCTCTTTGACGTCGAACTGGTCGTTGAGGGCTGGCTGGCCGAAGAAGCTGAACCCGGCTAGTATCAGTGAGAAGTAGATGCTCTGTAGGTGGAATGTGCCTGATATCGCGGCTGCTCCAACCATGCTGCATAAAACGAAGGCTGATGATATTGTGGCTTCCTTGAGTACGAACATTCGCTTTATCCTGATGCTGGGGTGTGAGTACACGAAGAACAGGGTGAAGTATGTGGCGTTGGCGATGAAGGCTAGCTGGTTGATCATGAAAGATATCCCTAAACCGGTTATCCCCGTGATTAGCACGAACCACCGGGCGAACTCCATCGAGACCTCGCCCTGAACGAGCGGTCGTTCGCTCTTGACGTTGTTGAGCTTGTCCATCTCGGCGTCGATGTAATCGTTATAGATGTAGGTTGACGCCGCCGTGAAGAAGACTGATAGGAAAGCCATGAACGTCAGGTCCAGTGGTGGGACGCCCCGTCCCACTATCAGGCATGACACTACCGCTATCCAAGGCCACGTGAAAACTGCCTCGGTTCTTGATTTTAACAACTTGCCGGTGCTCTGTAACACTCCCACATTAGACACCTTTTTGATTTGTATTGATAAATATCAATAAGTGACGTTATAACTGTATCTATCAAAAAACAGTATTAAGTTAAAGTAAATGTGCAGATGGAATATTCTATTTCCTCTGACGGTAGAGTTTAGGATCAACAACCTGCATCATCTTATCTATGTCCATTTCTCCACCGAGAAAAGTGTTGACTTTTTCTACCGTTGTATTTGGGTCTCCAAGTGAGTCGTTGTAGCTGATGAAAATAACCTGCATATTTGGTTGGGTGGATAACCATGCATAGGTCTCATCGAGGTGCTTCTGGAATATACCCGTCATTACATCGTCGGGTACATCATCCGTGGGCTCCCCGCGCCGTACCATCATCTTTTTCTGGCTGGCCAATACCTCGGGTATCCGGCGCTCCATGAAGATGATGCGATACTCGTGTCCTTCTGGGAGGTGTTTGAGCTGGTAGCTGATGACCTTGACCACCTGCCCCTCAGCTTCGCTGACCCATGAGTTGTCCTGGTGGAGAACCTTGACCCGCTCGTCCTCGTAGTAGCCCTTCAGGTTGTCCTCGTCCGCCTCACGGACATCATCAGTTAGGACGTCTAATCCTCCGGCTTCCAGCATCTTCATCATCATGCTTGTTCCGCTTCTTGGGAGACCCGATACGACGGTTATCATTGGCTCTATTTCACCGGTTGTTGATAAAAAAGTAGCTACATTCTGTCATCTTTAATAGTCTGTATTGCTTGAATACGGCGAGGAAGGGGTTTTGGGGTATTTTCCCCGCTTTTTCCCCTACCCTCACCTACTGAAAGGATTATATCTCGCCTAATCTCATGTGGGCAACATGAGCAACGAGGGGAATGAGCGCAAAAACATCAGGGTCGGATTACCTGTAGCAATAGTCATAAAACAACATCAAAAAACAGGTAGACTGACCGAGGGCGTTGTTAGCCGTATTCTTACGAAAAGCAAGTCCCATCCCCACGGCATCAAAGTTAAGCTGATGAATGGGAAGGTTGGCAGGGTCAAGAAAATCCTGCCATCGGAGACCTAGCGAAACTTTTCAGGCATCTTAATCCTGAAACGGCACCTGTCGCTTCCACTGAACACACTCTCAAGCACCTCAACCTCGGTGTCCTCACCGAAAGCAACATCATATCGTAGTTTCCCGTATCCCGCTGAGCAGTAGCACCACTCCATGGGTATCTCAAGACCAGACTTCACCGCCTCCCTCGCCAAGACGCAGTGGCACATGAGGTACTTTCTCTCCTTGGGGTCGGTCTCCTCAAAGTATGCAGCCGGACTGTACGGGTACTTGGTGTTGTATATCCAGTCGCCGTCCCTGACACCCGCCAGCACCTCCTGGTTGTTCCTGACGTACTCCACCACCTTCGGGGTGATGACCTGCTCAAACCATATCTTGTTCTCCCTACAGTACTCATCCTGCTCAGCTACAGCGGCATCGTGCATCTGCTTGAGCCAAACGTCAATATCACCTATCTCATCCAGCGCCTTCTTGTGCTTCGCGAACCACTCAAGGGGCATCCTGTGGTGGTTACCCGCTAGAACTCGCTTGTACACCTCGGATGGAAGCTCCTTTTCTAACTGTTCCATTAATTGCTTGGTGGCTTTGGGGTAGTTGTCTGGACCTTCCCCAAGCCGAGGTACATCGATGTTACTGAATATCTTCTCTGCGGTCTCCTTGTCGGTCAACTCCTCCAATCGCTCCTCGATTGAGGGGAACACCTCTCTTCCCCCAAGAATGGCTGCGAAGTATATCCACTGGTCCTTCATGTCCCTGTAATAGACGTAACGTGCGAGTCCAACGAGGGTCTCCTCACTGTTCTCACCTGTTTCAAGGAGGTAGTTAACGTACTCCTTGAATCCATCAACATCAACCTCCTCGATTTCCTTCCCAAAATATCCCCTAGCTTTCTCGACTCCTTTAACAAATGAGTCAACCGTCTCCTCCGGGTAGCCCCTCTCCTTGAGGAACTCCCTGAAGCCCTTCTCACCCATGGTATTCACTAATATACCTCGAAGTGTCCGGGCTGGGAAAATGTTTTTCCATGAACTATGGCGGAAAACAACAACGATTTTCAGTGAAACCCTTGGATAATATGTCTATGAACAGGCTGGTGGAGGCGAGGAAGGACACCGAGGCGGCGATTGATGTCTGGGGTGAACTTGTCACCGAGAGAATGGGGGAAAGATTGGAGTTCGCCTACATCAAGGGATCAATCCTCAAGAAGTGGGAGAGCCTTGTTGATTACGTCCCGGAGCTGAGTGATATCGACATCCATGTTGGAACGGTCAATAACCAGCCCATGTTCCCCAAGACCCGTGAGGGTTTCCTTGAGTCTGTTGATGCCTCAAGGTTCTACGAGGAAAGGTTCAAAGAGATTAGACCAGATCACCTTCACATCCCACGACCCCAGATAGTTCTGCTTGAACCCGGACGTGAGATTTTCTACCCGGAGGAGCGCGATGATCTGAGGATGCTAATGGGCGATGTACCACGTCGAGAGGACGAGACAGAACAGGACTGCCAGAAAAGGGACAGGGAGGCGTTGCTTGAACTGAAAGACATCCTTGAGAGGCAGCCGGAGAGGTTGATTGACAGGATCGGGCTGGAATACTACAGGATCATCCGTACCCTCTGCTACATAGTATCCCCAACACCCGTAAGGGTGCTCAGCCAGTACGCGGACTCCAAGAAGGCTTGGAAGCTCAACCGCACAAACGTGATCAAAGGATTGAGGCAGCAAGGGTTGATCGAGCTGGCTGATAACTATGAAAACTACTACCTGACAGGGTGGAAGGCATTCGAGACAGGGTTCAACGATAACGAGACAATGAGGGAGCTAATCAAGCTCGCCTACGATGTCCTATACCTATCGTACGGGATGGTCAAGCCTTCTTCTTGAGGATGTTGATCTGACCGGCGTGGTACAGGTTGTGGTGAACCGCTCCGTGGAGCATCTGCTTGAACGTGAATTTTGCCTCGGGAACAGTCCGTGCTAGGTCCTCATTGGTCCAATCGGCAAGCTCGTCAAGCAACATGTTCACAGCAGCCTCAAGCCGCTTAACCGATAGTTCCCAGTCCTCCTCGGTGTAACCCATCTTTGGCCAGTTAAGGTCGAAATCCACCTCGGTGATTTTGTTTCCCTGCATCGCCTTCTTGACCTCCTCAAGCCAGTACGTGGTATGGTCAACCAGCTCCCAAATGGTGTGCCGTTCACCAAGTTGTTTAGCCCTCGCCTGCTCAAGGTCAACCCCCTCAAGGGTCTTGATGAGGTTCGGTCCATGCCAGCTGTCACCGTTGAAAGTGGTTTTTATCTGATCCAGTAGAAACTTGACTTCGTTCATAAGTCTACGATGAAAATGGGGTTATAAAAAGGGGGGTTAATCCCGGCGACGCATCGCTAATCCAATGAGTGAGACTCCAACGATAACTGCACCAACTGGGAAACCGGGTATCCCGGTCCTCTCCTTGATGGTCTCCTCGATGTTCCCCAGCTCCTCGGGTATTTCCACGTCCTTGAGTAGGTCCAACCCCCTCTGGAAGGTATCGTTGAGGGTGCTGGTTATCTGGTCAAGGTCGATATCTGAGAGGTCGAAGCCCCCTGATATCTCGACTCCTCCGGGTGATCCCGGGTCAACCGCCCCTCCTTCAAGTGTGAAGGCCATGTAGCCCCCCGGCTCCATATAGGTCCAGTTGCCGTCGATGAAGTAGTGGGCGACGGCGTAGAACACTTTACCCCCATCATCGGTCATTGTGATTGTTGATATCTGGTACTTGGACTCGCCATAGTCGCCAATCTCGTCGCTTGCTGTACCCCTTGGCTCGAACTCGTCGTCAAGGATTGATACAACAAGTGGCACCTGCATGAAGTTGTATTCAACTGTCACCTCGACTGTTGCATTCTGCCCGAGGGTGACGCCTCCTATTGGGGTGACATCGGTTACGTGGACATAGTATCCCCGTATCTTGGTGTCATCATCGGTGGAGCCACTAGAATCCCCGGTGGATCCATCGCTCACGACATCGAACACAAGATGATCCCACCACGTACCGTTCACCGTGACGTGAGCAGTCCAAGTACCCGGGTGGTCAGTCATCATCATGTTAGGGTCACTAGCCCTCCAATCTCCCTGAACCTCGATATCCTCCCAGAAATCCCAAGTTGAGCCATCCTCAATCCAGAATGGTGCCGTCCAGTTCAAAGTAACGTAATCATCTCCGTCAGGCGTCAAGAACTCGATCAGGATCACATCCCCCTGCCGTACATCTGACAGATCAAACCATACGCCAACCATGTCATCGTCCGGCCCGAAGACAAGTTGCTCCCCAAGGGGGCTACCGTTGTTATCAAAATCACCGAAGATCAAAGTGTCCTCGATGACGGCACCGGATACGACAGGTATTGAGAATAACGCGACTCCAAAAAGGAGCAGGAATAACTTGAGTCTCAGATTCATGGAATACCCGGCAACTCCAGTGGATAAGAGATTTTCCACGGTTGAAGAAAAATCGATGTAGTCTCTAAATATGAAAGTGTGTTAAAACTAACCATGGGGCTCTTTTCGGATACGAGGGGAATCAGGAAAAGGAGGAGGCGTCCACATGGACTTCTACCCGACGAGAACCAGCTGGTGCAGATGCTTGACAGTGTGAAAGCATACGTCGCGATGCTTAGGAAGCACCCTGAGGTTGAGGCAATATCCCTCGGTGGTGGGCTGAGCAGGGGATACGGGGATAGCCTATCCGAGATAGACCTCAACATCTACGTGAACACTGAGAGTCTCATGGACTGGGAGATGGGGAAAGGTCCAATACCCCACGGGGACCACCTCGGAGAACACTACCATATGGATGTCTCTTTCCTGTCCCTACAGAAAGAGCGCGAGGAGAAGTGGAGCCTCCTCAAGAAATGGGACGCATCCTATGTCCGGATACTCTACGACCCAGATGGAACCCTTGAGGAGCTACTTGACTCCAAGGATATATTCACAGCCGAGGAGAAACGCGGCGTCGCGTTGAGCAACTACCTGGACTGCGTATACTACGGCGACATCGTGGTGCGGCAATGGACAACGAGGAGAGATGCTCTCGTAGCCAACCAGATGCTGTCCAAGGGCATACACAGCCTCTGCAATCTAGTTTTTCTTGCCAACGACGAGTACCCGCCCTTTGAGAAGTGGCTAGTAAACTACTGCCACAGCCTAGAGTGGAGACCCCAGAAATGGGGGGAGAGGCTCAGGCAAGTCACATTGATCAAGGATATCAGCTTCGATGAGCTGGAGCGGCGCAAATACGTGTTCAAGAAGATGTACCACGAGGTATGGGGTAGAATCGTGGGCGAGGAGCACAGGGAGACTGGGCTCCTTGAGCTGGAAGCCTTAGAGACTTTACGCTACGTGATGGTCGCTGAACCAACCATGGATGAGTTCAAGTCTAGGTATAGCCACACGCAGCTGGGCTACGAGGTGTTGTTCAAGCTCGCAGACATCATCGAGGTTGACGGCGTTGAGCGGATAATATTCAACGAGGAAAGTTTCCGAGAGGAGAGTGAGGCGGGTTTTCCCAGCTTCCTTGACTGGAACAAAGAGATGCTGGAACACGTCTAAGCGATCTCAATCTTGATCGGCTGAGCCCCTTCCCAGAGCACCTTCAACCCTAGTTTCTCGAGGTCGCCCTCAACCACTGTCGCGAAATGGTTGCCGGGTAGCAGCCCAAACTTGCTTGCGAAACAAGCCGATCCATAGGGGATCAGTATCTCTTTCTCGCTTACACCACCCGGGTAGTATAGAAGTTGACCGGGGCCAGGGTAGCTGGTGGCGTTCTCCTGCGGTGCCTCGATGCCGAATGGGTCCATTTGGAGCCACGCCGCCTCACCGCTCCACCTCGCCTGGATGAGCTTCCCCTCCAAGGGCATGCCTTCTGATAGTAGCCTGCACGTCTCCGGTGCTTTCTCTGGGTGCATCTCGGCTTTAAGAACCATATCTCCGACGGTTATCTTGAGTTTCATGGGTTTCCTTCGCGTTTTACCCCTAAAATGCTTCTGGAAGGCTTAAACACGGGCTCACGATTGCATCCTCATGACTGATCCCCTCGACTACCGTGACGAGTTCCTGATCACAAAAGAATACAACTATTTGGACAACGCTGGGTTATCCCCGCTGCCTACTTCCGTAATTGAAGCCAGCAAGCGGTTCATGGAGGAGAGAAGCCGGATCGGTGCTATGAACTATTTTGACAGCTGGGAGGGAATGCGCAACCGGGTGGCTGAGGGCTTCGGAGGCCTAATCAACGCGCACCCAGACGAGCTTGCATTCACAAAGAACACCCACGACGGAATCAACACGGTCGCCAACATGATCGATTGGAATGACGGGGACAACGTGATCCTCAACGACCTTGAGTTCCCCGCCAACTCGTTCCCATGGGCACACCAAAGGAAGCACGGCGTGGAGATCAGAGTCGCCAAGAGCAGTGGAGGAGGGGTTTACCCGGGGGACATCGAGGCGCTGGTTGACGACTCCACGAGGGTGATCGCGTTGAGTCACGTCGCGTTCATCAACGGTTTCAAGCAGGACATCAAAGAGATCGGCAGGATTGCACGTGAAAACGGTGTTCTCTTCGTGGTTGACGCCATGCAGAGTGTTGGTGTCGTAGATTTCGATGTCAGGGAAGCAAATATTGATTTCCTTGCGTGTGGTGGACACAAGTGGCTACTCGCACCACTGGGCACGGGTTTCTTCTACATCAGGAGGGAGCTACTTGACATGTACGAGCCCCCAAGCATTGGGCTCCAGGGGCATGACAGCGGGCTACTCACTGGTTTCACGATGGAGTGGAGCCCTCACAAGACGGCGCGAAAGTTCATGACCGGTAACATCAACTACGCGGGCTTCGCCGGGATGGAGCAGGGACTAGAGATCATCCATGAGATCGGTTTGAAGCGAGTCGAGGAAAGGGTACACATCCTCACCAGCCAACTTGTAGCGGAGATCACCAACCCGGAAGTCACATGGCAGAACCCCCTCGAATTGAAGTACAGGGCCAGCACACTGAACTTCACCCACCCAAGAGTTGACGAGTTACTGAAGAGGTTGGAATCTATGAAGATCATCGTCGCGCCAAGGGGCGGAGGGCTAAGGGTTTCACCCAACTTCTACAACACGGAAGAAGAGATAACGGCACTCGTTGATGCTGTGAATAGATTCTAGAAAAAGAGGGGGTTACTCCCCTATTACCTCGTGCCTCAGAGTGCCGATGGGCTCGATCTCGCACTCCAATATGTCGCCAACCTTCAGGTAGCCGTCTGGTCCCCATGTACCCGCGACACCTGCACATGTACCTGTCAAGATGACGTCACCGGGCTTCAGGGTTGTCCCATTGCTCAGGTACTCGATGATCCGGGGGATTGGGATGATCATGTGCTCAAGGGTGTTGTTCTGCCGCTCCTCCCCGTTGACCCTAGTCTTCAGTCTCAGTGGGGGGTTATACGGGTCAGGTATCTCGTCACTGGTGACGATGCAAGGACCCATTGGCCCTGCGTTGTCCATTCCCTTGCCCTTTGTCCAGTTGATATCACGCTTGAAGATGCCGAAATCGACGTCCTGCGGGAATCCCTGGTCACGGGCAGAGACGTCAATCATCACGGTGTACCCTGCGATGTGCTCGTACGCCTTCTCCTTAGGGATATACTTGCCCTCTTTGCCGATGACAACGGTGAGCTCCACCTCGTAGTCCATCTTCTCCGTCGCCTTGACCTTGATCAATGGGTCACGGGGGCCAACGATGAGACCCGGGGGTTTCTGGAACACGTCAGGTACATCTATCTTGAGGCTCTTGAGACGGGCGATCTCCGCTGCTCTTGCTTCAGGATCCTTCATTCTCTCAGTCGCGTGGTCGTAGAAGTTAACTGCCGTACAGTAGACCTTGCCCGGCCTGGGCACAGGGGCCTGTAGTTTCGCGGTGCACTGGCACATTACGATGTCCTCTTCGTCCAGTCCAACCGCATCCGGGTTCTTCTCGGCGTAGGCTAGAGCCTTCTCCGCGGCTGCCAGTGACTCGGCTCCTCCCTCCAGGAACCCGATCATGCACTGGGGAATCAACGCATCCGCCTTACGCCTAGGCGACAACTCGCCTTTCTCTTTGAGCATCAATGCATACGCGCTGTTGAGGTCAACGACTTTCCCATCTAGGATGGCGCCAACCCTCTCTTCGGTGTGTACCTTGAACGTAACTAGCTTCATCTATATCCCATGAACCGTATGTGGGTAAAATAAAAGACTTGAGAGCTAGGTTCCGTTTAGGGTCCTCGGGATTATCACCGTCACAGTTGTTCCCTTACATCATTATTAGTCTTGGTTATTCTTGGGTTTATCATGTCCTCGGGATTATCACCGTCACAGTTGTTCCCTTACCCTTCTCGCTTTCAACCTTGATGGATCCGCCGTGGCTCTCCACCACCTGCTTTGCGTATACAAGCCCAAAGCCTATCGCGTTTTTCTTGCTCGTATAGAACGGCTGGTAGAGTTTAGCCATCTCATCCTCGGATATGCCGATTCCTGTGTCGGCGATCATCACCTTAACCACCGTCTCTCTGCTCTCAACGTTTACCATAAGAGTCCCACCCCGGGGCATAGCCTCAATGGAGTTTGTGATTAGGTTCTCGAAAACCTGCGTCATCTTCGCCCCATCAAGCATCAATGCCAGGAACTCGTCTCCTAGGTTCATCTCCACCTTGATTTTGTTGGGCAGTGGCACAGCTAGCATCGCAGCTTCTATTATCTCGTTGAGATCGGTAACGGTTTTCCTCAGTTCACTCATGTTCGTCATGGACGCCAACTCAAGGATCATCCTCTGACCCTGACTGAGGCTCTCATCCAGCAGATCGGCGAGAACAACGTTATCCTCCTCGCGAAGAAGATAAGACACGTTCTTAGCGGCGCTAAGTGGCTTGGTTATCTCGTTGGAGAGAAGGTCAGAGATCATTCTTACGCTATCAACGAGTTCAAGGAAATGCTGACCCCGAATCTCCTCTATCTTATCACGCTGCTCCGCCTCAACGATACGGGCAGCCTCGATCTCATTAAGCAGACGGTTTATGTTCTTGGTAACCTCACCTATCTCGTCATCACCGGCATCCGAGAGCCTGAGGGAATCATCAGCCTTCCCGCTCAGGTCTGAGAGTTCGCTACTTAACGTTGTAAGTCTCCTAAGAACCAGCTTATCTGCAAAGTAGTGACTGACCCCGACGAATACAACTCCGAAGACAACTAGGTAGAGTATAAGAGTCCACATGTTCTGTGACCCCCTCTGCAAGAGGTCACGCTCGTAGAGGAATGATATCCTGAGGTTGTTGTACCCATGGTTATCAGGTAGAAGAGATGAAGCCCTGATGAAGTCACCCTCTGGGTCCAGCACCACGTCCCAAGTCATAGGCTCGTCTACGAAGTGAAACTCTACCTCTTGCTGGGTAAGTAGGGATACCTGCTCCATGAAGCTTTCATCTATTATCCGCATCATAATGTGAGAGCCACGGGGTTCACCAGAGTCGTCACTCATACGGATCGGCCGGTTACTGTATATCGCGTAAAAATCATCGAGGATGATGGTGCCACTGGTGTTGTACATGCACTCCCCCCTGACATGCTCTAGGAGATCAGCTGGGATCACCTTTGGGTCTCCAGTGTGGATATCAACATACCTGCCGTAGACGATCTCGCCATCAATATCAGCGATTAACATGACACTGATGCCCGAGTCTATGAAAGAGCTGTCTACATAGTTGGACTCCACGAACTCTGAGTACGGCTCAGCGACGTACTCGTACATATCATCCCACGAGGCCCAGTCCCAGTTTACAACGTCAAGCTCCTCAACCAAGTGATCATAGACCAAACGCACGTGGTCCATCCTATCCTCCATCCGCTCCATCTCCACCCTTGAGTACTCGGGGAGAATAACGAATAGGCAGTAACCCGCGATGGTGGAGACAAGAAGAACCGGGATGATCAACGTGACCACCTGGAACTTCATGCGGATGTTCATAGGCGTATCTGGTTTGCTTCGCTCATATAACCTTTTAACATAAACCCGGGAAAAAATGGAATATTTTTAGATACGGTGGAGGTTGAACCCCGAGTCAACCCCCGGGATAGCCTCGCTCAGAATGCGGATGAGGTTGTTCAAGTCATCCATGCTCAGCACCTCCACTGGGCTGTGGCTGTACCTCCTGGGGATGCTGAACGCCATCGCGTGTAGCCCCGCCATGGTCTGCTGCATAGCGGAAGCATCAGTGCCCCCGAACATTATGCCCGTCTGGTATGGTATCTTGTTCTCGTCCGCGACCTCCATAAGCCACCTGCGTAGAACCTCCGAGCTGAACTTGATGCCCCTGCTGCCTGTTTCACCGATCTGCATGCATGGACCTTTGCCTACCTCGTATAGTATTTCTATTTGTGGTACATCAGGCTGGTACCCTGCTGGGCATGTATCAATGGCGAACGCGATGTCCACGTCCAATCCATATGTCGCTACCTCTGCGCCCCTGAGCCCGATCTCCTCTTCTACTGTCCCAATATAGTAGACGGTTGACGGGATCGACTTGTCCTTCAGGTTCCTCGCAACGGAGATAATCGCTGCTAGTCCCGCCCTGTCATCAGCGGCAGCCGTTGCGACAAAGTTGTTGGCAAGTTCAACCGGGGCTCCCCTCCAGGTGATGGTTGTTCCAATGGTGATGCCCATCTTGTTGACCTCCTCGCGGCTATTGGCTCCGACGTCGATGTACATTTTCTCTATCGGGGGAACAATGTTTGCCTCGGATGGCTTTGTGATGTGACCCGGCTTGATTCCCACCACGCCGTATACCAGTCTCTTAGATCCGTGGAGCTCCATCTGGTGCCCCTGGATGCTCCTGTGCACCGCTCCACCTACCCTTTTGAACCTGATGAACCCCTTAGCGTCGATGTTGAACACGATGAAGCCCACCTGGTCCGTGTGGGCTGCGAGGGCTATCTTCGGTGCCGTGGGGTCGGTTCCCTTCTGGACGCCAATCACGTTGCCCCTCGGAGTATCATACACCTCGTCGCAGAGTGGCATCAATTCCTCCTTAAGGGCTCGCATCATGGGCTCCTCGAAACCGCTGATGGATTTGACCTCTAGTAACTTGAATAGTAAATCCTTGACCTGTTGCATAGATAGAAATGGTGGATTAATGGGAAAGAGTTTTCGGGTTAAATCTCGATAACTTCTTTGCTCCGCTTCCCGGATTTACCGGTGTCGGGGTTTACGTCCTCAAGCATCTCTAGGAGGGTCTCGACCTTCTCGTTGTTGATCATGTCCTTGAACTCAAGGAGCTCGTCAACAGACCTGACGATCAAGCCTCTTCTCTTTGTAGGGCTTCCGCCTGCGTCAACTGGGTTTAGCTCCACCGCTAGGCTGGGGGCCCTGCTTTTATTGCCGGGCATCTTCATCACGAACACACCTGGTACGGTGGTCTTTACCTTGGCCCAGTCAGCCCCTTCTTCTAGAAAACCGGATAGTTTCTCTTCTGACATAGGAGTTTAGAATCAAAACGAGTATTCAAGGGTTTACCCGAGGCTGGTTTATTATACGTGTACACTAAAATGTTAGACATGGTTTCTGGGGATTACATTTACCAGCAGCGGAGATGGACTGGCGCCGGTAGAAGTGACTGTGTTGCGCCTAACGCGATGGTCGCGTCGAAGCATCGACTGATCAGCGAGGCTGGTGTCAAGATGCTCAAAGCGGGTGGGAACGCCGTTGATGCAGCTATCGCCGCGGCGTTCATGGACTGCGTAGTGGAACCGGGGATGAACGGCATAGGTGGAGAGGGAGTGATGACGATCCACCTAGAGTCAGGCGAGAACATCGTGATCGATTACGTTGGCAGGCCACCCGCGTCCAGTTCCCCTGAGATGTACACGATTGAGGAGTCATCTGAG
Source organism: uncultured Candidatus Bathyarchaeia archaeon (assembly GCA_964589605.1). Classification (GTDB taxonomy): domain Archaea; phylum Thermoproteota; class Bathyarchaeia; order TCS64; family TCS64; genus RBG-16-57-9. The sequence continues at coordinate 56,726 of CAZPRN010000005.1, read as the reverse complement.
CCCGGCTGGATGGGCTGGAAGAAGGTTAGAAACGATGAGAACGTGATCGGGTACAAGTCATGCGTTGTGCCGGGTACTGTAGCAGGGCTAACAACAGCGCTAGAAGAGTATGGTTCGATGAACCTCGACGAGGTGATGGCACCCGCGATTGATGTCGCGAGGGAGGGCTTCGTGGTGGGCTGGTGGACGGCTGACCACATCTTCAGGCGCATGGAGGCTTTCTGGAGGTTCCCTGAGTGGAGAAAAGTCTACCTGAGAAACGAACGGTACCCATACCTGCCATACACCCATGAACTGGCATCACCACACGTATTGAAGAACCCGCAACTAGCTAGATGCCTTGCCAGTATATCGGCTGGTGGGCCCAGCGTATTCTACCACGGGTGGATAGCGGAGGCGATATCCGAGGATATGAGCGAGAACGGTGGACTGATCACCCTTGAAGACATGGCAACCTACGAGCCAATAGTGCACACACCTAGCCCTGGATCATACAGGGGACACGAGGTAGTCTACGATCCCACTCACAGCGGAACAACATTGATGCAGATACTCAACATCATCGAGGGATACGACTTCAACGAGAAACCATTCGGCTCCCCAGAGGCGTTACATGTTGTGTCGGAGGCGATAGGGCTAGCATTCGCTGACCGTTTCAAGTATATGGGGGACCCGGACTGGGTTGAAGTGCCCCAGAAAGGGATGACATCAAAGGGGTACGCGACGGAGCTACGGGAGAAGATAAGCCTAGACAAGGCTGGAGCGGTAGCCGCAGGTGATCCATGGCCATATGTGCCAGAGTGCACCACGGCTTTGACCGTCGCGGATAAGGATGGGAACTTTGTGGCGGTAAACCAGACCTTGGTCAACTCGTTTGGCTCAGGTGTCGTTATACCCAAGACGGGGATCGTGATGAACAAAGCAATGTACGGACTGGACCCGGAGCCGGGCAGGGCGAACAGCATCGACGGCAGGAAGAGGCGGATACAGAACGTTTGCCCGACGGTTGTGCTCAAGGATGGTGAGGGATTCATGGCTCTGGGTGCACCGGGAGGACGCAACATACAGGTCTCAATCGCTCAGGCGATCCACTATGTCATCGATTATGGTTTCGGGATACAGGACGCGGTTGATGCGCCTAGAGTGACGAGGGAGACTAGCACCGTTTTCGTTGACTCTAGGTTCTCAGCAAAGACAAGGGACAGACTGGTTGCCATGGGCCACGACATCAAGTATATTGAGCCAGAGTTGAAGAGCTGGGGCAGACCCGTTGGAGTGCTCAGGGACAAGGATGGGTTCCACGGCGGCGTCTACAGTTTGCTGACAGGCTTCGAGTCCATGGCTGTAGGATGCTGAGCCTTTATCTTCCACAACAGTAAACACGGGAACCTTTATCCAGCTAAAACCAGTGTAATGTTTGCGGTTTCCCGGGCACATATGAACGCCTCGGCTTCATTTTCCCCGGAAAACTCCTTTCTCTTTCACTCAACCGGGTTAAGCAAGGCTTTCAGGTCCTCTAGAAGAGTCTCACGGTAATCCTCGTCTTTTCTCCACTGGTCGTTTAGACGTCTTCGATCAGCCGCGCTGATCAGGTCCTTGCTCCGAGCCTCGTTCAACGCCTCGATGAAATCCCTGTACAGGTTCCTCCTCTGCCTGGGCTTGCTCAGCCTGTCAGAGATGAGTTCCCTCTGGGTCTTGACGCTTACCAGTATCCTGTAGATTGGATGAAGCCGCTTGAGGACATCAATGAACTCGAACTGGTCGAGGCCGGTACTCTGCCTGACGAACACTATCTCCGGGTTCTCCGGGTGGATGTACACCGAGCTGTCCATGTTGGCCTGCCTTCCACCCTTGCGGAGGCTATCGCTCTCATCCATCAACCGCTCGATGAGTTGCCGGTCTAACCTAGCCGAGACATATTTTCTGACAAGCCTTGGCTTGGGTTCATCCCTTGACTGGCTGTACAGTATAGTCTCGTAGCTGGGGTCCAAGCTCCCAAGTTCCTTGAGCAAGGTTTCAAGTTGTGCCTTTTGGGACTCTCGGAATATGTTGCGTAGGAGCTCGACTGATTCCCTGTCCATGTAGGAGATTCTTGTCTCGAGGGAGTCATCAGTCAGCTTAAGGGTGAGGTTTGGCAGTGCTTTCCTCTGATTTCTCGGCTTGTCCTCCTCGACAGTGGGGATGATCAGAACATCATCCGGTGTAACACACTCCATCACGTCATTGTCTGTGAGCTTCGGGACATGTTTACTGAACTCGTTCTCAAGGAGCCTGTACCATCCGACATATTTTCCTCTCCAAGACAAAGAACTGCACCAATCCCTGTTGACTGGTTTGAAAAATAAAAAGGTTTGAAAAAATTGGTGAGTTACGCGGGTGAGGTGTAAGCGGATACAGCGTTGTTCCTGGTTGGCTCAACGGCTGCGTCCTCAGCGTTTGGGCGAACTTTTCTCCTTAGAGAATTGGCTGCCCTGTGGAACCAGCCGAAGGGCATTGCCCTTCCCTTCATCTCGTGGCTGTACTCGACACCATCGTGGGTCATGTAACCCTTCATCGCTACGCGTACACCCCACTTGCCGGGCGCGATCTTGCCGATTGCCTTGAACTCTAGGTCCTCGCCGTCCAGCGTCATGTAGAAGACACCGTCACTGTCTAGGAGTGCGTATCCCTCGATCTCGACGTTCTCGTCGTCGTGGAGGACACGTCCCCAGTGCACCTCGTAGAGTGCACCATACTCGGTGTTCTTAATCTTCTCGGCGACAAGCTGAAGGCCGATCCTCATCTCGGCGCTGGCGACATCGGTCACGGGCTCAAGGGTGACGGTTGTGCCCCGGGCGTTGAGTATCCAGAGACCGCCCACGGCGTTCTCCTCGTCCTCGATCTCCTCCGCCTCAATGGCATCAGCGATCCGGGGGGCTACATCGCTCTCGTCTAACCCGGTGATATCAATAGCCTCGGGCTGGACGTTCTGGAGCCTTTCCTTTATCTTGGCCCTGTATCTCTGCATTTTTCCGGCTCGTAGACCGGATTCGTCCGACTCTAGGTCGGTTTGCGCGAATATCGGGGTGATCCCCACTGCGAGCACCATGACGATCATCAGGGTCGCGACCATCGTTTTCTTCGTTGCTTTCATTTTAACCGAGACTAGCATACCATGAAAGATACTTGAGGAACCCCGCGGACTCCCTGTTTCATTGTTGGAACCTCTGTTCCACTTCGGCAAACCATTTATCGCGCCAAATACGTTCATTGAACGTGAACCCAGAGGTAAACGAGGTCTCGATGGGGCTCCTGCAGGTGCTCTACGTCAACCGTGAGAGGGCACCGGGCTTCAAGGCAAGTGTATTAGCCAGCGCATTGGAGACGGATCAATCAGAGATGGAGGAAAACCTCGTTGAACTGGTCTCGAAGGAGCTGGTTGAGAGAAATGAGGACCTTTACAGTATCACCGAGAAGGGCTACCTGATGGTTTACCAGCGAGAAACCAGTTACTGCCCGCACCTTTAATCAAGTTTCTTCCTTCACAGGTTCGGTTTGGACGATATACGCCCCAATAAACAGTATTCCCATGTAGACGTATTCAATCAGGCTGTACCTTTCCCCGAGGAAGACGATGCTAAGTAGGGTGATCTGGATAAGCATCGTGTTCTGAAGGACGCTGAGCCTGAAAGCATCAATCGTCTCCAACGCATAGTTCCATAGGAAAAACGCAACGGCGGTGTTCACCACCCCGAGCCATATAATGATAGCCCATCCACTCATAGGAATGGGATTCAACCCCTCAATGAGGAACGCGGCTCCACTCATAATCGCTGTCCCGAAGCCCATTGTGAACGCGCTTGAACCCAGTGGGCTAAGTTTCTGCTCCCTGAACAGCTTCCTTCCCGCCACCATGTAGCCCGCCCACCCCATCCCCGAAGTGAGGGTAATGGCTACCCCAAGCAAGTTAAACCCCCCGAGTCTGTCCCTGAAGAACAGGAAAGCACCTGTTAGTGCCAGCGTTACTCCGAGGAGCTGCCTTCCCGTTGGCTTCTTCTTGTTGAAGACAAACTCAAGGATCATCACGGAGACCGATGTCAGGTTCAGCAGCATGGTGACCGTAACCGCTGGGAGGTGGCTCAATCCAACGCATTGGAGCCCCTGAGCAACAGTATACCCTAGGAATCCAAGGAATGCTAGTTTCGCCCAGTCGGAGCCCTGCACTTTCCTGTGCTCACCTCTAATCAAAGCTAGAGGAATTAGCACGACTGACGCCACGATGTATCTGAATCCCACCAAGGTGAGAGGTGTAATGTTGACCAACCCAAACTTTGTCAGAACATATGAGCTGGACCAGAGAAATGTCACAAGGATAGCCGCTAGAAGCGCCCTAACCCGCCGGTTATGCATAGAAATGGTACCATTGATGCTGTTTTAAACGTGCCTGAACCTTGCATAGGCTAAAGTTATAGCCCTAAACCGTGACAATGTGGCTATGGGAGCAGAAGCAAGACTCAAGGAGCTCGGAATCGAGCTGCCGGAAGCCCCAGACTATCTGGGCAACTATATTGGAGCAAAATGGGTTGACAACATCGCGTTCAGCTGCGGGCAGGGACCATTCAAAACAACAACAAGGGCGCCAGTCGGCGCAGGAATAAGTATTGAGGACGCATACCAGGGCGCAAGAGAGGTTGGACTCAACTGCCTAGCGCAGCTACGGAAGCAGCTTGGAAGCCTCGACAGAATCAAGCAAGTACTGCAGGTTGTCGGGTTCGTCAACGGAGTCCCCGGTTTCCAAGACCAGCCAAAAGTACTCAACGGTATGACCGACCTGCTGGTAGAGGTATTCGGTGACCCAGAGGGCAAGCCCGCTAGGGCGGCGATCCCCTGTTACAACCCCGGCTGGATATGCGTCGAGGCTTGGATGGTCGTGGAGCTCTACCCAGAGGACTAGATTTTCTCCAACTTCGGGGTGGGTATCCACCCGTATTTCCAATTCTTATCCAAACATTCGATCCAGCCTAGGGATTCACCGATGTACTGGACCACATCGCCGGGTTCCACGTTGTGCTCGAATGTGTTGTAAGGCTGGATGAACACCGCCTTGTCCCCGTTGATTTCGATATGAGTTTTGGGTACCCACATCTCCTCGCCTCGGCTGTTCTTGCACCAGAACCATTTGGGCATCTCGTCGTCCTCACGCCCTACTGACACCTCTTCTCCAGTCTCAGCCGTCACATAGTAATCGAAACTAGCCTTGTGCGCCTCGACAACCCTGTATAACTGTCTCATAGACCATGGTTGGTCTAATGGGATATTTAATTTGAAGGAAGAAAAGTGGTGCTGGATGGGTGAAACTGGGGGAAATTGTATCAACCCAGTGTCCTAGTATAATCTATGAATAGGATTGAAGGGAAGGTAGCCATAGTCACAGGTGGTGCGTCCGGGATCGGTGAGGCTACGAGTAGATTATTCTCATCTGAAGGGGCAAGAGTGATAATCGCGGATATACAGGACAAGAAAGGTCAAGCACTGGCATCCGAGTTGGACACTGATTACGTTCACGTTGATGTCAGCAGCGAGGAAGATGTAAAGAACTGCGTCGAGCTCACGGTGGAGAAACACGGGAGGCTGGACTGTATCTTCAACAACGCTGGTATAGCGGGTGCAGTCGGTGGATTGGACGAGGTAACAGTTGATGCCTTTGACAGGACGCTTGCGGTCAACCTTCGCGGGGTCTTCCTAGGTACAAAATACGCTGCAAGGCAGATGAGGAAACAGGGAAGCGGTAGTATCATCAACACCGCCAGCGTAGCAGCAATCAGGACAGGTTACGGCAACCATGTGTACAGCGCCTCAAAGGCTGGGGTTCTACAGTTCACAAAATCAGTCTCGATGGAGCTAGGTGAGGACAATATAAGGGTCAATTGCGTTTTACCGGGGTTCATCCCGACACCGATGATCGCGATGGCAAGGGGAGTGCCAGTGGACAAGGCAGATGATAAAATAGATGTTATATCCGACGCTTTCACAGGTGCCCAGCCTATACAGAGGGCTGGATCAGTGGCTGATATCGCGAAAGCGGTCTTGTGGCTAGCCAGCGATGACAGCAGCTTCGTTACTGGTCAGACCATCGTGGTTGATGGTGGAGTCACCGGGGGTAGGATGTGGAGTGACTACATGGAAGCCATCGATGGGCTGGAGAAGAAGCTAGGGATTTAACCTCTAGGCTCTGGGTCACGGATGAGGGACGCTACGCTACAATGGAAGAATCCGTCCCTTCTGGGTGTGACTATGCTTGAACAGTCCACCTCAACCACCTCAATACCGATTCTCTCAAGCCATTTGACGCCTTCTCGGGTACTCGCCGGGGGTGCAGGCACTAGTATTTTCCCTGGTTCAAGCACTATTCCTGTTTCTGGACCTACAACGTTGACTCCGTAATGTCTACAAACATCATCTGGTGGTGTAATGAAGTTCCAGCCCATCTCTGCCTCCATCCAGTTTGTCAAGTAGGGGTTGATCCACTTGGGGTCACAGATGCTAGTGTGCACATCTACCATCTGGTATGTGATATTCAGAGGAGACCCACCGACCCTGTACCCATAACCGGGCGCGATCCTAACATCAACCTCCGGGTCTTGAAGCTTCACTATGTTAGCTAGCTGGTTGAAACCTGACTCGTTGGCTCGCGTTACATCGGGTTCATGGGTGTTATGGTAGATCCCATGGATCTGGATGATGAGGTGCTTCTCGTCAAGCCAACCAATGGTTCCGCCCTCTGCCATACCTTTACCCACAATCATCCCGACGACTGGGCAACCAGCCTCAGCCAGTGTTTGATAGACTGGTACCTCTTCTCCTCGCCTCATCTCGCTGAGCATCCTCAGTAGAACTCTACCGTACACGGCTGGGTACGAGGAATCATCGGTGTCAATGGAGAATACTTGGTGTACCTGATCATCCGGAACAGGTTTCCTGATTAGCACCTCCACCCCTTCGCCCTTGAAGGCGTCTATAACGTTCTCGTGGTGTTCAACCATCTCGTCAAGGTTCGGCTTCTCAATCATCCCCCAAGCCTCAAGGCTGGATTCATGTGGATGCCAAGGCGTAGGTTGTCCCACGCTCTCAAACTCCTTCCCCGGTCTATGCAGCATAACCATCCTAAGCTTGCCAACAGTGGTGTTTGCCTTCCATTTCCTGCCCCAGTACCGGGGCATGTCCTCCTCGAAGTCGGTTAACATCTGGATACCAGGCGGGTATCCACCTGAACGGGTGTCGCGGCTCATAGAAAACGGTTGAACTTTGACCCTTCAGTATATAACTTGTTACTTGATACGGTCCCGTAGATTGCTCAACTCGAGCTCAGCGTTCTCAAGAAGCTCCTTGAGCCTTCGCTTGCGCCACTGGATACGGGCGTCAATGAAGTTAACAGGCTTCTTGTAGTCTCCCCACTGGGGTACAATCTGGTCCTCTACCTCTTTCTGGAATAGGTTTCCATAATCTGCGAGTGGCTCGTCCTTCTCCACAGCCCTTAACACCTCTTTTTTGCACTCGTCACATCCTTCGACGTGCTCTAGAAGGTTGAGCTCCGTATGTGTCTCCACTATGAACTTGAGGTACCTACCCTCCAGGCGGAGGAGGTCTATGGTCTCGCACTTGCCCATACCAGTATGCCCCGTGTGGGTTTCTTATAGGGGTTTTTGGTTTTCGTATCATGGTTGATACCATATTTTGTCTTTACCGCCCCGTTACCATGAGGTTTTGAAATTTTTCAAAGAAAAAGGAATTCTAAGAAACGACCTGTTTGAGTCCATCGATGAATTGGATGATGTCCTCCTCAGTATTGTACAGGTGCGGTGAGATTCGGATCAATCCATTCCTGACGCTAAGCTCAATCGGTCGATCAAGCGTCTTTACTTCTCTGCCTACCTTGTAGCTGTCAACGCCGTCGATACTGAAGGTCGCGATTGGACCGTGTTCATCAATGGAAATCAGATCCAGCCCCTTGAACTCCGACAACTCGTCCCTAAGAATCGAATCCAGTTTCATATCATGCTCGTAGATATTCCCAATCCCCTTCCCCATCAGGTACTTGATGGACTCAACCATTCCCAGCTTCACCCCGTAGGCGCTGGTGCTGTACTCGAACTTCCTGGCTGTTGACGGGTAGGTAATCTTCTCCGCGTTAAAATCCCATATCTCCTCGGATGTCCTCCAGCCAACAAACAACGGGTCCATGTCCTCGTACAAGTCCTTGGAGATATACGCGATTGCTGTGCCGAACGGTGCGCAGAGCCACTTGTAACTACCAGTGATATAGACATCAACGCCAAGCCGTGACATGTCAAGTGGGATAAACCCGGCAGCCTGGATTCCATCCACTATTACGACTGCTCCATGCTCGTGGGCTTTCTCCGCAATCCGTTTGATGTCATGAACCTGCCCGGTCAGGTTCTCCACGTGAGTGATGAAAACCGCCCTCGTCTGGTCATCAATGGCGTTCAATACCTCGTTTAAAGGTACCTCCCAGTCAACCGCCCCAAGGAGGACGGTCTCGATCCCTTGTTCTTTCTGGGCCATCCTGAGCGCCGGGTACGTCACGGAGGGGAACTCGATCTTCGTGGACACGAGCTTTCCCTCGGTTAGCTCCGTGCTCCATGCGACGCAGTTCAACGCCTCCGAGACGCTGTTGAATGCGGCAACATCATCCGGGTCACACCCCAGCAGTCTGCTACCCTCATCCCTCAAACCATCGTAAACCAAGTCCTCCTTCTCCTCATCCAAGGTCTTAGTGCCGCCTCTCGCTATGTCAGCGGAGAAACGGGTGGAGGCTTCGATGACTGGTTGAGGAACGGGTCCAATACTCGCGGCGTTCAAGTAGTTCAGGGACTCGCAGATTGGAAAGTCACGTACTATATCCTTCAGCATGAGAGAATCAGTAAAATGTGTGCCATTTGGGCTTATAATAGCCTCGCAGGGCTAGAGGTTTCCATCTTTGCCCAGCGTGTCAAGCATCTTGATTATCGAGTACCCGGCACGTGTCAGTCCCATGCTTCGCTTGAACGAGTCGCTTCCAACGCAGTAGAGGTTTTCAACTGGAGTCTGCACGTCACCGAATCCAGCGTTTATGCTCCAAGTGGCTTTCTCGGGAACCAGCTCCTGGTAGTGGATCATGTTCATGTGTTTCTCCAATGCAGGGATGTTGTCGAAGATGGTGTGTCGTGCTATCGCCTTGGCTTTCTCGGACTCCAGTCCTTTGGGGACCACGAAGGCGAACCCCACAAGGTGCTTGCCCTTGGGCGCTAGATATGGATCATAGTTGGATGTGGGTATGAGCCATGTGTGGAACTTGTCAGATGTTGTCGAAACCCACATCTCGCTTCCCTCGTCCTTGAAAACGGGCTCATCCAAACCCAGCCAGATGCTGAGGCTCTGCACCTTCTCAATGTTGCTCAGATTGTTTACGTAACTAGTGGGAAGTGGGGTTTTCACCAGGTTCGGTAGATCAGTGGCGAACCCGGAGTAGATGACAACATCAGTCTGGTACTCGCCCTTGCTGGTGGTTACGCTTGTGATAGCCTCCTTCCCATTTCCGTGGATCATTTTTTCCTCTGTGTTGATTGCGGTGAGTTTCTCGCCGAGGTTGATCTGGACGGTACTGGGCAACGAGTATTTTATCGAGTCCACTATCCTCTGGATACCACCCTTAGGGTAGAACTGGTCCGTTGGTTTGCCTCCGATGAGCATGTTGTACATCTTTCCAACGTAGGGCACGCTGAACCCGTTATCCTCCTTGGGTGCCTCGGTCTTGTAGTCCTTCCTGTCAATGAAACGTGAAACCGGCGCGTTCTCGGGTCCAGTACCCAGCATAAAGTAGCTGAGGTAATCAAGGAACGAAAGAGCCGTGTGGGACAAGCTGCCCGGAGTGATGTCTCTTAAGGAGACCTTGGTCATATCCCTCCCGGATGTCATCATCACCCCGATGTCGAAAAGCCCCTTCATGAGGAGGCTTCTATCCTCAACGGGGAGGAGGTCAAACATCATCCAGTCCTTGACGCTCCAAGGGAACTGTTTGATCTGACCATTGATACGCAGATAGTACTTGCCGAATGGGACAAAGTTGGGTATTACGTCGAAGTACTTGTCCATGAGCACCCGCATCGGACCTGAGTCCAGTCGGGTGATTATGTGGGGACCCGTGTCAACGGTGTAACCGTCAACCTTGTATGACCTGCAGACGCCTCCGATATAGTTCTCCTTCTCCAAGACGAGGACTTTTTTACCCTCTTTAGATAATGCAAGTGCTGATATCAGCCCACTTACACCCGCGCCTACGATAACAGCGTCATACTTCTCGGTGCTCAAAGATAGTCTCTAGCGTAATAGGCAGACATGGGGATAAATGATTGGTTAATATGATTTATACCATAAACAGTAAGTCCGGGTATAGATTGTTAATACAATCTGACCGTTCAATACTTAACGGTGAACGGGGAGTAATACCCAGAATGGTGGTTGATTACTCGTCAATCGGGCTCGTCAACACTGACGAGATGTTCAGGAAGGCGCTGAAGGGCGGCTACGCGATACCCGGATACAACTTCAACAACATGGAGCAGCTCCAGGCGATCATCCAGGCATGCGTGGAAACCAAGGCACCAGTGATACTGCAGGTAAGCAAGGGGGCGCGTACTTACGCGAACCAGACAATGCTCACATATATGGCGGAGGGAGCCGTGCAGATGGCCAAAGAGCTAGGATATGATATTCCAATAGCGCTACATCTAGACCACGGGGACAGCTACGAGATATGCGAGTCCTGCATCGACACCGGGTTCAGCTCCGTGATGATAGACGGTAGCCACCACAGCTTCGAGGATAATATCAAACTCACCAAGAAGGTTGTCGAGTGCGCCCACGAGAGAGGAGTGTCTGTAGAGGGCGAGTTAGGAGTTCTCGCTGGCATCGAGGACGATGTGAGTGCAGAGCACTCCACCTACACAAAACCCGAAGAGGTGGAGGAGTTTGTCGAGAAGACGGGAGTTGACAGTCTAGCCATATCAATCGGGACAAGCCACGGTGCGTACAAGTTCCCACCCGGCACTGACCCAAAACTAAGGTTCGATATCCTGTACGAGATCGAGAAACGGATGCCCGACTTCCCCATTGTCCTCCATGGGGCATCATCAGTCATCCCAGAGTACGTTGAAATCATCAATAATTATGGAGGGAACCTAGCGGGAGCACTGGGAGTGCCCGAGGGCCAACTAAGGAAAGCCGCAGCCTCCTCTGTATGCAAGATCAACATAGACAGCGATGGTAGGCTAGCTGTTACCGCAATGGTACGAAAGTTCCTCGCCGAGAACCCAGAGGTCTTCGACCCTAGGGGTTACCTCCGAGTTGCGCGAAGCGAGCTTGTGAAGATGATCAAGCACAAAAACGAAAACGTACTTGGAAATGCTGGAAAAGCATAGAAAAAAGGTGTTTGGGGTTACCAAGCCCCGCCGCGTTTTATCCACTCAACTGTTTCAGGGTGGATGTCCTTGTAGTTAGCCTTGATGTACTCCCTCATCTCATCGGCTAGGGCTACGGTCTTGTCGTATCCCTGTGCCTTGATGAAGTCCTCGATCTCCTGCTTGGACTTGCGTTTCGGCGCCCACTCCTCATCGTTGGCGATTCTGAACAGAATCCTGGAGTGGTTTGCCGCTGCAAGCCTCATGTTGGCGATGTCAACCTTGTCAAGGGTATCGTACCTTGTATGGCCGTAGCCCCTGCCGGTCCTGACCGCTGTGGGGTCGCTGTTGGTTGCGCATGGCACGCTCTTGAGGAAGAACGGCCAGTGGTCGCTATATGGGCTGACTCCCTGCTTGGTTGGCATCTCTGCCACCATCTCCTTGGCCCAATTCTTGACCTTCTCCTCGATGCTTGGGAAGTTGTGGACGTTCAATCCCTTCTTTCCTGCCCCGCCCGCCGCGTCCAGGTTGAGCATGAACCTGCACTTGTCCAGCTCTGCCTCATGTGCGTCTGCGTAGTAGTAGCTGCCATAGAGGCCTATCTCCTCGGCTCCGAATGTCATGCATCTTACTCGCCTCTTGAGCTTGTCCTTGACCATGCAAAGGTTTCTGGCGATCTCCATGACGACCGCTGCTCCTGATGCTGGGTCTACTGCTCCCTGGCTGATGTCGTGTCCGTCCAGGTGGCTACCAATAATAATGTACTCGTCGTCCACCGGGTTATCCGGGACGACGTCGGCGATGACGTTCCATGTTGGCATGTCAACGTTCTTGTCTGTTGTCTTGATTCGTGCGACAACCTTGTCTTCTCTCTCTGTTAGTCTTTGGATGAAGGCGCCGTCCTCGTATGAGATGCCGATGGCTGGGATGACCGGGTTGATTCCCCCTGTTGGTGGGCCGTAGGCTGGGTAGTGGTTCATGAAGACCCAGCCAGCTGCTCCCGCCTTGACGCTGCGCATGTACTTCTCGCTGCGGTGGTAGAACCTCGTCATGTGGGATGGCTTGGCCGAGGTGACCATGAATATCTTGCCCGTAAGGTCATCCATCTCATCGAAAACCTCTGGTGCGGCTGAGTCTAGGAACACCAGCTCTGCCTCTACCTCTCCTCCGATGCTGTGGGGTAGACTGATTACATCGAAGCTCTTCTTGATGGGGCTCACGATCTCCAGAGTTGCTGGTCCTCTTGTCCATCCTGCGATAGTGAACTCCTCGGCCTCGACGTTCTCGCAGCCGTACTCTTTGAGCTTGCTTACTACATAGTCCACTGCTCCCTTGTCGCCTGGTAGACCGGGGAACCTGCTTCCGTGGACGTCACACAGTACCTTCATGTTGTCCATGGTCTCGGAGCTGGTGTATACCTCCGCCATGATCTTTTTGTCAACTTCTAGGTATGGATTTGTCAATTTATCTCAGGATTAAGGCGACTTTAAGCGGATATAAAACCTTCAATCGGGTTTGATTTGATATAAATAATGTATAAACGGTTACCAAGCCGAGGATCTGTTCATCCATGCCTCGCTATCCGGGTGGATGTCGTCCCACTTGCTGACATACTCTTTGAGTCTATCAGTCAATGCAACGGTCTCATCGTAACCCTGAGCCTTGATGAAAGAGTTAATCTCCTCTAGGCTCTTGCGTTTGACGTTCCAGTCGTCAAGGTTGGCTACCCTGAACATGAAACGGGCGTAGTTGGCTGATGCTCTCCTGAGGTCCTCCAGTTTGATCTTGTCCAGTGTATCGTACTTGGTGTGCCCGAATGGTGTCACCAGTGATACCTCGGGGTCTGCTCCTGATGCCGTGGGGACTCCTTTTTGGAAGAATGGCCAGTGGTCGCTGTAGGGACTGACCCTGTGGATGTAGGGTAGCTCTGCTTTCATATCTTCTGCCCACTGGTCGATCAATGGGTTCATATCGGGTACATCGTTGAGGATGAAGCCCTTCCTACCTATGTGTCCACATGAGTCGAGGTTGAGCATGAATCTGCAGTCAGCTAGCTCGGACTCGTGCTCCTTGACGTAATAGTTACTTCCCCAGAGCCCGGTCTCCTCTGCTCCGAACTCTACGAATTTGAGGCTGCGCTTGAGCTTGTCTTTGACCATAGCGATGGTTCGCGCCATCTCAAGGACAGTTACTGCCCCAGAAGCGGGGTCGAACGCTCCCTGACTGATGTCGTGACCGTCATAGTGGCTGCCTGTGAGGGCGTACTCCTTTGAGTTGCTGGTTCCCTTGATCTCGGCGACAACGTTGAAGGTCTCTACGTCAAGATTCTTTCCCTTGACTTTGATCCTAATAGTCACGTCTCCGTATCGCTTGACGAGGCGTTGCAGGTAGAGTCCATCCTCGAAACCGATGCCTACGGTTGGCACGATTGGTGTCATACCACCTGTGATTGGGCCATAACCGGGTGTCCTGTTCATGTAGATGAACCCCTTGGCCCCGGCGAGGATGCTTCTATTGTATTTCTCGCTCCTGTGGAGGTTTCGCTTCATGCCCAAAGGTGTTGCGCTGGAGCATAGAGCGATGTTTCCCGCGAGATCATCCTTCCGAGCCTCGTAGATGTCGATGTGACCAGCCCCTAGATCAACGAGCTTGGTCTCCAGCTCGCCTGAAATGCTACCGGGTAGCGCGATGACCTCCAGTTCTCGTTTGACTGGTGCGATTACCTCCAATGTAGCTGGCCCACGCTTCCACCCCGGGATGGTATACTTCTCGATGTAAGCCTCATCGACTCCATACTCGATAAACTTGTCTTTCATGTACTTGACCGACTCAAGATCACCCGGGGTACCCGGGAAACGGCTCCCGTACACGTCGCAGAGGGTCTTGAGGGTGTCCATGACCTCGCTGCTGGTGTAAATCTCGGAGACTATCTTCTTGTCAACGTCAATGTAGGGGTTGACCATAACTATCCCCTCAAGATGGGGTGGGTGTGGATATAAAATCTACAAACAATCATTGAGTGGATCCCATTCTAATCCGCGGAATCTTTAGTAGAACGATAAACCATTTCATCAGGCATGAGCGAGAACGTTGAGACCATGCGCCATTTCCTCGCATCTATAGCGTACCATGCCTCAAAGGCTATCAAGGACGCGCCTAGTGACTACCCTGAGCTTGAGGTTGGGTACGGTATTCGTACGCCAAGGCATATACTGCATCATATGACAGGCGTGCTCAGCTATGCTCACAGCTTTTACGAGGAATACGAGACAACGTATTTCCCAGATAAGCCATGGGACGGGGAGGTAGAGCATTTCTTCGAGACACTCGAAAAACTCGACAAGTCGATGCAACAAAGTCGCCCAGAGGGTATGACGTTGCATCGAATCCTGCAGGGACCATTATCCGATATTATGGCTCATACGGGTCAACTGTTGATGCTAAGAAGGATCGCGGGTGTCCCGGTGCCAGCTGAGAACTTCATCATGGCAGATATCAGGGTCGGTGTGGTTGGTCTTGATCAACCTGAGCCTGTCTCACCAGACAAGAAGTGAAAAGATTCTCTCCTTTGACCAGAGGCAATTCTGATTAAGTTAAAGCTCACAGTATGGTGCATGAGCAAGCCATCTTTTAACCAATACTACCTGTACGAGGAGCTGGAGGAGTTCCTTGTACAGGTGAACCTCGCTCACCCGGAGCTGTCCAGGCTACATAGCATAGGAAAGACACCGCAGGGCAGGGACATCTGGCTCATCGAGCTATCCAACATGAATATTGGAGACCCAGACAAGAAGCCAGGGTTCTACATCGACGGAAACACCCACAGCAGTGAGGTAACCGGGGGAGCCGTGTGTGTCAAGACAGTCTGGGAGCTGGTGAACGGATATGACAACGACCCGTTCATCACCGAGTTACTTGACAACCGAACCATCTACATCAACCCCCGGGTTGACCCAGACGGCGTCGAGTTGTTCCTTACCTCACCCGAGAACTCCGGTGTCTGCGGTAGGATGTACCCCCTGACCGAGGAGGAGTGGGAACGAGCCGAAGGCTTGGTGGGAATGGACCTTGACGGCGATGGGCACATCACCCAGATGAGAATCGAAGACCCCAACGGAGAATGGAAGGTCAGCGACGCGGACCAGCGTTTCGTTGAGCACAGGAGCCCAGACGACAAAGCTGGTCCATTCTACAGGCTCTACACAGAGGGCAGCATCAAGAACTACCGTGGAGGCGAGATCAAGATGGCTCCACGGAGGTACACGATGAACCTGAACAGGAATTACCCGGGCGACTTTGTGCCACACCCAAAACAGTCTGGTGCTGGACCGTTCGCGTTAAGCGAGCCCGAGACAAGGGCGGTTGCAGACTTCATCCTGTCTCACCCAAACATCGCCGGTATAATGACGTACCACACCAACGGTGGCAACCTGCCAAGGGTGTTCGACGACAAGCCTGACACCCATTACGTTGACATCGGCTGCGAGAAAGACCTTGAGATATTCAAGACGCTGGGTGACGTAGCCACAAAGATGACCGGGTACAGGCAGATATCCAGCTTCGAGGGCTTCACACGTGACAAACGTGTCTCAAGACACGGCTGCACCGACGGGTACACCTACCTCCACCATGGAATCCTAGGCTTCTGTATGGAGCTATGGGACATGGCTGGACATGCAGGCATGCCTGAGTTCATCGAGAGAGGAGGAATCGAGTTCAGGTGGCCCAACATTCCCAAGGAGGACGCGTTAAAGCTCCTGAAATGGAACGACGAGGCACTGAACGGCGAAGGGTTCAAAGATTGGACTCCATTCGACCACCCACAGCTAGGGAAAGTGGAGATCGGTGGATGGAGGACCAAGTACACATGGAGAAACCCTCCACCCGGCAAGTTCCTTGAGGAGGAAGTCGAGAAAACGTACAGGTTTGCACTAGTCCACGCCAGCATCCTTCCAGAGGTTGAAGTCATAGAAGCAAAGTCCGTTGATCTGGGAGACAACGTGTACCGTGTTCAAGCAAAGGTAACCAACAACGGGTTCCAGTCCACAAGTCTCACCCAGATGGCTGAGAACAGTGGATTCGCAAAGCCCGTCATCGCCACGATTGATGTGCCTGAAGGAGTGGAATTGCTTTCTCAACGAAACTGGGTCGATCTTGGCTCCATTGATGGGCGAGCGGAGAAACTCCCCGGTCTCCTGAAGCCAGCACCAGCCGGTGAGGGGCATATCAAGACTGCTGAATGGCTAGTCAAAGCGAAAAAGCCTGCTGCTGTATCCGTAGTGGTATCCTCGGAGAAGGCGGGTGTAGCTGAGACCACTATTTCCCTCTAATTTTTAATATAGACTTAAATTCCTGTCGACTGTATCGGTGGCTTACATGTCGAGCGGTGTCAAGTATTGGGAATCATCAATAAGATACGAGACAGTCTATCGTTCCGCGGAAACATCCCGGGACTTTTCATAAGTGGCATCATTGAGTGCTCCGCATGGCAAATGTATGATCTCGTCTGGCAGCCATATGTTCTTAGCCTTGGCGCAACGGCACCAATCATCGGGTTAATACTCAGCATCTACACTGCCATTAACTCCGGACTCCAGCTTGTCACGGGAGAGTTCGCTGACAGCAGGGGAAGGAAAACCGCCCTCAATTACTACTATGTATTCACTTTCATCGGGATGCTGTTCGCAGTGGTCGCACGGAACTGGTGGTACTTCCTTGCCCTTAACATCCTATTCGGGATAGCAGACGCACTGGAGGGCCCATCGTTCAGCCCAATGATCGCTGAATCTGTTCCCAAAGAGAAAATGGCTGTCGCGATGAGCCTAACCACCATCATCTGGAGCTTACCCGGTTTCTACGGGCAAGCAATGGGAGGTTACCTAGCCGACACGTTTGGAAACCAAGTAGTGATGAACATAATCCTTGGACTAGTGGTATTAGCAGCGCTCTGGTTCTACTTCACAACAGAGGAAACCCTCTCCGAAAAGAAGCCATTCAAACTCAGCGCAGTCATCACGAATATTCAAGGAATGGCGAGACCGGAGACGAAACTAGTCCCATTCTACGTTGTTTCAATCCTAGACCGGTTCGGCTGGGCCATTAACAGGGGAATCCTAGTAACTATGCTCACTCAAGCCTACGGGTTTAGCTTGACAAAGATCGGCTTACTCATGACCGTCGAAATGGTCACATTAACGCTCACCAGCATACCAATCGGGCAGATGCTGGACAGGTACAGTAACAGGAAAGCCATCATCGGTGCATTGATCCTGAACGTACTAATGTTCAGCGGCTTCGCGCTTACGGATAACTATGGTCTGCTGTTGATCCTCCAGGCAGTCAAGGGACTAACTATCGGTCTATGGGATACCTCGATACAGCTCTACCAGAACAAGATCGTATCCGAGAGTGAAAGAGGTAAGACCTTTGGCAACATTAACAGTATCAAGGGACTGGTAGCGGTACCTGCCCCATTCATTGGTGCACTACTCTTCAGCTATATAGGGTTCAAAGGAGTCTTCGCGACTAGCGCAATCATAGTTTGTTTAGCCTTGTTAACCTCAACTCGGTTAACTGAGCCTGAAGTCTAGACCCTTGGACGTTTCTTTCCTACAACTTTGTGGAACCTCGTCTTGTACCTTTCATCAAGACCCATTGAGTCAAACAATGTATCATACTCTTCCCTCAACTCGGTGATACTTGGCAACTCCTTTTCGGGGGTGTTGTATCCAAGCCTGTTTCTCATTAAGTCAAAGACCGCGGGATTATTCATGGCTGGTCTCCCCATCATGACCCCACTCACTCCCATATCCATCAAAGACTGGGCTTTCTCCGCGGTGAAAATACCGCCATTCGCGATCACAGGAATACCTCTCGCAGCCTCCACGCATTCAGGGTAAACTGAGTTATCCTCGGGTTCCGCTGAGCTCTGACCGGCGTGCTTCGTGTGTACCACGAAGAAATCTGGGTCAGCGCCTCCTAGGTTGTTGAGGTACAGCTTGTTGTCCTTCTCCCTCTGGTTTAACCCCAGCCTGATCTTCACAGAGACAGGATGCCCATGATTTCGTATCACGTTGATAAGTTTCTGGGTCTTGGCTCCCCTTTTCACCATTGCTGCTCCCTTGCCCTGCCTGATTACATCCTTACTGGGGCAGCTCAGGTTCAGGTTGAATCCCAAAAAGCCATCAAACGTTTCAAAACCGGACAGGAAACGGTCCAGCTTCGCCTCGCTACTGGAAAGCAGTTGAATCTGAACAGGGGTGGAGTCCCTTGGCTCTATCTTCTCGAGTGAGCCCTTGTTCCTCCGGAGGAAACTGTTCACGTGCGCCATCTCAGTGAAAGTTAGTTCTGCCCCGTGGTTGAAGCACAGTGTCCTGAATACACTATCGGAGTACCGTTCTAATGAGGCGAGCATGAACCTGGACAATTCGAGTGATACTGTGAGGGGTTGAATAAAAGGGTGGACTAGAGGACCTCGTCCCAGTCGCCCGATATGCGGTCAAGGTAGACGATGGTCTCGGGTTTCAGAGTGTCCCGCTTCGAGTTGAGGTACTTCTTCATCCGGTTTCCGAGTTTCACTGTCTCCTCTAGTCCCTGTGCGGCGACCAACTCATCGATCTCCGCCTGAGTCCGGTGCTTGACCGGCCAGTCATCCATGTTCAAAATCTTTAACGCAAGCACCGCAGCATTGCCAGCGCACTCGTGCATCGCACGCAGGTCAGCCTTGTCTACAGTATCATACTTGGTGTGACCGAAACCTCTACCTGCCCTCTTTGCCGCCTCGTCTGGGTCACCCATAGTTGCTGTGGGAACGCCCTGTAGCACGAAAGGCCAATGGTCGCTGTAGGGTCCAACCGCCTGCCAGAGAGGTAGATCGGTGCCTATCTTGTTGATTACCTTCTCGAAAAGGGGCTCCAGTCCAGGCCAGCCATGCAGACACCATCCCTGCCTGCCAGCCCTGCCAGCGGCGTCGAAGTTGAGCATGAACCTGACTTTCTTCATGAGCTCGGGATGTGCGTCACAGTATGCCCTGCTGCCGTGTAATCCAATCTCCTCGGCCCCAAAGCAGATGAATCGAATGTTGTGTTTGAGATGCTCCCGCTCCTTGGCGAGAACTCTTCCAAGCTCCATAACGACAGCAGCGCCCGTCGCATCGTCGAGGGCTCCGACGGCTATGTCGTGACCCTCATAGTGTGCCCCGTAGATTACCCACTCGTCCGAGCCAGACGTACCGGGAAGGTCGGCTACCACGTTCCAAGTGTCAACGTCAAGGTTGGTACATTTAGTCTCTAATCTCAGCTTGACCTTGCCCTTCCTCTTGAGCATTCTAGCAAGATACATTCCATCTTCGTAGGAAACACCGATGGCCGGGACGATTGGGCTAATCCCGCCAGTTGGTGGACCGTATGCCGGGTAGTGGTTCATGAATATCCAGCCAGCCGCACCTGCTAGGACGCTGCGCTGGTATTTCTCGCTCCTGTGGAGGTACCGTTTCATGCCCCTCGGGTTTCCGCTGTTCACCATCACGATCTTTCCCTCGATCTGGTCCTTCAGCTCCTCATAGATGTGAACGGGACCAGCCTCAAGATAGATCAACTCTGCTTCCACCACACCATCAATGCTCATGGGAAGCGCGATGCATTCAATCTCCTTCTGTTTGGGCTCCGTAACCTCCAAGCTGCTTGAATCCCTGATCCAGCCAGGAATAGAGAACTTTTCCAAGTGCACGTTCTCAAGCCCATAGCTTTTCATCTTCTCAGCCATGTACTCGCAGCTCGCCTTGTCCATCCCGCTGCCTGGCCACCTAGCCTCGTACTCATCGCAGAGCTCCGTCACGAGATCGATGGGCTCAGTGCTGCCATAGATGTCGCCTAAAACACGTTTAACTATACCATCCATACAGTAGAGTAACCATTTAGGAAAATATGATTAACGGTTCCTTGATGACCGTTTATTACCTGTGGTTCCAACGGTTCATGTATGGGCGAGATAAAGACCAAACCGACTGACGTTAAGCCGGAGGATTTCCTAGAAACCGTTGAGCATCCCACAAGGAAGAGCGACGGATATGAGCTTCTAAGGATCATGAAAGAGGTTACAGGCGAGGAACCGGAGATGTGGGGACCCAGCATCATCGGGTACGGCAGGATGACTTATTCTAACACCAGAGGTGAAGCTGAATGGCCTAGAGTGGGCTTCTCACCCCGGAAACGAAGCCTATCGGTTTACGTGACCCCCGGATTCGAGGGCTTGGAGGGGCTACTTGAGAAGCTGGGAAAGCACAGGCTCGGTAAGGGGTGTCTGTACATAAACAAGCTGGCTGACGTTAACATCGATGTCCTAAAGGACATCGTCAAGAAAACATACGACTCCTAGTTTTTTATCACCCCTTCCAACTTTTATCGTATGAAAGAGCTTGACCTTGGGGAGTACTACCCCTGTCTCGACGTGAAGGACCTGAAAAAGTCCATCGATTTCTACACCAAACTGGGGTTCAAGATAACCGAGGATCATACAAAGGATAACTGGGCCGTAGTGCGACACAATAATATGGTGCTCTGCCTGTTTCAGGGGCACATCGATAACAACGTCATCAATTTCAGGGGTGGGGACATCGAGGAAATATACGAGAAAGCAACCAAACGTGGGTTGGAGTTCTCAAAGCCTGCCCAGATAGAGCACGATGACTCGTGGAGCGCGGAGATTATAGACCCGGATGGCAACATCATTTACTTTAACACGTTTGACGAGGAACGAGAAAAATATGTGAAAACTGGGCACCTGATCGACCCGGAGTACTAGCCTGTAAAGTAAGTCAGCGCGAAAAGCACTATTGAAGGCACTAGGGCTACTAGAACCGCTCGGCTCCTTGCCAGCTTGTAGTTCTCCTCAAGCCCAATAACCAGTAGCACCAATGACGCCAATCCCCATATATTCAACAGGTTCGTGCCGATTAGCGCCTTGATTAGTTTACTTGAAATCTCTGTGTACGCGAGGAAATAGCCCACAATGCTTGCTGAATCCATTATAGATGCATCGACCACCCTTAGTATCTGGTTGAGAAGGGTGGGTACCGCTATGAACCCGTTCATGGCGAAGAAACGCTTCATCGAGCCGTCGCCTCCTGAGAGTCTACCTAAGCCGTGTAGTAGGAGTGTTGAGATCACCCAGCCAACGAGTATGGAAATACCTCCCCCTATACCAGCGAACAGTCCCATGCTGCTGCCGATCTGGCTGACATCAGCCCCTTGCAGCTGTGGCGCAATCATAGACAACGGTATCTTGCCCATGTACGCCATAGTGCTGTATGCACCCAAGGCAACCATGAGCAGGGTGATCACCAGTCCCTTCAATAAATCGTCCTCGTCTATCGAGCTCATTACCTCTCTGGGCCTATACAAGACGCCCAGAACCATTCCCAAATATCCCGGTTTATCACTCATGTCTTAAAGCCTCCACTGGGCTCATGTTGCTCGCCCTGTACGCTGGGTACATCCCGGACGCGACGCTTGTCACGACCGCGAACAGGACGACCTCGGCCCCCAACATCAAAGATGATTCCGTCGGCAGGCTGATGAATCTACCTATCAATCCAGCAAGGAAGAACCCAAAAGCAGCGCCTATCACTCCGCCAATCATGCCCGTAAGCATAGCCTCGCTGAGGAACATCAACAGTACATCCGTGCTTTTGGCCCCAACCGCTTTCATTGTGCCGATTTCCTTTGTTCGTTCAAGCACACTCACTGTCATCGTGTTGATTATGCCAACCCCCGCTACGAGGAGACTGATTCCGGCAATCCCCCCAAGTACAGCTTGGATGGTACCGAGCACTTGCCCAACGTTCTCCTGGGCACTGGCGGCAGTGACAACGGATGCCCTGTCCCCCAGCTTGTCCTCGATCAATATGACCGCGGGGTCAACGTCTTCGAGGGCATCAGCTTGCGCAAGGATGAAATCAAAAGCCCCACCCACCTCATATAGGGTCTGGGCAGTGTGAAGAGGAATGGATAAGGCATCGTCCAAGTTAGCCCCGACGTTTCCCCCTGTCTCCTCAAGGATGCCAATCACTCTCAAGGTCAGGGTTTTCTCTTCCCCCTCTACTCGGGCTGTGATCTTTATACGGTCTCCAAGCTCCACGATAGGGTCATCAAGGTCCCTAGGGTGGGCGATGTTTGATCCAACAACAACCACCGCAGAGTCGGACTGCTTGAAGTTTCTTCCCACATCGAGCTGGGTGTTAGCGTTTAACTCCTTGTACTTTGGAGTTACGCCGTAAACATCTGTCCTGAAGAACCTGCCATCGATAGTGAACTCCGCGAACTTGTTGGCGATGATAGGCGTCGCATCTTTTACACCATCAATCTTTGTGATGACATCAACGTCTCTCCACGAAAACGTATGTCCACCGGTCCTAGGAGGGCCACCACCTATTTCCCCTGGAATAATCATCAAATTCGTCGGTCCGAACATGTCGAGCTGATCGGTGACGTTAGCCTGCAGCCCCTGGGTCATGCTGATAAGCCCGGTGATAGCTGCACATCCTATCAGTATCCCTACTAAGTTGAGGGCGAACCTGAACTTGCGTTCACCAAGCCCGTTCAGGGACATCCTGAAGATGTCGAAGGGGTTCAAATCACTTCTCCTATGGCCCTAGACCTAATAATCGCCTGATCCAGACCCAGATGCCTCCAGTCTCCGCTTGAGGAACATCATCGGTCGCCTCTCCAACCTCGATACCCATCTCAAGTACCTCCGTGTGCTCCCTGTTCAGGTGGTCACGGTACTGGACGTTGAGTTTTAAGTCATGGTCGCCTTGCTGGGCTCCGTCTTTAACCTTGTATTTTATGTCGAAGGGGATTGGGCTATCCGGGTCAACCGCCCCGATGTACTCGTCGCTGCCCGAGACACGCTCAATCATCTCATCCTCGACTACTCCAATGGATACAAACTGAACACTCTCTGTTCCGATTAATAGCAAGTCGGCTTCAAGCTCTGATGTATCGCCCGCTCCCACCAGTTCAGTTGGTGCGTCAAGTAGATCAAACTCGATAAGCCCATCAACAAGAATTGTGAATGATTCGGTTAGTGAACCTGATTCTCCTTTACTATCCGTGTACGTAATTGTCGCTGGGATGGAGTACTGCCCCGCTGAGATATCACCCGAGGCTAGTAACTGATAGTTCGCATCAACCGAGTTGTCTGCCTCAAGGTCTCCAAGACTGGCTATGGTCGGTGTTACTGGTGAAATCATGGTCACTGATGCGAAGTTTAGGCTACTGAGTAAGTTGTATGAGTCGGCACCGCTGCACTTGATTGTTAGGCTGATTGTGAAGATGTCACCGGGTCGAATGCTCTCCTGGAGTACCTCCATGGCCTCGATGGTTATGATTGTGTTTCTCACCGCAGCCGCCGAGTCTAGGTTTAATGGAAGCTCGAAAGTCTGGTAGTATCTTGTGCCATCGGCGTCCTTGTAGGAGGCAGAAGCCATAATTGTATAGGTACCAAGTATGGTCCCCTCAGTGATTGATATCGTAGGTGTAATCTCCACGATTTCCCCTACTGAAAGGTCACCCACAACGGTGTTAATATCTTCAATAATCGTGAAGCTGCTTGTGGAGGAACTCAGTGTAAGCTCAAGATCGGTTACGTTTTGATCCCAGTTGTTTGTGAAACTAAACCCGACCTCGTTTTCAGTACCTGATTTTACTTTGATACTTTCCTGTGATGGCGTGAACTTGATCTTGGGTACGTAGCTCTCGTCAATTATTACACCGATCGGTACGGTTACGGTAGATTGGGAGGTTGACCCTGTTCTCCCATAGATGACGTACAACGACAAAGTGTAGGCTCCAAGAGATAGCCCCTCGTCGATGAAAAGCTCTGGTTGATATGATTTGGTTTTACCTGATTTGATCTCGTTGAATACTTTGTGTTGATCTGAAAGGATGGTAATTCCTGTTTCAGCTGATGAGAGGAATGCTTCAACATCAAATATGTCGTAATCTCCTGTGTCCTTCAGGTTGATTGTTATTGTGTTGATTTCTCCGGCGGTTAGATGAATATCATCTACGCTGACCTGTATGATTGGTGCATCGGCCGCACCAACGACTGTTAGTTGTGTCGCCATCAACATGGCGATGAGCATGATTATTGGTAGTTTTATTTTCATTAGATCAAATCCATGAAGCTTTTCTCCCCCTCGATCACACCGTCCTTGAAGCTGACGAGGCGATCTGTGTTTTGTCCCACTTGGGGGTCGTGGGTGATGAGTATGAATGTCTTGCCCTCCTCTTTGTTGAGGGTTCGTAGGAGATGCAGGATCTCATCGCCTGTCCTGCTGTCCAAGTTGCCGGTGAGCTCGTCGGCGAGTATTATGTTAGGCTCGTTTGCCAAGGCCCGTGCTATGGCCACCCGCTGCTGTTCTCCTCCGCTGAGTTGGCTGGGCTTGTGATCTGCCCGATCTTCGAGGCCAACCAATCCGAGGAGATCGAAGGCCCGTTTCTTTCGCTGTCCGCGTGGGGTTCCCTTGATTGCCATTGGCAGCTCGACGTTGCCGAGGGCGTCCATCCGTGGAATGAGGTTGAAGAATTGGAATATGAACCCGATCTCACGGTTTCTAAGTTCAGCAACTTGGTTGTCGTTTAAGTCGCTTAGGTCGATGCCGTTTATGTAGACCTTGCCAGACGTGGGCCTATCAAGAGCCCCAATCATATTAAGCAAAGTACTTTTACCGGAGCCGCTTGGACCCATAATTGCCATGAACTCGCCTGGCTCGATAGTCAGGTTTACTCCTTTGAGAACCTCTAGGGGTCTCCCACCTGACTGGTAGATTTTCCATAGGTCCACTGTTTCAACTATATGCTCCACTACTCTTCCTCCAGCATCGCGTTAACCGCCGCTAGCCTTTTGGCGGTCATTTGTTGTACTTGTCTGAGGAACGGTTCTCTAATATCCGTATCGATATTTTCAGTGAACTCTTTCATTAAACGACCGGAGAGAATCTTCTCTTTCTGGGCTAGGTACTCGACAAGCTCGATGGCTCCCTGTTTACGCTCATTCGAGAGCCACTTGAAGATGACGCTGATGTACTTGACGCTAAAGTCGATGGACTCCATGATGTGTCCCATCAGTAGCTCAAATATTCCCCTTCCCTGGTCTGTAATATAGTAGAAATCCCTGCCATCCCTGTCCTGTGTCTCGACGTAACCTTTCTTCTCAAGGCTACGGAGCGCAGGATAAACCGTACCAGTTTTTGGCACCCATGTGCCCTCGAACTCGTCTTTGAGGTGTTTGAGCATCTCGTACCCGTACTTTGGTCCCTCTTCGAGCTGTGTGAGCAAGAGAATCTGAAGTGGGCTGACGGGCATCTTCAAGGGGCTGCGGCTGCTAATACTCAGGGACATAGTTGACCTCTACCTACTTGGCTGCATTTGAGAACTTGTTGCCCGTTTTTAAAGGTTGATGTGATGGGAAAGGATTAAACATGGATACGCTCCCCCCAAGTATGATCAAATGAGCGTGCTCATCTACACCGACAACCCCACAACAGGGGAGACCGGGCTCGTGAGGCGGGAGATGTTGAACAGGGGGATTGATGTCCATTACAAGGCGCCCTGGGACATCGAGCTACCGGGATTCAAGGCGGATTATGCGCTGACGTATGTACCCAGTAATATGCTTCATAGGGGCAGCACCTTTGAGCTGGTCCACAGGATGTTGATTTTGAGGCATCTAGAGGAGAACGGGATAGTGGTTAACCCCGTTGACTCTATGTTGAATTATAGCAAAGAGCATCTGACTCTTCAGTTAAACAAGCTTGGGCTACCTCACCCGGAGACCTTGATCACGGAGAATATTGAGAGCGCTAATGAGTTCACCCAGAAGCTTCTGGACCAAGGGAAAGAGGTCGTATTGAAGCCCATCGCTCTGAGTAGGGGAACTGGGGTGACCAAGCTCTCAAGGATCAGGAGCAGGAAGGACTTGAGCCAGTATCTAGTATGGTACACCCGTAACTTCGCGGAGGGAGTGTATTACCTCCAGGAATTTGTTCCCAACCAGGGACATGACATCAGGATATTCATCATCGACGGGGAGATCATAGGGAGGGAGATGAGGTCCAACCCCGAGGATTTCAGGTACAATGTTGCAGCAGGTGGAAGTGCTTCCCATTTTGACGAGACCACGTATGATGAGCTGGCCATCAGGGTAGCGGAGGCAGCTGGGCTGAAAATCACCGGGCTAGACATTCTGCCGAGGGAGGATGGCTCGCCTATCGTGCTTGAAGCGAACTGTTACCCGGGGTACAAGGCGTTGATGGAGACAACTGGTATCCCCATCCATGAGAGGATAGTTGACTACTTCCAAAGGCTCCTGAAAAAATAGAAGGGATAATCTTAAACTCTACCTCCCACACGCAATTATCTGAAATATTATGGTGTTTTGCAGCAACTGTGGAGCAGATATCAACGACGACCAGAAATTCTGCCCAGAATGCGGGACAAGAAACGAGAAGGCTTTCGCCTCAGAACCAACTGCCCCCCCACCGCCACCGGCGGAACCAGAGACAACTGTTGACAGCTCTATGCCTCCACCACCGCCACCACCACAGAACATTCCACCCCCACCGCCTGCCGGAAGTCAGAGCGATATTCCACCACCCAAGGCCAGAAGCGTCCCATGATCACCGCTTGGTAGTCCTCCTGCCGGAAGTCAGAGCGATATTCCACCACCCAAGGAGGGAATCTTGGGTCGCCTCGACATCGACCAAGAAGACATAGATGATGTCGCGGACAAGGCGAAGAAGGGTCTGGGTATGCTTGGACGACTTGCTAGACAGGGTCTCCAGAAGGGAGCGGAGTTAGCGAACCAGGGAATAGAAGTCGCCAAGGAGACCATCGAGGAGAGGAGGGCAGCCGCACCTGAGCAGCCTTACCAGCCCGCGGCTCCAGCCCCTGTAGCAGGAGGCAAGTTCTGTCCCAACTGCGGTCAATCAGTCAGTGGTCCCGGAAAGTTCTGTAACCACTGTGGCCATAAACTAGAGTAATCTTACTCTTTTTTCACGTATTTTCTCCGGTAATAATATACGGATTGCAGTGAAGCATACTGAATAATCGCGATTACTATTGTGCTGAACTGTTCAACGTAGAATAGCACTAGGTTGATAGCGACTAATGACACAGTGAGGGAAATTGAAGCCAACTGGGTTGACCAGTCTCTCCTTTCAATTAGTAATAAAATAGATCCAAGGGAAAGGAATGCACCGGCAAGACCGTCGAGAATAACAAGCATCAGGCTCCACATAATGATATTACTTGAGGCGATAGGGAAACCCTTTGCAATGTTTTCTAGGAACGCGATTCGTTGGGAAGGATTGAACGCCACCATGGTGAAGCTCATGAACCTCATAAAGTTGGGGAGTCCAAGCAGCGCGAAAGAGGCTATCAGAATGACCCTGAACCTCGTCTCTGTCAGGTAGCTGTGCTCCAGCCTGCTCCACATAGAAATTATCCTGTCGAAGAGGTTAACCTCATCCTCCACTGGGTTCAAGGCATCACTGTCAACAAAGTCCTCAAGCTCCGTCGCGAGACGTTTATAGTTCTGGTTCTCCGTCCGTTGGATGATGTTGTCCAGGCGACGCTTCATCTCGTCGTGTTCCTCGGGCTCAATGGAGTGGTCAAGAACCTCTTGGAGTATCTCTAGGACCGTGTAGAGTTCGCCTCTGGTGTCAAGCTCGGGCTCGTTCTTTATACGGACATAGAGGAGTACTGTGAGAAGGAAGAAGGCGTATATGATTGGGGCCGCCGCGGGGAAGAAGTAGTCATTGCTCTGTGTGATGAACTTGCCCACCTCGTCGATAAACAAACCGACCCCAACCCCAGAGAGGATGGCGCTCCAGGTGTAAGCCCACCTGTTTGCATACAGGAGAGGGAGAAGACTGGCTGCGTATAGTATCACACCCCCGTATAGGACATGGGCGATGTGGAGTGTCTCGTTCCCAAGCTGGGGGTAACCTGTCAATTCAAGGATCAGTCTGGTGAGGGTGACCGATGCGGCAAAACTGAGGACGGTTAACTGAAGATACCTTTCGGCTCCGTTACGTCTGACGGGTTTCCAGAGAAGCAATTTTTTACACTTACAGTAATGACTTTTCCATTATTCATGAGAAGTTTGGGTGGTTGAGAAAACCCTGTGGATTCCCTAGCCATGCCGTCACGCGCAGCGTGCCGTGTGTACTAGTTGGTTTTTGAAAAAAAGAAAAAAAGGGAAGGTCTATTTTTTTAGTAGAGCCTCGATTGCATCAAGCCGCTCTGATAGTAACTCATACTCAGTTTTCTTTACCTCAATGGGTTCTGCTTCCTTGGGTTTGAAATCATCAGGGTGACGGATGTTCTCTTTAGGTAGCTCTTTTGGACTACTCAAGCCATGCCCTCCTGTATCTGATACCTTTCAATATGAACGGGTTGTCCGCATTTGTGGTGAATCCATTGTATTCTAGTGATCCAGCAGCGATAGTGTGTGGCTCGTCTGCCATATTGTAGGCTTCACGGATTCCACTAGATGCGGTCTCGTTTACCATTGACTCTGATTCATCAGCTCTAACACGGATTGTTGAAGAGTCTGAGCCAGTGAAGGTTCCCCATGTCAGGTAGCAAACATGGATGAAGCCTTTTGCGTCTGTTACTAGGAGGACTTGTATCTCAGTTGTGGACTTGGTTCCTATCTGTAAGTAGACGTTCATCTCAACGAGGTTTCCGGATGTGAACTCCTTGGAGTAGAGGTTGACTACAATATCACTTGAAAAGTCTGTGATGTCTGAGTGAACGTGTCTCTGTTGAGATGTCGAGTTCAAGTTATCTGCTGTGATGGTGTCTGTTCCTCCGATATTAGTGCGAATGTCTCCGTTAGCGTCCGCAACGTCTAAGGTGTATTCGATAATCAGGGTGGCAAGTTTTTAAGTGATACATGATGTGTCAAGTATGGACGTTGGAGTCCCTAGAACTGTGTGTTGGTTAGCCTCAATTCTACACTCCACGTCTACCCTGAACCCGCGTTCAAGGCTACTTAAGCCCGATGCACAGGTTTAGACCAAGAGGATAGGTGAAAGTGAAAGATGAAGCACAACATCGAGTACGACGAGGTTGAGGACGAAAACGGTGTATTCTATCTGGTGAACCTGATTATAGATGACAACGAGTTTCTTTTAGATAGAGGAGACCTTTGGAATCTTTACACTATTATCAACAACTGTTTTGAAAGGATAGAGGGACCCGAGGAAAACAGAATTAACGAAATTAAACCGTCAATTAGTTAGGCTCACCATAAGGAAAAGCACTATTTTGACACAAAAACGAAGCCCAAAAACCCCTGTCTGACACCTTTTAACTCGATAATAACGGCTCTTTTGTGAAAAGAAACCATAAAACCCCTTTTCAGAGTTTCCTCATAAGACGCTCAATGTCCAAATTTGCCGGGGAGTGTCTGACAAAAACAGTTGTACAATCCGATAATTAACATGGGAAATAACCGATAATTGGGAACGGATAGAGGTTAAGCCCGGATATTGGACACTACCTTTACACTTTAGACACTATTTCCAATAGACAGTGTCCAAATAATGCGTATCCAGATGCGGCTTACAATCTGGCTCATAGGGATTGGCTACGCTAGCGAAATGATAAGATTTGCCGTGAATGGAGCTATTTACGCTCCAGCTTCTCGACGTCTACGAGGACTATTATCAGCGCGTTGGCCATTACGACCTCATGTGACACGGCGTCTGGGTGGGTGTTCTCGGCTGGCCACATCATTCCTCCCTTGATGATGTTGATCCTCCGGTTGCCCTCGGGTAAGATTCCAAGCACTGCGTCGCCGTCAACTTTCTCTGGGTTCGGCGTGGCGATGGTCACATCAACCATCAATGCCGCCTCTAGCTCCGCGAAGCTGTTGATCTTGAAGAACTGTCCGAGTCCAATCATGCTGCTGTGGCTTATCGCGTCCTTTACTGCTTTCTGGGCGGCCTTGGTCTCGTCCTTTCCGTGGAGGTCTACTCCAGTGCCCTGCTCCATTAGATACTTCCTGTAATCTGGCATACCTATTCACCTTGAGGTGTGGCTGCCTTCTTAAAATCTTGACTCCATCGACGATTGTATGAAAAATAATGACTATAAACTGGATACAGTTAAAAGAGTGTGAAGGATAATGCACGAGGCAAGGGAAAACCGGTGAAAGATAGATGACTCTTGAGTACCGTTTAAAGGAAAGAATCAAGGAGTTTCTGGACGAGGACATTGGATACGGGGATATCACGTCAGGCACGCTTATACCAAGTGAACAGCAAGCGAAGGGTAAGCTCTATTTCAAGGAGCAGGGTGTCGTGTCCGGTCTATCGGAGGCATCAACGGTTTTCACTATTCTAGGATGTAAAGTAGAGCGATCCGCAGTCGAGGGGGAACAGGTCGAGGCTGGGCAGGTACTCCTTACTGTAACCGGTTCAGCCCGAGCTTTGTTAATGGGTGAAAGGCTTGCTCTCAATCTGGTTGGTCGGATGGCGGGAATAGCCACGCAGACAGCTATGGTGGTCGAGACAGTTAGAGCCAAGAACAAGAAAACTAGAGTTGCTGCTACCCGGAAAACATTACCAGGCTTGAGAGAGTTCGACAAGCGAGCAGTGGAGAATGGTGGTGGAGACCCACATCGGTTCAGGTTGGACGATTGCGTTCTTATCAAGGACAACCACCTTGAGCTCGTCCCAAGCGTCTCTGAGGCAGTGAAAAGGGCACGAGATGGTATCAGTTTCACCAAGAAGGTGTAGATCTCGGTGGTCGCCGTATCATTAAAAAATGAGGCAGCGGAGGCAGGAGCAGACATCATCATGTTTGACAACATCACACCAGCTGAGACCAAGAAATGGTTAGCGGAGTTGAAAAAGAGGGAACTGCGAGAGGATATCACGTACGAGTCCTCGGGCAACATTACCTTCGACAATGCAGCTGACTACGCGGAGGCTGGTATCGACATAATCAGCCTTGGCGCGTTGACCCACAGCGTGAGGAGTCTGGACGTGAAATTCGAGATAGAGATGATCAAATGAACCTGAACAACCTACAACAGAGAATACTTGAGATTAAGAAAGAGAAAAACGCGTTACTGCTGGTACACAATTATCAGGTGCCCGAAATTCAGGAGATCGCGGACTTCCTCGGAGACAGCCTTGAGCTATGCAGAAAGGCCCAGCAGGCGGAGGACGCTGATATGATCGTTTTCTGTGGGGTAGATTTCATGGCTGAGACGGCGAAAGTGCTGAACCCCTCGAAGAAGGTAGTAATACCAAGCGGGAAGGCGGTGTGCCCAATGGCGGGGATGCTAAGTATGGATATGCTATTGGAGGCCAAGAAGAAGTATCCAGATGCTCCCGTGGTTCTATACGTGAATACGCTGGCGGAAGCAAAAGCAGAGGCAACAGTGACATGCACGTCAGCCAACGCCGACAAGATAGTGAAGGCACTGAACGCTAAACAGGTTATCTTCGGACCTGACAAGAACTTGGGGTACTTTGTTCAGAAGAAACTCCCAGACGTGGAGCTGATCTACGTCCCCGAGGATGGTCACTGCAGGGTGCACAGGTTTATCGGAGAGGGCGAGGAAGCCATGGAGCTAAAAGAGAAGCACCCGGGCAGTGAGGTATGGGCTCACCCAGAGTGCGAGCCCGAGTTCCAAGACAAAGCTGACTTTGTTCTATCAACCGGCGGTATGGTTAGAAGGGCAAGGGAAACAGATGCCAAGGGCATCATAATCGGCACCGAGGAGGGGTTGATGCACAGACTCCAGAGGGAGCATCCTGAAAAGAGATTCCTGCCAGCCAAGAAGTACTCGGTTTGCGGGGCAATGAAGCGGGTCACCCTTGAGAACCTCTACGTAGCGCTGGTTGACGAACAGCCAGAGGTAACTGTGCCCGATGATATAGCGGCAAAGGCGAAAAATGCCATCGAACGCATGCTTGAGATGAGCTAGGTAGATACATTTTTCATACACCTCTCCTGTTTTCAGGGGGTAAGGTGGACAATTTGTCAGTCATAGAGTTTGAGGGAAAGAAGCCAAAGATTCACCCATCGGTGTTCTTGGCTCCCGGTTCATGGGTTATTGGTGATGTCACGCTTGATGCTTACTACGTTCCAGGGCATATCAACGGGTTCGCCGCCCGGTTCATGGGTTATTGGTGATGTCACGCTTGATGAGGATGTGAACGTCTGGACCAACGCGGTGATCAGGGGCGACGATGATTCCGTAGTCATCGGTGCTAGGACTACGATTCTGGAGAACTGCCTCGTTGAGGCTCCAACGGGTAATCCAGTGGTCATAGGTAAAGATGTAATTGTTAGTCATGGTGGAACAGTACATGGCGCGAAGATCGAGGATGGATCAATCATCGGAATCGGGGCGATTGTGCTCGATAACGCAGTTGTAGGCAAGGGATCTATAATTGGGTCGGGGGCATTAGTTTCCCCGAGAGCTGAGATTCCTGCTGGGTTTCTAGCTTTGGGCACACCAGCAAAGCCAATCCGTGAGTGTAAGGAGAGGGAGATCGATTACATGAAAAAGGAGCACGAGAGAACCCTCAGCAAGGCCAAGGTCTATAAGAAGATCTACAAAGACCGAGAGTCCTAACCCTACTCCATGAAAAAATTCCCCTGCTTTTTCCTACTGTGGGTAATGGCGCTTCGCAATTCTATTCACGATTAACGCAACGGCAAGCATCAATGAGGCGCCAACTCCAACCGGAACCACCGCGTACAAGTATCCCAAACTGTGGATTTTGTCACTACCAATAACCGCGATCAAGGCGGTGGCTCCTCCTGGAGGGTGAACCGTCTTCGTTACCTGCATCACCATAATTGCTGTCGCCACAGCGAACGCAGAGGCGAACCACAAACTGGAGGAGAACAGATTATAGCAAGTTACACCGATGACCGCCGAGAACACGTGTCCTCCCATGAGGTTTCTGGGTTGGGCCAGCGGGCTGTCAACCGCGCCATATATTAAAACAGCCGACGCACCGAAAGAGCCAATCAGGAAAACGAGGTCGGAGTCAGTCACGAGGTTATAGTTTAGGAGGGAGACTACACCCACACCTAGGAAAGCTCCAACCCACGACCAAAACAACTCAGAATACGCTATTCCTCCAAACGTTTTCCTACTCATCCTGATACACAAGATGGGGTAGGATCTGATCAAAATAAACCATCATGATCCCCCTTTCCAAGCCATGAAAATCGGTGAACTTGGGTCACTCTTTTCTGTTATGGTCGAAGGTGAACGCCGAGGGACAGATATCCGTCAAGATGCATCCCTCGCAGTTAGGCTTCTTTGCATTACACACCTTTCTCCCATGAGTTATCAGCATATAGTTGACCGCCCACCATTTCTCTTGAGGAAATAGCGCCATCAACTCCTGCTCCACCTTGTTGGTATTCTTCTGCTCACTGAAACCGAGCAATCTGCTCAACCTGTGAACATGTGTGTCAACAGCTATCCCAACTATCTTACCAAATGACCCGGCAAGCACTATGTTCGCGGTTTTTCGGGCAACGCCTTTGAGCTTTACCAACTCCTCCATGGTATCAGGTACCTTGCCACCATGTTCCTCAACGATGGTCTTGCTCAGGCTCTGAATTGCATCGGCCTTACGCCTGAAGAAACCGGACGACCGGATATCGTTCTCAAGCTCCTCCCGGGGAGCATTCGCGTAGTCTTCTGCCGTCTTGTATTTCTTGAATAGGTCCTTTGTTACCTTGTTGATCTGGGCATCTGTCGCCTGCGCGGATAAAACAGTGGCAATAAGCAGCTCCAAAGGGTTATGGTGGCTCAACTCGGTTCCCTCGACACTTGGATACTCAGCTTCCAGTCGCCTGATTACCTCGTGCGCTCGCTCCCTCTCGTTCATGCAAGGACTGATGCAGCACTCGCTTATATTGTTTAGAAACCGTTATCATCCGCCATTTTCACGGGTTTATGAGCCACTTGTTCCTTTACAGAAAGAAAAAGCCCAAGGAAAAACTGCCACCAAACCAGAGGTGGATAGAAAACATCCTCAAGTGGGGAGAGGAGCATCCAGGTATCCAGAAAGAGCTTCCAAATGTATCTCTTGACGAATGGAGGCTAATCATTGGTGGAGAGGTTGAGAATTCCTTGGAGTTAACTTGGGAGGATTTCATGGGGTTTGAACAGGTTGCTTCGATCAGTGATTTTCATTGCGTTGAGACGTGGAGTGTTATGGACCAGAAATGGGAAGGAGTAAGGTTCAGGACCATTATAGAGAAGGTCAAACCATCAAAGAAGGCAAAATACGTCTTTTTTGAGAGCTACGACGGGTTCACAACAAGTCTACCGATCAAGGAGCTTGAGGGAGAGGAAATCCTCTTGGCTCATAGGTTGAATGATGAGCCGCTCCCCCAGCCAAACGGTGGACCTATGAGGCTTGTTGTGCCCCACAAGTACGCGTATAAATCACCAATGTGGCTTCACAAGATAACGTTCTCGAACAGAGACAAGCTGGGATACTGGGAGAGAAACGCGTACAGTAACAAGGCGGACCCTTGGAGGAACGACCGGTATACCATCCGGTGACTGTTTACCTTGATGGAAATGTTAAATCCCGTCTAGACAATTATACCCCGATATTTCATGGAGTATGATTACCTCATCAAGAACGCGAACATCGTTGAAGGAACCGGAAAGAAAGCATACACCGGTAGCCTCGGTGTAAAAGGCGATAAAGTGGTCGCAACCGGCGACATAAAAGGGGACGCAGCGAAGGAGATCGATGCGAAGGGGTTGACAGCCCTACCTGGGTTTATCGATGCTCACAGTCACGCCGACTGGGCTCTACTCTGGTACCCGGAGACCCAGAGCCACGTGATGCAGGGCATAACGACCTTTGTGGGAGGTCAGTGTGGTGGAAGCCCTGCACCGCTGGGCGAGTACATCAGGATGCCCTGGCTGTTGATGGACCATCTCATGGAGCATGAGCCCTACAAGTACTACCCAAGGGAGCCATGGCATCACATCGACAAGGTCAACGAGTGGATGGATGAGCACTATGGGTGGACCCTTGAATGGGAGACTATGGGTGATTACTTCAAACGGGTCGAGAAAGAGAAGATCAGCATCAACTATGCGCCTCTCCTCGGACACGGAACAGTCAGAACCAAGGTTATGGGCTTAGACTACAAGCGTCACAGCACCCAGGAGGAGAGAAGCCAGATGCAGGAGCTAATCCACGAGGGATTGAAGGACGGATGCATCGGTGTTAGCACTGGGCTGGACTATGACCCAGATGTCTTTGCTGATCATGAGGAGATCGTGGAGAACATTGCTGTCCTCAAGGAGTATGACGCGGTATACTGTCCTCACTGGAGAAGGACAGGAAGACGTAGGGGAATATCAGCTGGACACGTACCGAACGAGAAGATCAAAGCATTGATGGAGTGCGTTGATGTATACGAGCGCACAGGAGTCCGACTCCACTACGCACACTTGAGCACCGGATGGCAGATCTACCCGGACGCCCCCAAGGAGCTGGAGGAGGCAAACCTCAGGGTTACAATCGACATGATCATGGCCAAGAGCAAGGGAGAGCTGGACATCACATGGGACGCTATACCATTCCTTGTCAGGGGAGGGTTCAGCGTCATGCCCTACCTGTGTGGATTGCTTGCTCCGTGGCTGAGGGAACTTGGAAGCCGGGAAGCGTTGGGCAAGTGGCTCGATGTACCTGACTTCAGGGCAGAGGTCTTTGACGCGATCAGGACCGGTAAATGGTTCATCAGGGTCGCGTACAACCCCAACACAAACCCGTACTGGGCCAAGAACCTGTTCGTTACGAAGAGCAAGGTTGAGGGCATAACGGGCAAGAATGTGCAGGAGATCGCCGAGATGTGGGAGGTTGACCCTTGGGACGCCTACTGTGACATAATCGTAAAGGACCCAGATACAAGGGGAGTAACGGGCACACTGGTGTACAACGAGGCGTACGACCAGTACTACGCTCACCCCAAAGGAATGATTGGACTGGACACCATGGTCAGCGATGACAAGTACCAGGCAAAGAGCCCGCCATACAGTTTACCTGGCATCAACAGCTTTGCCGCGTACCCCATATTCTTCAACCTGTTCGTCAAAGAGAAGAAAACCTTCACACTTGAGGAAGCAGTGCAGAAGACCAGCGTCATGGCTGCACGAGTACACAACATGGAGGGAAGGGGAACAATCAACCCTGGTAGCTACGCGGACATCGTCCTGATGGACCTACCAAACTTGAATGTGACGGCAAACGAGGTTGAGCCGAGGAAGTACCCAGAGGGCATCAAGTACGTCTTCGTCAACGGGGAGCCCGTCGTCAAGGGGGGCAAGCACACAGGTGCACGCCCAGGCAGAGTGCTTAAACGGGTCTAGAAGACGGAATAGAGACCCCTATTCCTATCCCCAAGTTTTGCTTCTAAACACCCCTCCGTAAAAACCAAATTTTAAGCCTAGTAGGTTGCTCCGAGAGGTCTTGAACACACATCGATCCAGCTATAACCAGACGCTCTTGGTCCTGAAGGAAATCGCCGATGGATTGGAGCCAAGTGAGATTAAATCAAAACTATTTCTCAGCAGGTATAGTTATAATTACACTGTGAACAGGTTGTTAGCAAACGATCTAGTCGAGTATAAAGACAATATACTGGTACTATCATGTAAGGGGCTCAATGTCCTAAAGTTTGAGGCAGAGTATCCCGGTAAGGTTGCCGAGAACAGCAGGCTACAGGTTGTAAGTTCAATGTACCAGTTTGTGTAGACGAAAAACGATAGAACACTAGTAGATAAACACCTTAAAGCCACATACCATTTTTCTTCGACTGACAGTGACTGGACGTTCAAGTTACAAGCAGACGGTTGATGTCTTAATCGCCATAGATGAGGGGAAGAGCCCCGGCGAAGTAAAGAAAAGCATCCAGCTTAGCAGATATAGCTATGATTATATCGTGAACCGGCTCCTCAACTATGAGCTGGTTGAGGATAGGGGCGAAACACTGATAGTGTCAAGGAAGGGTGCAAACGTCATCAATTTCCTGAAAGAGAACAGAAAAATCCCACTGGACAGCGTCATCTACTACGCGCCAACAAGGTAAATTAATCAATATATTCTTAAAATTCTTGAATAATTACAGTTTTTACATTTATCGGCTACAATTTACCGAGCCAGAAACGCTTTTAACCACTTGCTCAGCTAAACTAATCACCAGCGGAAACCGAGGAGTCAAGATGGAGCGATCAAACAATGTATTCATCGGAAGAAAACAAGTTCTTAACTATGTACTCGCATGCATGACCCTGTTCAAGAGCGGCCACGAGGAGATCGTCGTGAAGGCAAGGGGACGCAGCATCAGCAGAGCAGTCGATGTGGTCGAGGTACTAAGGAGCAGGTTCATGTCCAATGCTGAGGTCGTCGATATACAGATCGGCACCGAGAGCCTTGAGAGCGATGACAGGGGTCCATCAAACGTAAGCACAATTGACATCTACGTCAAAGCTTAAATGATACCGTAGAGCATCTTGACACCTCCGACGCGCCGGAGGACCTATCGACGTGCAGATACAGCTATGTGAATTCTGTTTAAAGAGCGGGATGCTCTGTAACAAGTGTAAAACCAAGGTTGAGTCCGGAGAAGTTAGTGCTGATTATATCGATGTGGCCAAGCTGCTGCTGGGTTTGGAGAACCAGTTCACCTTCCTGCAGAAGGTAAGGCTCGATAACGTGCTGGAAGCAGGCGGATTCCTCGTCCTAGTTGTAGGAAAGGGAGACGCGGCAAAGTTCAATGCAGACCCCAAACTCACGCGTGATCTGGGTGACCAGTTCAACAAGCGTGTGTTGGTGATTGAGAGTGGGGTGAAGGACCGCCAGTTCTTGGAGGATCTTTTCTTGAACCAGCATATCGTTACAATCAACATCATCTGGCTACCTGATGGAAGCACGGAGACCCGCGTAGTACTTCAGGGACGTGGTAATAGACGTCTCAGCAAGAAGCGGCTACAGGCACTAGTAAACGTCGCGAAGACAGTCCGTAACATGGACCTTCGCGTAGAGTACGCCTACTAAGCCTCTACTATTTATTTTTAATTTGATTTGGACGGCGTTCACGCTGCCTAAATCCGGCGAAAACGGTTTCGCCAAACTTTTTATACCCTATTCATGTTCACATGCCTAGCCAGTTAATGGTGTCAAGGTATGTTTGACAGTAGAAAATACGTTGAAGAAGCAAAAGAACACGTGGGCGAGACCATCCAGCTAGCTGGCTGGGTTAGCCGCACAAGAGACCTCAAGAAGATACGCTTCATCGTTCTCAGGGACAGGACTGGTGAGATCCAGGTAGTCGTCAAACCGGATAACAAGGAGATGTTTGAGCTACCTCTGGGCAGGGAAGACGTGATCGCAGTCACCGGTAAGGCCGTGGCAAGCGACGTAGCGAAGGCGGGGGTAGAGTTCAAGCCAGATAATATCGAGGTTATCAATAAGAGCCTGCAGCCCCTCCCCGTAGATATTCTGGAGAATAAGAAGAGCGACCTTGATACACGGCTGAATAACAGGTTCCTTGATTTCAGGAGCCCATCGAGCAACGCTATATTTAGGATACAGAACGCGTTATCCACTGCTTTCAGGGAGTATCTTAGCGGCAACAATTACATGGAGTTCCAGCCACCAGGCATCATCGGTAGCGCCTCAGAAGGTGGAGCCGACTTGTTCACGCTACCATACTTTGAGAAGCAGGCGTTCCTGGCCCAGAGCCCGCAGCTGTACAAGCAGATGTGCGCCATCAGCTTCGAGAAGGTTTTCACGATCACACCCATCTGGAGGGCCGAGAAGTACAATACTCCGGTCCACCTCAACGAGGTTAGGCAGATGGATATCGAGCAGGCGTTCGCCGACGACGAGACTGTTATGGATGTGCTTCAGGGCACGTTGTGCCACATGCTGGAGCAGGCGTTAGAGAAGACAGGCGAGGAGCTGGAGTTCCTAGGTAGGGAGCTATCGGTCCCGGAGAAGCCGTTTAGACGCGTAACATACACTGAGGCTATAGAGATGCTTCAGGCTGAGGGTGAGGAGATCATGTGGGGCGACGACTTCACCAAGACCCAGGAACGGCTGCTGACAAAGCTGGTCGGCAAGGAGGCATTCTTCCTAAAGGACTGG
This sequence comes from uncultured Candidatus Bathyarchaeia archaeon, assembly GCA_964589605.1. GTDB lineage: Archaea > Thermoproteota > Bathyarchaeia > TCS64 > TCS64 > RBG-16-57-9. The sequence continues at coordinate 17,063 of CAZPRN010000005.1, read as the reverse complement.
CCTGCGACCCAGAAGACCTTCTACGCGATGCCGTATAACAAGGAGAACCCGGTTGACGCGAAATATCTCGAAGAGACTTACGGAAACGTGGAGATCGGTGATAAGATCGTTAGGGCGTTTGACTGCCTGTACGCTGGTATTGAGATCAGCAGCGGCACGATGCGTATCCACGAGGTGCCTTTGCTCAAGGAGCGTATCAAGTTCAAGGGATTGAACCCTGACAACTTTGATTACTACACTAACGCGTTCCTATACGGTGCACCACCACATGCGGGCTGGAGCATCGGGTTAGAGAGGATCACCATGACCGTTTGCGGTTTAGATAACATCCGCGAGGCATGTATGTTCCCACGAGACAGGGATAGGCTGGTTCCTTAGATGGCTAAGGGTAATCCATTCACATACAAGATGGTCATTGTGATGAGGACAGACTTGGAGATGAGTCTGGGTAAGATTGTTGCCCAGGCGTGCCACGCAGCTGTGGCTTGCAGCGAGTCTTCTAAGCGTACTCAGACCAAGCACTGGCGTAGGTGGCGGGACGAGGGCGGCAAGAAGGTTGCCCTTGAGGCGGAGAGTTTCGAGGAGCTTGAGGAGTTGGCGGTTGAGGCTGAGAAGCTTGACTTGATCTATGAGTTGATTCAGGATGCTGGTCACACGGAGGTTCCGCCGGGGACCACCACATGTATCGGGATTGGGCCTAATCAGAGTCAGTTCATCGACAAGGTGACCGGATACCTTCCTCTTTTGAAGTAGTTCTGATCCAACCACCTGTAATAAGGCGGGAAAAAATTTCTTTGTATATTAAATGATCTGGGCGCTTAGTCTTGGACTAGTTCTCTTTATTGGTGGGGCAAGTTATGTTCTTTGAACAAACCTTGATATTTTTACATTCACTCAATTGATACAATAATGAAGCCCAAGAAATGGAAATTTGTGGTGGGTTCCTTGATTAACACTTTGATGTTCATCCCAGCGGGTTTGGTGACTTATTTCGGCACAGAGAATAAAACGTTCGGATTGGTTGGTTTAGTGTTTTCAGTATTTCTGTGGCTTATTGGGGAGGGAGTGATCTATAAGAGGTACTGGGTTGGGGTTAAACCAAGGTATCCTCTTGGAGTGGCAGATCAGGACGACGTGTATTTTCCCAGATTCAATATCCCTCGTCCTCTATACCTGGATGAAAGGAAGAGGCGCGAGAGGGAAGAATCAAAAATCGAAAATGATGGAGAGTAAAAACAGTACTCAGGTTAGCGGAAATTAACCGACCTGGTTCTGGGGGTTCTCTCCGTTTAGGACTCTTGCGATGTTCTCGCCGCTCATCTTGTAGGCACGGTTGATCCACTCTTTGGAGATGCCCGAGATGTGGGGGCTTAGCACCGTGTTCTCGTGCATGAGTATAGGTGAGTCTTTCTTCGGTGGCTCGGGAGTGAACACATCGATTGCTGCTCCTCTGAGCTTTCCTGAGTCTAGTGCGTTGATGAGTGGTCTCTCGTCGATGAGTTCGCCCCTCGCCGTGTTGACTATGATTGCCCCGTCTTTCATGGCCCCGAACTCTGCCTCCCCGATGATGCCCTTGGTCTCCTCGGTCAGGGGGACATGGAGGCTGATGATGTCTGAGCCTCTGATTAGCTGGGGCAGGGTGACGTAGGTCGCGCCCAGTTCCTTCTCCTCCATCTCGGTTAACCTTGTTCTCTTGTTATAGACAACGTCAGCCCTGAATGCTTTGGCTAGCCGGGCGACCTCTTTTCCGATTGAGCCAAGCCCGATGAGTCCAACGGTTTTTCCCCGTAACTCTCCTAGTGCCCCGGTGGTTCCCAGTGGTACTTGCTCCCATTTTCCCTCTCGGGTTGATGTGTGGGCGTAGATTGCCTTCTTGAGGATCATCAGCACAGTCATGATGGTGTGCTCCGCGACCGTTGACGCGTTTGACCCTCTGGTGGTGCAGACAGGTATCCCTAGCTTCCCGGCTGCCTTGAGGTCAACCTCATCGAAGCCAACCCCAAGTTGCTGAATCAGCTTGAGGTTCTCTGCGGTTTCCATCACCTCTCGGGTGATTGGTATACGATGGGTGCCGTAGCTGACGATGAAGGTGGCGTCCTTAGCCTCATCTAGAAGTTCGTCCTCGTTGTGCCCCGCCCGTATTACGGCGACATCAACCTGGTTGAAATCGATCCAGCTTCCTAGAGTCTGGTGAACATACTCTTTCGGTAATGGTGTCGGTGATACCGGAGCCAGGCACAGTAACTTTTCCCTCATCCTAACCCACTCGGGTATCTTTCCCGTCCATGCGCTTAAGAAGGATTATTCTCAGTTCTCTTCTTTTATAGACCCAAATACATGACTTGTCCATGACAGGCAAGGAAATCATGAAAGGGTTGACTCGGGAGAGCAACAACGAGGAGATCAAGAAAGCTGCATTCGACCTCGTCTGGGAGATACGTTTCATCGCCATGGCGACGGAGAAAGACGGTAAACCCGAGGCCCGTATCTTTGACATGACCCTGCTGGATGACGGGAACATCTACTTCATCACCGCATCCGGAAAGCCCACATTTGACCAACTACAGGCAAACCCCAACATAGTGATCACTGGAGTCACGAAGGACTGGTTAGCCGTGCGAGTGAACGCCGAGGTTGTTGAGACGGATGACTCTGTGATCAAGGAGAAGTTTCTTGAGAAGAACCAGGGAACAAAGTCTCTTTACAGTAACAGCCCAGACGCTTTGAGGTACTTCAAGCTGGAGAAAGGACACGGGGAGGTTACCCACCTCTACCAGGATGACATGCACGCGAGGCTACGGTTTGGCTGGAACGGAATAGAGCCCAGACCCGATAGGTACAAAATCAACCAGGAAGCGTGCACGGCGTGTGGGACATGCTACGATGTCTGCGTGGGTAAAGCAATCCGGCCCGGTGACAAGTACAGTATCGACTACTTCAACTGCCTAGAATGCGGGGCTTGTTACAGGAAATGCCCGGTTGGGGCGGTTGAGATCACCAAGTAACCTCGTTTCTCCCACCCGTCAGGTTTTTTAGACGAGCCTATCTAGTAAAAATGATTGATTATGCCTAGTATAAAGGGTACAAAGACAGAGCAGAACCTGTTGAAATCATTTGCCGGTGAGAGCCAGGCACGCAACAGGTACACGTTCTTCGCATCTGTAGCCAAGAAAGAGGGATACGTCCAGATTCAGAACATCTTCCTAGAGACAGCGGCCAACGAGAAGGAGCACGCCGAGGTCTTCTTCAAACACCTAGAGGGTGGCGACCTTGAGATCACCGCCGCGTACCCCGCTGGAAAGATTGGTACCACGATGGAGAACCTGCTGGCAGCAGCCGAAGGAGAGCTCCTTGAATGGGGCACCCTTTACCCGGATTTCGAGAAAGTCGCCCGCGAGGAGGGCTTCCCAGAAATCGCGGAGAGCTTCGAAGAGATCGCTGAGGTCGAGGAGGAGCACGAGAAACGGTACAGAAAGCTGCTGGCCAACGTGAAGAATGGCACGGTGTTCAAGAGGGACGAGGAAGTGGAGTGGCACTGCCTAAACTGTGGATACATCCACCATGGCAAGGAAGCACCAGACCTGTGTCCAGCGTGTAAACACGCCAAGGAGTACTACGAGCTTCACATCCCCAATTACTAATTTTTCCCTATTTTTCCTGACTTGACTTTTCACATCTTCGACATGTCCCGTATATATCGAATCTGTGACCGGTTATCGAGAACCCTCTTCTCTTGGATATCTTGCCAACTTCATTCGCAAAAGTATCGTTCTTGATATCGATTATGTCTCCACATTTCTGACAAACAAGGTTGACGTGGACGTTTGTGTTTGGGTCATAGCGATGATTGTTACCGAACGCGAGTTCCTGTAACATGTTGGCGTCTCTCATCGCGTGTAATGTATTGTAGACAGTGGAGAGACTGATGGAGGGATTATTTCTTTTGACTATCTCGAATATCTGCTCAGCCGTCGGGTGATCCTTGCTTCCCAGCACAGCCTGCGCTATCACTATCCTCTGTGGCGTGGCGCGTAAACCGTTTCGCCTGAATGTTTCCATGATCTTCTCTCGAATCTCCATACCCTACATCCATTCCTAGGTAAGAATAACTCTTAAATAGATTCTCTTTTTAGGTTTTACTTGATTCTAGGAGTATTTCTTATGAAAGATAATGATAGAGAGATAGTTTCAGGTGCTCAAGGAACCTCGAACAAGGACTGGTGGCCAAACCAGTTAAATCTGGGTATCCTGCATCAGCACTCCAAAAAGTCAAACCCCATGGGAGAGGACTTCAACTACGCCGAGGAGTTCAAGAAACTTGACTTGGGGGCGGTGAAGAAGGACCTCTATGAGTTGATGACTGACTCACAAGACTGGTGGCCCGCTGATTATGGTCACTATGGCCCTCTTTTCATCAGGATGGCTTGGCACAGCGCCGGAACCTATAGAGTAGGGGATGGACGAGGAGGGGGAGGAACCGGTAACCAACGGTTCGCGCCAGTGAACAGTTGGCCCGATAACGCGAATCTCGACAAGGCACGACGTCTCCTGTGGCCGATCAAACAGAAGTATGGTTGTAAGCTCTCGTGGGCGGACCTCATGATACTTGCAGGCAACTGTGCGCTGGAGTCCATGGGATTCAAGACCTTTGGATTCGCGGGAGGACGTGAGGACATCTGGGAGCCAGAGGAGGACATCTACTGGGGAGCAGAAAGCGAGTGGCTAGGAGACCAACGGTACAAAGGTGAAAGAGAGCTTGACAACCCCTTAGCAGCCGTACAGATGGGATTGATCTACGTCAACCCAGAGGGACCAGAAGGTCAGCCAAGTGCTCTTGCGTCGGGAAAGGACATCAGAGAGACCTTCGCACGAATGGCAATGAACGACGAGGAGACCGTTGCCCTCGTAGCGGGTGGACACACGTTCGGCAAGTGTCACGGCGCTGGTGACGCAGCCCATGTTGGCCCAGAACCAGAGGCTGCGGGTCTAGAGGAGCAGGGGCTCGGTTGGACCAGTAGCTACGGTAGCGGCAAGGGCGGTGACACGATAACAAGCGGTATAGAGGGCGCATGGACGCCTGACCCGGTGAAATGGGGTATGGGCTACTTTGACACCCTGTTCAGGTATGATTGGGACCTATCAAAGAGCCCCGCTGGGGCATGGCTATGGGTTCCCACCGATCCAGAGGCGAAAAAGACGGTGCCCGACGCACATGACCCATCCAAGACACATTCACCGATAATGACGACAGCGGACATGGCGATGAGAATGGACCCAATCTATGGTCCAATCTCGAAGAGATTTCACGAGAACCCGGAGGAGTTCGCGGACGCGTTCGCACGCGCATGGTTCAAGCTAACTCACCGCGACATGGGGCCACGTTCACGATACCTCGGACCAGAGGTCCCAGATGAGGACCTTATCTGGCAGGACCCAGTACCTGCGGTTGACCACGAGTTAATCGACGAAAAAGATGCAGCTGATCTGAAAAGGAAGATTCTAGCCTCTGGAATATCTGTCTCGGACCTCGTGTCAACAGCATGGGCGTCCGCATCCACGTTCCGTGGCTCAGACAACCGTGGAGGGGCAAACGGTGCACGTATCCGACTGGCACCCCAGAAGGACTGGGTTGTGAACCACCCTACAAAGCTCAAGAAAGTAATTGAAGCCCTTGAAGCCATCAAGAAGAAGTTCGACAATGCACAAAAAGGAAAGAAGGTATCACTGGCTGACTTGATTGTCCTTGGAGGATGTGCAGGCGTGGAGCAGGCGGCTAAAAACGCTGGCCACGAAGTGGTTGTTCCCTTTACTCCAGGTAGAACAGATGCCTCACAGGATCAAACAGACATCGAGTCGTTCGATTTGCTTGAGCCAAAGTCAGATGGTTTCCGTAACTATCAGAAAGAAAAGTACGCTGTGACATCAGAGGAACTGTTACTTGACAAAGCCCAGTTGCTTACACTGACAGCCCCGGAGATGACTGTCCTCATTGGAGGCTTGCGAGTACTGGGTACTAACTACATGAAGACGAGCCACGGTGTTTTCACAGACAATCCTGGGGCTCTGACAAACGATTTCTTCGTTAACCTGCTGGATATGGGCACCAAGTGGAGCGCGTTGTCCGATGATAGCGATGTGTTCGAGGGTCGTGAACGAGTGACGGATGAGCTCAAGTGGACGGGTACTCGTGTTGATCTCATATTTGGTTCAAACTCCCAGTTGAGAGCCCTTGCTGAGGTCTACGCGTGTACTGACTCTCCTGAAAAGTTTGTTAATGACTTCGTTGCGGCGTGGGACAGGGTTATGAACCTTGACCGCTTTGACATCGCGTAGGGTCTACTCTTTTTTCCCTATTTTTCTTATTTGATGCATAACCGCGTCGGGTAGTACCACTAGGAAATCACCTAGTTCGGGTAGGATGTGCTCGTTGATTAGCCAGATGACAACCGCGATGCCGATTACTCCATACGCGAAGCTAACTGGGTAATGGTATGTTTCCACCGTGGGGTTTGTGAAGAACCAGCTGAACGGGGGAACATCGAACCCGGTTAGGTAAACCGTGACCATGATGCGGGTGATGTTCAGAACGAAGATAAAGGACCCACCGAAGAGCACCGCCCTCAGCTTCCTACCCCAAGCGCCGTACCTGAGTGGAGCCACCAATCCTAGTATGATACCCCAGACGTGGAATGCTGTGCACTCCCTGATTATGTAAACAAGAACAGGTCGTGGACCACCCATCAACGTCATCCACACGTAGCCGTCCTGCAATCCATACTCGGATGTGAATCCAAGGGCATTCAACGCCCAGGAGCTGAGTTGAGCTGTAAGTAACTCGATCCAAGTGCTGGGAACCCACATAAAGAACTGGTAAGAAATGAAGAGCACCCCGAAGTAGACCACCAGGTCTCGAATTGAGTAATCCTCGGGCTGCATGGGAGGTTAGATGGGTGGGGGTTATTGAAGTGTTACCTTAACCCTACTCGTTCCGGCTCGAGGACATCGAGCCTCGACAGTGAGTTCAACTGGCTTCTCAGCCTTGACAACCCACTCGACACTGCTCCTTGTCTTGTCAACAACGTCCGCACCAATCACCCTAGGCAGCAGCAGCTTCGCGCTCCTTCCCTCAAGGTGACCCAGGTCTACCTTCTCGTGACCCGTCACAAGCTCTACGCCTTCAGGTAGCTTGATCTCAGCCAGAACCGGTTTGGCTACCTTGATCTTGACCGCCATCTTGGTGACGTTTGTGCTCATGAATCCGGTGTTGGCTACCTGAGCGGATACCTTGTACACCTTTTCAGCTACCTTCTCCACCGTGGACTCGGTGACCTCAAGCTGGGGCAGCAACGCGGCGTGCCTGATGGCGAACATCAGAGTCTTGTCCACCTCGTAGTTAAGCCACTTACCCGGCGGTGGGTTCCTGCGTGTGTATTTGCGCTCCACTCCACCGATCTCCATTGGGCCCAACTGCGAGTGATCATATTGCTCCCAGTCTAGGAAGCCATCCGGATAGTTCTCGTCGATCCATTTGAGCTCGTTGAGCTGCTCGTCCTCGGTGAGCTTAGCCCAGTCGAAATCAACTCCTCCACGCTCCCTGAAGTGGTCCAAGCCGATCATCCATGGCCAGTCCCATAGTTCTGTGCTGAAAACATAGGAGCCAAAGTGCTCGTAGAAGAAGCTTGTTGCACAGCCACGCCTGAACGGTCTATCGTCCTCGAACGTGAACTCGTCGTAGATGCTGATACACGGGTACTCGGTGAGCTCCTCGCCGATGGCACCAAGTACTTTATAGACCTCAAGGTCCTCCTCGCATCCCACCTCTTGGAACCAAGTATCGGGGTGGGCGTTCGCCTCACGAAGGATCAGACCTCCGCTGGTGTGGTAGGTGTGCATGCCGCTGAGGTTGGGGTGGCTCGCCCAGAAATCGCTGATAGCCCTTGGCTCCCTTTCCCATAGTGGGAAGGGTCCTGAGCCTCCAAGTGGTAGTCCTCCGGGTGCCCAGTAGGCTGGGAAGTTCCTGTTGCTTCCGCCTAGGTACCTTCTTGGAGCCATGGTGATCTCGTTACCGGGCTTCCATTTGAGGAACTTGCCCTCCCTGAGCACCTTGTAGAATGGTCCATCAGCCTCCAACGTGTCCTCGGGGCTGCGCTTGATCATGAGCCGTGGGTCTTTCTTGGATTTCTTGTAGTCCCCGTTGGGGTCCTCGATCCTCATGAACGCGGACTTGCCGTTGCCGTTCACGTCCTCCTCGTAGTGTCCTTTCCCGTCCTCAAAGTCAGGGTTTGGTACGCCGCCACTAGTGTAGTGGTAGGGCTTTGTTAGGAATATCTCGGCTCCATCCGGGTTCACCCTTGGGAGCACGTAGAACACCTTCTTGTCGAGGAGCTCTGTGACCGTCTCGTCTTTGCCGTACTCAGAGCAGAGGTACCATATCGTTTTGAGGCATACGTTTGTGCCCGTTGGCTCGCTGCTGTGGGTGTTGCCGTCAACCCAGATACCGGGTTTCTCATCTCCGGGACCAGTCTCGAAGTTTGTTACCTCCATTGTCCAGAGGTCCCTACCCTCCATGGTCTTACCTATACTGTAAAGCTTGGTGTACCCGGGGTACTCCGCGTGGAGCCCCTTCATTATCTCGACCATCTCGTCGAATACCGGGTATTTCCCAAAATCAATCTCCATGTTTTCACCTTCAGAATATGCAATATACCCGGTGCTTTCAGGATAAAAGACCTGTCAGGGACTCGGCTTTTATACGGAGGCTGTGTTCATCAATGCCATGTCAGAGCGACGAAAGGAGTACATCACCCTTGGGTTGATGTTTCTCACATCGGCTTTCTGGGGTGGAAGCTTCGTCGCCGGAAAGATCGCGCTCCAAGAGTTCCAGCCAATGACCTTGACCTTCGTCAGGTTCGTCATCGCGACAGCGTTGATCTTCCCGTACATGTGGGTGAACGAATCAACCAGGGTGCCCGAGAAAAGGGATTTGCCTCTGCTTTTCGGTTTAGGTTTCCTCGGCGTCTCGGGGTACTTTACGTTCCAGTTCACGTCGCTACTATACACGTCACCGGGAAACTCTGCTACTATCAACGCGTTGAACCCATTGACATCATCGGTTCTCGCGACTTTCATGATCGAAGAAAAACTGACCCGGAAAAAGGTTGGACTGATACTCCTAGCCTTGTCCGGCGTAGTATTAACCGCGACTGGTGGGGACATCAACGTGCTCCGAACAATGTCGTTTAACAAGGGAGACATAGTAATGCTGCTCGCCATGTTCTGCTTCTCCGTGTACGGAATCTACAGCAGGAGACTCACCAAAAGGTACACCCCGTTGATGGTCACAGCGTACATCTTCCTGTTCGGGTTGATCCAGATAACCCCGATGCTGCTCACAGAGAACGGGTTAGGTGAGATATTCACATATTCCACATCAACATGGGGTGCTGTGCTGTTCATGGCAGTGTTCGCGTCAGTCCTCGGCTACATGTTCCAGCAGATGGCGATACAAACCCTTGGGGTGAATAGGACAACTCTGTTCTTCAACCTTGTACCCCTTTTTGCGATACTGTTCTCTTTCCTAGTACTGGGTAACCTTATCACTCCGGTGAACGTCGCCTCAGCCCTGATAATTATCACGGCGGTCGTGCTGAACTCAAGGAACGGCTAGTCTTTCCTCAAGTAGAGGAGCAACGGTAGCCCACAGGATGGACCGATGAGAAAGGTAGCAAGGATTGGCAGCCACCAGTTATCTGTATCATCTCGTTCATCTAGAGCTAGGACAACAACCACAATGGCAGTGATGGCAACATCCAGCCACCCAAACGCGGCAATCCTCGATGATGTTATCTCAGACACTACCAAGCCCACGTCCACTCCGTTCTCCATGAGGAAAGGCACGAACTGGCTGTACGGAAGAATCAACCCAATGACAGCTAACGCGAGGTAGATGTTCTTGTTCATAAGATAGAACGTCGGGATAATCTGCTTTAAAGTGTGGGAAGAATTAAGGTCCGGTGTGTCCACAAGCGGGGCACTTGTACTGGCGGCTGAACAGCCTGCATTTTTCACATCGCCAGAGGGTCACCGCGCCGCAGCTTGGGCACTTTAACTTTACAGCCTTCTCCTCAGGCGTGACTTTTCTTCCACATGAGATACATGAAGCCATTTCTTGAATCACCAACTATCCCACGCCGCTATTATTTAAACATTGATAGGGAGGGATATTGTGAATAAAACATAAACGAGAATGAACTTTTTCTATAAAACCACATAATTATGAAGGAAAAGAGATAATTTCCCTTGGCTAGGCATAAACCCGTGACCTTGGTTCAGGTATAATGGAATCACTCCCAGTGATTTGTGTTCAATTCGTTTGCCGTAGTAGCACCAGAGACTCAAGGAACTAGGAGTGAGGTTCACACAGGAGCCCACTGATATAGGCCCCGCAAAGATAGCTATATTTGACGACACATGTGGTAACCTGATCCAGCTAGTGGAGCAGTAGCTACCTGTTGTGTAGGTCGTAGGCTTCCCTGAGCCACCCAAGGAGTGTATCATCAAGCTCATCAAGAGATGAAACCTTGACCCGGTGATCAACCATTGTGGGCGTCAACACATCTGATTTGGCTATCTTTGGGTGGTCGATCACCCTGCCGAGCACGAAGCTGACGTTTATCCAGTTCTTTCTGACCTTCACCTCCGCAAAGTGCACCTTGTTGCCGAGGTTGATACCAGTCTTGACCGCATCAACCCTCACTGGTCCAAACCCCTCAAGCTTCCCAACCAGAGCATCAAACAGCTGTCGCATACCGGGGTTGCCCTCGAAGTGGTGTTCTACAGAGTAATTTACGCAGCTGTGCCACTGGTTCTTGTTGCGGAACTCTCTCCCACAGTTTGGGCAGGTCCACATGGTTTTAACCCACTTCAGCGGAGGGCCTGACTCTCATCGCGGACCATGTTTTGTCGAGTGAAACCATGGATACGGGTCGGAAGCCAAGGGGCTTCAGGTCCTCCCAGATGGTGTCACGGTTGACGTCGGTCTTGATCTTCGATGACTGTTTCGGGTAGGCGAGCCAGAACAATCCATCGTACTTTGACTTTTCCATTGTTTTCTTGAACATCTTGTCCAGTTCATCCTTGTCCCGTATGAAGAGGAGCGTGAAGTCGGTCTCCCCATCGCCTTTGACGAACTCGTTGGTTAGATCACTCATCTCATCTGGGACATTGACTCCCACCGAGTTGTACTCGTCCTTGTGCCTCATCTTTTTGAGGACGGATTTGACATCCATGGATAATCCGTGTTTTCGGTGTTACATAACGGTTCTCAATACGAATATTGTGCCTTCGACTGCGGTTGGTGAGTTATGAGAAGGGGACGCTGTTTTCTACATCTTCCACCGGTCAATCCAAGCCTTGACCAACCGGATATCTGGGTCACGCTTGACGTGCTCGCAGTGATTTGCGTAATACCTGCCGGTCCTCGGGTTGAACCAGATGGTTGCGCCCCGGTAGGTCTCCACACGCCTAGGGTAATTCTCTGGTTTAGAATCCAAGGAGGGACGTCACCTCGCCCAGCATCACCCTGCCGGCAACCTTCGCCATGACCGCCAGTATTCCGGGGTCAGAGAAGGCACGCTTGATGACATCGGCTTGCATGTCCATGTCTCCCCTTTCAATGAGTTTGGTGAGTTTGCCACCCATCCTTTCGTTGTTGAAAGCCTTGAACATCCTGTTCAGTCGTTCATCACCGAGACTGTTTAGCATTTTTCGGAGCGTCAGCATGGTTGAGAGCTCGTGCCCGTAATGTTTGCGCCATTCTTTCTCGTAACAATCGAGATCAGTCTGAGCATCGCTTGCTAGATATTTTGACGCGGCCTCGCCTGCTAGTCCTGCGCACAGTCCCCCTATCACAACGCCTCCTGCAGTCGTTGGTTTAACTTGTCCAGCTACATCCCCCACGAGTAGCATTCCGGGGTAGCTGGTTTTGTTCACAGGTCCCCCTGCACAGATCAGTCCAGCGTGTATACTGGGAATATCTACTTTGTCGAACCGTTTCTTGATGAACTTACGGAGTGCCTCGTGTCCATCATTCCTGCTGGTACCCAATCCAACTCGTACCGTTTCCTCGTCAACCGGTGTGACCCAGGTGAAGAAGTTGTCTGAGAGCTCGTCGTTGAACCAGACCTCCACCATGTCCTGTTCGACCTCGATGCCCCTGATATCGACGTTGAAGCCGTTATACACCCCTTTCTGGGATGTAGGCATCCCTGCTTTAGTCATCAATCTGCCTTTCGCCCCCTCCGAGTTGATGAGGATGTTGGAACGGACGGAATAACCCTCAGTTTTCAGGCCCACCACGCCTTTCGTAGTTGATAAGATCTCCTTTACACGAGTTGATGTTCGCAGGTCGACTCCAGAGTCAACCGCGAGCCCTGCGAGATGCCTGTCAAACTCGCATCTGTCAATGATATGAGCTCTGGGCTTCCTGTCCCGAATCTCTATGCAGGTACCGTCCTTGGAGTACAGCCTGCCACCGTTGATGGTGTTCAGGTAAAACGAGTCGTCCAATGGAATCCCCAGTTGCTCAAAACCGGAGACGCTGATAATACCGGCACAGTGGTTTGGAGTACCAACCCTTCGATGCTCCTCGAAAACAGTAGAGTGATAGCCTTTAGATGAAATGATTTGGGCAGCGATAAGACCGGCTGGTCCGGCCCCAATGATCGCTGCCTCGGTTTTCATAGGGAGTAAAACCCCTATGAGCGTTTAATGGTCTCGTAGTACTCGATTTCTTCGATTTCCTCAAAGTACCTGAGGAGATCCAACGCGACGCCACGCTTGGCGATCTGGATGTTCTCTCCGAAGAATATCTGATCGGGGACGCCGATCCTGAGCTTCTTCTTGGTCTTCTTGAGCTTGAACTCTTTGGTCTCGATTCCGAGGAACCTTCTACCTAGGAGTGCCCTCATCTTGTCCTTGTCGTCCTCGATGTGCTCCGCTGCCTTGACCTTGTACACGATCTTCCTGCCCGCCAGTGGGTGGTTGTAATCAAGCTGGACCCTGCCCGCGCTGACGCTCCTCACTATGGCTGGCCTGCCGTCAACCTCAAGCTCCGCGCCTACGTATGGGTTGACGCCTTTGCTCCTGAGAACCCTGAAGGGCACCATTTCGATGTCCTCCGCCCTTCTCTCGCCGAAAGCCTCGGCTGCCTCGATCTCGATCTCAACTTCCTCGTCCCATGGAGTGCCTGGCAGCTTCTCGTCCAGTCCACGTAGGACGTAGCCGTCACCGACGATGACTAGTCTTGGGCCGTAGGTCCTGCCCTCTTCCCAGACACCGTTCTCGGTTGCGACCTCCTCGCTGCTGGTGTCGAAGACCTCGCCTGTCTCGACTGCGCTTCCGGTCATCTCGACCATGATGAAGTCGCCCTTGTTTACCGCGTTATCGTAGTGAACCTCTTCCTTTGGAGCCTCCTCAATAACTGGCTCCTCGGCTTCCTCCTCGACCTCTACCTGCTCTTCCTCTGGTTCTTCCGTTTCCTCTTCCTCTTCGAGGACCTCGGGTTTCTCTTCATCGAACATTGTGATTTCCCTGTTAAACGTAAATGCCCAAGTTTTCCTTGGATTCTACGAGTGTAACGAGGCAACCATGTTAAAAGGTTTCTGTGAAAACCGCCAGTTAAGCTGAAACACCGGGTTTTCACCAAGGTTTTTTAAACATGTGTCATCTGAACTTGAGCTCAAGGGGTCAAGCCCGTTTGAAAATCTCTGGCAAAGATAAGATCGAGTTCAGCGGAGATATTATTTATGATTTCTTTGAGAGGACATGTCTAAATTATTCATCCCGTTCCCCGACATTGAGAAACCTGACTTCTACAGAGGAACCGGGCTTGGACTGAGCATATGCAAGGGAATAATCGATCACCACAATGGAGAGATTTGGGCTCTGCAAAAGACTGGTGAGGGGATGAAATTCTGCTTCTCCCTGCCATTCCAAGCTACTTGAGCAGCTTGTCAACCTCAATAAGGATCTCGGAAATCGTGAACGGTTTAGGTACGTACGCGTCCGCGCCATAGTCTTCTGCATATTTTCTATCCACGTCCCTGTTCAACGCGGAAACGATGATAACTGGTATGTTCTTGGTGGTTTTCTTGGACTTTAATAACCTGAGAACTTCTAACCCGCTGAGCCCGGGCATGACTATGTCAAGAATGATCAAGTCAGGCTTTAGCTTGGACGCGAGGACTAAACCCTCCTCTCCCGTCGATGCACGTATTACCTCGAAGCCGTTGGCAGTAAGTATGCTGTGGATTAACTGCTGGATATCTGGCTCGTCCTCTATGACTATTATCTGGTTCAAGATAGTGCCTTCGTTTGGGTTAATCAGCCACTACTAGCTGGCTCTGGACCTTGTCGAGGAGAATCTTCCTCGTGAAGGGCTTGCTGATGTACGCGTCTGCCTTGTCCTTCTCATCAAGCATCATGTCAACGCCTGTTCCTAGGGCGGAGAAGATGATGATTGGAATCATCCGTGTTTTGGGGTTTCTTTTAAGGGTTCTACACACGTCGAGTCCATGTATTCCGGGCATTACAGCGTCGAGTAGGATCAGGTCCACTTCCTTCTCTTCGACCAGTTCGAGCGCCTTCTCGCCGTCTGAGGCGGTAATAACCTCAAACCCGGAACTTTCGAGCATAATCCTAGTCATCTCAAGTATGTCTAACTCGTCGTCAACTACCAGAACCCTAGTCAAACCCCGCACCAGTTAACTATCTGGTTCATTAATAGAAAAACCTTCCTCGGTGGCGCGGCTACGCTAATTTTTATTGTACAAAATCCCAGAACATTGTGCTATGGTCAACCGCCTGACACGCTACGCCCAGATAGCAGGAGTGCTCTCCAAGTACGGCTTCGGAATATTCCTGCAAGAGCTCTTCCCCGAGGACAAGAGACCAGACTTTCTCAAGCGTGACCCAGACGTAGAATCACAGGATGTCTACAGAAGGATTCGGCTTGCCATCGAGGAGCTGGGTCCAACCTTCGTTAAGCTAGGGCAGATTCTAAGCGTCAGGCGCGACGTGCTTCCCGCCCCGTTGATCAGCGAGCTATTAATGCTCACGGACCAGGTAAAGACGGTCCCCTACGAGGAGGTGCAGGGCGTTATCGAGGAGACGTGTGGTGATACGAGCCAGTTCTGCATATTCGTTGACCCAGAGCCAATCGCCGGCGCGTCACTCAGTCAGGTTCATAGGGCAACATTGACTGATGGATCAGAGGTCGTGTTCAAGGTCCAGAGACCGGACATCAGGGAGCTCATCGAGGTAGACCTAACTATCCTTGAGAACCTAGCTGAGAGAGCTGAGCGCTCGTTCCCTTACCTTAAGCCATACAACCCCACTGGGCTCATCGAGGAGTTCAGCAAGCAGATGAGGAAAGAGCTGGACTTTATCTTAGATGGCAAAAACGCCGAGACAATCGCGTTAAACATGAAGACCCTACCCAGAGTAAAGATTCCCAAGATTTACTGGGAGTACTCTGGGCAACGCTTGCTGGTGATGGAGTACGTTGAGGGCACAAGGGTTGATGACATCGAAAAGCTGAGCGAGAAACATGATACCCGGGAGCTCGCGGATATCGGGTTTGAAGCTTATCTTAGGCAGATATTCGTTGACGGCTTCTTCCACGGTGACCCACACCCAGGTAACATCTTGGTGACGGATGAGGGAAAGGTTGTCTTCCTTGATTTCGGTATGGTGGGGATTCTTAGACCCGAGAGAAGACTGACGTACACCCGAATCATCTACTCTATAATATCCAACGACATCAACATGATGATTGACAGCCTCGATGACCTCGGAGTGAGGCTCTCACATGACGATATTGAGAACTTTAAAGACGAGATGTACGCCATCTTCAAGGAGACGGAGAACTATGAGCTTGACCAGTTCTCGTTCAGTGACTCCATGAACACGTTGACATCAATTCTCAACAGGTACAGGATAATCATGCCGGGCAACTTTATGCTCATGATCAAGGTTGTCTCCATGGTGGGGGACTTTGGAGGACAGCTTGACCCGGAGTTTGATATCGTTGGTAAGATACGCCCATACCTCAACAAGATGATTATGTCGTCGATGTTCAGCGCGGAGAGCCTAGAGGACGCCAAGAACATGGTTACCCGCGAACTGCTAGGGTTTCCTAGGTCAATGAGAAAGTTCCTTGAGAACTTTTCCAGCGGTAGGTCGAAGATGGAGGTAACCGTACCAGAGATCAGAGGAATCAATGATAGCATCGAGTTCCTTACCCAGAGACTCGTATACAGCATCCTAGCAGTTGGCTTAATGCTAGGGGTTGCGCTGATAGCGCCAACGTGCGTGAACCCGTTTGCTGAGTGGCAAGGGTACCTACTGATGGGTGGTTTAGGTGGCTTGGTACTGATAGCGCTGAAACTGTTCACGACGCGAAGAAAGAAGCTAGAGAGCTCGTAGTATTTTCGGTCCAACAAACTGCCCTTTCTCATATCCTACACGATATCCGTCCAGGTAGCTGAATGGCTTACCCCACTTGGACTTATCAGAGTCAGGGAACATGGCTGTTAGGCCAATCTCCACCATGTTTCCATGGCTCACCACGAGGACTGATTCACCCTCATCAACTTGTTCAAGTACATCCCTGAACAGGTCTAGCTGGTCTTGAGCATAACTATGAGTGTAGCGGCCTGCCTTGATCGCTTTGGTTATCGCTTTGAAGGAGTTATCACCTAACTCGGCCATCAACTCAGGTTTGTAATGGAAGAGGAGATTATCGGTCCTGTTCACCTCGTATCCCAGCACCAGTGCTGTCTCTATGGCACGGGGAACGGTACTAGTAAGCGTGTAACTGAAGGGCCCAATCCTCGATGCTACCTTCTTGGCTAGGTCGATGCCCTTTTGGTTGATGTGATCGAGGGGTCTGGTCCTCTCGGTGTGGCGGCGGTGTTCAAGGTACTTCATGTCCATCACTTGGTTGAGAATGGTGGGCCTGGTGGGATTTGAACCCGCGTCCACCTGGTTATGAGCCAGGTGCT
>CAZPRN010000004.1:58694-199573 GCA_964589605.1 uncultured Candidatus Bathyarchaeia archaeon | reverse complement strand
GTGAAATCGTTATTCTTAATAACCAACGAGGGGTAGACTAACGATTCACAAAGAGGGAAAACTTTGATTGAAATAAGGTTTCACGGCAGGGGCGGCCAAGGAGCAGTAACAGCTTCAAGGATTATCGCCATCGCTGCCTATGAGGAAGGCAAGTATTCCCAGGCAATCCCAATGTACGGCACTGAGCGCCGTGGAGCGCCACTTACTGCTTTCGTCCGAATCGATGATGTTCGTGTCAGGGAACGTGAGCTCGTTCACAACCCTGAGATTAGCATCGTTCTCGACCCCCTTATCGCTAAACAGCAGAGCGTTGTTGATAACCTAACGCCCGGCGGACTGGTTCTACTGAACTCAGCCGAGGAGCCAAAGGACGTCATGCTAGGAGGAGACTTCAAGGTCGCCACCGTTGACGCAACAACCATCGCCCTCGAAACTCTAGGAAGGCCAATCACAAACACAGCTATCCTCGGCGCATTCGCCAAGGTCACTGGATTGATCAAGGTAGAGTCCATCGAGAAAGCGATTATGAAGAACTTCCCTGGCAGGCTAGGCGAGATGAACGTCGCCGCTGTCAAGAGGAGCTACGCGGAAGTCAAGGGCCCTGTTCAGGCAACCGTCAAGGACGCACCTGAAGAGAAGGCAGACATCCACGTAGGCGGCTACGGCGTACTAAAAGACGTATCAAGCTGGAGGGTTTTCAGCCCCGAGGTTGACGTCGACAAGTGCATCGGTTGCAAGAGCTGCTGGATCTTCTGTCCAGAGACCGCGATTGAGTGGGATGACGAGACAAAGAAGCCAAGCATCAGATACAACGCATGCAAGGGCTGCGGTGTATGTGCAAACGAGTGTCCAGTAGACGCCATCGAGATGGTGAGAGTGGAGGCATAAAAATGTCATATGAAGTAATGGTAGGAAACAAGGCAGCCGCAGTCGCATGCAGACTAGCACGTGTACAGGTTGCCAGCGCGTTCCCAATCACACCACAGACAACGATCACTCAGTATCTCAGCGAGATGCATGCAAATGCCGAGTGGGACTTCGACTTCGTTAACGTAGAAGGAGAGCTCTCAAGCCAGGTAGTTGTCCAGGGCGCATCACGTGTAGGTGCAAGAACCTTCACATGTACAAGCGGTCCAGGGCTCCTTTACATGCACCACCCCATGCAGGGGACAGGCAGCGGAAGACTCCCAGTAGTCATGGCTGTCGTCCACAGGGGTTACAAGGGCATGCAGCCGGACCACAGTGACCTAATGTCACAGCAGTGGACAGGCTGGAGCCACGTCTATGTAGAGCACGCACAGGAAGTCCTAGACTCCCTGCTAATGGCCTACAAGATCTCTGAAGACCCAAGGGTCAGGATCCCAATGGCTGTCGGTTACGACGGATACGTTCTGTCCTACACTGCAGAGCCAGTAGAGATCCCAGACCAGGCACTGGTCGACGAGTGGCTACCACCCAACAAGGCAATGCCAAGCATCATCCCCGATGAGGTTGATCCAACAACCTTCAGCAGGGGCTGGGGCGGAGGAGACCCACAGATGCCATGGAAGATCCACCACGATGCAATCATGGGAATTGAGGACATCATGAAGGAGACCATGGACAGCTTCGAGAAAACATTCGGTCGACGCTACGGCAACGGAATGATCGAGGAGTACAAGATGGAGGACGCAGAAGTCGCCATCGTTGCACAGGGTACCATCGCGGGCACTTGCAAGGCTGCAGTCGATAAGATGCAGGCAGAGGGCAAGAAAGTCGGACTCATCAAGCTGAGGACTTACATTCCATTCCCAGACAATGACTTCCAGGCATGGGCGAAGAAGCTAAGCGGCTTCGCAGTTGTCGACAGGTCAATCTGTCCAGGTAAGGGTGGTCCAGTCTACAACAAGCTGAGGAGCTCACTCTATGATATGGAGGATGCACCTAAGATGCTACAGTTCCACGCAGGTCTTGGCGGTAAAGAGGTAAGGGTTCACGACTTCGAGGCAATCGGAGACAAGATCCTTGACTACGCTAAGGGCGGTAAAGCAGACCCAGTTACATGGGTTTAAGAGGAGCGAAAAAGAGGAAATCACAATGGCTGAAAGAATCACACGCGCACAGATCCCCATGAGCGAGATGACCATCACCCCAGGCAGTGCATGCCAGGGATGTGGCGCAGCTCTAGCCTCAAGGCTAGCCTTCAAGGCTCTTGGTCCAAACGTTATCCGACACGGCATTCCATGCTGTCCAGACAGCGTAACCAAGACACCAAGGACAGGCACAGTCTTCGAGGGTGGCGGCGCTCTCCTAACAGGAACTGCACACGGACTAGCAGCAATTGGCAGGTCAGACGTCAAGGCTGTCGCCTTCTTCGGAGACGGCGGTACCTACGACATCGGCTTCCAGGGACTATCCGGCGCAGCTGAGAGGAACGAGAACGTCTTTGTCATAACCAAGGACAACGAGGCCTACATGAACACAGGAAACCAGAGGAGCGGTTCAACTCCAAAGTACTCAAGGACATCAACAACACCTGTTGGTACCGCGAGCCGAGGAAAGACCACTCACAAGAAGAACGTACCGTTCATCTTCGCTGCACACTACGTACCATACGTAGCAACTGCAAGCGTCGGTTTCCCAGAGGACTTGATCGCCAAGGTAAACTATGCCAAGGAGATCGAGGGCTTCAAGTTGCTCATCATTCAGGCTCCGTGCCCAGTCGGTTGGAGATACGACCCAGCAAAGACTATCGATGTCGCTAGGTCAGGTGTCCAGACAGGCGTATGGCCACTGATGGAGATCGAGCACGGCGAGAAGTTCAAGCTGAACTACAAACCCAAAGAGCTCAAGCCAGTCAGCGAGTACCTAAAGCCACAGGCTAGGTTCCGCCACATGACTGACGATGAGATCGGCGAGATTCAGGAGTTCACAACTGCTCGCTGGGAGAGCCTTCTCGACAACGATTCGAAAGGCAAGCTTCTGATGTAAGCTTCCCCCAATATTTTTTCTATTTTTTAATTATCTTTTAATATCAAGCAGCCGGTATGCCATCCATCTTTAAGGTGGCGTTATGGGGCTCAGGCGCGTTTTGAAGAAACCGGGCATACTCTTCGGTGGATTTCTTGGCTTGGCGACGTTGAGCATCATGAACGCCTCATACACGAACGTTTTGGACTCAATAAAATCAGACCTTGCACTCAACTATACATGGACAGGTGCGTTGATGTCTGCATACTTCGTTGGATACACCCTGGGACAGATACCTTGGGGTGTGCTCAGTGACCGCTATGGGAGCAAGGTTACGATGAGCCTCAGCGTGTTCGGAGTCAGCCTATCAACACTCCTATTCGGGTTTAGCGAGTCCGTGTTTTACGCGGTGACATTGAGGTTCTTCACGGGTTTACTTGGCGCAGGCATCTTCGTGCCGGGCGTCAAACTGGTCTCAAACTGGTTCAACTCCGATGAGAGGGGTACCGCCCTCGGAATCCTCAACGTGGGTGGTAGCGCCGGGATGATCCTCGCCTCGTGGCTAGTGCCGATTATCAGCATCCAGACAGGCTGGAACCGGGGACTTACCATCACTGGTGGACTTGGACTGATTTCAGCAGTGCTCTGCTTTACCCTGCTCAGAGACAAGGAGTCATCATCTCGTCCCATCAACTTGGCGGAGCTGCCATTGAAGCGAAGGGAGTTCTGGTTCCTGAGCTTCATGCAGTTCATCCGCCTCGGCTCATACTACACTTTCATCGCTTGGATGCCTCTTGTTCTCCGTGAGGATTACGGGTTCAGCGTAGTTGCGACAAGCTCAGCCATGTCTCTGCTTAACTTTGCCGGGATGCTGGCGAACCCCGTTGGAGGAATAGTATCCGACAGGCTTGATGAGCGAAGGGTGCTCGTCGGCGGTTTCCTATTTCTGATGTTGTTTGTACTTGCTCTGCCACTGAAAATCGGTGGGTCATTACTGTACGTCCTCGTATTCCTTCTCGGGTGGGTCATTAACTTTACACGGAGCCCGTCCTTCACCATCATCCCGAGGCTTTTCGGAACCGAAGCCGCCGGTAGCATATCGGGTATCAACAATACCTTCGCCAGCTTCGGGGCATTCGCGTTACCCCTGCTTCTTGGCTTCATCCGCGACTCTACACAGAGCTACACCGTTGGATGGTTCGCGCTGGCAACCCTCTCCCTCATATCCTCGGCTCTTATCTTCCTCATACCCTCGAATTAGGGAAAGATTCTGAAGAACCCTTTAATAAAAAACCAGTCCAACAGCATACTATAGGTGTATTAAATGGCATATTGCCCTAAATGTGGAACAGAGGTAAGCGAGGAGGACGATTACTGCACCAAGTGTCGTGCACCCCTCAAGAACCAGATAGCGTATCGTCGTGTCAGGCATAGGAGCGAGAAGGACGAGAAAAACGAGAAAGGTGAAAAACACGACGAGGAGGACGAATACGGAGCCTTGATCGGTGGAGGAATACTGATCTGGCTCGGCACGTTGCTTCTCTTACAGAACCAGGGCATATTGAGAGGTAACTTTGGAGGCTTCTTCTTGATGGGTATTGGCGTCATCCTTGCCCTTCGTGGATTACTCCCAAGTCAGGGGCGGTCCTCTGATAACACTGGGTTCATGATTGGTGGAGGCGTCCTCGTCCTGATCGGTGCTGGAATAACCTACAATATACAGGATTGGTGGGCGTTCCTACTAATTGGACTGGGTCTCGTTGTCATTCTCCGGGGCATGTCTGAGCGTGGTAGAAACCCGATGCCCTAAACCGCCCACCCAAACAATATTTTATACAAGACATGTTCAGCCAATACCGCTGGCTTGTCCCTTCCGAACACCCTGAAGTAACCCTCACCCATGCACTCCACGAGGTCTCCGATCATGTACCGGGGCAGCATCGGCGTTGATAGTACCATCCTGCCCCACTCTCCCCGCTTCATCTCGTGCATCATTTTGACCCCCTTCCCCGTTTTCACCTCAAAAAGGTACAGGTCATAGTTGGGCCGCCAGTATGGGTATTCATCCATCTGCTGACCGAACGCGCCCTCGGTCGCCGTGTACATCTCCACCACCGGGACATCGCCGTACATTCGCTGAAGCCTCGGCTTGTACCTCTGCTGAATCTTGGCGACGCTGGTAGTGTACACCACCTTGAGGTCCCACAGTTCACGTGGGTGGATTCCATGTTTTCTCTTGACGTACCTAGCGAACCCGGTCTGGACAGGTGCAACACCCATGATGGTTACGACTCGCTCATCCTTTGCTCTATTGTAGATGAACTCATACCTCTCATCCCAGTCCTCTTTAGTCAAACCGGTCTCAAGGGCGTCAATCTCCTCCTGCCTAGGCACAAGTTGCAGCCCAGCCATCATGGGGTTAAGCCTCGCGTAGGTGCCGCTGCTGAACCCGAACTCAAGCTCCTCACCACCCACCATCATCTTGTACATGTTGCTCGGGAACTGGAGGTTCAGCACGCCACCCATCAACGAGTCTAACCCACCTCTTTCAAGGGCGAAGCTGAGAATACCCCTCGACCCACCCCTAACGAGGTGGTCCATATGTGCTGGGGTGACTGGGATGATCTTGGATTTACCGGTGGTGCCCCGGGTCATCACCCAAGTTATCGGCTCCTCTGAGAGGAAAACACCGTAACCTTCCTTCCGCACTCGTTCAAACCATGGTTCTAGGGTGGAGTAATTCACAAGGGGATAGTTTTCACGGTACTCCTCGATTGACGAGGCTTCCTTTTCTTCTCCATACTCTGTCTTTCTGTATCCCGCAACCAGTGTGTCAAGTAAACCATCCTGAGCACTAAGCGGGTCGGCGATGGCCGCATGGTAGGCTTCAAGGTTTCTTCTAGCCCGTTCAAGCGCCTCCATCCCCATGCCCAACACTACGCCCTAGCCCCATTTTGTTGTTGTGATTGATTTAAAAACCCGTGAGGGCATCCTTTAGCCATGAAACGAGAATTTGTTTTAACCGTAGCCGAGTCAAAGAGACTCATCGCAAAGGGCGTGGCAGCCCTCCCCGAGGTCATGCACGCAATGGAGGAGCGAACCGTTGTAGTAGCCACCGGAACCACCAACGCCTACGTGCTTGAAGAGCTCTGGGGAAAGAAGATCGACAAGCGGGCTTACCGCAGCGGAACCACCACACCCAAGGAGCCTGAGAAGGACCCTAAGGAGCAGCCAGAGAAGATCGCGGACAAGGTGTTCATTAAGGGCAAGGTCGCGGATGAGTACGACAGGGTCACCATTGGTCCACACCTGAACAAGGGCGACATCTACATCAAAGGTGCTAACGTGCTCAACTACGAGAAAGATGTTGCTGGAATCCTGATCGGAGGCAAGGACGGCGCAACCATCGGTAACACCATCGGGCACATCATCGGCAAGCAGGTGCAATTAATCATCCCCATTGGGCTGGAGAAGCTAACATACGAGGACATCAACCTCCTACACCTACTGGCAGCTGAAGAGGACTTTGAGGGCCCAAGGATGTGGCCAGTCATCGGAACCATATTCACAGAGATCGAGGCGCTGGGCGTCCTCACAGGCGTTGACGCGTACCTGTACTCAGCAGGCGGCATCGCTGGAGCCGAGGGAGCTGTCAGGCTACTCGTCGAGGGAACCGAGGAAGAGGTCAAGGACACCCTTGAGCTAGTGGAGTCCATCAAAGGCGAGCCCAGATACCTCCTGTAACTCCCCTTTCTCTTCGCGAGAAAACCCAGCTTCTTTTGGATTTGTACGGCATTTGGTTAGACCCGTCCATGGATGAGCAGCAACTCGTTGACGAGGAAGCCATCAATACACTGGTTGATGCCTCGGGAGTCACAGATGAGGACGTCGTGATTGAGATTGGACTCGGAACAGGCAATATAACCGCCGTTCTCCTTGAACGGGCTGGAAAGGTGACCGTGGTAGAGAAGAACCCGAAATACCGCCCCGTTCTCAAAGGTAGGTTTGGGAATGATCCAAAACTGGAAACCGTCATCGGGGACGCCTTGTATTATCGTTATCCACCCGTTGACCGGGTTGTATCTAACCTTCCCTATATGATCAGTGAACCCCTTCTCCACAGGCTCTTTAGGGTGGATTTCAAATCAGCGAGCCTCATAGTCTCCCGAGGGTTCGCGGAGTTGGTAACCTCAACGGACACAAAGATGGGTTATCTAACTTGGCTACTGTATGATGTGGAAATTGTAACAGACGTACACGCTTCTTCATACCTGCCCCAACCGAAGACGCTTACATCAATCATATCGCTTCAACCAAGGAGCCCAACATCAAAAGCAGACTCAATTCTCCAAGCCGTGTTCAGGCAGGAGGACAAAAAGACATCAAACGCGTTACGGGAAGCATTGATCCAGACCGGGGAGGCTTCAACCAAGCGAGTGTCAAGAGAAACCATCAAGGAACTCGACCTGTCTACCGATTTACTGGACACGCCCGTCGCCCGTTTGTCGCTTGATCAAATAAGAGACCTATCAACCGTCATTGAAACACGTTTCACGTAGAATAACCTAATATTCCCGTAACGCGAATTTTATACCGATTACTATGAAGGCTTTCGTTTTACTAAACACAGAACTTGGGATGGAGACCAAGATCATCGAGGCCTTGAAGGACGTCGAGGAAATCACCAACATATACAGCCTCTACGGTATCTACGACATCATCATCGAGATGGAAGCGGATACCATGGATAGGATCAAGGAGGTTGTGTTCAACAAGGTGCGCCGCCTCGACAACGTCAAGAGCACCATCACCCTACTGACCTACGGGGAACCGCTCATCAACGAGTAGAACCCCAATAATCTTCTTTCCAGTCACGGTAGAGACAAACCCTTCTTTGTCCCACCAGACTCTGGGGACCAGGGCCACTTTGTAAGAACCCCTTTCTTCGGTTTCTGGTCCTTCAACCCTCAATTATTCAGGGATGTTGTTCTCGTATTCTTCCCAGTTTTCCATTATCTCGTGGGCTACCTTGCTTCCCAACAGGTATGCCGCCTCTATGCTGGGCATCCCGTTCAGTATGAATGGGACATCGAAATGCCACTGGGCATCGCGTCCGGGTGGAGGTGTGGTGTAGTTACTAGCCGTACGGAGTAAGAGGAACCTATTGTAGTCTGCTCTACCTGCCTTGGATAACTGGGTTAATGCCCTAGCTGTGCCGTTGTCCTCCATGTTTGACATGACCATGTTTCCCTTACCGTTGGTGTACATCCTCGTCCAGTCCTCTGCCCACTTGTTCAATATCTCGCCATGCCAGAAAGAACCAGAGCCAAAACTGTCCCCTTTTAACACAAAAGGTGGTTTGACTGCGTTGGGGAAACCTTCGTAAAGCGCACGGTACTCGGCGAGTTCTGGATGGTCTTGGAGAGGATAGTCTTTGGTTAACTCATAAGCCCAGTTAACCAGACCCGGGTTAAGCTTGAACATAATCTCCTTGTCAGCCGGATGACTGCTCCTCTTGTTTGGTTCCTGTGTGAACAGCGCCAGTTTTCCATAAGGCCAATCATCAGGTATCTCTTGGGAGTCCATCTCGTGCATCATATCCCCGTCCATGATGTAATCGGCCCATGCGGCTGAACCAATAGATGCATCGGCGGGGTCCACCCCGGCTATGCCCGCAACAATCCAGTACGCCTTCGAGAGATCAAATCGAGGATCGAATCCTAGTGCCGTGACAATCGTCGCTGCGTTAGCGGGACCCATCCCAGTAAGTACGGCGAGCATCCCGTCATCGTTCATGCGCAGGTCAAAATGACCGACCGGAAATGGTATTCGCTTATCCAGTTTCTCTCGCTGGACCCATAGCTCCAGTTCACCCGGGTCACCGTCATCAGGTGTGCCACGCTCAAACATGGCGACAACAACTACCTTAACCTCGATTAGATCTTTCATAGGGAACCCTACCACACTAATGAGATATTATTCTTGTCGCCTGCTGATAATGATTAACGTCTTGTAGTATATCTCAGACCTCATCGCCTCCATAACAGCCTCAAGCCCCCCGGAACCCAGCACATGCCCAAAAGTCTAGTTTGATATACGGAAAGGATTCGCAAACAAGCACGGCCTATATTCCATACGTTTTTCCCTCAATTGTGGTTGAATTCTGAATAACATATATATCAACAACCGGAAGACGCCATCTTACAATGTCAGATTCAGGAGTTGGATTCGGCGGCTTCCTACTAGGAGTAGGAGGCGGGTACTACCTGTTCAGGCAAATAGATTTCACGTTCGATATAATCAGCTACCTCCTCATACTGATGGGAGTAGGCATCATTCTAGGCTCATTTCTCTCAAAGGGAGGAAAGAACCCCATCAGTGATGTCTTCGGTGGGTTCATCGGTGGCCTGTTCCTAGCTGCTTTCCTGACCCAGGGTTTTGGAATTATTGGTGATTTCACTAATCAGTGGGACGACTTCGGTGACAGCGTGTACAGGGAAACCATGGATGTAACATTAGATGTCCCTATCGTATCTGATACCGTCAGCTTCAGTGTCGATAACGTCAACGGGGCCATAGAGGTTAACCCATGGAACGGAGACGACTTGAAAATAGAGCTTGAGATAAGGGCGAAAGGCAGTTCCACGGCTGAGGCCGAGGAGAACCTCGCCGATTTCAGGTACGACCTAAGCGACTCCACATCAGGTGGAACCCAGGAGCTTGAGTTAACCTTCCCAATGCCATCCCCAACCCTGTGGAGCACATACTCGGTGTCCATACAGGTGTTTGTTCCGGATACCGGTCTGGACGAGCTGTATGTTGACACAACCAACGGCGCAATTACGTTAGGGGGTCTGGAAATCGCGGACATCACCCTCGACTCAACCAATGGAGCCATCAGTTTCTCAGACGTGGTATCTTCCGATATCAGCGTCCACACGACAAACGGTGGGATATCCGGTACTATCGCAGCAGATGAGGGAAATTTCGCAACAACGAACGGTGCGATAGAGCTCACGGTGGAGCCCGAATCAGGTTCATACAACCTCGATACCACAAACGGCAGCATCGACCTCAACCTACCAACTGGTGACGACATCGGGTTCAACATCAACCTCGATACGAGCGTGGGAGGAATCGACGTCAACCTGCCCAACATCGTGTACAGCATCGACAGGTCAAGGGAGAAAGTCGGTGAAACCATTGGGTACGACACGAAAACCGTGCAAATCGAGATCGACGCAGACACCACAATTGGTGGAATCGAGCTAAATTAACCTAATTTATTGACGCAATCCCATAGGATTGTCTCAACTAGGTTTAACATAACGTTTTAATAAGATGTATCAACTAAGCCCTAGTTACACTGACAGGAGATCTCATAGAATGTCAAGAGAATTCAACTACATTGTCAGGCTCCACGGCACCAATATCGATGGAACCAAAATGGTGCCCTATGCCCTCACCGACGTCAAAGGTGTAGGCGTAAGACTCGCTCGAGCAATCGTTAAGCAGTTGGGCCTGGATGCGACTGAGAGACTCGGTAACCTCGGTGACGCGGACATCAGGAAGCTGGAAACGGCTATTGATGAACCGGCAAGCGTAGGATTACCATCCTGGATGCTGAACAGGCAGAAGGACCCAATGACGGGTGATGACCTTCACATGTTGGCATCCGATTTAGACCTTAGAAACAGGGACGATATCGACCTGATGAGGGAGACACGAAGCTGGAAAGGCGACCGGCACGGGCGTGGACTTAAGGTACGTGGACAGAGGACGAAAACCACTGGACGTACTGGCAGGAGCGTCGGAGTCAGCAAGCGCTCAGTACAGTCACGGTAGGTGCTTTGAATGGGTGACCCAAAGAAGAAGAGCAAGACCTACACGACTCCAAAGCGTCCTTATGACAGCGACGCACTTATGGAGGAGCTTCGAACCATCGGAGCCTATGGTCTAAGGAATAAACGTGAGCTATGGAAGGCACACACCGAGCTATCCCACATGAGGGGACGTGCAAGGGACCTTCTAAGCTTGGACGCAGAGGAAAGAGTCGTAAGGGAGCAGCAGCTCGTAAACAAGCTAGCCAAGCGCGGACTCGTTATGGAGAACGGCAGGCTAGAGGACGTCCTGACACTGAGCGTTGAGGACCTACTTGAACGGAGACTCCAGACATACATTTTCAGGAGAGGACTGGCAAGCAGCCTATTCCAGGCACGCCAGCTAATCACACACGGACACATTGCCATCAATGACCGTAAGGTGACCGCTCCAAGCTACCAGATTAAGATCACGGACGAGGAGACTTTGGACTACGCCAGAAGCAGTCCATACAACAACCCAGCCCACCCACTGAGGAGAGAGCTAGAGGTTGAAGAAGTAATAGAGGCAGAACCATCAACGGAGAGTAGACAACTTGAGTGAAAGTGAAAGATGGGCAATCGTCCACGTTTTCAGTAGCTTCAACAACACGATCATCCACATGACCGACCTAACAGGCGCCGAGACCCTCGGCATAGCATCAGGCGGCATGTTCGTCAAGGCAGACAGGCTCAAGCCAAGCCCCTATGCAGCCATGAAGGCAGCACAAGCCATCGCAGACGTTGCGAGGGACAAGGGTGTGAACGCGATTCACATCAAGGTCAGGGCACCCGGAGGCACTGGAAGCAAGACACCTGGACCAGGCGCACAGTCCGCCATCAGGATACTGGCGCGTAGCGGGTTCAGGATTGGACGAATCGAGGAGAACACACCGATCCCCCACGACGGCACACGTAAGCCAGGTGGACGTAGAGGAAGGAGACCTTAGGAGTCTGGTGGGGCTACCTTGAAGACAAGCATCGTCAGCTTGAACGACGAGACAATCCGTTTTGTCCTATCAGGCGTAGACACAGCCTTCGCCAACACATTGAGGAGGACCATGGTATCAGAGGTCCCCATCATGACAATTGAGGATATCTTCTATTTCGATAACTCATCACTAGTACCCGACGAGATACTTGCCCACAGGCTCGGACTTACACCCCTCACCACAGACCTTGACACGTACATCCTCCCAGAGGAGTGCGACTGCGAGGCAGAGCTGGGGTGCCCCAAGTGCAGGGCAGTCCTGACAATGGACGTCGAGGCAGACGAGGACACCGTAACCGTATACAGCGGCGACCTTACTCCAGACGACCCCAATACGGCCCCGGCGAGCAAGGGAATCCCCCTCGCAAAGCTGGCACCAGGACAGGCAATCAGGTTCGAGGCATACGCACAGCTCGGACAGGGCAAGAGCCACGTAAAGTGGAGCCCGGTCAGCATGTGCGTCTACCAGAACGTATCTCTAATACCCAACATTGACAAGGCGAAAGCCGAGGAGTGCATCGCAACATGCGGCGACGCCGCGGTAATTGTAGGCGACGACCTGAAGATCATCGACATCCAAAAATTCGAGTCCAGCGCAGTTTGCAGGGACCTCGCACAGAGGGATGCCATCATCGACAGCATGGTTGACGACGAGTTCCTATTCACGGTTGAGAGCAACGGAGCACTATCTCCAGAGCGCATCGTGACCGAGGCGGTCAAGATACTCAAGAAGAGACTCGCGGCACTGAAAGCCAAGGTTGAAGCGGGTGACCTGCACGACGAGATCAGCGACTTTGACCTACCCGAGACAGATGAGGGTAAACTGTACACAGTCGGCTCAGGTGAGTATGAGGACGAACAGGAAGATGCCAACTAGGAGACTAAAACAATGAAGAATCAGATACTAATTGACACGATCAAGGCACTGGAAGAGGCATCCAAGGAGTCAGGCAAGGCTCTGTGGAGGGCGCTTGCCAAGGAACTGGACAAGCCAAAGCGCATCCGTGCATCAGTCAACCTAAGCAGGATTGACAGGCACACGGAGGAGGGCGAGGTAGTCGCGGTCCCCGGTAAGGTTCTAGCGGCTGGTAACCTGAGCAAGGGAGTCAAGATCGCGGCCTTCAACTTCAGTGAGGGCGCGGTTGAGAAGATCAAGGCAGCGAAAGGCGAGTACATGAGCCTAGACGAGCTGCTGGCATCAGGCATCGAGCCAAGCCAGATCAAGATCATGAAATAATCCCCTTTTCTAACACCCTTTCTACATAATACAGCCCTAATACGCTAGATTATACCCTGCGTCCGTAGCTTGGTGCGTACGAGGGATTGGAGCCCGCGTAGGGTTGTAAGCTCGTTATACTCGTCGCTGCTTATTATCAACGATATTTCCCCATCCTCTTCAATATACGTAGCCGGCAACTCGGCTTCCCCGTACTTTTCCCTGAACTCGTCACGGTGCAGGAAGACCGACTCGACAGGGAGGGACTTGATGAACCTTCTCCACTCCCCCTTCATTGTAGCCACTCCAAAGGTGAGAGCACAGAGCCTGCACTCGTAGTTCTCGGGGTCGGTGATCTTGATAATACCATCCTTGATGCTGTTTAGGACGCCGCTGTCCGCGTTGTAGACGAATAGAAGCCTTTTCACAGTTGATCAACTCGTTTGGGGCATTTATACAATGCCAACGTAGAACCAGGCGAGGGTCTGGGCTACGATGAGAAGGTACAACCCCCAGATGGTTTCTACTGTTACCTCCTTTCTCGTATACGAGTTGTACCCAAGCGCCATCAACGGGAAGGCGAGGAGGCTCGCAAGGGTCACGATCACCGGCAACTCTATGCTGAGGAGAATTATGATTGATGAGACGGTGCACACGCCATGCAGAGCCCTCAACGTCCCCGGTGATACTCTTGTGGCGAGGGTCATCTTACCGACTTGAGCGTCCGCGACCCTGTCAGGCCATGTAACTGCCAGCAGGTTGTTGAAGGCGAAGAACGTCACTGGGAGCACTAAAAGTAGGATACTCGTGTCATTTACACCGCTCATCTGGACGAAACCCCAGTAAGGCAACAGCCACGCACCGAGGACCGTGTTCCATAGCTCCCCCAAACCCCTCCACGCCAACTTTGGTGGAACCGAGTAAATCCAGCCACCAACGGTTCCGATTAGCGCGATTGGTAGCGTACTGAATGGTTGCATACCTCTGATAATTGCAAAATATTGGAGCATGAAACCAGCCAAAGCCGTCAATATCGCTGAGTAGAGAGCCCAACTCCTCGGAACAAGCCCGGAGGGCAGCACACCGCTTCCCCCATTGTAGTACGTCCGCTGTGTTAGGGCGTCAGTCTCATAGTCAGCGTACTCGTTGATCAGGTGGATTGAGGACGAGACGAGGATCATCACCGCGAAAGCTAAGGTGAACGCAACCGGGTTGAAGGCGTAGCCCATGCCATACGAGATAGCTACCCCGAGGAACCAGCTTGAGAAAGTCGCGACAAGCGTCAACGGGCGTGTCATGCGCACCACGCCCCAGAGCTGTTCACCCAGAGAAGTCATAACTGAGAAAGGATACGGGCTGATAAAAGACCCGTGGGGCTAGAGAAGCTCCTTGAGCTTCATGAAAGCGTCTGTAAGATCCCTAGGTGTTACACCTGGGCTCTCCGGTTTCTCGGACTCGTAGAACTTGGATATCTCCGAGAACAACGTGTCCTCGTCCAGCTTTGACCCGATGAGCCGCTCCTCCAGAGCACTCATTGTCTCCTTGGGTATCACGAAGAAATCCCCGCTGATTCGCAGGTCAAGCATCTCGTCCCCATGCACCTCTGCCCTGAGCCTGATGAGCTTGCCAGCTTTGTGGTTCGCCTCAACGACCTTGATCTCGTGGGCGATCTTCACGGCCCTGCCTTCTTTCTGTCTTGGGGACTCCATGTAGAGCCAGTCCCGGCTGGTGTGCCTGGGCTTTGTCTCCTCCTCGAATATCCTCCACTCCTCAGCGGTCGGCTCGGAGGGCTCCAGTTTGACTCCGATGAGTTTCTCGAACTCCTCGACGTATACCCGTTTGATCTCCTCGGGGGCGGGGCTCTCACCCAGTTCTTTCTTGAGGGTGCTGACCCACTGCTCCATGGTTTTGGCCATCTTGTCCCTGAACTTTTCGTCGGGCACCTTGAGCACCCTCGCCATCAACTGGTAGTTCAGGTCCATGATAAAGTTCCCAACGAGGATTGATGCTGACTCGTGTAATCCAGCGCCGTTGCCACTGATCTTCCTGTTCTCGACAACCACGTCGTTCAATGGTTTGAAGCTCGCAGGCACACCAAGCCTCTTGTATCCTGCTACAGTTACCCCGAGGAGCTTCTCGAAGAGCTTGTCAACGTTCCTCGGTAACGCTGATGTCTTCTTTGTGATGATCTGGTAGAAGACTTGGTTGCTGTCGAGGTATGTCGCTCCTCCTCCCTGGCTGCGCCTGATGACGGGCAAGCCCTCGGACTCGATGAACTCGATATCAATCTCTTTCTCAAGGTCTTGGTGGTACCCGATGCACGCGTAAGGCGCGTTGGGTTGAACCAAGATCAACGTGTTGGGGCTGATGTCTCTGTGAACTGCTTCAGCCACTGCCTCGTAGAAAGCCTGAGCCACCAGGGGCTCTGCTTTTCCGAGGTCGATTAGCCTCCATGTCTCCACGTGTCTCTAGGCTCCGGCTTTCTCTATCTCTTCCTTGAGCCACGCCTCTAGGGTGTCCTTGTCATCGCCCTTTATGAGCTCACCCAGCTCCCCTTCCAGGTCGTCGGGTGTGATTAATGCTACCCATCCATCGCCGTATGGTGCCTCGTTGATGATATTTGGCTTTCCCGATAGCTCTGGGTTGATCTCGTCGATGACGCCAGTAAGCGGCACCTTTAGGCTGCCTACCCATTTGCCTGACTCGATGCTGCCAAGGGTTTTTCCCGCCTTTACCTTCTTTCCGGCTGGCCTGGTCTTGATGCTCACTAGTTTTCCTGCCGCCTCAGCCGCCCAAGCGTTGTATCCTACCCTCGCCTTGCCGTCCTCGACCTTGACCCACATGTGGTCCTTGTGGAAGTACATGTCGTCTGGGAAATCATGTCCCTCAAGTTTAACCATTACAATCCATACAATGACTGGATTTTGATTATTTATGGTTGTCTCATCCCGGTGAAACATTTTTAGCTAAGCTTGCAATAAGGTGTAGAGCGTACGGGTCTGTAGCTCAGCAAGGCCAGAGCGGTGGCCTCTTAAGCCATTGGCCGTGGGTTCGAATCCCACCAGACCCGCCATTCTTCAAACAAACTAACGCTTGCTTAGCTCCTCGATGGATATCTTTGGCTCGTCTCGGTACTTGAAGCCACCCGGGGGAGTCCATGAACCGAACTTTTCCATACCCTTGGACAGGTAGTACCCTGAAGTCTTCTCTGGGCTGAACAAGGGATGTGCGAACGCCGCCTCATCCTCGGAAACAGCTGGCTCAATCAACTCGTACTCCTTGGATCCCGCACCCATTAAGGCACAAGCGTTTGGTGTCACCCACTGGCTGAGTCCAACAATGGTTGAGAACTTCTCGTCTCCCGAGTGCATGCAGTGCTTGTCCTCCGCAGATGAGCCTTGAATACCAGGGGCTTTAACTGATAGGTCCAGCGCAGCCATATCAATGGCAACCATGTCTCTCGACGCAAGGATGCCGAGGTTGGGAATCACTGGACGGTCTGTACCGGGGACGCAGTCACATGCAGGCGCGATATCAACCGCGTACGTGAGGTGTCCCACCTTCTCCTTACCCATGTAATCGACGAATGCTGTGGCTGCATCACTCATGGCTACTAGGAACCATGCCCTCCAGTCATCGAATTTCTCGCTCTCCCAGAGCTTGCACCTGAACAGTGGGCGCTGGTGCCCGAAGCAGCCGATGCACTTGTCACCGTCGAACTCCGCTTGGGCCTCCTTGATCTTTATCGCACCTGCTGGGCAGAGGTTGTTACAGAGCACCGAGTCGGGGCACTCCTCACCGATGCAGTTGTCTGGGATGAACTCCCACTTGTCCCATCCAACGTTCTGGTGCTTGCAGATGTGGACGTTGAACTTGCCTCTCTTGCTGCTGCACCCGATGGCTATGTTCTTGATGCTTCCACCATAGACGCCGTTACCGTGTCCCTTGAAGTGGCTTACAACGATCATTGAGTCCGCCTCGGCAATGCCCTTTGCCAGGTAGGCTTCCTTCAGCAGCATTCCGTCGGGTATATCGATCTTAACATCATCCGTTCCATACAAGCCATCGCTGATGATGACTGGACAACCCATCGTCTCGGCGGTGAAGCCGTTACGAGTAGCGGTGTACAGGTGCAAATCAGCCGTGCTCCTGCCTCCATAGAAGTAATAGGGCGCCGTGGTTGTGTCGGTGACGAAAGGTCTGCCGCCATGCTCCTTGATCTTATCCGCGATCACCCTGATGAGGATTGGTCGCAGGTACCCTGAGTTGTTCCACTCTCCCATGTGGCACTTGATGGCTACGCTGTCTCCTGGCTCAAAGCACTCGTTGAGCTTTGCGTGGTCGAATAGCTGCTGTGCCTTGGCGGGTAGGCTTGAGGTCGGACCGCGGTAGCGGTCATCCATATAATAGACTGGGCTCTTCATTTCGAGGTCTCCCATCTCTGGGAGTAACTTTGGTTATTTTGTATATAACATGTGGAGACTAGGTGACGATCATGCTGCGTTTTTCGCTCTCAGCATCAATCTCCTTGGCGACGGTTTCCAACTCGTCCAGATTGAGTGACTCTAAGGCGCTACTGGCTGCGTTTTCAAGGCTTTCAGCCATGGGTTTACCGCTCCTGGTTCTGAGCCATATCTTGCTCTGGTTTCTCGCAACCAGTTTATCAACCTCATTCAGCCTCGCAAGTAGCTCCTCCTTTTTTGGATTGTCCGCTGCTTCGACCTTTGAGATGATTTTCCCTACGATTTCCTTTGCCTGCTTCATCTTTTCGCTCATCTTAACCCCAGCTCCTCGCCTATGGCTACTAGTTTCTCCTCAAACAGGTTGAAGTTTGTCCTCTGATAGCCTAGATGCATGCTCTTGGATGTGTCATACCAGTCAACTGCCGTGTAATCCTCGGGATAATCCGGTTCAACATCAACGCCAAGAGCGTCGTAGAATCGAGAAAGATACTCCTTTCCTGTCATCTGCCATGTTTCTCCCCCACCGACGTTATACACCGCGTTTTTCTCCTCGGCTATACTTTTTACGAATGCATGAGCGGCGTCCTCAACATAAACGCACTCCACCCGTTGATCCGCTCTGAATGCCACTGTTTCCGGGAGTTCAAGGAGGTCGGCTACACTTACTGGGGCTACTCGTAGTATCGTGTATTGATTTCCTGATTCTTTGATTATCTTCTCCGACTGTATCTTGGACTCGGCGTAATTGTTGTGGGGTACCTGTTGATGTGTTTCCTTTATTGGCAGTGAGTCGTGGGCTGTCACCCCATAGGTGGCTATGCTTGAAGCGAAAACGACTCTGGTATCGGATTTGATCGAGTTTACTAGGGTTCTTGTTCCCTCAACATTGACCCTCTGGGTGAGGTCTCGGTTCATCTCTGATCTGGGTGGTAGAAGAGCGGCTAGGTGAATCACGGTGTCGATGTCTTTACACGCTTTTTCTACGCCTTTTCTATCCGTTATGTCTCCCTTGTAAATCTCTACTGGTTCGTTTTCTAGTAACGTCCAATTGACAACTGGGAGATCAAACGCTCTTATTGTGAAACCTTCGCTTACACAGGTCTTCACGATCTCGTATCCCACTCTTCCCGCTGCACCGGTAACGAGCACCTTCATACAGTGAACGTGGAGAAAAGGTGTATATAATACGAGGGCTTGAAACTTCTAGTTCCGTAACTTTTCGTATCTCTTCTGGAAGTCTTCGAGGTGCTCCTGCTTCTTTTCCTCGGGTAGGAACGATGTCTTGAGGCTGTTGACGCTGATCTCGTACAGCTCTGGGATCGTGAACCCGTGCACCTCGTGGAGGGTCATGTACTCGTTGTTCATGTCGGTCCAGAACATGGTGGGGTCGTCGCTGTTGACACTGATACTGACCCCAGAGTCGAAGTACTGTCTCACCGGGTGGTCCTTGATATCTTTGCATACACCCGTCCTCACATTGCTAACCGGACACGTTTCAACAGTAACCCCTTTCCTCTTCAGTAACTCAATGGCTTCCACGCTGTCCTTAGCCGTGAAACCGTGCCCGATACGCTCAACACCTAGGATGTTCACCGCGTCAATCATACTCTCAGGTCCCGCTGCCTCACCCGCATGGGCTACAAGCCTCAAACCCATCTCGCGAGCCTTGTCGTACGCCTCCTTGAACTGGGCTGGAGGGTAGTCATGCTCCCCTCCACCAAGCTCGATACCCACTATGCCATCTGGGTGCTCTTCGATCCACCCCAGCTCTTCCAAGCTGTACTCGGGGCCGTAGTCCCGGATCAGGTCGATCCTAGTTGAGCATGTAATTCCAAAATTCTTCTCCGCCCTACGAATCCCCTTGTTGTAGGCCGCCATAATCAAACCAAAATCTAGGCCTGCTCGTTTAACCCTCGATGTGGCTGAGAAGATGATCTCTGAGTGGAGGACGTTCTGGGATGCCTGGTCCTCTAGGGTCTCGTATGCGATGCGCTCGTACATGGACTCCTTTGTCAGGTAACCAATGCAGGTACCGAACACGTTGAGGAAGTGGGGAAAGTCCTTGAACTCGAAAAACTCCCTGACCTCCTCGACGCTGTTCCACCTGTTATCAAACCCGCTGTTTTCAGCGACCCATAGAAGGGTCGCGGGGCGGATGCTCCCCTCAAGATGTATATGATGCTCTACCTTGGGAAGCTCGTTAATAATCGAGTACATTTACATTCTCTCGCTTGCCGGGGCTTTAAGCTTTATTTCGGTTGGACAAGTGACGCATGAACTACGTATAACCCGAACAACCAACCGCTGGGTAAAACATTTTATGTGCATATGACCCTGATTCGGGGTGGTCACGTTGTCAGAAGAAGTGGCATGGGTTGGATTTGACGCCATGGAGCAGTTCATGGTTGATGTTTTCACCGGTTTGGGTGTCCCCCTTGAGGACGCCCGGGTTTGCGCTGAAGTCTTGATCTCCTCGGATAAGAGGGGTATCGACAGCCACGGCGTGAACAGGCTGAAGCCCATGTATTATGACAGGATCAGGCAGGGGATTCAGAACCCAGTAACTGATCTCGTTATCGAGAGGGAAGGACCGACCACAGCGGTGGTCAACGGTAACACCGGGATGGGTCACCTCATCGCTATGAAGTCGATGCAGATCGCAATAGACAAGGCGAAAGAGTACGGCACAGCGATGGTGGTGTCAAAGAACAGCACCCATTTCGGTATTGCGGGGTATTACGCGTTGATGGCAGCCGATGAGGGTATGATTGGAATTTGTGGCACCAACGCAAGACCATCAGTCTCACCCACGTACGGCTATGAGCCAATGATGGGTACGAACCCCCTTACAATCGGGATGCCCAGTGACGAGGACTTTCCCTTCATTCTGGACCCGGCAACCAGCATCATCCAAAGGGGGAAAGTGGAGGTAGCTGCTAGGATAAATACTCCAATCGATGAGGGACTGGTGATTGGAGCCGAGGGTAATTTTCTCACCGACCCGAACGAGATTCTAACTAAACTCAAGATAGGAGAAGCCGCGCTGATGCCCGTTGGGGGCAAGGCAGAGACCGGGGGCTACAAGGGTTACGGCTATGCCACCGTTGTTGAGCTACTCTCAGCCGCTTTACAGGGAGGGGCGTTCCTGAAAGCCATCACCGGCGTCAACCTTGGGCACTTCTTCATGGCTTTCGACATCAGTCAGTTCACCGACCTTGACGAGTTCAAGAAAACCACAGGTGATATCCTCCGCACGCTCCGAGCCTCAAAGAAGATCGAGGGAGCCGACCGCATCTATACGGCGGGCGAGAAGGAGCACCTCGCATGGCTTGACAGGAAAGATAAGGGAGTACCCCTCAACAAGAGCCTCCAACAGGAGATGCTTCAGATGAGGGATGAGCTGGGGCTGGACACAAGGTTCTCCTTCGAGTAGACGCTATAAGCCCTGAGCACTTCTATCCCCCATGGTCCTCCGAATAGGTCACAGGGGCGCGGCTGGCCACGAGCCCGAGAATACTTTGCTTTCACTTAACAAGGCTGTTGAGCTTGGTTGCGACATGACCGAGATTGATGTACACGTATGCAGGACAGGGGAGGTCGTTGTCATCCACGACGAGGAGGTCGACCGTACGACCAACGGTCACGGATTCGTATCCGCGCTTTCACTTGACGAGTTAAAGTCACTGGATGCAGGAAAAGGAGAAACCATACCTAGGCTCGAAGAGGTGCTTCACTCCCTCATGGGCAGGATCAAACTCAACATCGAGCTGAAGGGACCCGGCACCCCTGTACCTGTGCACAGGATTGTTGAGGACTCGGGCTGGGAGAACGAGGATATCTTACTCACCTCTTTTGACTGGAACATGCTTGAAGAGTACAGGGGGTTAGACCCGGACGCCTTGATGGGACCTCTCGCACACATCAACGCGTTTCATGCTGCCCGTTTCGCGTTAAAGATAGACGCCCACTGCGTCAACCCGTTACACAGGATTTGCACAAGGAGCTTTGTGAACAAGACCCACCGGAAAGGGTTGATGGTCTACCCGTGGACAGTAAACGAGCCGGAGGACATCGAGAAGATGAAACAGAACGGCGTCGATGGTATAATCAGCGACTATCCTGATCGGATTTAGATTTCAAGAAGGTAGCGACCAAACTCCTCAAGATCTGTGAACATCCCTGTGAACGCGTCCTTCAACATCACGTCCTTCCGGAACTTTTCGTAGAACCTCGTCTCGTAAGCCTTTTCCACATCAACGTAACCGATAATCCGCTTTCCAGCTTCCGACGCCATCCCGACCTCCACCGCGAAATCTATGCCGTAATGACCGTCCTTCGTGAAGAAGCCGATGAAAACATCCGCGTTTCTGATGAGAACAAGGTTATTGAGGAAGATTTGATCATCCGGGATGTTCTGGGGGGTATCCTTGGCGGCGTAGTACACCACGTGGCCATGTTTCTCAAGGAAACCTGCGATCTTCTTGGTCTCCTCGCTGTACATGTTACGGGCGCTGATGTAGATCCTCATCCCAATTGTAGCACACACATAGTGTATTAACCTTGATCAAACCAAAACCAATCATCCGGTTTTAATCACCCATGTTTTTTATCCTACCCCTGCGAAGGGTTGCACATAGTGATTTAGAATGGTTTTACCAGTCAAAGTGTTTGAGGTCAGGAGCCTTGAGGGCAACCCCGTCCAGAAGCTGACGGGTTGGCGCGAGGTCGAGCAGGTGGAGGGTGAGGATGATCTGGCCCTGGTCACCGAGGTGCTTGAGGTCGAGGAGAACGAGGGCGTAGTGAAGGGCATCTTCGCCAAGGATTTCTACAGGGAGCACACGTACAGGCGCAAGGTCATGGCCACCCCCCAGACAGAGGAAGCGATATTCTGGATCGTCAGCTACGGCGACAGGCACTTCCTCGGCGTCATGGCTCCAAGCGTTGCCAGGGGCGTCAAGAAGCTGCTAAGCAACCATGTGGCGGTAGCCCTTGGGGGTATCCTCGGGGCAGATGTACGTGAGGCGAAGATTAACGCAGAGACACTGCAGAGGCTCCACGAGAGCAACCCAGCGGCGACAAACCTCATCTGGTTCGACAATATTGACTTGCCAGGCGTTGACAAACTGTGCCTCAGCGGTCAGGGACTGGCGGACACGGGCATGTACAAGGAGTACATCGACCATGGGTTGATCTGGTACGTGGTATTCACGAGCCAGCCAAGCGGGTTCACAATCGGCATCACCCGTAGCGTGGTTATCACCAACTTTAGCAAGTGTACCGTAGACGAGTTCATCGAGTTCGTTCGAGACGATATATTGAAGCTGGTTGAGCTCTAGCTCCAAAATTTTTTCAACTCAACGGCAAAGTAAAGCCGTGGATTTACTGTGAACAGATGGAAGAAAGGGGTTCTAGCTCTTCATGAGCTTGTTTTCGTTGTTTTCGGTGGAATAGTCGGGTTTTATAGTATTAGGAGGATCAGTGATTTCCTCATATATGGAGGGTACTACGACACAGCCCTTATAGCATCCATAATGTTCGCCTTCTTCAGCATCGGTTCACTCATCTCCGTTGTGGGCTTAATACGGGAAAACGATACCTTGAGAAAGTTCTCAGTTGGGTACGGGGCGTTAAGAGCGATATCTCTTGCATATCTCACTCTTGAAGCTCTCAATTATACTACCTACGGGCCAATCATATTTGGTATTCTGAGCGCTCTAAGCCTTGCCTGGATGAGATTCATGTCCGTACCTTACATGGATTCGAGCCCGGAACCTGCCTCAATCCAGCCACCGGCACCTCAACAACCGCCTGTAATAGAATCACCTCCTAGAGTAGTGCCGACCCGATCCAGTCAACCAGTATCAACAACATCGAAGCCCGAACCATTAGCTCCCGCACCCAAGATCAACATCGACTCACTGCCTCCTCCCCCGCCACCAAAACCTGAACCTAAACCCAAAAAGAAATGCCCAAGGTGCGGTGAATCAAACGACCCGGAGTTCAATTTCTGTGAGCACTGCGGAGCATCAATGAAGCTGCCAAAACCTGAGACCCCCATACCCACTCCACCACCACCACCGAAGGAACTCGACCCGATAAGCAGGATGATGAAGGACCACCCCGGCAGGGACCAGATGTGGACGCTAGTCCTCGGGAACGATAAAGAGGACATGGGCTCAAAGAAGCTGTTCAACGTCTTCAACGAGGAGTGGAATATCTCAGTGGAGACAAATGAGAGACTGATGGACTCTATACTCAAGAATAACATCCAAGTCCTACCGGGAATCCGCAGGGTGATTCTGCCAAACGGTCAGGCGACGACCGGTGGCTACATGTACACCTTCACAAAATTCGGTAGAAACGCGGGAATGTTTAGTGGAAAGGAGCTAGCAGTCCTGTTCCTCGGGAGAGATGAGGGTTACGTGAGAGTATGCTGTTCGACTGATCGTGACATAACAGAGTCTCAGTTGAACGCTTACGTTGACCAGTTGATCAAAAACCCGAGGTCAGCGGAGGAGCTGTCAATCTGGCTGTTCCAGTGATCAGCCCTCGTACGGCTGATCGTCTATAATGACCTGGCCGTTACCCCTCTCAAAAATGCTGCCCATGACCTCGGTGTTGTACAGGTATATCCTTGAGTCGTCGGTTGCAGCTACCTCGCCCCATATCGTTGAGTCGTGGATGTAGTAAGTCACGTTGTCCATCGCGAACGCGATTGCCAAAGAGCTGTTCCTTACGGTCACCACGCTGTCTCCACCGTTCCATTGGAGATCTGCAAGATCGGAGTCAGTTATCTCCACCTTGGCACCGCCCCACGCCTGTGGGTACCAGTGTGAAACCTCGGAGTTGATCAGTATCAGGTGGTTGGTGTGGTAATCAACCTCGAAGAAGTCGTAGTGACCGGACTTCAAACCATCCAAGTAGATGGTCTCCTCCGGTGCCTCCACCATCATCCCGGCGTTCATCCCGATGGTTAACTTGGTGTCAATGAAGGTTATGCTGGTGTTATAATCGAGGGTCAAGCCCCAGTCCCTGAATACGCAACCCGTGGTCTCAATGGTCATCCTGTCATTATTTGACTCGATGACGTAGTCCTGCACCTCCACATACCCAAGTGGCATGGTGTATGTGGCGTTGACGTTGCTGAACATGATTTCAAAGAACACGTTGCTGTCCACTGCCCTGATCGAGGCGTTCTCCTCACAGGTTACGCCGATCCATGAATCTATTACATCCAGTTCAGCTTCCCTGCTTATTCCGTGCCAGGGCATGTTGGGATCCCTGAACGTCACGTTCACGTACCTTGTCTTTGATTTGCCCGTAAGCGCCGTGTTCATCCAAACGTGCTCAGTGTCAATGTGGACATTCTCAAGTACAAACTCGGGTGCCGCGTCCGAGTTCCAGTCACCTATCTGGATATTGTGTTCCCTGTTGTAGTCCTGTGTGATGTTGAGGTAGCAGTCACGGAGCACAAGCTTTCCCTCGCCAAAGACCTTGAGGTCCGCATCCAAGGTGATCAATGTGTCCTCCACAAGCTGGTAGTACTCAACAATCCAGTCCTCGTCTACAATCATTGCATTCTGGTAAACTGGAGGCTCTTCTTCTGGGATGTTTCCGGCATCCTCCCATTCGGGCTCCTCGTCGATGAACACCCTCCCGTTGTCCTTCTCGGTTATCTGCCCTTTGACCTCTGTGTTCACCAGGTATATCTCGGAGTCCTCGGTAGCCGTAACCTCGCCGTTGATAACCGAGTCATAGAACACGTAGGTCACGTTCTCCTTGGCGAAAGCCATGTACGCGGTGCTGTCGCGGACGATAACCGTGCTGTTGCCGCTGTTCCACTGTACATCTGCAAGGTACGAGTCGGAGACATCCACGGTTGCGCCGTTGAATGCTTGTGGGTACCAGCTAACCACGTCACAGTTCATCAACTCGATGATATTTGTGTCAAAGACGAGTTCCAGGTACTCGATCTCGCCCGCATGTAGACCCGAGACAACCACTGGCTCAATCTCCCCGTCTGGGCTTGTCCCGGCGTTTAATCCAATCGTAATTTTCGTGTCCACGAACCTGATGTCTGTTAGATAGTCCATGGTTACCCCCCACTCACGGAAAGAGCACCCAGTTGTATCGAATGACATGGTGCTGGACCCCATCTCGAACTCGTAGCTCAGCTCATCCACCTCACCTAAAGGCAGGGAGTATTCTCCTGAACAGTTCCGGAGCACCAGCTCAATGAACAAGTCACAATTCGAGGCAGTCATCGTGCCGTTGTCAGCGAACGTGATGCCGATATTGGTGTCCTTGGCGGTCATCTTCGCGTTTTTCGCAACCATATGCCAAGGAATGTCCTGCTGTCTGCACTGTACGTTGTCATAGGAAGCCTCGACGCTCCCGAGGT
Organism: uncultured Candidatus Bathyarchaeia archaeon; assembly: GCA_964589605.1. Lineage (GTDB taxonomy): Archaea > Thermoproteota > Bathyarchaeia > TCS64 > TCS64 > RBG-16-57-9. The sequence continues at coordinate 173,694 of CAZPRN010000004.1, read as the reverse complement.
ACCAGACGTACATCCATTTCCCGTTGGTGTCTAAGATCACATCCTTGAAGTCCACCCTCTGGATCCCCTCGTCCTCCCATGACCCACCCAGAATTCGGAACTCGTTGTTGTACTCCTGCTGGAAGTTCAAGTAGCAGTTCCTGAGCTCTAGACGCCCTTCCCCCTCAAGGATGATGCTCCCCTTCAGGTTCAGCATCGTGTCCTCGACTACTTGGTGATCTGTGATCACCCAATCCCCATTGATGTCCCAGGTGTTAGGGTAAGTAGGCTTACTGAACCTGATGTAGGCAAATCCTCCAATCAGTAAAGCAATAAAGGCTACTACAATAACCCGGACATACTTCATGGGTAAAACTGGTGATTGGAGTTAATAACGGGAGGGGGTTAATCCCGCTTCTTGTACGCCGTCCGGTAGGGCAGACGTATATGGGGGACTATAACCTCGCTGAGGCGCAGGTCCCTGTGGCTCGCAATTGTAACCATTAAGTCAGCTACCACATCTGGTTGAAGAAGTGCATCTCCGTCAACGTTCGGTGTGTCCTTCCACCTCAACGGCGTATCCATTGGTCCGGGCGCGAACACGTGCACCCCTATCCCGTTCTCTATCTGCTCATCCGCTAGGCTCTTGCTGAGACCGATCAAACCCATCTTACTCGCACGGTAGATAGGGATCATACCCCCACCAGGGTACCACATCCCGTAGAAGCTAGCGACATTGAAGATGTGACCTGTTCTCTCCCTTATCATGTAGGGTAGTACAGACCGACAGGTCAGGTACACGGACTTGAGGTTAGTGTCCATGATGTTGTCCCAGTCCTCGTCAGTGCTATCCACGGTTGCAGCAATCCGGTTGGTGCCCTGCGTGTTCACCAAGATGTCTATTTTACCAAACTCCTTAATGGTCCTTGACACAAGGGCTTCAACTTGCTCCACTTCTCTCGCGTCCGTCTGAACCGCGATTGATTTTCTTCCCTCAGCCCTAACCAAATCGGCTGTCTCGTTTATCTCGTCGAGGGTCCTCGCCGCAACCGCGACGTCTGCACCCTCTCTAGCGAAGGCGACGGCCACAGCCCTTCCCAAGCCCCTGCCCCCACCCACAATAAGTGCCTTGTATCCTTCTAACCTCGGCATACTGTTACGATACTTTTCACCGATTTAAGACCCCATGGAACAGGGTTTAACCGTCGAACCCGTCATTGATCAAACGATGAAGCTCAGCATCACCACTGATATGTTTAACTACACGTTCAAGCCGAGGCTTGGAGAGAAGTTGGGGCTGTTCAAGAAGCATGGGTTTGATTACCTTCACTGGTGTGACAACTGGAACGATGATATCATGTACTCGGAGGATGACAGGAAGGGAATCGCCAAAACCATCAAGGAACATGGACTTGTCTGCCTTGATGTTCACGGCACAGCAACCAGCGAATATCGTATCGACTCTCTAAACCAATCCTCGTTTGACGGGTACGTGAAGCTTCTTGAGAACCGTGTAAGGTTCTGCCACGTGGTTGAGGGGGACGCGGTTGTTGTTCATCCTCCCCGCCTCTACGAGCCAAACCTTGAGAAACGTGTCCACGTATCCAAGCGAGCCCTTGAATCCGTTGAGAAACTCTGCCGGGATACCGGTGTAGCGTTGGCGATCGAGAACTGCAGCAGGGACGATCAATCAATCCTCGGAGACTATTTCGAGCTGTACGACCCGGAGTTTATTGGATGGTGCTACGACTCTGGGCACGCCAACTTCAACCACAACCTTGAGCTGCTGAAACCGTTCGGTGACAGGCTCCTCGTTACACACCTTCATGACAACAAGGGAGAGAGCGACGACCACCAGCACATCGGCTGGGGAACCATCGACTGGGGTGATGTTGCAAGCTGGCTCAATGGACTTGACTACGAGAAACCGTGGAACCTTGAAGTCACGTTCAATCCACTCCACTTCAAGGGAACGATGGAGGAGTATTTAGCGGAGGTTGTCAGGTCAACCAAGCTTCTGTGACTCCGTTTTCCGCACCCCTTTAATCAAACTACTGCGGTTTCCATAGTATGGTCGATGAGGTAGACGAGAAAATCATGGCCCTCCTTGAGGAGAACGCGAGGATGACCTACGTCGAGATCGGGAACAGCATCGGGCTCAGCGAGGGGGCGGTGAGAAACCGCATTCAGAGCCTCGTGAGCGAGAACGTGATCAAGAAATTTACGATCGAGAAATCAACCAGCCATGGCGTAAGAGCGCTAACCATGCTGGCGGTCAACCCATCGGTTCCCACCTTTGAGGTGTCCACGATGGTCAAGGAGCTTGACGGTGTGGAGCGAATCTTCGAAGTTACCGGGGAGTATGATATCGTCCTCGTCTCTAGCAGCAGCAACATTGACGGCATCAACCAGTGCATCGAGGACATCAGGAAGATTCCTGGCGTCGAGAAGACTAACACCATTATCGTGCTTCGCACCATCTGATACTCTTATTATCCCATAGCCTGATGGTCTTCTATGTCAAAACGCCGCCTGGTACCTGTATTCATTCTCGTTATTCTAGTCGGGGCAGCGATTGTGTTAAACAGAGGTGAGCTTGAAACAGGACTGGAGCTCAACGAAACCGGGACACAACCAACTACCCCAGAGGAGCCTCCAACTGAACCCGAACCTGAGACACCTGAGGATGAACCGGTGGAAGAACCAGTTAAGCCACTGCGAGGCGTTAGCCTGTCCCCCGAGGCGTATACGACTGATGAGTTTCTCCGATTCTTCCAAGTAGCCTCAGAATCGGGTGAGTTCATCTCATGGGTGGGGGATGTCGCTTTCCTTGAGAACACTGGGTCGGCTCCGTACATCCTCCACAACCTGGAGGACCAGTACGACTTCGATCCCATGATTATCACAGGATACTTTAGCCAGTCCTCGGGCGAACTGCACAGGGAGCTCAACGAGACCAACAAACAGTACATGATTGATGTACTGGTAGACTATGCGACCGAGTATGACCCAGATTATCTGGGGTTCGGGGTTGAGATCAATATTTTCGCGAAATCGAACCCCGAGGCATACCAGGACTTTGTTCTGTACTACGACATGGTCTACGCGGCAGTAAAGGAAGCAAACCCGTCCACCAAGTTTTTCACGGTCTTCCAGCTTGAGCAGATAAAAGGACTGGACGGTGGCTTATTCGGAGGCGTTAACGACCCCGAGCAGAACACATGGGACACACTTAACGATTTCAAGTCAGACCTAGCTGTCTTCACCACGTATCCGTGTCTCATCTACAAAGACCCCTCAGAGATACCCGCAGACTATTACACTGAGATCACTGAGCATACCAGCAAGACCATCGCCTTCACCGAGATGGGCTGGTACCGAAACAACATCACCGGGTGGGAGAGCAGCATGGATGAGCAGATAGAGTTCATCGAGTTTTACTTCAACGCCACATCCACCTTGGACATCGAGTTTGAGACATGGAGCTTCCTCTATGACCCGGAGACCTTCGCCCCCTTCGACTCCATGGGTTTACTTAGGGACGGTGAGACCAGTAGCACTGTCCTTGACGCGTGGAAAAAACGATAAAATTTAATGTGTATCCCTTTTTTTCTGTCTATGCGCGTCTATTTCGCCGGGAGCATAAGGGGCGAGTCACCTGACCGTGAATGGTTCCAGGAACTCATTAAGCATATCTCAAAGACGGACAAGGTCCTCACTGAGCATAGCTTTGATTTCAGCTACGAGGACGAGATCAAGAAGAACGATGCCCAGATATGGGAGACGGATATGGCGTGGCTTGACAGTGCGGATTCTCTGGTCGCCGAGATAACCGCCCCCAGCCTTGGAGTAGGCTACGAGATAGGCAAAGCAGAGGAGTGGGGCAAGCCCATTCTTCTCCTCTGGAAGAAGACCGATGGAAGGAAACCCTCGGCTATGCTCAACGGCAACAAGTACATGAAACTGGTGTCATACGAGGAAAAAGAGGAAGCCCTGAAGGCGGTTGATGGTTTCCTCGCCGAGGTTAAGGCTCGATACCTAGAGCCCTGAGCTCAGCCTCAGCGATCAGGTGCACTCCACCGGTCCAGTTTCCTTTCGTGTGGAGTTCCTTGTATAGCTCAGCAGCTTCATCGGTCCGTCCCTCGGACATGTACATGTTGGCGATTGCCTGTGCTGGAACCATGAAGCTGACGCCGTCCTTGTCGCGGTACATGTCCAGCAGCTCGTCTGGTGTGTAGACTCCCTTGTACATCTTGAGGGTGTCATAGTAGGCTCCAACCTCGATTAGGTCCATGTCTAAATCGATCTTGTCCAGTAGCTTCTCCACCTCGTCCATCTTGCCCTGCCGTTGTAGAGTCATGATTATCCAGTGTGTGGTTGAGACGGCGCTCTCCGTGACATCGATGTTCTCGAAGCACTTCCAGTAAGCCTTCTCGGCCTCCTCGAACATACCAGCGGCGATGTACGTGAACCCCTGGTGGTAGTAGACGTTCCAGTTGAAGCTGGATGTTCCCAGCTTGTCCGGGTTGGGGCCGCTGGCGTACACCTCGGGGATATCCTCCTTCCCCTCGATGAGCTCAGCTGCCTTCAGGAAGTCCTTTATCGCTAGGTCCAGCCTTCGTAGCAACGCGAACCGGTGTCCCCTGAACCTGTAAAACTGTGGGTTATCGGGCCACTTCTTGATGCCGACGCTGTATAATCCGGTTGACTCCATGAAGTTGCCTAGAATCTCGGTCTTCCTCGCGAACCAGAGGAGCTTCTCCGGGTCATCAGGGTTCGCTAAGCAGTCGGCTTTGGCTTTCTCGTAGTCGTCGTTGAGCTCCTTCATCTTCGCCTCGTATGCCTCCGGGTCCTCGGGGAGCCAGAGCATGATTGGGCTCTTGTACAGTGGCTCTCCGAAGAGACTGTAGGTCTCGGGTACTTCAGGCAGGGTCATTGTGGCTTCTCCTTGATGCCGAGGATATATGAGATATTGCTGTCGGGGTCAATCCTCGTTTCAATCTCTCCGTTCTTAGCGGCGAGGATCGGGTTTACGCCCGGCCCATGCCCGGCAAAGTCACTCCAACCGTGTACGATCACTCCAATGGTGACAGCGCCGTCGTATCTTCCCCTTCCCCATGCGTCATAGTGGTTCTCTATCGCGATGATGTCACCCAGTCGCAAATCTGCCAGATTGAACTCCTCGTTTGTCTCGGGGCAGGTTGTCTGGATGTCATAGTCAACTGTCTCCACGTTTGCGTCGTAGCCAATACCTGCACCGAGGATGTATCCGGGCAGAACAGCGGTGACGGGTACCACAAGCTTTCCATTTTTTGCCTCTATTCCGATCTTCTCGATGAACTCGGGGCTGCACTTGTTAACCTTCACACCCTCAAAGCCCTCGATTGCTAGTCCAACCCCCTTGGCCCTGATCTGTATCTTGTCGTCGATGTTGAGCTTGTCCCTGACCTCGTCGGGAAACCAGACAATGTCGTCTGCTCCTGCGTGGCGTCCAATGAAAACTCCTTTCTCTCCCTTCGCGTCACCGGACACAACCTGTGCAGGGTTCCCGATGCAGGCGAGTGAAGCCATGGCGCAGTCGCTTGGGCTTTTCTTGTCTCTTCCCTGTATTGTTACGTCTGGCTCGACGTGATCGGCGTCCTGCCACTTGTAGACTGGGTCTCCGACTGATGCCGTGTAGTTGATGCTGGCGGTTCCGATGCTGTTCTTGGGTGTGCCGTCCCACATGACGCTGAAGCCTCGTCCGCTGGCAGGCTGTACTACACCCTGTACGGCGGTCTCGATGAGCCTGTTCTTGTTTATCTTCATCACTCCAGCTCCAGGATGTTTTTCAGGTTGGCGCCCTCGGATAGGACGGGTACAAGCTTTCCCTCTAGGTGGCTAAGGATTGTAGTCACACCGATGCCCATTCCGCTGAGCTCGCTTGGACCACTGGTGATTATGCCTATTGTTGTTGCTCCACGGTAGTAGTGGCGTCCATAGTTGCTTGAGACGTCCTTCAACGCTACTATGTCACCGAACCTGAGTTTGTCCAGCCCGTACTCCTCGATGTCTGGAGGGTAACAGGTCTGGATGTCGATGTGGCTGCTGTGCGCCTGTGTGCCATAGCCTGCTCCAACAATCTTGGCTGGCACCTCAAGGGCTACCGGCACTATGAGTTTTCCATCCTCCTCCTCGATGCCCATTTTCTCAAGTAGCTCGGGGCTGCAACTGTGCACCATCACGTCCTCGTGCCCCTCTATCTGAAGACCGATGCACTGTCCCTTGACACGTAGCTTGTCACCGATGCTTAGCTTGTCTAGCGTCTCATCGCTGAAGTGTACTTGGACATGCTGGGCGTTGTTTGGCAGCCTGTACCCGTGCTTGCCGATGATGGTGCCGACATCACCTTTGGCGTCACCGCTGATCATGGTGACCTTGTTTCCAACCCCGGTCTTCTGGCGATATCCACCTTTCTGACCATCGTTCCCGGTTCCATCCGTGGATACTCCGGGCTCCGCCCTGTCGCCGTTGGCCCACCCGAATATCTCCGTTCCGGGCTTCAGGTTGTAGTTGATTCCACCGACGCCGATGCACATCTTGGCCCTTCCGTCCCAGGTCGCTTGGTAGGTTCGCACCACCTGAGCCGGGACGACCTCACCTTGGAACGCGAGGGTGAGGAGCTTGTCCTTGTTCGTCTTAATCATGCAGGAATGGGTGTTTCACTGGCTAATAACTTCAACGAGGCTGGTGTTAAATACGGATTTGATGCCAGAAGATACGAAACATGTCAGAGCTCCGGTGGAACCCGATTACACGCGAGTGGGTGATAATGGCGACGAAGAGGCAGAAGCGACCTGTTATGCCATCTAAGGGGTGTCCCTTTGACCCCGGCTCCGAGGAGGTACCAGAGGATTATGACCTACTGGTTCTCCCAAACAGGTTCCCAAGCCTCCAGCTGGATGCACATGAAGTAAATTCGGTTGATGATTTCTACAAGTCTGCACCCGGTAGGGGCGTCTGCGAGGTTATTCTGTACAGTAGCGACCACGATGGTGTGCTTGGTGAGTACCCTCTCGACCACATGATACGGCTGGTTACTCTCTGGAAGGAGAGGTACGAGGAGGTTGGGGCCGAGGAAGCCGTTGACTATGTTTTCATCTTCGAGAACCGGGGCGAGGAGATCGGCGTCACTCTACAACATCCCCACGGGCAGCTCTACGGTTACCCGTTCACTCCACCGTTCATCGAGAGAAGGCTGGATGGTTCCAAGGCTTACCACGAAGAGAATGGGAAATGCGTGTTCTGTGAGACCATCAGTCGTGAACTGGAATCCGAGGACAGATTAGTTCACGTAAACGATGGATTCATCGCGTTCGTTCCCTACTGGTCCAAGTGGAGCTACGAGGTGAATATCCTCCCGAGGAGGCATATGGGCAGCCTCGCGGAGATCAAGGACTATGAGAAACCACTACTAGCCGAGGCTTTGAAGACGGTTCTCCAGAAATACGACCGCTTGTTTGGGTTTAAGCTGCCTTTTATCATGGCTCTGCACCAGAACCCCACAGATGGAGGAGAGTACCCGTACCACCACTTCGCCGTAGAGTTCTTCCCACCTCACCGAAGCCGGGACAAGCTCAAGTACCTCGCCGGAAGCGAAACCGGGGCTGGGGCACACATCAACGTGACGAGCCCCGAGGACGCAGCCGAGGAGCTGCGTGGAGTGATGATCAACGATGTCTAGGCTCGTCGAGGAGCACATCAAAGCCTACGGCACTGAGCCGGAGGTATTCAAAGCTCCGGGGAGGGTCAACCTCATCGGCGAGCACACCGACTACAACGACGGGTACGTGTTACCGACTCCAATCGACCGCTTCATCTGGACTGCAATCAACCCTCGTAGAGACGGGAAAATACGGCTTCAGGCGTTGGACTTCTCAGACAGAGCCGAGTACACGCTTTCATCAATCAAGTTCGACCCGGATCACCTCTGGGCCAACTATGTCCTAGGGGTTGTTGACGCCCTCGGGAAGCGGGGATACGAGGTATATGGCTTCGACTTGAGCATTCAGGGCAACGTGCCTCTTGGTGCTGGACTCAGCAGCAGCGCGGCACTGGAGACATCAGTGGTCAGGGCGCTCAACGAGACATTCAGCCTCGGGCTCGACCCCATCGAGATGGCGTACGTCGGCAAACAGTGCGAGAACGATTTCGTTGGCGTCCAGTCGGGCATCATGGACCAGTTCGTCAGTAGCTTGGGGCAGTACGGGAAAGCCCTCTTTGTGGACTGCAGGACCAATGAGCACAGCCTCCACAGCCTAGCACCGGGCTACAAGGTGGTAATTCTCAACTCGATGATGTCGAGGGAGCTAGCGAGCTCAGCGTACAACGTGAGGAAGGCTCAGTGCGAGGAAGCCGTCTCGATCATCCAGAGAGTTCACCCCGAGGTTAAAGCTCTTAGAGACGTTGACGAGGAGATGCTTCTATCCTGCTGGGATAGCCTACCTGAAACCGTTGCTAACCGTGCGAGGCACGTGGTTACCGAAAACCAACGGGTTCTGGACACTCTCAGCCTCCTCGGGAAAGGAGACATGGAGGGCTTCGGGCAGCTAATGTACGACAGCCACGAGAGCCTCAGACACGACTACGAGGTATCCAGCAAACACCTTGACATCCTTGTTGATTCAACAGCCGACATTGACGCTTGTCTGGGTGCAAGAATGACTGGAGCCGGGTTCGGTGGCTGTACAGTTAACCTGGTGGAGGAGGAACACGTTGACAGTTTCATCGAGAAGGTATCTGAGCGGTACTCTAATCTGACCGCCAAAAGATGCGAGGCATACCTCGCCTAAATTAATTCAATAAAGTTTCTGACAACGGTCCTCGCGTTTCGAAGCATTTCATCCTCTGCCGCACGGACATTTGAGACAACTTGCGAGCGGGTCTTGTTAATCGCACTCAAGCCTTCCTCCCAGTGATCCATCCATTTCTCAAGATCATCACCCGTCACCTCGAAGTGGAACAGGAAGCCCCTGACGTTATCCTTAACGAAGCCCTCAATTGGGCAGGGATCGCCGGTTGCTGTTAATGCCCCACCCTCCGGTACCTGGAACGTGTTTCCGTGCCAGAGGAATCCCTTGAACGCCCTCGGGAGCCCCTTGAACAGTGGATCGTTGACACCCTCATCGGTTAACCTGATTGTGTAGACACCGATCTCCCTTGGACAGGGACCAACTTTGGCTCCAAGCCTGTATGCAAGGAATTGACCGCCTCCACAGAGACCAAATACCGGTTTCCTGCTTTCGATTACATCCTGGAGGTAATCCCATTCCTTGGTCATCCAGTAGTGGTCGTCTTTCTCGTGGACATCCTCGGGCATGGCACCGAAGATGAAGCCCCCGTAGTCCTCGGTTGAAGGGAACTCGTCGCCCTCCTTCATGGAGTGCGCCTTGAATACCGTGACATCCGCGCCCTCCTCTTCAAGTATCCTTGGATACTGAGCGAGGGTCTCGATGCCGCTGTTCTCCACTACCAGTACTCGCTTCACTACTTTGGCCTCTGAACAACTTCCACGATGTACCCCTCGGGGTCCTCGCAGAAGAATATCCTGCCCTCTGTCTCACGTAGCTCAACCTCGCTGGTGCGCATCTTGACACCCGCGTCCTTGAGCTTCTTGTATAGAGCCCAGATGTCTGCCTCGTCTTTCATGCCTATGCAGAGGATGACTGGCTTGTCGTCCATGGCGTTCATGAAGCCTCTTCCTGACTGGACTGCAGCTATCGCGTAGTCGTCAGTGACCCAGTAACGTGTTACCCAGTCACTCTCGTATTCTAATCGTAATCCGAGAAGGTCCCTGTAGAATGGCTCCGACTCCTTGATGTTCTTGTAGTAGATGAAAGTGTAAGCCCTATCGTAATCTGTCACAATATTTACCCCAAGGTGTGACATCCTGAGGGTTATTTGAATTGTTATGGTGAAAACACAACCCTTTTTCTGAACACTGTTCATAATAATGGGTATGAAACGTGCCGAGATCAAGGAAAAGAAACTTGAATCAATGTACAAAGCATTCACTGACCTCGTGAACGATGTAGGATACGAGGACCTGACCACCAGACAGGTCGCGAAAAAAGCTGGGGTAAGCATCGGCACGGTCTACTATTATTTCCCTGATGGTAAAGCCTCGATAGCCGCCGGGTTGTATGAGCGGGTATTGGCGGAACAGTTGGAGAGCATGAGCCTCGACCTGAGGACCCAGATATCACGAAGCCTAGAACTCCATAAGGAGTACAAGGAGCTTTACAGGGCGTTTGATCAGGCGATCTACGCCCGTAAGGACATTTTCCGTAGCATCAAACACCAGCGGGACTCTGGGATGCAGGAGGAGATTGAAGGAGGGAACATCAAGATGAAGGATGTCCTGTTGATGAACGGTATGGTTGACGCGTTGATTCATCGCCATCTCTTCATAGAGCCCTTGTTTGATTCAGATGAGGAGTTAATAGACTATATGACGGCCATGGCGGCCGCATCCTACAATTTCTCACAGGAAAACCCGTAGAATTTTGAACATTGTTCAAAATATTTATATGTGTAGACCGTTATTGAACCCTGAACCAAATCAATGTTTGAAAACAAGAGTGAAAACTACAAACGAAAACTCACTCCCCAGGAAAGCTTCCTTTTCAGGTCACCCTTCTCGATAGTAACCCTCGTAGCCAGAATCAAAGGCGAAACAACCCACGAGGAACTAGAAGAAGCCGTCAAAAAGGTACAGCGTAGACACATCAACCTACGGATGAGAATCCATGACGACGAGAATAACGACTCATGGCTCACAACCGAGGGCGTCGGAGACATCCCAGTAACAAGTATCCAGAGGCAATCAGACGAACACTGGATCAACGTAATGCATGCAGACTCGGAGAACCCATTTGACTTCACTGAGCGACCCGCCATTAGGTTCATCAGATTATACTCCCCAACGGTCTCAGAGATACTGATCATCTGCCACCACACAATCTGTGACGGGCTCTCACTGGCATACCTGGCTAGGGACCTTCTGGAACACATGGGAGACCCAGACAAAGAAGTCGAGGTCCTCCCAATTCCTGAGCCTATCAGCAAGGACAACCTACCCGTAGGCTTGAAACTGAACTTTGTAGCCAAGATGCTGATAAACAGGATCAACAAGGGCTGGCTGAAGGAACGATTAAACGTCACACAGCAGGACTATGAGACCCTGAACGAGGCCTATTGGTCCAACTTTACCCACAAAGTCATCCCAGTGGAACTCGACGAAGAGGAAACAACCGCCCTAGTCAAACGATGCAAGGAAGAGCAGACCTCCGTAAACAGCGCATTGACCTCCGCTTTCAGCGGAGCACTCCAGTCCATAGTGACTAAAGGTCCAAAACGAAATATCACAGCAATCGCAGGTAACCTGAGAGACTCACTGGTAAAGAAACCTGGTGAGGCGATGGGTTACTTTGCCGGAGCTATAACCCCTGACCTGCCCTACGACCACTCCAAGGGCTTCTGGGACAACGCCAGAGCCTTGAACAAGAAGGTCAAGCCCCTATACACGAACAAGGAGATATTCAAGGACGGGCTGAACTGGGCCTACCTAGAGCCCTCCCTACTGGAGGCGTTCAACTACAAGCTCCTCGGTGACATAGCCCCAGAAGGATCCAAGGTTAACGAGTTCAGCAAACGCCAGGACACGGTAACCAAGCTCTTGAAACGAAACGAGATGGAGACAAGGTACAAACTCACCATGGGTGCAGCCGTTACCAACCTAACACGGATGCCTTTCCCGAGGACGTATGGCTCAATCGAGCTGGACAGGATGCTCATGAACCCCGGTGGGGCGTTCCCCTTGACCAGTATCTACATGGTTGTAGGGGTAGTAACTGTATCCGGTAAACTCAGCATCGTGATCGAGTACGCGGGGGAAATGATCGAGACGGAAAAGGTCTTGGAAGTCAAGGAAAAAGCATTGGAGTACCTTTTCGGTTAACTCCAGTACTCCTTGACGTAGTCCGTTGTTTTCATGAACTCCACGTCAGGGAACTTGAGGGCGTACTCGATGATGCCCTTTAGGGTGAGGAGCCTCGATGGTCTCCCGGTTACCTGCGGGTGGTTGGTGAGGCAGTACATTGTTCTGTCCTTGTAACGGGCGTCGAACTCGATCTCCCAGACATCAACCGTCTCCGCCACCGTTGAGCCCCAGTCATAGTAGAAGGTCCAGTCGTCAAGGTTGTAAGCAACGGGAATCTCAAGCAGCTTGGACTCTTTCCCATCTATGATGCTCCAGAAGCTGTCCTCGGCTCCCATGTAGTCACTGTTCCACTTGAAACCCATCTCTAGCAGGTTCTTGTGGGTCCTCTCGCTGGGCCTCCAGCGTGGGGTCCTGTGTCCGACGATCCTCTCGCCGGTGAAATCCTCTAGAATCTCCCTGCTCTTAACGATGTAATCCCGTTCAACCTCGGGTTCCAACGCGTTGTAACCCCTGTGGGTGTACCCGTGACAGGATATCTCATGTCCTCTGCTGATTATCTCCTCAACCGCCTCGGGGTAACGCTCAGCGGTCTTGCCGACGACGCAGAATGTGCCCTTGATATCGTACTCGTCGAGAAGGTCCATGATGCGGTAGACGCCCTTCCTGGGTCCGTATCCTCCCTGGGTGACGTAGTAAGGTATCCCGGGGTGCATCTCCTCGAATGCGGTCTCGCCGTCGAGGTCGAATGTGAGTAAAACTGGGAATGGTTTCATGGACTAGAAAAAGGGTTGAATGGATATAAGATGACTCTTAATCCTTCTTCTGGGCTGCAGCCCTCTTTGCGAAGTACTCTTTGTCCGCTTTCTCCCTGCTCATGGGGAAGCAGATGTACAACAACGGCTTGATGTCAAGGATGTTGGCGCTGTCATTGGCCAGGTAGACGACTGATGTGTCGGCTCCCTTGTGGCTCCCAGCGATACTGATGACCTTGTCACCGGGTAATACCTGTCCGGCGTCACAAGCCTTTGCGACTATCTCCACGTTGACCTTGACCTTCTGGCTGATCAGCGTCTGGGTGATTATGCTCATTGGGCTATGCCCCATCTTCTGGCGTCTCCTGATGCTGTTCGTGACAACATCAGTTCCAAGGTTAACTACTCCACCAAGCTCTACTATTTTGTCATAGTGTTCTGGTTTGAACTGCTGGACCTTTGGCACCGGGAACCCCATCTGGTGGCCGACCACAATCAGCTGGACCCCGCTGTCCTTGTACATCTCCGCTGCCTTTACTCCGGTTACACCGCTGGTTGACGCAACCAATATGGTCTTGATGTCTAGCTCCTTCGCTGCATCGAGAGAGGCTTTCAGGGTCTCCTCTGTGAGCTCCTCTCCGCCTTCCTCGAAGTAGATCGTCTCTCTCTTGATCATAAAATCGTTCAAGACATGCACAGTGGCTGATATAAAATGTCCTAGCCATAGACGGGTCCAATCAAATGTCCACCATATTGAATAATCTTCATTTTACTATCCATCTGGAGCCATCAATGCTTCAATTCATTCATTTTTTATACTACTTGATGGAATGATGTTCCGATATGTTGGTCGATGACAAGGACCGTCAGATACTTCGGCTGCTACAGGAGGACATGACGAAGTCCTACAAGGCGATAGCCAGCGAGCTCGGAATACCAGTGACGACCGTATATAACAGGGTGAAGAAGATGGAGGAGAACGGTGTGATCCTCGGGTACAAGCCCATACTGGACCCCGTCAAGCTGGGATTACCCACGACGAGTTTCCTGCTCATCACCATGAGGTTCAAGGACCCCAACAACACGCCGCTGAACATCAACACAATTGCGCACCAGATCGCGGAGTACCCCCACGTACAGGAGGTTCACATCGTTGCCGGTGACTGGGATATCCTGGTGAAGATGAAGACCAACAACGTTCAGGAGATCGGTGACTTCATCAACAACAAGCTCCGGTACATTGAGGGCGTTGAGAAGTGCCTTAGCAGCATCTCGTTCAGCACCCAGAAAGAGACCCTGGATATTCCCCTCTAGGGCTTTACGGCTTTTACGCTCCACATCTGGGGCAGTTTGTTACCAGGTATCAGGTATCTTCCCTCTCCCACGGGCTCAGCCATGGGCAGGTACTGCCACCAGAGGTCCGGGTACTCTCCAATCTCCTCGATTCGTAGCCCAGCCTTGATTAGGCTGTTCAATACGTCGCTGACGGAGTGCTGCCACTCGTAGCTTTTCTTGTTCTCAACCTTGGCGTCCTGGTTAGCGTAGGTCCCGTCATCCTCCCACGTCAACGGCTCCTTGTTGTGCCAGTAGCTGTACTTGATTTCCAGTCCCTCGGACTCGTCGTCGAACACCCACATGAAGGGGTGAGACTCATAGACGAGGAATGTTCCACCTGATTTCAGGAAATGTGCGATTATCTTTCCCCACTCCTTGATGTCCTGTAACCAGCAGAGCACACCGATGCTGGTGTACACTATGTCATACTGTCCTTGCAGGTTGTCGCGGAGATCGTAGACGTTGCTGACAACGAACTCCGTGTCTGTTCCCGCCTTCTTGGCGAGTTCTCTCGCTAGCTCTATCGCTGTCTCGCTGAAATCGACGCCTGTCGCCTTGGCTCCTAGACGGGACCAGCTGATGGTGTCCATCCCGAAGTGGCACTGGAGGTGCAGCAGGCTCTTACCGGATACATCGCCCAGTATCTCCTTCTCAACTGGCTTCACAGTGTTCGTTCCCGCGAGGAATCCATCTATGTCGTACTCCTCGGAGTCCGCATGGATTCCAACCAGCTCGTTCCACCGCTTCTTGTTGGTCTCGTAGTAGTCGCTCATGAGTATCTCCTCGAAATACTCGTATCTTGAACAAAAACAGATTGGTTCATCGAACATCCTAAAACAGATGAACCATATTTTTCCATGATTACTTTGATTGATCTCAAACTGGTTGAGGAGAAGATACCCAGCAGCGTCATGAGCGACGTGCTGGACGGTATGGGAATCAGGGGACAGTCCATGGGCACCATGATTCGCCCACTGGACGATGAATCTGTTATCGTCGCCTACGCGGCGACGATGCTGATGACTGACACCTATGATTTCGGGCAGGACACGTTCACGAAGCAGTTCCAGGCCATTGACAGCCTCAAGGAGGACGAGGTGATGATGGTCGCGGCAGGCGGGTCCGAGAGGGCAGCCCTCTGGGGAGAGCTGCTCTCAACGGCTGCTACTTATCGTGGAGCCAAGGGAGCCATCATCGAGGGAGTGGCGAGGGACGTTAAGCTCATCCGTGAGATGAAGTTCCCCGTCTTCGCCGTCGGCATCAACCCCATCAGCAGCAAGGGCAGGCTCATCGCGGTTGACCATGGGTGTCCGGTTGAGGTATGCGGTGTATCTGTGAGCCCGGGTGACCTTGTCATCGCCGATGTGGATGGCGTTGTAGTTGTGCCAAAGGAGGTTGCCGAGAAAGCTGTGGAGGAGGCTCTGGACGTGGTTGCACGTGAGTCTATGACCCGTGACGAGCTCAAGAAGGGTGCCGGGCTCTACGATGTGTTCCAGAAGTATGGAACAATCTAGCCCTACCAGAACTTTTTGGTCCTCGGGAGCGCCACGAGCTCCCTGAACTCTATTCCGGTTATCTTGTCAAAGAACTTGAACGATCCTGCGGCGCGGATGATCCACGCCGTGTCCGCTTTGTTGCCCATGCCGGCTATCGCCATGACCTCAACGCCCTCGGGAACGGCTCCGTGGTCACACGCCATCATCACTATATCAGCGACAACGTTGGTGCCTTGGCTGAACCGCCTTAGCACCTCCCTGATCATTGTGTTTGGGGTCACGTAGCCCTCATTTATCTTGGCTAGGCTCTCGGGGACTCCCATCAAGGCGTGGGTTGAGGTAACCACCTCTCCCCCCAGTTCTCTTATCCTGTTGATGCTGTCAGGGTTTGGCTTGCTTGTGCTTGTGGCGAACAATGTCACCACTACGACCTTGATTCCCGTGTCCTTGAACGCCTCAGCCGCCTTCACTCCAGTTGATCCACTGCTGGATGCGACCACCACGTACTCCAAACCGAGTTCAATCGCCCTTTTCTTGGCAGCCTCGATGGTAGCATCGGTGTTGTCCAGGTTGGGGTCTAGGTAGAGTGCTTCTCGTGAATCCATACCCGTCCCTTGTGCGTTGGATATTTCACAGTTGCGACAACTCACCGTTAACCTGTTAACCGAAAATGATGTAGGTAATCCATGGAGCACTCGGCTCTCCTCGGGAGAATTTGTGAAAAGATAGATAGCAGAAAAGGCGAAGGCGTTTTCTTCGTTGGGATTGATGGCGTGGATGCTGCCGGAAAAACGACGTTCGCGTCTAAACTATCTCGTGAGCTCCGGGTGAGGGGGTTAGAAGTTGTCGAGGCGTCTATGGATGGGTTCCACAACCCTCGGGAAGTGAGGTACCGGATGGGCAGGGATAGCCCGGAGGGGTATTACCGGGACTCGTTCAACATCGAGGCGTTGGAGAGTGTGCTCCTCACCCCATTGAAAGAGGGGTCCCCGTACAGGACATCTGTCTTCGATTACCGCGTCGATAAACCTACAGATGAACCCGTTTTAACACCAAAACCGGGATCAATCCTTGTCTTTGAGGGCGTTTTCTCGTTCCGATCCGAGTTGAGGAGTTTCTGGGACTACACCATTTACCTCCACATCTCCCCCGAGGAGTCACTGAGAAGGGGGGTTGAACGCGACCCCGGCGAGAAGGATGAGATCGAGAGAAAGTACAGGGTGAGGTACGTTCCCGGGCAGCGGCTCTACCACGAGGAGTGCAAGCCCCTTGAGTCCGCGGACCTTGTGGTCGATTACACTAACCCGGATGATCCTAGGATATTACGGGGTCTTAGAGGAGACCCAGCAGCGGGAAGACCCTGAGTATAATACCGCCCAGTAGTACGGCGGTGAACACTTGAACCGCGCTGATTATTCCCGCGTTCCTTATCCCGAACTCCTTGACCAGTGCCGCTATGGTTGATACGCATGGCACGTAAACCATTACAACGAAGGCAAACACGAACATCTGGATTGGAGTCAGTATCATCGAGAAGTCCGTTGTCCCCATCAGGGTTCCCAGTAATACCAGCGTAAGCTCCTTCCTGAGTACACCGAATATCAATACTACTCCTGCAGCTGTCGGCAAACCAAGCCAGCCCACAGTTATCGGGCTCATCCAGCCCTCCACTATTTGGAGGAGACCAATGATCGCCGCCACCTGTATGATAAAGTTACCATAGACCATGATAGGCAACGCCTCGAAGATGAAGTGCTTTAACCTGAACCAGGTTCTCTGGGCTGTAGTTTTAAGGCTGGGCAACCTGAAGCTGGGCATCTCCATTATGAGACCCACTGGCTCATCCGGGGCTACCTTGTAAGCCATCCTCCCGAGGATGAATATCAGTATGAAGTCGATCACGTAGAGGAGAATCGCGTACTCGAATCCAACGTAAGCCGCGACTAGCCCCATGATCACCATGCTCCTGGCGGCGCAAGGCACAAGGCTGGCGACGAAGGCGCAGATCAACCGCTCCCTCTCGGTCTCCATGATCCTCGCCCCGAGGACCGCGGGTACGTTACACCCGAACCCGAGCATAACCGGTATGAATCCTTTCCCGTGCAGCCCAATCGCGTGCATCGCCGAGTCCATCAAGTATGCTACCCTCGCTAAATAACCTGAGTCCTCTAACAGCGATAGCACGAGGTAGAACGGTGTGATATAGGGCAAAGCTACTATGATTCCGCCAGCGAAACCCTCGGCTACTGCGTCCCAGAGGAACGAAGTTGTCCCCGTCTCGCCGAACGCGTTGAAAAATGCGTCTTTTGTTGCCCCGAAGAACAAGTCAAGTACACCTGCAAGCCAGTCTCCGAAGCTGAATATCGAGTAGAACACGGTTAAGATGCTGGCTACCATCACAACGTATCCGAGAATCGGGTGGCTTGAGACCTCCTCGATTCGATCCTTCAATGTTTTATCGGGGATAACATGACTCGTGGTCTTGTTAGCTACGGTGCTAGCCATCGCGTATCGCTCGGACGTGATGACGCTGCTCACATCGTGCCCGTGCAGGCTCTCTATCTGGGCTATTCCTGAACCCACTATACCTTTTAGCTCTGGCTGCTGCTCGTAGACTATCTTCTCGATCTCCTCGTCACCATCTAGGAGCTTCAAGGCGACCCAGCGGTCAGGGTAGGGCGTATCAACTTTGTTCTCCTCCATCACCTTTTGGATCTGCTCCTCGATCTCGGAGCCGTATTCCAATGGCTCCACAGCGTCCCCTGTGATGGTTTCAATTGAAGCCTTAATCAGGTCCGTGAGACCAGCGCCCTTTACCGCTACAGTTGGGATGACTGGTACTCCAAGCTCCTTGGACAATTCCTCGGGATAGACCAGTATCCCCTTGCCCTCCGCGACATCAATCTGGTTGAGGGCGATGACCATCCTAGGCTCAAGCTCCATGAGCTGTATGGTGAAGGCTAGGTTCCTTTCCAGGCTACCAGCGTCAACCACGTTAATTATAACATCCGGCTGCTCAACGGCGATATAGTCCCTGCTAACGATCTCCTCGATGCTGTAAGTGCTGAGGCTGTAGATTCCAGGCAGGTCAATGATGTCGATCTCCTTTCCCTCGAACACGAGGGTGCCCTCGGCTCGCTCAACAGTCTTGCCTGGCCAGTTGCCGACGTGCTGGTGTAGCCCCGTTAACTGGTTGAATATGACGCTCTTGCCGACATTCGCATTACCCGCTAGGGCCATCGTGATTTTTTCGCTCAAAACTGTTCACTTACCTGTTTCTTATCCCATGGTGTGGGCCGTGGGGGTGTGCCCTCTTCCACGGTTTTCCCTCATCCTCCACTTGAATATACACCTGTCCCGCCAAGTGTCTGCCAAGGGCGACTGATGTGCCCCTGACTTCGATCTCTACTGGTCCCTTGAACGGAGCGGCGTTCACCATCTTGATGAACGTTCCTGGGGTCAAACCCATATCCTGTATGCGTTTACCTGAACGTCTACCGCTTCGTATGAACGCGACCTGTCCTTCTTCTCCGGGTTTGAGGTTGCTTAGCTGGGTGATCAACGGGTGCTCGTGTTCTAGGTTTTCCCGGATCTCGGCGCATGAGTTGCACTCGCCGTCTTCGTGTGGGCAGGTGGGTATCGGTAGTGCGTCGGGGCATAGCTCTGGTTTGTCCAGTGCCTTGCATAGCGCCATGGTTGCCTCGTCGCTGATGCTGTGCTCCATCCTGCAAGCCTCGTCGTGCACCTTTTCTAGTGGTAGCTTGAGGAAATCGTAGAGGAAACGCTCCAGTAGCCTATGTTTGCGTACAACTTTCTGGGCGAGGGCCATTCCCTTGCCTGTTAATGTTGCTCCCTTGTAGGGCTCGTAATCCACGAGTCCTTCCTCGGCTAGCCTTTGGATCATCTGGGTGACGCTTGGTGGGCTTACCTTGAGTTTCTCTGCTAGTTCCTGGTTTTTCGCTTGTGTGCCTTTCTCGTTGATGCTGTAGATGGCTTCAAGGTATTCTTCTACGCTTTCGCTGCTCAAACCCAATCAGAAATTTAGGCGTGCCTAAATTATATAAACGTTTGTAAAAATGGTCAGGCCAGCCTGTAGCTGTACCTGGGGACGCCCTCTATTCCCCCCTCAAGACGGGGATCAACCGACTCAACGATGATGCCATCCTTGACCATGCTCTCAAGCACTTGGAAGTAGGTGTTCATCTCGTAGATACCGGCCTTACGGTACTTCCTCCAGTCCTCGGGCGAGACGCCGTAGACCTCGGCCCATCCCTCAGGGTGGAAACTGTACCAGAGCACACGGACATCCTTCTCGCCCTTCTCAAGCTCCTCCTTTATCATCCGCTTCGCTTTGAACTCGTTCATGATGAGTAGCGGAATCTCCCTGTCCGGGTCCATGACGTGAATCTCAACGCCCTTACGGGTGAGCTTCATGACACTGTTCTTGGGTGGCGCAAAGTACCTGTCCATCCCGGCATACTTCAGACCCCTCCTACTGCTTACGAACATGACCTCGTCCTTGCCAAGTCCGATGTAGCAGGGCTGGTACCAGTTACAGACGTACACCGTGTCCAGCTCCTCCACGTTGATCGCGGCTAGCAGGAACGTACCAGTCAGCTTGGGTGCGATGTGCTGGAACGCCTCCACCATGCTCATTCCCTCGTTGTAGGCGTCGCTTAGCATGTGGACAGCCACTTCGCTATCGGTGATGTCATCCACTTTCTCGCCCCAGCTCCTGAAAGTGTGCTCCTTCTCCAGGTCCTTCCAGAGCTCCTTGTAGTTGGCGATGCCCCCGTTGTGCATTAACGCGATGCGTCCATCATCGCTGATGTACGGGTGGGCCATCTCGTCCAAGTTGTACCCCTCGATGTCCTTGGCGTTGTCGCTGTAACGTGCGTGCGCCATTCCGCATGTGCCGTTGATCTTCTCGATGTCAGACACTTTTTTGACGTGCTCAAGGTGTCCGGCTGCCTTCACGATGTCAATGTTCTTGCCGTTGAGGACGCCCATCCCGGTCGCGTGACCACCGTAGAGTGGCTCCTGCTCCTTGATGCTGTCCAGTAATATCTTGTTCAGGTCTCTGTCGCCGATATACGCGGCCAGTTGACAGTTCATGCTGAAGGGTTTGGGTTACTACTGTAAAAGCTGTGTTATTCCACGGGGGCTAGCCTGCACGGTATCCCCCTGAACGTGACGGCTCCCATGGCTTGGCATTTGGGGCCATCCCACTTGGTTAGGATGTTCTCGTTTGCCTCCCTCCAGCCCAAGTCCTCCTTCTCGGGGAACCACCAGCCGTGGGCGACATACACTATCCTTGGGTCCAGGCTATCGTTGAGTTTAACCCTCTGGGCTATCCTGCCCTCTGAGGTCTCGATGTACGCCATCTCGCCCTCAACCAGCTTCCATTCCTTAGCTGTATCGGGGTGTACTTCTACGAAAGGCTCTTTTGATAGCCGCCTCAGCGAGGGGAGCATCCTCCAGCTACTATGGTAGTAGAAAGAGTCCTTTCCCGAGGTCATCACCAACGGGAAAGCCTCGATTGATGTCACGTGCTCAACCATGGTTGGGAGCGGAGGTACGCCCATCTCCTCAAGTGCCTCACTGTAGAGTTCAACCTTTCCCGAGGGGGTCTTGAAGCCTTCATCGACGTACTTTCTGTACCTGTGTGGAGCCCAGACTGGTCCATGCTCGACCAGTTCCTCGAATGAGTAACCTGATGGTTCAAGTATCTCATCGAACGCCTCCTTTGGTGTATCCCAGAAGCCCTCAAGCTCCATCTTTTTCGCCAGCTGGTTGATCCACTGGATGTCCGGCTTGCACTCGCCTGGGGGCTCGATTATCTTTGGGCGCGCCACGATGTGACCAAACTTTGGGCTGAAATCATTGTACTCGTGCTGGGCTGCAGCTGGTAGGATGATGTCGCTGTGCAGAGCGGTCGGGGTCATGAAGTATTCAGCAGTCACCAGCAGGTCCAAACCCATCAACGCTTCGTGGACTCCCTCGGTGTTAGCGTAGGTCATCAATGGGTTGCTCCCGAATATCAGGGAGGCTTTGATGTGGTATGGTTCACCGGTCACGGCTGCTCTGAGGCAGGCTTGGCTGGGTGCCAGCCCGATGCTTGCGGCGACCTTGAACTCGGAGCCGATTCCAGAGCGTTTGCTCTTGTTCGGGACATCGACGATGTTCAAAAATGGTACCATATTTGCCATGATCTCGCCGCCTGGCACGTCCAGGTTTCCGGTTATCGCCCTGAGTATGCTGATTGCCCTGCAGCTCTGGTACGAGTTGGGTGTCTGGTCCAGAGGATTTCCCGTCTGGATTGCTGCTGGCTTTGATGTCGCGTATGTCCTTGCGAACTGTTTGATGTCCTCGGCTGGAACCCATGTCTCTCGTTCAAGCTCCTCGAAGCTGTACCTCATGAGTGATTCAGTCAGCTCCTCAAATCCAACAGTGTACCCCTCTATGAACTCCCTGTCGAACAGCTCCTCCTCGATGATGGTCTTTATGAAACCCAGCCCAAGGTACCCGTCGCTTCCTGGTTTGGGCTTTATCCACTGGTCCGCCTGTCTGGTCATGCTTGTCTCGCGTGGGTCGATAACGAGGATTTTCGTGTCGTTCTCCTGGGCTTGTTTGATTATCCCCATCCTTGACTCTCCACCGGTGTCCAAGCTGTTCCTGCCCCATACCACTAGGCACTTGGACGAGTGAGTGTGGTCGGGAAAGCATTTCTGACCGAACGTGTACTTGTCCGCCAGTGCCCTTGCCTTGCTGCACACATTGTCAACGCTTGCAAAGTTGGGTGTGCCTATGGTTCGCGCAAACCTTTGCATCCACTCGCCCATGAGGTCGTTTCGGTGGGCCCCCATGTGTATGGAGATGGACTCGGAGCCGTGGTTTGAAATTACTTCACATAGCTTTTCGTTGATGTACTCCAGTGCCTCCTCGGTGGTGATCTCCTCCCATTCCCCTGAGCCTCTGGGTCCAACCCTCCTCAACGGCTTCGTGATCCTGTCCTCGTGATAGATGAGCTCCGTTATCGCCTTCCCCTTGGCGCAGAAGAATCCCTTCGTGGGCTCGTACTCGAGGTCTCCCTCGACCTTGACAATCTTTCCTTCCTCTGTGGTGACAATTATTCCACATGAAGCGCCACACATCTTGCCGCAAAAAGTCCTCGTCCTCAAGGGGGCATCACTTGAAACCTGTCTCATGTGAATTTAACAAGACTGGTTTCCGTGGGTAAATCATCTTTTATCCTCACCCCACGTTCACTACACATGAGCCTCGATTTTTACGGTCAATCCCTTGAGAAGGGAACCAGGACCTACCATAAACTGGAGATAGCCCCCATGCTGGACGGTAATACGCTGTACGTTGCCGCCCACGTCATAAGGGGTGAGAACGATGGACCCGTACTCGGCTTGTTCGCAAACATACACGGCACCGAGTACTACCAGAACAGGATACTCAAGACAATAGCAACCGAGACCAAGGTTGATGAGCTGAACGGCACGCTGATCGTTGTACCCGTTGCAAACCCTTACTCGTTCAGCCACATGAGCAGGACTACACCAAACCCACCCGAGGAGACCGTTGACTTCAGCAACATGAACCGGGTGTTCCCCGGAAAGAGGCTTGTTCCCCTCTTCGGAAGCATGGACCCCAATGATGTGAGCCTCACCATGAAGATAGCTGCCAAGATCAGCGACGAGATCGTGCCCAAGTGCACCCACATCATGGACTACCACGGACAGATGAGGGGAATGAGCCTCAAGAAGATGCTTTTCAACCTCGACGAGGAGAGCAAGGAGATGGCAAAGATGTTTGGTATAGGCTTGCTTCACGCTCCCCCCGACCGTGTCAGGGCAGGCAGCTTCATGCCTATGACCCAGTACGCGGGCACGTTGGGCATCCCAAGCACTGTACCGGAACTCGGAGGCGGTGGACATGGAGAGAGCTACGAGGGTTTGTGCGAAAAGATAGGCGTGGAGGGCACACGGAACGTGATGAAGCACCTTGGTTTGCTCGGCGGTGAGCCCGAGATACCCGAGAAGCAGTTCCATTTCATCCATGCGCCTCACGTGAGATCAACCGTCGGTGGCTACTTTGTCACCGATATGGAGGCGGAGGATGTTGGAATCGGCAGACCCTCTAGGGAGGTAACAAAGGGAGAGGTGCTGGGTACAGTGTACAGCCCTTACACTTTCGAGGAGCTAGAACAGATAAAGAGCCCCTGCGATGGGTTAATCTACGCCTGCAGGGTGAGTGGACTGGTTAACCCCCAGTCCGAGTTACTTGCCGTTGCTGATTACCGGGACAGCGAGTGGATCGAGTAGAGGACTAGTCCTCTATCCTCTCTACCTTGAAGATCACAGGTCGTATCCCGTCGGCGCAGCATGTGATGGCTGTTCCTTTCTCATCGAAGTAGCTGTAACTCCCTCCGTTGTACAGGGTCCTGATGTTAGGGTAGATCGTCTGCCAAGCGCTTCCACAGAAGCCCTCGGGCATCTCTACCTTGTCGATGATGTATTCCTGTCCATCCTCGTAAACCGGGCATGGGATCATCCAGTCCTTCCTCGCTACGGGTAACTCATCAAATATCTCGTCCGGGTCCTGACGCTTCAAGACCTTTATTTTTAGCTTAGTCATGGTGAATAACTCAAGGTTCACGGGTTGTTAAAACCATCTACACATCTGGATAATCCTATAAGCATTCTCCGCAAGCCAATACTATGGTTAAAGCCGCAATTCTTGAAGATGTTAGGAAACTAAAGATCGTTGACTACCCCGAGCCCAAGGTCGAGGAGAACGGAATCCTCCTCAAGATGGAGCTCTGCGGGGTCTGCGGGACCGATATGCACCTCTACGAGGGCAACATGAAGATACCCTTCCCCGTAATTCCGGGTCACGAGTGGGTTGGAGTCATCGAGGAGATAGGGGAGAAGGCAAAAGGCTACGAGTCAAAAGGATTACCACTCGACGTGGGTGACAGGATCACCGTTGTGCCGGGCACCAACCGTTTCTGTGGCGAGTGTTACTTCTGCAAGTTCATGCCACACAAGCCATCCCTTTGCACGGGAAGGAAGGTGATGGGCGTCAACCAGAGCAGCGACGATTACCCACACCTGGTAGGTGGATGGGCTGAGAAGATCTATGTCAACGCAGAGAAGTACTG
The DNA here is from genome assembly GCA_964589605.1 of uncultured Candidatus Bathyarchaeia archaeon. Lineage (GTDB taxonomy): Archaea > Thermoproteota > Bathyarchaeia > TCS64 > TCS64 > RBG-16-57-9. The sequence continues at coordinate 148,980 of CAZPRN010000004.1, read as the reverse complement.
GGTCTTCAAGGTGCCGGAGGAGGTTTCTCCCGAGGTAGCCGTCTTATCCGAGCCAATGGCTGTAAGCAGCAGGGCACTGGAGAGGGCATATGCACCGGGCATCCCAACAGTTGGAGAAGGATTCGGCTTCGGACAGAGCGTTGTCGTACAAGGTGCAGGAGCTATTGGGCTACTAGCGGTTGCATCAGCTAAGATAGCAGGAGCAGGCAATATCATCAGCATCGACATGGTTGATGAGCGGCTCAAGATGGCGGAGGATATGGGAGCTGACCACGTTATCGACATGAGGCAGTTCAAGACAGCGGAGGAAAGGGTCGCCGAGGTGAGAAAACTAACCAATGGGCTTGGAGGGGACGTGGTAATCGAAGCCGTTGGAGTACCTGCGGCGTTCGCCGAAGGCATCGACCTAACCCGTCGCGGAGGTAAGTTCGTCGAGGTGGGTCACTACACAAACCCAGGAACTGTACCAGTGAACCCACATGTCATCTGCAATAAGGACATGGACATTCTCGGATCATGGACCTATCCGCCAACCCAGTTCGGGACAGTTCTTGAGCTGATGAGGCTAGCAGCCGACAGGCTACCGCTGGACAAGATCGTCACCCACAAGTTCAAGGTGGAGGACGCCCAGAAAAGCATCGATACTCTAAAAGCCAGAGAGGGAATCAAACACGCTTTGACGGGTTAATACCATGATTGTAGACGATCCCTACGAGGCTCTTGGAGTCAGGAAAGCCATCAACGCAGCCGGAGTACTAACTAGAATCGGAGGATCACGCTCCCCTCCAGAGGTCTTCAGGGCGATGGAGGAAGCTAGCAAGAGTTTTGTCACAATCGCTGAACTCCAAACAGCTGCCGGGAAAGTCATAGCCGATGTAACAGGAGGCGAGGCAGGACTCCCAACGGCTGGTGGAAGCACAGCGATACTCCTAGCAGCAGCTGCGTGCATCATGAAAGGAACCGAGTTGGAGGACTATGAGCCAATTGGTCCAGCTATTTGGCGAAAAATAGCCCAAAGGTTACCCATGCGTTCCGAAGGCTTGAGAACAGAGTTCGTTGTCCAGAAATGGAACAGAGACGAGTACGACCACGCCGTAGAGATTGCAGGCGGAAGGTTCGTGGAGGTGGGCGACGAGAAAGGAGCCACCGCTGAGGAGATAGCCTCAGCCATCAACGAGAACACCGCTGCCTATTATTACACGTACAAGTCCAAACCCAAAGGACTCCCATTGGAGAAACTCATAGACATAGCACACAGACATGAGATTCCCATCATAGTTGACGCGGCTGGTTTACCTCCCCCTCGATCAGGATTAACCAAGTTTAGTTCCATGGGTGTTGATCTCGCATGCTTCTGCGGAGGAAAGACCATCGCTGGACCTAACAACAGCGGCATGTTATCGGGCAGAGCAGACCTTGTCAAGCTCGCGCATCTCCAATCTTACCCTTTTGAGGGCGTTGGACGACCAAGCAAGATGAGCAGGGAGACGATAGTTGGACTCATAGCCGCATTATCAATCTACATGGAAACCGATGACAGTGGAGTAATGGAGGACAGGACGAGAAAGACCAGCAAGGTCATCGAGAGTCTTGACCCTATACCCGGTATCACCTGTTACATCGATTACTCGGGTGACGCAAGAAACCCTTTAGCCTGCGTCAAGGCAGAAAAATCCGTGTGCGAGGTATCAACAAGAGAATTATTCCAGGCACTCATCGACGGTGAGCCCAGCATTGTTTCGGTTTACGAGCCTTACTTCCTATTGGAGAACTACCACGGGATATTCACAATCAACCCCCAGTTCCTCTCCGACGAAGAAGTATCAATCATAATACGAAGGATAAAAGAAGAAACACAATAGGGGAGGGGGGGGGGGTACCCCAACCAAACCCGTTTTACGAACCCTTAACGCGAAAGAGATCCTAAAACGGCTTCTTTACAAAAGAATTACATACAAAAGTGTAATCCACCACGAAGGTTTTTTCACCCTAAACAACGAACATCAACCCATGATTCTCGACGAAGTAGTGGACAAGGTCCCCGATTACAAGGAGTTCCTCACCGTAGACGAGCTGGACGCATCATCAACCAAGCTAGCAGAAGAGTTCGACACAGTAAACAAGACCAAGATAGGCGAGTCCGGTGAAGGCAGACCCATCAGCTACCTCAAGATCGGTGAAGGACCGAAGAACGCCCTGCTCTTCGCGTTCCCACACCCCAACGAGCCCATCGGCAGCATGACCGTCGAGTACTTATCAAGACACCTCGCAGAGAACCCTGACACCGTCGAGGAGCTTGGCTACACCTGGCACCTCATCAAAGCAATCGACCCCGACGGTGCCGCACTCAACGAAGGCTGGTTCAAAGGCAAGTTCACGCCCCTCCGGTACGTAAAGGAGTACTACCGCCCACCGGGCCACGAGCAGATCGAGTGGACCTTCCCAGTCGAGTACAAGAACCTCAGCTTCAACAGCCCACCACCCGAGACACGGGCGTTAATGTCTCTCATCGACCAGATCAAACCCGAGTTCATGTTCAGCCTCCACAACGCCGGGTTCTGCGGAGTCTACTACTACATCAGCCACCCCAACGACTCACTGTACCCCAAGTACGAGAAACTGGTAGACGGACAAGCCCTACCCCTACACCGGGGCGAACCAGAGGCACCCTTCATCAAGAAACTAGCACCTGCCGTCTTCAACATGTTTGGAATCAGCGAGAGCTACGAGTTCTACCTTGAAAACGGGGTAGAGGACCCCAGCCAGATAATCAAGAACGGCACCAGCAGCGACAACTACCTCCGGAGGGTCACGGGAAACAAGGGATTCACACTGGTCTGCGAGATGCCCTACTTCTACGACAAGGCACTGGGAGACGACTCGTTAACCGAGTACGAGCGAAGAGACCTAGTCATCGACGCCAACACGTACTCCAAAGAGATGTACGACTACCTCAAACCCAAGTTCGACAGCATCCGGGACCACTGCCCCAAATCCCACCGCCTCTACACCACAGTCGAGGACAGCATGGACACGTTCATGAAACGCCACGAGGCACGCATGAACAACGCACGGAACAACCCCATGTACGAAGGCAAGGCAACCGTCGCACAGGCATTCGACAGCCTAACCGCGATGCGCTACTACCAGACATTCAGGCCAGCCATGACCGCCAGACTCTGCCAGCTCGCAGCCACACTGAACCCCGGCAAAAAGAAGCTATTCCTAGACCTCAAGGAGGAGCTGGACGGATACGTGGAGGACAAAGTACGAGAAGTCATCACCGGGACCGACTTTGAGGTAATCCCAATCCAGAAACTCGTCAAGGTACAGGTAGGCAGCGCCCTCATCACCATGCAGAGCCTCTGATTTTTTTCCCACTATAGTAGGTTACCTACTATCAGATTTTTTCCGCTAATCCCCACTCACTGTCCACTAATCAAACAGGTTCAAGTACGCCACATCGATCTCCCACGTATCCTGCCCAGTATCACCAAGCTGAACCGCGTCGATGAACCTGATCGTGAAAGATGAACCCGTCAAATAAGCAGACACATCAATCGTGTTGTACCCAGCTGAAAGGCTGGCGATGATGTTCACCCACGTCCCGCCGTCCCAGTAATCCACCGAGATAGTCTCCGCCCCAAGCGTACCCGCGTAGATAGTCAAGTACTCGTTATCCATACTCGGAAGACCAGTCCAGCTAACCTCCAAGTCAAGGCTGTACGCTCCCACGTACTGCCACGTCGTCACAAACCCGTCACTCCCCCCACCCGAATAAACCGCGCCATGGTAATCCGAGTTAAGAGCGAAAATCATCGGGGCAACCCCCCTTGTCGCATCATACTCCAAGGTGTCAAGCACCGAGTTAGTGATCGTACCAGCCGTATCGATCTCTACTGTTATCACAAAACCGTCCGCGCCAGCACCCGAGTAAACTATCGCGAAGTAATCCCCTTGAATTGGCTCAATCACGGGCGTGTTCCCGTCTGCAGCGATGAAAACAAACGAGTCAATTATAGTCTGCGTAATCACCCCTGTCGTAGAGATATCCAGCGTAACCAACGTACCATCCCCACCTGACCCATCGTAGACGATAGAGTAGATATCCCCAGAAACTAGGTTAATGTGAGGGGCGTTACCCTCAGTCGCGTCAAACTCCCAAGAGTCTGTCACGGTGTTAGAAATCAGCCCAGCCGTATCGATCTCGACGGTAACAAGGAAACCGTCAGCGGCAGTCCCCGTGTAGACGATGGCGTAGTAGTCACCCGATATGTGCATCATATACGGCGTCACACAATCAGCTGTGTCAAACTCCAAGGTATCCACAACGCTATTCGTGATTGCTCCAAGAGTGTCAATCTCTACAGTCGCCACCCACCCGTCCGTACCAGGACCCGAGTAGGCAATAGCGTAATAATCACCCGAGACATGGACGAGGCTGGGCGTAACACCCCTACCCGTATCGTACTCCAGTGAGTCAATGATAGAAGTGGTTATGGTTCCATCAGTCCCAATCTCGACAGTATCGATGAACCCATCCGACCCACCCCCCTGGTATGCTATTGCGTAGATGTCCCCTGAAACATGCTCGATATCCGGGGTAACCCCTGTAGCCCCGGTAAACTCCCACGAGTCAATCACTGGATCCGTTATCTGTCCAGTGGAGTCTATCTCAACCGTAGCTAACCAGCCGTCGCTTCCACCACTCTGGTATGCAATCGCGTAGACATCTCCTGACACATGAACAATATCAGGGGCGTTCCCTGTCCCGGTGTCGAACTCAAACGTATCCGAAACAACATCAGTTATCTCGCCGGTAAAAGCCAGCTGCGCCTCGCTCAAAGTGTCCTCGATATCATCTGGTCCAGCCTGCATCGCCGCGAAAAGACTGTGGGTCCCCGACTCAGTTGGTGAATAAGTATCCGCAGTGTAGTCTACATAGAAAAACTGGACCTCGTCCGAAGGCTCGGGGTACTCAGCGTAGAAGATATTTCCCAGCTTTGTTAGAACCTGAATAGTATACGTGTTAGCCGGGTTTATCACGATACTTGAGTTACCGATATCCTTCTGGATCTCAATTGGGTTGATACCGGTGTCAACCCTGTAATAATCCTGGGTGTTGAGGGTCTCATCGATCACCCCTATCCATATCAGTTCCGTGAAAACATTTCCGGTATTCTTTATCGTCAGGTTCAGGCTGTTGCCAACGGTGAGCTCCACGTTTTGGATCTCCATCTCCTCATCCGCAGCGTTGAGGTCCTGTTCCTGCATCTGCGTGATGGTCTCGCGGGTAGTGTCCTCGACTCTTGTGACAACATTGTAGTAGGAGAACCCGATGGCTAGAATCATCAACAGGAAACCTATGCCGATGAGGCTGCCAACCGCCCTCCTAGAACCCATGCCTAGTCCTAAGCTCCGTCCACTATTATACGTTAACGAAATCAGGGTAGGGACCAGATGAACCGGGGCACTACATTACCGCCCTCCATCCGCCTCTCAAGTGTTCTCACGATTGAACCTTCCTCAACGAGCTGTTCCAACGGGTCGATTACCTCGTTCTGGTCGCCCCACCCCATCTTGACGAACTCCTGCCACTCCTCCTCGTCCATCCCAAACGCGTCTCCCGCGTTCATCTTTGTCATGGCAAGGATCAACTCGACACAAGTCATCGGTCCTTTCTCCTTGAGGAGCGCGCTCACAACAGCCTTGAACTCCTCTTTCCTTGGCTTCTTGCTTCCCGCGTTCCTATTCTTGTCTAGTTTACTGATCTCTATCCGGTTTCGAGTCATCTTGATGAAGCTGTTTCGGGGGGCGTAGAATACATCCATCTCGTCCTTTACGTCCTCGAACCCGTATGGGCTGCTGCTGAACATTGTCTCGTTGTCACCCTTGGCGAAGGTGCACGCCTGTATCCAGTTGGTCATGTAGATGGTCTCGGGTTCATCAATGCTCATCGCCCCCAGCAGAACCATCCCGGTAAGCTTGTTAGCAGTCTCCCTCAACGCGTCTGCTAGACTCTTTCCCTGTTTCACCATCCTGTCCACCATGTGGACAGCCACCTCACTGTCCGTGATGTAGTTGATGTCCTCGTTGTAGCTAGTGAACTCGTAGGTCTCCGCTAGTTCCTTCCACAGTGGCTCATAGTTGTTGATTATGCCGTTATGCATCAACGCGATGTTCTTGTCAACGTTGATGAAGGGGTGCGCGTTCTTCGCCCGGTTATACCTCGGGTCCTTGACTCCACCTAGTCCAAATCTGCTGTGAGCCATGCCCATTGTGCCTGTCAGGTTTAAGATATCGCTGTTAGCTATGACGTGCTCAACGTTTCCCGGCTCCTTGACCCATCGGAGTGACCTATTGTCGATGGTTCCCATTCCTGTCGCGTGTGAGCCGAAGTATGCCTCCTGGTATCTGAGGCTGTCAAGAAGAAGCTTTGATGTGTTTCTATCACCGATATACGCAGCTAGCTGACACATGAGTATTCATACGGTCAGTGAATCGGTTGCCTAAATAATATTTGAAAAAATTATTTCTCTTTGAGTGTGACCCAGCCTTTCTCTATGGCGGTGATGCCAGTTCTGGCTGCCTCGACTATCCCTATGTGCTCAACCTCTCTCTGGAAGTCTGATACCTCTGTCGAGGAGCCTGTTATCTGAACTATTAGGGTGTCGGGTTTGATGTCTATGATGAGCCCCTTGTACTTGTTAGTGATCTCAAGAGCCTTCTCCTGAGCCATCATGTCAGCCGTGTGCAGTTTCACCAACGCCATGTCCCGCTGAACCGTCCTCAGCGGATCGAGTCGTTTGACGCTGATGATGTCAACCATCTTGTCCATCTGCTCAACGAGTTTATCCGTCTCCCGAGGATCACCCTTTGAGGTGATGGTGATACGACTTGTATCCCCTTCCTCGCCTGCGATTGCCGTGATACTGTGTATGTTAAAGTTCTTCCTGCGGATGGTGTTGCTGATGTTGAACAAGACGCCGGGCTTGTTCTCGACGAGGAAGCTGATGACGTTTAGACTCATGTTTAGTCCTCTGTCAATATGTCCTTTAAACCCATCCCCGGCGGGATATGGGGGTACACGTTCTCGTTGGGGTCAATTGGGACCTCGATCACAGTCGTGTAGTCAGCGTCCACGGCTCTCCGTAGCTCGGTTCTCATGTGGTCCATTGACTCTATCTTGACGGCGTGTGCCCCATAGGTTTTGGACAGCTCAGTGTAGTCCACCGTATAGTTTCTGTCTACAGTTGATAGCCTTCCATCCATGAACAGCCTCTGCCACTGCGCCACCATGCCCAGTAGCTTGTTGTTCATCACGACCACCACCACGGGCAGGTCCTCGTCCACCGCTACAGTCAGGTTGTTCTCAGTCATGTGGAAACCTCCGTCGCCACAGATTGCCAGTACTTTCTTGTCTGGCTTGGCTGCCTTTGCTCCTATTGCCGCTGGTACGCCGAAACCCATTGTTCCCAGTCCTCCGCTGGACAGGAATGTACCGGGCTCGTGCACGTCGTAGTGTAGCGCCGCGAACATCTGGTGCTGACCTACGTCTGTTGTTACGAAGGCGTCGCTTGGCAGTGCCTCCCTGATCGCCCTCATTACTGCGGGCGAGTTTATACCCGTACCGTAGTCGAATGGCTCACAGTACTTTCTAAACTCCTCTATCTTCTTGTGCCAGCCGTTTTTCCTCAGCCGCTCGACTTTGAGGCGTTTGACTATTCCAGCCAGCGCATGCTTTGCGTTGCCTATAACCTGAGTCATTGGACTAACGTTTTTGTCAACCTCGCTGCGGTCGATGTCGATGTGGATTATTCTGGCATCAGGCGCGAAACCTGATAGAGTTGCCGTGGTCCTGTCGCTGAATCTTGCTCCTACGACAAGTAGTACATCCGCGTCAGGCACCATGAAGTTTGCCTCGTGTCTGCCGTGCATTCCACATAATCCGAGGCTCATCGGGTGGTTGCTTGGGATCGCTCCCTTGCCCATCAGGCTCGTGGCGGTGGGCGCCATCAGTAGCTCCGCAAGCTCTGTGAGTTCCTTTCCTGCTCCTGATGAGACCACTCCTCCTCCAGCCATTATGATTGGGCGTTTAGCTTCCACCAGAATCTTCACAGCGGTGTCTAGTTCGAATGGCTTCGGGTCTATGATGGGCTGGTAGCCTTCAAGCTCCACCTTGACGTCGTAATCCATCTCGGCTTCCTCCTGGGTGACGTTCTTGGGAAGGTCGATGACCACCGCTCCTTTCCTGCCGGTGTTTGCGACGTGCATTCCCGCCTTGACGGCCCATGGGATCTTTGATGCGTCCCTGACCTGGTGGTTCCACTTGGTTATGGAGGCGGTTACGCCGATGATGTCTACCTCCTGGAACGCGTCGGTGCCTACCATGTTCATTGGCACCTGGCCGGTGAACGCGACCAACGGTGATGAGTCTAGCTGGGCGGTTGCGATAGGTGTTACAATGTTTGTTGCGCCTGGCCCGCTGGTGACCTGGACGACGCCGGGTTTGTTTGCTGCCCGGGCGTAGCCGTCTGCCATGTGGGCTGACCCCTGCTCGTGTACACCCGAGACGTAGCGGATGTCGCTGTTTAGCAGGTCGTCGCATATCGGGATCAGTGCTGCTCCCGTGATTCCGAAGATGTGTGATACTCCCTCGTTTTCGAGGGTCTTGATGTACGCTCTACTGCCTGTGGTTTTAGTCATTTTTCGCTGCCTCCCAGATGTTGGTTACTATTTCTGGTCTTTTTGGGTTACCTGAGAATATGATACCCCATTTCTTATTGCCCCTCTTCCGGGGGCTGGACAAAGCGATACCCCATTTATTTTCTCTCCTTTTTGAGGTACGCGATTATTCCGTTGAGGGCATTTAAACGATGTGATTAATTTTTGTTACGTATTGGCATGTTATTGCCTGTTTCTGCTAATTTTGCTCTGGTGGGTAGTAATAAGGCGGGAAAAAACGAATAGTAGGTAGCCTACTATAACGCAAAAATTACTTGGAGTGGTAGGATGCGGTGGCAATCCATCCCAAGAAAATTGTGATGATGATTCTCTGTGCTAGCCCGATGGGTGTGTTGTTCATTCCGGGTATGTTTCGCTGGATGTTCAATACGAGGTAGGCTGCCGCTGGTATGGATATTATGAACACGGCTTTGCTGATTCTTTTCAAGGCATCCCAGCCCTCCAAGCCTTCGGTGTCTGCAAGGAAGGCGTTGGGCATCGCCAGTGCGGCTAGTTCCCCCGCTAGTGTCATGTAGACGTGTATGGTGGCTGTGGTTGTGTTCGCTGCCCCTCCGGGGTCGACGGGGAAAACCCCCGACCCCACGAAATCAAGGATAGCGTATAATATGATACATAATCCGCTGAGTGAGCCAGCCCCGGACTCTATGAGTCTTGCCCTGAACGTGTATCCGAAAGTTGCTAGCATCAACCCAGTCAATATGAACACTGCTGACGCGGTGGAAGCGTAGGGGGCACCTGTCTCACCAAGCTCACTGATGGTGTGGTATACGTGGCTGTAACCTGGGGTTAGATAGCCCAGTACGATGACAGCTAACGCGAACCCTATGGGGGCTATGAAGCCCAGTCGTAGTAGCCGATTCTCCATACATCTCACTCTGAATTTGGACTGAAAAGTCCTTTCAAGCTCTGACGGCAAGAAACGGAGTCAACGTATAAATTCAATCCACCTATGACTCACATGAAGAACATGAGTGGGCTTGAACACGCCGAGAAGATGAACGCCGTCCTTGAAAGAGACACTAATTATGATGGGCTCTTCGTTTATGGTGTCAAGTCCACAGGCATCTACTGTCGACCATCCTGCCCCTCACGAAGACCAAAACCAGACAACATTGAGCTTTTCGACTCCCCGGAAGAAGCCGAGGCAGCTGGATACCGGGCTTGTCTACGATGCGAGCCCTCCGTGTATCACAACCCGAACGAGGTGTTCGTAGAGAAGATAATCAACTACATCACCACGAACCTCGATGAGAAACTTACCCTAGAGAAACTTGCGGAAGAGTTCAATGTGAGCAAGTACCACCTCCAGCGCACCTTCAAGTCAATCCTTGAGATGACCCCCCGCCAATACATCGAGTCCAAACGCATAGAGCGGTTCAAGAAGAAGATCAGGAACGGTGAGAACGTAGACTCCGCTATGTATGGAGCGGGATTCTCGTCAAGGAGCAGGCTCTACGAGAAGGTCCCATCCAAGATCGGGATGACCCCCACCGAGTACCGGGAGGGAGGAGACGATGTCTCGATAAGGTACTCAGTATTCGATACCTCAATCACAAAGGTCCTCGTGGCGAGAACCACAAAAGGCGTCTGCGCCCTATACATGGGCGAGTACGCTGACCCCCTCCTCGAATCACTTGAGAAGGAGTTCCCATACGCGGACATCACACGAGACGATGAGACGTTGAGCAACGTTGTTCAGACAGTCACCGACTACTTTGAGGGAAGGAACTTCAACCCAAGGCTTCCCCTCGATATCCACAAGACCACTTTCCAGTGGAAGGTGCTCAAGGCGATACAGGAGATTCCACCGGGCGAGACAAAGACATACACTGAACTTGCAGAGTCATTTGGAAACCCTAAGGCGGTCAGGGCTGTCGCCAGTGCGTGTGGGAAAAACCCTGTATCCATTCTGATTCCCTGCCACCGTGTACTACGAAAAAACGGTGAGATGGGCGGGTACAGGTGGGGAGTGCCGTTGAAACGAGGCCTGCTGAACCACGAGAAAACTTACTCAGTAGATTAGCTCCGGGGAAACTCCTTGGCTATCCCCGTCAGTCCAAAGCGGGATGAACACTTTAACGGTGGTTCCACTCTTTTTTGATGACTCGACATCAATTGATCCACCATGTATCTCGGCTGCCCGTTTACAGAACGGCAGTCCAAGCCCTGTGCCAGTTGCTTTTGTTGTGATTATTTCCGAGAAGAGCACCTTCTTTACTTCCTCTGGCATGCCCTCCCCGTTATCAATCACTTGGAACTCTATTCCACCCTTGGACAACGCTGCTTTCAAGTTGACCACACCCCCATCGGGCATAGCTTCAACAGCGTTTTTCATCAGATTCACCAGCATTCTACGAATCTTGGACGGATCGAGCCAAACCGATCCCACCTCGTCTGCGACTTGTGCCTTGATCTCGATGTTCTTTGGTTTCCTGACCTGCTGGATTGATAGCTCAATCAGCTCCGAGACATCAACACCACTCCTGTTCAGTGGCGTGTTCACGGTGTTTACCTTAATATCTTCAAGAATCTGGTCCGCATAGTCCACGGCTTGTAGAATCCTTTCGACCAGTCCCTGTTTGTCCTTCTCTAGGAAGAACGCCGAGGTTTTGATGATCTGGAGCGGGTTCCGGATATCGTGGGCGACCATTGATGTGACTTTGCCGAGGGACGCGAAACGGTCCTCCTGCAACAACTTGCGAGTCTTTTCCTCGATGATTTCCTCTATGTTTTCCTTTTCCTCTAGCCTGCTCAGTGCGGTGGCTGCGTACATGGCTAACGTCTCAATGAGCTTGATCTCATAGTCCTCGAACGGGAACTCTTGTTTGCTCTCTACGTTTATTACACCCAGAACCTGCGCACCTTCCCTTATAGGTACGGCTAGCTCTGATTTCATCGCGTTCCCTGTCTCCATATCCTCCTCTGGGACGAAGTAGTCAGGGTCTTTTGATGTATCATGTACGATTTGGATCTCGCCCGTGCGCACTGTACGGGTTGACACGCTCTTTGAGTCCAGGGGTCTCGTGAAATTCCCTTTGCTGACGAACCCAAGGGTCTTTACGAACCTTAGATCATCGCCCTCAACCAGACCTATGCTTCCATAATCAAAACCGAGGATGGATTCCAGTGACTCAAGGACGATAGTACAGACTTCATCACGAGTTCTCGCTTTGAATATTCGTACCGAGCTCTCGTACAACTCGGAGAACTTCTGTTCAATGCTCTTCCGCTTGGACGCCTCCCTGCTGAGCTTTTGTTCAGGAGCGAGCCTCCCGTAAGCTGAGGCTATGTGTGAGACTAGGGTCTCAAGGAGCGTCACGTCCTCGTCTGAGAAAGCGTTGAGCTGCTTGCTTTCCACGTTGACGACCCCTTCTACCTTGCCATTTAGAATGATAGGAACCGCGACCTCGCTGAGAAGGTCCTCGTAGTACTTCCAAGGTGTGTAATCAGGGTCTTTTCTCGTGTCCGGTACAACCTGGGTCTTGCCCACGTTTGCCGTCCTGACAATAACACTTGATCCATCCATTCTCAGGTCCATATGCTCGATGGCACCCGGGCTCATCGTGAATTTCTCGACAAGCAACTCTCCCTCTACGAAGTGAATACCTCCAAAGTGGAACTCCAATGTCTCCTTAATCGCCTCGAAGGCTTTCTCAGCTACTTCCTCAAGTGTTTTCGCTGACGCGATCTCATACGTGTACTTGTGCAGCACCTCAAGACGGTTCTTGTAGGTAACTCTGATCTCGTCCAACCGATATTTTTCTACTGCCTGGATGATGCGTTTAGCCAGAACTTGGTAGTGGCTGGGCTTCAGCTCCTTGCGGAGATAGTCATCAACCCCGGTCTCGAACGCCTTTTCAGCGACCTCCTCGCTGCCGTGGGCAGTGTAGAGGATGAACGGGATGTTCTCGATGTCTTTGATTAGCTTGCATACCTGTATCCCGTTGAACCGCGGCATCTGGAAGTCCGATAAAATACAATCATGGGGCTCATGGATACGGTTGATTAACTCGTTAAACGAGTTGAATGAGACGATTTTCAGAAGTGGGTTAGCCGTCTCAAGAAATGTTTTCGCGAATTGGAGTTGAATCTCATCATCATCGATGTGAAACACGATAATCTGGTTATGAATATCACTGGACTCCAAGTCTTTTTTTCATTGGTTAACTCTTGTATAAAGTAAAACGGACTAGCGTTCTATATTAGTGGAAAAAATGTTGGAGATTACTTCTCCAAACCGCTCATCTTGCGGATCTCTCTGCCGACCTTCTCGATCTCAAGAGCATCGCACTCTGCCATGAGCTCGTCGAACTTCTTGGCGCCGCCCTTACTCTCTGCGATCCATGCCTTGGCGAAGCTGGCGTCCTGAACTGCCTTCAGGGCCTTCTCCATGTTCTCCTTGACATGGTCGTCGATGATCATTGGTCCAAGTGTCAAGCCGCCCCACTTTGCAGTGTCGCTGACTGCCCTGTACATTCCGCTGATCCCGCTCGTGTAGATTAGGTCAACGATTAGTTTGAGCTCGTTGCATACCTCGAAGTACGCGCTCTCAGGTGGGTATCCCGCCTCTGTGAGGACCTCGTATCCTGTCCTGATCAGGTGGTCGACTCCTCCACAGAGAACAGCCTGCTCACCGAATAGGTCTGTCTCAGTCTCGATCTGGTATGTAGTCTCTAGGACTCCAGCCCTTCCGCTTCCGAGAGCCTTTGCTATAGCCAGTGCTTTCTCTAATGCCTTGCCCGAAGCGTCCTGATGGACCGCAACCAGTGCTGGCACACCGAAGCCTGCCTCATACTGCCTTCGCAGCTCGGGGCCTGGGCTCTTAGGTGCGACCATGATAACATCCAGGTTCGCCGGTGGCTTGATCTCACCATAGTGGATATTGAAGCCGTGTGCGAACTGTAGGGCCTTGTTCTCGGTCATCGCAATGGAGACCTCCTCACCCCAGACAACCGGCTGAGCCATGTCGGGCATGAGCATGAGAACTATGTCTCCCTTCTGGGCTGCCTCAAGGTGCGTCATTGGCTCCCAGCCGTCCTCCTGTGACTTCTTCCAGCTGTTTCCGCCCGGACGGAGGCCGAGTACAACGTTTACTCCGCTATCCCTCATGTTGAGTGCCTGAGCCCTGCCCTGGCTTCCGTAGCCTAGTACGGCTACCGTCATGTCGTCTAGTATTGATCCGTCGATATCCTTGTCGTGATATACCTTCATTGTTTTCACCTATAGTTTGAGCCGTCCTTTCTCAAGGGCGGTGATTCCTGTTCGAGACATCTCCACGATTCCCACACTATTAACAGCTTCTAGGAATCTGTCGATATCACTGGGTGATCCTGTGATCTCAGCCATGATGTTCTCGTCATCTATGTCAAGAACGAGCCCGTGGCTGTTGTTGATGACCCTTAGCGCCTCCTCACGGGCGATGGGGTCGATAGTGTTGAGCTTAATCATCAGCAGCTCCCTGCTGATCGTTCTCAACGGGTCGAGTCTTTTGACTTTGATTACCTCAACCATCTTGCCTAGCTGCTCCACCATATTGGCGAGTGTCCTTGCATCTGCCTCAATGTGGATAGTCATTCTCGCGTATCCTGGGTCCTCCACGGCCCCTACCGCGATGGACTCGATGTTGAAGCCCCTTCTCCTGAACAAGTTGGAGACGTTGAACAGTACTCCTGCCTTGTTCTCGACTAGAAAGCTGATTGTGTGCATCAGTCTGCCTCCCAGAGGGTGTCCTTCAAGCCCATGCCCGGTGGGATCATGGGTAGAACGTTCTCGTCTGGGTGTATCGGGACATCAATCACGGTTGGCACGTCCGCCTCTTTGGCTCGCCTGACCGCTGTCTTGAACTCCTCCATGGTCTCGGTTCTGACGCCCTCGGCTCCATACGCCTCCGCCAGCTTGACGAAGTCCGGGTTGCCCTTGAGCTTGACCGCGCTGTATCTCCTGTCATAGAAGAGGCGCTGCCACTGGGCTACCATACCAAGCACATTGTTGTTGAGGACCACTACTATTACCGGTAGCTCCTCCTCTACAGCGGTTGCTAGGTTGTTCTCGGTCATGCCGAAGCTGCCGTCACCCGCAATGTCCACGACTGGAACCTCTGGCTTCGCTGCCTTGGCTCCGATTGCTGCCGGGAATCCCCAGCCCATCGTGCCCAAGCCACCGCTTGTGAAGAATGTCTGAGGCAGGAATGCATCATAGTGGAGTGCTGCCCACATCTGGTTCTGACCGACCTCCGTGGTCACGATTGCGTCCCTTGGCATCATGTCTCTGAGAGCCCTGATTACCTTGGGTGCCCGTAGGTAACCGTTGGCCTTGTCTGCCTCGGCGTCCCAGTTCTCCCTGAACTCGGAGATCCTGCTACTCCAGTTGGCGTTAGGTTGTGCCTTCATCGCCTTGACTCTAGTAAACAGACCCGTAAGTGCCTGCTTGGCATCACCGACGACTCTAGTCACGGTCTCGACGTTCTTGTCGATCTCGCTCCTGTCGATATCAATGTGAACAATCTTGCCGTCTGGGTTGAAGTCCGCCACTTTGGCGGTAGTCCTGTCGCTGAACCTTGAGCCGACGACCAGCAATACATCTGCCTTGGGTACCATGCTGTTTGATGCCTTTGTGCCGTGCATTCCACATAGCCCTAAGCTGAGCTGGTGGTCGTTGGGGAAAGCCCCCTTACCCATTAACGTGTTTGCAGTGGGCGCAAGCAGCAGCTCTGATAGAGCTACGAGCTCGTTTGATGCTCCAGCCGCGATGACTCCTCCACCTGCCATGATGACCGGACTCTTCGCCTCGGCGAGTATCTTGGCTGCCCAGTCAAGCTCCTGTGCCTTGGGCGTGTGGTCTGTGTTGTAGCCCCTGAACTTTAACGGTGGATCAAAATCCATCTTGCCGCTGAGTGTTGTGCAGTCTTTTGGAATATCAACTAGCACCGCTCCTTTCCTGCCAGTGTTGGCGATGTGGAAGGACCTCTTAACCGCGTCCGGTATCTCCTCGGGCTCCCTGACCTGCAGGTTGTACTTGGTAACGCTCGCCGAGACGCCGATAATGTCGCACTCCTGAAACGCGTCGCTGCCGATGACCGCCCGGTTTACCTGTCCGGTGAACGCTACGACTGGGCTGCTGTCGATTTGTGCCGTCGCTAGCCCGGTGACTACGTTTGTTGCCCCGGGGCCGCTGGTCGCTATGCAGACGCCGACGTTGTTCTTGACCCTTGCATACCCGTCAGCCATGTGTGTGCTTCCCTGCTCGTGTCGGGCTAGGATGAAACGCATGTCGCTGTCAAGTAGTTCATCGCAGATGGGGATCACGGCCCCTCCTGATACTCCGAAAATATGCTCCACTGCCTCGTTCTCAAGTGATTTAACGAAGGCCCTCGCTCCTGTCATCTCAGTCATGTTTACCTAACTCCCATACTCTGCTCAAACGATGCCCCGTCAAGGCACGTGATTCTTGGGTTCTCTTTACGTGTCGAATAATTTTCTTAACGTGTGTCCGCTTTCTGGGTTTACCAACTAATAAAACGATACCCCATTTAAGCCCCCTCTCCGAGGGATTGGACAAAGCAATACCCCATTTATGATTTCTCCATATGGTTGGTAACTATCAGGGGCATACCTGCCGTTAAAAAGGTTGCTAATCAGGGTAGGAACATCGCATCTAGGTGAGACGAAAAAACTTGGGTACCTCAAACGTTAATTTCCTCTCAGGCTTCCTATATCCTCGATTAGATTGAGTAAGTTAACTCACCTTCAATGCTCAAGCTGCGGCGAGAAACACGACGCGGATATCATCCAGACAGTCTGCAAGAAATGCGGTAAACCCCTCTTCGCGAGGTACGACCTTGAAAAGGTCAAGGAGTCCGTGACCAGGCGTGAACTCGTTGGCAGGGAAGCCAACATGTACAGATACTTTGAGCTTCTACCCATCCGTGAAAGGAAGAACATCGTCAGCCTCGGAGAGGGCTGGACACCAATGACCTTCACACCCAAGGTCGGGGAGGAGATTGGTCTCAAGGACCTCTGGGTCAAGGACGAGGGCATCATCCCCACCGCCAGCTTCAAGGCTAGGGGACTCGGAATGGCTATCAGCAAGGCAAAAGAGCTTGGAATAACCAGCGTTGCGCTGCCATCAGCGGGTAACGCCGCTGGAGCCATGGCCGCATACGGTGCCAGAGCCGGGATGGATGTCTACGTTTTCATGCCCAAGGACGCCCCCACCGTAAACATGGTGGAATGCCAGGTGGTCGGCGCAAAGGTAACACTGGTTGACGGCCTCATTAGCGACGCCGGGAAGCTCGTGAAGGGCGGCATGGAGGAGATGAAGTGGTTCAACGTCGCCACCCTAGGTGAGCCGTACAGGGTCGAGGGCAAGAAGACGATGGGTATCGAGGTGGCTGAGCAGTTCGATTGGACTCTGCCAGATGTCATCGTGTACCCAACCGGAGGAGGAACCGGCATCATCGGTATGTGGAAGGTATTCGACGAGCTCGAGGAGCTTGGCTGGATAGGCTCCGAGCGTCCAAGGATGGTCTCAGTGCAGGCTGAAGGCTGCGCCCCCATCGTGAAAGCTTACGACGAGGGCAAGAAAGAGAGCACCTTCTGGGAAGGAGCGGTTACCGATGCAGCAGGGCTCAGAGTACCGAAGGCTCTTGGAGACTTCCTTGTGCTCAACGCCGCGAGAGACAGTGGAGGCAAGTGCCTCGCTGTTAGCGACGAGGAGATCATGGAGTCGGTCGGCCAGATAGGTAGGGCTGAGGGAGTGTTTGTGTGCCCCGAGGGTGCAGCTACCATGGCTGCGTTGAAGAAGATGCTGGCCGAGGGATCGGTGGACAAAGACGAGCGAGTTGTCCTGTTCAACACGGGGAGCGGGTTGAAGTACACGGGCTTGTTCGAGGTCGATGCACCGGTCGTGGACCCCAGCAAGCCCTTCGACTACAAGACCCTCAAGTAGGGTCAAACGTTCCCTGAAAACCCTTTTTACCATATTTACTCAAATCATCAACCATGTCAGAAACAGAGAAGATTATGGAGACCGTTGATGCTTATCTAAACTCGATAAAGAGTGGCTCAGAGAAGGATTTCAGGCGTGCATTTTACTGGAACGCCGTCGTCATCAACGCCAACGGTGATAATCCAGAGGAGTCAGCCGCACCTATCCAAGCATTCATGGAGCGGATTCAGGCGAGGAACGAGAAGGGTGAGGGTGGCGAGGAGATAGCCCACGGAGTCACCATCAGCCAGGTTGGTAATGCAGCGAACGTCAGAGTTGACTTTGAGCTGGTGTTCCCAGACCTGAACGTCTGGGGTACAGACTACTTCAACATGGTCAAAACGGGCGATGAGTGGCGCATCACCCAGAAGATCTACGCGGTCACCCACTAATTTTTCACAACATTTTTCTCCACCGGGTTCACTCTCAACGCGATATGCCAGAGGTTCAAGTTTTCGCGCCGGGTCACCTCACGGGGCTGTTCCAGATATGCGTTGATCCAGAGGACCATTTGAAGACCGGGTCAAGGGGTTCAGGCATCAGCCTCAGCGAGGGAGTGCACACCAAGGTATCGGTTGAGCCCTCACGGAGACCAAGCTACAGCATCTTCATCAACGGCGAGGAGATGATCGATGCATATGTTAGCGAGAATGTTCTCAGCAAGTACCTCGACTTCATCCATGACCCAAACGAGATTACCATCAACCACACCATCGAGACTCCAATCACGGCTGGCTTCGGGAGCAGCGGTGGTGGAGCACTCAGTCTTAGCCTAGCCCTCAACGAGGCTTTAGGAGGCGGTATGAATAGAACTGAGGCAGCCCAGCTAGCTCATGTTGCAGAAATCGAGTGCAAAACCGGGCTGGGGAGCGTTTTCGCGGCTGACCAAGGTGGATTCGGTGTCCTCTACAAGCCAGGTGCACCAGGGATAGGAGAGGGGATGCTGATGGAGGACGCATCCGGGCTTGAGGTCACATACCTCTACTTTGGGCCAATCCACACCAAGGAAGCACTCAGCAACCCGGACCTTATCGCAAAGATCAACCAGATCGGGGGCAGCTACGTTGACGAGCTAAAACGCGAGTTAACTTGGCAACGCTTCCTCAAATATGCACGGCAGTTCACCGACCACGTAGGGCTGGCAACACCTAACCTGAAAAGGGTGTTTGATTTGATGGACCCCCACGGGTACACGTTCACGATGGCGATGTTCGGTGAGGTCGCGTACACGGTTCAACCAAAAGAGGAAACCGAAAAGATTCTATCACTCCTTGATCCCATCGACAGTGAGCCGCATGTCTGCCAAGTCGATAAACAAGGAACCGTGTTCATCTAGAGTTGCGTAGTTTGCACTAGTAGAAACCCCCATACGGGGGCTAGTTTTGATTAATTTAGAGCCTAGACGGGATCAGTAGCTCTGTGATGTAGTGGGTCATGTGGACAGCTCTCGGCACCTTCCTGCTCATCTCAAGGAAGTGGTCAAAACTGTTGGCCTCAAAGACCCAGACATAGTTCCATTTAGCGTTCATGCTTCCGAATAATCCCTCATGCTCGACTCCTGTCTCGATGCAGCTCTTCTGCATCTTTTTGTCGTGTTCTTTGAGGTCTTTCCGCGTACCCGCCCAGTCAAAGTATAGTAGGATTTTCATCCTCAGTCCCCCCTACGTTCCTTGGGTCTAATATATCCTTATCGATTTACGAGCACTGTCACTTGACTGGATGTCGAACAAATGACATCCACCCAACAGTTATTTACCCATCGGGCATGAATATTCCCCTGTTAGTGATTACATGTCTAGCCCATTCGATAAACCAACAATTGAAAGCAGGCTCAGCGTACGCGGCGTAAAATGGCACCGTGACCCAGAGGACGTTATACCACTCTGGCTCGCAGACCCGGACTACCCCATGAACCCAGATATCAAACAGGCTCTACGCGACACTGTAGAGGAGGAGTTCACCGTTTATGGCTCCGACCTAGATGCAAGAGAGGCAATGAAAGCCAAGATCAAGAGGTACAACGACATCGAGATCCCCGTTGACCAGATCATGCTCACACAGGGAGTTATCCCCGGGATGTGGCTTGCCTCTATGCACGCATGTAGACCAGGTGATGAGATGATCGTCACCGACCCAATGTACTTCCCATTCTTCAGCATCGCCGACAGAACCCAGGTAAGGAAGGTACACTGGAAGCTAGAGCTCGATGAGGGATACAAGTTCGATATCGACAGGCTAAACGAGTTGATCACACCCAAGACCAAGCTCATCAACGTCTGCAACCCTCACAACCCCGCAGGAAGGGTCATGACCAAGGAAGAGCTCAAAGGAATCGCAGACATCGCAGTAGACAAGAACATCTATGTCTATGTTGACGAGCTCTGGGAGGACATCCTCAACGATGGAAGGAAGCACATTAGCCTCGCAAGCCTAAGCCCAGAGGTCGCTGATCTGACCATATCCGGCTGGGGATTCAGCAAGAGCTGGAGCGTACCAGGACTACAGGCAGGATACCTCGGGTGCACCAGTAAGACCATGTTCGAGAGCCTCACAGCTATAGGATCAGGCATCCTGAGGGGTACAAACAACTTCAGCAAGGCAATAGCTCCTGTAATCTGCAGTGGTAAACTCGCCCCATATATGGCTGATATGAACAAGTACATGGGAGAGGTCAGGGACCTAGTAGTGAAGCGTCTCAACGAGATGGCTGATGTAACCATCCCGCACCTTGAGGGCACCTACCTGATGTTCCCCAAGTTCAACTATGGCTTGACCAGCGACGAGCTTGACAAGATATTCATGAAGGAAGCAAAGGTCGCCTTCAACAAGGGATCAGTCTTCGGCCCAACCGGACAGGGTCACATGAGGATACTGACCGCCACCAGCAAGGGAATCATGAACGAGGCTCTTGACAGGATGGAGAAGGTCATGCCCAAGATCGAGGCAGCTGCCTCATAACTCCTTTTTGTAAACTTTTCTTCTCAAACAGGCTTAGATAACGACATGTGAATTGTCTATCGATGGATAGACGCATCCTGCTCGTTGCTGTTCTCCTCAGTGCAGTATCCTTTGCCTTACTGAGTCTTGGTTTAGAGGATCAATTGTCCGATGTCTCAGATACTGGAGTCAACTTCACAATTGGATTGATGAGCACCACCGACCGCAGCTATCCAGTTGATGCTTTTTTCGCTTATCTAGCTATTGTAGAGATCAACCAGTTCTTTGATGACCAATCCATTCCCATGAGGTTTACCTTAACCCAGCGATGCGTGGAGTTCAGGACCGAGAACGCTATCGAGATCACCGACGAGTTCCACGAACTGGGCATCGACATCGTTGTGGGGTACAACATGGGCAGCTCGATGGACGCCTGTGATTACCAAGCCAAGAACTACGGAATGATTATGATTTCCCCGTATGGCACCTCCTCCTTACATCGCAACGTTTACCACCACCAGTTCAGGCTCACCCCGGTCGATATTCACCAAACAGATGCTATCGCAGCAGCGATAATCGGGCTCGGGTTCAACGAGACTGTGGTTTTAAGGGAGACCAGCCGAGGCTGGGACGATTATGTTATCGAGGAGTTCTCCGAAAACTTCTCCCACCTGGGAGGAGAGATCATCGACACGGTTAGGTACCCGAACTCGGATGATCCTTACAGTTTCATCAAACCATTAACCCGGCTCGGGCATGCGTTGAACGGGACAAGTGCCTGCGTCTTTATTCCTAGTTACAGTATACGACCAGTCATCCTTCAGAGCCTACGTGACCACCCAATCCTGCTGAACTTTACTTGGTTCGCAACTGATAACGTCTCAAGTAACAGCACCGCCTCGATCTCAGTTTACCCCGAGCTCTCCAAGATTAAGCTGATTCACCCCTTTCTTGATCAGACACCGGACACATCAAACCAAGTGTATCAGCGGGTTAACACTCTATACCGGCAAGAGTTTGGAAAGAACATGACCCGATACACTGGAAACGTCTATGACTCAATATGGCTGGCAGCCCTCACAATGATGGAGACCGGGGAGTACGACAACGAGACCTTCATCGAGGCTTTCCCGGCGGTAGCTAGGGGCTACAGAGGCATTTCCGGGAACTGTACCTTTGACCAGTACGGTGACAGGTTGGTGGGAAACTACCACATCCTTCAATATGTGAAGCATGGCTGGGATGTCTACACGAAGAAAATCGGGTTCTATGACTGGGAGAATGGAGCTGTGGAGTGGAAGCCCTAGTCTTCCTCCGGCTCCTCTTGCTCGTACTTGAACTGCATCTCGTAGAGCTGCTTGTACATGCCGTCGAGTTCAATCAACTCGTCGTGTGTGCCCTTCTCGGCTATTCTGCCCTCGTGTAGCACCACGATCATGTCCGAGTTACGAACCGTGCTAAGCCTGTGGGCGATGATGATGCTTGTCCTGTTCCTGAACACCCTCTCCAGCGCCTTCTGGATGATTAGCTCGGTGTACGCGTCGATGCTGCTTGTCGCCTCGTCCATGATGAGAATCCTTGGGTCAGCCAGCAGCGCCCTAGAGAGGCTGATCAGCTGCCTCTGACCGACGCTCAGCCTTCCCCCACGCTCACGGACATCCGTCTCGTAGCCCTCCGGGAGCTTCATGATGAACTCGTGGGCACCGACTGTCTCCGCGACCTCGATTATCTCCTCGTCAGTCGCCCCAAGGTTCCCGTACCGAATGTTGTCCATGATGCTGCCGCTGAACAGGAAGTTGTCCTGAAGCACAACCGCCATCTGCCTTCTCAGGGTTTTCAGTTTGATGTCACGCAGATCATGCCCATCCACCTTTACGGAGCCTTTCTTGGCGTCGTAGAACCTGTAAAGCAGGTTGATCATGGTGGTCTTTCCGACCCCAGTGGGTCCAACCAGTGCGACAGTGGTGTTAGGCTTGATCTCCAAGTCGATGTCCGTCAGTACCGGTGTATCATCCTCGTACCTGAAGCTCAGGTCCTCGTAGGTTATCCTGCCCTCGATTCTGGGCAACTCCTCGGCGTCCTCCTTGTCGGTGATACCAGTAGGGGTATCCATGATGTCGAACACCCTCTCTGCAGCCGCAAGTGCGCTCTGGACGCTGTTCCAGAACCCGCTCAGGTCCTGGATCGGCCAGAAGAAACGTCCAAGATAGCTCATGAAACCGAACAACACGCCGACGCTCAGTGTACCATCTAGTACGGCGTTTCCACCGAACCAGAGCACAAGGAAGTTACCTATAGCTGTGAACACGCTGACGGCTGGCCAGAACGCGGACATTACCTGTCCTGCCTGGACGTTTGCCTGCATGTTGCTCTGGTTGACCTTCCTGAACTCCTGCCTCGTCTGTCCCTCTCGGCTGAAGCTCTGAATCTCCTTCATGCCGCTGACGCTCTCCTCCATCTTGGCGCTGACGCTTGCGATGGTCTTGCGGGTCTCCCTGTAGACCTTCCTGACCCTCCTACCCCAGATGTAGAGGAATACCAGCATCATCGGGATGACGCTGAACGTGATGAGGCTAAGCCACCAGTTCATGTACAACATGATGGCGATGATACCAACCAATGTCAGTACATCCGCCACCACATTGGCGACACCACTGGTGATTAGCTCAGTGATCTTGTCAATGTCGTTTGTCGCCCTGCTGACCAGGCTTCCCGTCTCGCGTTTAGCGTAAAAGCCTAGGCTTAGCCTCTGGAAGTGCTTGAAGATATCCTGACGCATATTCCTGTCCAGCTGTGCTCCGAGCCAGCTGATTAGGAACCGTTGTACTCCTTGAGCCACGAAGATCAGTATGAATGTGACCACCATCACGATGCTGATGATGGTCAAACCCTCTGAGTCGAGCCCAACGATGTACCTGTCAATGGCTAGGGTTGATAAGAACGGTGGCAGCAGGTTAATGAGCGTCGAGACGAAGATAGCGAAAACAAGCATCGCACTTTCCCTTCTCTGGCTCAGGATGTAGCCCACCATGCGCTTGAACAGCACCCAGTCGGGTACCGATCTCTCGTAGTCGTCGTCCTGAGCGTAGCGGCTCATGCGGTGGCCCACTAGAAGCCACCTCCCATACCGCTGATCTGGGTATCATACAGCTTCCGGTAGATACCGTCCAGCTCCATGAGCTCCCCGTGTCCACCCTCCTCGGCGATGACCCCGTCCTCAAGGACGATGATGTAGTCAGCCCTCTTTATCGAGCTTAACCGCTGCGTGATGATGAAAGTGGTCCTGTTCTCAAGGAGCTCGTCCAGCGCCTGCTGTATCTCGTACTCTGTCTGGGTATCGACGCTGCTTGTGCTGTCATCCAATATCAGTATCTTGGGGTTCTTTAGCAATGCACGGGCTATCGCCACCCTCTGCTTCTGCCCACCGCTGAGGGTTACACCCCTCTCCCCGACCTTGGTGCTGTAGCCCTCGGGGAGTCCTGCGATGAACTCGTGTATCTTCGCCTGCTTGGCGGCTTGCTCAACCTTTCTATCGGTTGCGTTCTCGACACCATACGCGATGTTCTCGCGTAGGGTCGTGCTGAATATGTAGGGGTCCTGCCTTACGATGCCGATGTGGCTCCGCAGGTTCTTGATGGTGATGTCCCTGATGTCGAGGTCGTCCAGCTTGATTGATCCCTTGGACACGTCGTAGAACCTTGGGATCAGGTTGATTATGCTGCTCTTACCCGATCCTGTCGCACCTAGTATGGCTACCGTCTGACCCGGCTTCACATCTAGGTCAATGTCCTTTAGCACCATGTTCTTACCGTCATAGCTGAACCAGACATCCTCGAACACTAGGTGACCGTCAACCGTCATGAACTCCAACGCGTCCTCCTTGTCGCTGACATCAATCTCGGCGTCAATGACCTCGAAAACCCTCTCGGCTGCCGCCTGAGCCCGGACGAACATGCTAGTCATGAAGCCCAACATCCGAACAGGACCCATCAGTCTCATCATGTAGAAGTAGAACGCTAGGACTGTTCCCAGTGATAGGGACCCGTTGATTACCTGGTTTCCGCCGTACCAGACCATGAAAACGACTCCTATGTTGCTTAGGAGGCTGGCGAGGGGCATGAAGAAAGCCCGTATCCGGGCCATCGTGATGTTGATGTTGAGGAACTTGAGTACCTCCGCTGAGAACTTTTCCTCCTCGTACTCCTCGCGGCTGAAACCTCTTACAACTCTAAGTCCAGACAGGTTCTCCTGCAGCACCGAGGTGATCACCCCATTCTGCTCCCTGACCTCCGCCCACATGGGGCGAACCCTCTTGCTATAGTTTGATGTCGTGTAGAGTAACACCGGTAAGGTAACCAATGCGAACAGAGTCATCTTGAGGCTAAGGCTGAACATCGAGTATAGCACGGTTATCAGGATCAGCGAGTTGCTTATCGCCATCCTGAACGCAAAGTTGAAGAAACGGCCCAGCATGTTGATGTCACCGGTCGCCTTAGCCATCAACTGGCCAGTCCGCTGCTGGTCGTAGAAGCTGAAGCTCTGCTCCAGCAGGCTGTTGTACATGTCGTCCCGCATGTTGAAGCCGGCTTTCTGGCTGATAATGGTCAACAGGTAGCGCTGTACGTAGTTGAGCAAGCCCTCTCCACCGGCGATGAGGATAAGTCCTAGGCTGAAAACTAGGAGTAGCGCTCTGTCCGGCTGCATCCCCTGTGCATTTGAAACCCATTCTCCTATGGGTGCGAATAAGTTGAACACCAATCCAGCCACGCCTTCCCCGGCGACTGTTGGGTTTCCCTCGGCTACTGCCTTGATCAGGTCGATGATGCTGCCGACGATAGCTGGGGCAAGCGTGGTTGATGTGGTCGTGAAAACGATGAGCACTAGGATGATTTTAAGCTCCCAGAACTGTGTGATGTACCCTAAAAGACGGTTGAAGGTTCTTAGACTCGTCCTGCCCTTCTTACTCAATATCCCACGAATCTCCGCTGTACTTGTTCAGGATATCCCTCAGCTCATTCACGACACTGAGGTAGTCCTTGCTTGACGTCAACTGAACATCGGCCATTATCCGCGCTATCACCCTCGATGGATACCTGCCGATCTCCTTGTTCACCGTCCATTTTATGATTCGTTCCTCGTACGCCCTCTTCATATGATAGTGGCTTTCCTTTAGCAGCTCCTTTACGTGCTCCTTCTCGTCCTCCGGGATTTCAATGGCGTACTGCTCCAGTCCCAGAAGGAGCTTCTGAAGGTAGTCCTCGGTCCACGCAGAGTAATCCGGGTCCTCCTCAAGGACCTCGTTTATCCTGTAGCTTACGTGGAACTCGCGGCTGATGCTCCTGTAATATGGCTGGATCATGTTTCTCACCTGCTCACTCCTGGTGACCTCGATGAGCTCTGCTTCCAGTAGCATGTTCAGGTGGTGCACAATGCTGCTGTGATTTTTCTCCAGCCTCTTTGCGAGGTCGGTTGCAGAGAGCTCGTGATGGCTCAGAATTCTCAATATCTTGCGCCTTGTCTCATCTGCGAATAGCTTTGCTACGTCCGGGTCTGTGATTATGTGGACATCCGACCTCATAATGTATCGTTACAGACTAGTGTAGCGATAGAAATAAGCTTAACTCTTATTTCAGGTATTTTTCGAGGATTTCACGCTCTTTCTCGATGTCAATTGGGCTCAAATCACTTGTTTTTATGAAGAATATTTCGTCTGCCTCAAGTTTTTTGGGCATCCCGCGCCAATCGTCGCACCTGAAATAGTGTACGTTCTGGATTTCCTTTGGCGTATTCCAAAGCATTCTGTCCATAAAAGTGAAGCTGGAGCAATCCAAGTCCAGCTCCTCCTTCAACTCCCTCTTACACGCTTCCTCTAGGGTCTCTCCCTCCTCAACGTGACCACCGGGGATGACAACTATACCTGGATCAGTCTCCTTATGCAGCCCACGACGCTCCACAAGAACCTCGTCGCCCCGTAGAACAATCAAAGCGACAGTATCAACTGTCTCCATAATGAGAATGCTATAGAAAGTTGGTTAAAAATAGAGTTACTTCTGGCGGCCACCCTTGATTTTGGGTGAACCTTTCTTTTTGGGGATGCCACTGTTCTTGCGTAGACCCTTGACCTTCTGACCTGCGCTTGTCCTTGCCCTGTAAGCCCTGCCAACGTGGGGCTTGGCTTTCTTCTTTGGCTTGGACACCTTGATATCAAGGTCCTTGGCTTCCTTCATGAACTCTTTGAGAGCCTCAACGTTCTCGTCGTGGTTGCTTCCCCTCTTGGGGTCAGCCGGGATACCGTACTGCTTGGCGTTGCCAAGTGTAAGTCCGACCTCGGCGAGCTCAGCCTTGCTGAAACCCTTGCCCTCTCGGACTCGGGCTCCACTCTCAACTATAGGTGCAATGATTCGTACCATAATGATCACCTGTAGCTCTTCTGCTTCTTACGACGAGCGCCTGGTCCACCGAATTTTTTAGCTTCCTTACGCCTCGCGTCTCCTGCCAGCATTGTTCGATCGTACTCCACGTACTTGGCCCTGAGTCTCTTGCTCTTGCTGAACTTTACCATTCCCTGAGCTACACCCATACGGGCTGCCTCAGCCTGGCTCATGACTCCTCCGCCTTGAGTGTCAATTGAGATGTCTACCCTGTCCTTGTAGTCTGTTGCCAGCATGAATGCTTCGAGGATTTTCTCCCTTGCCATGAATGGCTCTACAAGATGGATTGGTGTGTTGTTGACCCTGATGCGTCCCTTACCGTCGGAGACCACCACCCTAGCTACACTGGTTTTACGCTTTCCAGTTGCTAGGACTCTCTTCTTCTTTACTGTTGTTGACAATGTACTCACTTCTTCCAGCCGATATTCTCGGCTATCTCTCCAATGGTGACGAACCTTTTGCTCAGTTTGCTTGAATGGATCTTATCAAATGTCTCCTTCTCGGCTGCCTCAAACTCGTCGGGGACGCCGATGTAGACCTTGAGTCTTTTGAAGGCTTCTCTGCCGTGGGCTTTCCTGTGTGGAAGCATGCCCCTGATAGTCTGCCTGACTATCCTGTGTGGCTGGCGGTAGTGGACTGGGCCCTTCTCGTGTCCGCCGACATTTAGGAACTCTTTCTCCTTGTTGATGATCATTTTCTTTTTACCCGAAACGACGATTTTCTCGGCGTTCACGAGGTCTATGCGCTCTCCTGCGAGAAGCCTCTTGGCTACCATAGAGGATAACCTGCCCAATACGAGACCTTCTCCGTCGATGACTGTGTTATTGCTCATTTTTCTTCATCCTATTTGTGGCTAGAGCCGCCTAATGCATCCCACTGAACATCATATCTGGCTATAAAGGTTTTCCAAGTATTGACGCTACAAAGAAGCCTTGTATGGTCACGGTTCAATGAGACAACCGTGTATCTACCTAGAATATGTACGATACCTTTATTATCGAATTACAGGGCTAAGGGTGCTTAGTGGAGTAAATGAGGGATAGTATTCACTAGAGGCGCTTGTATTCATCTCTAGTCAACAGAATCCTTCTCAGCCACCAGAATTCTACAATGCAACCAAGCTAGTGGAAACTGGGTCTACCCCATCAATTTTGGAGTTTTATCAATGACACAAGTAAAATTTGCGCTACCCAAGGGACACCTTGGTGACCAGACCCTCAAGATACTGGAGAGGGCTGGATACAGGATCAGCGGACAGAACAGGACATACAGGCCAAGCATCAACGACCCCGGAATCGAGTTAAAGGTGTTACGCCCACAGGAGATACCCACCTATGTGAATGAGGGGGTGCAGGATGTGGGCATCAGTGGTAGGGACTGGGTGGCTGAGAACAAGGCAGACGTCGAGGTATTACTCGACCTTGAATATGCGAAAGTCAGACTAGTGGTCGCCGTCCCCAAGACGTGGACCCTAGTCAATAACATGTCAGACCTAATCCAGCGCAGCATCGAAAAAGGCACGACCCTAAGAATCAGCACCGAGTACCTCAACGCGGCCAAGGAGTACATCAAACAGAACTCTGTCTATAAGGAAGTTTATGGGGACTCTGACCCAATTGTGATCACCCCGTGGTGGAGGATCGGCGACAACGAGAAGGTCGCAATCTACCTCAGCTTTGGTGCCACGGAGGCGAAACCACCGGAGGACGCCGACGCTATCATCGAGGTCGTCGAGACCGGCACCAGCCTCAGCCAGAACAGGTTGAAGATCATCGACGAGGTCATGCGCACCAGCGCATTGCTCATCGCCAACAAGGAGGCGCTGAATGACCCCGAGAAAAAGGAGAAGATACTTGACATTCTCACCCTGTTAAGAGGCGCGGTTGATGGAGGCAAGAAACTGCACATCTTCGCCAACGTCAAGAAATCAAACCTTGAACCTCTGCTGGACGCGCTACCAGCTTTGAAGAGGCCAACCATCAGTCCCCTCGGGGGAGCACCCGACTGGTGCGCAATAAACACGGTCATCGAGAAGGACATGTTCATCGCTATTCTACCAACCCTGCGCAAACTCGCACAGGGACTGGTGGTCTACGAGCCCAGACAGGTCCTACCCCTCGAAGAGATCGTACTGGAGAACGGTTCATGATAAAAAGATACAACGAGAAACCACTGGACATCCTCGCCAAGCGCTGGCCCATCCAGGCAGGCGGAGGATCAGACCTCCTAGACTATGTTCGCCCAATCGTGGAGGACGTAAAGTCCCGGGGCGACGAGGCTGTCAAGGAGTACACAGCGAAATTCGATAAAGTCCAGATGGACTCCTTCCTCGTCACCAAGGACGAGATACAGGAAGCCTACAAGCTGGTATCGCAGGAGCAGGTGGAGGCACTCAGGAAGGTGAGGAAACGCCTTGAAATCGTAGAGTCCCAACGTCTAGAGAGGATGACGTTCCAGACATCAATCGAGGGCGTCGAGATCAAGTGCACAACACGACCACTGGAAACCGTTGGCTGCTACGTACCCGGAGGAAAGGCCGCTTACCCAAGCAGCCTCATCATGAACGTGACCCCGGCAAAGGTAGCCGGAGTCGGTAAGGTCATCGTCTGCACACCACCGGGAAAGGACGGGATGGTGACCCCATTGACCCTAGTAGCGGCGGATATCTGCATGGTTGACGAGGTGTATAAAGTCGGAGGAGTCCAGGCAATCGCCGGGTTAGCTTACGGCACGGAGTCGATTCCAAGGATGGACAAGATCGTTGGACCAGGAAACGCCTACGTGACCGCCGCTAAAACCATTGTCTCAGACAACGTAGCTATCGACAAGCCAGCAGGCCCAAGCGAGATTCTAGTCATCGCCGATGAAACCGCGAAACCGAATCTTATTGCGTTGGACCTGATCAGCCAAGCCGAGCACGGCGAAGGAGGCATATCCGGGCTAGTCACAACAAGTGAAAAAATAGCTGATGTCGTC
Organism: uncultured Candidatus Bathyarchaeia archaeon; assembly: GCA_964589605.1. GTDB lineage: Archaea > Thermoproteota > Bathyarchaeia > TCS64 > TCS64 > RBG-16-57-9. Next base: position 118,906 of record CAZPRN010000004.1, on the reverse strand, counting down.
ATCGAGGCTCTTGAAAAAATGGTCCCCAATCTTGAGTGGGGCGATATCACGCGCTCCGTTCTAGAGGAAGGAGGTTTCGTCTACGTCGTTGACTCCCTTGATGAAGCGGTTGAGTTCAGTAACCAGTTTGCCCCCGAGCACCTTGAGGTCATGACCCAGATACCGAGTGAGGTAGCTGACCGGATAACCACCAGTGGGTTGATCCTGCTCGGCGACTACACACCGGTATCCTCAACCGACTACTGCATGGGCGTTAACCACGTACTACCAACAGAGGGGTACTCCAAGGTCAGCGCCGGGATAACCGTCCTGGACTTTGTCAAACCAGTATCAATTGTTAAGTCATCCAAAACAGGATTAAACATTGTCCGGTCCCGTGTTGCCGCAATCGCCTCGGCCGAGGGGTTGCCAAACCACAGGGAGGCCGTGGAGGGACGATTCAAGTGAGCGTTGAAAAATTAAGGGAAAGAGTATCAGAGATCAGACCTTACAGTCCAAGCCAGTATGTGGAGCAACTAGCTGACAAGCTGGGCATCAGCCTATGCGAGGTGCTGAAGCTGGACGCCAACGAGAACCTGTTCTTGAGCAAGCACTTCATGCAGCAGGTCATGATCGAGTCATCCTACGAGGTTGACCCTCGACTGTACCCGGTAAAGGAGTCAGACTACCTCAGGGAACAGGTAGCGAAACTCAATGCAATCAAACCCGATCAGGTTATACTGGCTTCGGGTGGCGACCAGGTAATCGAGCTCCTATACACGTCCCTTTTAGGGAAAACAGGCAGCATATGCGCTGTTTCTCCAACGTTCAGCATGTACCCTAGGGCTGCGAAACAGAGGCAGGTTGAGTACGTCGAGGTGATGCTCAACGATGACTTTTCAATCGATGTCGAGTCTGTGCTTGAGAAATCCGAGGGCGCTAGTCTCTTGCTATTGTGTAACCCGAACAACCCCACCGGGAACCAGTTCGATAAGGATGATGTTCTGAAAATGGTTGACGGGTTCAACGGGTTTGTCCTGGTTGACGAGGCGTACGCCGACTACGGTGAGTACTCACTCGTCGGGGAAAACGAGTCAAGGGACAACCTGATCATCCTAAGGACCTTCAGCAAGGCATACGGCGCAGCTGGACTTAGGCTGGGTTACTGTGTGACCAACAGCGAGCTGGCTGGATTAATCAGCACAAAATGCCAGATGCCCTACGCGGTCCCCGCTCCTATCCTGAGAGCGGGATCAATCCTCCTCAGGAACCAGGACCTAGTAACCAAAATGATCGAGTCAGCCAAGGAGGAACGTGAGGCGTTGATAGAGTCAATGAACCAGATAGAAGGAGTGAAGGCTTATCCCTCAGACACCAACTTTGTTCTCTTCGAGACCGAGAAGCCTTACAAGGAGGTCAACAAGGGGCTCCAGGAGAGAGGCATACTAGTGCGCGGATTCGGCAAAATCCTCGGCAGGGAGAACTGCATGAGGGTAACAGTCGCACCCAGACCATTGATGGAGCGATTTATCGAGGCGTTGAAGGAGGCAGTGAAATGAGCCCAGATTACATCGAGATAGAAGAGGGATTATTCCTCAGGAAAGACAGGATCAACGAGATCGCTGACATCGACATGACCGTATTCGACTGCGACGGCGTCCTTCTCGACGTGAGGAGGAGCTACAACAAAGCAGTTGCCAGAACCACATCCATGATCGTTGACGCGTTCACCGGCACAAAGCTGCCGGAGGAGATGTTCGATGGTGCCTTGAACTTCAATTACAAGATCACCGGCGGCTTCAACAACGACTGGACCCACACCTACGCGTACATCATGCGGATACTCGCAGAGACAGGCGAGGAAGGACTCAAGGAGATCAACCGGGTAGCGGGTGAGTCGCTCAAGTTCGAGAAACCAGCAGACCGCTTCAACTACATCAAAGGAAAACTGGACATACCAATCAAAACCGATGGACTTTACGAGAAACTGGGAGACTTTGCCACCAAACTAGACGCCACCGGCATAGAATCGGTTGACAGGGAGCTATTGAAAGTCGTTGGACCAAGAGTCAAAGAGACGCTAAAGTTCCGAGCCGAGGTCGGTGAAAGCATGGTCTCCACGCTTTTCGAGGAGCTATTCGGAGGGAAAGAACTGTTCTCAGAGACATTCGGAGTTCTACCCAGCTTCGTTGATGTCGAGAACGGCATCGTAGAGGACGAGGAAGTCGTAGTAACCGAGACAACTATCGACAAGTTCGAGGACCTATTCGGAGGAGCAAAGTTCGGAATCGCCTCAGGCAGCCTAGCTAACACCGCAAGGCATGCACTGGGTGACATCCTCAACAGGTTCCCCGAGCAGAGCCAGATTTGGCATGATGTAGTGGACGCTGCTATGGAGGAGCTTGGATTGGAGAACTTGCACAAACCCAACAAGTTCCCCCTCATCAAGGCAGCGGAACCGTACAGACCAATCAAGCAGGGGCTGTACGTTGGTGACACCATGGCAGACTACTTTACAGCTGAGAACGCGGGGGACGAGTTCCTGTTCGCAGGGGTGTACGAATGCGTCCATCAGGCAGAGGGGGCTAAGAACGCGTTCATGGATAGAGGCAGTGACATTGTCGCACCAACAGTCAACGATCTACCAAGGGCGATACAGTACGCGAGGGACAACCAGTGAGAGATGCCGAGTACAGCAGACACACGCGTGAAACAGTCATCACGGCGAAGGTCAACCTTGACGGATCAGGGAAAGCAGAGATAGACACATCAGTCAAGTTCCTCGACCACATGCTCACGAGCCTGGCAACCCACAGCCTCATTGACATCAACGTCAAGGCAGAGGGCGACCTTGTCCACCACATAGTGGAGGATGTAGCCCTCGTCCTAGGCGAGGCACTGCTCAAGTCGGTCCAGCAGGACAAGCGAATCACAAGGTTCGCTGACGCTACAGTGCCAATGGATGAGGCTCTTGCAACATGCAGCATCGACATCGGAAACAGGCCATACCACGTCATCGACCTAGACCTGGTCAACCCCATGACAGAGGGACTTGCATCCGAGGACATCACCCACTTCATGGAGTCACTGAGCCAGAGCCTTCGAGCCAACATCCACATCAAGGTCAAGTACGGAAACAATGACCACCACAAGGCTGAGGCAGCATTCAAAGCACTAGCCAGGTGCCTACGAGCCGCTGTAGCCCTCGACCCACGCAGGAAAGAGGCGCCCAGCAGCAAAGGAGTACTCATATGACGCGCGTGAGCGTGATCGACTATGGCGTGGGAAACCTGTTTAGCATGAAAAACGCCCTCCAACGGGCTGGGCTTGACGCGGAGATAGTCAAGACCCCGGAGGGGGTACGTGACGCTGACGGTATAATCCTACCCGGAGTCGGCAACTTTGGTGCAGCAGCGGAGCTACTCAGCCCCCTAGCTGACTCTATAAGAGAAGCCGTAGATGACGGCACTCCAATCCTCGGTAGCTGCCTTGGCATGCAGCTTCTCTTTGAGAGGAGCGAGGAAGCCGAGGGTGATGGGCTAGGTCTCCTCAAGGGATGGATTAGGGAGTTCAAAGGCGACATGAAGGTCCCCCACATGGGCTGGAACTCAGCTGTGGCTACTCGGGAGAGCCCACTCATGGAGGGTTTGTACGATGAGCCGTACTTCTATTTCGTCCACAGTTACTACCCAGACCCCGAGAACGTTGAGGATAGCCTAGCTAAAACCGATTACGGTATCAATTTCACATCAATCATCGAACGTGGGCACATCTATGGGTCCCAGTTCCACCCAGAGAAATCAGGAAAAGCCGGTGCGAGGCTGCTAAGCAACTTCGCCGGGCTGCTCAGGAGGTAAACCTATGCAGTTCATACCGGCGATAGACCTGATGGATGGAGCCGTCGTGCGCCTCAGTAAGGGCGAGGAATCAACCAGAAAGGGATACGACATATCCCCAGTCGATGCAGTTCTAGAGTGGCAGAGACAGGGAGCCGAGTACATCCACATAATCGACCTCGACGCAGCCTTGGGGAAAACACCCAACACTGACCTGATCAAGGAGATCGTTGACATGCTCGATGTCCCGGTTCAGGTGGGTGGAGGTATCCGGTCCTACGAGAAAGCAACGGAGCTACTGAATGATGGTGTCGGAAGGGTGATTCTCGGCTCGATGCCCATAAAGAAACCCGAGGAAACCAAGAAGTTACTGGAGTCTTACGGTCCTGAAAGGGTAGTTATCGCCCTCGACCACCGAAACGGGCTAATCACCATTCAGGGATGGCTTGAGACCACCGACGAAAAACTGGATGATGTCCTCGAAAGATACGTGGATGCTGGCTTCAAGTGGTTCCTGGTCACAAACGTTGACACCGATGGCATGTTCACTGGTCCAGACGTTGAGACATTCAACCGAATCGGGTCAAGGGCAAGCATTATCGCATCTGGTGGAGTTAGCCAGTTAACAGACTTGACCAACCTAACAGGGATTGGAGTCAAGGCGGTCGTCGTAGGTAAAGCCCTCTACGAGGACAGGTTCACCGTCAAAGAAGCACTGAACACAATCAAGGAGGCGATGAATTGCTAGCCAAACGAATCGTGCCCTGCCTCGACGTAAGAGACGGCAGGGTTGTCAAGGGGACAAACTTTGTCCAGCTAAGGGACGCGGGTGACCCCGTGGAGCTCGCTAAACGCTACAACGAGGACGGCGCGGACGAGCTTGTCTTTCTCGATATCACCGCCAGCCACGAGAAACGGGACACCCTCAAGAACCTCGTCAGAGACGTAGCAACTGAGATAGATATCCCATTCACTGTTGGTGGAGGAATCAGAACCGTTGACGATGTCCGCACGATCCTCCGAAACGGAGCGGACAAGACAGCGTTCAACACCGCTGCCATCGAGAATCCGGGGATGATCACCCAGATGGCTGATGTCTTCGGGTCCCAGTGCGTCGTAGTAGCAATCGATGCGAGGCGCAACTACTCCCTCGAGGAGGGAAGAACAGTCGTCAACACACCTGAGGGGGACTGCTGGTTCGAGGTATACACGTATGGGGGAAGGAAACCCATGGGTATTGATGCCATCCAGTGGGCCGAGAAAGCAGCGGCGCTGGGAGCAGGAGAACTGCTCGTCACCAGCATGGACAGGGACGGAACCAAGATCGGTTACGACAATGTCCTCAACAAGACAATCTCTGAGCTTGTCAACATCCCACTGGTAGCCAGCGGAGGGGCAGGGGAGCCTAAGCACTTCCTTGACGCCTTCGTTGAGGGCAAGGCTGATGCAGCTCTTGCAGCCTCTGTGTTCCACTACAGCAACTACCCTGTACCCGTAGTCAAACAGTACCTAGCCGAAAGGGGGGTGAACATGAGACTATGATACAGGTAAAACCAGACGAGCTCAACTGGGACAAGATGAACGGACACATACCGGTCATCACCTAGGAGGCAACCACTAGGGAGGTGCTAACCCTCGCCTACACGAACAGGGAGGCACTGATGAAGACCATTGAGACCAGGTGGGCACACTACTACCGTAGGAGCCACGGCAAGGTAATGAAGAAAGGCGTCACCAGCGGAAACGTCCAGAAGATCGTCGAGATACTAACGGACTGCGACAACGACAGCCTAGTCTACCTCGTTGACCAGACGGGCCCGGCGTGCCACCTAGGCGAGCGAACCTGCTTCCACAAGCACGTGATCTCCTAATCCTTTTATCCTATTACACCGACTAAGTCGAGTCTTGAATCCAAGAATTGTTGTCATTATATCCGCTGATGGTGAATGGCAGGCCATACCTAAGATATTCCCAGATGCGGAGTTCCAGAAATCCCCTTATGGCGATTGGGTACAGAGGGATTTCAACGGTGAACCCGTCATTCTCTATCATGGTTTCTACGGAAAGATACCTAGTGCCGCGTCAGCGCAGTACGTGATTGATCGATGGAACCCGGATGTTATCTTCAATCTTGGAACATGTGGCGGGTTTAGAGGCGAGATCGAGAGAGACGATATAATCCTTGCAGACAAGGCCGTTGTCTACGATATCATCAGCCAGATCGGAAGCACCGACAAGGCCATCAAGTACTTTTCATCAGACATCGACCTTTCATGGCTGAAAGAACCATACCCGATACCGGTTCACAAGGGCACCATCGTAAGTGGTGACCGTGATATCCAGCCAGACGATATCCCGGAGCTCAAACGCAAATACGGTGCAAAGGTGGGTGACTGGGAGTCAGGAAGCATATCCTTCGTTTGCAGGCATAATGGCGTTAAACTAGTCATTCTGAGAGGCGTATCAGACCTCGTTGACTCGGATGGAGGCGACGCCTACGGCGAAAGGGTTGTCTGGGTCGAGGCAGCTGAGAAAATTATCAGGAGACTCATCGATTCCCTGCCGGACTGGATCGCGTTACTCTGAGAGTAACAAATATATCCAGCATCGCAGGTACATGGTGTGCAAGCGTTCGTTGTCTAGTGGTATGATTCCTGCCTGCCACGCAGGGGGCCCGGGTTCGATCCCCGGCGGACGCACCATTTTCTTAAATTAACCTGGTTAACTCGAACAAATCATGGATTATCACATCTGGACCCGTCTCACGTATCTGATCCTCGGAGCTGGTTCCAGTTGTTATCCCGACTGTATGTACCTTCGCTTTTAGTCCAGCAGTTAAACCGACTTTTGAGTCATCAATGAACACTGCGTTCTTGTTACTTACTTCCAGTTTCTCAAGGTTGTAGAGGATCATATCCGGAGCTGGTTTAACGTTGGGAACAGTGCCATATCCAGCATAGAGATCAATGTACTCTCCCAAGCCCAGTGCTTCCAATATCCTAACGGCTTCCGAGGCTGTCTTGTTGGTAGCGATAGACTGCTTGAAACCTCGCTTACTCAACTCCTCCATGGTCTCAGCGACGTTGGGCAGCAGGCTGATGTGGTCAGTGCCCAGAGACATGAAGTTGTCAATGTACTTCTGCCTGAAATCCATCACCTGATCATGGTATTGCTCGGGTAGCAGCTCCAATAGTATCTCAACGAGTCCAACCCCGATCCGGCTTTTTATCGCCTCCGGGTCAAAGGGCTCCCCTATCTCCTCCCATATCATCCTGAAACTGGCGACGATGTTCTCCGTACAATCAATGAGTGTCCCGTCAAGGTCGTAGATAACCAACTCGATGTCCTTGAACATTACAGCGTTTAGGCACTACGAGTATATCCGGTTTTTGGCTAGCCCTTTTATCATGGGAGACTTAACAAAAAGGTATGTCGGACCTCTTCAACTCGGCGGCACCGCTCTCAAGCGACATCAGTATGATCCTCCAGTTACTGGCTCTCGGATTAATCATCGTCGGATTCTTCATAGTGAAGAGGAGGAGCTTCAAGGTCCACGGAGCATTGATGGCCGTAGCCGCGTTGATGAACACTGCATCTATTCTCGTGGTTATGATTCCAACAGCGTTGAGGCTCGTTGATACGTCAATCCCAAACCTGAACACACTATTCAGGTCACACATACTCCTAGGGGTGGTGGTTGAGGGTATTGCTCTCTACCTTGTGATCGACTGGAGGTTCCAGAACCCAGGCCCCACATGTTTCCAACGCAAGAACTGGATGCTGGGACTATCAATCGCCTGGATTGCAGAGGTAATGCTGGGAATGCTCCTCTACATGAAGATGTACCTGTAAAAAGGGGTTAATCGAGGCTTAGTGTTACCGAGCCTCGCTTGCTATGCTTTGTAGTAAAGTTATCCGAGTTGCTATACGCCAGCAGGCACTTGTAGCTTGAGCCGGGTGTCAGTGCTTTATCCATGCTGTCGCCGCTGTCAAGGGGGATACTGAACTCAAAGGTGGTTCCATCCGTTTCCGTTCCCGCGTACTCGATGATGTCGTCGGTTCCACCGTTTGCCGTGTCAGCTCCATGTCCGAACAGGCTCGTTCCGTACTCGTCCCTTGCTGATGTGCCCATACTGGTGACGTAACCGAAGATGAAGTTGGCTCCACTCATTGCAGTGTCGGGGTCAAAACCGATTGCTACGTATCCTGTTCCCGGGCTCTCCAGTGCAACGTAGATGGTGTCCTCGGTGTTCGTCCAGCTCACCGTTATCCCGGTTGTTGAATCACTTGTGGCGTGCATATACTCGTCCATATCAACCGTTCCATCAATCGCTGGCACCATCTCTGGTTCAGGTTCTGGCTCGGGGTCTGGCTCCATTTCCGGTTCCTCCACGTTTATCTGGACCGTATCCTGTCCGGTGTTACCAGCCTCGTCCTCCACAGTTAGGGTGGCGAAGTAAACCCCTGCCTCATCCAGTGTGAATGTCACGTTCTCGCCTTCATCTGATAGGGTTCCCATCTGCCACCGGAACATTGTGATAGCCACATTGTCGGTGCTCCCTGAAGCGTTAAGGGTGAAGCTCTCGCCGACCTCCACCACGATGTCATCGCCCGCAACAGCTGTTGGGGCAACGGTGTCCACAGGCTCCGGTGTACCTCTCAGTAAATAGTATCCCCCGATCACGACAATACCTGCGATGGCTGCGATCAGGAAAAAATTAGGAGAAGATTTGCTCATACTATGTGAACTGAATCGTTAAAGATAAATGAAGCTAGGAAAGGTTCTTGCCCTTGGGGAGATTGTAGAGGACTCTTGCCCTCGCCCTCTCCAGCTGCCTGATGGTCCTTCCCAGATCCATCTCCGCTGACTCACCAAGCTTGCCCCTGATGTAGCACAGAGAGACTATCTGCTGGTCGAAGTTTATCGTCATCTCCGGGCTCAGATACGTGATCTGGGCTGACCCGAAGCTGTCCGGGAACATTGTCCTGTAGTTCTCCTCCCACTGGAGATGGTCGTCAAGCGTGCTGTGGTTTCCGAACATTAACAGGTTGAACTTGCCGTGGATGGTCTGGATTGCGATCGGTATGTTAGTGTCGATAATGATCTCGTTGAGCACTCTCTCGTCAAGCTTCTTGAACTGAATCAGGATGTATGTGAGTAGGTAGTTTGGAGGAACGAAAAAGTTGGGGAACCTCGCGATGGGGTCACCCAGCAGCCCTTCCTCAATTAGCGCCCTAATCCTCTTTTCTATTGTCTTCCTGTGTAGTCCTGTTCTCTCGCACAGAAGGGTGTGGTTAGTCTTGATTCCCTTACCGTTGACGAGGCACCGGATGATGTCAAGATCCAATTCGTCCAGGTCGTAGCCCCTTAGTTTGAGGTTGCCGTTCTCCCTGAAGTCTTTCTCAATGAGGTTGATGCCAGTACTGGGGTTGTACTTGATCATGAGCTGGTTACTGAAGTACGCTGTGCTGGAGCTGAACTTTGCGTCCTCCTCCTCGACACCATAATTGATTTTGAGTATGCTTGGGATGGTGCTGATCCAGAGTTGGTAGGCGGTTATGTTCTCGTGGTAAGTGAACAGGATGGTGTCGTACTCACCCTGCCTTGACCTGAAGGCTGCGAATATCTGGGGGTCCTCTTTGACCCACTTGATTATGCCATCGGTTGCTTCTTTCGCGTCTGGGATGTCCATGTTAACGACTGCTAGAAGCGGGTAGACCCTGTACAGACCATGGAACGGGTAAACCGGTGAGTCAATGATGTTGTGCTCGAAGATGTTCTCGACCTTGTTCTTGATTGTGTTTCTGTGTTTTCCGAGTATTCTTGATAACTCGCTGATGTTGACGCTCACCGCGTTGCCGGAAACAAGCTCTTCCATGAGCTTGAGGTTGTCCATGTCCTCTAGCAGTTCTGACAATTTTTACTCTCCCGGGTGGATAAAATTAATACATTTTCCCCCAGTAAATACCATTGTTTTACAGAATATTTACTACTAAAGGTTAACATTTTCGTTCTATCCGCCGGCATCTATTGACATCCTTCGTTTTAAAGCTTAGCGTTTTTTGATATTTTAAGGAGTTTTTTTGTAAACCCGGTTTATAACCTATCGGTATATATTGTCAACCCAGATAGGAGGAAAAAAGGGCAATGGGATATGACGACAAGAATCTTGTCTTCTTCGGAGCCGGCATCTCCAACCAGGAAATGGACGTCGAGTTCAGGAAACTCTACGACAGCCTGCTCGCATACAAGAACAACATTTTCCACCTCGTCGACACGATCTGCAGCGATTGTGAGGCGGGTGAACGACTTGCAATGAACATCGCGGAGAGGGATAGCGCCCTCCTGCAGCGTCTGGTCGCAAAGGAATGCGAATCACGCAACATGGTCAGGAAAGCAAGTAAAGAATCTGTACTGGACCAGCTAAGGAAGGAAGGATCCCCCGAGGTTAGCATCCGACAGGTTCTGCAAACAAGGGAGTCATCCATCGAGGATGACCCAAAAAACGATTAGGTGTAACAAGTAATGCAAGAATTAACTGTACAGGAAGTTCAAGACGTCATCCTGGAGAGTCAGGAAGACAAAACTCCACGAGACATGTACATCCATAAGTCACCTTGTGCCGAGAACGAACTCGGTGCCGTGTTCTTCGCCATCAGCGGCACCCCCCCAATGGGCTACGCAATGTACCTACCTGAGGGTGAGAAGGGAACACTTCACGTCTTCGACAACTTGGGTCTAAAGAGAAAGATCATGCACTGCACGATCAGGGACCTGGCGAGCTACAAAGACAACGACGTATGGAATGCTCAGGCAGCAAAGCCCCTCGTAGAGGCATAATTGGACCCGATGGTACCTAGGAAATCCAGTAAGACTCTAAGAAGGTAAAAAAGCTTGAACCCTGAGACACTCGTCGCAGTCAATGTGGTGCTGCCGGTGATCTCCGCGCTAGCCCTACTACTTCTAAACGATAAACGTATTCGTACCGCCATCGTTTCACTATCCGCTTTAGTTTTAATTTCATCTTCAGTCCTGCTTTATCAGGCTGGAGGTATCGTGTTCTCACCAGAACACATCTACGAGCAGGCAGTAGTCGTACTCGACTTTGCCCTGCTACTCTACTTCCTGTACGCAGGAGTAAAGGCCAAGAGCCTGCCAGTTATCGGGCTTGGCCTTGCACAGATAATCCCAGCCGCCTACTTCGAGTTCGTGGTCAAGGGAACACATGTGCAGAACATCATCGTGGTTGACAACCTGTCAATCCTGTTGACTCTCATAATCAACATAGTCGGCTCAGTCGTAGTAATCTACGCACTAAGCTACATGGAGGAGCACGAGCACCATCTACACTTGAAGAAGAGCAAGCAGAACACTTTCTTCTTCTTTATGATGCTGCTCCTCGCGGCCATGAACGGAATGGTCTACAGCAACAGCCTATACTGGCTCTACTTCTTCTGGGAGATCACCACCCTGAGCTGCTACCAGCTAATCAGGCACGACGGAACAGAGGAAGCCAAGGAGAACAGCGTACTAGCCCTATGGATGGGACTAGTTGGAGGCGTCGGCTTCGTAGGCGCAATGTTCGTTGGATACAACAGTGTCCACAGCATCGCACTAACCGACCTCATGGCAGCACCTGAGGCACTAGGACTCGCATTCGCACTCATGGCACTGGCAGCCTTCACAAAGGCAGCCCAGTTCCCATGGCAGGGATGGCTACTCGGAGCAATGGTAGCACCGACACCAGTCTCAGCACTGCTCCACAGCAGCACAATGGTCAACGCGGGAATCTACATGCTACTCAGGATCGCACCAGCGATCCAGGGCACACCCCTAAGCTACATCGTCGCATTAAGCGGTGGACTCACCTTCGCGGTAACGGCTTTCCTGGCAATCAGGCAGACCGTCAGCAAGAGAATCCTCGCATACAGTACAATCGGTAACCTTGGGTTGATCGTGCTCTGCATCGGAATCAACACACCTCTAAGCTACACGGCAGCGGTAACACTGCTGGTCTTCCACAGCGTCGCCAAAGGATTGCTCTTCATGAGCGCAGGCGTTGTCGAGAACAAGATCGGCAGCAGGAACGTCGAGGACTGGGAGGGCCTACTAGGCAAGCTCCCACTAACCACGACGGTCATGATCGCCGGAATGGTAAGTATGTTCCTACCACCCTTTGGAATGCTGATCGGCAAATGGGTAACAGTAGACGCCGTCGCGGCAAGCCCACTATACATTGGACTACCCCTGGTACTCCTAGTTATCTTGGGAAGCGGAGCGACCACGTTCTACTACGCCAAGTGGATCGGCTACATGACCGTGATGCCCAACAGCTTAGAGAAGAAGAAGGACGAGGAGCTTGAAGGTCCATACAAGCTAAGCATGACTGGACTGCTCGCTCTGGATGTCCTCATCAGCGTAGGCATCGCCTTCGTGATAAACAACCTAGTCACTCCCGTACTAGCAAACATCTACCCAGCGGTCATCACGACCACTGGACTAAACATTGACCTAGGGTTCACAAGCTTCCCGGTCTTCGCCATTTGGGGTGGAGTCGTGTCTGTGCTACTCATCGGGTCATCACTTGCTCAGAGCAAGGGCGGTAAACTCACCACCCCATACCTGGGCGGTGCAAACGTAGCGGGAGACAACACAAAGTACAGGTCAACCGCCGGCGGCGAGTTCGATATCAGCATCTCAGGAGTCTTCCTGAACTCTAGCATCGACGAGGTCGCCATGCAGAAACTGGCCATGTACATCGGCGTACTGATCACAGTCGCCCTAATCCTAGTGGAGGTAATCTAAATGAACCCAGTAACAACTATGATCGCAGTTACACTGGCGCTGGCAACACCACTAATCGGTGGATTGTTGTCAGGCGTGGACAGGAAACTCACTGCAAAGATGCAGGAGAGAATGGGTCCACCACTGGCTCAGCCATTCTACGATGTGCTGAAGCTATGGGGCAAGGAGCCCCAGATCGCGAACAAGCTACAGCCACTGCTAGCTTTCGGCTACCTGGGCTTCGCCCTAGTAGCGGCAGGTCTGGTGACCTTCCAGCAGGACCTACTACTGGTCCTGTTCGTCATGGGCATCGCTGACCTCTGCCTAACCACGGCAGCGGTCAACACCAAGAGCCCATACAGCTACCTTGGCGGACGAAGGGAGTTCATCGCAATGCTCAGCTATGAGCCAGTAATGCTCATCGTAGACGTAGCGATCTTCCTAGTAACAGACAGCTTCACAGTTGCAGGCATCTTCGCCTACGGCAAGCCTCTCGCATTGGTACTGCCCCTAGCTTTGGTCGCGCTCCAGTTCGTACTAGTCATCGAGATGAAGAAGAGTCCATACGACATCTCCGGTAGCAGTCATGCTCACCAGGAGCTAGTCAGGGGAGTCTTCACCGAGTTCAGCGGATACACAATGGCTCTAGTCGAGCTAGGCCACTGGACCAAGATGGCAACTACTCTAATGATCTTCAGCCTATTCTGGGCACCAAACCTGGCAATAGGCGCAGCAATCAGCCTAGCGATGTTCTTCATCACACTGGTTGTTGACAACATCTACGCGAGGCTGACATGGCAGAACATGCTCAAGACAACCTGGAGCGTCGGGTTCGTCCTGATCCTGATCAACCTGACAGCCCTCGTGATTGGAGGTGTAATCTAGTGTCACTAATACAAAAAGCGAGACTCAAGAGCCCTTGGGTAATGCACTACGATTGTGGTAGCTGTAACGGCTGCGACATCGAGATCCTAGCAGCACTGACACCCAAGTTCGACGTTGAGCGCTTCGGAATCGTCAACATCGGCGACCCCAAGCAGGCAGACGTCCTACTTGTAACAGGTCCCGCAAACCACAGGAACAAGGAGGTTCTACTGAACCTCTACAATCAGACGGCCCAGCCGAAGCTGGTAATGGCTATTGGAACCTGTGCGTGCAGCGGAGGAATCTTCCACAACTGCGCCAACGTACTCGGCGGAATCGACAAAGTCATTCCGGTTGACGTATACGTCCCAGGATGCGCAGCTCGACCCGAGGCAATCGTTGACGGCGTGGTTCTAGCACTAAACAAGCTGGCAGGAGTAGCTCCTGCTGAGGACGAGGAGGAAGACCAATGATCTACGAGATAACAAAGAACGACACCTGGGACCTGGACATCACCCCAGACCAGCTCATCCCAACCATGGAGGAGCTGAAAAAGAAGGACGCACGGTTCATCACGATCTCAGTCAAGGATCACAGCGATTCCGAGGTCCAGCTAATCTACCACTTCGAGGTGGAGGACCACGTCGAGAACGTGCTCATGGTAGTCCCTATTGACAAGCCAATCCAGAGCATCACGGGCGTCTACCTCGTAGCTTTCATCGGCGAGAACGAGGCACAGGACCTGTTCGACGTAAAGTTCGCGGACCTAGCGGTTGATCTGGGTGGGAAGATGCTGAAAGAGGACATCAGTCCAAGCACTCTACTCAAATCCTACGTTGGACCCGAGCCACCAATCATGAGGAAGCTCGGACCATGCCGTGAGGAGTGTCCAGCCATGGTCAACATCCCCAAGTACATCAGGGAAGTTGAGGCAGGAGACCCAACCGCAGCATACAACACAATAATCGACCAGGCACCGATCCCCGGGATTCTCGGGCGTGTGTGCTTCGCACCATGCCAGGAAGGATGCAGGCAGGAGCTTGAGACTAAGCCAATTCAGATCAGGCTACTCAAGAGGTCAGCAGCCGATGGCTTCAAGGAGCTAAACGGCAGCCTCAAGAGGGACGTGATCTGCAAGGCACCGACAGGCAAGACAGTAGCAATAGTTGGTGGTGGACCAACCGGCGTAGGCGCAGCCTACCACCTGGGTACACTGGGCCACAAGGTCACGGTCTACGAGAAATCCTCTACCCTTGGAGGCGCGATGGCTTGGGGTATCCCCAAGTACCGTCTACCAAAGGACATGATGAACGAGGAGCTCATGGCGCGACTGGACGAGGTCGGAGCAGAGGTCAAGCTCAACACGGAGATCGAAGACCTTGAAGCTCTCATGAAGGACTACGACGCTGGGCTACTCGCAATCGGGGCAGATAAGTGCAACAGCCTACGATGTGAGGGAGAGGACAGTGAGGGAGTAATCAACTTCATCGACTTCCTAACAGCGGTCAACGTCAGGGACGAGACACCCGAGATCGGAGACAGGGTCATCGTCATTGGTGGAGGAAACAGCGCGATGGACGCGGCGAGGGTCGCCAAGCGTCTGGGCGCGGAGGACGTAACAGTCTTCTACCGTAGAACAGAGGGCGAGATGCCCGCGAGCCTCCACGAGATCCAGGGAGCGATGGAGGAAGGAATCAACTTTGACTTCCTATCAACCCAGATGACCATCATGCCCGGCAAGCCACTGAAGATATTCTTCCAGGCAATGGTTCCAGGCGAGCCAGACGAGTCAGGAAGAAGGCGTCCAATGCCCATGGAGGGTAGAGGATCAACAGTGGAAGCCGACACCATCATCTCAGCCATCGGCTACAACGTCCTAGTGCCAGCAGGCATGGGCGTCGAGGTGACAAGGTGGGGCAGGATAGAGACAACTGAGACCCTGAAGACCAGCAAGGACAACGTCTGGGCTGGCGGAGACGCAGTCTTCGGTCCAGTAAGCGTAATCGCTTCACTCCGTGATGCGAGGATCGCAGCATCCGAGATCGACAAGTACCTCGGAGGCGAGGGTTTGGCACCAGTTGAACCCGACATGACAGAGTTCGTAGCCCGTCAGGTCAACATCGACGAGTTGAAGGAGCTACCGCAGGCAAAGATACCGGAGCTGGAAGCGGATGAACGCGTAACCAGCTTCATCGAGTTCGAGCAATGCCTAGCCAAGGACAAATCGATTTGTGAGGCTAGCAGATGCTGGAGGTGCGACTGGAATGAGTAAAGGCAAACTAACCACAATCCCATTCGGTCCCCAGCACCCCGTGCTACCGGAGGCTGTACACCTACAGTTCTACGTAGACGAGGAAAAGATAGTGGACGTACTACCCAACCTGGGTTACATCCACAGGGGAATCGAGAAGGCAGCGGAACTGAACGATTACCGCAGGAACCTCTACCTATGTGAGAGAATCTGTGGAATCTGTAACATCATACACGGACAGACCTACGCCGGAATGATCGAGCAGCTAACAGGCACAGAGATCCCAACGAGGGCAAAGTACCTCAGGACCATCTGGGCCGAGATAGCGAGGCTGCAGAGCCACCTACTATGGCTAGGCTTGTTCGCCGAGTCAGTTGGCTTCGAGAGCCTGTTCATGAAGATCTGGAAGGACCGTGAGCTCATCCTTGAGCTAACCGAGGCTACAAACGGCCACCGTGTCCACCTGGGCACCACCGTCATCGGCGGCGTCAACAAGGACATGGACGAGAAGCTCCAGAGCAGGTACATGAAGGACATGGATATCCTGACCAAGGAGATCAACGACTGGGCAGACGTGTTCAGGAAGGACAAGTCGTTCCTGAGCAAGACCGTGAACATGGGCGTTCTTGAGAAGAAGGACGCCATCCACAGCGGCGCTGTTGGTCCAGTCATCAGGGCTTCAGGCATTCCTCAGGACATGAGGAGCAACGGCTACGAGGCGTACGGTCAACTGGACTTTGAGCCCATCGTGTACGACACATGTGACGTGCAGGGCAGGGTCCTTGTAAGGCTGGACGAGTGCTACCAGAGCATCGACCTCATCAGACAGGCAATCAACGAGATGCCTGAGGGAGAGCTGGCGGTAAAGAACACAAAGTTCCCGGAAGGCGAGACGGTCTACAGGACCGAGCAACCAAGAGGCGAGCTGTTCTACTACGGCAAGGGCAACGGAACCATCCACCTTGACAGGCTCAGGATAAGGACTCCAACAATACCCAACATCCCGCCGCTACTCGGAATGCTGGTCGGACACAACGTCGCGGATATCCCGGCGATCGTCCACAGCATCGACCCATGTATGAGCTGCACTGAGAGGATCACAGACGTGAAGGAGATGGCCTAAGATGCCCAAGTTCCTAAACAATATCCTCGAAAACCTGTTCGGCAAGCCCGCAACGGTCAACTACCCGTTCGTCAAGCCCGACCCTGTCCCCGGTACTAGGGGCGAGATCAGCTTTGACCTATCAAAGTGTGACCAGTGCCAGGACTGTGAACGGATATGCCCGGCGGTAGCCATTAAGGTCTACCCCGAGGAGAAGAAGATCGAGTGGAAGCCCTTCGCATGTATCTACTGCCACGTATGTGTCAGTACCTGTATGCATGGAGCGATTGAGCCAAGCGAGATCGTAAAGTCCCCTGACTACAAGGTCAGGGTCAAGACTTTCGAGTAAAATCTCCTTTTTTCTTATCTATACTGTTCTTTGTAAACGCTATCTTCTAGCATGTCTAGCCGTGCGTCTAGTCGGGCGAGGCTTCGCTCAATGTTCATCAAACCATCCTTGAGGCCGTCGGCTATCTCCATCAACGCGACGCTCATCTCCATGGGTAGGTCGTCTGTGACCTTGTAGAGCTCGTTCTGGCTCTTTTTGATGAGTATTACGTTGCTTATCCTGTGTATGCCCTCGATCTGGGCGTCGAAGCTTTGAAGCTGGTTCTTTGCCTCAGTTATTAGTGACCTGTAATCGCTGTGTTTCAGGTCCTCCCATGGCTGGTCCATCTTTCACACCTAGAAACTCGGTTGGACAAGCCTATATATTGCCTTCCTTTTGGAAAAGGGCTTTTTTAGCGCTTTTTTCATTTTTCAGGTTTTTTAGGCAAACCTTGTACACTTGAGGGTTCAATGGCTATAAGTGGGTGGCACTCATGTTTCATTGATGGAGAAGCTCACGCGTGCCCGCTTCACGAACCTTGACAAGGTTCTGTACCCCGAGCTTGGGTTGACCAAGGCGGATATCATCCAGTACTACGTCAAGGTCGCCCCGAGGATACTGCCCTTCCTCAAGGACAGGGCACTTGTGCGCACGCGTTACCCGGATGGAATCCACGAGGAGAATTTCTACGAGAAGGACTCCCCGAAGGGTAAACCTGACTGGGTGCAGACGTTCACCAAGTACAGCCGGAGCGTAGACAAGTACACTGAGTATGTTGTGTGCAATGATCTGGATACATTGCTCTGGCTTGCCAACCTTGCAGCACTTGAGCTGCATATGCCTTTGAGCAGGATAACCTCGGTTGATGAGCCAGACCTTGCGTTGTTCGACATTGATCCTGAGCCACCGGCTGGACTAGCCGAGGCGATCCCAGCCGCCTTCCTGCTGAAGGAGTTCCTAGAGGAGCTTGGGTACAAGCCGTTCGTCAAGTCCTCGGGGAAGAAGGGGATACATGTCACCATAGCGTTGAAGCCCGGATACTCGTTCAGGGAGACCAGCACCTTCGTTCACGGCGTCGCCATTGAGCTGAGCAAGAAACACGATAACCTAGTCTCGGAGAGGAGCCAGACCAACGACCCCGGAACGGTGTTGATTGATTACCCCCAGAACAGCGAACGGGGCACCATGATCGCCCCCTACAGTCTTCGACCACTTAGGGAGGCTACGGTTAGCACCCCCCTTGAGTGGAATGATCTGCTATCAATGAGGAAATATGACTACAACATCTTCAACGTTCCAGAAAATAGAAAGGAGCCTTGGAAGGGGCTCTGGGACGAGTTATTCAGCCTGCCCTAGCAGCAGTCGCCTGCCGTTATCTTGGTTTTCTGCTCCTCGGTGCAGCAGTCGTCACTGGGCTCACAGCAGTCGGTTGCGCCTTTGCTTTTCTTCTCTTCGGACATATCAGTCAAGGAACCAAGGAAATGAATGAAAAATAAACCATTTCTATTAGAATAATAGGGAAAACGTTCTCCACACCTAATTATATTAACTCCCGTATTCATGGTATCTCTGTAAACCTTTGGATGTAAAGACCATGGATGAAACCGATTACAGGATACTCAGGATGCTGCGGGAGAACGCGAGGATACCTTTGAGCCATATCTCCGAGGAGGTTGGGCTCAGCAGCCCAAGTATCAGGGACAGGATCAGGAAGATGGAGAAAGAGGGCATCATCCTCGGGTACAGGCCAATCCTTGACCACAAGATGCTGGGGCTCACCATCACCGCGTACATTAGCGTCCAGCTCAGGTACCCCCATTGCTGCACAGACGAGTTCATCGAGGAGATAAAGGAGATCAGCGAGGTCGTCGAGGGGCATTACACGGATGGGGATGAGGACATGATCCTCAAGGTCGTTGTGAGAGACCCCTCACACCTTCAGGATGTCCTACTCAGGATAAACAGCCTCGTTGCCGTGTCTAACAGCAAGTCAATAATCAGCCTGACAAACCCGATCAGGGAAAGGTAGCTACCTAACGGAGTACAGGTAGGCTCTACCCTTCTTACCTGTCTGCGCTATTACATCCATGTTTCTGAGGCAGTACACCATCTTCTGGGCAAGGTTGATCCTCAGCTTGGACTCCTTTGCCAGCATCCGAGTTGTGAACTCGGCTGGTAGGGTATCTGGTAGAAGCTCAAGGAAGTCCTGTGGTGACTGGTAGAGCTTCTTCTCGTGGAGGTTGATCATCTTCTTGTCGTGGATGCTCCATCGCCTCCTGCGCCAGCTCCCCTTCCCATCATCGATCAGGTACTCCTCCATGTTCACCAGCGCGACCTCAAGCTCAAAGTTGGGGTCACCCAGCAGCTTGGGCATGTACACGAGCTCCCTGAAGACCTCTTCAACCCTTCCCCGTTTGGGACTTTTCCGCTTTCCTACCCTGTTCTCGTTCCTGTCCAACCTGATCACCCATTTCTGGTAAGGTATAGGATGGACGAGTCTTACTTGGTGATCCTTGACCAGCTTGGCGAGCTTGTCCCTGATTGATGAGAAGCTACGTGTCTGTATCTCGATGAGCAAGTCCCCACGTATTACATCAACCCTGTAATCGCCCAGCGGGGTCTCGACCTCCCCTGTCTCCATGGCGTAGTGCTCCTTGAGTTGCTCGTGGAGGGTCTGCTCGGTCACAGGGTGATATACGGCGGCTCTCCTTTAACTGGTTTCCCAGAATCGTTAAGATTCACCGAATCCTTGCATCTATTGTTATGTTTTCTGCGGAGCCGAGTACTCGGAGTATATGGAGTGGCAGGATCAGCATCGGACTGGTGAACGTGCCTGTCAGGCTTTACACCATGATCAAGGACCAGAGTTTTAGCTTCAAGTTTGTGAGGAAGGAGGACGCGTGCCCGTTGAAGTACGAACGCGTATGCACCCTTGACCGCGAGGTTGTGCCATGGAGCGACATCGGAAGAGCCATTGAGGTCAGGAAGGGCGAGTTCATCGTTTTCGAGAAGGAGGAGCTTGATGCTCTTCGCCCAGAGTCCAACAAGAAGATCAACATCGACAAGTTCATCCCCATGGAGCAGGTGGACCAGATTCTCTTCGAGAAGAGCTACATCCTTGGACCCGACAAGAGTGAGGATAGCTACTCGTTGATGCTTGAGGCCTTCAAGCGCAAGAACATGGCAGGGGTGGGCAGGTTCACACTCCGAACCAAGGAGTACCCGGTGCTCGTTTATCCGTACAGGGACGCGTTGATCGTAACCACTATGCGTTACGGAAACGAGGTGGTTGACCCAAAAAACATCAAGGACATGGACTCACTGGAAACCCCATCAGAGGACGAGCTGGAGTTAGCCATGAAGATCATCGATAACCTTGCTGGCGACTTTGACATCACAGAGTACAAGGACACTTACAGGGACCGGGTCGAGGCGCTGGTCCAGAAGAAGATGAAAGGAGAGACCATCGTCGTGGAGGAGACCCAGACCGAGGAGGTAAAGGAGCTCATGACCGCCCTCCAAGAGACACTGGCACAGCTGCAGCGAACATGAACACCTACAAGCCAATGCTGGCGAGACCAGCGGAGAAGCCATTCGATGACCCAGACTGGATATTCGAGGTCAAGTGGGACGGCATCAGGGCTATCGCATACATCAACGATGATGTCAGCCTCCAGTCACGCAACGGGAACGAGTTGATAGACAAGTTCCCCGAGTTGAGGGAGCTATCTAGTCTGATCTCCAACGCGGTTCTGGACGGCGAGATCATCGTCATGAAGGATGGCGTACCTGATTTCAGATCGGTCCTAAAACGCAACCAGGCGAGTAATATCCGCGATATCCAGCAGCTTGCATCCTCCTCACCTGCAACCTTCGTCGTGTTCGATATCCTTGAGAGAGATGGGGAGAGCCTGATTGATCTCCCATTGATGAGTCGACTTGAGGCTTTGGGGGTGGTGATGAAGCCGGGCAGACATGTGATTCAGAGCATGGTTGTCGAGGAGAAGGGGGTCAACTACTACGAGGCAGTCCTCAAGAAGGACCTTGAGGGAATAATCGCGAAGAGGAAGAGCAGCCCCTACGTGCCCGGATCAAGGACCCCTGACTGGCTCAAGATCAAACAGGTCAAGACATGTGACTGTGCAGTCTTCGGGTTCACAATGGGAGAGGGTGCCCGGGAGGACGCGTTCGGTGCATTATTACTAGGTCTCTACGATGAAGGGAGACCAGTGTACGTTGGGAGAGTGGGAACAGGCTTCACCGATGAAGCACTTACATCAACCAGGAAACAACTAGACGAGATAACCATTGAGAATCCTTGGTTCGAGGAACCTGACATACCACCAAACTCGGTATGGGTTAACCCTAAGCTGGTTGCACAGGTTGGGTACCAGGAAGTGACTGACGACCTCCGACTCAGGGCTCCCCGTTTCCAAGGATTCAGGGACGATAAGCCACAACAGCTTTGCAGCATCACCCAAATTAAGCCCCAGAAGCTTGAAGAGTACTACCGGAAACGGGATTTCAAGATAACCTCGGAACCCGTTGGAGGGTATCAGGCTGGTACTGGTAACAGCTACGTGGTTCAGGAGCACCACGCAACGAGGCTGCACTATGACCTGCGACTGGAGAGAGATGGAGTGCATGTAAGCTGGGCGGTGCCAAGGGGGATACCCCTTGAGCCAAGCGACAGAAGACTTGCGATCCAGACCGAGGACCACCCATTGGAGTACGGAGGATTTGAGGGCACTATCCCCAAGGGACAGTACGGTGCAGGCGAGGTGTCAATCTGGGACAATGGGTTCTATGTCCCAGTCAAGTGGACCAAGGACAAGATCGAGTTCGTGATCGCCGGCCAGCGGGTAAAGGGCAGATATGAGCTAGTGAAGTTTGATTCAGCAGGCGAGAAGGAGTGGCTGTTGTTCAGGAAAAAGGAGTGATGAGATGATATACATTGGATCGATGGGCTGGAGCTACAAGCAGTGGCTCATCTACGAAGGATTGAAGGCGGCCGATTACCTAACTGAGTACTCTAAGAGCTTCAACAGCGTCGAGATAAACAACACGTTCTACAGGATACCACGCGAGTCCTCTATGATTGACTGGGCAAGCAAGGTGCCCGACGATTTCAGGTTCTCAATCAAGTTCCCCAGAAGCATCAGCCACAGCAAGAACCTTGAGCCAGATCAAGGCAGGCTGGAGGCGTTCCTATCTAGGATTCAGTTGATGGAGGAGAAAGCGGGTCCATTACTCATACAGTTCCCCCCAACTCTGAAGCCGGATCACATGAGCCTGCTTGAGGCTTTCCTTGACAAGCTCCCTCTCGTCTACAGGTACGCGATTGAGTTCAGGCAAGAGGACTGGTTCAACGAGGAGACCTACAAGCTTCTCAGGGACAACAACGTCGCCCTAGTCAACGTTGAGCACCCATGGCAGAAGTCAACACTTGAACAGACAGCGGACTTTTCCTACATACGACTTGAAGGTGATAGGAAGACCGTGAAGGGTGATGATGGGGTAACCGAGAAGGACAAGACAGATCTCAACGTGGAATGGGCTGAGAGAATCAAGGGACTATGTGAGAACCGTGATGTTTACTGTTACGTTAGCAAACACTACTCCGGCTACCCACCGATGGACATCAACCAGATTAGGGCGAGTTTAGGAAACTAAGAAGCTTATCCCCGTCGAACAAGCCCCTGTTTGCCCAGAGAATCTTTCCATCTTCGACAACAAAGTCAGCAGGGCTCTGGGTCTCCCTTCCCTCGTATTCCCCGTGAACCTTGCCTTTCTTCCTAGCCTCACCCGCACGCCTCAGTATCCCAAGCATAGTGTTGAAACCCATCATTCCGACGCTGTAATCCTTGTAAAGCGGGTAGCCACCCTCCTTTGGCACTGGAACAACAGGGAAGGTTACCGGGCAGGACTCAAGGTACTTTCTCGCTGACCCTGGCAGGGACTGGGTGAAGTAGACGATGGGGTTTTCCGTCTTCTCGCTGAGATCAATCAACGCGTCAAAATCATCTTGACAAACAGGGCAACCGAAGTACCTACCAAAGACAAGGATCACCTTCTCGTAATTACCCAGTGATACCTCTCCCTTGTTTACCGACTCAAGAGTAAAATCTGGGGCATTGTCGCCGACGTCCACCTTCATGGTGAAAAGTGGGTGTATCGCTATTTAGAATCTAGGCTTCCCAGAGGTTGAACACAAACCCGAAGGGGTCCTTCATGTAGCAGTTCTTGCCCTTTCCTTCCCAGTCCACAACCGTGCAACCCCGTTCCATTAAATCGTTCTTCGCCTTGTTCAGGTCCTCTACGATGAACTCCGTAATCGGTCCAAGAGATCGGCCCCTCGTGATGTAGAGCTTGATACCCCCAGTATCAAACCTCGCCCAGTCGTTCCCCATCTCCGCGATATTAAGACCTAGTACCTCGTGGTAGAACTGCACAGCCTCCTCAAGGTTGGGAGTCTCAAGGTTGATGTTATTGCTTAACCGATAACTCATGGCTACCAAGAAATTAGGTTCGGAAGGTAGTAAAAGAATTGAATGGTTTTCTACCCGGCTATCCGAGGTGCTTTTTCCTCGTCCTTTGGCTCCTCGATGAACAGCATGATCATCGTCGTGGAAAGTATCCCGAGGATAGCGTTGATGTAGAACGGGATACCATAACCTGGAACATCAAATCCTAGCACGTTGAACGTGGTAAACCTGTACGTGTCATATATCCACGTCCCCAAGATAGGGCCAACGACGCTACCAGCTGTGAAGCCCATCCCGAACAATCCGAACATCTTGCCCCTGATCTCCGGAGGGATCAGGTCAGCCCTTAATGCCCTGAAAGCTGGCATGCTTATGTTGAATCCTAGGCTTCTGATACTTACAACTATTCCAGCTTGGGTGATGTTACCAGTGAAGGGAAGGAATCCACCTGCAATCCTGCTCACATAGTTCCCGAACGCGATCAACGGTTTCCTGCCCGCCTTGTCGCTGTACTTTCCAGCCATGTAGCTGGCGAGCAACCCGATGAACCCGCTGATGCTGATGATGGTGCCTATCCCGACGGGGCTCATCCCGAACCGATCCGTGTAGAAGAGCACCATGATGGGGATGATGAACCCGACTCCTATCCCCGAGATGACGCTGTTGACGAAGATGACCTTCAGTGGACGAGTCCACTCCACCTCTCCACCTTTCCTCTGCATACCTCTTCTGCCTCCCTCCGTCTTCTTCTCCGGCTCGGTTATGTAGAAGTACACAACTAACAGAGCAACGGCTGCGAAAACCGAGTCCACGAAGTATGGAATCCTATAACTCATTATCTCCGAGTAACCCATGCTGAGCACCAGCCACTGGATACCTCCACCGACCATCGGCCCAATGTTTCTCCCAATCATGTTCATTGACATTATGAACCCAGAAGCCTCGCCCCTCTGATGTGGCTCAACGAGATCCATCAGCAAGGTCTCACTTGCTAGCATTGCTGCGCTAGAAACCGCGCCGTTGAACACCCTGATGAGTAGAAGCCATTCCCAGCTTGGAACCAACCCAGTGAGGATTCCCAATATTACGTCAGCTAGTATCCCCGCGACCATCAACCTCTTCCTCCCGTACTGGTCGGTAAGGCTCCCCATCTTTGGTGAGAGCACAGCGAACGCGATCATGAAGCTGCTCGTGAACAATCCGACGCTGGCGACTGATGCACCCAAAGTGATTACATAGTTTGGGAAGAAGCTGATTGGAAGTGCGAATGCGAGGGACTCTATTAGCTGGACAGCCCCGAGGATTAGTATTGGTCTGCTGAGGGTCTTCGCCATTTTGGTCACTTCCCCCCAAACTGGCTAGTCGCCTATTAATGCACCTGTTTCGATACTGTTTATAACCCAGCCTTGCGTGAGTGGGGCTGATATGAACGGTGTACATCTAATCGTTGACGGTATCACCAAGGGTCCCGTTGACGCCGAGACAGTCAGGTACATACTAACAGACCTACCACCAAGGATCGAAATGAGCATACTCAACGGACCCCACGTCGTCAAAGGGGTACCAGAGAACCCGGGCATAACCGGCATTGAGGTCATCGATAAGAGCCATATCGCGATTCACACATTCGACGAGAACAACACCATTAGCATCGACGTTTACAGCTGCAAACCGTTTAACGCTAAAAAAGCGGTTGAATACCTTAAAGAGCACATAAACTTCGATAAAATTACCACACGCGTCATTACAAGGGAAGTAATCTAAAACCAAACAATATTTCTACCTAAATTCCATTTAGACTCTAATCGTCGAGTTAGATAATAAAACACATCATAAAACTTGTCTAAATCACATAATATGGATTTATTCTCTGTTTTTCAAAATTATACCCCTGATAATATATACTATCCAGTTGTTAAGGGCGTTAACACTGTATAACCCTCATACACATCAAAAATACCGCTTGTGTCCGCGTTTAAACAAATAATATTTTATCTAAGACCGATTCACTCAGAAAGATGTATTATTGATGGGTATAGCTTAAATTTCTGCTTTCTTTTAATGAAGACGAGGGGCCATGGAGGGAGGACTAGGGCAGTTCGATGCTATCTACAATATCCTCATCCTGGTCGTTATCATAACACTCATCGCCCGTCAGGTGAACTTTCCCTCAACCATAGCTTTCATCTTCGCCGGGCTCCTCGCGGCATCAGTCCCAAGGATACCCCTCCCCGAGCTGTCGCCCGAGATATTTCTGACCATATTGCTGCCCCCCATACTCTATACTGAGACCCTCACTATGGACGTTGACGGTCTTATCGACGACAGTGATACCATACTCACGTATGCTGTAGCCGGTACTGCGCTTATGGTAACCGCCATCGGCGTCTACACCCACTATGTTTTCAACATCTCATGGATTGAATCATTCGTACTGGGCATAATCATCGCGCCCACCGACCCAGTGAGCGTCGTGGCCACCTTCAAGAGACTGGGCGTCATCAGACGTTTCCAGCTAATAATAGCAGGCGAGAGCCTGTTCAACGACGGCGTCGCCATCGTAGTTTACAGTATACTACTCATCATCATCGAGGCGGGAACCATCACCTTCGGAGAGGTACTCTACCTAACAGTCCTCAAAGTGTTCGGAGGAGCTATTCTTGGCTATCTCGCCGGGTACATAGTTCACTTCATCTTCTGCTGGACCGACGACCTGTACGCTGAGACCTTACTTACCTTTATCGTCGCCTTCGGTGTCTTCAGGCTCGCCGAGGAGTTCCACGCTAGCGGTGTAATCGCAGTAGTCCTCGCGGGGCTCATCTTCAACTACAGGTGCAGGAACCATGGCGGGGTAAGCGAGAAGAGCGAGGAGATACTTGAGGTTATGTGGGAGTTCGTCAGCTTCATCGCGAGCAGCTTCGCGTTCATATTCATCGGCGTCAGCCTGGAACTTGAGCTTCTCATCGTATTCGCCCTCCCCATATTTGCATTGAGCATCGTTAGCGTTCTGTTCAGGTACGGGATGGTAGAGATCATCGCGCGTTTCCTTGAGCGGTACAGGGACAAGCGCATCCCAAGCAACTGGCGAGCAGGCATGGCATGGAGCGGGCTCAGAGGCGCCGTCTCCGTAGTGCTTGTCTTGGGTATCACCGGTGTCAACCTCCCGGGAGAGAAGCTCTTGCTAGCCCTCACATACGGGATCGTACTCGGTACCAACGTTATCCAGGGACTCACCATGCCCTGGGTGATCAACCGGCTAAGACTCTACAGCTCTTCGCGTGTCCCACGGGAACCTGAACCAGAAGAACCAAGTGTTTTACCAACTACTGCCGATTAACGTTTATAATACGCGTTTCCCCACCGATTCTTGGTTATTATGTCAGTAGCTGAACGATTGAAGATGCTGTCTGAACTCGAAGAAAAGTACGCCATCGAACTCGACAAAGAGTACCGTGGCTACGGAAACGAGGTTGTCAGGGAGCTTATCTCATCCATCATGGTTGACAGCAAGAAGCACGCTGGGCTGTACAAGGCAGCTCAGTACCTGGTCGAGGGCAAAAGCCTTGCGATCACCGAGGAGGAGTATGTAGAGCTAGAGAAGAAGCTCAAAAGGCACATCTCCAAGGAGAAGGAGATGCTTGACGCCGTTAAGATCCTGATGGAGGAAATCAAAGATGACAGGGTTAACAAGATACTCATTAAGATCTACGAGGACGAGTTGATGCATCACCCGTTCCTTGAGTCATTCCTAGATATTGTGATCAAGCGTGAGACCATCACGGAGCAGGATATATGGGACATGCTATTCAGGGATCTGCCTACCCACGGCCACGTCGCCGACCCATACGTCGGAAAGGACTACGGTCCTTAATTTTATTTTTTAACAGTTAAAACTGGTTTTCCCGCGCGCCTCTATAAATAATTCAGGCTATTTTCATTCTAATTAATATTTATGACTAATATTACCTAAATATAATAAGGTTTTTAAATCAAAAAGTCCTGAAAATTAATAGAATGTCAGAAAGAAAGTACAAGTACCACACTGTCAACCTCCCGGAAAGTCTGGCAAAGAAGATCGAGGAAGTCATCGAGAGCGGGAACCACGGGTACACCAGCATCCCCGACTTCGTAAAATCAGCTGTTAGGCGATACCTCAGAGACCTCGGGTACCTAGTTTAATCTACTCTCAACTTTCGATTGTAACCACTCTCCTAGGGAGTAGTATGTAATAGACAACAAAAACCAAAACATTCATAATATCGCTAGCGTAATACCTCAATTATGTCTACGTGCCGATCATGCGAGAAAGAGCTAGCAGAGGACGCGAACTTTTGCCCAAACTGCGGGTTCAGGACAGAGAAAGGTGAAACCGAGAACGTAAGAACCCCCATAGACAGAAGACCCGAGTGGGAGAAGGACGTTGAGAACGCGCTCCAGAACGCCCAGAAACTCATGGAGGAAGCCTTCGATGCAGCCAAAAAAGGATTACAGCAAGTAAAAGAAGAGCTTGAAACCGAGGTTGAGAAAGCGAGGGACATCAAGATCAGAAATGGGCCAGTCTTCTGCCCAAAATGTGGAAACAAGAACCCCAGCGACTCAGAGTTCTGCGTGAAATGTGGAAAACACATCCACTCTCAGAGCTGACCTATTACCTCGTCCCTGAACCGTGAAATGTTCTCCTTCGCTAGCCCCACATCACCTGTTGGGCGAACGAACACAATCATTGTATCTACACCCATATCCTGAGCCGTCCTGAATTTCTCTATCAAAGTCTCCGTTGTACCCATGAACCGGTCCCGCTTCACCTCATCAACTGACTTCCTGAAACGCTCGGACAAAGCTTTGGCTCCAGCATCATACTCCTCATCATTCTTGTAGTGCCAGACCATGTGATCAAAGCCACTGAAACCAAAATCATCAATGCTTTTACCATACTTTTCAAGGGCTGGATCAAGAATCTCCTTAACCTGCCGGAAGTTAGCCAAACCTCCCCCTACTGTCAAGACATTGACCCCATCCGCGTACTTTACAGCGGCTCTTACCAACCTATGCTTGCTAGCCCCAACAATGATGGGCATCGGATGCTGCACCGGTAGCGGGTAGTTGAAAGCCTCGTTGAGTTTCCAGTACTTGCTCTCGTAACTGAACTCTGGGTCAGTGAACATACCACGGAGAATCTTTACGGTCTCGATTAGCTGGTCTACCCTCTTCCAGCCAGGAGGTACCCCCGAGCCATCACCCGCGAGATCGTATCCCTCGTACTCCTTCTTCATCCAACCAGCCCCCAGAATTGTATCATACCTGCCTTTGAACAAGTTGTCAAGTGTACTCACCGTTTTAGCCAGGTACGCCGGGTTCCTCAAGCTGTTGAAGATGGTGATATGGCCCAGCCTGATCTTCTTCGTCTGGACACCAACCGCCGCTAATGTAGTCATTGCCTCAAGGAAAGGCATCCTTTCCTCCCTGAACAGCCCTAAAACGTGGTCGTTAAGGTATGCCCCGTGTAATCCTAACTCCTCCGCGTGCCTTGCCAGATCAACCATTCCATCGTAGGTTACGCCTGGCCTGAGAAAGTACCCGAACTTCATACCCAGTACCCTGCCCCACCGCATTTTGAATCTTGCCACAACAAAAATAATCATAACCAAGAAGCCACCAAGCTAAGGCATGAGCGTCCTGTGCAGCGGCAGCTTCGTCGCGGACATCATGGTGCCCGACCTCCCATACATCGGTCCACCTGGGAGTCTAACCTATGCCCCAAAGGGTATCACACTCACCCCGGGAGGGCACAGCGGAAACGTCGCGATTGATCTTGCACAGCTTGGAGTCGCGGATGTACACGCCGTGGGAAGCATCGGAAGAGACATGATGGGCAGGTTCCTCGTGGAGCAACTCGAGTCCAGCGGCGTCCAAGTCCATGCAGAGGTGCATGAAGACAGCACCACCGCCAAGAACGTAGCCCTCCTCGTCAAAGGAGAGGACAAGCGTTTCATCGCTGAGCTTACGGCAAACTCGCTGCTGTCCTCAGAATATCTCAGGAACTCAATGAACACGTCCAAACCCAGCGTTTTCTTCCAAGGAACTCTCGGAGGACTCCCACACATAGAAGAACACTTAAGCGCCTTACTATCACACGTCAAGAGCCTAGGGGCCACGACTTTCATTGATGTCATACCTCCATCAAATGGGTGGGGCTACCTTCCCTCCGCACTACCCCACGTTGACATCATCCACTGCAATGTGGAGGAGGGAAGAGAAATCACGAATCTAGATAACCCAATTCAGATTGTGAACGACCTGGTAGATAGAGGCGTGAAAGTAGCGATAGTCTCAGGTGGAGACTATGGACTTACAGCTGCCACTGAGGAACTAGTTGTTACCATACCCGCGTTTCTAGTCGAGCAGGTTGATCCAACTGGCGCAGGTGACGCACTATGCGCTGGAATCATCTCCAGAATCGCATCAATGAAACCCATCCAATTCATGGAAAAGGATGTCTTTACTGAAACCCTTGTCTACGGACAGGCAACAGGAGCCGCCTGCGTCACAGGAGTTGGGGCAACAACTAATGTCAAAACCGAGATTATAGATAGAATTCTTGAATCCAAGCAAGACGTGTTAGCCAAAACGAAAACGATGAGAAAATGAGCGCAAAACCACGTATCTCGACCGGTATTCCACCGCTTGACAACCTCCTAGGAGGGGGATTCCCGAACTCCGCGGTCAACCTTGTCTACGGGGAGGCAACTTCTGGCAAGACAACACTCACCCTAACCACTGCACTACATCATTTAGCCCAGAACAGGACATCCAAGGCTGTCTACCTTGATATCGACAACAAGCTCAACGTTGGCAGGCTCCAGCAGCTCACCTCAACCAACCAAGCCCTGCTGAGAAGGCTCAACCTTTACACCCCTGAGAGCTTCGACAACCAATCCGAGGCGCTTGAGCAATTACCCGAGCTAAACCAGGGCGACATCGTGATCATCGATAGTATCACCGGACTATACCGAGGGGAAACAGAGGACACCCCCAGCACCTTCGAGGCAAACAAAGAGCTTAACCGTCAGCTTGGCTACATAACCGAGATAGCAAAAACGACTGGGGCAGCCATGTTACTCACGGGACAGGTACGCAGCATCCTAGACACATCACAGGTGGAGCCAGTAGCCCAGCGGATACTCCGCTACTGGAGCTCAACCATCCTGAAACTAGAGAAAACCGGGTCACCATCAAACCGGCAGGCAACCCTAGAGAAACCGCCGGGGATACGCACACCGATTATACTCACCATCAACGCCTCAGGGATCGTGGAGGCTGAAGATTGATAGACCAGATCATCCAGACAATCTTCCTCTTCCTCCCCGCTTATGTCGCCAACGCCACGCCCGTCGTCCTAGGGGGAGGTCCACCCGTCGATGGCGGCGAGCCATGGATCGATGGCAAGCCATTCCTCGGGCAGAACAAGACCATCCGAGGATGCATATCAGGAATCCTAGCAGGTACCCTACTCGGGCTACTCCAAGGAAACATCATTGGCGGCTTCGCACAAGGAACAGGCGCAATCCTAGGAGACCTTATCAGCAGCTTCATTAAGAGAAGATTCGATTTCCAGCCGGGTTCAAGCATGCCAGTCGTTGACCAGTTGGACTTTATCACAATAGCAGTAATTCTGAGCTACCCGTTCCAAGCAACCGACTTAATCTCCGTCGCGCTAATCATGCTGATAACCGTGCCCATCCACTACGGCACAAACTACGTCGCCTGGCTATTGAAACTCAAAAAGAACCCATGGTGACTACAGCACCATCGGCGACGGCTTTTCCCATGACTTGAAGACTCTACCACAATAGTTCACGGCGAACTCGTTTTTGAACTCCCTCTGAAGCAAGGCCATCGCGTTGAACCCAGTGCAGTGACAAGGAGAGAACAACTCTAAACCAAATTTCCTAATCTCGGTGGCGGTCTTCAATATATAGTCATCTTTTCTACCCACCAAGTGCGTGCCACCAATGTAGGCGTATACTGATTCAAACCCACCCAACTCGAGCACCCTACTCAGAGTGTTAACTGGTCCAGAGTGAGCGCACCCAGTTATCGTCCAGCATCCAGAACCCTCGACGTCCATCCAGAGACTCTGGTCACAAAGAATCAAGTCCTCTTCCTTAACGCCGTCATTCTCGATGATACTCCCGCTTCCATCCGTTGATTTAGCGAGAAACTCGAAATCCTTGGTTCTAGGGACTTCTCCGGTAGTCCATAACCCTGGAACCACTTCTACCGGGTCAGCTGTGAGTATGACCTCTCCTCCCACCTTCTCTATCTCCTCGATTCCCTGCCCCTCTGGTACACCGCTCCTCCTCAGCTCACCCTTTTTGGACTTGTAGAAACGGGGAAGGAAACAGTGAGGGTGCGCGTAAACCTTGCACCCACCCGACATCTCAACTGCCTCCACTGTCGCAACCGTGTGATCGCCGTGCCCGTGGCTGAGGACTATCGCGTCCAGTCCATCGAGATCCAGCTTTAGCTTCTCAATGTTGTAGAGGAAGGGCCAGAGATCGTTCGCCGTGTCAAATAGCACCTTCCTAGCTTCCCCATAGGAATCAGTCAACTCAAGCAGGTAGGAAAGACCCCACTGTCCCCAGAGCCCACCCCTCAACACCAGGTTATCCGCGATTGTGGTTATTTTCAGATCAGAGACACTCATAATGATTTATCAAACGTGAACGCCGCTATAACACCTACACTGTTCTACATTTTTGAACGGGTGTTCAAATCTGTGGGTTTAAACCTTCCACAACTTATATCAGGTGAATCATCTAATCAAATGTAAACCAAAACAAGGTGACGACGATGGAGGTTACTGGTTAATGTCAAGCCCAAGCAGGCGAAAGATGCTTGCAGCTCAGGAGGACATAGCGAACCGCATCGTAGACCTAGCCAAGCGTAAGGACATGACAGTCTACCAGACAGTAAACGACATCCTTGAGCAAGCATTACGCGTCGAGGAGCTTGGCATGAGCCTCAAACATGTCGTTGATGAGCGGTGGATGCTTGAAAAGGCCCAGGAGACAGGGTTCACGTTCACAATAGAGCAGTTACTCTACCGTATCGTTGAGGAGGCTTATGAGGAGAATTCGGAGAAATCAGCCAAAGTCTGGAAGGACATGGGTCACTGGTATGGTAAGTACTACCAAGCGAAGAATGACGAGCCAGTTGAGGCATTTAAGGAAGCACTTGAGCTATTCACTCTAGGAACGAGCGAATACACGTTCGAGAACGGAAACAGGAATATAGCTTTCAGCCTCATAGGGGAAAAATTATCGTCAGGTTACCTTGAACTTTTCAGCGTTTTCGTCGAGGAGTTACTTTTAGTTCTTGGATTCAAGCTCAACGGGAAGGAGATCAAACCCGGGATTATTAAGATGGAGCTGAAGCAGTGATGGTCGAGGAACTTCTCGACAACACTAAACTCATCAAAGTCCCGAGAGCATTGGCCAACCAGCTAAAACTTGTATCGGGACGGTTAGGAACAAGCGTAACTGACTACGCATCTGAGGCTCTCAATCAAGCTCTAAGGGTTGATGACATGGGAGCTAACCTCACAGATGCCGTTGATATGCTGGAACTTGTCAATATCCACAAAGGAGCTGGTTTTGTCAATCTCCCAAGAACATCCTTTAACTATTATCTAAACTCGATGTCAGAGACTGACCCAGAGTCTGAGTGGGAAAGGTGGCTTGAATCAGGAAGATGGTACGCCTCATACTTGTTGTCTAAACTGTCCCCTGATGGAGTACTCAACTTTTTAGAAGGTGACCTTCGAATTCTTTGGAACTTGGACGAGACAGAGATAATAGTTGAGGATGTCATGGTTCATTTCAGGGCTTGTTCATTCAATATGTCAGCAACTGCTACCCGGATGCTGGCGTTGTATACAAAAGGCATTTTTCAGGAATTAGGATACTCAATTAACGATGAGGACATTCTCCCTGGACTGATTTCTTTCAAGTTTATTAAAATCTTGAAATGAATTAACATTTACAAGTTAATTTCTTCATTACACAATATGAATTTTTACATATTTGACCTAAGGGTAGTTACCACTATTAAGTTGTAACTAATAATATTCCTGAATAATAATCAATATGTAATGTCATAACTAGTGTATACAAATGTACTACACACTAGTATTGTCCCATCTCTGTATACATTATAACTCCCTTTGTAGACATACCTTTAATAACAAAATCCGGGTTTTCAGACCCAATCGAAGGACAGGGTAGATTAAATGATCAATGACCCCTGTACATCGATCAAATAAAGGTGAAATAAGAAAAATGAATAGTAAAAAAGCGATTACACTACTACTTATTGCTACGATGGTCATTGGAATGATTCCAGTGGTCTCTGTAAACGCAATCGGTGTAAATGCGTGGGCAGATGCAAACGGTCAGTATGGCGACACTATCGAAGTAACTGGTTATGATGTCACTTCAGGATATGATGTCAAGATCTACTGGGATTCCGTTAAGGCCTGGAATGGTGAAGAGGGACTACTCAACACCACAGAGGCTGACAACGATGGTACCTGGTTGGTCGAGTTTGATGTACCTGAAGCAGCAATCGGTACACACTACGTGTGGGTCGAGGATGTCAAGATTGGTGAAACTAAGCGAAGTGCAATATTCACAGTACAATCCCTAGCAGAGTTGTCATCATCCTCAGGGCTTCAAAATGACGAAGTTACTGTAAATGGATATGGTATTGCTGATGATGTTGAGGTAGCGGTTATCATGGTAGATAACTCCGCTGCACCAACTCTCACAACTGAGACAAACGAAGTAGGGGCAACTGGAGACGCAGTTGAGACCGAGTTCGAGTTTACACTAGATAACGCACCAATCGATCCAACATCAGTAACTATTGATGATGGTGTCGAGACATTTACCGATGCCGCTGGCGCTGGTGTACTAACTGGTGACGCTGGAGGTTCAGGTACAATCAACTACGTAACTGGAGAAGTTGACATTGAGTTCAATGCAGCTCCAGCTGCAGTTGCAGATAACATTGTCTGTGACTATGATTGGTATGAAGCTTCAGTTAGCGCCACATTCGTTCTAGAGGACGAAGATATGTCAGACGAGCTAGGCTCTGTTGAAACAGACATTGATGTTCCACTAGTAGCTGAGATGGCTCCTGGTGACTATGAGATCGTCATTCTCGATGCTGATGGAAATTCAGCTGCAGTAGACTACACAATTGGTCCCGTAATCACTCTAAAGGTTGAGGAAGGTCCAACTGGTTACGTAGTTGAGGTAGATGGACGAGGCTTTACAATCGATGGTTATCTCCCAGAAGCAACTGGTATCGCAATACGAGACGATGACGCTACCTATGCAGCAGTTGCATGTACAATGCTTGACATTGACGACGATGCAGGTGGTGCTGGTGTCCCTGGTATTAGTATTAACGACGAAGGTGAGTTCACTTGTGAGTTCGTAGTCCCCTGGACTTGGACTGATGATGATCACACAGTAACAGTTACAGATGCTGCGGCCTTAGATGCAACAGCTGACTTTGAAGTTACTGCAACGCCAGAGATCGAGCTAGACGTCGCATTCGGCACCGGTGGAGCAAAAATCATGGTTACTGGATCCAACTTCCCAATGATTTCAGGAGAATCAGTTGATTTCGAGCTATGGAACGATGGATTTGCCAAGGCAAGCCCACTCGGCGCAGCTGGAAAAGTAGCTGGTGGAGATATCGGCGGCGATGTTGAAACAACTAGTAACGGTGGTTTCAGCGGTACTTTGACAATTCCAGCATTTGATGATGATACATACCAGATTGTCGCCCGTATGGATGACTATAACATCTGGGGTAACACAACCTTCAGAATTACTTTGATGGTTGTTGTATTGTCTGATGAATCTGGACCTTCTGGTTCTGAGGTAATCATTACTGGATCAGGGTTCGAGACCGATGCGGATGTACAGGCGAATATTACCGATGAGGTTCTATTCGATATCAACGGAATTGGAGCAGCTAGTAACTCCTTCTCAAGCACGTTCTTCGTGCCCACGTTGGAGCCTGGTGTACACACAATAGTTGTGCGTGACCAAACAGCTGAAATCGATATCGAAGTAGAGTACGAAGTTACTGAAACAACCTATATGGAGATTGACCCAATGGTTGCTCCAAACGACTATTGGATCGAGATCGTCGGTGAAAATTATGCTGACGATGAATTAGGTGACGCGGTAACCTTTGAACTCTGGAATGAAACCGAGGAATGGGATATCGAAGTTGTCACTGCAGAGGGTGGAGCCGTAGCTGTAACACTTGACGATGCTGGAAACTTTACAGGATTCTGGAATGTTTGGGCAGACGATGACCTTGACCTTGGTACATACTGGATCAATGCAACAGATGCCGAGGGTCTTAAGGCAACAATAGAATTAGAGATTGTTGAAGAGACACAGGACATCACACCCAAGAAAGCAGTCTTCAGTATTGGAGATATCGTTGCATTCGATATTGCAACCAGCTTTGAAGCAGCTGCTTCATACATCGAGGTTGAAGATCCAGATGGAGATGTGTACTGGGTAACCAATACATTTGACACTGGAGCAGGCGAAGAGTGGATCGATTCAGATGACCTAAAAGTTGTACCTCACTACAAGCAGACTGCCACAAACGGTCAGCTTATGGAGTTAGGTCCAGACGCACCTCTGGGTGAGTACTCTTGGACATGGTATGACAATGGTGACGACGAGATCGACTCAGGTGTCTTCACAGTTGAAGCAGCAGCTGAATCAGTTGTCGGTGAGCAGGTCGCAGACCTGAACAACGAGATCATGGATCTAGCTGAGCAGCTAACCGATGTAGCCGGTGAGTTCACAGACGTAAAGAGTGATATCGCAGATGTAGCAGCCGTTGCTGAGCAGGCAGTAGAAGCCGCTAACGCAGCAGCAGACGCAGTAACAGCAGTTGCAGCAACCGCCAACACGGCGAGCGAGGCAGCAGCAGATGCAGCGACAGCAGCTGAGGCAGCAAGGGATGCAGCAAGTGGTCTGACCACTCTGGTTTACGGCGCGATCGGCGCAGCTCTAGTAGCAGCACTCGCAGCAATCGTCTCACTGATGCAAATCAGTAGGCGCATCGCAGGTTAAAACCAAAAAACCTATCTTTTTATTTTTTAAATAACCCGCTATTGATAACTAGGATTACCATTTCTATTATATCTCCGAACCGCAACTAGTGTCAGGTGCAAATAATGAACCCTAACGTGCTTAGCAAACGGTATGCGACAGACACCCTCAACAAAATTTTTAGTGAAGAGGGTAAGGTTGGTTTTGAGCGTGACCTTTGGATTTCTGTCTTATCTGCTCAAAAGAAATTAGGGTTCTCTGTCCCCGAGAATGTTCTAAGTGATTATATCTCTGCACGAGATGATATCAATCTTAATCATATTCACGAGATTGAGCTTTTAACCAAACACGACGTAAAAGCAAGGATTGAGGCTTTCAATCATGCGGCAGGTGGGCATGAGTATATACACCTTGGGATGACAAGCAGGGATCTGACGGAGAACGTTGAGCAGCTCCAAGTCGTCAAAGCATCGTGGGTCATCCACGGCAAGTATATGTCCGTTTTAAGGCACATTTTGGACAAGGCTGAGGACTACAAGAGGATTGAGCTGACCGCAAGGACTCACCACCAACCCGCCCAGACAACTCTACTTGGGCGTCGATTCAGTATGTGGGCTGAGGAGCTTTACTTGCACCTAGTCGAGTTTGAGTCATTCATCAATGATCTCCCATTAAAGGGTATCAAAGGGGCGGTTGGTACACAGTTCGACATGGTGAAGCTCTTAGGTGGCGAAGAGAAAGCGCTTGAACTTGAATCGGTGATAGCTAATAAACTTGGGTTCAAACTTGTGTTGGATTCACCCGGGCAAGTCTACCCACGAAGTCTTGATTATAAGCTGCTCTCTCACCTAGCTGCCCTTGCCTCGGCTTGTGAGAACTTTGCCAAAACAGTACGGCTGATGGCAGGATACGAGCTAGTAACCGAGGGGTTCCGGAAAGGTCAGGTGGGTAGCAGTGTAATGCCCCACAAGATGAATACTCGTAGCACTGAACGGATATGTGCCTTTAGTGAATTAATCAAAATGTATGCCGACGGGGCTTCCCGTCTTGCCGGTGACCAGTGGGAGGAGGGCGATGTTTCATGCTCAGCTGTCAGACGGGTGATTATACCTGATGCATTCTACGCGTGTGATGGTTTAGTTGAGACAACTCTGACCGTTCTGAACCAGATGGGGGCTTACCCTGCCATTATCTCCAAGGAGGTGGACCGGTATCTTCCCTTCCTGGCAACCACAGAGGTTTTGGGTCTTGCTGTGAAGAACGGTATAGGCCGTGAGAAGGCTCACAGCACCATCAAGAAATATGCCATTGCTGAGGCGCTTCAAATGCGAGAGGAAGGAGCCGGTGAGAACCATTTGATGTCAAAACTTGCAGATGAACCTATATTCCACGAAGCTGGAATCACAAAGGAGCTCTTGAACAATCTGCTTCTCGATAAACGGCATTTCATCGGAAACGCGGAGAGACAGATTGACGCAGTGGTGGAAAAGTGTAAACCATTACTGGAGAAATACTCCACCGAGGCTGCTTACGAGCCCGGTGACATCCTCTAATCTTCTTGGCTTCTTAGATAATAAACCAAGGTGCTGGCAATCACTACCACCATTGTCAACCCAACCATCATGTGTGGTACAGGTATCTCGTTCAGTCTATCCGCTGCAAAACCCATGAAGAACGGGATCGTGAAGTATATCATCCCAGAGGCGCCGACAGTGATTACGAGTAAAAGCACTAGATACCCGAACTGTCCTCGGGTAACGGCATCAATGTCGTCCGGTGTAGCACCTCTTCCCTCTAATTCTGCCCTCGTGTATCTGAATCTCACTGTGTACCGTAGCATCAGGTAGGTTACTTGAAGGAATAGCCCAACTCCGAAAACCCACACACTGGATACTCTCTCGATTGGGGTTAAGTCAAAGATCAATCCGATCCAGTTGAAAGTGCTGAAATCTAGGACCGCTGGGAAGAACATGAGCATGTTTAGGTTGAAAAGGCGTCCAAACCACACCTCGTCTCCCTTCCGCCAGAACGTGAACGAGATGAATAATACGGTCACGATGATCCCGATGTTCACGTAGGGCAGGTAGGGCTCCAAAGCTGGTCCGAAGTAGTTGGAAAACTTGTCCAGTATCTTGTTGTAAAGGGTTGTCTGAACCATCGTGACGGCTGCCATGTAGCTGGCTGCTATCGCGACCAACGCCTCAACAGTTCGGACTGATCCTTCCCTCATCCACTCACCTTCTGTCTCTGCAACGCATGTGCAAAACTCTCCTCTATTGGATCCCAGTTTACCACCGTGCACCCCATACCCCGTAGAATGTCGTAGTAGGGCCTCGTGTGGTATGTGAGGAAGCCTGCCGCGATCTTCTCTTCATCTGATTGAGCTGCTACATTGTATCCTTGCACATTGAACAGAATGAGGTTAGGGCGTCCTCCTACCCTGCCCATGTACTTATGGAGTTCCTTGACTCCATCTGTGATTCCCTGAAGGTGCGCTGCCTCCACCATTGTGATGATGACGAACATGGGTTGAGTGCCAACAATGTACCTTCGGCAGCTGTGGATCGCCTCCTTGAGGCTCTCGGTGCTGTACTTGATGTCAACGTACAGCATCTCTCGGGTGATCTTGAACTGCTGGCGTTTGCCAACATCGGGGAAAAGAACTCGTGTCTGATCCCGGTGCTTGTGGGGCTGTGTGTCCTCGTCTGATCCTGGTGTTGATACTTCCATCTGGTCTAGGCCGAGGTCGCCCACCTCTACGCTTTCCTTGGGCGTGAATGGGCCCTCCCACTGACTGGCGTCGTGGTTGTAGACGCAGAAACCGACGCGGCAGTCTCGTTCGATGTAAAAGTTGGTGAAACCGAGGGCTGCCCTGATGGCGTACTCCATCGTGTTGTTCACGGTGGTGCCCAACGCCATGTGTGCTGCGCTGTCGAGGAATATCCAGACTACCTTCTTTCCCTCTTTCTCGTAATCGTTGACCACAAAATTGCTGGTGCTCCTGCTGAGTCGTTTGGCAGATGCCTTCCAGTTGATGTCTCGGTAGTTATCCCCGGAGCTGTACTCTCTGATCTCCTTGAAGTCGGTTGTTGGTATCCCGAACCTGAACCGGGCGTCCATTGGCATGGGTATCCGGCTGACGCTCTTGTGGTTCTTTATCTTTCTGACGAATAATGGGTGAGGCTGCACGATCACCGCCCGTTTTGCGCTGAGTATCCCTAGGGTGTTAGCGTTCACTCCAAGTGGGTGCCTTACCTCGTACGTAACCTCTCTCAAGTCAAAGTACCCTCTCTTTGCACAGAGGGCAGTATAGCTCATGTCAACGGTTTTTGGGTTTAGCCCCTTCCAGAAAGCTTTGAAGTTGTTTCCCTCTTCTAGTGCGAAGCTGATAGGTAGCTTGTCGCTGACTGTTACCAATCCTGGTCCGCCCTCTATAGTTACCTCCAAGCTGTCGCTGATCTTGTCGTCCACGTTGACTTTCAGGTCTTTGCCGATTCGTTCAACGTGTGTGACTGATGGCTGTCCGATGAGGACCGCAACTGATAGGAAAATTATGGGTGCGAGTCCAAGGCTGATGAGGATGATGTTTCCGAGGAACATGCCTAGCACTATGTAGACAACTGATGTGACTACTAGCTCTAGGGTGTCCTCTGTTAGCATCTCTATCTTTTCCCGACGAACTCTTTTGGTACCTCTATCTGCTCCAGTATCTCGTTGAGCACCGCGGTGACGCTGAAGCTACCCTCCAGAATGTACTCCATCTTCATGATGACCCTGTGGCTGAGGGCATCGTGGACGAACATCTTGACGTCATCCGGTGTTACGAACGCCCTGCCGGTGATAGCCGCATGAGACCTTGCGACCTTGAGTAGCGCTAGTCCCCCTCTGGGGCTTGCCCCTACCTCTACTACGGGGTGTTTCCTTGTCTCCCGGATTATCTCGCTGATGTACTCGATGATCTTGTCGTCAACGTAGATGCGTTCCTCGATGTAATCCTGGACCGCTTTGAAGGTCTGCTGGTTCGTAACTGGCTGGATTAGCTGAGTTGGGTCATCTTGTTTCCAGAACACCCTACGCTTAAGGATTAGGCTCTCTTGGTTGAGAGTTTCAACGTACCCCATGCTCATTTTGAGTAGGAACCTGTCCATCTGAGCCTCTGGCAATGGGTATGTTCCCTCCATCTCGATGGGGTTCTGGGTTGCTATGGCGAAGAACGGCTTGGTTAGCTTGTAGGTCTCGCCCTCTATGGTTACCTGACGTTCCTCCATCGCCTCCAGGAGCCCTGCCTGGGTTTTGGGTGGGGCGCGGTTGATCTCGTCCGCGAGAAGCACGTTTGTAAATATTGGTCCCTTTTCAAGGCTGAAGGTCTGATCTTGCATTTTCCACACCTTTGTGCCTAGGATATCCGCGGGCATCAGGTCCGGCGTGAACTGGACCCTGCTCCACTGGCACCCGATGATCCTTGAGTATAGTTTGGCTAACAGCGTCTTTCCCAGCCCTGGATAGTCCTCGAACAGGACGTGTCCGTTGGAGAAACTCGCTGCCATCATCTTTGTGAGCGTCATCCGCTTGCCGACGTAGACCTTTCCAAGTCCTTCAAGTATGGCGTTGCTGATTGCTCTCACTCTGTCAACGTGCATTGCTTGCATCATTCATTCTCCTCTTTCTTTTGTTGCCCCTTGATTCTGTATGCGCCGAGGCCCAGCGCGTTGATCATTTGAACTGTCTTGCCGAGAACCTGCATCCTACGATCCTT
The DNA here is from genome assembly GCA_964589605.1 of uncultured Candidatus Bathyarchaeia archaeon. Classification (GTDB taxonomy): domain Archaea; phylum Thermoproteota; class Bathyarchaeia; order TCS64; family TCS64; genus RBG-16-57-9. The sequence continues at coordinate 77,366 of CAZPRN010000004.1, read as the reverse complement.
GTTGTTCTCGTCAACCTTCTTGCTCGCTCCCCGTCGGGCGAAGTTTGGGTGCTTCTGGTCCTCATAATGGATCAGCTCCTGGAGGCTCTCACCCATCTCCTTCTCGGACGCCCGGTTCTCGTTGAGGAACCTGAACAGCTTCACGGTGAGCTGTTCTTTCTTTCCATCTCGGACAAACTCGTCGATTATCTCCGTAAAGTCTCTAAGCTGTTTGCCCTTGGTGCTGCTGGTGTCCTGTATGTGTCTTCCCCAGTCACCGATCTCTGTTGGCACCATCATTGACTCGCTCATACCTCGACGCATGACTGTGAAGATGAACGCGCCCACGATAACTATTCCTGTCCACTCGACGTATGGGCTGAGCTGCTTAATCACCGGGTTTACCTCAGTGAGTCTACCTCCAATGAAGTTAAGGTAGAGTGTGCCGATGAGGCTCAGGGCAGTTACGAAGAAGTAGTTGGACGCGACTCCCCCAAACTGGGCTAGGTACACGTTTCTGCTGTCCCTGAATATTCCAACGAGGGTAATGCCTGACGCTACTCCGAAACCAAGGTTTAGCATCTCTTTAATGAGAGAGACCTGCTCTGACTCGGGCACGCCGGGTATGACCATGTAGAGGTTCACCAGTTGGACGCATACCTGCCCGATGATGAATATTGCTAGAGCCCCTGAGATCACCCTGATATAGTGCTGGTTTCTTAGCTCTGCTATCAACGACAGGATCGTGTACAGGAAGTAGACCGCGTATGAGCCCATGAACAGGTATCCGGCTACCTGTGTCGCCTCGCTCATGGGCTGGAGTATCATGAACACGATGATGAATGAGGCGAAGCCTCCAGCGTAGAGGCCGCTGATGATTACGTTGTTAATCTTGCCCTCAAACAGTGATCCCACTAGTACGGCGAGGTAGAATAGGCTGATACCTACCAGCAGCGGCATGAAGAGCACGTACACTCCAACCGGTGCCAGGTCTGGCGGGATGTAGGGCAGGAAGCTGCCTATCTCTCCTATCGTCAGCGGCGTTGCGAAGCTGATGGCTAGGAGAATCAACGCCACGAACAGGTAGCCGCCTGTTGCCCGGATTAGTCCGCTTCTAGTCTCCTTTTCCATTTCCCATCAACTCAATGATTAGTTCTATAGTTGCGTTTGTGCGCTTAAAGTCCTCTTGACTCAACGTAATGTTGCTGTACATGGCGATCTCGTAGCTTGAGACAAGGTCCTCCAGGAGTGCATCAGCGTGTTGGGGTATCCTTTCGATGAGCACGTACTGGAACTCCCTAGGCGTCATCGCCTCGTCGATGTCCGGGAATAGCCGCTGCATTGAGACGTAGAACCGGTTGAACAGCTTGACGACGCCCTCCTCGTAGGATGTGTACTCCAATGGCACTCCGTCCTCGAACCCTATGTACTCCCTTTTCGGTTGCACTCTCGCCCTTGGCTCCTCGACAACTATTTCGGCCTGCATCCTCCTGTTTCTCCTCGCCGCGTAGACACCTACAACCATCGCAGTTGTGAGGGCCAATCCGATGTTGTACGGGAACGTGAAGAGTAGCGCGATGATATTGTCCGCGCTGGGGGGCGGGATAATTACCGTAACTCCAAGGCTAGCATCTGACCCGAAGTAGTATGTTGTCTGCGCCATCGTGAGGGTCATGTTGGTTTTACCGTTCTCTGGGAATAGGGCGATGAAGCTGACTTTTCCCTCCCCGTCACTTAGTAGGGTGATCTCCTCGTCAAGGTAGTTTATCCTTAACGATGCGTTGGACACGGGGCTGCCGTCGCTTGGGTCAAGTATGCTTCCTCGGTATGTGATGTTCTTTCCCTGGTAGACCTGCCTAGGACCGTTGATCTTGACGTTTGTCTCGGCCATCACCTTGATGGGCGGGTCACTGTACGACTCCTTGTAGCTGGCGGTCTCAAGGGTGTGGGCGATGAGGTTATAGTCCCCTACGATTATCTCGGGTGTCGCGTCGCAGGTGACGTTGAACAGTCCTTCCTCGACGAACCCGACTCCGACGATTAGCGCGGTCTCGTTTACATCGGTCTTGTTCGCTTTTAGCAGCACCTCGACCTGGGTGTCGGAGACCGCTGATCCGTTGAGTGTCGTGACGGTTCCCCAAACATTGAACTGGTGACCCCTAACAGCGATTGGGTCGTTCCCTGTTATGTTTGTGAGGGTCTGCTGCTTTGTGATATTCACATCACTTTCCATTGTGTGTATCGGCGATGCATCAACCATCACCCAGCCGAGGCCCTCGAACTCTGTTTCCGCCCACATGAACGCCTGCTGGGGCATGACGTACTGTATCTCCATCTCGGGGTTGACCGTGTAACCGATGACCGCCCTCATTGGTATCCCGAGGCAGCGTACGAGCATGATGAACGCGCTGTTAAAGTGGCTGCCCACCCCTGCGCGCTCGTTGTACAGGAACCATCTTATTGGGTCAATAGTTGAGGGTGCGCCTGTGAACTCCTTGTCCCACTCATAGTTTTCCAGAAGGTGGTCTCTAATTGCCACCATCTTGCCGTAGTCACTTGTCTCGCCCTCCGTGATCCTCTCTGCGAGAATAGTGAGGTCAGAGACAAGGTCATCAGGCACTTCAAGAGCTTCCACCGGTCCAGTGGCTTGACTAGCCCTAAGAGCCGCCTCACTATATGCGTAATTCTTGTAGCTGACGAAGTAGGACTCGTCGTAGGCTTCAGTCGCCTCGAAGCTCTGAATCTCCTCGTAGTAGTTGAGGGTGGAGTTGAAATCGACGACATCGGTGTTCTGGGCGACTAGAATGTGTCCTGTCAGGTTAACCATAGGTGTGATGTGGAATTGTACCTGCGAGTAGGTGCTGGGCCACGATGGGTCTGGAGGCAGGAACTGGCCGTTGTAGCTCATAGGCTCGATGTCTAGCGGCTTGTTCCAGAAGCCTTCCGTGTAGTTGTACGCCGCGTACCTCCGCAGATACTTGGTTCTCGTGGCGAAACGGATCATCAATACAGGTCCCCTTGGTTTTTGCTGCTCAAACCCGACTTGTCCCTCTTGCTCTCCTCCACCGAGGCCCTGTGCCTCGTTCAGACCTTGACCCGTGGGTGGGGGGTTGTCGTCCAGCTCCAGCCTGGTTATGTCTCCCAGTATGTAGATTGCGGATGATAGCATCCCTACGCTGAGAGCCAGCACAACCAGTAGGAGGACGAGTCGGGCGTACCGTTTCAATATGTCCCATAGTCCGCCGTGACGGTTTTATTCTTTTACTTGGCTGTTTTTAGCTGGGAGGCGATAAAAACGGTTTTTGTCTCATCCACCCGTTACATTACTTGCTTCGTTGGACTAAAGATGTGTTCCTTTATCCAAGCATAGTTGACAGAACGTGTCAAGTTAGTTTCATTACACTAGAGTAACTATTCAGGATATGTACCAGCCCTCTTTAGCACCGTTATCGAAAAGTCGCAGCCTTGGATGAATCCCAAAAATCCTATAGCCACTCACGCCAAGCAGGTACTATGTGGACAGTAAAGTCCGAGTCAGGTAGGCTCAACGCGGTTTTGATACAGGACAGCACCGAGCAGCTATGGACCAAGAAGATGCCGTTCGGGGGCATAGAGTCCAGCACACATTACGTTTCAAGGGACACAGCCGCCCAGATGGACCCGGGTCACGAGCAGTGGCTACAGCTCCCCAAGATACTGAGGAACGAGGGGGTTCAGGTCCTCGAGGTCAAGGAGATGCTGGGCAGGATAATCGAGAACGCTACGGTGGCTGAGCTGGGTCAGATGGTTGACGATGTCTGGATGGGGATGCCCCAGAAACCCGAGCCGGAGGACTTGGACGTGGAGTCGCTGATGTGGGGGTATCCATCTCGTCCATTCTGGGACCCAGTTACGGAGGAGGTTGTGTTGCCTGATCACCGGAGGGTTGCCTGGACCTACACGAGGGACACCAGCTTCACCACACAGGTCGGCACCGTCGTCTGCAACATGAGGCGGTACAGCAGGCAATATGAGCCAAGGGTCGTGAAGCTCTGCTACGAGTACGACCCGGTGCTGAGCGAGAACGTTGAGATCGTGTATGACGCCAACGAGACACTAGGCGTGTACAGTGAGCCTCCCTGTGTTGAGGGCGGTGACACACACATTGTTGATCCTGAGACCATCGCGATTGGGGTGGGTCAGCGGAGCACCGTTACTGGGGTCGTTGAGACAGCCAAAAAGCTGTTCGCGAAAGACTCGGACGGCGAGTTGAAGTACGTGCTGGCGGTTAACCTCGCCGACTACCCGGCGGTTGACTATATGCACCTTGACGTTACCATCAACTATCCGGACACGGACAAGGCGCTGGTGATGCCTTACATCTACGACACCAATGTCCTCAAGAACTATCCACCAAAGAAACTGCTACTCAAGACACTTGAGGCCATCACCCGACAAAGCGTGGAGCATGGCAGAGACATCACTCCACTAGTCCGACCTGAGCACTTTGCAGCCCTTGGCAGGACTGGAGTGTACATTAACGACGGTGGAAAACCCAAGCTACTGAGGAACGAGGTTAGTCTGCTGGATTTCCTTGTTAAAGAGGAGAAGCTGGAGGAGGACGGGATAATCTACGTCGGAGGTACACCGGAGGACCCTTGGGACGTTGAGCACCTGCTGGAAACAATGCTTGAACAGAGCAGAGGTGCACCCAACATCGTTACCATCAAGCCAGGTATGGTCATCTCCTACGATAGGAACAAGGCGACCAACCAAGCCATGCGCGACTTTGGAATAACCGTCAGGGAGTGGGAATCAGGGTACTTGGACCTTCTTGGTGGACCTCACTGCTCAACGAGTCCGTTGAGTAGAGACGCATAATGCTGAGTGAATTCTCTCTTAGGGTGAAGCCAAGGGATTATATCCTCAATATGCAAAACGTTCTCCATGTCCACATCCTCCCGAGGCTATGACCCATCCGAGGAAACCGGGACGATGAGAAACTGGTTCCCCACACGGTTCGAGAACAGCCACGACGAGTACGCGGAAGATATCCAGCTCTGGGAGAAGTGGGAGAAACCATTCAACCCCAAAGAGTGAAAATGTGTTCAGGATTTTGGTGAGACGTCCTACCGATATTTCCTATCTGTCCCTTCACCTCCAATTCCCTTGAAAAACACCGGCATTTTCCCGAGGATGTAACCGGATGAAGGAAGATTTAGTCAGTAAACGTTCTTTTCGGTAAGACGTCTTACCAATTCAGAAATGGGAAGGAAAAGCTCCGCGAAAAAGCTGCTAGAAGACCTCGATGAGGAGGAGGAAACCGACAACCTGTACTTGGTCTCATACGACTTTATCGAGGAGCAACCCCACCACCGGTTCTGGAGCACCCTGAAAGAGGTAGTGAGGCTTACAGGCGGGTACCGGCTTCACTACAGTGTGTACTACGGTAACAGGCGGGGCGCTAGAGCCGTGAAGAAACTCGCCGAGATGAACGGAGCCGATGTACGATGGTTCGCTGCGTTGGAGCTAAGCTAGAGTAAACGCCTCATTGGTAGGGGGAAGGGGGGGGGGGTATACCCGTCCCAGCCGTTATCAGCCCTCTTTAATGAAAAGAAGCCTGAAAACTGCTCCTTTCAAAAAGAATCATATACAAAAGTGTAATCCACCACGGATTTTTTTCGCGTTATAGTAGGTAACCTACTATACGCTAGAAGTGGCGGAAGCACCGCTCGTCCGTGAAAGCCATGGCGATGCCGTGCTCGTTGCACGCCGCGATGACCTCCTTGTCCTTAACGCTTCCACCGGGCTGGACGCACGCCTTGACGCCGTACTCGGCGAGGAGGTCGATGCTGTCCCTGAACGGGAAGAAGCCGTCACTGGCGAGGACTGACCCAGGGATCTCGTCGCCGTGGCCCCTCATCTGAGCCTTCTCCAGCGCTAGCCTGACAGCGGTTACCCTGTCCTGCTGACCCGTACCGACCCCGATGGTTACGTTCTCCTTACTCAAAACAACGCCGTTGCTCCTCACGTTCATGCACACATACCAGCTGAACAGCAGATCCTTTAGCTCCTGTGGGGTGGGCTTCCTCTCTGTGACAACCCGCAGATCATCCACGCTCCTCAGCTTTGTGAGCATCGGAGCTTGCAGTACAACGCTACCATCCGCCTGCACACTGATGTCGAGTGGATGCATAGGCTCACCGACGTACTTGCTGATCTCCTCGAATCCATCCACTTGCATGATCCTGATGTTCTTCTTCTTGCTGAAGAACTCCATACAGCCCTCAGCGTAACTCGGAGCAACCACGCCCTCAACGTAGCTGTTCATCAGCTCCTCCGCGGTGACAGCGTCAACCTCACAGTTGAAGCCCACGACGCTACCAAACGCCGCCAACGCGTCACAGTCACGAGCCCGCTTATAGACCTCAACCAGTAGCTCGTCTTTGTTCTGGGCAGCCGCACCGCTGGGGTTTACATGCTTCATGACGGCAACCGCTGGTTGCTCAAAGTAGCTGACGATCCTCATGCTGTTATTGACATCCTCGACGTTGGTCATGCTGAGCCCACCCTTGCCGGATTTTATGAGCTTGATATCCCCGACTGTTAACGGTCCCTCCGTTGGGCTGTAGAAAGCAGCCGGCTGGTGCGGGTTCTCACCGTACCTGAGACTCATATGTTTCCTGTAGACGACCTCGTTGTCGCCGATTGTGATCTTGATGCTCTCGGGGAACTCCTCCTCAAGGGCTGTCCTGTACTTTCTCCTCATTGACTTTGGTTTACTCATAGCTCTTCCTCCAGGTACTCTACGATGGCCTTGTCGTAGCCTGCCGTCCGCTTGAACGCCTGTAACGCGTATCGTTTCCTAATTTCAGTGGTTAAATCGCCGTCGTTCTCTTTCAGAGTCTTAATGACCTCGGGGTACTGGTCCACACTCGTGACTATACAAGCCCTGTCGTAGAGCAGGGAAGCCTTGGCGGCTGTCCTAGTCATAGTCGGTCCACCGATGTCGATGTTGTCACTGGCTTTCTTCAGGTCAGCACCACCCGCAACCACTTTCTCGAACGGATATAGGCTAGAAACAAGTAGATCAATAGGCTTGACATCGTTCTCGTCCATCCATTTCTTGTGCTCCGGGTCATCGACATCAAGCAGCAATCCGCCATGCACCTTGGGGTGCAAAGTCTTCACCAGGCCTCCGGGACTCTCCGGGTGCCCAGTGTAATCGCTTACCTCTACGAGGTTATCGTATCCGATCTCATTGATCTTCCTAGCGGTACCTCCACTGCTAATAATCTCCACGCCGTACCCGCCCAAAGCCTCCACGAGGCTCTCAAGCTCGCTCTTATCGTAGACACTGATTAACGCCCGTTTGATCATCACATACACCGTTGTATGGTTAAGGCAACCTTGAATACATTATAGGCTTTGTCTTACATGAATATGCAATATTGCGGGAAGGTTGAAAAGAAAATATTAGAGGGTCCTGCTAGGACCGGGGCGGAAGATATCGTGGGGAGCTGCATCCCTTGCACCGTGCTCGGTGATCATCGCCAGTTTCGCCTTCTCCCATATCTCAGGAATCGTTGAAGCCCCAACGTAACCCATCGCTGCCTTCAGACCGCCAGCGAACTCTTCTAGGATGTCCTTGGCTGGACCCTTGAATGGAACCCATCCCTCGACGCCCTCGTTGATGCTCTTACTTGGCTTGCTGTACCTGTCCTGCACGAACCTCTTCTGTCGAGCCTTGGCGCTGCCCATACCGTAGTACTCCTTGTAGTACCGTCCCTCCATGGCGACCAGCCTACCTGGGCTCTCACGGCAACCCGCGAACACGTTACCCATCATGGCTGCGCTTGCTCCGACTGCCATCGCTACAGCGACATCACCCGGGTTTCTTATTCCACCATCAGCGATGATTGGAATATCTGAACCATAGGTTTTCACGGCGTCAGCCGCGTTGCTTGTTGCGAATAGTGTCGGTGCCCCTGCACGTGTGACCACGCTTGTGCTGCAGATGCTACCACTGCCTATCCCGACACGCATCCCTGCTACTCCTTCGAGCTTCGTGATGATGTCCTCGGCTGCCTCATAGGTACCGATGTTGCCTACGATGACGTCCGCTGAGACCTCTTTGAGTACTTTCTTTGCCGCTTCGAAGCAGTTCTTGTTGTGGAAGTGGCTTACGTCCAGAACCATCACGTCAACGTACCTGTCCAGTGCCTTTGCCCTTGGAAGATCAAAGGGGCTGATCGCCGCTGCGCAGAGCAGCCGCCCCTCCTCGTCCCTCACGGCCTCCTGGAAAGTACCCTTGAGAGATATGTCCTTCATCGTGATCAAGCCCTGAACCCTGTTGTCCTTATCAACGATAGGAAGCTTCTCGATCCTGTGCTCGTGGAGAATCTTCATCGCCTCATCTATCTCAGTCTCCTCGTTGCCCGTCACGACCTCCTCGGTCATCACGTCCTTGATCTTTAGACTGCTCTCCGCCAGGCGTACATCCCTCCAGGTTACGATGCCCTGGAGTTTACCTTCCCCCTCGACGACGGGGAATCCCTTGATGTTGTGTGCCTCCATCATTTTGAGGAGGTCTTCGACGGTCATGTCTGGTTCAACAGTGACTACGTCCCTGATTATGACGGCCTCGGCCCGTTTGACCTTCCTCGCCATGTCAACCTCTTCTTTAGCTGAGCAGTTCCTGTGAAGGACTCCCATGCTTCCCTCCCTCGCAAGCGCGATGGCCATCTCTGCCTCTGTGACTGTGTCCATCGGGCTGGCGACTAGGGGGATATTTAGCTCCACGTTTGAAGTGACCCTTGTCTTAACATTAGCCTCATTGGGCTCAAGGGTGGTCCAACCGGGGAGAAGAAGTACATCGTTGAAGGTAAGGGCTTTTTCCGCGTTTTCAAATTTCGACCGGAAACCCAATACTTACACCATTTTAATCCCCTTTCTTAGTTACGCGGTTAATATACTTTCTGGTTACTAGAGATTGAATATTAATCGAAACGTGCAACTCTTTCACGTAATTGATATAATCGGAGAACACATCATCCAGTTATTCTGGTGAGGCCAATGAAGATCGTAAAGACCATGTGTGCACGGGACTGCCCCATTGACTACTAGCCCTCGGATGTGCCCTAACCGGACACTTAACGATATCCAAGTACCCAACTTTCTCCCACGGCTCCTGTTTCCAACCAAGTTTGTCTCTAACAGGTCGTTGGAAGTATTTTGCTAGGTTCTTGAAGAACGTGTATGGTTTCTTGTTGAAATAATTCATCTGAGTAAGATGTCGTTCCTCAATATTCTCTGAACTGCTAACGTATCCGTCCTCGTATTCCCTGGTTGAAGGATTGAGACCGATTACCAGAACTGGTTTATCCTGAGGATCTCCGAAGCTAATGATAGGGTAATACTTTATCGCGTATTCAACATTGGTGTCACGACACTTTGTACATTCATGTACCAATATTTCAAACTCAGACAGCGTCATATGCTGTAATTCAAGTTAAACTGTGATATAACACCTGACAGATACCGTCAGGTTTACATGAAAACTTTTTTTAACTTTTAGATAATAATTCTAGCAATCTCTGTGTTGTGTGTGAGTGTGGCATCACGGGGGAAATGTTGGTGAATAATGAATGCCACTGAAACTCGATTTAGGAAAAAACGGATTCCATATGGTCCTCAAACCATACCAGCTTGAAGCAATGAAGTACCTTTGGTCAGATCTAGATACTGGTCGAAGCTCTCGTGATGTATTTGATGCAGTTAACCTCGCTATGAAGGGTGGTTCGATTAGTCGGGCCAGTATAATCAACTCTCTTAATGCATTAGTCGATGACGGAGCACTTTCTTATTATGAGATTACTGGAAAAGGAGGCCACCGTCGAATATACAAGGCAAACTATGATGAAGAAGGATTCAAGCGATTCATAGCAGACAAAGCAGTAAAAAAACTCCTCAATGAATTCCCAGTACAAACTAGAGAAGTAATAGATTCTAAATAACGCGCGCGAACTAAAATTGATTTCATCGACCGTTCATATAACTTTGTGAAATTTTTTTCATTACTTCCTTAGTACCGATATCAAAAATGTCACTATTTGAGACATGCACAGTACCTTTGAATCCTTTCTCCAGTGCATTCTTGAGCGAATCTGTAAGCCATTTTTCTCCTTTCATTCCAGTTTTGGTATCTTTAATTAAGGGCATCATCTTAGATTTGAGGACTAGAAATCCTCGAATAGCCAAGTAAGAATTTCCAGTCGCATAACGAATTGCGACTTCTGGATCTGGTTTCTCTACTAAACCAACAACGTTCATTTCATCATCTAGTTTAACTATCCCAAATCTCTCGGGGTCCGACACTTTCTGAACCAGCAGAGCAAAGTCCATGTTATTTCCATCAAATATATTGATCAGATGTCTCAATGCCTTAAAGTCAGTTAGATAGGTATCTCCATAGGCGACAAGAAAAGGATCATCTTTTACGAATTCATGGCATTTGGCTACAGCATCTGCTGTACCGAGTGGTTCTTGTTGAATTCTATACGTTATTTCAGCGCCATACTTGGAACCTGATCCTAGATATCGTTTTATTGCGTATTTGCTGGGGGAAATAACAATTTGAATGCTAGAAATTCCAGCGTCGACAATGGCTTCCACTAGAAGTTCTATTATCGCTTTCCCATTAACCTCAATCAGTTCCTTAGGTAAGTAATCCGTTAGCGGAGCTAATCTCGTCCCTTTTCCTGCAGCCAGAATAATTGCCCTACTAACCATTAGAGTTAAAGATTCACAAATAGATTTTAACTTTTTATAGAATACAGTAAATGCTTCTATGATTAAAGTGAGAGTCTCAATATATGGCATGGGGTATATCGGATTAACAACAGCTGTTTTCCTCGCACAACACACACCCATCATCTGTGTAGAAAATAACAAATCAAAACTCGAAAAATTACGCCAAGGAATAGCCCCAATATACGAGCCCAATATTCAAAATACTCTCACCAGAATAAAAACGAACATTCTTTTTACGGATGATTTTTCTTACGCTGTACAAAATACTGACCTCTCTTTCGTAACTGTAGGCACTCCAACCCATGCTGATGGTTCTCAAAACCTAGACTCACTAACCCAAGTACTTACTCAAATAGGCAAGTCGCTTAGATCCAAAGATAACCACCACATAATAGTAATAAAAAGCACAACCCTTCCAGGAACAACCGAAAACATCGTAGTACCGATTCTTGAGAAAACTTCAGAAAAGAATCACCTAGAGGATTTTACAGTTCTCTATAACCCGGAGTTTACAAGGGAAGGGCAAGCACTAAATGATTTAACAAACCCAGATAAAATAGTCATAGGAACAAGAAATGACGAGAACTCGACATTACATCAACTCTATCGTGAATTATATCCAAACAGTGTGCCAATAATCATAACAACCTACTCGAACGCTGAACTGATCAAATATACTCAAAACGCATTCCTAGCAACCAAACTCAGTTTCATCAACACAATAGCTAACCTATGTGAAACCATTCCCGGAACAGACATTGAATCAATCTCCAAAGCAATCAGTCTAGACCCCAGAATATCCCCTGAATATCTCAACGCAGGACTAGGATATGGCGGCAGCTGTCTACCAAAGGACCTTAATGCCTTAGAACGGCTAGCAAAAGAGAACAAGCAAAACACGAATTTATTTGGGGCAATAAAAGAAACAAACAATGGCCAACCTTTGAGAGCCGTAGAAATTGCGGAAAAAATTCTTGGAAACTTGACAGAAAAAACCATCTCGATTCTGGGGTTATCATTCAAACCGAATACAGATGACATACGAGAGGCCCCCGCAATCAAGATAATTCATAATCTACTTGGCAAGAATTCAAGAATCAAAGTTTATGATCCAAAAGCGATGGAAAACACACATAGAATATTTGGAGAACAGATCGAATACTCTGAAAACATTCAGGCCTGTCTTGAATCCTCTGATTGTTGTATAATTGCTACAGAATGGAATGAGTTTAGAAACTTGATAAGTAATGATTTCGAAAAAATGAATAGACCTATTGTAATCGATGGCAGGAATATCATGAAAGATAGAAGTGGGTCCTATGAGTATCGTCGAATAGGTTTACATAAACAACATGAAAATGAATTCAAATGAATTCGGTAGTTTTATATAAAACTCCTTTGAACTGATAGGCAATGGACTCAAGTATTCGGGAGCCTTCCTCTAAACGAACAACACTAACAATCGATCCAGACGTAAAATTAGTCTTTAACTACTCTTTAACCCAGTTTCCTTCGAAAAATACATCAGAGCACCTGAAGACTCTGTTAATGACCAAATTCGGAAAAAATGACTGGGACCTCCTATTCAGAGCGGCTTCTGAATATTACAGGCGATGTATAACCCATGACAAACCATTCATCCAAATATGTAAAACTTGTGGTGAAGCCTTATGCGAAGACTGTGACCTCTCAGAGCATGAAGGCCACGTTATCGAGTATTACTGTGCACGACACGAGATATCTTACGAAAGACAATGTTACCTTTGCGAAAAAGAATCCTGGGAAACAAAGGTTCAAGTCGAGGGGCTGTCAGCTGATGATCTCGAATATGGAATCAAGAATAACCAAGAACTCGTGATAGTGGACGTCCGAGGCGCGGCTCAAGCTGAAACTATCGAAAACGCATACCACATACCCTATCACAATTTCCGAAAAGAGACCGACATCAACAAAGAACTCCAAGAGTTAGTAAAGAAAAACCCTGATGTCACATGGATAACATACAGTCAAGGAAGGCTTGGACACTCTGACTCAATGAGAGGGTGGCTAGCTACTCTTGACCTCAAGGTAAAGTACCGTGTAAAACAGGCGTTCTACCTCAAAGGAGGATTCAGCAACTTCGAAGCGGAACATCCCGAATTATGCGTCCAGAAAAAAAGTGATTAAAATGAAAGAAATAATCATAGATGGAGCGAACGTAAGCTTCATCACCGGAACAAAAAAGCGTAGTGTCAAAAGGATCGAGATTGCTATCGGTCAACTCGATCCAAAAGCAGACTGTGTAAAAGCGGTCTTACCGAGCTATTGGAACCAGAATAAAGAAAGGGTAATGCGCGCGCGCCTGGACAAGCTAGTTCGTGAAGATAAGATGGTCTTTGTAAATAAAGACGACGACTTCTATATGATAAATTACTGTGTAAAAAACGACTCCTATCTTCTTACAAACGACAAACTACGAGATCATAGGAAAAAGAACTGGTGGACACCCAAACACGAGACATGGGCGAGGACTCACCTTCTCGATTATGAAATAATAAACGACACTCTACTTCTGAGCGAAAAATCCGAGCAGATACTAAATCGAGCTTCGACAGACCTGCGCAACTCGCCCCCTCAACTCACAATGGAGGCTGAATGAAAATGAAAATTCTCATCACGGGGAGCAGTGGTTTAATTGGAACCTCAGTTTGTCGGAAAATGTTCGAAAGAGGCTTTGAGCCAATAACAATGGACCTCAGGCAGTCTCCCGACCCGGATTTTCAACCCCAGTTTACTGATATAAACGATCCAAACGAGGTTAAGAAAGCCATTAAGGATGTACAGGGGGTCATCCACCTCGCAGCCATCTCCCGAGTAATAGACGGAGAGAAGTATCCTAGTCTTTGTAGGAAAACCAATATCTATGGATCGGAGAACATCTTCAAAGCTGCTACAGAGTCTTCTCTCCATCCTTGGGTGATATACGGAAGCAGTCGGGAAATCTACGGAGAACCAGAAACCATACCCGTTTATGAAACTCATCCTGTGAATGCAATCAACGTATATGGGGAAACAAAAGTCCATACTGAGAACAACCTGAGAAGTTCGCGCGGAATTAATTCTATAATATTCAGGTACTCAAACGTTTACGGATCCGTGTATGATCACAAGACCAGGGTGATCCCTGCCTTCATGAGAGGAGCCCTCCTTGATCAACCATTGAGAGTAGACTGTCCTAATCATGTCTTCGATTTCACCTACGTTCAGGACGTTGCGGAGGCCACGGTTCGAGGTGCCGAAGCGCTCATTAACGATCGTATTCAAGGGTGTACTACATTCAATGTTTCACCTGGCATAGGTACGAGCCTAACTGAACTCGTAAATATAGTAGCAGGTGTAACTGGAAAAGAGGTAACAACGGTTCCAGGAATCAAACGAGACTACGATGTAGGACAATACATAGGTGATTCTAGCCATCTAAAGAAAGTACTAGGCTACCAGTGTCAGACAAGTCTGCTCAAAGGACTCCAACTACTTTATGAAGATTATCTAGCCTCTAAGGAGGTCTAACATGAGGATTCTTGAAGTTAATCATGGATATCCTCCAAGGTATAATGCTGGTTCAGAGATTTACACACAAACAACCGCATTAGGTCTAGCGTCAAGAGGACACATTGTTGCTGTATTTACCCGTGAGGAGGACCCATACCGCCCCGATTTCACTATATCACAAGAACCAGATGAACTAAACGAAACTATTACAGTTTTTCTGGCAAATCATGCCCGAAGTAGAGACCGATATCAGCACAAAGCCATGGATCAAGCCTTCAAAACTGTATTAAAAGAATTCAAACCAGAAATCGTTCACATAAATCACCTTAACCATCTATCAGTAGGCATTCTACAAGTAGCACACGATGAACAGATACCCATTATTTTTACCCTTCACGATTACTGGTTAGCATGTCCAAGAGGACAATTCATACAAATGGCTTTAGGTGAACCCCAAGTGTACCCCGAATGTCCTGGACAAGAAGACGAGAGATGCTCAAACCACTGTATGTCAAGAATATGGGGTGGAGTAAATACAACGGAAGACCACCTCTACTGGACAAAATGGGTCAACACCCGTATGAAGGAGATAAAAAGACTCACCAAACTAGTTGATTTATTCATAAGCCCTTCTCATCACCTCAGAAATAGACTAATAACTGAACTAAACCTTCAACCCGAGAAAGTAATCTATGAACCATACGGTTTTGATTTATCTAGACTAGAAGACAGGTCTCGTGAAAATGAAAGTGGTCATACCTTCGGTTATATCGGACGAATAGTATCCGCAAAGGGAATCGACCTTCTAATCAAAGCCTTTGGACGCACAACAGGAGAAGCAAGACTAAGAATCTGGGGACGACCAAACAAACAAGACTATCCCGCCCTAAAACGAATATCAAACACAATCCCACATGACCGAGCAGAAAAAATCGAATGGCTACCTGAATACCAAAACAAAGACATAATCACAAAAGTCTTCAATAAAGTCGACTCCATCGTGGTTCCATCCATCTGGGACGAGAACTCCCCCCTGGTTATTCAGGAAGCTCTCCAAGCAAAGGTCCCTGTAATTACATCCGACAAGGGTGGAATGAAGGAGCTAGTTAAACATGGCGTTAACGGTTGGAACTTTAAACATAGGTCTGAAGAAAGCCTTGCCGACGCTATGCAAAACGCAATAGATAACCCTGAAGCTCTTGTTCAGGTTTCAAAACGAGGTTATCTTGGATCAACAACTGGTGAAATCCATAGCATAACCAATCACATCCAGAAGCTTGAGAAATTATTCGAATTGCATGGAGGTATTAAATGAAGCTTCCAGGCCCTTGGCGAATAACGTTTGACACAAACCCCGACGACTGTAATATGAGTTGTATAATGTGTGAGAGATTTAGCAAATATGCCGATCCGGGTACTAGTAAACCTAGAAGAATGAGATACGAAATAATCGAAACAGCCGTAAATGACGCCATTCCCCTTGGACTCCGCGAAATTATACCCTCCACGATGGGTGAACCTTTACTCTATAGCGATTTTGACAAAATAATTAAATTGTGCAGAGAAAAAAATCTCAAACTCAACCTAACAACCAATGGAACCTGGCCAGGAAAAACCGTAACCGAATGGGCAGAACTTCTTTGCCCAGTTTTATCCGATGTGAAAATATCGTGGAACGGAGTCTCACCTACAATTCAGGAATCAATAATGCAAGGATCAAGATATGAAAAACGAGTCCAAGACCTTTACACTTTCATAGACGCCAAGAATGAGATTAATCCCGAAAAGTGTACGGTGACACTTCAATGTACTTTCATGAAAAGAAACCTAACAGAGATTCCTGGAATAGTCAAATTGGCAATTAAGTTTGGTGTAGATCGTGTTAAAGGGCATCATATTTGGGTTCACTATCCAGAGTTGAGAAACGAAGACTTGAGAAGTAGTAGACATCTGAGGAAGCTTTGGAATGAAACAGTGAATGAATGCTGGGAAATCAAAGAATCTCTGGGTTCAAATATTATCTTAGAAAATTTCACGCCTCTTCCTGAGCAACTAGGAGTTGGGCTTCCCGCTGAATGGGTATGTCCTTTCCTTGGTAATGAACTCTGGATAAACGCTGAAGGAAGAATTGACCCTTGTTGTGCACCTGACGCAGAAAGAAAAGCACATGGTCTGTTTGGTTTTGTAAGAACTACTGGAGATTTGCGCAAAGCTTGGGAAAGTGAAAAATACATTGGGTTAATCGAAAGTCAAGGAAGCAACCCTCTTTGTATGAAATGTAATATGAGGAGACCAAAGGAGTTGATCAATTGAATACATGGCAAGAATCCCGACCCTCTAGATGGGGGACCCATCACATCACCAAGAATGGATCACTTTATGAAAATCGCTTCGAAGCGGTGCTTTCATTCCATGAACCAGGATTAGCGCCAGTATGCCTAGATGGAAAATGGTATCATATCACCCCTGATGGAAAACCTGCATACAAACACGTCTATGACGAAGCCTTTGGATACTACAACAGAAGAGCTGCTGTAAGATTAAACGAGGATTGGTTCCACATTCATCCCGATGGTCAAAGACTCTATGACACAACTTATTCTTGGTGTGGTAATTATCAAAACGAATTATGTACCGTACGTGACTGGAAAGCACAATATTTCCACATTAATCTTGATGGAGACTGCGCTTATGATGAAAAGTATCTCTATGCCGGCGATTATAGAGAAGGATACGCTGTAGTAAAAAACAATCAAGGATGTACACATATCGATGCAGTAGGCCATTTACTCCACGAGGTTTACTTCGAAGACCTCGGTGTGTACCATAAAGGATATGCAACCGCAAAAGATACCTTTGGATGGTGTCATATAGATAAAACAGGAATCCCTCTTTATTCCCAACGATACAAACTTGTTGAACCTTTCTACAATGGATACGCCTATTGCGAAAAACTTGATGGTACCAAAATAAGAATAAAACCAAATGGCGAAATCAAGGAAATAATCAGTGATCAAACAAGAAATGATGAGCTGAAACTCCTACTTATTGGCAATATCAGCTCGGGCAAAACAACCATTGGAAGGAAAATACAATCTCGTCTTGGATACGATTTTGTCGAAATTGACGAATGTAGGAGACAGTTAGGAGATGACACTGTCTCGGGAGAATACCGTGCTTGGAACTACTTTATTTCCAGGTGTGAAGAATCGAGGGGAACCATCCTGGAGTTTTCAGGAGGAGGTCCCCACGCACATAATATCGCAAAAGCATTAGAGAACTCGAATCTTAAAACACACATATTATGGCTTGATCTCCCAGCACAACTCTGTCTTAAAGATTCTCTACAAAGAAACTTCGACTCACCTTATCTCTACAAGCTGGGAGACTTGGGAGAACTCATCGATCATATAGCAATTCAGATAGAATCAAATTGGGAAAAAATCTGGAGACCTCGTTTCCTATCCCACAGAATAAAGAACCCTAGAAACGTCAAAATTGAGAACATTCTAACTCTGTTGGAGAGAGAAAATGAATCATAATCAAATCCTCAACGTATTACAGGAATTCTGTAAAGAAGATATTAACGTTCAAGCTCTACTCGTAATCGGATCATATGCCAGAAAAGAACTTGAACCATATTCTGATCTTGATCTTATTGTCATCTCAAAAAAAGCTCCCTCTCTGATCTTCAAATCGATTCATCAAGAACTAGGGGAAAACGAAAAATACTCTATCCAAGAATCTGGAAATAAACTAATTTTCTTTATCGGAAATGAATTAATCAAAACTGAAATAACAGTTTTCAAAAATACAAACGATATCCAAAGCTTATACTACAAATCACTAAAAAACAGCCTTGAAAATTCTATCCTACTTGATAAAACTAATTCTATAGCTTCAGAATTATCGTTTTTCCTCGATACACAACCCCAAGATGACATCGTCCAGTTAATCAATTCTGAAGTTGACAAGTTCCTAATTTCGTTCGAATCAGCTTCATCTATGGCAAGGCGAGAAGACGTTTTTCAATCTTATTTTCAGTACAATCTCTCATTAACAAGATATTTCCGTTTACTTCAACTGGAAATGAATGACACATCGTTCCTATATGCTCCAAAAAGAATCATGAATAGATTATCATTAAATCAACTACGACGAGTAGAACGAATTAACGGGTCTCTCAGGTTATACGAGATACGAGATAAAATCGATAGATTGGCCATAGAGTTTAGAGAAGTATACGGCCGATTATATTTTGAAAATAAAGGGCTAACAAAGACACCCGAATACATTCGAAACATTATTTCTGATATACTTGACCGGGACCTTATATGGAATTTTAGAGATGTTTCATGGATTAACCATAAC
>CAZPRN010000004.1:0-58684 GCA_964589605.1 uncultured Candidatus Bathyarchaeia archaeon | reverse complement strand
ACATAACCGGTTATTCCGCTCCTCATCGTTGTCCCGGTTTAGCTCATTAAAAGCATTTGACAAAATTATAGGAGGTAATCAGATTGAGAGAATAATAGACTTGAGACAACCATGGGAGATAGAAAGGTATCCATATGATGCTGTATCGATTGACATACAGCATCTACCATTTAATCTAACTCAAGTTAATAACTCAGAAGGAGAACTATACTCAAATCTTTTCAAGAATTCTCACCAAATTAAATTAATCTTTGAGTTACTTGCAGAGGAAGTCACTACTGTGATTTCCTGTCAGATGGGCAGAGATAGAACTGGTTTTGTCATCTCACTTATTCTATTATCTGTTGGTGTACCCATAGATCTAGTTGAAACAGATTTCCTAGCATCCCAAATGGGAATAACCAAGGAAGAGTTTAGGAAAATTATCCATTTTATTGAATCTAAAGGAGGCATTAATGCACTTCTGGAGGAGTATGAAGTAACTCCTGAAATATTGAGAAAGGTTCGGGACTGGTTGATAATGTGATGACTGAGCCTAATTATAATCGTGTATCTGGAATATTGACTTCGTATTGGAAGGGGGCTGTCGTTCATTCTGCGGTCAAAGTGGGGATATTCGATGCTCTGTGGTCAAAGCCTATGCAAATAACTGAATTAATGTCTAAACTTGGTTTGGACATCTGTGTTCTTGAAAATGTTCTAGATAGCCTCGAGTTCATGAATCTAATTGAAATTCAAGAAGATTTCATTTCATTAACTAAAGATGGATCAATTTTAGCCTCCGGTTCACCTTATTCATTATCTAACTCTTCTTTAATGTGGTGGGAAGAACACCTCCAAGCTTGGATAAACTTAGATTATTCATTAAAGTCAGGAAAACCAGCATTCGAGTACCTATATGGGGTCCCTTTTTTCCAATGGCTGGAAAATAATCCCAACCAACGCTCATTATACCACAAATCAATGTCCGAATATGCGAGAATCGACTATCAAGAGGTATCAGAGATTATCTCCAATTACTCCTTAGAATCAATCATAGACCTAGGAGGTGGTGGAGGAGTACTAGTAGATCTATTGTATGAGAAAATACCTGAAACCAAGATAAGTCTGTTAGATCTTCCCGAAGTGGTATCCGATATCGCTGAGAGACTTCCAGCTGTGGATCATATTCAGGGAGATCTATTCAACCTCCCCGAGGTCAAATTTGATGCTGCAATTTTATCTAGAATTCTTCACGATTGGGATGATATCAAATGCCAAGAGATCCTTGAAGAGGTAAAAAATATTCTAAATGCCGAGGGCTACCTGTTCATTATTGAACGACTTACAGAACGAAAAGAGCATTCCTTACTTAACTTGGATCTAAAGATCATTACAAACGGAAAAGAAAGGACCTTTGATGAGTATCAGTCGTTATGCAATAATGCTGGTTTCAATTTCCTTCAATCATACCCAATAAAGTCATCGTTAAACATTCTCGTTTTCGTTAACTCAACTGGTCATGAAAAATTTCAGTAACCTTTCTGAGAAACGGTATGCATATACATTTCATTTTGTTCTAGTTTCTTGGGGGGTTCCACCATAGCCAATCAAATTCTCCTAAAGGAATGGGAGGAGTATACTGGGTGTCTAGTGGATGTCCGGGGCAAGGTACTTCCGGTTGGTGGTATTCAGGCAAAAATAAGAGCGGCATATGAGTCAGGAATCGACGAAGTAATTATCCCGATCGATAACGAGAATGAAGTACAAACCATTCCAGAATATATACGAAACAATCTAAAAATAACATTAGTAGATTCAATTGACCAAGTACTTGACACTGCTTTGATCAAGTGATTTTATTTCAAGATTTTTTCTTCAAAGTCAAATATATTTTGGTTCTTATTTGTGATTTTACGAATGATTATTTTAGCCTGTTCTGGGGATTTCCATAACTCACTTAATGTATCTCTTACCTGCGTCTCATTTTGCGATACTCGACATATTTTTTGAGTGGTAACTGTATTCGGTATTCCCCGTTCTCGTAATTTTTCGTTAAAATCTGATGCTCGAAGTAACTGAATGTTCATTCGATTTGCGTATTGGGTTAAACTAAGTTCTTGGCCTTCTCGGAGTTTTACTGTTTCATTTGGGTTGAATGAACTTGCAGCAAATATTGCGTTCACACCTTGTTTTACAATTCGTCCATCGACTGAATCTGTGCCGAATTCTTTACTCCAACGCAGGACTTCTAAGAAATCATCAAGCTGTCGTTTACTTACTAAACCCCACTTGCACTCCAATACATAGGTTATAGGATTTGAGAACAATCCAGGAGTTACTTCCCAAACTCTGTCCACTTCAGCGTTATTTCTTCTACTTCCAACACTCTTAGTCAAATGAACTGTTATTCTACGGGGGTCCATTCCAGAGGTTCTATGTTTTTGAGTCCAAAACTTAGCGCCTGTAGTAAATTTGTCTATGAACCATCCAGGAACTGCTTCCCAATTATGTCCAATCCTATTATCACGTCCCTTGACTTTTCGGATATAGTTCTTTTTCATTTCCAGGATTGCCTTTCGTTCATTTTCTGGCAAAGTAATATGATAATAATGTCGGAATAATCCAAACAGTCGAGTCATTCGAATTTCTGGATACAGCTGCTGAGCCCTTTTCAAAGCTCTTTCAGCTTCATACTCAGTGCAACCCAACTTATTGTGTATGAAATTGAAATCAATTACATCTCGTAGTTTTGACGCTTCAAATACAATATCTTTGACCATATGAACACGTTGAATGAAAGGATTAGTAGCCACACGTGACTCAAGGGCCTCTGTAGTTCGATTAATAGCCTCCTCCAGTGCCTGTTCACGAGGTTTATCCGGGTCAATCCACGTAATCATATAACCTTCGGTAAACGGAGTCTCACGGTTATTGTAACGATAACCTCGCACATACACAGTTCGGGTCTTCTCCATACGACGAACAGTGCTCATTATATCTCCAATTTTTACACCATGCTCAGAAAGCCTCTCGGCAATCTCGGTACTGAAAAACGCCTCGGTAGAGTACTCCATAATAAAATCCCTGATACGACTCGCCTTACTCCTACTCCCGCCCCCGCGCGGATCAAGATACTTTTCAGAATATGACACAAACTCAATACC
Source organism: uncultured Candidatus Bathyarchaeia archaeon (assembly GCA_964589605.1). GTDB lineage: Archaea > Thermoproteota > Bathyarchaeia > TCS64 > TCS64 > RBG-16-57-9. Next base: position 55,538 of record CAZPRN010000004.1, on the reverse strand, counting down.
TTCGATCTTCACCGAGTTCTTTCCCTCGGGGGTCTTCAAATACAAGTGGTAAGGTCTCGTAGTTGTGACTAATCCCTTTCTCCCGCGGAAAACATTCTCCGACTCAAAAATCGCAGACTTGGTCCGCAGAATATATCCATCGTCCCAACAACGCTTCAGCCCATTCCAAACCGCAGACGGAGACAAACCTGTCTCAGCAATAACCTCCCTATGACTCATCGGCACCACCTCACTGAGTGTCGCAAGCAAACGATCTCGGGTCAAAGTTGGACGCGGCATAATAATCAATATAGACCAACGAGTAATGAGAAATATAAACCGTTTTGTAAAACCTTTTCATATGCAAAACCACATACTTGATTTAAACAGCCTCTTTGCCGAAAATAAACCAAAATATTGCCCAGTTCACATGTTTAGAATGGAGCCGGGCAAGGGATTCGAACCCCTGTGAATCCGCTCTGCAGGCGGACGCCTAAACCGCTCAGCCAACCCGGCTCGCACCATTTCTAGCCAAATCGACGGTTAAAACCTTTACTAATGGTGGGACCGCCCGGATTCGAACCGGGGATCACGCGGACCCAAACCGCGTATCGTACCAAGCTTGACCACGGTCCCAGCGGAACACCTGTACGGTGAGGAAGTTATTAAAGATTCGTCTAGGATTGCCTGCGCTTGGATTCCTCAAGTGCTGCAACAACGGGTAGCGTCTCACCTGCTAGCATGCTCAGCATGGCTCCCCCTCCGGTCGATACATGGCTCATCGATTCCCTTATTCCCAACATCGATGCCATTCCCCCCATGTGTCCGCCACCGACAACGGTGTATCCCCTACATCTAGCCATCTCCCTGAGTAACTCCTTGGTTCCGATATCGAAGCCTCTTCTCTCAAACATCCCTAGTGGACCTTCGGCAACCACGGTTCCAGCTTTCTTCATAATGCTACTGAACTGAGCTATCGTGTTGAGACCGATATCATAGATGTTCTTCTCCTCGGTGACGCTACCGATGAAAACTTCAACTCGTTCACCCTTCACGTCTAGCGCGACGTCCATGGGGAGAACTATCTTACCGGGGAACTCTTCGAGGATTACCCTGCAGACCTCGACCTCCTCCTTTCCCTCCTCGTCTAGCTCATCGTACCTGATGCCCATGTGACCCTTAGCCATCTGGAAGCTGTCCGCAACCAGTCCTCCGATAAGAATCGTGTCGGCTATATCGTCATGGAGTACTCGGTTGATGACTGGTATCCTGTCCTCAACTTTTGATCCGCCTAGGAGATATACACTGGGTCTTTCTGGTTCGCTGAGTACACGGTTCAACGCGTTTAGCTCTCTTTCCATGAGCCTACCTGCCACCATTGGGCAGTTTATACTGAGCCCCACTAGGCTTGCTTGACTACGGTGCGCTGCCGCGAAGGCGTCGTTGACGAAGATATCCACGAACTGGCTCATGGTCTTTACGAAATCGGTTGACTGGAGGTCCTCAACGGGGGCTCTGATGTTCTCCTCTTCCCTCATCCTGACATTGTTGAGAAGTAGCACCTCGCCATCATTGAGTTCCTTGATCATTCCAAAAGCCTCGTCGCCGATGATATCGTTCGTGTATTTGACTGGTTTCTCCAGGTACATCTGTAGTACCTTGGCATGGCTCTCCAGACTGGTAAAATCGTACTTGCCGGGTCTGCTCTGGTGCGCCCCTATGACCAACTTTGCCTTATCGAGGCTGCGCACTGTTGGAATGACTGCTTGTATCCGTGTGGCGTCTAGTATGCGTTTGCTCGCTGGGTCCAGTGGGCTGTTTATATCAGTCCTTAAGAAAACCGTCTTGCCTGAAACGTCTAGGTCATCGAGTGTTAGGAAGTCATACACCATCTGGCACCCCGGTGAATCGCAAATACGGGGATCTACTATAAAAACTGTGCTGAAACTAAAAATGTAACCTAGTTACGCGTTTGCACAGTATTTACGGGTTATATTTCGGCGACCCATAGAAGGCTGTCTCCCGCGTTCACAGAATAGTGGACCCTGAGGAAGCTGACCATACCATCGAAGGGAGCTTCAACCTCTTGGATGGTCTCCCCGAGGAGGTTGCATACAGAACCGAGACTCTCACCTTTCTTTACACGCTGCCCTGCCTCGACTTTCCTGCGCCAAGCACCGCCTTTCATTGCCCAGAGCCTGACAGCGTTGGGGTCTACTGGTGGATCATTGCGTTCTGCTTCGCCCTCAAGCATACCTAGGTACTTCATGACGTTGACCACACCATTGTAGTGATAAGATACATCGGTCTCCCTCACCGGGAAAGGAGCACCTGACTCGATCATCAAACACGGGATACCGTAAAGGACGGCTGCCTCCCCGGTGTTTCCGGCGATTGACGCGGTATCGACCCACAAGGGATTGTAACATGAGGCCATCTCAAGCATCTTCTGGTTGAGCGCTTCGTCTCCGGTCTTGTACCTGAAGAGGCTGCCCGTCACGTCCTCTCCTAGGTCGGCGCTGTGGGCGTCGATCAATGCATCTGACTTGCTGACGAACTTGTCGAAGATATGGTATGCCACCCGTTTGGTGATTGATGCCTCGGGGTCTCCGGGGAACACCTTGTTCTGGTTAAGGTTGTCCAGTACGTTGTGGTAGGGTTTACGGGCGTGGAAACCCTCGGTGTTCACGACCGGGACCAGTAATAGCGTTCCTGAAACATCTTCGGGCTTGATTGAGTCCGCTAGCCTGAAAATCGCTTCTACCGGCGCACACTCGATAGCGTGGACACACCCAAGGACCGTAAGCGTTGGACCTTCCTTGGTTCCATTGATTACAATATATGGAATCCTGACGGTGTGACTTGTCGCCTCGCCGACATCAACCCATCCACGGTGGGTAGTGCCCTGCTCAATCTCTGTAACCTCTACCTTGAACGACATATCGGTTAAGGGATAAAATGGGGGTAAAAAACCTTGGTTAGTAGGTAAAGTTGGCGATGAACGGCTCACGCCAGTCCTTCCACCAGCCGACGATCTCGTTTCCCTCCTCTGTTATCAGGAAGGTGTCCTTGTTCATCAGCAAGTTGTCCTTGGCGTCCCTAATCGCCGGGGAGAACACAATCATCATCCCTGGCTCCAGAACCGTCTCGTCTGCCTCAGAGATGTAAGGTGGCTCATAGTTACTTGCACCTATTCCGGTCCCTAGCGCGACCTTGGGCTCAAGCACTATCCCCTTCTCGTCCGCCGCAGCCTTGACTGCCCTGTAGACATCACTCGCCTTTACGCCGGGTTTGAGGCTTTCACGCGCGACCTCCCTGAGGGTCACAAGGTTCTGGTAGTCAGCCTTCTGCTCCTCTGTTGGCTCATCCATCGAAAGCATCCTCGCCCCGTTGCTCCAGTAACCGTTAACTGTGGCGTTTAGCTCCATCCTAAGCCACTCGTGCTGGAGGGGCTTCCTGTCGAACCCGATCCCGAACATCGGTGCCCTAGGCCACCACTTCTTCATGTTCGTCTCGGTTACGGCCTGGGCGATTGCCTGGTGTCCCACCTCGTCGAGCATCCGCTCAATTGCGTGTGTCCTGATTCCCTCGGTGATGTTCATCTCGCCGCTGGCCTGCAGTACGAGTATGTGGTGTGCGTGACCAGCGATTGCCTGATCGTTCTTTGACACGACCTCGTCTAGTAGTTCTAGCTCGTCCGGGGTCTTCCTGATACGTAGCTCTCTAAGTAGATCGTCGCATGGCACCAGCTCAAATTCCTCAAGTGCGTCCTTGAGCCTGTTGAACAGGTTTAGTGGCACCCTGTTGACGTCAACACCGATCTTTCCCGTCTTCCTAACCGTGTTTGTGGCTAGGTGAACCGCTGCCTCGACGATTCCGCTGGGGCTCCCCGGCTTCTCGTTGTATGTACGTGTCTTGTTCACCCATGCAAGGTTGAGGAAGCTGCTCTCCCACTCGTGTGGTAGAATGCATGTGGCTGCCTCGTCCTTTGGCCAGAACAACGCCATGTACCTATCGGGGAAGGCCGGTGGGAAGTGTAAGTATGCGCCTGATAGGTACTGGACATTGTCGTACCCGAAAACTAGGATTGCGTCGTACCCGGACTCGGTTAGCCCGGTGTTCACTTTCTCGATTATCTGTTCTTTCATTCATACTCCTCCTAGTGGGTGGTCCTCATACCAAACACGTGGTACAGTTTGTCCCATGCCCTGTACCAGCTTAGCTTTCTGTGGTCCTCCTCGGTGATCAGGTAGACGTCCTTGTTGTGAATGAGCTCTTGCCTTGGGCCGTACGTGTAGATGTCCAGGGCTATTACCATTCCTGGTTTGAGCTCTGTGCTGCAGTTCAGGTTAAGGTACGGTGCCTCGTGATGGCTTGCACCGACACCGTGGCCGATGCCCGGCTCCTTCCAGAACCCGATTGCCTGCTTCTCGGCTTCACGCGCCACGTGGGCGTAAACCTCGTTACACGCTACACCTGGCTTTAGCATCTCCAGTGCCTTGTCCCTGAGCTGAAGGTTCTCCATGTAGGCTTCCTCCTGCTCGGGTGATGGCTTTCCGGTGACGCCCATCCTAGCGACGTTGGCCCAGTAACCCATGTAGTTGTTACTGGTGTCCATCCTGAAGATGTCGCCGTCCTTTACCCATCCCCTCTGGGGGGTGTAGTAGATCTGTCCATCGCTGCCGAAGGCGCAGTTGAGTAGGCTTGTACCACTTCCGCCGTTCTCGTTGGAGTGGACCCTTATCCTCTCCGCGAACTCGGCGATGCTGTACCTCTGGTGGTCAACAGTGCCCTCAAGGTGCATCAACGCGTAGATAATGCCCCTGTCCGCCTGCTTGCAGGCTCTCTCAATGAACTCTACTTCTCCCTCAGTCTTGATGATTCTGAGGTCTCTGATCATGGGGTCAACTGGCTCCCATTCTACCCCGGGGAGCTTTCCTGATAATGCGTCCATCAATCCCTTTGAGACGCGAGCGGCGTCGATACCTATCTTGCTCTTGTCAAGGCCCATGCTCACGATGAGTTCCTCCATGGCCTTCACGAAGGCTCCTGTCTCGTATCCCTGGTTTTCGTCGTATACGAGCACTTCTCCACTCCAGCCCTGGTCTTTCACTGCCTCGGACCAATCCTGAGGCACAACTACGACTGGGGAACCTTCTTTCGGGAGCAGCGCGGCTGCTTTCCTTGATGGATAATGTTCTGCGAAGGGCAGGACTGTACGTGTAAGGTAGTTAAAGTTGTCCACGCCCACTGCCAAGACCGCGTCCACTTGACTTTCTGCTACAGCGGTCTCGATTTTTTGTTTTAGATGATCCATTTTGGATGCTCCTAATGTTTAGAATCCTGATAGTGACTAACTATGGAGTATGGAGGTTCTATATAAGCGGTTTTCGGCTCTCAGGGTTCATCCTTTATAAAGGAAACGAGTTGGAAACCGTTTTTATGGGAAAGGATCATGGAATTTCTGTATCTCGATGACATAGCCCTCTGGGTCGTGGAGCAGGAATATCCTCATGTTTAACTCCTCGTCCTCATGTGGCTCGTTGATCGTCTCAACCCCGTTTGCCTTGAAGTGTTTATACCATGCATCCGGGTCGTTGACGATTACGGTGAGCATCACCGGCTTTGTTGGGTCGGCTTTATGGTACCCAATGTTCCCGTCCACACATCCCATGAACGAGTTCTCGGTTACCTGGAATATCTTAGCCCATTTCTGGTCCTGAACCAGCTTGAACCCCATTATTTTCTCGTAGAAATCCCCTGCTTTCTGGAAATCCTTGTAGTAGAAGAACGTGAGTAACCCGTCTACGTTTGGCGGCGTCATGGGTTGTTGATGTATATTCTCTGATATGAACCCTACGCGGGTCATAAATCTATAAAACACGCCATCCACGAGTTTTATTTGATTTAAATGGTTTCTGTTGGAGATAATGCACCGGGTTTCACGTTGGTAAACCATGAGATGAAACCCGTTTCACTTTCGGATTTCAGTGGAAAGAACGTTGTACTGGCTTTCTACCCGGGGGCTTTCACGGGTGGATGCAAGAAGGAGATGTGCTCCATCCGTGACGAGATCGCGGCGCTTGAGGACGTCGATGCCCAAGTTCTTGGGATCAGCGTCAACGACCCCTTCACGAACAAGGCGTTCCACGAAGATAACGTGCTGAACTTCCCGCTTCTTTGCGATTATAACCGAGAAACGGTTAAGGCGTATGATGTGTTTCACGAGGATTTCGCGGGTTTGAAAGGATATACGGCAGCGAAGAGAAGCATATTCATCGTCGGAAGGGATGGAAAAGTAGCTTACAGGTGGGTTTCTGATGACCCAGGTGTGCAACCGGACCTATCCGAGGTAAAGAATGCCCTAGGGTTGCTTTCCTAAACCCCTTTTTTCTTTATTCAATACCCGATAAATGTTTAATAACCCTCATACCAATTTTTTATTGGAGATTCTATGAAAAGTTACGTCAAAATCTATGGCCCACCTATGGGTAAGGCCATTGACGCATTGCGTAAAGTAGCTCTTGACATGCCCGAGGTCTGCATAATGGATATGGGAATCGCTGCCGCCATGGATGTACCAAAGTCCACTGCTTCCGAGATTCCTGGAAGCGGCACACTTGACAGTATGGAGGGGATTCAGACCTTCTTCGGCGGCTCAGCGACTATCAGCGAGGAGCGGTGTGATACAATCATAAGCAAAAGCGGTGAGAGCTTGGGGGAGTACGACTTTTTCTATGAGTGGTTCCAGAAGCCCTCAGTTGCCGAAGTCGAGGCCCTGATGACAAAAATCGATGAAGCCCTAAAAGACGTAGGTGTCCGTTACACACTCACCACAAAGTAGAGCTACTCTTCTTTTTCTATCATTTCCCAGACTTTTTCTATTTGACCAGTAGGGAGGTTACACTTGAATCCGCTACACACGTACACAAGTGTCTCTTCTCCTGGCTTCATGTCAGCTATGTAACTCACCGTTGAAACCAGATCGTCGGAGTAGACGTGCGTGACTGTGTTGGGCAGGTACTTTTTGTTGATCTTAGAGATCATCCGAGGTGCGTCTGGTCCTGACGCCACGATCTCTTTACTGGGTCCGAACGCAAAGTCCAGCCCGGAAAGGTACATCGTGTAAGCGTTGGGAACACCCAGAACTGTTGATGAGAACACGTTTGTTAACCTCGATGCGTGCTTCTCAAGGGAGATATCACCTGTGAGTCTGGACAGCCTCATCTGGTTCATGAAAGCAACCGAGTTGCCGCTTGGGATAGCCCCATCGTATAGGTCCTTTTTTCTTGTTAGTAGCTCCTCTGCATCGTCTGACGTAAAGAAGAAGCCACCCGTTGGGTCGCTGAAGTGGTCGATCATCACACTGTTGATCCTCACCGCCTCGTCGAGGTATCTTTTCACGTGGGTGGTCTGGTAGAGTTCTATTAACCCCCAGACCATGAACGCGTAATCGTTGAGGAATCCACCTATCTCGGCTTCCCCCTCCCGGTACCTGTGAAGCAGCCTTTCCCCGTCCCACATATTGCCTAGGACGAACTCGGTTGACCTTACTGCTTCCTCTGTGTACTCGTTTAATTTGAATGCCCGGGCAGCCTTGCTGAGGGCTGCGATCATCAACCCGTTCCAGTCTGTGAGTATCTTGTCGTCCAGCAGTGGACGTTCCCGTTTCTCCCTCTCCTCGAATAACCGGCTCTTAATCTCCTCAAGGTTACTAGGTGGAGTCACCCCAGTTACGTGGAGTATGTTTGACCCGGTTTTCTCGCGAGTTGCCTCGTCAAGGTAATTACCCTCGGGGTGGACTCCAAGGTGTATCAACGCATCTGAGCCCTCGTCGCCGACAATTCTCTGCAGCTCATCAACGGTCCAAACGTAGAACTTACCCTCCTCGCCCTCACTGTCCGCGTCCTCAGCGGAGAAGAAGCCGCCCTCGGTTGATGTCAGGTCGCGTAGGACGTAGGTGATCACCTGTTCCGCTGTCTCCCTGTACTCGGGTTTACCGGTCGCTTGGTGTGCCTCGGTGTACGCCATGAGCAGCATTGCCTGGTCGTAGAGCATCTTCTCAAAGTGAGGTACAAGCCACTCCCTGTCGGTGCTGTACCGGTGGAACCCGTACCCAATCTGGTCGAAGACTCCACCTCTTGACATGGTTTGGAGGGTGTTTTCTACCATCTCCAGTGCCTTCTCTTCTCCTGTACGTTTCCAGAATCGTAGAAGGAATAGCATGTTGTGGGGTGACGGGAACTTGGGTGCGGTACCGAACCCCCCATACTTGTCATCGTAACGATCCTCAAGCAGCGTGTATCCTGTGCCGAGGACCCTTGGGGTCACTTCTTCTCCCCCTCCAACGGTGACCGTGTTTAGCGATGTTGTGATGTTCTCGCTGATGCTCATCAGGCGTTCCCTCTGGTTGTTCCAGTAGCTGGTTATCTGGGGGATCATGTCCATCATCCCGACGATGTTGAACCTTGACTCCTTGGGGAGATATGTGGCTGAGTAGAACGGTTTCTTGTCAGGTGTCATGATTATTGTGAGGGGCCAGCCACCTCCCCCTGTGAGCATCTGGCTCACCGTCATGTAAACTCCGTCGATGTCAGGGCGCTCCTCTCGGTCCACCTTGATGTTGATGAAAGCCTCGTTCATGAGCCCAGCTACCTCCGTGTCCATGAAGCTCTCGTGCTCCATGACATGGCACCAGTGGCAGGTTGAGTACCCGATGCTCAGGAAGACAGGCTTGTCCTGTTTCTCTGCCTCCTCGAACGCCTCTTTTCCCCACGGATACCAGTCAACTGGGTTGTACGCGTGCTGTAAAAGATAGGGACTCTTCTCGTTGATGAGCCGATTTGGTTCCGACATGGCTAGGAGCCCGTGTACGTGTTGTGGAACGCCCAATCTTTGAGGGGTTTTCTAGGTGGACGCGTTAGCTCGTTCTTTACCTGGTCCTCCGAGAGGCTTGGGTGAATCTCCTTCATCTTCTTGCCCACGATGATCAGTGTCAAGACTTGGTATTCATCCGGGATGTCAAGTATCTCCTTAACCATCTTTGGCTTGAAACCGGCGATCGGGTGTGCGACGAGTCCCAGCTCAGTCGCCCTTAGGATCATCGTCGCTGTAGCCATCCCTAGGTCGAACTGGTGGTATATCCTCTCACGGATGACGCAGTCGTCCTCCGCCCTTGTGAAAGCAGCGATAATCATAGAGCTCTGGTGTGCCCATACGTTTCCCCTTGACAAGGCGGTGAACATCTCCTCAAGTTTCTCCCTCTCGTAGACGAACACATACCTGGTGGGCTGGTTGTTGAAGCAAGATGCTGCTAGCTGGGCGTGGGATGCAAGATCATCAACTATCTCTGCGGTGATCTCAACCGGTTCCAGTGACCTGTACGCCCTCCGGGCGTGTATCGCGTCGGTTACATTCATTCTTGGAGCTCCACCAGTTTTTCCATTACTGCCTCAATATGCCCCTTTACCTTTACCTTGGGCCAGATGTGTGCAATCATTCCCTCTGGGTCGATGATGAACGTGCTACGAACCACACCCATGTACTCTCTTCCGTACATCTTCTTGAGCTGCCATGCCCCATACGCCTGAAGCGTCCCAGTCTCCGTGTCGCTTAGAAGGTTGATGCTCAGGTTGTGTTTGTCCCTGAACTTTGCGTGGCTCTTGAGGCCGTCAGGGCTCGCAGCGAGGATTACCGCGTCCTTTTCCTTGAACTCGTCCTCGGCTGCCGTAAACTCTAGCGCTTCAAGGGTACAGCCCTTGGTGTTGTCCTTGGGGTAAAAGTAGAGTACAACCCACTTGCCCCTTTGGTCTGATAGGCATATCTCACCCCTCTCAGGGTCTGGCAGGCAAAAATCTGGGGCAGTGTCCCCTATCTTTAACTCGGTCAATTGTTTCACCAGAATATAGTGAAAAAAGTGGTTGCGTTATTTAAACCCGTTTTGGTTCCCGGAGGTTGTAGAACGCACGCTGGACCACCTCGGGCAACGCCGGGTGGACGTGCATCGCCTCAGCCAGTGGATGCACTGTCCCGTCGCCCGCGTTCATCACGTTGATTATTTCTTGGATCAGTATTGGCGCGAAGGGACCGATGATGTGTCCGCCGAGAATCTTGTAGTCCTCCTTAGCGAGGAGCACTTTCACGTAACCATCCTCTTCAGCCATGGCGCTTCCCTTGGCTGTGTCACTGTAGTTATACTCTCCGATATAGTACTCGATACCCCTTTCCTTAACCTGAGCCTCAGTCAAGCCCACCGAGCCTATCTGTGGCCAGCTGAACACCGCGTATGGAACCTTGTCATAGTCTAACGCGTGCCCATGTCCCGAGCTGAAGGCGTGCCAGACTGTCTCAGCCTCCTTGTTGGCTACGTGCCTATACATCGCCTTTCCAATGGCGTCACCGAAAGCGATGATACCCTCCTTTGATGTCCTGTACATTCCATCAACTACTATGTAGCCACGATTGTCGACCTTTACTCCAGTGTTCTCCACTTTTAGCAGGTCGGCGTTGCTCTTCCTACCTGCCGCTATGAATAATGATTCAACGGTGAACTCTTTCGCATCGCCATCCTTCTCTGCCTTAACCAGCAGTCCGTCATCGGTTTTCTCCACGGATTTGACCTCGATGCTTGTCTTGATGTGCATCCGCTGCCTCATGGTCGTGAGAAGAATCTCTGATATCTCTGGCTCCCCGTCCTTGATTAGGCGTGGACTTCTACTCAGCAGTTTGACGTCAACGCCCATGCTCGCGAAGAAGTGCGCCATCTCGACCGCGATCAACCCTCCTCCGACGATGACCATGCTCTTTGGCTTCTCAGTGAGCTCCCAGACGTTATCATTGGTCAGATAATCGACCTTGTCCAAGCCCTCGATTGGTGGGATGAACGGCCTAGCTCCACTTGCGAGGAAAATTGCATCTCCTTTGATAACCTCATCGCCCACTTGCATCGTGTAGTCATCGATAAACTCCCCTTTCACGGGGTAGAATGTTAACCCGTGGACGTGTTGCACGGAGTCCTCCATGGGCTTCCTGTCATGCTCAACGAACTCCCGTGTCCTCTGCATGATGAAACCAAAATCAATCTCATCGATTGTTGCCTTGATGCCCAGCTGCTCAGCGTGCTTGATCTGGTTCACAATATCCGCCGGGTAGATAATCATCTTCGACGGGATGCACCCCACGTTGAGACAGGTGCCCCCTAGTAACCCCATCTCTACTAGGGCAACCGTCTTCCCACTGTTAACCGCGGCGTCGGCGATCATCATTCCGGCTCCGCTGCCGACTACGATGACGTCAAAATGCTTCATGTCTATCTGATTAGGACGGGTGGATAAAAATTGGGGGTTTACTCAAGCTCGGCGATGCCGTACTTGTCGTAGTACTCTAACCAAAGCTTGCGCATTTCCTCGCTGACGCTGTCCTTGATCAACCCATAGATTGTGGAGATGTTCTGGATGCTGTGGACGTTCAGTTTGAGCTCCTTTTCCAGGTACTCAACCGCACTGAGGTCCTCGATGTTCTCGGTGTCACCTAGCTTCTCCTGTCTGTCAACGGCGATTACTAGCCCAACCACCTCGTGGTCTCCAAGAAGCCTGAGCTTCTCGATGGTCTCAACCTTGGTAATACCCGTTGTTATGGTATCATCAACGACCAGTATTCGCTGACCAGGCTCGAAGTAGCTTGCACCTACAAGCACACGATCAGTGCTGAGGTCGCCGTAATCCTTCGCCTCCTTCCTATCATACATGTACCGTAGATCCATCCCGTAGAGCTCGTTGAGTCCCTCCGTCGCCAGCGCGGCAAGGGCGATGCCCTTGTAGCTTGGTCCGAACACATAGTCGAACTCGGGAATCTCACCCTCTTCCATTAGGAGCGCGATGTAACTGGCGAAAGCCCACTTTACCTTGGCTAAGCTTTCACCGTCGGTGAGTGCACCTAGGTTGACGAAGTATGGGCTTGGTCTGCCGCTCTTCAACATGAATGGCTGGTCCGGGCTTGGTGGCAGCCGTAGTGCTCCACCCTTCAGGAGGGCGTCGAGGAAGATTTCCTCTATCTTCTCCTTGGAGACGAGTCCACGTCGCTCGATCACGAACTCCTCGGTATCGATATGCTCCTTGATAGTGCCGTAGTACGTGATGCTTCCACAGTACTCGCAGTGGAGTTTTGTCTCCTCCAGCTGCTCGCCTTTCTCTACCCGGAACTTGGTCTTAGGTGCGCTGTACTGTTGGTTGGTTGGGCACAGAGTGTTGGGGCACCTGAACACTCCTTCGATAATGTCGGGGATCTCGATGATCCGCTTCTCCTTCACGTCCCAGTCCTGAATGGTGTTCAGGGTGCTGTTGGGGGCGACGAAGGCAATGATATCGATCTCGCTTGATGTAAGGAAAGTCCCCTCGATCTTGATGAGGTCCTTGGCTCCAAGAGTGCCGCTGTCAACGTTTTGGGCTGTAAGGGTTTTTGCGTCGCTTGGTAGCTTGAGAAGTTTGAGAACCTGGAAAGATTTCCCAGCGGGGATGTGGTCTATCACGATCCCGTTCTCTATCTTGCTTACCAGCAGTTGCCTATTAGACAAATGGTTACCCGCAACTCACCGTTCAAACAGGTATAAAAATCTTCTTAGGTTGAAAAAAGGTGGAAAAAAGTTATGGGTCTGGGTGCACCTGTGCACACCAGTCAATGTCAACTAGCTTGTAGCATATGCCCAGCTTGGCTGCTTCCGACTCTACGCGATGTTTAACGTAGTACTGATTCCTGTAGTATCTCGGCGTCTTGAAGTTGGTGTATTGCGATAATCAGTAATGTTATGCGGGATTGTTTCGTTTTTCTCATTGCGTTTCCCAAAAAAGGAGCAATTTTTAGTTCATTATAATACTAAGTAATGACGTTGTCACTTGTTGGGTGACACCTTGTTAAATGTCCCACAGACACACTCTTAATGATCAAAGGTTAAGGTGACAGCTCTCCCAAGTTTTCTTGTATACTCTTCACCAGGTTCCCTGCAATCGTTTTCTTGAACTCCGCCTCGGTGAGGTGGGAGTAGAAAAGCACCCTCATCCCACCTCTACCCGACCCCATATCGTACTTTACAATCTCCTTCTCGGTCATATCGTCGAGAAAATGGTATACTGTAACCCTTGAAACCCCGTTCTCTACGACTGACCTGACGTGGTTCCACACCTCCTTTGTGGTGAACCTCGTCTCAGGGTTGTCCCATAGAAGCCTCATCGTCGTTACCTGCCATTCACGAAATATGGTCCTTAACCCCCGCTGCTCTGGGTTGAATTTTAATGTGAATTGCATCATGGACTTTACGCGAAATAACCGGATTAACGATATTGAAATGAAAACTGGTTATCCGAGTTACAGTATTTTAAAATAAGTTAGACTCCAGGAGCGAATCCTCGCCTTCGTTAAGTTTCCCCGGTACCTTAGTGTAACCCCTTTAAGCATGACATCAATCATATGGGGTAACAGGAGCACATTTTAGATGGAAAGAGAAGGCGGAAACAGAGGCCAGCTCATACTTGGGCTAATCGTTGTGGTCATGATAGCAGCCCTCGGAGCAATATATTTCTGGGAGCCCGATGACGGTCTGGGCATAATCCAGACATCAACCGGAACAGTGGGAATCATTGAGGTCTACGGCGTCCTAGACGATAGCTACTACGCTTACCTTCTCTCATCCGCAATACAGGAAGCCATCACCGACGACAACATCAAGGTCGTGGTACTTGAGATTGACAGCCCGGGAGGCTCAGCGTACCTCACTGAGCAGGTCTATCTTGACCTCATCGAGCTCAAGGCAACCAAGCCTATCGTGGCTTCTTGCTCAATGGCTCTGAGCGGCGGCTACTACCTAGCTGTCTCTGCCGACCATATCTTTGCTTTACCATCGGGGCTAGTGGGAAACGTTGGAGTAATTGGAACTGGTCCGGGCTGGATCGTGCCCAGCGAGGTCACCCTTGAGACAGGTCCCCAGAAGATCACCGGGTTCAGCCCCGAACTATACCCGTTCAACTTCACCCGAGTGTTATCCAGTTTCTCAGACGCAGTCGAGGATGGACGTGGTGACAAGCTCAAGATATCTATGAACGATGTCACCAAGGGCTCGGTGTGGATGGGCAGCGAGGCAATAAACAATGGAATCGTGGACGAGATAGGCTCAACCCAAGCAGCCATCAAGTACGCCGCAACAATCGCTGGCTTGACTGACTGGGAGACAGAGTCACTTCTCTTCAGGGTCGCCAACGAGACTCAAACTATCGAGGTACGCTACCCCACAATCCAGGAGCTCAACGAGAAGAACCCGCCACCAGCGCTCTACTACCTGTATATGCCCGGTGACATCTACATGCAGAGCGAGGAGCCAGAGGCGTCCAACGTCACCGATGCGGGTGGACATGTTGGCGACGTCATAGTGGATCTGAGTCACGAGAACGCGGTTTCTCCCTGGCATCTAGACGGTTTAGCTGAGGCTTTCATCCGTGAAGGGCTCTATATGGGGTACACCAACGACTGGGACCAGATAGAGGAAGCCCTCAACGAGACCAAGGCGCTGATAATCTCTACACCCAGAAAATTCTATTCTGCGAAGGAGTACGAGGCGATTGATGTCTTCGTTAAGGGAGGCGGTTGCCTGATCTTCATCGGGGACGCCAGCAGTAGCTTCCTAGACACCGCTGTTCTGCAGGCTCCGCTTAACAGCCTGAGCGACCACTGGGGTCTACACTACAGCAACGGTTACCTGTATAACCAGGAGGAGAACTTTGGTTTCTACCGGAACATCGTGCTAACGGATATGCGAGACAGCTTCCTCACAGAGGGAGTTGAGGAGCTTGTGTTCTACACTGCTGGGGCTATCGAGTCAAGAGGCGCTGGAGTCGTGAAGACATCATCGGATACATTCAACTCGGTGACCGAGAGAGGAGACATGTACAGCGTCATCGCTACTAATGACCTCAACAACGGCACAGTTGTCGCTTTCGGCGACCTGACTTGGATGGTCAAGCCCTACCTGAACGCAGCAGACAACTCTATTTTATTAGAAAACTTGGTTGAGGCAATAGCCTCAGATTAGGCGGATAGCTCTAGAGCTAGCGCCACCCATACTTTTGCTGTCTTGACGAGGCTGTCGATGTACACAAACTCATCCGCGCCATGGGCACCCTTGCCTATCGGTCCGAAACCTATTGTCTGCATACCAGCCTGTCTGTAAAGCCTTCCATCGGTGCTTCCAGCCCATGTGACGTAGAGCTCCGGCTCCCTGTCCAGCCCCTTTGGCACCGCTTTCATAAACGCCTTGCCTAACTCGGTGTCGGGAGGCGTGTAGTTGGCTGGGGTGTACTTCCAGTTGCCCTCCTCGTCCTTGTCGGCAACTATCTCCCAACTCCAGTCCGGGTCCCCCTCGCCTGCCTTGTCAAGGTCTGCTGTGACCTCGGCGACTACATCGTCTGCCGTTTCTCCGATGATGAGCCTTCTGTCAACGGTGATTGTGCATTCCGCGGGCACCTGGTTGCTAACTGTACCCGCCTCGATGATGTTGACGCTCTGCATGGGGTGGCCGATCCACTCATGGAACTTGTCTATGTGGTGCTCAAGCGCGAGAACTCCCTTGCTCGCCTTTGCGATGGCGTTGACGCCTGTGGTCCTTGATGCCGCTGTGTGGGCTGCCTTGCCGTAGAACTTGACTTTGAATCCAAACATCCCCCTCTCGGCTACCCTGACCTGTAGGTTGCTTTGCTCTCCGATGATCACATAGTCTGGTCTCCTCACCTCGCCGGCGACGATCTTGTCTACAAGTATCTTGCTGCCCTCTGCTGCTCCTTTTTCTTCGTCTGGTACGAGGTGTACTCCAACACTGATGGGCAGGTCCAGCTTCTTTATGATTTCAAGGAGATGGATCATGACGGCACATGATGCCTTCATGTCGCTTGAGCCTCTTCCGTAGAGCTTTCCTTCCTCGACAACTGGGGTCCACGGGTCCTTGGTCCATGCCTCTTGGCGTGCGATGGGCACCACGTCAAGGTGCCCGTTGAAAACTAGCTGTTTCTCCGCCCCTGGGTTTAGGCACCCGTATACGATTGGGCGTTCATCGCTTCCGTATACCTCAACGGTTGCCCCAACCTCCTCAAGGAGTCCCTTGGCGTACTCCATTACCTTTTTCTCGTCCCTTGTGATGCTGGGGATCTTGATGACCTCTGACGCCAGCTGAACTATACGTTTCTCGTCAACCAGCTTCAATGCTTCTTCTAACGTGACGGTCAATTCTACTCAAGTGAATATCGTGCAGGGACTATAATTCTATGATGGTGTCTTCACTGAACTTTTTGAAGCTGGTCTGCTTTCTGTTCTGGCCCACACGGCGTTTGATGCCCTCTCCCTGTGCCCACTTGGATATGAGGTTGCGCTGCTGGTGATAGCGTTTATCGTAGAGCCAGTAATGGCACCAGTCATCACGTCCCCTGATTCCTCTCCCGAGGCTCTGATTGGCTGCCCTGAACGCGTCCATGGTGTACCACTTGTTGCCCAGCCCTCTTTTCTCTTGGTCGAAGTAGCTGATCTGGGCTTTCACCAGTGGGTCACCGTAATTAGCGTATGGTATACCGATAAGGAAGATACCCCTCGCCTGCTCACCAGGGAAGTTGCTGCCCTCGCTGTTCCTGCCTCTGAAGACACAGGTAAGGACGGCTCCACCTGGTGTCACCGATGCCATCTTGTACGTACGCACCACGTCCCGGTTCTGTCGGGCGTCCCGTCCTTCCCTGAAGAAGCGCTTGTTCCCGATGTACGTTAACCCGTTTCGTGTCTTGATGATGTTGCTCTGGGTCCACTTCTGTATGCACGTGTTCATGAAGCCTCGCTGGGTGAAGAAGATCAAAGCTCCGCTGTTCACTGCCTTAAGGTCCTCAGCCAGGCTCCTGCCTATCTTGTTGATCATCTGGTCGGTTCGCTCACGGTAAGCCGTGGATACGCCTGTGTCGATGACCATCTTGATCTTGTCTGATTTCTGGATCGGCTGGTACACCTTCTGGGTCGCCTTTCCCAGCCCAATGATCTCTGAGAACGTGGTTATAGGGCTGAGTGTGCCACTCATGATGAGCACACCGTCTGCCTGCTGGATTATAGGCTCAAGTGCCAGACTCGGGTCTAGGCACCTGTACTCGATTACAGGTGCACCGAAGTAGTTCCGGGTGTAGAGTCCAATGTACTTGTTTTTCTTGCTGGTCTGGATTAGCTCGAAGAACTGGAGTATCCCGTTGAGGTAGCTGATTGGAGGGTTGCCTGATTGGAGTTTTTTCGCCCGTATCGACTCCACCAGTGGCCCGTGTCCCTCAACGAACGTATCAATGTCCACTCGGAGCACCTTCTCGAACTGCTCCTGTAGCTGCCTAGGCTTGATTAGCTTTGGTTTATCGCTGTCCGTCTTGAGCAGATGCTCCCCGAGCCGGGTTATGTACCTTGGTGATTTGCCGATGAGCTTCATCTCCTCGACAGCCGCGCTGAGGTTGCGCTCCGTGAGGGTGTCGCTGAGTATCTCTTGTCCAACCTGGTCGATGTTATGTCCCTCGTCGAGTATGAGTATCTTTTTCTGAAGATCAAGACTGGTCATCATACGTATCATTGGGTTGAACACGTACGGATAGGGCGCAACGATGATGTCCGCCTCCTGCGCCATCTTCCGCGAGAGGAAGTATGGGCAGAGCTTGCGCTTCTTGCCTAGGTCAACCAGCTCCTTCCTGCCGAGGATAACAGGTAAGCGCTTGGGGGCTTCCTCAAACTCGAACGTGTACGGGCACTCTCCCGACTTTCTCAACGTGTGGCAGTGCTCGGTTGCCTCGTTGCTTGGTAGCTCACGGCAATCCTGGTTGATGCATAGAAAATCCCTGCTGGCTAAGTTCACTGCCTTGTACTTTTTGCTTGTGCGGCTGTTGATTGTCTCAAGCTCAAGCAGGACCTGCCTGACCTGTTCATGTGTCCTGGTTGCGTAGACTATCTGCTTCCCGGATGGCAGAAGGCAGCTGAGGCTACTGATGGTTTTACCAAACCCGTTGCACGCCTCCGCAATGAGAACTCCACCCTTTATCACTGTCTCCTTGATGTCGTTGATGAAGTCAACCTGCGGTGGATAGGGCTCATACGGGAACAGCTTCTTCCAGTCGATCTTGCCTTTTCTCCCAGCCTCCACTTTGAGGAGGGTCTCGCAGTCTTTGCAGAACTTGTCCACCTCGTACTCCTCAAGAGTGTACTCCTTACCACACTTAGGGCACACAATCGAGGCGGGCATAGTAGTACCCTATTGAGTAGACCTCTTTTAAACAAGTTGATTACCGGTTTTGTGTCCCTGACGGGTACACTTACTCGGTTGTAAGCATGTTTTTCAACGAGCTGTAGAGCCTGATCAGGTTCTCACGTACGCTGCTTACGGATAAGTTGCGCCACTTTATCGCTGTCAAGCCCTCGGGTTCAATGGCGAGGATGAAGAACAGGAACAGGATTGGTATCAATCCCTCGTACGCACCCATCCCTGATCCGAATGTGCTCATCAGTACCCAAGTCACGCCTTTTTGTGATGTTGCTACTATTAATCCACCTAGGATGGCGCCGACGATACTGTTCAGTCCACCAAGCACGCTTCCCGTCATCACCCCAATCAGCAGGGTATCACTGTAATCTACGCTCGTCGAGAGCCACAGCGGTACAATTGAGCCAGCCAACGCTGCCAATGCTCCCGACATGAACCATGAGCCCAGGTGCACCATGTTTACGTTGACCCCGAGACTCATCGCCAATCGCTCATCCTCGGCAGTCGCCCTCATGGCTATCCCGTACTTGCTTAGCTTTAGGAAGCTCCAGAGGAATACTATTATCACAATCACCGTCACCGGGGCAACTATCCCTACACCCTGAATACCATTCCACCGGAAATCAAAATTATATAACGTAAACCCGGCGCTAACCGTTCCCGTGCCCATCAGCAGCCAGAAGCTGAACATGGCTATGAACTGCACTATCAGCTGGCTGATGATGTAAAACGTGAACGTAAGGGTGATCTCTGTGAACATGCGCTTCTGGATGTGCCTGACAAGCCCCTCGTAAAGTATTACTCCAAATAGTCCTCCAACGATCATCGAGACTGGCCAAGTGTGATACGGGTTCCATCCGTAGAACCTAACCAAGTAGAACGAGATCATTGTCCCAATGCTAGCGTAGCTGGTGTGCGCAAAGTTGGGGAACTTTTCCATCATGTAAGTGAAGGTGAACCCGAGGCAGAGCATGACAAGGAGGCTGGCGTTCACTATGCCACTTACATATAACGCTAAACTCACAGAAAGGTTCGCGTATCGGCGGGATATAAGACCTGATGCCGGGGCTACTTGAGGGCCCGTAGCTCCGGGCGGTCCTTGTACAGTCCCTCCCATATCTCTGTGGTGATACTCTGGGCCTCATCTAGTATACCCTCTACATCGATCCCAACCATCTTACCCTCCCTCTTCAACACCTTTCCGTCAACCATCACCGTGTCAACGTTCACTGTTCCACCGTATAGAACCATGCTGCTTGTGACATCGGCTGTAGGGTAGATGTGGGGGCATTTCAAGTCAATTAACTGGATGTCCGCCTTCTTTCCAGCCTCAAGGCTCCCAACCTTGTCCTCGATTCCCATAACTTCCGCACCCTTGATGGTGGCAAGCTCCAGTACATCGTAGTAACTCGGACTTGTTGGCTCGTTCATGGTCTCCCGTATCCTTGCGACATAGACAGCAGTCCTCATTGTCTCCCACATCGTATGGTAGACGTTATCGGTTCCCAGTCCAACCTTGAGTCCCATCTCTCTCCAACGCGCAAGCGGAGCTGTTGACCCTCCCAGTAGGAACGGTCTCGGGCAGTGAAGGACTGATGCCCCCTGCTCAGCCATCAGTTTCAGGTCATTATCGGTGTTGTAGATACAGTGAGCACCAATTAGATCAGGTCCAAGCACACCTATGTCATTCAGATGCTCTACACTTGTCTTGTCGTAGAGTTTCTTAACCTGGGCAACCTCCCTTTTCGACTGCTCCACGTGTGTGCTGATCTTCTCTCCGGGCTTGTGGTGCTTCAAGACCTCCTCGTAGACCCATGGAGTGACCATGTCGGGTGCCAAAGGTGCCCAACTCGTGGTAATCCTGCCCTCCGCTGCGCCATCCCACTTGGATCTCAGCTCGACAGCTCGTTTCAGCATGGTCTCCGCCTGCTCTGGGATGTACTTGTAGACCCCATCCTTGATCGCGATATAATCCGCTTCGGCGATCTGTTCCCCGAGATCAGCCCGAACACCCGTCTCTTCAACCGCCTTAGCGAAGTGATCCATGTAGTTGTAAGTCTCCTGAATCGTCGTGCTGCCCGAAGTTAAAGCCTCAAGGCACGAGGCAAGCCCCAGCTCATAGCAGTGCTCCGGTTTCAGGTACTCTTTGACAGGGAACAATACCTGGTACAACCCCTCCCTTACTACCCCGTAGACTCCACGCACGAATATGCTTGGCAGGTGCGTGTGGACGTTGACGAATCCCGGTAAAACCGCCTTTCCCTCTGCATCTATCACCTGATCAACCGAGTATCTTGATTCTAGATCAGATGTTTTGCCCACTTCAACGATCCTATCCCCGTCAATCGCAACCGCACCGTCCTCGATAACCTTACGAGGTGCGTCCATCGGGTAAACGAGTCCGCCCTTAATCAGAAAATCAACCATACCTCAAGGGAACCCTCACTGGTACAAAACCTTACTCCTATCAACCGGAATTAACTTGTAGAAAATACTGCAAGTATCCGGTGCTACATGGGAACATCTAAAACCACAGCAATACAATTTAAATGGATAAGAGAATCCACTGAATACAACGGGGCATCGATTTGAAGCGAGTTAAACTAGTCATGATAATGCTGGTGCTACTAATTCCAGCGGTTCCAGTCCAGGCCTATAGCCTCCCGTGGATCGAGGAATACACCCTCAAGAATTACAGCACCGGCCAGACCGTGCTGGAGTGGGACTCCGAGTCCGGCGAGTTATTACAGAATGCCCCAATACTTGCCGGAGACGAGTACATCATCACATTCACATTAAATGTACGGCAAACAGTGGACAACGCGCTGCTTGACCTCACCCTCTCAAGCCATATCGTCATGGATACCGAGGCATACTACTGGGAGGTGGAGTCAAACTTCCCCAGGTACATGGCGGAGTTCAACCCAGCCCAGCGTCAGATAAAGTTCCACCACAACGAGGGAGTGTACACGGTTTCAGCCGTGGGCATGATCAAAGCCGACTCAACAACGTTCGGAAACGAGGACATAGAGCTACACCGGCCAATAGACGTTGTCCTCATCAAACTGGACGGACCTGTGGGCACCGACTATGATCAGGTGTCTGTCAACGTCATCGACAATGAGATCGATGATTACAGGTTCCTTCTCAGGCAGAAACAAGCCGAGTTGCAGGATTACATCGACACCGATGTGGACCCCGCGTATATCCAGCTATTCGAGAACTTTTTAGAATTAGCAGCAGATGATGCACAGAAGGGACTTATAGATTCTGCCTCCAAGCTACTGAACAACCTTGAAGTTGAGGCACCACCGGTGCAGACCGGTCCAAGCTGGATGGAGCAGTACTTCCTGCCCGCCGTAGGCGGATTATTAGTGATTTCAATCGTCGGCATATTCCTGTTCATCAGGACCAATGGCCGACTCGGGTTCGTCAAGATGGTCGTGGAGGACCAGATAAGGGAGATGGAGGCGCTTCAGAGCCGCGCCACCAGGATCGACAGAACCCTCGCGCAGAGGCTCGACGAGATAAACGACAGACTGAAGGAAACGGAGAGAGCATAATGAGCGACCTTGGATATTCAAGCATAATACACATGGTCGGCCTCGGAGGGGCCGGCACAAACATCGTTGAACACTTCCTTAAGAACGAGAAAACCATGGAGCTACTAGACAGCGGAGCAACAAGGCTCAGCATGATGGCCATGGACATCGCAGACCCGGATATCAAGAGTCTCGATGACACGTACAACCGTATCGTCGACCAGATGAAGCGGAAAGGTATCCCATCTGAACGGGTGAACCTCATCGCACGGAGCGTAAAGTTCCCTTCCGCCGAGGCAATGTTCGATTTCGTTCAGAACAAGTTCGAGGAGCACCTTGAGAACGAGGGCATCCAGATCAACGAGTACAACCCCTGGCTGCCATCAACAGTCGCCATCCCGCCACTAGCCGGTGGAGCGGGTAGGCGCAGGAGCCTAGCTAAAGCGATTTACAACCTCAACTATTACCAGCTGGGCATAATCAAGAGCTTCACCAACATGTTCAAGGACAGCGCGCTTAGCAGCATCAGCAGCCCCATCATTCTCATCGTATTCGGACTCGGTGGAGGAACAGGCTCAGGCATGGCACTGGATTTTGCTCGACATCTTCGACAGGCAGTTGGAAGCGGTGTCCCAATCATGGGGCTATGTATACTACCATGTCCGGGAGACGATCCACCAGCTAAAGGCTACAGCGCATTCAACGCAATCAACGAGCTAAGCCTGCTGGTGAACAGGGAAAAGAACGCCCTAATCACCCATGGACTAGGAGAAGTGTACCGGAACCCCTTCAACAGCGTCATGTTCCTGCCGTTGATGCCCGCATACAGCAAGACGGGCAACATCATGGCCGCCCGTAATGAGATCGACAAGATGATCGTCGAGATGATCTACGTGCTCATGGACTTTGATATGGCGGACCTCATGAGCGGAATAGGCACCGAGGTCGGTTTAACCGATGACACCATCCACACGTTGAGCATGGTCAAGGTCAACTACCCGGTTGACGCATACGTCGAGGCTTTCAAATCCAACCTGCAGAAAATGCAGCAACTTGCCGAGATAAGAAAAGAGAAGCTTGACATACTCACAAAGCTCCAGAACGTGCTTGAACTCAAGAAAAACGAGGTCAGCGAGATCTACAAGGACTATCTCATCAAAACCAACGCTTACAACTTTGACGAGTTCGACGACAAGGTATGGCAGCTAATACACAGTAGCCCAAGGTACGACGAGGACCTGAGCCTTTACGTCCGGGGAATCGAGGACCAAGTAGCCAAGTGGATCGAAGAGACAATTCAGTTCGTCAGCACCATCAAGCTCGTAGCCCACGAGGGCACGCTTGAGGATAGTGTAGCAAAGCTCATCCTTGACAGAGAAGATGCCTCTCCTACTGACAGCCTTGAGGGCATGATCAGGAACATCAGCCGGACACACTCCGAGTACAGGCAGAATAAAGCGGCCATGTTCGAGAGACTTGAACAACTGGTACCAAGCAGCCAGAACCTCACCCTCCGTCAGAAGAAACTCATCGATGACTTCATGAACTTGGCCGAGGTAACCGAGAGGGCTCTGGACATACTTACTCTGTACAACGACAACAGGCACCTCATCGACGCCATCAGCAGGCGTTACGAGATATTACCCGAGGAGGATAGACTCAACGTCAACTTCAAGGATATGAAGGCGGAGTTGACTACCATCTACCACTTGTTGCAGCTAATGATAAAGCCCAGCCGCGACGAGATCAAGATGATCGACGAGCACCTCACTTACCTGCAGGCTCTCATCGTCAAGTTCAGGGCAAAACGTGAGGAGCTGGAGAACGAGCTCATCCGTGTCGAAGAGAAGCGCAAGCGCAAGGAGTTCGACAGGGACAAATACGAGAAGGAGAGCAAAGGGTTCAGCCTGTTCGGCAAGAAAAAGTACAGCAAGGAAAAGCTCAGGGAGGTCGAGCGTGAGCTCCAGACCATCAAGGAGGACGAGATTCACTACAACGCGGAGCTCCAGTCAGCAGACGTGCTCATAGACTTCTATCAAGAGCTATCGAAGAAGCTTGAGGTGACGAGCGACTACCGAAAGCAGCTCAACGAGGTATTGGAACTATCCCAGGATTACCAGGAGAAGCTAAGCGGCATCATCAAATCCAACAGGTTCTACGAGAGAACCACCGAGCTTACCGGTGATGAGCAGGGCAAGATAATCTACAAGATCCTTGCAGAGCAGGAGGACCAGCTCAATCAAGAGGGTATCCTGACTGAGATTCTCGACGTGGACCACTTCAAGGACTATATGAGGAGTATAGTCAGGATCTACCGGACGCCCAACATCATGGGGATGAAGAGTAGCTATCGCAGCGACTATCTCTGGGTCACAGTTCAGACCCCGCAGGGATTATGGGACGAAGACCTCACCCAAGAGCTATACACCGCTCTAGCTGGCTACGTTACAGGTGATGTATCCAAGACAATCACTGTTCGAGTTGTGGAGTGCCGTGATCCATGGGTCATCCGAGTCGTGGTAATCGCTGGTAGAGGCCGGATCGAGGACCTTGCACCCTTTGATGAGATGGAGAGGCTTAACAGGAAGGCAAGTGAGTTCGAGAGCAGTCTGAGCAGGAGCTTCCTGGTGGAGCACAAGGGCTCACTTGAGGACTTGCTTACTGAGCTGGAGAAGAAGATCAACCCTAACTAAGCATTTTATCCTTTATTCTATCCCATTCTGTTCCTTCAACCAATCCTTGGTCGACGTTCATCTTGCTGAATCGCTCGATTCTGTTGTAGACATCGTTGAACTTGCTACTGGTATCGAATCCACCCACAAGTATGACCACATCTATCCTGTCGCCGTACTCGTCCACGAACAGCGGCTCACATATCTGTGGGATGTCGATCCCGATTGACTCCTGAAGCCAAGTACTAACCTCGTACTCAAGCTGCCCTTTTTGCAGCTGGTCCCTGAACTTTAACGGCGCCTTAACCAGCACGTAAAGAATGCTAGCGGTGGTGATGTCAAAATCCATCAATGGCTGCTCTAATGTGATCTCCAAGATGTTTCTAAAGTTCTCGTAGATGTCCATACTGCACCCAGAGGCAAGTAGAGCAGAGAATAACTCAATATTGTAGGACTTGCTCAACCGGTTGAGGTCCCGGATAAAGTCCTCCTTGTCGAGGAGCATGTCGATGATGTAATCTAACACATCAATATTTTCAAGTACATCTCCCTCTCTGTGAACTCCGTTGTACTCCTCAAGTTTCCCCTGGTCTATCAGGATCAATGGTGAGGACTTGTCAAGCCTGATCCGCCCTACTGCACTGAAAGCATTGTAGAGAGCATCTCCGCTGTGACTCATCGATGGGAACACGCACATCCCTATCGCGCTCTTCTCTTTCCTTGAAATATGAGCATGAATGTGAGGTAGAACACCTGATGACGTTCCCTCGCTAAGATTGCTTAGGCTCAGCACCTCTTTGTGGTAATCATAAAAAAGCTTCTCAAGGACTGATCTGATGTCTACGCCCTCGATGTACGAGTTCAGGTCGAACCAGTAGTGCGGCTCATACATGGTATCCATCTGGAGGCTGAGCTCCGGGTCGATCTCAAGCGTTTTATGTTGTAAGTCTTTCTTATGCATTATACGAAGGAGGGTGTATACGTCAGGGTCACTGAGCTTCTCGGACTCCCTGAGGGTCTCAAGGGCGTACTGCCCTACCGTAACCACAGCCTTATCAGGGAGTACAGGGCTAATTGCCTTTATCTGGTCGCGGAGACCGGAGAGAAGCTTGGCGTCGACGTTTGCACTCATGGAGGATATTGCACCTAGCACCATACAGGGTTGGACTTGGATATGAGTTTCGCGTTATTCATGGATGGTGACTTTGGGGAGCAGACGGGTAAGATAGTCACCTTTATCGTTACCGCGATCTCGATGGGGGTCGGTTTCACGTTGATCCCCCTTCTACCCACACCGCTCCCGTTTATCGTCGCTTTCCTGGTTGCTTGGCTTGTTTACAATGATAACCCATACGGGATGTTGACGGGAAGTATGATCATTAGCCTCGGGTTGATCTACCACCTGTCGCGTATTGGATTCTTCCAGATATTCCAGAGCCCACTCCAGAAGATTGTCATACTAGCATTCATGTTTGCGCCATTCATCATCTGCCCGGCAATGGCAACTGATAACCTTCAGATCATAGCAATGGACATGGGTATTATCGCGGTTTCGCTTCTTTTCTTCAATAGCACATTCTACCTCGCTATCCCGTTGATCCTTGTCTTCGCAACCATCTACAAGGGGCGAGGAATAGCGTTCACATTCATCTATTATGCGTTCATCTCAATGCCTCTTCAGATCATACAGTACCTAAAAACATTCCAAGAGGGGATATTCCCGCCACTCTACGCACCGCTAGACCTGGTGTTCAGTGACATTCAGGGAGCGTTGAGCTACATCAACTTGGATGAGCTTAGGAAAGTTGGGGCGAGTATCTCCGAGATATTTCTTACTAGGGGCTTCGAGAGGTACGTCATCGAGGTACCATCTGGGATAACTGAAGCTATGACACTCTATCTGAAGACGGATTATGTCGAATATATTAGGTCAATAACCCCCCCGGAGACCTCTGCGCCCCAGTACGTCATCGACTCGTTCATGGGGTTTGTCACAGATTACATCCCAACATACTCTGACTCTATTTTGCCCTACTATATCAGGCAGACTTTACCCAGGTATTTCACCACAGTGCTTGACTTTGACATCAAACTCGCTCTACCCAGCGTAGCGGACGAGGTTCTACTTCTACAGATTCAGGAGCAGTTTCCTAATTACCTCAACCATGTTTTCCAGGCATACTTCAGGGAGGCCATTAACCAGCTAGTCAACTCGATACCGGGCATCTTATTCTTCCTAGTCATTATGGCTGGGTTCATCTCAATCATCGCTTTGCTCAACCTCAAGATGCCTGACCCAGTGCAGGAAACCGTGATCCCCGGCAAGTACGTTGATGTACTCGTCTACGTGCTCCCCATCGTCGCAGCTGCCATCACAAACCTGATCTTCTTTGTATCAATAGACAAGCTTCAGGGGCCATTGGCTTTCCAAGCAATGGTTAGCCAGCCTATCCTACTCAACTCCACGATATTCACCATCCTATTCTCGACGCCCGTGAGTTTCAGCAAGTATCTCCTCGATATGAGGGAGGTAAAGGATGTCAGGTCTGCGGCGCTGGACACCGAGTGTGACCACCAGCTTGCCAAGCTCAAACGTTTCATCTCGCTGGTGAACAGGATGAGAAGCCCGGTCCCCGACAACTTTATCGAACTCAAGACCAGGATGCTCATTGCTCAGGACGAGGTCAAAGACATCAAGCAGAACACGGCTACCGCAAAGGACCTGAAGGAGATTGATGAAAACCTTAGGCGAATCTACAACGGGCTCAAGGACGAGACCGATTCCTTTGAGATGCAGCTGGATATCGCGCTCCGCGAGTACTATGTTAAGACAAAGTTCGAGTACCTTGAAGCAGCAGGGGAGATTCTTGAACTAGGCTTGGATGTTGATGCCCCCCTTCAGCTCTGGGAGGATCTGGAGGTCAGCCTTGAGGAGAAGCTGGAGTACATCGAGGGAATCGTGGCTGCCGGCCGTGACCTAGTGCAGAACCTGATCGATACCAGCGACAAGATATATGAGATTATCAGCAGCCTCTTTGAGCCCACCCTGCCCAAGGACAGCGCAACGTTGATGATTAGCAGGGAGAAGCTGGAGGAGGATGAGCCCTGGGTGATCATCGACGCGATACTGGTCAGCCTGAGAAACTGGGAGAAACAGTACAGCGCCGACATCGTCAACGCTACCAAGCCCATTGTGGACAGCGTGGACACCATCATCCAGCTTAGCAAGCGACAGAGTAGCCTCACAAACCTGCTGGGTAGCCGCTACGAGGAGATCCGGAAACTAGCGGACAGCGTTGAGCAGAAGAACTTTACGCCGGACGACGAGAACCTCAGGGTTCTCAAGGTCGTGCTTATCAGGGACACTATATTGAGCACTGTCGCAGTTGTGGGGCAGATCATTGGCATTCTTTACTATCACATCAAGGAGCTGGAGTTTAACATCAACCTCCTGCTGCCCCGCGAGGACTATGAGTGGAACAAGAACCTCACCCTCACGGACAGGATGAACCAGAGCCTTGAGGTCATCAACAACTATGAGCAGTACAGGATCGACGAGATCATCACCCACCTGTACCGTGTGCTCAGCTACATCGACGAGGCCGTGGAGACCATCGAGTACTACAACGAGCGCAAGGAGATGTTGCTGAACTATCCCGTATTCGAGAAGAAGATTGGGCGTATTATCGACGAGAAGGGTGAGGTCAAGCTGGACGAGCTTGGAGTCGCTGAGCGTTACGGCAGGGAGTACCTAAAGATGTACCACAGGACCACACATTCGCCTCTGCTCCTTGAGGAGACAGCTGACAGCCTACGGAGGCAGGTACGTGGCTGAGATCAAGGGCAAGTCCGCCGATAGGAAGAACGCGTACCTAGAAATCGTGGACGAGACAGTTGTACTGAAGATCAGGCCGGGAATGTTCAGCGGTAAACCAGTCACCCATAGGATCAGG
Source organism: uncultured Candidatus Bathyarchaeia archaeon (assembly GCA_964589605.1). Taxonomy (GTDB): domain Archaea; phylum Thermoproteota; class Bathyarchaeia; order TCS64; family TCS64; genus RBG-16-57-9. Next base: position 27,091 of record CAZPRN010000004.1, on the reverse strand, counting down.
CTGGACGATATCGTCTCAATCGAGACAAAGACTGGTGTAAAGCCGTATCAGGAGGCTCAGTGGATACTCTTGAGTCACAGCGCCGGTTCTGTGGAGTTCTTCACAGAGAACAAGACTGAGCTCCGTGAGGTCGTCAAGACTGTGGACGATTTCCTTGACGCGAAGGCAAAAAAACTCAAGGAGGATCAGGAGGCGTTTGAGGCGACCAAGGAGGCGAACCTTGCACTGATAACGGTTAACCTTGAGCTCATTGACTCGTTGATGCGGCTGGCTATCTTGCTTGACGGGGCGGTTGAGTGGCATGGTGTCGAGGGGGAACTGGCCCAGACGGAGGCGATCCTCGTTGATCGGGATAACGTGCCCAACCTTACACCTGCCTCCTTTAGCCTTCGGCCTCTTAGGAATGGGGTTGAGAAACGGCTCCCATGGGTGATCAAGCAGGAGGTACACGACTTGGTTACTCTCGTGTCCCACGAGGCCACGGGAAGAGCCGAGAACCTCACCCCGTGGTTCCCTTCAGATTTCCACAAGCTGTTCATTGATTCATCAATGACATTGTGGAACCTCGAGCTGGCGGAGCTTACCGGCGTTGAACCCGTTGATGATACTAGTGAGGCTCAGACAATGTTTAACGTACTGTATCGAGCCGTTGTCGGGTACACTGGGGAAAAGGAGCTAGGAGAGCTTAGGCTCGATGAGAACAATTTCCTGGCTCAGCCGACTTTATACAGGTGGGTTGAGCTTCTCCGGGGAGTGCCTTTCAACCCTGAGTTGGAGTAGCTAGGCCCCGGAAGCCCATTTTACCATGTTTCTCCAGAGGGTGCCGTAGCCTTCCCACTCTGCGAACTCCTCGGGGCACCAGTGGGGGCCGATATCAGTAGTATACGCCACGCACCTTCCCTTGCCGTGTCCACCCACTACAAGTAACGGATCATCGTTGACTGTTGCCAGTGTCTGCGCCATCTCCTTTGGCTCTACGAGCTGGTATCCTAGCAGGTGTGGCCATCTCTCGGGCAGCTCCCCAGTTATTGTGTGGGGTGCTGTTTTCGTTGGTCTCACACCCTCGGGGCACTCGCACCTATCATCAGTCGCCATTATATTGACTGGCAGAACCTCGGCGATTGGTGTTCTCTGGTACATTGCCGCACCGTTGATGCCTTGGAAGCTCATGTAGCCTCCTGCCATGATGAGTCCGCCGCCTCTCTCGACGTACTCCTTGATGGTTTTGAGCCTGTTAGGAGTTCTCTCGCCGTGGAGCCATGTCCTTGGGTGGAGGAGGAAGCTGTCCGCCCCGATGTCGCTGAGGATGATTACGTCATAGTCTAGCTCCTCGACTGTGAACGGGAACTCGTTGGCCGCCTCGTGGGCTGGCATATGTACCAGCTCGATGCCGTGGGTCTCCATAGCTGCCTTGAACCATTTTAGCCCTGTCTCGTAGACGCCGCTAACAAAGTTGTTGAACCCCTTGTAGTGGGTGCTGACGCTGACCCAGCTCTCGCCCACCAGTAAAACACGTGTCATGGTATGATTTCCCTGCATCTGCTTTTCAGGGCTTTGATGCACTGGGTTTATGTGTTGGTTTTGATCAATCCTTGTTGGTGAGCTGGGGGACGGCTTTCGGGCGCAAGTCTGAGGAAACTCCATCCACCGTGCAGGACTGCGATGACGTGAGTCATAGGGGGAGACCCCTGGCAACGGACAGAAACGATACCTCCCGTGGCATGCGGTGATCCCTTGGAGGGTGAGATCGCCACGGGCTTGGGTGAGACGACTGACCCGCAGGGTGCAAGGGCGAATAGGCGTCACATTCCCGCCTGCAAGGGGACGCGGGTAGCCCGCATAGCTAAATGCCGTCGAAGAACAGGAGATGGGTTACACCCAGCACACCGATTCTCCAGTGGATTTATTATCACTCCACGGAAACACCTCTATGTGGAGAGAGGAGAATGCGACGCGCAGCGGTTTTAGGGTGTGGAAGCGGCGGCATGACGATGGCCGTTGATCTTGGTTTGAAGGGATTCAAGGTGTCCCTGTTCGATTTCCCCGAGTACGACGCGAACCTGAGAATAGTGGAGGAGGAGGGCAGGATCAAGGCTTATGGCAACCTTGTGGGGACTGTGGAGCCTGATGTGATCACCACTGATATGGAGGAGGCCATCGATGGCGCCGACGCCATTTTCATGGCTATCAGGGCTTACGGCGCTGAGAGGTTTACCATGGAGGCTGCCAAGTACATGCAGCCCGGGCAGATCGTTATGAACTGGAGCAGCTACCTTGCCGCATTGAGGACGTATAGAGCCTTCAAAGAAACTGCTCCAGAAGGAGCCTTACTTGGAGAGGGAGCAATTCTACCCTACTTCGTGAAGCCAACTGGACCGGCAGTCTTGAACGTCTTTGGTGTTAAGGCTCACCTTTGGGCGGCTGCGATGCCAGGGAAGGATACGCCTGCCTTGATGAAGGTGGTGAAGCCGTTTTTCCCGAATTGCGAGGCTGCTGACAGCGTGATGTACACCAGCTTGACAAATCCAAACCTTCAGGTCCACGTACCGCCAGCTTTGCTGAACACTGGACTTTGGGAGAAGACGGGGGGAGACTTGGAGTTTTACGGGACGTTGATGTCGCCCAAAGTAGCGCACGTCATGGACCTGATTGATAAGGAGAGAATAGCCGTTGGAAACGCTCTGGGAATCGAGCTTCTACCAAAGCCCGAGGTCCTGAAGATGGAGTACGGGCAGTACGGGGTAACCGGTGAAACCATGTACGAGGTGTACAGCACCTTCGCCAGCCACCGTAGTTGGAGGCCGGGGCTTGGTTTGGATGATTTCGCCGCCAAGACGGCGTTCGGTGAGGATATCCTCTACGGTTTTGTGTTCATCTCAAGCCTTGGTAAGCAATTCGGCGTCCAGACACCAGCGATTGACACAATGGTTTCCTTGGCAGAGTTGGTCTTGGACCGGGATTTCTGGGGTCAAGGGGCATCATCGGAGAGCCTTGGTTTAGATACCCTTTCACCTGAGCAGATCATGGAGTACGTGATGAACGGGTAACTCCACATACCCTTCTCTGTGCAGTAGGATTAACCCTATTACATTGTTTCAACACCATTTCTATGATTCTCATGCGTCCCTCGTCGGTCTGTATTGTTGGTTTACTCCTGTTAGCTTTGATTCCAGTTGTCAACGGTTACTATGTTCCCTACTCAGAGGAGTACAGCATCTACCATTTTGACATGGATACAAGTGATACGACACTAATCTACTCAAGTCCGTTGCAGATCACGAACATCGACCTAAGTCCTGATGAGTCCATGTTCGTTATATGCATGTACCATGGAGAGGGGTACGAGTTTTCTGAGATTTACACGATGAACGTTGATGGTTCAGAACTTGAACGGCTGACCGATAACACTCACTGGGACCTGTACCCCAACTGGAGCCCGGATGGCTCCGAGTTCATCTACCTCTCTTGGCGGGACTCAACCCTTGACATCTACAAGATGGACTCGGATGGAGGTAACCAGAGGCTTCTCTACGATTCAGGCGGGCATGACGCTGACATTGACTGGGTTGGTGACCAGATCGTGTTCACCCGGGACAGCCAGATATGGATAATGAACAGTGATGGTACTGAGGTGGAGCAGCTAACCGATCCGAAGAACGCCGATGTATGGGGTAACGCTGTTTTGCCCTTCGGTGATTACGACCCTCGAATCAGCCCCGACGGCTCCATGGTTGTCTTTGAGCGCATGGTAAACGACACTACAGTTCATGGAAACTACGAGCTATACATCATGGATATTGACGGTGAGAACGAGCATAATATCACAGGTACCCGCTGGACCCAGGGAATAGCCCAATGGTCTAGCACCGGGGAGGAACTGATCTACCTCGTCAGCGCGATGGGGGAGGAGGGCAGGTACGATATCTTCAAGATCAACGTGGACGGGACTGGTACTACTGATCTGACTTCCGAACTTTTCCCACCGGGCTTCCTCGCCCATCACCCAATTTACGCTGGTGACGACTCCTCGGTCTACTTCGTGGGCCAGTGGTGGAACTGGGAGGTACGGGATACCAGCTTGACATGCGTTCCTTCAAGTAGCATGATTACCCTTGGGGAATCAGTCACGTTCACAGGCAGCCTTGCCCCTGAGGTCAGGGACACGGATTTCTGGATAAGCGTTACAGGTCCTTCTGGTGCTGAAACAAACACCACATTATCCGAGGAAGAAGGCTTATACTCGTACAGTCTCACCCCAGAAGAGACTGGTGAGTTCAAGGTCCAGGTTGGCTGGAAGGGCGATAAGGGGCATCACCCAGCGACCAGTGATGTGATTAAAATCAATGTCCAAGAGGAACTTGAGCCACCGGAAACAGAGCCAGAGGAAACTGGGATACCCGGTTTCACGCTTCAATCATTGGCTGCTGGGCTTGTTCTGTTCTATCTTGCATGGCGCCGGATCAACTAGTCCATGGAAGAAAGTATATGCCTGTACAGCCAAGTAACGGTGATGCTTCCATGAGGTACGAGCACATCAAAGCCTTCGATATACCCGACGGCTGGTACAAGGCACTGGAACGAATCTGGACCAAGGGCGACTCGTTTTATGTTGGATACGGATCAGAGGTCACGGAGACAAAGAAACTCAACCTTACCCTTGAGATAGAGAACCCCCACATGCGACCACTGATAGCTGACAAGGCTCCGTGCGATATGAAGTACGTCACCTCGTACGCACTTCAGTACCTCTGGCTCGGCGAGAAGGCCGAAGGCGAGACATATACTTACGGGGGCAGGATGAGGGAGCCAATAGACCAGGTGGAGTTAGCCATTCAGAGACTCGTTGATGAGCCAAGGGACCGTCAAGTTGTACTGCTAATCAGGAGACCCGAGGACCTTTTGAAAGAGTTGGCCGGGATGAAGCATGAGCCTCCATGTCTGACTATAATGGACTTGGAGCTACTGGACGGGAAACTTCATACTACCGGGTACTTCAGGTCTTGGGACGGGTTCGCTGGGCTGCCGGCGAACCTTGCTGGTCTCCAGATTTTTTTGGAGGCTTTTGTTGACGAGGTAAACCGTAGGAGCGGACAGAATTATACCACCGGCAAGATGGTTTTCCACTGCAAGAATTGTCACATCTACAGTAGACTGGATACTATCATAGAGGAACTGATAAGCCCCGAAGAGGACGCGAGGCGTCAACTCGGAAAGATGAAGGAAGAGTAAACCTCTTCACAATCCATGTTTTAACCTCCCCGTCCTTACTTTACTGGATTCTCATGGTCATCAAGGTCGGAATGATCGGTTGCGGTACTATCTCAAGGTACCACCTCCGCAAGACTCTGGAACTGGATTCAATCGAGGTCGTGGCAGCATACAACCGGGGTACACCAAATAGGGAGGAGTTCGGTAATGAAGCCGGACTGCCCTCAAGCTCTCTATACGATGACTACTCCAAGATGATCAAGCACCCGGAATTGGATGCTGTAATCAATTGTCTGCCAAACAGTATGCACTCCAATGTATCAGTTGAGGCTCTTGAGGCTGGCTTACATGTATTGTGCGAGAAACCGATGGCAACGAGCCTTGCAGAGGCACGCGCGATGGTTGATGCAGCACACAAGAGTGACAAGAAGCTCTTCATCGGGTTAACTCGCCGATTCAAGGGTGATGTAGCGGCAGCAAAGAAGCTCGTTGATGGTGGAGCCTTGGGTGATATCTACTATTCCAAGGCAGCGTGGATGCGGAGGAACGGGATTCCTGGCTGGGGTAGCCAGTTCACCCGGAAAGACATCGCCGGCGCTGGTCCAATCTACGATATTGGTGTCCACGCGCTTGACACCGCCTGCTGGTTGATGTCCGACTTTGCACCAGAACAGGTCCTAGCTTCAACGTACACCAAGCACGGTCCACACAAGAGGGGTCTTGAGGACTGGGGGACACCCGACTTTGACGGGTACTTTGATGTCGAGGACCTTTCCTCGGCGTTGATCAAGATGAAGAGTGGAGCTACCATCAGCTTTGAGGTTAGCTGGGCTGCCCATGTCCCAAGGGAGCGAATTACAGCCCAGATTGTGGGAGAAAAAGCGGGTCTAGACCTAGAAACGATGATGCTACACACCACAGAATCCGAAGAGATCAATACCCCGATCGAGTTTGAGCCAATTGACGCATACCTTGAAGAGATGAAGCACTTTGTTGACTGTATCCAGAACGATGTTGACCCGGTTACGACTCCAACGGAGATGCTTGAGCTCCAACGGATGCTGGATATGATACTTCTTTCCGGTGCTGAGAACAGGGTCGTAAAATCCAACGAGATACAGTGTTGATATACTAGCCGAGGATTATCTCTCTTTCTTTAGCACTAACATCCTCATTTCCATTTTCTTTTCTGGGTACTCGATGTATTTGTCCTTTAGAATATTCAATCCTACTGCTCTTTCAATTATTGATTCCAACACGGATTCGAGTTTCTTTGACCGCCACACCAACACACATAGCAACCCTTCGGGCTTTAGTTCATCCATTACTCGAACTAGGAATCTTGTTTCTTTTTCCCTGTCCTTCGGATAGAAATGGAGCATCGAGTCAAGTAGAACGATATCCACATCCTTTCCTATCTGGTACTCGTACATGTCCGCTACAGTTGCTTTGATGTCCAGTTTCTCCTTCGCTGCAATCGACTGTAACTGGTTTATCCCCACTTTGGAGATGTCTACCCCTGTCACTTTGTATCCCATCCTGGCCAAAGCGATTGAGTCCCTTCCCTGCCCACAGCCAAGGTCTAGAACATGTCCTTTTGGCTCAATTTGGTTGAAAAACGATACCAGTTCAGGGTATGGGTCCCCGAAATAGTCTGGACTCTTGTAGTGTTTATCGTAAGCGGGCATCGTATAGACAGAGGAACTGTGAACCATATATGTATACAAAATTAGTGGGGAGGGAATCAGCCCTTGATTCTCTTCAGGTCAGCCTCGGCTGTGATGTAACCGAATCCACTCCAAGCATTCGTTGACACCACTCTTTCCAGTAACTCGACATACTTGTCGTACTGTCCCCGGAACATGTACTCGTTTGCCACCCCGAAACCGCTTGTTACGAGGCTTAGCTGGTCATCGTCGCCTTTGTCTCCGATGATGTCCTCGGGTTCCAGTCTCCCCTTGTACATCTTGAGGCACTCGTAGTACCCGCTGCTTACAGGGACCTCCATCTCCGGTTTGATGTACTCTAGCACCTCTTTTGCCTCCTCTTCGTATCCTAGTCGCTTGAGGATGATGTAGTTCCAGTAGCAGGACATGATGACATGGTCATCGTTGGTGCCAACGTCGAGAAGGTCGTCGAACGCCTTCCTAGCATTATGGAGATCCCCCTTGAGTAGGTACGCGAGACCAAGATGGTAGTAGACGTTCGTGTAAAACGTGTACTTGGTTGTCTCCTCTGCTCCAGCTAACCCACTTGGCTCCATAAAGTCGGGATTTTCCAGCATGAGGTCAACCGCCCTCTCCGAGTCGGCGATGCTGTAATCAAACATCCTCAGGCTGAGATACCTGTGCGCCCTATGTCTAAGAAACTCGGCGTCATTCGGGTAGAGCTTCAACGCCTCCGTGTAGATGTGGATAGCGTCACGATATTTTCCGATGTAAGCGTGTTGTCGCCCAAGCCAGAGGAGCTTGTCCCGGTCCTCCGGGTCTTTTTCCCACTCCTCGTATGCTTTGTTGAACTTGACTAGCTGTTTGTGCTCCGGGTCAGGGTAGCTGACCGGGTTGTACAGTGGCTCGCCGAACAGGCTGAAGCCTTCGGGTGTCTCTATCTTCATGCCTCTTGCTGGTGACGTGTCTTATTTGAAACCTGCCTCTATGAACGCTTATACACAAGTCGAAACAAAACATACCCTATGTCATCTGACGATTACTTTAACTCAGCAACCCCCGAGAACATGGTTGACTCACTCAACAGCAAGTGGCAGGTCTACCCCAAGGACGTCTTACCCCTCTGGCTTGCGAGTCCAGACTTCAAGATAGCACCCGAGATCAAGCAGGCTCTTCACGACGCCGTTGATGCCGAGGACGTTTTCTACAACTCCGACCTGAAGCCAAGGCAAGCGATGGCGGAGAAGGTTGGCAGGGTCAACGACCTTGAGGTTACACCTGATGATGTTATGGTTGTCCAAGGCGTTGAGCCAATCCTGTGGCTTGCTATGAAACACGCGTGCAAGGAAGGTGAGGAGGTAGTTCTACCGAACCCTGCATACAACGGGTTTATGCACGTCCTTGAGCAGACAAAGGTCAAACCCGCTTACTGGGACCTTGACTACGAGGAAGGGTACAAGTTCAACGAGGAGCAGCTCAAGGAGATCGTCAGCAAGGACACGAAACTCATAGTGCTATGCAACCCCCACAACCCAGCTGGAAGGGTGATGACCAAGGAAGAGTTGATGTTTGTTGCAGACATCGCAGTAGACAAAAACATCCGCGTCTTCGTCGATGAACTATGGGAGAACATCAGGTACGATGGACTTGAACACGTCACCCTCGCATCCCTCAACCCTGAGATCGAGGACCTTACAGCTACGGCGTGGGGCGTGTCAAAGACATTCGGAGTTGCTGGCTTATATCTCGGCTACATGGCTACGACCAACAAAGAGATGCTAGCGGACTACAAGAGGACCGCTGCATCAGTGCAGAGAGGCTCAAACACCCTTGCGAGGGCAATCGCCCCCGTCATGCTCGATGAGAGGCTTGACTGGTGGAGGCGTGACCTGATGGTACACCTGACAAAGATACGCGACATCTGCGTCAAACGGATGAACGAGATACCGGGCGTCTCGTTCCCCAAGATTGAGGGAACTTATGTGCCTTTCCCCAAGTTCGATTTCGGTATGAACAGCGAGGAGCTTCACGAGTACCTTGTCAAGGAGGCAAAGGTTGCGTTCAACCCCGGCAGCAGGTTCGGTCCACTGGGCGAGGGGCACATGAGGGTGTGTATAGCCACAAGTGAGGCTATCATGAACGAGACCATAGACCGGCTGGAGACCGCCCTCTCCAAGCTACCCTAGCTTCTTCAGTGACCTTTTCGCCTTCTTGGTGACCACGTTTATCTCGCTTTCTAGGAAGGACTCGATGAACCCCTTTACCTTCGGTAGCAACTCGGGATATTTCTTGTACCTGACCAGTGCCTCGATGATGAAACCCACCTTGTTATCCTCGAACAGGGGCGATTTCTCGATGAGCTTGTCCAGAATTTCCTCAGCCTTCTCCGGGTTATGCTCCGCTATCTTTGCCAACGCCTGCGCAGTGTGGTTCGCCAACACGATGCTCTTGTGTTCAAGGTGCGGATACATCAACCCAAGTGACGCGGGGATTATTTTCTCAGAGTCCACGCCCGCGAGGTTCCCGAGGGTACATGAAGCCTCCCACCTGAGAACCGGCTCCTTTGCGTCTAGGTTCTCGATGAACTTGGCTATATGTGGAGCTAAAAGCTCAGGAGTGTCCTCTGATATCAGGCAAACTAGCTGAGCTGAGCCGCTCTGAACCCTTTTCTCGCCACTGTCCAGACCGGACATCAATGTTTCGAGGTACTTTTCCGGGTGATCCTTCACGTATAGATTGTACACGTCCTTTGGGCGTGTTCCGTCACCCCACTTGCCTCGCAGGGTCTCGTGTAGACCCATCCTAATCTACCTTGACCATGTCCTCGCCGCAGCAGACCAGGGTCCCTGCCCCGTTCTCCAAGACCTTTACTTTGTTTCCGCATAGCTCGCACAGGTATACTTCGTTTACTTCCGTCATGGGCATGAGTTTTCCTCTGGGGATATATCTCTTCCCGAAGGGGGAGGGGGGGGTGTAGTGTTCCAGCCGTTCCCAGCTCTTTAATCCAAAGGAACCCTAAAACGGCTTCCCTCAGAAAGAATTACATACAAAAGTGTAATCCACCACGGGAAAAAATTGCATTATAGTAGGTAACCAACTATTCGATTTTTTCCAGCCTTATTACATGTAGTTGGAAAAAAAATTAGATGGTGGTGAGGTCCTTGTGGAAGTTACTGAACGGCAACCCGCCATCCTTTGTAACCATCACAACGTCCTCAACACGTGCGCTCCACTCACCAAAGAGAAGAATACTCGGCTCCACGGTGAACGTCATCCCCTCCTGCAGCATCGTGCTGTCCGGGATGTACAGGTACGGCGGCTCGTGAACCGTCAACCCTATCCCGTGTCCCAGCCTGTGCACAAAGTTCTCACCAAAACCTCCACGCTCGATGATACCCCTTGCGACGCTGTCAAGCTGCTCACAGGTGAGCTCACCTGCCTTCATCTGTTCGATTGCGGTAGCCTGAGCGGTCATGACCAAGTCATGTATCTCCGTGACCTTCGCCGGTGGCTCCCCGACGTAAACTGTTCTACCGAAATCACTACAGTAGCCCTTGTATACGCAACCAAAATCGAAGCTGATGGTGTCGCCGTCCTCAAGCACCCTTGGCTCATCCGGAGTCTCGCCTAACACCCATGGGTGGTTCGGGCTCCTGAACCTTACACCGGTGACGAAGCTGTTGTAATCTGCGCCCTGTTTCCTAAACTCGTAGTCAATCAGGTTGGCGACATCGATCTCGGTTTGACCGCGCTCCAGACTGTCCACGACCTTCCCGTAGACCCTGTCCGTGATATCCCCCGCCTTTTTCATGACATCGATCTCGTCACTGTCCTTGATCATCCTCATGGGTTCAATGATCTCGTTTGCGTCGCTGAGCTTGCTGTACGGCATCACTTGCCTAAAGAGCAGCATCGTGCTTGCCCATGCCCTTTCCTCGATGGCGACGCCTTTTCCCCTCATATTGAGGGAGCCGATGACTTCCCTGAGCACCTCCTTGGGGCGCTCGCTCTCGTCAATGATTTTAACCCTGGTGATCCATGATTTCCCCTCGGCTTGTTTCTGCCAGCCGCTTCCCCCCATCCTTGGGGCGATGATGGTTATTCCCCCTTTTAGGGTGATGTACGCGCCGTGGATCAGGTCCCCGTAGCTGTTACTGTCGGTGAGCTCTGGTCCCCTTCGCTTGATTCCAGTAAGGTAGAACAGGTTTGCGCCTCTTCTAAGATACATGAGGGCTATGCCTTTCTCGCGCATGGCCTCGCGTACTCTGCTGAGCCTTCCCTCGTAGTCCATAAACTATGGATACGCTCTGCCTGTATAAGAAGAATATTAAGGGGTATTAGAGGGACTTGACGACCGCGTCAAGCTTGTCCATGAACTGGTCAGCCTGGTCAACAGTGTTGTACAAGTGGGGGCTTATCCTTACTCCTCCAACCCTCTGGCTGCACCAGTAGTTCTCAGCGGTCATCTTTTCGACCACAGTCTTCAACTCAGGCACCTTGACGCTTAGGTAGCAGTGCCTATCCGTGTCCTCGTGACATTGTAGACCATATCCCCTCTCCTGTAACCCGTCCATGAGCTTCTTGGTCAGCTTGCTGTTCTGATCCTCGATCTCCTTGATACCGTGGTCCAGAAGCACGTTCATGCTGTTGGCCGCTGCAAGGTATGTTATATCTGGGCTCCTGAAGATCGCGTACTTGTCGATTCCTTCTTTCAAGTCAAATTGGTGTCCCATGTAACCGTCCTTGACGCCTGTCTGCTCGTACTTGTAGGTTCCACCGCTTACGTAGACTGGGTCGTACATGTCGATGTGCTCCTCGTTGATATACATGAAGCCGGTGCTGTGAGCGTGCAATCCACCGAGTAGCCACTTGTAAGTGCTCGTCGCTGCAAAGTCAACCCCCGTCTTGCTGATCTGCCAGTTAACGTGTCCGATGCTCTGGGTGGCGTCAACCACAAGGTACGCCCCGTGGTCATGTGCTAGATTCGCGAGTGCCTCGATGTCGAAGAGGTACCCGTTGAACCAGCTTGGCTGGTCAATGTAAACTACCGCTGTATTATCATCCACGGCTGCCTCGAAGGCTCCTGTATCGATGACCCCGTTCTTGTTTGCTAGCCAGCGAGCCTCGGCTCCTTTCTCCTCGGCTTTCCTTACTAGGGCTGCGCCCATAGGGAACGCCAGATCAGTGGAGACAATATTATCCCCCTTTTTGATTGGGATCATGCTCATCGCCACGTTAAGCCCGGTTGACGCGTTTGGAACGCACCCGACCTCTTCCCTCTTGGCTCCTATTACCTTTGAGAATGCGTCGAGTGCCTTGCCTTGCGCGTTTTCACCCATCTCGATGTTGAACGCCCACTGGGTTTTACCACCCATGTGGTCCAGCAGTGCTTCGTTGTAGGTCTTCATCAGGTCTAGGGTGCTCTGGGGAACGCATCCCATTACTGCACTATCTAGGTATACGTTCTTCTCCGCCAGGGGAAAACTGTCCTTGAGCTTCAATGTAATCACCAAAAAGACATGCTAGTGGGATTTAACATCCCCTATACTAGCTTCCCCTTCGCTACGTAGGCGACCTTCCCACCCACCTCGACACTGATCTCGCCGTCCTTCTCCGAGCCCTTCAGATACAGGATCGATGGTCTGTTCATCTCGGCTCCCTGCTCTACTCTGACATCAACGTCAGAGTCACCGAAGTACCGGTGCTTGACACTGTACCCGAGGAAGCACCCGTTGGCGCTTCCTGTAGCGGGGTCCTCCCAGCTTCCCATCAACCTAGCCTTGGCGTGGTTCTCAGGGCTCTCCGGGTCTTTGCAGAACATGAAGGGCGTGTTTGATTTCCTTCCCTTGCTGTACTCTGCAAGCTTGTCGAGGTCCACCTTCACCCTCTTCAACGCCTCTTTTGTTTTCAGGGGCACCATGTAGAAGTAGACACCGGTTGAGACCTCTTGAATTGGGTAATCCAAGTCGAAGTCATCTACTGTTAGCCCAAGAATCTCGGCGAATACCTCGGCAGGATGCATGTCCCCAAACTCTGGTGCAAGCTGCTTCATCCAGAGCACTCCAGGCTCATCACCATTGTACTTGAACTTCACAGGGATCAACCCCGCTTTCATGTCTAGGACCAGCGAGTCCACGTTTTCTTTGAGCAATTCCTTCTGTGCGATATAGGCCGTCCCCAGTGTTGGGTGCCCAGCAAATGGCAGCTCGCTCTCAGGTGTGAATATTCTTACTTTGAATGTCTTATTCTCTAAATCGTATCCAGTGATGAACGTCGTCTCGCTGAAGTGCATCTCGCGTGCTATCTTCTGCATCAACTCTGTGCTCAGTCCAATCTCGTCGAAAACCACGGCGAGCTGGTTACCCGCGTACTTTTCCTCCGCGAAAACGTCCACGATGAACAGTGGTAGATTCATACCATCAAGTAACTGACCTGTTTTTCAATTTATCCAAGAAAAAAGTAAAACACGTTGAGGCTCAATGTGAACCATGGAGTATGACGTATTAGTAAAGAATGGATTAATCGTTGATGGGACTGGCAACGCCCCTTACAAGGGTGAGTTAGCCGTCAAAGACGAGAAAATCAGTTTAATCTCAATAGAGCCCATCAAAGGAGATGCGGTACACGTAATCGATGCGAATGGGCAGGCGGTCTCCCCCGGATTTATTGATGTACACAATCACGGGGACCTGAGCATCCTCTACTACCCAGAAGCCCAAGGATTCCTCCAGCAGGGAATCACGACATTCGTTGGCGGTCAGTGCGGAGACAGCATGGGACCCTTCGGCGACTATATTGGTCTTCCTTGGGTTCACGGGGACATATACGCGTACATCGCACCGATGATGTACGTAAAGAACTGGCTCCAGCCCAGAGACCTGTTCAACCAGAGGCACAAGGAAGTCTTCGGATGGGAGATCGACTGGAGGGACCTGAGTGAGTTCCACAAGAAGGTCGAGGAAACAGGTTTGAGTCCCAACATGGTGCCAATGGCTGGGCACGGTGACATCCGGAGCCTTGTCATGGGTCCAGAGTTCCAAAGGAAGGCTACACCCGAGGAGATTATACTGATGGTCGAGGAAACCGAGAAAGCCATGATCGAGGGTTGCAAGGGGCTAACAGTTGGAAGGGACTATGACCCGGGTATCTGGGCAGAGTGGGACGAGCTACTGGCTTGCTCCAAGGCTGCCGCTAAATACAACGGAATATACCAGAGCCACAGCCTGAGAACGGGTCACCGAAAACCAAGGCGTCCGGGCGAGTTCCCACCCGTCAAGACCAACGGTGTGATTGAGGCGTTGAACATTGGCCGTGAAGCCAAGATGCCCATCCAGGTCAGCCATCTAGGGGTCCTGTATGATGTTGTTCCGGGTGACAATCCTGATCTGATGAGGGCAGCCATCGATGCAACTCTGAAGCTGATTGACGACGCCAACGCTGACGGCGTTGAGGTCGACTTTGACACTATACCCCACCACTTAACCGGGGGCATTGGTACCAGTCCATGGCTTATTCACAGCCTACGACCCTGGCTCTCCGTAGCAGGGAGCCCTGAGCAGCTGGCAAAAACGCTCAGGATGCCCGATTTCAGGGAGGAGATCAAGAAAAGCATCTGGTCGGGCAAGCATTACGGGCTCAACCCAAATATCAACAAGAACTGGGCGGCTGGAAGAGTGATCGTAGAATCCTCTGAGAAATCCTACTTGGAGAAAACAGTCGCTGATGTAGCAAAGGAGACTGGAGTATCCGAGCTAGACGCCCTCTTCGACATCCTGCATGCCGATCCTTACACCAAGGTCGAGAGACAGGGTGATGACGACTGGGTCAAGATGGAGTTCTACAAGCATCCAAACGCGATGATAGGGGTCGACACCTTCGCGGTGGACGAGAAACGTCAGAGCACCAGTAACCCTCCAAGCTACCCCAACCAGAACAGCTACGGTGGATTCCCATGTTTTCTAAGAAGGACTGTCCGCGAGACCAACGCATTGACTATACAGGAAGCAGTCCGCAAAATCACCGGGAGCCCTGCGAGAAAGTTCAAGCTAACCGACAGAGGGCTACTGAAAGATGGATACTTTGCTGATATCGTTGTCTGGAACCCTGAGACTATTACGGACAAGGGCAACCAAATTGAGCCACGACAGTACCCAGAGGGAATAAATTACGTCATCGTGAACGGCGCAGTCGTCGTTGATGGTGGAAAACACACAGGGAGCCTGCCTGGGAAGGTGCTCTATAGGGAGTAAACTACTCCCATTCCCGCATCTCGGTTTCCGTCATATCTTTAATGTCTTGAAGGAACTTTTCCTCACGCTCACTCGCGAGGGTGATGGCTGTTCCTTCATCTCCCTTTCTCGCTGTGCGTCCAATCCGGTGGAAGTAAACCTCGGCGTCCTCGGGTATCTCGTAGTTGATCACGTGTGTTAGACCCTTTATGTCCAGCCCACGAGACGCTACATCAGTCGAGACAAGGTACCTTGCCTGTCGTTTCAATAGCTTTGTCACCGCCTGTTCCCTCTGCTGCTGGGTGTACCTACCGTGGAGAGGCTCGACCTTGTAGCCCTCTTCCTGAAGCAAACCGGCTAACTCCTCTACCATATAGCGTGTGTTACAGAAGATCAGTCCCCGGTCAACTTCTATCTCATCGAGCAGATCATACAGCCTCTCGTTTCTGGAATCATCAGTCACATGGATGATGAACTGGTTCACATTCGTTTGGGCGACCTCGTCCCTTGACACTATAATCTTTCTTGGGTTCCGCATGTACCTGGTAGACATGCTGAGTATCTGGTCGCTTATCGTGGCTGACCACATGCTTGTCTGCCTTACGAACGGCAGCTGGCTGAGGATGTGTCCCATCTCTTTCATGAACCCCATCTCCAGCATCTTGTCCGCTTCGTCAATCACTGCGTACTTGACCTTCTTTATATCCAGAATGTTTCGCTTCCTTAACAGGTCAAGCAGTCTTCCCGGTGTCGCCACTAGTACGTGTGTGGGTCGTGAAAGCAAACCCATCTGGCGTTGTATCTTTCCACCTCCATGGACGCAAACTATTTTGATGTCCATGTACCTTGCCAGGTTTCTCAGCATCACAGCAATCTGTGTCGCAAGCTCTCTTGTCGGTGCTAATACTAGCGCCTGGAGGATCTTTTGATTTGGGTCTACCTTGTTAAGCAACGGAATACCGAAAGCCGCAGTCTTCCCGGTGCCCGTCTGTGCCTGCCCGATCACGTCCCTTCCCTTGAGGAGGACTGGTATTGCCTCTTTTTGGATTGGTGTCATTTCCGTGAACCCCGCTTTCCTTATTCCCTTGACCAAGTCCTCACGTATCTTTAACTCGTTAAAACCATCTGTCATCGGGGGCACCAAGCCATGATACGTGGCTCGGTGCTAAAAAATGTAGGTTAGTATGTGTAGTGGATGTACCCTGGTTTCTTTGGGAACATGACGTCGATTAGCTCGTCCAGCCCGTCTCTGACCCAGAAATCCGGGTAAGCCTTCATCAGGTCCTCCCTGTTCTTGTAGCCCATGATCATCTGGATGAACGCGTAGGGGTTAAAGCCAAGAGTTCGTTTCTCCTCCCCATAGTACTTCTCCATCTCAACGATTTTCCCATCCTTGATGTCCATCCTTACCGCGAACCTGAAGAAGTTGAACTTGAGCTCCTTCGTTAGTCCGTTGAACTTTGAATCGGCTATCCTTTCCTCGAAAGCTGGCTTCATCTTCTCCATCAACTTGAAGAGGTCCAGTGGCTTGACTTGCCAAGCATACGGCTTGTTCTGTTTCGCCCCCATTCTAGTCAGGTACCGGTTGATCTCGTCATCATGTGATACGGCTGTTTTAATCTTTGTTAACCCTTTTTTCTCCGCGAGCTCCTTGAGGTGTACTACTACTTCTTCGGCATTTGTGTTCTTACTATATCCAAGTTCTCTGATGTACAGAGTGGAGTTTTTCTCGTCTACAACGTACCTGTAGTACCCACCAATCTTGCCTTCCTTTGTTAGGACGGCTCCATTGTAAGGCTCCCCACCGTAAGTGGATGTCTCCATCTGCATCTTCCAGATCCCTGGAGTTCTTAGGCTCTTGACAAAGTATCCAGACTGTGTATCCTGCAATATAGCGTCAAGTTCTGGAATTTCAGTCTCTTTCTCTTCCCGCGCTACCAATGCTTTATGTGTATCAGGTAACCGAGTGACCTCAATCTCTGTGGAGAAATCCAGCTCAACCGCGTACTGGTATCCAAACTGCCGGTAGAAGAACGGTATCCCAGCTAAAACACAGAGATCGTAACCGTTTTCCCGCGCATAGGAGTCGAACTCGTCGTTGAGTATCCACTGGAGTCTCTTTCTCCTGTGCTTGGGGCTTGTTCCTACGCAGCCCATTTCTGCTACCTTGATCTCAACGCCATCAATGATCCATCTCTGCGGCAGTAGTACGAGTCCTGCAGCCACTTCTTCCCCGTGCCTGACCATGAAGAAATTCTCCTCGGTCATCTCCGGGTGATGTTCAGCGAATCTACTGGTTATTCCCCTCACATCCTCGTCTCCAAAAACCGAATCCATCATCTTGTACAGTGCCTCGTAGTCCTCTTCGGTCATTGGCTTGCAGAACACGTACTCCATTTCGGCAGTACTGGTCTTGCCTTCCTTTTATCTCTACTCCTAGGGTGCTTGACAGGAACCAATAAACGGCATCACCCCCCTCATGATATTGTCGGAGGCTGGGTTGATGTCTGATAATACTGGTAATGATGATATTGAGAGGCTGGTAATCGAGCGGATGGGGCATATCTCAAGCGAGCTGGCCCATGATCTTCGCAGCCCGCTTCAGACTATCCAGAATGCTATCTACCTACTTGAGAAGAGCCCGGACAACACGATGCTTTTCGATATGATTAGGCAGAGCCTTAAGCAAGCGACCTACCTGCTTGATAGCTTCCGGGAATATTACAAGGGGCATGTCATTAACCCCATCGAGACCGAGTACTCGAAAATCGTGGACTTGGCATTCTCCGACCTTGATATCCCGGAAAACATCAAGGTGACCCGAAATGGTGATCAAAGCGTTCTTGTTCGGGTTGATCCCGCTAAGACTGCGCTCGCGGTAAGGAATATCGTCATCAACGCCTGTGATGCGATGCCTGACGGTGGTGAAATCAATATCGCGATCAAGAATAACGGAGACTCAGTTGAACTCTTTGTACAGGACTCTGGTTTAGGTATTCCACCCGAGCATGAGAACACCTTGTTTGTTCCCTTTGAGACAACGAAGAAGGGCGGTAAGGGACTAGGTCTCCCAACAGCCCAAAGAGTGATCGAGAGCCACGGTGGCTCCATCAGTTACACCACTAAGGTTGGCGAGGGCACCGTGTTCTCCGTGTCCCTACCAGTATCGACCGAGACCCTTTAAGCCGGGCGTGTATTCTTCGATTCATGGTCCTCGTATCAAACCGTCTCATCCACAAGCACCTAAAGTCCTCCACGTTACTCTCCGAGGCTTACTCGCTGTTGGAGAACGATGTTGAGGTACAGACCTATCTCCGGATGTCGAATATCATGGCCGTCAAGCGGCTTGGTTACAACGACCATGGACCTGTTCACTCAAAGATCATCTCGGGCAGTGCATTGGAGATTTTCAGGCTTATCACTAACTCTGTTGAGCCTTCCTCGGTGCTTAACGGTGTGTGCTCCCACGAGGACGCTAGACTGATTGTGCTCTTTGGAGCCTATCTTCATGACATTGGTAACGCGGTTCACAGGGCTGGCCACGAAATGATGGGTGCGGTAATCGCCTCCGGGTTCCTTGACAGAATTCTTCACACTGTTTACCACGATGATATTGGGGTTGCATACAGAGTGAAGACCGAGATTCTTCACGCGATTTACTCCTCGGATGACACCCTTCCATGTCTCAGCGTCGAAGCTGGCACGGTAACAGTCGCAGATGGAACGGACATGGCCGAGGGCAGGTCAAGGGTACCTTACCTCTCCGGAAAGAATGATATACACTCGATCTCTGCGCAGGCAATTAACTCTGTCTCACTTGTAAAGGGAGATGAGAAACCAGTCTCAATCCGTGTTTCTATGGACAACCCCGCCGGGGTATTCCAGATCGAGGAGGTTATCGGTAAAAAGATTAGAAGTAGCGGCATCGCTGACCTAGTTGAGGTCATCGCCACCATGAATGGAGAGGAGATAAAAACCCTCTAATCTGGTACAACCGGATCGATAGGTCTGCTGTCGAAGCCTAGCACCTTCTCGCACCAACCAGCTATCTCAAGGAGAGACCACTCGCTGTAAGGTGTTCCAATCAACTGTAATCCTAGCGGCATCCTCTTCTCACTCAGGCCAGACGGTACCGTTATCGAAGGCAACCCTGTTAGGCTCCACGGAGAGTTGAAAGCCGGGCTCCCCGTCCAACTAAGGCCTTCGGGGGCAGTGTCCACTGATGAAGGGGTGATGACGCAGTCGTACTTTCCTATCAGTTTGACCATGTCCAGGATTATCTCACCTCGTAGCCTCTGAGCCCTGAGATATGATGTGGCCGGGACGAGTAACCCTGAGGATAAGAACCCTTGCATATAGCCCCGGTATTCGTCTCGCCTAGTCTTGAAGATGTCCTCGTGGGCTGCAGCTGTCTCAACGGACATTATCACCCTATGCACGTCAGAAACGTGCCTGAAAGTGTCTGGTAGTTGCACATCAACCGTTTCCGCTCCTTCTCCCCAGATCATTGCTACGGCTTTCTCGAATCCACTCCAAACCTCGTCAGTAGCGTTGTCCCTGAAGTATCCTAAAGAGAGAACTCCTATCCTCGGAGGATTCTCACGTGGCTTGTACTCGTTTTTCTTCACAGTCAACGCGTCCAGCATTATATGCGCGTCCTCAACGGTCCTTGTCATGTATCCTATATGGTCTAGGCTCCAGCTCAGCGGAAACACGTTTCCTCTGCTGAGCAGGTCGTAAGTTGGTTTAATGCCAACGATCCCACAGTAGCTGGCTGGTCTTATCACAGATCCCCCTGTCTGACTTCCGAAGGCTACCTGGCACATGCCACTGGCGACTGCAGCCGCTGATCCACTGCTTGATCCCCCTGGAGTGTGCTTGGTGTTCCATGGGTTTCTGGTTGGAGCTGGGTCATGTAGCGCGAACTCGGTCGTCTCTGTCTTTCCGAGCATGATGGCTCCGGCGTCTAGTATAGTTTTGACCATATCCGCGTCGTCTCCCGGAACATAATCTTTGAAGATGGGTGATCCCATGGTGGTCCTGACTCCCTTAGTATAGTAGATATCCTTGACTCCGACGGGTATCCCATGGATTCCGCTTTTCCGTTCCTCTAGCTTTTTGTCGATCTCCGCAGTCCTCTCCAATACTTTTTCTGGGTCAGTAGTGACCCATGCCTCTATTACAGGCTCAACTTCTGTTATCCTTTTGAGGATTGACTCCGCGAGTTTTGTCGATGTTAGGGAGCCGTCCACTAGTCCCTCTTGGGACTCTTTGATTGTTAACTGGTAGGGCTTCATAGCGTGTGCCTCAGCTTCGTCGCCGGCTCCAGCCCTGCGTTTAACTCGATTTTCCCTAAACGCCATACCGCTCCTGCTGTTTTCTCGATGTGGTCACGCATCTTCTTTGCCTCTTCCTCTCCCCAGAGGGTCTCGGCTGAAGCGTAAACTGTAGCGATGTAATCCTGTTCGGTGATCTCTGCCATGTTTTCAGAATAGTTGAATGGTTTATTATAGGTTGGCTGATGTGAAAAAAAGGAAAGAAAGGTTTTGTTATGGGTCTGGGTGTAGCTGTGCGCACCACTCGATATCCACGAGCTTGTATCCTAGTCCTAGGCAGGCCGCCTCGTCCTCGACACTGCATAGGGCGGCGTCCAGGTTGGCGTAGTACTCGCTGTCCTTGAAGTTGGTGTAGAATCCTGTGCACTCGGTGAACCTTCCCAGGACCTCTTTTACGTGGAAGCCGACTGGGTGTAGGCTCTCATAGTCTATCTCTAAAATGAGCGCAGTTGATCCGCATTGGATCTCCTGTAGCCATGGCAGCAGTCCTCCGCGTAGCGCGTAGGATGCATAATACGTGTCTTCGGCTGTGTACCCGTATACGATGAAGCCTATGGTCTCGTTTAGGTCCTTGTAGGTGGCGATTAAGGCGTATCCTTTGTCGTCTTCGACGGTGGGGCTGCAGTACCATAGCTCGTTCTCGTCTACGTCCATTAGCTCCATCCCCTGGTAGTGTGGCTGTGTTGTCCTTGCCCAGCACGCTGCTGAGTAGAACCCTTCTCCGTACTCTGTGAACACTTTTGCGTCAGTAAAGTCATTGAAGTACTCCGCGCTGAGGCTGGCTATTGGCCCGCCCACGATTATCACGTCACTGCTACTGACAGCGTATGGGTGTATCTCGGTGACCTTGTTCCAGTCCTCTGGTGTGCACCAGTCGTCCCTGAACGCCGTACGGTAGTCAACTCCATCCTCGA
Organism: uncultured Candidatus Bathyarchaeia archaeon; assembly: GCA_964589605.1. Classification (GTDB taxonomy): domain Archaea; phylum Thermoproteota; class Bathyarchaeia; order TCS64; family TCS64; genus RBG-16-57-9. The sequence continues at coordinate 5,738 of CAZPRN010000004.1, read as the reverse complement.
AATAGTACCCAGCCTTCACATCCTCGTCTCCGAACGAGCGCATGACCCATGGGATTCCTGGTCCCAGGTCGGCTGACTTTACGTCGAGTGCTGTGAACCATACTTCCTTGTTCTTCCACTCGTTCCAGCCCGATGCTAACATGGACGAGCCTAGGCTGTCGCTTGCGTGGCTCTCCTCGCCTATGATGATCCACTCCCATCTGCCGTCGTGCCAGTCCATTGACTGGGTGTCGACAGTCGAGTACAGCACCTTGTAATGGGTGTAGCTCGACACGTCTTTGCTGATGGTTATCGTGGACCCTGAGATATCATACTCTTCCGGCCTTGTGAGTAGACGTGCTCCGCCTGCTCCGTATACAAGCACCTTTTCAGAGTCCTAGCAGTAGTATCCCCACTTGTCTGGGTAGTATACATCATGCACTCCTTCAAGGTCGTCCCTAGGGTTGCCGTACTTGTCATAGAGGTGGCTCTCTAGCTCGATAACCGCGGTGATGCCCCCTTTCTGGGCCCATCTGAAGGAGTCGATTTCTGCCGAGTCCTTCAGGTCCCATGGGTTGAAGATCTCGTTTAGCTGGTAGATTACCTCCTTGTCAAGCCTGAATAGGCCACCTGTCTCGTCGGGGTCCAAAGCATTGTTGTTGTCAGTGACTCCGTACACACTGACGCACCTAAATTGGTGCGTGCTGTTCTCGGGGTGGTCAAAGTCCCACTCACCGAACACGTATGGGGTGTCCGGCTCGCTGTACATTCCTAGTGTCTCGTAAATTTCTCCTTCGGTGAAGACGGGGTCCATGCACTCGGCTGCTTCTGACATGTGGGGTGTGTGGCCCTCCATTTCTCGCTTGTAGACGATGCAGAACTCGTCGCCCCAGTTCCACTGGAAGGGCTGTATTCTTACTGCCCCATGCGGTGGGTGGGCTGGTGTCCATGTCCAAGCGCCTGGTAGTCCTCCATCTTCCATTAGTAGCTTTCCGTACTCTCCTGTGCTGTCCTTCTTGAAGACCCATGGCGCGTCATCCCATTCTCCGAGTCCCCTGGGGTACTCGACTGGTTCCCTGGGAGCAAAATCACGATTTCACCTGTAATCTCATCGTAGTAAACAGTTGTGTCTACTAATTCTCCCGCTGTCGTCGGTAGCTCCACGTAGTGTTCGAATGTTTCCATTGAAGCGAGTAGGCTTGGTACGTCAACGTCCTCACCATATCTCCTCACCTCCTCGGCGTTTGTAACCCACTTGGAGATGAGATTGGGCCAGAACGCGGCGTACCCGACTAGGTCTTCCTCGCCGATTATCTGGCAGACGTCATACTTTGCCTCGTGGCAGCCCTCAGGATAGTAGAACGGGTGCTTGTAGTACTTTGTATCCAGATCGCAGTAAAACTCGGCGTATGACCTACTGTCAGAGGTCAACCCGATGTCCCATTCAGCGCGCTGGCTGAACTCGATCTGGAACGGACCTTTCATTTTGTTGTTGTCGATGCGCTTGATATCCTTGATCTCTACCACGTTTTTCATGACCTTGTTGAAAACTACCTGTATCGTTAACTCGACCAGTGGTGTTCCGTTCTCTGCGGGGTCCTTGTCGAAGATTCTGGTCTTGAGGAGGTATATGGCCTCCCTTGGGCCGTCGTAAATGACCTTGATGTCCTCTGTCTCCACGTATCCATTTGTCCTTCTTCCTCCGTTTGTGTCCCCGATTGCTGTGGCGTCCTTTGAGAGTTGTCCGTTTTGCCAGTCACCCTCTATTCCTTCAGGTGTCCTGTCGGAGTAGAGCGCGTATGCCCATGTGTTCCTCAGATATCCCCCCTCGGTGTAGTGGATATCCATTATCCACCCGTTACACCAGAGCTCAACCGGAACCTCCGGGTTAGCGAACACATCGACACCCTTGTAGACGAGGCCGGTGTTGGCGTCACCGTCTATCATCTCACCATACTTGCTGAAACCAATGGTGATTGATTCTTCCTCGTATGGGTACAGAATGTATTCGTCGCTAGACAGAAGCCCCTCGACCGTCATGAATTCCACATTTCCGGGCACGGTGGGCAACTCAACGGCCAATGCGATCGGCATTACCGTAATCAGTGATGATAAGAGAAGTATTCCTATCAGTCCTAGAGATGTAATTTTTCTATTGCTAACTGTTGTTTTCATTACGTTTCCCAGTTGATTACAACTTTAATATTAAATAAACAATAATACTACCGAGAAGAGTGAGTTTGGGGGGCACCCTCAATTATTACCCGGAACTTTCATTGCCTCTATCAGATTCTGGCAGTGCCTGTCCCAGGAGAAGTGCCTGTTCACGTGTCTTCTCGCGTTTTCCCCCATTTTCCGTCGTTTCCTTCGGTCATCAAGGAGGCTGCACATTTCTTTAGCCATCAGACAGGTATCATGCGGTTCAACCCTTACTCCTGTTATCCCGTCAACAACAGTTTCCCTTGGCCCTGCATAGTCCCACACAATTGATGGAGTGCCATATGAGCCTGCCTCTAGTGGTCCAAGCCCAAGATCTTCCTCGGGTGATGTGAAACTGTACAACGAAGCTTGGGTATATGCTTCTCCCAACTCTTTCTCTGGGATGATACCGGTGAATTCAACATGTTTTTTCAGACCAAGCTTTTCCTTTAAGGTGATCAGTTGGTTTGTGTGTTTAGTAAATCCCCCCGTTATCACGCAACGGGCTGATGGCCTCTCCTTAACAACCATGCTCATTACCTTCAACAAGTAGTCTATCCTTTTTTGGGGATAGTGTCTGTTTGTGGTAAGGATAATCTCTTCCCACTCGTCTTTGCCCACCTTATTTCTGACGTCAATTCCAGGGTAAACCACCTTGGAGTCTACCCTGTAATAATCGGCGATTTGATTCCTTATCCACCGCGAGTTTGTGAAGACCCCAGACGCGTTTCTCACCGATACAATGTCCAAGTGCTTTATCACTGGATTCTTCTCGTTGATGGCTTTGAGCAATCTGATGTTCGCGTCAGGTCCCCATTTTTCTTTGATGTCCACCATCCTTGGCTTCTGGAACCTGTTGACCTGATGTAAATAGGCAAAGTATGGAACCCCGGTTAATTCGCATGTTCTGTACGCAATCCAGTTGCTGGGCTGTCCGTGTGCAAGCAAAACATCATTCTTTGAGAGCCGTTCATACGGGATGAACAGGCTGTTCAACACCATGGATAGCGCAGGTTTCAACGGAATCGTATCCGGGACCAGTCGCACATCTCCGTGCTCTTCACACCCTCAAATAGATCCGGAAAACAGCTTTCGTTAATAACTGGGGCATAGATTTCCACGTTGTGCCCCATCTCCCCAAGATACCTTGCCTGTTTGAGTACTGTTCTTTCTCCTCCGCCGCTGTAGAAAAAACCCATATGAATGATACCTATGTTGAGAGTCTCCACAGAGTGTGCTCCTCACCTCTTGGTGTCAATTTTGTGTCCTTTGATAACCACCCTCAAAGTCCCAAACTCAATGTGTCACTACACAACCAAGGTTTGTTGAACTGAATTCTTAACTCATTTTTTCAAAAATTCTTTCCGAGGAGAACTTGCTCATTGTATGAATTCATATCCGTGCTCACACCAGTCTATAACGAGAAGAACACTCTCGAACAGAATGTCGGACGAATTCAGAGGGCGTTGGGCTCCCATGTTTTCGAGATAATCGTCGTCGATGATAACAGCCCGGACGGTACAGGTGAAATCGCAGAGACTTTGGCTGAAAAACATAGTAACATCAAGGTCATTCATCGTACTAGTAAGCAGGGGCTTGGTACCGCCTACAAGGAGGCGTTCTATCACGCAAAGGGGAGTTATATTGTGTCCATGGATAGCGACCTCAGCCACGACCCCGTGCATCTTCCCTATATGCTTGAGCTTGCCAAGTCCCATGATATCGTTATTGGTAGCCGTCTATGCGAAGGTGGCAGGATCATTGGACGCACCTTTATCAGGGATTTAGCTAGCCTTCTGACTAACAAGTTCATCATGCTAATCACTTTGACCCCAATCCATGACTGGACTAGCGGCATGAGAGTCTACCGGAGGAGTCTCTGGGAGGATGTTATGCCCTCGGTTCACTGCAACAAGTGGGATTTCCAGTTCGAAAGCCTCTACAAGTCAATAAGGTCAGGCAAAAAGGTGTGCGAGACACCCATCTCATTCTATGAGAGGGCTGATGGTTCATCAAAATTCAGCGCAATAGATGCTGTCGTGTTCTTTGGCTCGTTTTTCAAGATAATATTTGGCTTAAAATAGTGTGAAGGTGTGCCTAGGCTTCCTCTTCAAGAAAGTCTATTATGTGTAGGAGCGCGTTCGCCATCACTGCGTTCTCCCAGTTCTCGGTTTCCGCGACCATTTGCAGCCCGAGCTTGATTGCCTCCGTTCCCCTCTCAGGCTTGGCTACAGGGTCCACGATTATATAGTTCTGCGCTATGAAGCTGACCTTTGCCTGCACTGTCATGCCTGGCTCTAGTTCATTGAAGAGCACGTTTTCTCTGTTGAATAAAATGACCCTGCCGTCCTTCATCCGGCTGATGATGCTGTCTCCCTTTCCCTTTAATACTAATACTGTAAGCTCGTCTCCAAGGCTAATATCTGGAGTTGACTCTATGTTATACAATTCAAATCACTAGTACATTATATGTCGATTATTTATTTAATATGGTATTTTTTACCATATTTTAATTCAAATTTGACCTTTGATTGCATTTTATTCTATCTATTTGTTAAAATTGTACTGTATCGCTAGTGATATACTTATATTTCCGTACCTGTAATGTATCGCCAGAGATACAGGTGAATTGATGTCACAGACTCCAGGCAAGGTCCCCAGAGGGTTCACTAGATTTTACGTCCTGTTCCTATTATCTGAGTATGAACTTACAGGCAAGGAGATCATCGAGGAGTCCATTAGGAGGAGTGACGGTGACTGGTCCCCCTCTCCGGGTCTTATTTACCCCCTTCTTGGCAGGTTAGTTCGTGACGGCCTGATCGCTGAACTGGATGGTGGCAAGTTCACAATCACTCTTGAGGGGGAGTCCGAGTTATCAAAGCACGACGTTTTCCAAGACCAGATTGAGGACCAGTTCAACCTTGTCAACAAGCTGGGCCTATCTATGTTCACTGCAGGCAAGTTCCTCGCGGACGAGGCAGTTGACCGCATCAGCTCGGTCAGTACAACAGTCTGGGATCGGATCACAAATCGGTCCGGGGACGTACAACAGCGTTTCGAGGAAAAATATGAGGAATTCCTGCTCCATGAGCTTGAGACCCTAAATCGGAAAAAAACCGAGAAAACTATCGAAAACGGTGACGACAACTCAGTGGATGAGTCTGGTTAACAGCAGTTTTTCGTTTTTTCTATCCCGAGAATGTCTCATCGTTTTCTGACAATAAACACGTTTTGAAGGTGTTGCGACCGCTGTTTTCCCTTAATTAACCTTTCCCCACTAAAAGAGCAACGTTTTTATTTAGATAGCTGGGTACTGGTGGTGCGAGCAATCGCATCCGCTCATAGTCGGCGGCTCCGATCTGACAAAGGCGTTTAGCCTCAGGATGATTGATCGGGCTCCAGTGGCGGGTAAATGTATGAAGACGCGAATAAAGGCAGAGATGTCTTCGTGTCTGATAAGGGTCGAGCAGGAAATGTTTCCTCGCTAAATTCTAAAATAAACAACACAAGATGATTGCGATCATCCTCATTCCGATTGATCCCGTCGGACCCCACTGCTA
>CAZPRN010000003.1:0-232169 GCA_964589605.1 uncultured Candidatus Bathyarchaeia archaeon | reverse complement strand
ATCTTGACGAGCGGCCCGTGCTCCCACGTGATTATCCGGTTCATACGTCCAAGGTAATCACTGATCTACCTCTTCCTCAAAGCAAACAAGCACCAAGTGGAATAATGGAGTACTGCGAGGTGTGCAAGAAATGCAGTAAACACTGCCCAGGGGAAGCCATCGGTGACGGACCCCGGTCATGGGAGACCCCGAAGGGCTCAAATCCGGGGGTGTATCGTTGGCCCTGCGATGAGGAAAAATGCAGGGACTACTGGGACCAGGTGGGAACAAGCTGCACTATATGCTACAGGGTCTGCGCTTTCACCAAGAAACCCGGATTAGCACACAATCTCGTCCTCTGGTTCATAAGGAATATTCCACAGATGAACAAGCTTTGGGTGTTCATGGACGACCTCATGGGGTACGGAAAACAGAACCCACCAAAGGATTACTGGAAGTGAAGGATTCTCAGATTCACACATCCAGTTCTATCCCCTTCCACTGCCCCGGTGCGTGATATATATTCAATATTTTCTATAAACACACACCGCTTTTATGGCAAACAATAATAAAACAACGTATGGCCCACGACACCAAACCACACGCGTTCATAATGATCTGCTGCTACTCAGGAACCCACGAAGGAAACCTGGATACTCTCAAGCAGATGCCCGAGGTTGTTGAAGCACACGCCGTATATGGTGTCTACGACGAGATGGTGCGGGTTAAGGCGGAGTCCATGAACCAGTTCAAAGAGATCAACGCAAAGATCAGGGCCATGCCCAATATCAGGTCCACCATCACCATGTTCATCGAGTAACTATTTCCTATATCCGAGAACCTTCTCAACGCTCCAAGTGTTAACCACATCATCCTTGCCTAGCCAGCCACGTCGAGCAACAGCGACGCCCAGAGGAAGGAACTCCATCTGTTCAACGCTGTGAGCATCGGAGCCAAGGCTGAGTTTCACACCTCTTTCCCTCGCTCTCCTAGCATCAACATCACGTAGGTCCAGCCTGCTTGGGCTACAGTTAATCTCAATAAACACATCCTGGTCCGCTGCTGCCTCGAAGACACTATCCAAGTTCAACGCGTAGGGACTACGTCGCTGGATCAATCTACCCGTCGGGTGACCAATCGCCCGCACATACGGGATATGGATTGCATCAACTATCCTTCCCGTTAACTTCTCCTCATCGTTCTGGAACCCAGTGTGAACACTGGCTACAACCCAGTCAAGCCTAGACAAGACATCGTCGCTATAATCAAGTGAACCGTCCCCCTTGATGTCCACCTCAGTCCCGGTGAGAATCCTGATAGGGTACTTTTCGCGGAGCGCCTCGATCTCTTCCAGTTGCTCCCATAGCCGCTCCTCTGCTAAACCCTTGGCGATCACCAGTCCCTTGCTGTGGTCTGTAACTGCGACATACTCAAGCCCCATGTCCACCGCTTTGTCGATCATCTCTTCCAATGGATCAACCGCGTGGCTGTAATTCGAGTGAACATGCAGGTCTCCTCTGATATCCTCCAGCGTAACTAGCTCTGGCAGCTTGTCATCAATAGCTGCCTCAATCTCGCCCGTGTTCTCCCGTAGCTCGGGGGGCATCCACTTCATACCCATTTTCTCGTAGATGGTCTCCTCCTCCTCGGCAGCGATTAACTCGTCTGTCTGCCTGTTGAACAAACCGTATTCGTTGAGTTTGAGCCCCATCTTCACTCCGATTGTCCTCAGCTTAACATTGTGTTCCTTGCTCCCCGTAAAGTACTGGAGTGCGGCACCATAGCTCTCCGGCGGGATCACCCTGAGGTCTACTTGCAGCATGTTCCGCAGAACCACCGTGCTCTTTGTTGGACCCTTGCCAAGAATCCTCACGATTGGAGGCATCGAAATGAAATGCTCAGTAACCTCCTCGGGATCGAACGAGCTGACCAGCACATCAAGGTCACCTACGGTCTCCCTTCTCCGTCGGGCTGAACCCGCTACCTCGACACGTCTAACCGCCTCGCTGTCACCCATGTAGCTCATGATGCCTTGGATGATGGGGAGCACCTCGCCGAGAAGGAACCTAGTGCTACGGTTCCTGTACTCAGAGATCGCCCTCAGAATGTTCTCCTCCTTCTTGGGACCAAAGCCCTTCAAGGGCCTGATGCGCTTGTTCTTCGCAACCTCCTCCAATTCCTCGATGCTTGTGATTCCCAGCTCCTGGTTGAACCTCATAGCCTGCTTAGGGCCGATGCCCTCAAGCTCAATCATCTTGAAAACACCCTCAGGCAGCGAGTCTCTGAGCTCGTTGAGTACAACTGATTCCCCTGTCTCAATGAGCTCCCCGATGGTCATCGCGATACTCTTCCCAACACCCGGAATCTTCTCCAGCTCCCCTCGCTCAGCGACAGCCCCGATGTCCTCAGTGAGGGCCGTCACTCTCTGGGCGGCCATGTTGTACGCCCTGCTCCTGAACCTGTCGCCCTTGATAGTCAGGATCTCGCCTATCTCGAAGAGTGTTTTAGCTATCTCGGAGTTGAGACTCATACCCTAAATGTATCATTCACGGATAAGAACCGATGGGGGTCAATTAACTGGAGTCGCCTTCTCCCAGAAATGGTAGAAGAGACTCTTGCACCATTGATGTGCCACCGGGTCAACACCTGTAAAGCCGATGAAATCATGCCCTCCTTCTTCTTTTGGTAAACTGAGCAGGGCCACCTCATTCTCGTTCATGTACATAACTAACCCAACCTCATGGAACCTTTCCCAGTAGATATCCCTCCTCCTCATCTCTGCGATGAAGTCGTCGGTGAAAACCTCGTCACGGATATCCCGCATCTCCGCTGGCAATGTGAGGCTCTCACCATGAAGGAAGAACCCCTTTACCCCCATCTCGTACGCCTTCCTGATGTGCGGGAAAGCGGGTGCTATGAACGGAACGTTGATGTTTAGGACGTATTCCTCCGCCTCCTGGAGGATGCGAATGATGTTGTGAATTGACAGCATGACATTATCCTGAAATTGGAGCCCAGACAATTCCCCAAGTCTCGAAATATATTCATCAGGAACATCATCCGCTAAATGCGAGATGAAGTACTCCCTGTTCTCACTGGTGAACTCCGCTGCTTCCAGTTCCTTGAGAATCAACCTTCCGTACGGAGTTAGGCAAGGATGACCGTCATTGTCTCTGGAAGTCAGACCAGCCTCCATCAACCTGTTAAAGTGGCGGCTAACCTCCTGTGTGGTGATTCCAAGCGCGCGGGAGAGCCCTGAGAAGCTTGATTTGCTGTCCTTTACTGCCTTCAGTATCCTGACCCTCTCCTCGTTGCTTACCTCAAACATCAGGTCATGGAAATCTGGCATAGTATGAGATACCAATTGTTCGCAGTATATCTCTTCCTCTATTGGTCGTGTTTGGATTAAGTATTGGTCTATTATGGACTGAATTTTGGGGCTTTATTGGTATTAACCATGTTTCCTACGTCTATTTGATGAAAGAAGCCCCTTTACGGCTTTTTAGAAGAGTATAAAAGATATTAGCAAGACATTACCTGCATGACTCCCGCTTTCACGCTCCTCGCCCTGATTATCGCCGCTTTTTCCGGTTTTCTCGGGGCTTTACTTGGACTGGGAGGCGGGGTGATAATGGTACCTTTACTGGTATTCCTGTTAGACGTTCCAATTCAATACGCTGCCGGGGCAAGCATCATCGCAGTAGTTGCGACAAGCAGTGCTGCAACCTCGGTCTATGTCAAGAACGAGATCACAAACATCAAACTCGGTATGTTCCTTGAGCTAGCAACCACCTTGGGGGCTCTCTCAGGAGCTACACTGATGAGCGTAGCCAGTGAATCCTTCCTCCAGTCACTTTTCGGGGCAACCCTCCTATATGCCGCCATCGTGATGGGCTCAAGGATGAGGAACACATCAACCGGCTGGGAGTACAAGCCCAACGACTGGCTAGCAAACAGGCTTAACCTCGGAGGAAGTTACTGGGACGACGCTGAACATGAAATGGTAGAGTATGGAGTTCACCGTACAGTTCCAACCTTCATCATCAGCTTCATCGCGGGAATAATATCGGGGCTACTAGGCATTGGAGGCGGAGGGATCAAAGTTCCAGCGATGAACGTCTTGAGCAACATACCCATGAAAGTCTCAGTGGCTACAAACAACTTCATGATAGGCGTCACTGCATCAGCAAGCGCGTTGGTGTACCTGCGACACGGCTTCTGCGACTTTTTCATAACCGCCCCTGTCGTACTTGGCACCTTGATTGGCTCCTTCCTCGGAGCAAAGGCTACTAAACAGATCCAAGGATCGTCCTTGAAGAAACTATTCGTAATTGTGCTTGTTGTGCTTGGGCTCAGGATGATACTCTCGGGGGTTGGGATAATATGAGCGAGATACACAAGATGGAGATGTTCATCTCTAAACTTATGAGGTTGAGCGTTATCGTCAGCGGCGTAGCAATCGCACTAGGGGTCGTACTATTCTTGGTCACTGGTAACGACTTATACCCGCAGAACATGTTTGATGTCAACTGGGCACTCTACGGTGACCCATTCTTTGAGCCCAGCCACATCGTGTTTCTAGGGTTCATGATACTCATTGGTACCCCTCTGCTTAGGATAATTGCCAGCGTGTTTGTCTATGCGAAGCAGCAGGACTGGAACTTTACGATAATCACAAGTCTTGTTCTAGCAGTCCTGGTGGTCAGCATGCTACTTGGCGTCGGCTAGAAAGACCAAGGTATTTAATATACCCATAACCTGTAGTTTCGTCCATCGAGGGGTTATTTTGCCGAAGAGAATTCCATTTGAAGAATACTATGATATACCGGAGGATTACAAACGGTTCGACGGTAGAAGTACAGCTTTCAGCGTGAAGAGAAGAGAGCTTGGTGCAGATACGTTTGCATACACCAAGAAAGTATGGGACAAGATGCGTGATGGTATACCGGGCTACAGTCATGTTGATATTAGCTTCAAGAACGCCGCAAACACGTCCGACAACCATGATGGGATGAACACAGGGTACTATTCATGGTTCTCCCTGGGTGTCTCAGAGAAACCAGAAGAGGTTCCAAAGTGGGAGAAGACGCCTGAGGAGCACGCCAAGGTCGTACGGAAGGCAGCCCAGTATTATGGTGCTATGACGGTAGGTTACACCAAGCTGGATGAGCGCTGGCTTTACAGCAACACCAGCGACGGTGTGCCAATCAATGTTAAAGATGTATCAGAGCCAGTCGTCAGCGACGAGGAAATAGTAATCCCCGAGAGCTACAAGTACGCCATCGTCATGACGGTCCCAATGGAGTTCATCGAGAACAATCACGCTCCTACACCAATCGAGGTCACAAGCAATATGGGGTACGCTAGGATGCACGTAATAGCTGGCACGGTGGCAGAGTTCATAAGAGGACTAGGCTGGAACGCGATTCCAATGGGGAACGATACAGCACTGAGTGTCCCAATGGCAGCACAAGCAGGACTTGGACATATAGCTAGAAATGGAAGACTCATCACCTGGGAGAAAGGGCCGCTCGTAAGGATATGCAAGATTTACACAGACATGCCACTACCCCAGAGCCCTCCAGCAAAGACTGGAATCATTGAGTTCTGCGAGGATTGCGAGAAATGCGCCAAGATGTGCCCAAGTCAGAGCATCCCCCTCGGACCAAGAACCTATGGACCAATCCATAACGAGTCCAATAACCCTGGACCTTTCAAATGGTACTGTGATGAGCAATCCTGCTTCGACCAGTGGCATGAGGTATCAACCGGGTGCAGCGTCTGCTTCAGGGTTTGCACCTTCACAAAGCCACCAAGCCTGATGCACGACTTTGTCCAGTGGACAATCCAGAGGACAACCCTCTTCAACAAGTTCTTCGCGTGGGCGGACGATCTAGCCGGGTTCGGCAAGATGGGTGACCCGAGGACCTACTGGGACAAGCCATTCAAGCGGTCCTAACCTACATCTTATTACTTTTCATCCACCAGTTTCTTCTATCGGGTGATAGCCTTGGCAAAGAAGACATTCGACGAGTTATACCCTATGAAGGGCGAATACAAACGGTTCGACCAGAGGAACACAGCATTCGGGCAGGCGATCGAGAAAACCGGAAACGTCGTAGAGTTCGGAGCCGAGGATTACCGGGCGGACAAGATGAGTCAAGGCATGCCCGGGTTCAGCCTAGTTGATTATAGTTTCAACGGAGCAGCCGGACTATACGAGTATCCCAAAGGAACAACGGACACACAAGGGCAAGCATACTACAGCTGGCAACATCTAGGATACGTAACTAAGCCAAGAAAAGTCCCACGATGGGAAGGACCACCCGAAGAGGCAGCCAAGATAATCTCCAAAGCAGCCAAGTACTATGGAGCCCACGATGTCGGCTTCACAATCCTCGACGAGAGATGGTTCTACACTCACAGCCGCTACGGTAAACCCCTAGTATTCAATGATGAGATCGAGGAAGGTTACGTAACCGAAGAGGATGCGGTCTTCCCGTCTAAACACAAGTACGTCATCGCGTTAACCGTTCCTATGGAGTACGAGGAGTTCATGCACGCCCCAACACAGTTAGAGGTAGCAACGAACATGGGATACAGCAGGATGCATATGCTAGCGGGCCAGTTATCAGAGTTCATCCGTGGACTAGGCTGGAATGCTACACCCTGTGGGAATGACACTGCGGCGAGCGTGCCAATCGCTATACAAGCGGGATTGGGTCACATGGGTAGGAAAGGCAGGCTAATCACATGGGATCGAGGTCCCCTCGTACGCATACTGAAGATATACACAGACCTTCCCCTCCCCCAGTCCGAGCTAGCCCACCCTGGTATAATCAAGTTCTGCGAGGACTGCGAGAAATGCGCCAAGCATTGTCCTAGTCAGGCAATACCATATGGACCAAGAACCTATGAGCCTGTAACTAAAGCGAATAATCCCGGAGTCCTCAAATGGTACGGAGACGAGGAGGCGTGCCTAGACTACTGGAACGAGGTAGGCTCTGCTTGCAGCGTATGCTTCAGAGTCTGCAGCTTCACCAAGAAACAAGGACTACTACATGACATTGTAAAATGGTTCATCCGAAATGTCCATCAACTGAACAAATTCATGGTCTTCATGGACGAAGCGCTCGGGTATGGGAAACCACATGACCCAGAAGATTACTGGAACAAGCCATTCAAGCGAACCTGATCGTTGTGTGTGCCCCTTAGGACACACACATCTTGTTATGGAATACTGGTCCATTTTCTGGCATGGCGCAGATAACCTCAGTACCCTCTCAGGTTGCAAAGAAGCCATCAATTCAGTTTCTTGAGTGGCGTAACAACTTCAAGCACCTATCAGAGATACTGAACCACCAGGGATTCGACTGCAGCGTTATCCCTCTAAAATCTATGGTATGGCGATGGGGGGAAACGTTGCGTTCGCGGAAGCCGATGATGGTACACTTGTGGCGAGGCACGCGTGTCCTGACGGGTACAATCCGTTGATACTAGAGCTCAGGCTCGTCGAGTAGTCCCCTTTCCTCTCTGGCGTTATCCTTCACAAGGAACCATAGCAATCCTACATCTATTATTGCGATTATCAGGTTGACCGCGAGGGGTCCCTGGTATCCAAACCTGTCGTAGATCAACCCACCGATGAAAGGCCCCGGTAAGGCTACTAGACCCCTGAATGTGCTGTACCCTCCTATTGATTTCGCTCGTTGAGTCGGATCAACGTTCTTGGCAACCCATGCCTGCTCCGCTGGGCCCCAGAACGCTGCACTGAAGCCCATAAGCACATTTGCTGCGATCGCTATTTGGTAGCTTGGGAAGAATAGCAGCATCGCCAGCAGTACACATGAAATAATCTGGCTGATTGTCAGGAAGTTTCGGTACCCGTACCTGTCAACGTGTTTACCTAGGACTATCTGGAATAATGCCATTGTACCGGTGTTTGCAGCATTCATCAAACCCAGCATGCCCGGTGTGAAACCGTAGACCTCTGCTAGCAATCCGTTGATGAGCCTCCACCCGACGCTGAACGCGAACAGGTCAACGGACATGGAGATGTAGTATCCCCACATGTACCTAGGTGGTCTGAACGTGTCGAGGAGCGATGTGAACGCTTCCTTTACCGTGAAGGTTGGATTTCCTGAAGGCTTGTGGGTTTCCTCGATCTTGAAGACTGTGACCAGTAGTGAAAGTACTGCAAACCCAACTGAGATGGCGTAAACTACCCTGTACCCCATATTGTCAGCGAGCCAGCCAGCTGCGACTGTGCCGATCAAACCGGTTGTCATGTACGCGCTTCCAAGTATGCTGAAGACCTCGCCCATCTCGTTGGCTTTGGCTGACTCGGCGACTGTGCTGTTCCAGATAGGGATCAACGCGATTCCGAAGCCAATGAACACCATCCCCGCGGCGAGTAACTGCCACGACTCCGCGAACAGGAAGCACAGCCCAGCGACCAGGATCGTCAGCTCCCTTGCTATTAGGAACTTTTTCCTTCCATAAACATCGGACGCGGCTCCTAAGATTGGCTGGATAATGATCTTGGCGAAATCCATGAGGCTTTCAAGTGCGCCTATGTCGCGGATGGGTATGCCTATGCTGATTGCGAATGGCTGCCAGATGATGTACCTGAGGTTGTCACGCATGCCACGTAGAGCCGTCGCTAGGGACAGGAATAATATCTGTTTGTCTCTGCGCATCCTCTCTAGTATGGACATGGCTCATCGGTACCACGCATTGATGGGTATCACTCTTTTAACCTTACCTGAAAAACGGGTGAACCCAGATGTTATATTCGCGTTGGGTGGATTTTGTGGGGATATTCAATGTCACAAGAAGGAATCGACGAGTTCGCTGATCTCTGGGCACTAATGTATTGTGTGATGGCCCGTGAGATGGTTGACAGCTTTGGCGAGAAAGGTAAGGAGGCCCTCATCAGGGCCATCCAGAATTATGGTAAGGTTAGGGGTGAGCGCCTCAAGAAGCGCCACGAGGAGGAGGGACGCGAGATTAACCTGCGCAGCCTCTTCGACCACTATGATCTGCCCGGCCACTCCGAGACAGAGAAGGACAGAGTTGAGTACACTGATGATTTCCTCAGGAGCTACACACATCTATGCACTCATGAGCGGATCTGGCGTGCAAGGGACTGCAACGATGTTGGGCTACTTTACTGCCAGTACTTCCACCACGCGTTCTGGCAGACATACAGGCCGGACCTGGATGTACAGATCCCTGACATCCTGACAAAGGATGACAAACACTGCCTCTTCCTGGTTACGCAGCCGAAGGAAGGGTAGCTGTAATCCATTTCTTTTTTAACACCAGTTTTCTAACAGTATAGGATTGCGTTGGCTTCAGAGGAAGAAAAGGTAAAAGAGTTATTAGCCCGTATCAAGCGACTCACTGACAAGCAGTCGAGTATTGAGAAGCGGATGAAGCAGGTCGAGGAGACTCTAAAACCAAAGGAGCCAGAAGATAAGGTTGAGACCGAATGAGCTGACCCAGGAGCAAAGGGTTAGGATTTACAGGTACATGCGTCAGCAGGGGTTCTCACGGCTGACTATCAAGATTTTAATGAGCTACCAGCCAGACGGTATGGATAGGTTAACCGTTATTCTGGGTCAGGGGACGCCTTATGATTATGAGTTGATGCATGACGATAAGTTCAGGTTCAAGGAGATTGACAGGTTCCTAAAGGAATCTAGTGTCTAGAAGCTGGCTACCTCGGTGATGCGGCTCTTTATCTCCATGGCGCGTATCTCGAAGATTCTACCAAACTCGGCTGCCTCCATCTGGCTGACTGGGCTGTCATCATTAGCCTTGTAGTCCAGCCAAGCGTTGTATGTGCGTGTGTATATTCGTCCAAACATGGCGCTGGGCACGCTGTCGATGAGTCCACGGTTCCTGAAGTTTGTAAATACCCGGTAGTTGCTTTCCAGTTTGTCGTCCGTGAGTTCGTCGTCTATGACTTTTTCTAGTATTCCCCTAAGAGCTGGCTCCAATGTAGACTCACACACAATACAGTTCATCTACTTAAAATCGTTTCATCTTCCTCTCGAAACCGTTTTGAGTATCCTTGTACCCGAGTATTTGTTCAAGTTGACGAGGATGGTGCCAGTAGCCGAGGCTGAGGGTGTCCAACTGTGCTGCCCAGAGGATGGGAGGTATGCTTTCTTCAACAGCCCTTTCCCGCCGCATAAGCTGAACACCGGGGTGGACCTGTACCCGGGTGAGTGGTTCGGTGGGGACGCTTACAGCCCCGTTGACGGTGAGGTATTACTAACGAGGCAAGTGAAGGCTCCCAGTGGTCACGGCTTCGAGGCTTCAGACCATGACACTGTGATCGTAATACGAAACAAGGATAACCCAATGACAGTTACTAAACTCCTTCACGCCGATCCCATCGTTGAAGTCGGAGACACTGTTATGACTGGTGATGTTATTGGGGTAACCCTCCGCTCAGGTTACTATGGATGGGGGACATCTGCACACCTCCATGCAGAGATCAGGAAACCTGATGATGCCATAAGGGCTAGGGGCGGCTTCAATTTGAATCGTGTCAATGAAAGTGTTGGTGACCCTCTCAACGAACTGGTTGGCGAGGTTGTCTACTCCCGGGAAGAGTACACGTTCATCAAGGTATCGACAGAAAATGGCTTGGTCGGAACCGTGAACAGTTCGTCAGCCCTTCTGGACGGCGGCGTGCCTTACTATGGCTGGATGGGGGCTCATCTACCTGATCCACCGGAAAGTGGTGAGATCAAACTCCTTGGAAAAACCATCGCCACCATCACGGATACCTTCGATGGTTCGTGCAAGGGAGACATCAACGGGTTCAAGTTCACGGTTGAAGGCGAACCGATCCTTGGATTAAGCCTTACCTTACAGCCAAGAAACGAAGCTGTTGTCAAGCTCCTTCCTTTGAGGAGAAGCTTCTTCAACCACAAAGAGGGTGACTGGGTCTCGATTGAGTTTGCCTAGTGGGAAAATATCCCAAGAAGTATTGGATTATCTTAGAATCTTCCCAAAGTTTCGAGAATAACCTTATCTTAACAAGCAGGATTGATTCTTTGAGATAAATGCAGGCTTACATATACGTGGTGGTTGGGGTAATCCTCGCCATCGCTTACTCGTTTGTGAACATCTATAACGATTTCAAAAAGTACAGGAACGCCGCTGATGCAACAATCGGTCAGATCAAGGTCGCCATGAAGAAACGGTTCGATATGATCGAGCAGCTTCTTGGAGCAGTGAAAGGATACGTCAAGCATGAAAGGGAGTTATTCGAGTCCATCGCCAAGCTAAGGGCTGGTATCGACTCCAGCGAGGCTGGAGCACTCGGCGAGTTAGAAACCCAGTCGCGTTCAATCACAGGTAGCCTACTAGCCGTAGCCGAGGCTTATCCAGACCTGAAAGCATCTGAGGGAGTCCAGAACCTGATGGAGGCAGTGGTCGAGGTTGAGGACGAGATCGCCCGGCACCGGTACACGTACAACAACATCGTTCAGGAGTACAACACGATGCAGGACACCATCCCGTCTAGCCTGCTGGCTGGATACGCAAACGCCTCCAAGATGGGCTACCTTGAGTTCGAGGAGAAGATCGAGAACCCGCCGGACATCTCGGTGAATTAGATGAACGAGAGAAACCAGATCATTATCCTTCTTATCATCACGCTAGGCATCGCTGGTGTCGCCAACTTTGCTCAAATAGAGATTTTCGAGGGTGACGCTGTAGCTACCGAGTACTCAGCTATATTCTACTCTGACAACATCCTAGAGGAGACCTTTACTTACAAGATCAATGTTCCGGGCAAAAAGTTCCTGTTCAGGTTCTGGGAGGACCGACTGGTTACATCTGAAGCCTCGTTCACCCACATCGAGCTGGTTGATATCCTAGCACCCACGGGTACTATCCGCTACGCTAAGGATTACACAGGATCACTAACACTCCTCGATGAATCCGATGTTTTCAGCGAAGCTGACATCAACCGTCTAGCATACAGGAACGAGGCAGGTGCGTACAATCCGCTGGGGTACGAGCCTGGCGAGTACAGGGTAACCTATATCTTCAGGGTTGTGCCCCCACTGGAGTACGACGAGGAGTACGTCCACCTTAACCTCAAGTTAGCCAGCGAGCACATCCCATACAAAAAGGTCAAAGTCTCATTTGAGAACCCGGGCTACATAGTTGAGAGCTACCCCCACCCCCCAACCATGAGAAAATCTACAGACAAGAACATGATTGTGTTCACCGGTTCATCCGGGGAGGACGAGTTGCTTGAGTTTGAGTTCCTTATGTCGCCTGACGCTCTGGACACCCTTTACGGCATCCCAAGACAGGTTGATGATATCAAGAAGCAGACTGTTGACGCAAACAGGATGCTAAGCATAGAATATACTGCCGCATCCATCCTTCTGTGGAGCGCAAAACTAGCTGGGTTCGCAATACCTGTCTGGCTATACATGCTCTGGAACAGGGTGGGTAGGGAGAGGGACTATGTCGTCCCTCGAACCCTCAGTGTGATACCTAACAAGGCACGAACCCCTTGGATAGTCAACTTGGTCTTTAAGAAAGGAGTATCCGATTTTGACGAGGACGCCTTCCACGCCACACTCCTAGATCTGCACATCAACGAGAAAATCAAGGTGACCCCAGAGGGTGATGCCGCGACCATCGAGATACTCGACGACAGCGGACTTGACATGTACGAAGCCAAGATAGTCAAGTTCCTTCGCTCCATCTCGCCCGATGGAGTAGTAACCCCCCACGCGATGGAGGCGATAGCCGAGAACGGGAAACATTCGCGGGATGGAGCCATGAAGCTCTACGGGGTCCAGTCTAAATATGATGAACTGACATCAGGCACCAACGACTCCATAGCCAAGGAGTTCACCGTTGACGGGCGCGAGAAACTGTTCAGACCTGCAATAGTCTGTATCGTGGGATTGATTCTCGTTGGTATAGGAGCCTCATACTCCTCTTTCTCAACTTGGACCTTCCTGATGGCTGGAGGCTACGGTTTACTCGCCATACTGCAACTAATCATAGCGGGCATCTTCCCCTCAACCTTGTTCGGTTACTGGAGGAACGACAACCTGCGAGAAAAACTCCAGTGGGACGCGTTCAGGAGACACCTCACCGATTTCAGCCAGCTGGAACGCTACGGACCAGAGGACATGAACATGTGGGGACCATGGCTAGTCTATGGGACCTCTCTTGGCGTCGGTGACAAGGTCGCGGAGGCGATGGAGATGCTACAGGTAGACTACGCTCCACGGTATATCGTGCCCACTTACTACTACTGGTTCAGACCAATCACTTCCGCACGAACCTACTACGGTTCAGGCAGGTCAGGTGGAAGAGGTGGCTTCGGTGGCGGTGGAGGCGGCGGCTTTGGAGGCGGTGGAGGAATGGGTGGCGGAGGCGGGGGCGTCCGCTAGAACTCGTCATCCTCTAAGTATTTCTTGAGCGTCTTCAGGGCGTTGAGGAACTCTCCTCCTCGTCCTGTGATAGTATACTTGATGTTCCCGCCGTATTCGTCGTCCTCAAGGAGGCTTTTATCCATGAGGAACTCGACGGCTTCTTTTGCCCTGTCCACGGGGAGGTTGGCGCCATAACTGATACGGGTGATACCTGTGGCTCCTCGTCTCCTTACGGTTTCGAGGATATCTTGGTATATGTCGTATCGTGTCCTTCTCTCCATGGCATTCACCTAGAACGGTGGCTCTGGCAGCTCGTCCACCTTGGTGGGCTCGCGCCTCAGTGTTGCTTTCCTGTCCACCCTTATCTCTTCTGTGTATGTGAGTGACTGGACCGTGCTTCTTGAGTCGATTCTCACGCGGCTACCGTAAACGTTTCCCACGGTACACCTGCCACGGATGTGAACCACTCTGCCGTGGATATCATCTGCTGTCACCCTGTCCTTGAGGATAATCTCATCTGCAATTATAGGGCCCTCTACTCTTCCACGTCTGCTGATCTGGATGATCCTTGCCTTGGCTCCGTACCTTGTGAGAAGGTAGCTTGTCTCGATGGAGTTCTTAGCCTCGACTTTGTGTGCCCTGATCTTTCCACCGACCCGGATGTCCCCGGCTTTTAACTCGCCCTCAACATCAATCTTTCCACCGACCCTAAGTCGCCCGTTGATAATAAAGTCCCCATAAGTCTTGAGGCTCCCACCTACGTTTAGGCTCTCACCGATTGCCTTGCCATCGATCTTGACTGTTCCCCCGACCTTGATATCCATGAACTCTAGGGCGCCATCGACTTTCAGGGTCCCGCCAACGTCTATGGATTCACCCTTTCCGCCCTCATGGAGCTTAACGGTTCCACCTACGTCAATCTCACCGAATTCCAAGAACTCGTGAGCACTAAACGTCCCACCGACGTTGATGTTTCTCTGTACGCTTCCTCCCCCTATTGAAGCGGTTCCACCGACTCTCATCCGTACTAGGTTTACTGGAACAACCGTTGAGAACGTCCCACCGATGTCTAGTTCCTGGCATTGGAGTGGTCCTGTTGCTTTGTAGGTCCCACCCACCTCGATTGACTTGGCTTTGGTCTCGCCTAGAGTTTTCAGTGAGCCACCCACGTCGATGTACTCGGCGTCGATGTCTCCCTCCGCGGTGAATTTCCTGCCCACGTTTACCGTGGACGCCTTGAGGCTCCCATACGCGTTCAAGGTCCGGTCCACCCTGACCACGTCAGCCTCCAGTGGTCCTCCGTAATCGAATGTCCTTTCCACTCTGATCCTGTCAGCGGTCACCCCTTCCTTTACCCGGAGGTTCCCGTCCCTTACCTCTATCTCGGCTGCCTTCACGCTGCCACGGATGTGGACGTCCCCGTTTCTTGATTGAATATAATCTGCTTCTACGTTGCACATGAACTCACAGTTTCCATCGCACCGTATCGTGCCCGCCACTTTCAGGGTGCCGTTCGTTGACTGGACTATCCCGCGTTCGACGTACAGGTCGCCCTCGACGTCTCCAAGTTTCACCGTCTCGCGGCTCACCCTAACTTTATCTGCCAAGCCTGTTTCACTGAATGAAACCTGTTCTCTCACCTTTTAAAGCTAAAACACGTTCCGTACTCACTTTATGTGACTACCTTTATTGATTATCTGACCTGAGTCCGCTTTATATTTGCTAGCTCGGGTTGAAGCTTGAGAAACATGAAGATAAGCAGCTACAACCTGAGAAAGATCGAGGACATCCAAGAAGTGATCCAAGCCGAGGAAGGCAAGGAAGTCACCGTCGAGGAGACGCTCGACCGGGTTCTCAGGTTCTACCACAAGTACGTGCCGTACAACTAGTCCACGACGACTCTGTCGTCGATGACCGGGGACGAGGCGGGGGGACGAGGTAAAGCCATAGATATCTCCCAATGCACAAGTCCTTCCGTTAAGAAGCAAACCCCGCCTCGGTTCCTGTTTTTAATCCACCGGGTGAACCCGTGAAAGCTTCTCAATTACGTCTGTCATGTCCCAGACCGTGTATAGTTCATGGTAGCTCTCGGTCCCACCCATCAACGAGTCTGATTTCATGAGCCAATCAGCGTCCCCGATTATCTCCTGAATGACAAGTTCCTGTCCATAACTGCCTTCACACGCTGCCGCTTTCTCAAGGAAATCCGTCTCGTATGGTACCACGACACAAGTATAACCTCCATTTAGGTGCGCCCTGAGCCAGTAGTTGATGAGTCCCCGTTCGATGACCTCGGGGCTAGTGCACTCGAAGCACATCTGCTTGATTACCCTTGATGCCCTCTTGGAGTCCACCCTGTGCAGGGGGAGCATGTGGTTCGCGTAGAACCTCATGGTGTCCCCAAGCATCAGGTCCAGCCTCTCGATGTCGGGCATATTGTTTCGGGCGTAGAACATTACCTTGCTTTTGCTCCTGAGCTCGTCGATTATGTAGTAGACTAGCTCAAAGTTGGCTCCCGTGCCCTCGATCATGTAATGGTGTAGGTCTCCCTCGGGCTCAAGCTCAGTTAATGTGAGCATTGGTGACTCTGGTCGTGTCTCTATGCTTAGTATTCGAAATATGGCGAAGATGCTCTTAACATAAAATAGGGTTAATCCAACCACGCTTCCGGAGAGGAACGCTGTCGTGGTATCGCCTCCAATCCAAGCAGCGATCAATAACATCAACACGAACCCTGCTGCCCCAAACTTTGCCCCATCGCCAAGGAAGCTCAGCGAGGCCAGTATCTCAAGCGCAAGGAACCCGACGAGGCTGAAAACCACGACGCCGACGTAGAATATGACCTCCCGCAGAAGCTCATCCCGGCGTATCGTGGGAATAGCCATGCTGGCGACTAGGATGAGAACGAAAGTAAGAGAAACAGTCAGGACCCCTGCTGTCTCCTTCTGGGTCCTGGTTACTTCGCTGAAGGTTTTCATCTAGTGCTCAATAGACTACTGGAACCCATCAACGATAAAAAAGGTACAATCAGTGCTCAGGCGGCTGGTACTCCTCAGCCTTCCTCCATAGCTTGACTGCCTCTTCGTCTCCGTGCTTGACTCGGTAAGCAAGTAACCCTGCCCTCATCAATGAGTTGGCTGGGCCCTCCCTTGGGTCGAACCGCGTCATATACTCCTTGCACGGGAACTCCTCGCACTGGCCGCAGTGGTCTACTCCATGCTCCTTGACGCATGAATATGTCAGGCATGTGCCCCAGAACGGCTTACCGTCGACTGCCGTGCACCCTGGGCATTTTGGCTCCATCTCGCCCTTGTTCCATGGGCAGTCACTACATACGATGCCGCATGGGCTGAACTCGTCTTTCTCCATGCCCCCCATTTTCACCGTCCTACGTATAACTTCATCGAACAGGAATGGGTGTGGGGTGGCTGAATATGCTTAAACAGCTATGGGTCGCATAGTCTCCATGGCTTTCCTCAAGTCATTCGTGACCTTGAAGCTGGAGGGCGTCGAGCACCTCAAGAAGGGCGAGTTCAAGAAGGCGTTGGACAGGTTCAACCGGGCGAACAAGAAGAAACCCGAGAACGTGGAGATTTTGAGTTACCTCTCCCAGGCACAGCTTGGTTTGGGTGATGTTGACGGAGCCCTGGAGTCAATCGAACAAGCCATCAGTCTCGAACCGAGCAACGTTGTTCATCTTCAACTCAAGGCGACTTACTTGATGAGGAAACAGGAGTTCGGTGAAGCCGTTGAGATTATCGATAGGTGCATCGAGATGAGGCCCGGCGATGTGGCGTACCTCATGCGTGGTCAGGTTGACTTCAACGAGAAACGATACGAGGCGGCGGAGACCTGGTTCGACAAGGCGCTTGAGTTGGACCCGGAGAACCCTTTGAGCAACCAGATGAAGGGTCTGGTCTTGTTCTACAAGCGGCAGTTCACAGAGGCGATTCCTTTTCTAGAAAAATCATTGGCCGTCGGTGAGTCCGAGGCTGTAAGAAACCTGATTGAGGAGTGTAAGAGGCAGGGTTAGAGCTTCGATACCTTGACCGCGCAGACCTTGGTTTCAGGTATCTTGGCTAGGGGGTCCAGCGCCGCATTTGTTAGCTCGTTAGCGGGTGACTCGAAGAAGTGGAACGTCATCGACACCACACCGGGGGGGCAGATATCCGTGACATCAGCTTTCACCTCGGTGCTTCCCCTTCTCGACTCGATTAGCACAATCTCCCCGTCCTCGATTCCCAGCTGCTCCGCGTCAATTGGGTTGATGTTGAGTAGCTCCTCCTCGTGGAGCACGTTCAATCCATCAACCCTCCGGGTCATGGTGCCGGTGTGGTAGTGGTACAGGCTCCTGTCCGTGGTCAGGATCAGTGGGTAGTCCTCGTCTGGTAGTTCCTCTGATTCACGGTAAACCAGTGGCATGAATCGTCCCTTGCCGCTTGGTGTCTTGAACCCGTCCTCGTAGAGGTACCTTGTCCCCTCGTGGTCACGACTCACGCATGGCCACTGGAGGCCGTTCTCCTCGATGCGCTCGTAAGTGATTCCGGCGTAACTGGGGGTCACCTGGTTTATCTCGTCCATGATCTCCCCAGGAGTCTTGAAATCAAACCCATCCGCGCCCATCGCTTTGGCGATCAAGCCTGTGATAACCCAGTCTGGCTTTGAGTCGCCCACCGGCTGGATGATCTTCCTGACGCGCTGCACCCTTCTCTCCGTGTTGGTGAAGGTCCCATCCTTCTCCACGAATGATGATGCAGGTAAGACGACATCCGCGTACATGGCTGACTCGTTGAGGAACAGGTCCTGCACGACGTAGAAATCGATCTTGCTCAACGCTTCCTTGACGTGGTTTGCGTCCGCCTCGCTGAGCACCGGGTTCTCGCCCACCTGGTAGAGGGCCTTGATCTCGCCGTCATCTATGGCGTTGAATATCTCGACATGTGTCAAGCCGTTGGCTCCACTGAGTGAGCAGTTCCACGCTGCCTCGAATTTCTCCTTAGCCGTTAGATCAGTTACCTTCTGGTATCCGGGGTACACGTTGGGTAGAGCCCCTAGGTCGCATGCGCCCTGCACGTTGTTCTGGCCCCTGAGTGGGTTGACTCCAGCGGACTCGACTCCAATGTTGCCGGTGATTAACGCAAGGTTGCTTGTTGCGAGAACGTTGTCTGTGCCGTGGGTGTGCTGTGTTACCCCCATGGCGTAAAAGATGCCCGCCGGCTTTGTGGTGGCGTATATCTGTGCGGCTTCCCTGATCTTCTCGGCTGGTACACCGGTGGTCTCCTCCACGAAATCTAGGTCATAGTTTTTGAGGGATTCCTTGAGCTCTTCAAAGTTCTCGGTGTTGGCCGCGATGAAATACTTGTCGTGTAGGTCCTCGTCTAGTATCACCCGCATCACGCCCATCATCAATGGAACATCCGTGCCCGGTGTGAACTGGAGGAACACGTCTGCGAACCTGCAGAGCTCGATCTCCTTGGGGTTTGCCACGATGAGTTTTGCTCCGTTCCTCACCGCCTCCTTCATCTTTGCCGCGATTACGGGGTGAGCGGCAGTCGTGTTGGTGCCAATAGCGAACATCGCCTTGGTATCTTGGATCTCGTTTATGCTGTTAGTCATGGCACCTGAGCCAAAGCTCTGGGCTAGACCAGCCACGGTTGGTGCGTGGCACAGCCTCGCGCAGTGGTCCACGTTGTTGGTTCCAAGCACCGCTCGGGCGAACTTCTGCACGACATAGTTTTCCTCGTTTGTTATCTTAGCCGAGGATAGCACAGCCATCTCCTCGCTCTCATATGAGCCGAGTTTCTTGGCGATGAGGCTGATGGCTTCATCCCATGATGCCTCCTCGAACTCGCCGTCTTTCTTGATGAGTGGCGTCGTTAACCTGTCCGGGTGGTTGACAAAGTTGAAACCGAACCTGCCTTTGACGCATAGGTGACCCTTGTTGACGATGTTGTCCCTGTCTCCTTCGACGTTTACGATCCTGTCTCCTCTGGCTCCTATCACCAAGCCGCAGCCTACTCCACAGTATACACATGTGGTATTGACTTCCCTTGCGGGTGGCTGGTAATTGTTGACGCTTAGGGCGCCGGTTGGGCACCTTACGACGCATTCACCGCATGATACGCAGATGGATTCAGCGATGGGCTCATTGGCCAGAGCCGCTACCACCGTGTCGTAGCCCCTCAAGCCGTAGTCTATGGCTGAGTCGCCTTGTATCTCGGCGCATGTCCTGACGCATATGCCGCAGAGGACGCACTTGTTCATGTCGATGGTGAAGAACGGGTTGCTGGTGTCCTTGGGTATCTCCCTTGTCGAGCGGCGTAGCTTCGCCATGTCATCATCGGTTATGCCGATGTAGCTGGATAGCTCCCTGAGCTTGCATTTGCCCTCCTTGCTGCAGGTTAGGCAGTCGCCTTCATGGTACGCGAGGAGCAGTCCCAGCGTCATCTTCCTGACTGAGTTTATGGTTGGGCTGTCCGTGGTGATGACCATGCCCTCCTCGACTGGGGTCATGCATGATACTGAGGGTTTCTTTCCCTCGACCTCGACGAGGCAGAGCCTGCATACTCCAGCCGGTTTCAGGTCCTCGTGGTGGCATAGGTTGGGGATGTAGACGCCGTTCTCGAAGGCTGCCTCCAGTATGGTCTTTCCCTTCTCGGAGCTTGCCTCTAAGCCGTCTATTGTGAAGTTGACGCGGCTCATTGCTCTGCCTCCATGCCGGCGATTTTTTCTACCGCCCTGAATGTCTCTGGGCACATCTCGTGGCACATGCCACACTTGATGCACTCATCTTGGACTATACTGTGGGGTGATCTTACCTCGCCTTTGATTGCGTCCACAGGGCAGTTGTTGAAGCAGATATGGCAGCCCGAGCATTTCTCGGGGTCGATCCTGTAATGGACTAGCTCTTTGCAGACCAGTGCGGGGCATTTCTTCTCGTTGATGTGTGCCTCGTACTCGTCTCTGAAGTACCGTATCGTGGTCAGGACGGGGTTTGGCGCTGATTGTCCGAGTCCACACATGGAACCAATCTTGATTGCCTCCGATAACTCTACGAGGAGGTCGATGTCCTCTGGTTTTCCTCTTCCCTCCGTGATGTCAACGAGGATGTCAAGCATCTGCTTGGTGCCCAGTCTGCACGGTGGGCACTCGCCACATGATTCCTTCTGGGTGAAATCTAGGAAGAACTTGGCGACATCAACCATGCATGTGGTCTCGTCCATGACGACCATGCCCCCGGAGCCCATGATGGCGCCTGCCTCGTTTAACGAGTCATAGTCCACCGGTATATCCAGCAGTGACTCGGGTAGGCATCCGCCTGATGGACCGCCTGTCTGGACTGCCTTGAATTTCTTGTCGCCCGGGATTCCTCCGCCGATATCGAAGATGATCTCTCGCAGCGTTATCCCCATGGGCACCTCGATTAGCCCACAGTTGTTCACCGTGCCCGTGAGGGCGAAGACTGCTGTGCCTTTGCTGTTCTCCGTGCCGACCTCGGCGAACCATTCCGCGCCTTTGTCGATGATGAGCGGGATGGACCCGAATGTCTTGACGTTGTTGAGTATTGTGGGTTTGTCGAAAAGTCCCTTGTTTGTTGTCCTTGGTCTGGGTGCTCCCTTTGGTATTCCACGTTTTCCCTCGATGGACCGTGTTAACGCTGTGGATTCTCCGCATACGAACGCGCCTGCTCCCTTGAACAGCACGATATCGAAATCAAACCCAGACCCGAGGATGTTCTTGCCGAGGAATCCTTTCTCCTCGGCTTGCTCTATCGCGGTTTTCAGGGTCTCAACCGCGAGGGGGTACTCGGCTCTTACGTAGATGTACCCGACGTTTGCCCCTACTGTGTAGCCGGCTATAATCATGCCTTCCAGTACTGCGTGTGGGTCGCCCTCAAGGAGGGACCTGTCCATGAACGCGCCGGGGTCGCCCTCATCGGCGTTGCAGACAATGTATTTTATGTCGCTCTCTGCGTTGGCTCCTGCCTCCCATTTTCTCCCTGTTGGGAAGCCGCCTCCACCCCTTCCTCTGAGTCCTGACTTTTTCACTTCCTCGATGATGTCTTCTGGGTTCATTTCAAGTGCTTTAGTTAGCCCTTGGTAGCCTCTGTAGGCTATGTAGTGGTTGATGCTCATGGGGTCGATGTATCCCAGTTTCTCAAAGAGCCTCATCTTCTGGTGTTTGAATGCCTCAATACTGTCTAGCCTTGGTATGCTCGGGATGGTGTCCTCGCCTATCGTGCCCAGTGTATATTCTGCCAGTGGGTTGCTTTCCTCGCCATCAACGGCTAGGTATTTGGATACCAGTTCCTTGGCTTTCTCTGGTGTGAGGTTCCGGTAGCAGATGGCTGCCTCGTTTGGTTTTTTAACGTAAATCAGGGGCTCAGCGTAGCATGGACCCATGCACCCAACGTTAATGATGTTGGACTCAACCCCAGCTTTGGATAATTCATCCTCCAGCACCTTCCTCGTATTCAATGCCCCTGCGGATCTTCCACATGTCGCCGCTCCAACAAGTATGAGGGGCTTATCCTCGCTCTGGAGGGTTTCCCACTCTGAATCTGCCTGCTGCTTAATTTTCTCGTACATGTCCCTCAACCCTTCTTGAATAGCTCCCTTACCTTCTGGGGCGTAAGGTTCGCCTCCACTTCCTCATCAATTGATGCACATGGCGCCAGTGCGCAGCACCCGATACATGCGACGGTTTCAAGGGTGTACTCGCCGTCCTCGGTGGTCCCGTTTTCCTCCACCCCAAGCTCTCTCTTGAACTCCTCAAGGATACGCTGGGCTCCCTTTACGTGGCACGCGGTTCCCCTGCAGACCTGTATTGTGTGTTTGCCTTTGGGCTCAAACCTGAACTGGGCGTAGAACGATGCGACAGCGTAGACTTGGCTTTCCGGTATGCCCAGACTCTTCGCGACCTCTGCCATGCCTGCCTTGGGGAGGTACCCGAATCTTTCCTGCATCGCCTGTAGGATCGGTATAAGCTCCTCTGGGTTTTTATCGTAATTCTCTAATGTTTTTGATAAATCCATTTTATTATATTCGGTGCTCTTTGACAAAAACAATCAAAACCACTTCTCGTTCAGTGTATTTAAAATCATTTCATATGTTTTTCCTGGTGGAAACCGTGTTCTCAAGGCGCCTAAAATGATGTTGGTATTTATTATCTCCATAGATAAATACTAAGGTTAATTAATAACGACTACGCGAGAGTTGCGAAGCCTAATGGGTGTAATGAAGTCTCGGGCAAAATGGGTTGAAAACTCAAAAATCTACGTAGACGACGGAAGAGGACACAGCACAGTACTAGACCTGCCAAGCGGCGACAATACAGGGCCAACAGCCCTAGAGCTATCAGTGATGAGCTACGCAGGATGCATCGCAACAATATTCAAAATAGTAGCAGAGAAACGACGTATCACCTTCGAGAGCCTCTCGGTGGACGTCATCGCGGACAAACCCAACGAAGCTAAAACAATTGAATCCATCGAATTCCATACCCAGGTAAAATCTGACGCAAGTCAGGAAGCACTGGAGAAATGTCTAGAAATAACAAGTAAAACCTGCCCAGTAGGCGTCTTATTCAAGGACGCTGGCGTTGAGCCAGTGTACCGTCTAGAGAAAATCTAGTAAAACCTTTTCTGCCTCCTCCCCCAGGAGGCACTCCCCCCAAACCTATGATTACCTCGTTAATGTACGCATCAGGTTGTGGAAGTTATCTTGGAAAAAATGGTTGCCTCACGTTGAGGCTTTAATGTTCTAGTCATCCAGTCTCTCTAGTTTGAAGCAGACTGGCCTGACTCCGTCGGTGCAAGCCGTGTACATGTACGGTGGCTCCACCCAGTTATCGAAGAAACCGCCCTGCCTGAGCACTGCCAGGTCCTTGTACAGGTCCCTCCACGCCCAGCTGCAGAAGCCCTCGGGCATCGCGCCGTTCTTCTCCACGATCCACTCTGCGTCGTCTGGTACGTGGCAGATGGGGTAAGGGTGGTCCTTGCCCGGCTGGATGGGGACGTTCCCATCGAACACGTAGGCTGGGTCCACCTTCTTCTGCACGGTTATCTTTACTCTATGTGATGGCATAAAACCAAAGAACAGTTTACCTAACTAGGATTTGAATCTAACTGAGCCCTACTCTTCCTCTGGCTCTAGGGATTTGCCGCAGTAGATACAGTAGATGGTGTCCGGTACTTCGGAGCCGCAGCTGGCGCATGTCTTGACTCCCAGGTCCATGTTGACCTCGGGGTCGTTCTCGTCCCGGATGGGCTTTCTCTCACGCCCACCGACAGTGTCCTCGATGATTGGTTCCTCAACCTGAACTGGTTCCTCCTCGATTGATGGTTCTGGGGGGTCTTCAACCGGTTCAGTAACCTCCTCCTCAATCTCCAGTACTTCCTCGATGATCTCCTCCTCGGGTTCAGCCTCAACCTCCGGAATTTCCTCTTCTATCGGTTCGGGAGCATCTTCCACAGTTTCCTCCTCGATTGGTTCCTCTTCGGGCTCCTTCTCAACCTCGGGGATTTCCTCTATTACCGGTTCAGCTGGCTCCTCAGCTGGTTCTTCCTCGACCTCTGGCTCAGGGGCTTCAGGTTCCTCTACTGTGTCATCCTCAAGGATGATGGTGTCGGTCTCGATGACGACAGGCTCTGATTCCTCGTACTGGACATCAAACATGGGGGCTTCTTCGGGCTCCGCTTCCTCCTCCGGCTTCTGTTCATCAATCACGAACTGGGGGGTCTCGATCACAACGGGCTCCGATGCCTCGTAGGTTGCCTCGAACATCGGTGCGACCTCCTCTTCCTCCACCACGGGTTCGGGTTCATCGACCACTATCTCCGGTGGTGCTATTACCTCCGGCTCTGATGTCTCGTACTCGATGTCGTAGAATGTCTCCTGTGGCTCTTCCAGCTCTACAGCTTGCTCAACCGCAGGCTCCTCTATGGTCTCCGGCTCCTCGGCGATGGGCTCCTCCTCTTTCTCGGAGAATCCAAGCTCAACGTACACCTTCTCCTCCTCGACCGGCTCCTCCGCTTCCTCACGTCTCCTAGATATGCGTGACTGGGCGTACGCTGCCGCCAGAATCATCCCCAAGAGCATTACACCCATCAATAGGTACACTAGGTCGCTGACCACTCTTCTCCCCCAGACACTAGTTTATACAGCATGGATATAGGTTTAACCGAGAAAAACTCTCAAAAACGGTGCATAGCTAACTTTTCAGCCCGTAAACCATCTTGGGGGTATATATTCAACCCTTGAGATG
Source organism: uncultured Candidatus Bathyarchaeia archaeon (assembly GCA_964589605.1). GTDB lineage: Archaea > Thermoproteota > Bathyarchaeia > TCS64 > TCS64 > RBG-16-57-9. The sequence goes on along the minus strand of CAZPRN010000003.1, from coordinate 207,498 downwards.
GTTGATCAATTCTTCAGCTCTGTTTGAATCTTGCTTCAGTAATGGTTCAAGCGGGACGCTGTCTAGCTGAGCCCTATGTTGGGGGGCATAAGAGACCAACAGGAAGGTATTGAGATGACACAGTTTGTTATACTTGGGAACTTTACGCAGAAACGAATCGAGACCATAAAGGAACTGCAAGCATCAATCAAGGAGAGCCAGGAAGTCTTCGGGTCTTTCGGGGTGAAAATCACGAAACTGGTGTTCACGATGGGGCGGTACGATGTAGTTGGCATCGCTGAGGCTCCGGACGAAGAGGCTATGGCGCAAGCGGTGCTTAGCTGGGGGAGTAGAGGACTGCTTAGGACAGAGACGTTGACTGCTTTCTCCCCAGAGCTAATGGTGGAGATGACTAAGAAGATCTAGGACTTCCTCTTCCCTTTTTTTTCTCTCATAAACCATTAATCATGTCCTTCATTGGATCAACCCGGTTTTTCTATGCCTGTACCTGATTCTCCTGACAACATGGAGATCAATGAAATTCTGTGGAAAGTATTATCCCCGTTTCTCCGTCCGTTATTTCTGGTGTAACTGTTGAGTGAGTACGATAAACTGCACAAGTTCTTCTGGGCTGGGTACGGCAGTAAGGGGTTGGACCTGTGCGCTGGGACGATTAAGCTCTGGGCGAACAGGGTTCTTGGTGTCGAGTTGAGTGACGCTGATGGGTTGAAGAAGGTCATCGATGACATGGTGGCTGAGAAGAGGATCGTGGTTCGCGGTTCTAGGACCGAGGTCATGAACCCGTATGATACCAACGTTGATTGGGGCGGGTACGTTGACTCGGTGATAGCTCTCTACGAGGCTCAGAACGGGGTCAAGTAGTCCACCTTTCCTGAAACTGTTATCAGCGTAACCCGCTGTATTCTATGTCATGGATAAGTCAGTTTTGAAGAAACGATTACTGGACGCCGTCGAGGCGAGGGCGGATGATATAATCGCGGCTGGTGAGTGGATCTGGAGGAACCCGGAAGTCGGGTACCGGGAGTACAAGACCGCCGAGTACACTGCTAAGATTTTTAGTGAGCTTGGATTGGAGCCAGAGGAGGGTATTGGGCTCACTGGTGTTCAGGCGAAGATCATGGGCAAGGATGACCGCCCTAACATTGCGGTAATTGGTGAGTTGGATGCTTTACTGATTCCTGAGCATCCCGAGTCCGACCCGGAGACTGGTTCAGTTCACAGCTGCGGGCACAACGGACAGATGGCGAACATGATTGGAGTCGCGATGGCGTTGGTTGATTCCGGGGTAATGGAGCACCTCGACGGGACGGTTACCTGTCAGGCTGTCCCAGCAGAGGAGCCCATCGAGATCGAGTGGAGGAGGGAGCTGTACGATGAGGGAAAGCTGTTCTTCCTAGGTGGCAAGCAGGAGTGGATTAAAGACGGGTACTATGATGACGTTGATATCAGCCTTGCCAACCACATGGCGACCAACACTGACTGGAAGATCGCGGTTAGGGGTGGGGAGGGTCCACAGCCGGGTGGAGTCGGGTTCATGGGTAAGATGATCACGTTCAAGGGGGCAGAGGCTCACAGCGGTGCCGCTCCGTGGAACGGTGTGAACGCCTTGAATGCCTCCAATATCGCGATGCACGCGATTGATGCCCAGAGGGACACATTCAAGGACGGCGACGCCGTGCGTGTCCACTACTTCATAACCAAAGGTGGTGACGCGGTGAATATCGTGCCCAGTGAGGTGACCATGGAGATGATGATCAGGGCTGCATCAGTCGAGGCGATCATGGACGCAGCCATGAAGGTGGATCGAGCAATCAACGGTGCAGCTATGGCGATGGGTGGTGAGGCTGTAATCGAAAACATACCCGGTTACCTGCCCAGTCCACTTCAGGGAAGCGACGCCCTCTGGAGGAACCTCCGGGACAACGCAGTGGAGCTGTTCAAGGAGGAGGAGTTAGTAATGGGCACCGCCAACCCGAGCCCCATCAGGACCCCCCATGGAGCGGTATCTGACATCAACGATGTGGCGAACATCATGCCAAAAGCGAGCTTCGGAGTTGGTGGTGCGATTGGTGTAGGCCATAGCAGGAGTTACGAGATCGTTGACCCGTATGCTGCCTATGTGATGCCCACGAAGCTGTATTGCGCCATGGTGTTTGACCTACTCTGGGATGGGGCCAAGCTTGCCCGGCAGGTCATCGACGAGTATGAGCCGCAGGTGGAGAAATCCGGATACGTGGAGTACTGGAAGGGCATACTGGAGGGCTAATCCTTCCCCCCGGGATACTTGTTTCCGTCCCGTACCTTTTTCTTCTTTTTGGGAAACTTCGTGGGTTATAAGCAGCCATCGGGGTAACTGCTGCATGACCAAGGAACATTACAACCCACCGGGTTCCACACTACCATTCTCAAAGTACGTAAAGGCAGGCGGATTCGTCTACACAAGCGGACACACAGGTTCACGGGATGATGAAGGCAATCCTCTAAGAACTATCGAGGAGCAGACAGAGCAGACACTCAAGAACCTAAAGAAGACACTGGACGCCGCAGGTGTTTCACCGGATGATGCGGTCAAGGCAACAGTATTCCTCAAACGGATGGAGGACTTTGGGGGAATGAACAAGGTATACAGGGGCTTCTACAACAAGAACTTACCAGCAAGATCAACATTAGTGACTGATCTGGTTGCTGATAGTATTCTTGTCGAGATTGAGCTAGTACTCTACAAGAAGTAGCTCCATTACCCACTAACCAGGTTATGTGTAATCCAATTATAGGCTATTATTCCTCAATTGTTACCGAAATTGTGCGTGGTTGATCTGGAATTACCCATTTTTGAACATATATTGTCGGAAAGACGGGTGCTGTCCTTGATTTGGTAACTCCTCGTATACGTAGGTATTTTAAGTGCTCTTCTTATACCCAAGTTTTACCGTATATTTCATGTTTACGTCAAAGTAAGTAAAGTCGAGTTTGTTTTAAGTTTTATTATTACTAATATGTGCTTCTTACAATCCTTTCATCCTTGTGCCTAAATACTCACTTTATCTTTTACCATCTTCAAACTATACTCATGAAGTTCTTCTTAACTGGTCTCGGTAACCTCTATGAGAACACCGAGGCTATCATGAACGGTATCATCGCCGCTGATCTGAATGGCTTCGACGGCGCGTTGATGCCTGACCACTACATGTGGGGCAACGAGATTGGCCACACGATGCAGAACCCCTACGTCACCCTTGAGACATGGACTTTCCTCACATACGTTGCTGCAAAGACCGAGAACATTCACCTCGGAACCCTTGTATCCCCTCTCCCATTCCGCCACCCCGGTGTACTAGCCAAAAGACTAGCCACACTAGACAACCTATCCAATGGCAGGGTAATCCTAGGAGTGGGTGCAGGCTGGAGTCATGTAGAGTACCAGGGATACAGTAACTGGCTGGGGGTGAAGAGCCGGGTGGACAAGACCCACGAGGCGCTGGACATCATCACCCGCCTCTGGACCGAGGAATCCGTGAGCCACGAGTCAAAGCACTACACCATCAAGGAAGCCGTACTGGAACCCAAACCAGTCCAAAAGCCCTACCCCAAGCTCCTCTTCGGGAGCAGTGGAAAACGTATGCTCAGGCTCACCGGCAGGATGGGCGACTACTGCTACATCCCGCCATGGCAGATGCACAACTACGCGGCGATGAAGGAAACCGTCCTAGCTGCAGCCGAGAAGGCTGGCAGAAAAGACAAGGTGGAGTTCATCGGAGGCATCATGGGGGCAAGATCACCCTACGACACAGACGAGTACGCCAAGATAGTCGAAACAGCAGAGCAACTAGGCTCCACGGTCTGCAACATCGCGTTCCAGCGGGAAACCGTTGAAGCTGACATCAAACGATTCGCTGAAGAGGTAATGCCCAGTTACAAATAACGCTAGTCAATACTATCGAAATACCGTCTTTTCACCGGTATAACGTAAGTCAATATTATCAATATTATTCCTTATCTCAAGGGGGGGGGGGGTGCAAGCATCCCAGCGATTCCAAAGCCTCCAAGCACTAAACAAGCCCCAGAAAGCCTCCTTTTCGATCAAATTAGGTACAAAACTGTACCTCACCACAACGTGTCAGGAAGATTTTTTCCCGTTATCCCCACTCACTGGTCCAAGCCCTCGACGCCCCTCAGCGAGGCAATCGCCACCTCGATCATGTCTAGGGTGGGCTCACGGGTCGTCAAGCCCTGGAACGCAAGACCCGGCTTTATGATCAACTGCATTAATGCCGATTCTCTATACTTGTCACTAAGCTTCAGGACCTCGTAGCTAACCCCCGCGATAACCGGGATCAAGACAAGCCTGTACCCCAGCCTGACCCAGAACGTAGTCCGGGGGATCAACGCGAACAACGCCATACTCGTCAACACCGTCAAGAAAAGGAAACTAGTCCCACACCTAGGGTTAAGCCTACTATACCCTGCCACCTTCTCTGGGGTCAACTCCACTCCGTCCTCGTACGCGTTAATCGCCTTATGCTCCGCCCCATGGTACTGCAACACACGGGCAACCTCACCCCACTGGCTAACAGCCCAAAGATACAGCGTGAACATTGCGAGTCGCACAAGCGACTCAACAACATTAAACAGGATACCCTCCAACCCGAGCCAGTTCGTCAACACAAACGGCACAGCGATGAACACCCCGTTCATCAACACCAGCATCCCCACAAGCAGGGCATAATCAAACAGGTTGAACTCGTCATCCTCCTCCTCAAGAGCCACGTTGGCACTGTACATCATACTCTTCACACCATAGTACATGGCCTCGAAGAGCGTCACAACGCCACGGATCAGAGGAAGCCCCAGCACCCAGAACCGTTTACCCAGGCTGTCTATCTCCATCGAATCGCTGACAATCACATCATCGGGACCACGGACACACATCACCATCCTGCTACCAGACCGCATCATCACACCCTCGATGAGAGCCTGACCGCCAACGGCAAGCGAGTTATCCTTACCCGACATAACGCAACAGAAAAGGGACAGAGGGAGATAAACCTAGGGGTACGAGGTAACACCCATCTCCACGGCGTCCTGACGCCGACCAACATAGGTGCGTTCAATGTACAGCTGAGCCTCATCGCTGAAACCAGTCGGGTACCCACCCGTCTTGTACTCCAGCCTTAGCGTCGCCCGTTCCCCCGACTCATCCACCTCGAATATCCCGTACATCTTCTCCTCGTTCCAGTCCCTGAACCAGAGCCTACCGTTCTCATAATCGATGTGCAGGTCAGACCTAATCCTCCACCAAGAGACACCCTCCGGGTTCTGGTCATCGTTCCCCAGAATCCTCGCCTGATCTGAGTACTCGTTATCCGGCTCGATGATCGTGATCAAGTCGTTCGGATACACCGGAGACCAGTTCGCGCTGATAAGGTACCACTCACCCTGCAGCTTACCCTCGTGCCCCTCATGGATCATCAAATTGTTCGTAAAGTACGGCTGAGCCGGGTCAAACATCCCCCTCTCCTGCCCCTTCCCCATGTACGGCTCAACCACGTTCTCAATATAAGCCTCAGCCAGGGCGATCCTCTCCTCCTCCACAAGGTAATCAAACGGAGACACCATAACCCCATCCCCCGCCTTGATCCCATCCCGTCTCCCCCGGTCAATCAAGGTATGCTCCGCGCTCTGCAACCCATCAAACCACACCATCCCATAACCCACCGGGTCACCACGCATGATACTGTCCCCCACCTCAACCAGCGGAGTCTCGATCTCCATGTGGATGCCCGTAAGGTTCTGTCCATACTGCACGGTGATATGATACTCACCAGCATCAACATCCCCGCTTAACTGTATCTGGGTAACATTCCCGTCCGCCCAGCTCTTGATGGGTTCAGTGGTCGTTGACTCGATCCAGACATGGTCCAATCCCTCGATGTGACCTCCAGCGTGGACACCTAATCCGCCTATCCCAGACCACCTTGGACCATACAATGAGTCAATCGGCACAGGAAGACTCAGCCTAACGGGCGATGCGTTAGGGGGCAGTATACTAGTCATATTCCATGTCAGCGGGTCCGGGATGTAGTTGATTGACTCATACACGAACGGTCTTTCAACAGGCGGACCATAACTTGGCTCCTCAGCCTGGGTCATAGAAACGTTAAACGTGTCCTCCACGCCATCCACGTTAATCGTGTAAAACCCATAATGCTCCTGGGTCACATCAATATAGACCGTCTTAGACTCCCTCGCCTTCAAAGAGACATTGTAGTGGAAATAGTTCGGAGATAACTCCACCCAGACAGACTCCTTAATCGGAACCCAGTTAGGGTTCCGCACACCCACCCGAGCGGTTACATTTTCACCCTGCTCAGCATACTTCGGTGAAACATTCACCCACTCCACGTCTGGACTCATCACTTGCACCTCAAACAGTGCTCTCTCGGAGCCCATATGAGCCTCGTATCTTCCCTGCCTGGTTATGTTCACGGTGAAGATTACCTCGATCCGGGGAGCTTCCCCAAAGTTCACCAGACGAGTCTCGTAAACCTCCCCAGAGACACTTAGATCAACCTCAAACGGGTCATTCCCACTGACCTTAGCCAGCTGAACCTTGACCTCAAGCGGGTAACCCGCGGGAACCGTCTCCTCATCTAGGGATATGGCCTCAACCACATACTTCGTTATGACACTGGACCCTGTGTCAGTAGTATTTTGGGACGTTTGCGTCTCCACATTTGTTTCATTTAACTCATCAGGGGCTCCGGTCTGGAACACGCTTCTGAACCCGACACCTACCACTATCAAAACGGCAACGATGATAACCAAGTAAACCGGTGCGACTCCTCTCCTCGCTGCCATAGAAACCAGTGAATGTTTTCCACTGGCGGTTTAAAAGCTAAGCCTAGATCCTCTTCCGTGGTCGCCTACGCATCACAGTGAAGTAGACGTGGAGGAATAATAGAAGCGTGAACGGGTAAAGCAGGTTATCATGAATCCAGAAGCTCCTGGATTTAGTAAGCAATCCGAAGGTAACCCTCTCCATCAACAGGAAGTCCGATATCCCCAACCCGGAAATGACGAACAATGCAGTCAACACTGTAAGCAAGAAATGAACCCACTCCCTAACTCTTCTAGAATCTAGTTCTCCCATATCGGTCCATCCAGACTAGCGTCGTTGTTGTAACCCCGGCTCTCCCAGAATCCCTTGTAGTCCTCGTCATCACTGAGCTCAAGCTCTGTGACCCACCTGCACCACTTGAAACCCCATTTGGACTCTGCTACTAGCTGGAACGGGTATCCGTTCTCCTCGGGGAGCGTCACGGTGTTTATCTTGTACGCGAGCATGATATCGTTTTCCAGAAGATAATCCAGTGGCAGGCTAGTGGTGTACCCGTCAGCGGCGTGGAATATGATTATCTTTGATTCAGGGTTGGGAACGGCATCGTTGATGATGTCCTTGACGTATACACCCTCCCAGAGAACCCTTGCGCTCCAACCCTCGACGCAGTCAAGCTGAACCATCTTCTCGCTGCTCGGGAAATCCAGCACCTCTTCGTACGTGTACTCTAGCTCGTTCTCCACTAAACCAGTTACCCATAACCTGTATGACACGATGTCGACCTTCTGGGGTCCCTTGATGCTGTTCTCCCTGAAATCCGTGATCGAGCTTAACCTGACTCCTTGATAGTCCCTCACTTCTACATAGTTAGGGTTCTGGGGGACATTGAACTGGTTGACCCCGTAGACTACGACCACCAGCATTAGGACCGAGATTACAGCTAAGGACGCGTTGATGCTTCTTTTCACGTTGATCAAAACGGAAAGGTGACCTAAATACTGATCAAAACACGCCCGTCGTTCTACGTTCTAGGACACTTGTTCTAAAACGTAAGATGAAATACACGTTAGATTCACGTTTATTTAAACAAGTGGAAGGAAAAACAATGTTAAAACTGTTCAAAGTAAGAGTGCCCGGAAGAAGGGCGATCATATCCATAGTTCTTGTACTTGCGCTCTCATACAGCGCATTCATAGTTGGGGATGCAATGAGGCCTGAATCAAATGATGAGGGAGGGGAGACAAATGTCCACTATGATACAGTTGGTTTATCAGTCACAACTAGTGCTAACGCCCCCTCAATGGCTGCTGCTGATGCAGCTGTAGCGGCCGTTGCTACCTCGGCAAGATCAGCCAGTTCAGGTTTCTCTCTACCAAACCTGTTTAATGTAGAAGCGGAGGTCGACGACCTCGCATTTGAGGTCGTTGACATAGAGGACCTGACGGGCAGGATGGTGGTTTACAGCGCCTACCTGGGTCTCAAGGTCGATGATATCGATGCTTCCCTAGACCAGATCAAACTCATCTCGGTGATGCACAGCGGCTATATCTCCGAGGTGAACACGAGGGATGAGCGTGGCTCAGTCTCTCTAAGGATACCTCAGAGCAAGTTCCATGGCGCTCTCACCGATCTGGAGGAGGTAGGGGAGGTGACCACACGGGACATGATGGGAGAGGACGTCACGGAGGAATATGTTGATCTTGAGGCACAACTGGTAACGCTACAACACCAGGAGTCGAGGCTGTTCGAGATCATGGAGATGGGTACGACGGTTGACTCGGTTCTCAAGGTGGAGCGTGAGCTTGAACGTGTGAGAGGGAGGATTGAGAGCATCCAGGGCAGGATAAAGTTCCTTGACAACAGGGTGGAGCTTTCAACAATCACCGTGTCGCTTCGCGAGGAAATCAAGGAGGTGGAGGTCATTCAGGCCTGGTTCCCAGCCGTGGACTGGGGAGTGCCTGTGAGAAACGGGCTCTCAGTGTTGTTCACGATGGCTCAGGGTATGCTGACCATGGTGATAGTTCTTGGACCCTTTATTGCGCTCGGGTACAGTGGTGTCCGACTGTTCAGGTGGTACAGGTCAGGGAGGCTTGTACCTGTCGAGGACGAGGAATCCCTAGTCTAGGGGCTCCACGAATTTTATTTTGATCTCGGCGGGTCATAGAGGTGAGTTATTTCATTGATGGAAGAAATGTTCCTACAGGTTTAGCTCCGAGAGCTCTTTGATGTGCTGTGTGGGTTTCACCGTTCCAATGTCTTCGTGAACCCTGTTTACCCATGCAGTCTCCCAGCCAGCTGCGTCGGCCCCCATAATGTCCTTCCTGTAATCGTTGCCCACGTACATGATCTCATCAGGCTGGACATCCATCCTTGTGGTCATCTCGTTGAATATCCGTGGGCTTGGTTTGTGGTGTCCCAGCTCACCGGATACGATGATCTCCTCAAAGTACTCGGCTAGGTCCAGTTTCTCGATTTTCTCTCGCTGCCACTTGGATGCCCCGTTGGTGATCATGCATAGTCTGTATTTCTCTCCAACTGATTTCAGGACGTCTCGTGCGTCAGGGTAGATGTATATGCCATTCATGGTCTCTTGGCAGTGTAACTCGGCGTAGCCCTGTGCATCTATCCCTGTTTTGAGGGCTGTCTTTAGCGTGTTCATGTGCTTCTCCCTTATGTCCACTTCTTCCAGGCCCTGGGCGACGAGGGCCATGTACTCGGCCTTGATCTTTGCCCATTCAGCGTCGTAGGTTGATGCCAGTGAACCTCTTTCATGCCCGGTTTCCTCCACGAGTCTGTCTATTAGGATGTCCCGTGCCTTGTGTTCTCCTTCCCAGAGGTCGCATATGGTGCCGTCGAGGTCGAAGCAGACTGCCTTCATGGGCTTTTTCTGGGTGCTTCGCGTATAATACGTTGGTGCTCCGAACCAGCCACTAGGGATAAGGCGAAAAAAAATTCTTGACACGTATTAAATATCGTGTGAGCGGAGGTTTTACCCATGTCTGTTGATGTTCCACCCTTGCCGGGGGTTGATGATCCGGGTTACTGGGATGAGCTGCGGGGGCAGTGGCCGATGCCCCCTGACGAGGCTTACTGCAACACCGGTACTATCGGCGCTTCCCCCCTACGTGTGCTAAGGGCTATGTTTGACCATACGCTGCAATCCAACATCAAAGCAGCTCACGTTGACTGGGCTGGTGGGGGGCAGAGCCTCCTATCCGGGTATGGGCCTTACGTTGAGCTCAGGGAGAAGGTGGGCAGGCTCATCAACGCTGATTATCGTACCGTTGCCTTGACTCAGAACGCCACAGTGGGTATGAACCTACTCGCAGGTGGACTGGAGATACCGGAGGGGGCGGTGGTTTTGACCACAGACATCGAGCACCCTGGTGGCAGGTGTGCATGGGAGCTCCACGCGAAAAGACATGGATCAAGGTACAGTATGATCGACATTCCTCGGAGCATCGATGGACCGGCGGAGATCGTAGCCGCTTTTGAGAAAACCATCACCCCTGACACGTTCCTTGTCTCGTTCCCCCACATCTCCTCAGAGCAGGGGATCGAGTTCCCGGTGGAGCAGCTATGTAAGCTGGCGGAGGAGAATGGAGCAATCTCCGTGGTGGATGGGGCTCAGACTCCTGGGCACATCAAGATTGATGTAGAGAAGCTGGGTTGTGATGCATACTATGGGAGCCCCCACAAGTGGTTGATGGCTCCCGCGGGGAATGGATTCCTTTATGTCAAGGATGAACTCATCGACGAGGTTTGGACAACCCTTGCAAGCAGCCAGTGGGACAACCATGAGGACAATGGGTACAGGTTAGGGCAGAGGGGCACTGGGAACCCATCCCTGCTAGTAGGGTTTGAAGCTGCCCTTGATTTCCACTTTGAGATAGGGCCTGATAGGGTTTATGCAAGGATCAAAGAGCTTGGTGATAGGTTACGAGCTGGGCTAAGAAAGATTGACGGGGTAGAGGTTGTGACACCCGTTGACTCCATGTGCGCTGGCCTGACCACGTTCAAAGTAAGAGGCGTGGATGATAAGATGGTTCAGGACACTCTCTGGGCGCAGGGAAAAATCCAGCCAAGGGCGTTATCCCAGGGCAGGGGAATACGTTTCAGCACCCACATCTACAACAGCATGGACGAGGTTGACAGGACACTCCAAATCCTCGGATCCCTCTAACTGAAAATATTTCAACCCGCTCTGCTCCTATTCCCCCATGGTCAACGATGCTTTGGAACGCGTATACACTAACATAGACCACAGTTTCGAGAAACACGTCAAACAGGTTCAGGGCTTCATCAGGCAGCCCACTGTCAGTAACACAGGTGAGGGAATGGAGGAGGGAGCCGAGTACCTCAGAAAGGTGTACGAGGGGTTAGGCTGCAATATCGCTGAGATAAGGGAGACCCCAGGCTGGCCCGTGGTGTACGGTGAGATCGATGCGGGAGCCGAGAAGACCCTGATCATCTACATGATGTATGACTGCATGCCCGCGGATGAACCGGACTGGATTGTTGAGCCCTTCGAGGCGGAGCTTGTTCCCGACTACCAGATCGGTGACCTTCCGCCATTCAAGACCACCATGGTGGCGAGGGGTGCAATCAACAGCAAGGGACCGATGATGGCGTTCCTCAACACGGTTGAAAGCATCAACGAGGCCGACAAGCTTCCAGTCAACCTCATCCTTCTTGCAGAGGGCGAGGAGGAGCAGGCGAGCAGACACTTACCTTGGTTCCTTGAGCAGCACAAGGAGAGGCTGCAGAAGGCTGATGGCATGTTCTTCCCGCTGGGAGGACAGAAGATTGATGGCTCCGTTACTGTGTGTCCCGGAACGAAGGGTATCTCGTATTTCGAGCTTGAATGCAGTGGCGAGCTATGGGGAAAGGGGCCGACAAAGTTTGGTATCCACGGGAGCAACAAGGTGATCGTGGACAACCCGGCGTGGAGGCTGATTCACGCATTGAAATCCATGACATCAGATGATGGTAACACATGCCTAATTGATGGCTGGTACGACAACGCCGCCCCTCCGACAGAGGAGGAGAACGAGTTACTCGACGAACTGGCAGACCAGTTCGATTTCTCACTCATAAAGAAGGCTCTCCATATAGACGAGTTCGCATACAGCGAGGATGACAACAGGGAGCTTCTGCGGAGATACTATTGTGAGCCAAGCGGCCTCAACATCGATGGACTGTACAGCGGGTATACTGGTCCCGGAAGCAAGACCCTTCTCCCGCACAAGGCAAATGTAAAGATGGACGTCAGGTTCGTGCCTGACCAGAAGGCAGAGGAGTTCCTTCCATTGGTCCGGGCACACCTTGACAAGCATGGGTACAGCGACATCAAGGTCACCCAACTAGCTAAGGGCGAGTGGGCCAGAACCAGCCTCAAGTCATCACTCTGGGTGTCACTCTCTGAGACATACGAGAGCTTCGGTATTACCCCCAAGAAGGTGCTCAGGAACATCGGGTATGGACCTTTCAGCCTCTTCGTACATGGTCCACTTTACCTGAAAGACGGCTTCGCTTGGGGCATGTTGGGGCATGGCACGAGGGCGCACAGCCCCAACGAGTACTTCGTCATCGAGGGTAACGACAAGGTACATGGGCTGGCGGGATGCGAGAAGAGCTTTGCATCAGTCCTCTACCGATACGCAGAGCTTTCCTAGCCCCTTGGTGTGTGTCCCGTGGACAATCCCACATCCTTTTACACATTCTTCTGAACCGCTGTTCATGAAGAATCTCAGATTAATCATTCTAAGCGCATTGATCTTGTCCATTGCGTCCCAAGTTGTACACGTCACAGCTAACAGGAACGAGGTTTGGATCGATTCGTATAGCTCCCCCGACTCAGCTGACGCAGATACCTTCACAGAGGTAGGGATACGGGTGCTGTGAGAGTTCGACTACGACAATGAGATTGCCGCTACTGTGTGGAGTGTTGATGATGGTTACTATATTGAGCAAGTGCCTAGCGTCGTCAGTGGGGTGGGTGATAAGAACTATCAGCTTCCCTTTAGGGTACCGGATACAAATGGTGTCTACGAGTATAGGGTTGAGGTACTATACAAGGACGGGGAAGAGTGGGTCACAGCTGATCCCGGGTCAGTGGATTTTCAGATCGAGGTATCCGGTGGACAGGAGCCTGGTCCAATGGGTGGTCTAGGTGATTTCTCACTTCCCTCATTGTCAGGGTTAAACATACCTGAGTTACCCGGATATGTATGGGGAGTAGTTGGTCTGATTGTGGGTGCGCTCTCTATGCCCCTGTATCAAAGATACTAGTCCTATCGCTACGATGATTGACCATAAGGGAAAACCCGGGATTCTCCTTTGGGAAGTTGGTTCCGGTTCTGAGATGGGCTCTTGTGCGGGTTCTGAGGCAACAGTTGGTTTGTTAACCTTCACGTGTAACCTGTAATACTCACCATCTTTGTCCTCGGTCCCGATGTTTTCGTTGTACGATTTATCCTGTGCGGATAGGTAGAACTCGACAACGGTGTCATTCACGTATGGTCCAATCTCGATCTCGTAAGCATCATCTGAAATCTGTGTCATTTCTCTAGAGTCCCACGAGCGATCGTCTACACTGCTGTGGAACATGACATACTGTATTCCTGTGCCGTCCCACACATCCGCTCTGACTGTGATTGTTTCATTGTCAAGGGGGTTCGACGGGTGGAACACAATGTTAGTGATCTCTGGCGGGTAGTCCTCAAGAATATGCACCTGATTCGTGCCTAGGGTTTCAGATGAGTCCCCCCGGCTTCGGAACCATAAGATGTCAGGCTCTGTCAGAACCACGTTTCCATCGATCGTTGTGTTGGCGCTATCATCGTTTAGAAGTGTGCTGTTTTCTAGGATGTTATTCGTGAAGACTGTGTTTGTGTTGTTTCTGAGGTGGATTGGAGTGGTGTCTATGAACTTGTTGCCATCTATGACCAGCCCGTTTGTGACCTGCGTTGAAACCGATCCTCCGATCTGGGTGTTATTGAGGATATAGACTTCTGTCGGGGCTGAGGTGTTTGATGGTTTTATGTAGAACCCGAGGACGTTCGTGGTTATATGGTTGCCAACCAGGGTGATGTTATCGTGATCGTAAATCTCAATGCTGTCATGTAGGTTCCAGATCACGTTGTCTGCAATCAGGACGTTCCTGCTTCCACCAGTTACCTGTAGCTCCGAGTTGACGTACTCGTCGTTCGCTAGGATGTTGTCCCTACACACGACGTCTATAGCTCCATTCGCTACGAACACCTTCCCCGCGTTCCTAACCTCATTGCCAGCGAACACGGTATCATTGGTACGGAAGAAATCAACCGCGGTTAGCCATGCACCAAGCCTTATCGCTGTTTCTAATGGTAAAGTAATATTGTTGTTATAGAATCGACTACGACTTGAACCCCTGATATTAAGAAACGTTGCGCTCCGGTTCGTGTATAGGTCAAACCTGCTACCGGTTACGGTCAGTTTATTGTTGGCCTCGAAACGAATCTGCCCCGTCATATTAAAACTACAGTTGGAGATAACCATGTCATCAATCCACCATGTCTCGGATCCCCTGAAGCCCTCAAAATCCGAGTCGATTAGAGTTACATCCGACGATTCTATGTGGAATAACTTGGCCGTGTTGTTGAATACAGGATTGATCACTGTCACGTTTTCCAGGTAAACTTCCCCTTCATACGATTCGATGAAGTCCACTGGGCCATTAAGGGGCACAACCTTGCAGTTAATCATCCTCAAAGACCCACTGGCGTCGAAGACTGGACCCATCGAGGAGTCATAGTATATCGTCAGGTTCTCGTATGTCTTCGACTTACCTGATCGAACGGTAACTGTACTTGTTATGACTAATTCATCGGAACATACACAAATCTCCTCATGATGAAGGGAGATACAAACAAGTACAATGAAAATGAACGCTAGATGCCATTTTCCTCTCATATAACGCAGCCTGAGTATGTATATCCCTGAAATTATATAAAATCAAAAACGTGGGCTGAACTTCAAAACTGATTCTTGATAATATTCATATGCAAAACCTAGCCTAGGTCATCTCGTAGAGGGTTACGCATGAATATCGAGGTCCATAATGTCTATGATCCCGAGAAACCAACAGAGGTGACCATCCGGGGCGAGGTCGAGTACAATCTCGAAAGCACTGATTCCTTTCTAGGGTTCTTACTGGAGATCAAACCAGAAACCGTGGATGATTATGTGAGAACACTTTATGGTCGATTGCAGGACGCCCTAAAGGGGTACAGCGACGATCCATCCTTTGATAAGGAAGAGAAGTTTGATCTACCGCATATCAAAGACTACCCCAAACTGGTGAAATCAATTTTACATTTCACGAATATGCACCTCGGAGTTACCTCCGACACATCACCCGAAGATAAGATCATGGTAACAAGCATGAAGTACACTAAGTCCTTCCGTAGACTGGGTTACCATCGAGTCAAGGCACTTGTGGAGCTACTTGGAGAGGAGAAGGGTGTACACCTCTACAAGGAAATCGTGACCATGCAGGTCAGGGCTCAAAAGCACAACCTCAACGATGAGATATTGGCGGTTGAGATGAAGCCCAACGCCGTGAGTAACTGGACAAACTCGGGATTAGGTGATTTCACCCTTGCTGTTCTGGATGATCACAGGGTCATATACAGGTTTGACAAGTGCCTAGTACCCGAGGCTCTCAAGGATTTCAACGACCCGGAAATCGCGTATCTTTCATCTTGCTACACCGGGGACTCACCGGAGTGGAACCTTGGAAGGAAACGGTACATGCGTAGGACCCAGACGTTACACCATGCACCTTTCTGCGATGAGTTCTACTGGGACCAGGAGTTCTGCCCGGACGCAGAGCAGCCATCATTAGAGTTCACGGAGAGCCTAGGAAAAGGCACAGGCTGACCGCTCCTGTAATCTCATATACGATAAGGTGGGTGTTTACCCATGGTTGACTACTCGGGTTTTCTAGGGGACATCCCTGACTGGAAGGTATACTACACGGTTGACGAGATACATGAAAAGGTAGCCAAGGTCGTTGAAGAGTACAAGGAAGTCGAGTACATCGACCTCGGCAAGTCCACCAACGGTGAGACCATCGACTGCATGAAGGTAGGCGATGGCAAGTACAATGCCCTTATCCACGGGTTCCCCAACTGCGAGGAGCCCATCGGTGGACCGATGCTTGATTATATGGCGCAAAGACTCGCAGAAGATGAGGACACCCGGGAGGCGTTAGATTATACATGGTACCTGATCCCATGCAGTGACCCAGATGGTGCCCGCCTATGCGAGGGCTTCCAGAAGGGAGAGCAGACTGTCCTGAATTTCAGCCTCAACTATTACAG
The DNA here is from genome assembly GCA_964589605.1 of uncultured Candidatus Bathyarchaeia archaeon. Lineage (GTDB taxonomy): Archaea > Thermoproteota > Bathyarchaeia > TCS64 > TCS64 > RBG-16-57-9. The sequence goes on along the minus strand of CAZPRN010000003.1, from coordinate 191,295 downwards.
AACGCCGGTATACAAGACCCCTGAATGGTGTTTCCCGTTCCGGTTCGGACCACTAGACCTGAACAACCCAACGGCTGAGACCCGTGCCTTGATGAGCCTAATGGACCGGATGGACTTCCATTTCGTGAGCAGCCTCCACCAGATGAAGTGGGGCGGAATAACATACCAGGTCCCCCATCCCTGCCCCGAGTTATACCACTATCTCTGGGAGTCAGCGAGGAGATACAGCATCTTCCCCCGTAAACGACCCGGTACAACCATTGCACCCGGTGTCAGCCAGGCATATTACATTACACCTGCACGAGGCTACCTTCGTCAGTGGTCAAGCGGCAACAGGAACATCGAGCCCATCACGGGGTGCTACATCTACGAGTACGGTCAGATGAGGAACCCCCACATGTTCATGATGATTCCGGAATGCACGTTCTGGTACGATCCGAGGATGTGGGACGATACACCAACCGATAGTCCTCTAGGTGACTCCCTTGAGTTCCAGAGTGAGCTTGTTGAGGATGTTCAGGGTTTACTGCTTGATGTCTGGCAGGAGGCTTTGCCTATTCTTTCCGCTGATACTCCCCAGAAGGAGATGTACACGGGGATGATGGAACCACTCATCAGCAAGGCAACCAACGTCAGCAACCCGGTGCTGAGGTTCAACGAGGAGGTCCACAACCGGAAAGCTACAATGGCTGAGAAGGTTGCCGTCGAGGGTAGGGAGGTCTCGTTCAGGATGACGCACCTGGGAGGCATGGCTATGGTGCTGGACCAGGAGCTTGAGAAAGGGACAGGCGAGGTTGAAGCGCTTAGGGAGAAAGTGTACTCGAAGCTACTCTACTACGACAAGCACCTCAACGAGAACTTTGATGTCACCCTCAACCCGATTAAGAACAACGTCGGAATGAGCCTAGAATCAATCCTATACTCGGCAGAATACGCGAAAAACAGGCAGCCTTGGTAAAAAGGGGCTAGGCAAAGCCTAGTTTCCTCAATATTATTAGGGCGACTGCCTTGCTGCACTGAATTATCTCATCGATGGATGCGTTCTCGTCCTGCTTGTGTCCGCGGTGGTACCTTCCTCCGACTCCGAAGGCGATGCACTTCATGCCTCCATCCACAACCTGATAGTTCATATCCGTGCTGGCGAGGGTACCTGTGAATGGTAGTTCTACCCCAACAGCCTCGTTGATGATACTCTGACAGTCCAATGCGTACGGGTCGGTGGCTGGTACCACGTATCCTTCACGATAGTTGATCACGTCAAGCGAGTACTCAAGCTTGGGGTCCTTGGCTTTCTCGGCGTCCAACACTCCTTTGAATTCGTCGTAGGTCTGCTGGAAGGTCTCGCCGGGCACCATACCCCGCAGCACCTCCTCTACGCAGTGGTCGGGCACCGTTGCACCTTGGACTCCCCCCTTGATTGTACCTATGTTCATCATAGCCGTCAGGTCCTCGACGCCCCTCTCCCTGAGAGCGTCCCCCAAGTCAATCCCGGGGACGGGTACCTTTCGTTTGAGTAGCGTGTTGTTCCAGTAGTCTGTTAACGCGACGTTGAGTTTACTCATCTTCTCGATGGCGTTTATGCCGAGGATAGGCACCTGCCCGTGGTAACTCTCCCCATGGGTTGTTAACTGAAACCTTGTCCTGCCCATCGCAGCTAGCCCAATTCCCTCCAAGCCGCCGTCCAGCTGCACACCGATGTCCGCCTTAACTATTCCCTCCTTTATGAGATACCCGAGACCAGCTACTCCGCCTATCTCCTCATCGCAGTTAGCCGTTATAATCAAGTCTCCTCCGAGTTTCAAGTCGTGCTTCTTTAGCGCCTCCACGGCGAGGGTGAGTGCCGCGAGCTCTCCCTTATCGTCTGCGACTCCTCTGCCCCAGATGTAGCCTCCACCCTTGTCGTGGATCGATTTAGTGTAAGGGGTGGTATCGGTCAACTTTCCACCCAGCGGGTCAACGGTCCATCCCTCCTCTTGGATGGCTGCTGTGTCTGTGTGGGCGCTAATGTGCATAGTGGGGGCGTTCCCTGAGCCATCCAGCCGTGCTACCAAGTTGCTCCTTGGTCCTTCCAGTCCCATGTGGGTCTTCCCGGAGAGGTTGAGGTACTTCTCGGTAGCCTCGTGGATGCTGGTGGTGTATCCGAGGGAGCTGTACTTGTCAGCGATAAGTTCACAGATCACGTCATAATTGAGGCCTGGTGGAGTCTGGGTGTCGATGCTCACCATTTCTCGTAGGAAACTTATCATTGGGTCCCGGTTGGACTCTATGTAATCGAAGACCTGTTTCTCGACAGCGTTTAACATATGCTAAACTCGTTCAGTGAGGTATTAAACAGCTACCCGGGAGCCAATTTACTAATACCGTTGACTAGAGTTCTACTCATGGCATCTAAAGGCAAGCGGTTCAAGGAGATTATCAACAGCAAGGGGCTTCACCTCCGCCCATGCGCCTATGACGCGTTATCCGCCCTCTTAATCCAGAGGGCTGGGTTTGATATTGTTGGAACAACTGGGTATGGTATTTCTTCGTCACTCATTGGACAGCCTGATATGGGTCTTATAGGCTACCATGAGATGGTTGAACGCACGCGAACTATTGTTAACGCGGTTGATTTACCCGTTGATGTTGATGTGGATACAGGGTATGGGAACGCGCTAAATGCTCACTGGACAACGTTAAACTTTGCCCGGGTTGGGGCAGCGAGCATAAGGTTTGAGGACCAAGTTTGGCCGAAGCGTTGTGGTCATCTTGCTGGGAAACAGGTGATTCCTGTTTCTGAGATGTTGCAGAAAGTCAAGACTGCGGTGAAGACGAGGGATGCTGAGGCTCCTGATATGGCGATTGGGGCTCGTACCGATGCGAGGTCGGTTCTTGGATTTGATGAAGCGTTGGATCGGGCTGTTTCCTATGCTGAGGCTGGTGCTGATTATGTATATGTAGAGGCTCCTCAGAGTCTGGATGAAGTAGGGAAGCTTGTGGATCAGGTTCCGGCACCGTTGGCGTTCAATGTTATTCCTGGTGGTAAGACTCCTCCGTTTACTTTCGAGGAGTTAGAGAATCGAGGTGTTAGATATGTTTCTGTCCCGATGATCTGTTTGTACCCGGCAGCAAAGGCAATGGTTGATGCACTTGATGAGCTTAGACATGGGAGAAATATACGGACGATATCTGAGATGGGTGTCTCTTGGGCTGAGTTCAATGATCTTGTGGGTATCAACAAGTGGAGAAAAATGGAGATTGAGGCACTCAGTGAGGAGGAGCTTGTTCAGATCTATGGTACTGGTGATTTAGAGAAAATAATTGAGGAGGAATTGGCTGGGACAGATAAAGTGTGGAGGACTCATTAGCTCATTCAGATGGCCCCCACTACTTGAAATATATAATCCCTCCAAAATACAGTAGGGTTTGGACAATGAAGAAGGTGAGTATCTTCAATGAGGTTCTTGGGCCTATCATGAGGGGACCATCAAGTTCACATACAGCTGCTTCGTTTCATCTTGGGAAAATAATTCGAGACTTATTGAACGGGCATCCAGAGCACGTAGTTATCGGTTTTGTTAAAAAAGGGTCCTATGCAGAAGTGTATCAACAGCAAGGTAGTGACTTAGGGTTCGCCACGGGCATAATGGGTAATGAGATTATCACCAGCGGGTTCGAAAATGCTCTAGATTTCGCAGCCAACAATGGTGTAGATATCCAGTTCAAAATAGAAGAGTTCGAACGTGAGGTCCATCCCAACACCATCCACATTACTGGCTCTTCAAAACACGGTTCTACGATAGACCTTTTTGCAAAATCTATTGGTGGTGGAGCTGTACAGGTTGACGAGTTTAACAGTTGGCCCGTCCACATCACTGGCGACTCCCATGAGATTCTTGTGGAGGCTGAAACGAGTAAAATCAACATCATTAAACAAGAGCTAAGCAGAGTCAAGGGAATAATCTCATTAACTGATGTCACCAAGGGGGAAATTTCCTTAATAGTCCAGAAAAGTAGCGAATCCTCTAGCATTGATATTCAAAATAAGCTTAGAGAGACTGATGGAGTGTCACGAGTTTGGATTATCACTCCTTTCTTCCATTCTCTCATTGGCAAGGCATTATTCACGAGTTCCGAGGAAATGGTGGCATATGCATCAAGGCACACTAAATCTTTAGGCGAGGTATCACTAATTTACGAATCCACCTTGCTTGGTATATCGAGGCAACAAGCCATTGACGAGATGTACAAGAGGTATTTATTGATGAAATCCGGGGTCGAGAATGGATTGAAGCTACAGGAAGGCATGCAGCTACTTACTCCAACAGCAGGTGAGATAATGGAAAGTGAAAAAAATGGTAGATTGTTCACTGGCGGACTGCATACCAGAGCCGCGACTAGAGCTTTGGCTGTCATGCATGTCAATAGTAGCATGGGTGTGGTCTGTGCTGCCCCAACAGGTGGGGCTGCTGGTACACTCCCAGGTGTATTCACCACACTTGTGGAGGAGAAAGGACTTGGTAAGGAGAGGATAGCTCATGCAATGTTCGCTGCCTCTGCAATTGGCTTGATTCTATCTACTAAGGGTACTTTTGCAGCTGAAGTTGCTGGGTGTCAGGTTGAGATAGGAGCGGCCGGCGCAATGGGTGCAGCAGCGGTTGTAGAGGCGGCCGGAGGAACAGCAGAGGAAGCTAGTAATGCAGCGGCTATTGCCTTCCAAAATACAATGGGGTCTGTGTGTGACCTTGTCCAAGGCATGGTGGAGATTCCTTGTCATACTAGGAATGCTCTTGCGGCTTCGTCAGCTTTCGTCTGCGCTGATCTTGTTATGGGGGGGTACATTAACCCTATTCCTCTAGACGAGACTATCGATGCAGTAATGTCAGTGGGAAAAATGCTTCCTAGAGAGCTCAGATGTACAGCCCTTGGAGGTATTGCCTTAGCGCCATCCGCATTGAGTTTGAAGAACCTGAAACACGGATAGGTAGAGTAAACTTGGGTGGATGGTGTTCAATGGGGGGTTAATATTAAATTAAAGGCAGACCTGGTCCAATACTTATGAATACCTAAATACATTTTTTGGAAGAATTATGTCACCCAATCGACTCGAGAAACTGCACGGTAGCAGCTATGATTTGGTTTTGTTGTTCTCTGACACTAATTAGTGCTGTTCAATCATTTCGTTGGAACCGATAATCTGCATATTAGCGATGATTCCCTCCTTCTACTCCATATAGTATTGCCGACTATACGCTCCTGCTTCATGGAGATCCCTAAATGATGTGATATTGAACGTTATAGTTCGTTTTCGTCGTCTTCTTTCGATAGTTGTTTTTTTCTTTTGTCATGTTTTTCTTTGAGTCTCATTAGGTAATCATCATAATCCGGTGTGAAAACTGATTGATACCTGTAGTAGTCGTCCAAGTCGTCCGGGTGAATCCGCGTAACAGTATCTGGGTAAATACCGATTTCACCTTGGTCCCCACTTTTCTCCTCTCGTAGGACGTACCACATGAAGGGAACTCCTACCATCGCGAGGAAAACTATGATGAGAAATCTGTAGATTCCAGCAATCATGGGTGAGAATAGTGATAATACCAATGTAAATACCCAGATAACTGCGAGTGTCTTCTCTCCAACTGTGAAAATACGGGTAATAGAGTATTTTTTCCGTGTTTTCTCAAAAAATTCCCTAGGAAGGAGACGAACGAGGAGTATAGATCCTAGGAGAATCAGCACGATGATGAAACCTTGAATGATGAATGGTGTCTCATATTCTCGTATTAGGTGGAAAGGGGAGGTCCAGGCTAAACTCATTATTCGTAGTATAAATCCTGTGAGGATGAGGAAGAGTATGATACCCTTCAAGGAGATTTTCATCTTTTATCCACGATTAAAGGTCACGTAAAGGTCAACATAAGTCTGTATGTCCTAATTCCATAGAACTAAATATCTGACAACGCGAGCGCGATTTGGAACATCAGATGTGAATCATAAGAAGAAGTATAATAGACGTAGAATGAGATTTGAGTATCAAAACCAGTGACTTGTTAACAAATGGAGTTAGAAACCAAGGAGTGTCCTTTATGTCCCAGATGTCCAGGGTCCATATACCCAATATGAAAATAAGTAAATTTGTATATAGAATACCAATACTGGACATGCTGGACAAAATGGACACTGCTCTCATGAAATCTATGGCAACTTCTATTGTACAGACCGCTGTTCAAATTAATTTCAAAAAGACGGTGTTAATAACTCAATTAAGCTATCGATATACTGGGGATCGAAATTGAACCCTCGCTTGTTTTTATAGAAATGGTAGCGGGGGGTAGGTCTATACTCTCGTTTAGACTCTCAAGTTCAAAATTAACATGTTTGCGATAACAACTTATTATTTATCTAAGAGATCAAGTACTTTTTGTGCTTTTTTTCGAGAATATTCACTTTTATCACTTTTGGCAATTATCTCAATCAAAGAGCGATATGAAAATATCAATTGTTTATCCCCCTTCGCAAACATTCCAAGAGTGTCTATGTATGCATCTTTCAACCATTGTTTTTGGTCTACCCCCATCATTTTTTCAACCGACATATCCCAACTTATTGTTCCAATTGATGTCTCGATCTTTACTGGATCCCGGATAGTTACTTCAAATGGATTCTTTATGTAGTCAATCATCACGGGAATTATATCGCCTACTAGATCAGGTTGTTTTTCTGCAATTCGACCTAGGTTAAACGCGGCAAATCGTCTTGTATTCCATTCTTTAGAATTTCTAATGGTTTCTTTTAAGAGTGGTATTAGTGGTTTAATTAATTCAACATTTATGGCTCCTAATTGGCCAATTGTGTGTGATTCGATTTGTTCGGAAAAGTCATTTTTGAATTTCGTTACATAATGACTCGCTAAGCTTTTGAATTTTATTTCATCTTTCTTAAGCACTGTTAACATTAGGGTTTCTCCCTGATGGGATATGTTTCTGTTTTTTGAATCCATTAAATTAATGATGAATGATTTTACCTCGTCAACATTTTCAATCTTGTATTTTTTTGATTTGTAAAGGGATCTAACTTTCAGTAATAGTTTTTTTAGATCATTCATTTTATTTTGTTTAATTAATGTATCAATTTCCTTGATTACTTGAGTCTGGTTTGAAACGTCAAAAGCGTCAATTTTTTTATCGTCCTCAATTTTTGATTTTAATTGAACCCATGCATCATCAGGACTTACAGGCATTTTTTCAATAGGTTTTGACTTTTCATTCGTTTTGATAAATAATGTTCTAGCCTCATCCTCAGACAGATTTATTTCAGAAATCAAATTTCTAATGTAAGTTATAATCGCAGGTGCAAAGAAAGCAAACTTTGTATCAAAATCCAAGATTCCCATTTTTTCAGACTTTGTATATGACATTGCTTTTCCGTTTGTTGTCATTACATTGTTAGCGCCATTAACATCAAGATAACAGACCTGAAAGAATGAATTTAGCGCTTCTTCTAGTTTTCCTTCCTTTTTTAAAGTCTCAGAAATCTCTAAAATACAATTTCTATACAATCCCCATTGTCTTTTTGAGGTGTATTCTAACATTTGATTTTCCAGAACACTAGTTTTCAATTCAGCTAGCGTAGGGTCTCTTCCCAATTCTGAAAAAAGGCTTTTTTTCTCTTTTTGATATTCCTCGTCTTGTAATAATTGAGAATATTCCTTTTCTTCGTAATACCTGTTCCATTCCCGTTCTACATCGCTTTTCTGTTTTTCTGTAACTAGCACTTTTTTTCTATCAAGAGGTCTTGTCCTGACAAAAATATAATCTCCACAATGAGGGCATTTTTTCTTACGTTTTGGAATTTTATCTAAATTAGTATCACAGTGCGGGCATTGGTCCAATTTCCCAATTGGTGTAAGCTGAGATTTACTCGATATATTTTTCAACGCCACTTTTACTCACCCATCAAAAGCTATGATAATAATTTGTAAGTTTATAGTCTAAAAGGAATATGTCTGGAAGTATCTGATACTATTAAATTAACATATTCAACCATTAGACTCTGATATACCAAAACATAAATTATCGTTACATCTAGTTGTATCTCAGAATTTGGTAGAGAATCTTACAGCAGGAGTAATGGCACTAAAGGTAATGTTCCAGTCATCGGATAAGTTTTTGAATGTTGAAAGTTAAAAAAGAAATAGAGATGGAGGTTCCTAGGATGCTACCTATCCAAAGAGTCATTGACAGATTAAGTGAAAAAATAACTCAGATGCCAATTGGTCAACCGAGTTTCGCTGACGATAGGTATACTCCGCATGAGTTCTCAAAGGATCATTTTCAATTAATCAAAAAGATGGAATCTAGAAACAAATTTGGCTATGTGGATGGTGGAAATGCCCCTATTTACGAATCATCAAATATCTCTGTTCATCTTACAAGAGTCTTCTTTAACATTTTTAGAGATGGTGTTAGGTTGAACCCCCGTCATCTTCCACAAAGAATTGAATTTTACACGATATGCTATGCAACAGCAGAAAATGGTCAAATATTTTATGAGACTGAATTAGTGCCAATAAAACCGGAATGGGCCGGTTATCTACCCGATGTAAAAGATTTAAAATTCTACTCATTTGACCCAACCCTGATGAGCGGGTCTTTTAGAATTCCTATTGGTAGAATTGCTGAGACATCAAGAAAGTTTGCTGAATGGAAGGTAGCTGGTTTGATGATAGATTATGAAATGGATGAAGGAGATGCAGTAATCCGTGATGGCACTCTTCAGACAACCGTTACTAATGAAAGAATCTATTCAAATGAAGTAATGGCTAAGGCCATGGAAAAAGACGTATTACTTGTTGGGTTATCAAAAACATCAACGTTGTTTACTACAACTGGATATCCGCTTCTTGCTGCAATCGCAGAATTAGTCACGGAGACTGGTCTTGAAAAAGATGCATGGTATTATCATCCTATAGTAAACATAGAACAACCAGATCATCGTGCTGAAATGTACGCAGTAAGACTTCATCCAAGTTCAGACTATGTATTCCGTTTGGAGTTCCTAAAGGAACAAGCATTGAAAAAGGGTAATCCTGAAATTGAAAAGTATATTTGTTCGCTTTCTAAAAACGCAAGTGACCCTGCTTTTCCAGGTTATCCATATGGTTTGATAGATGCAGACAAGTTCGCTAGAGTGACTGGCTCTGAAAAAATGGGCCAAAATCTACAATTCCTTTCATGTGCTAGTAGTTCAGGTGTTCTTGATCGTCTTAAAAAATGCCTGAAAACGACAGATGCACACGATTTCTTAAACAAATTAATGGGTGATTAAAAATGGATGTAATTGGAACCGTAATAGCTGGCTCTCATGGTCAGATTATAATCAGACAGAAAAGTGGATCAAGTATCGAAATGGGAGACCTTCTAAGGGTTGATCATGATGAAACTAGTTATTCTATTCTACAGGTCTATGACCTAAAGTTTGGGAGTCAAATTGGATCTAAACAGCTTGAAATGATATCGGGAATGAAACTCGAAGGATTTACCGGGGATTTAGATTTCATGGACCCCGCTTTAAGAAATTACATCATTGCATCTGTTAAAGCCGTCTTAACCATTCAAAATAATAAACCAAAAATGCCAAAAATACTCCCACCTTTCTTTAGCTCTGTTCAAACAATAAGCAAAGATGATCTTGCATTTTTAACTAAACCATCTGACCCCATTTATTTAGGAGATGTACGTAGCGGCTCAAAGACTCTCGAAGTTCCTGTTTATCTTAACGGTGAAGATATGCTTAGACATCATGTCCTCATTCCAGCAACAACAGGGAGAGGAAAGAGCAACCTTGTCAAGGTAATGCTTTGGAGCTCACTCCCAAGTAGCAAATTTGGTATTCTAGTTTTAGACCCCCATGATGAATATTATGGCAGACATAGTATAGGTCTAAAAGACCACCCAGAGGCAAAAGAGAATGTAATATATTATTCTCCTTCACCTCCACAAGGCGGGAATACACTTGTTATAAATCTTAACTCAATTTTACCTGGTAATCTGACCGATCTAATCCAGTTCACTCCTGCACAAAAAGATGCGTTGTCCGTTTACTATTCTGAATTTGGCAATGAATGGATTGAGAATATTGTTCGCGGAGCTGTGATAGATTCGGTAAGACCGATTACTTTACAGGTTCTTCAGAGAAAATTCAATAGTGTACTGGGTATTTACATCAAAGACGGTGAGCTAATTTGCAGAAATCTAGTATTTAGTGCAACTGCGGGTTCCACAACAATTGCAGATATCGTTCGAGCACTTGAATCTGGTAAAACTGTAATCATTGATACTTCACGGTTAATGGATCAAGCTGAACTACTAATCGGTAGCATGATAGCGGGTAACATTTTTTGGAGATATCAGAATTATAAATCGGAAGGAACTCTTCAAGATAAGCCAATTGTATCAGTCGTAATCGAAGAAGCACCAAGAGTACTTGGCTCAGAATCTCTGGTAGCTGGTGACAACATCTATAATACAATTGCTAGAGAGGGTAGAAAGTTCAAAGTTGGCATAATAGCAATTACTCAATTGACAAGTCTAATACCAAGAGAAGTACTAGCAAACCTAAATACAAAAATAATCCTTGGAAACGAAATGGCTGCAGAACGAAAAGCAGTTATTGATAGCGCATGTCAAGACCTATCAAGTGATGATCGGGCAATTGCTAGCTTAGACAAAGGTGAGGCCATTGTAAGTAGCACCTTCACCAAATTTGCTGTTCCCGTGCATATTCCCAAGTTTGAGGATTATATTGGAGAGTCTATAGGCACAGAAAAAAAAGCTGAAAAAGTGATAATGAGGTAAAATAAATGTTCAAATTCGCTCATTTGGCAGACCTACACCTTGGGGCAAATCGACACCCTTCACTTGAGATAATAGAACGTGAGAAATTTAACGATGCTCTGGGACGATGTATTGAAGAAAAGGTCGATTTTATCCTGATTTCTGGAGACATATTCCATATTGGAATCCCAGACATGGGTGTAGTGAATAACTGTGTGAAGAAGTTCAAAGAAGTTCATGATAACGGGATTCCTATTTATGTAATATTTGGCAGTCATGATTATAATCCGAACTCGGACTCGATAATCAATATTCTAGAGAGCGCAGGTCTAATCAAAAATGTTGTACAGGGGAGAGACGCAGAAGGAGGAAAAATCGCCCTTGATTTTGTAGTTGACCAAAAAACTAAGGCAAAATTAGTTGGGATCAACGCCAGGAAAGGTGGAGTAGAAAAAGCGTATTTTGAGATACTTGACAGGGAGACTTTAGAGAATGAGGATGGGTTCAAAATCTTTTGTTTTCACGCGGGTCTGACTGAATTCAAACCACCTCACTTGGCAGCTATGGACTCAATTCCTGTTTCATTCTTACCTAAAGGATTTGATTATTATGCAGGTGGGCACATCCATCAACGAGTTGAAGAGAAATTACCTGGATATGACAAAATAGTATTCCCTGGACCCATTTTCAGTGGTTATGCAAGAGACCTTGAACAAACAGCCAAAGGTGAAAAACGGGGATTTTACATTGTTGATTTTGATGATAAGGTGAAAAACACAAAATTCATTGAGCTATTCGGACCGGAGAAGCTAAAGTATATTGAATTCGATGTATTAGGGAAAAACTCTATCAAAGCTAATGGTGAAATTGAGAAAAAGCTCGGTGAGTTGGACGTTCAAGATAAAATTGTTCTACTTAAAATTAAAGGAGAACTTTCAGGTGGTAAAACCTCTGAAATAAAAACTTGGAACTTTAAGAACATGCTCCTTACAAACGGCGCACAGTTTGTTGATGTTAATAAATATGGTTTGTCTTCGAAGGAATTTGAGGCCGTGAAAGTTTCGGGTGAAGATGTGCCTTCAATTGAGAAGAAACTTTTACGAGAAAACATTGGAAATATTACGGTATCCGTCAAGGACCTTAAGGGAGATAAAGGAGCAAAAGTTGCCGAAAAATTACTTGGAACACTTAGACAAAACATAAAGATTGATGAGAAAAAAGGTGATTACACAACTCGATTATTAGAAGAGGCACTTGAATCACTCGGATTGAATGAGGTGTTCTCATGATCTTAAACTCACTATATCTGAAAAATATTAGAAGCTACCAAGAACTAGAATTAGATTTTCAGACTGGTACCTCATTATTTGAAGGTGATATCGGTTCAGGCAAGTCAACTATACTAATGGCCATTGAGTTTGCGCTATTTGGTCTTGGGGGGATTAAAGGCAATTCTCTAATGAGGACAGGTGAAAAAGATGGAATTGTGAGGCTTGGTTTTTCAGTTGACGGAGAAAAATATGAAGTTCAAAGAAGACTGAAAAGAGCAAGGACCAGAGTTTCTCAATCAAGCAATGGTTGTTATATTACTGATTCTCAAGGTAAACTTCCACTATCACCTTCTGAGTTGAAGCCAAAAATCTTGGACATTTTAAATTTTAACGAACCAACAGCACCTCGTGCTAAAAGTGTGATTTTCACTTATGCAATATTCACTCCCCAAGAAGAAATGAAATCAATCATATCTGAAAATGCAGAAAAGCGACTTCAGACTCTTAGAAAAGCGTTCAGAATTGAGGATTACAAAATCACAGCAGATAATGCCTCCTTACTTTACAAAGAGATTGAAAAGAAGGCTATAGAGTTCAAGGGAGCTTCTGGTGGATTAAAAGAAGACGAAACAAAGAAAATTGATTCAGCGAAGGAAATAACAAAAGATAAGAAAAGAATTTTACCCCTTGAAAAAAAGGAAAAAGACGAATCAAAAGAGCGTGAGAAAATTCAGGCAGATATAGAGAAAAAGAGACAAAAAAGATTACAACTAACTGAAGTGGCTGGGAAGATACCTGTTATCGAGAAGCAAATCACAGTTAATGAAAAAGAGATTGACCGACTTGATAAGGTTGTGGAGGAGACTGAGAAAGAAGCTGATAAAGCCAAAATAGAGATAGATAATTTAAAGAAAATTACAAAGCCAACAGAAAAGACCACTCATGATATTGATTCTGAAATAAAAGAAATAGACAAAGAGGATAGAAAACTTCGAAGACGAGAGGGCGCTTTGGATGGTAAAATTGAGGAATATAAAACCGTTGAAGAGAAAGGAACCTGTCCTACATGTGATAGACCCGCCGATCCAAAGGAATTCAAAGACAAGGTTAAAAGTAAGGAATCAGAAAAAAAGAAGCTTGAGACCGAATTAAAAGCCCTCGAAGAAAGCAAGAAGAACGCAAACGAGCTCCTGAAGAAACTTAAAGATTACGAGAAAGCTCAGGAAGACTTGGAGAAACTTGAAAAACAATTTGGAGGTCATCAAGATAGCATCACTGAGTCAAAAAAACGGATTAAGGAACTAGGTGTGCAAGTAAAAGATGATAAAAGCTTCGTGAAAGGAGCCAAGAAAAAGCACGAACAGCTTAAGGAATTAGAACTGGAAATAAAGAATTTAATGGGTCAGGACAAAAAGAAAGAAGCATCTATTAAAAAGATATCAGGTGACCTCTCTGCACTCAGAGAAAGTATAAACAAGTCTGAACAATTTTTAGTAGAGTTAGTTAAGACAATTGAAACAAAGAAAAAGAAGAAACTGCAATCGGAAAAACTTTATGAGTATGTTGTTTGGATTCGAGAGTATTTCATTCCCACTATATCCTTAATTGAAACCAGTGTTCTTGCCAGTATTAATGAAGAGTTCAACGAAAAATTCAGAGAATGGTTTGGAATATTAGTAGAGGACACAACCAAAGATGCTAGGATTGATGAGGACTTTACACCAATTGTTGAACAAGATGGGTACGAACAGGACCTTCAGTATCTCAGTGGTGGAGAGAAAACAAGCGTCGCTCTGGCATATAGGTTATCTTTGAACAGTCTTGTCCAGAAAGTATCCTCTGGAATGAAGTCAAACTTGTTAATTTTGGACGAACCTACTGACGGATTTAGCAAGGAACAACTTTACAAAGTTAGAGATATACTAAACGAACTCAAATGCCCACAAGTGATTCTAGTTTCTCATGAAAGGGAATTAGAGAGCTTTGCAGACCATATCTATCGAGTTGAGAAAAACAACGGGATTTCAGTGGTGAAAGCCTGAGATTATTAAGAAAATAATGCGGTAGATATTATATTTTTCAGCTTCGAATCTATATTCTTAGCACAAGGTAATTCATTTGAAAGAAAATGAAATGTTTGATCCAATGATAAAATATCTAAATTCTAATGGTTATCGAATTATTTCGAAAAGTATCGGGCATCAGAGAGGGCCGGATATAATTGCGGAACGAAATGGGATTCAACTAATAATCGAAATGAAAGGTGATACAAAGGCTCTTTCCGTTGATTTAGGTACCGCCATTTTCCAATTAATGCGAACGATGGATGGAAGTGATAATAAGAAGTATGCTTTAGCAGTCACAAAATCATATGAACGATACGTTGAACAAATTACATTCCCCCTTGAAAAAATGGACGTTTCAATATTCATCGTTAATAACGAAGTCAAACTCATTTGATGTACAAAAATATAGAAATTGATCTACTGGAATGGATCTATTCTACTATCTAAATCAATAAAATACTAGATTCCGATATTTCCATTAAGTTTGGAAGAAATAATGGAACGGTACGTGCGTGTGTGCGCATCCAATGGAACTTATTTTGAAACTAAGCTCTCGCCGGGAGCATTAGTACCGCGTCGTAAAGCCCACAGCCAGTTAAGATAAATTTTAGCGAGGGGCAATTTTGCCGTTAATTCCATTATTCCGAAAAAAGAGGCAGCTTATGGAATAATGGAATTCCATCTCTCCGTGACGAATTTTCCTCTGAACTTTAAATTAATTAAAGTGTTTAAATGAACAATGCCATCGAAGTATATAATTATCCAAGAAGATTGGAAAATGAAATTAAAAATGTAAATACAAAAATAACAGTTGAAGCGAATCGAGTTACTGTTCTTAGATTCCACCGAGAAATAATTGCACAGGGTGTAGGGATTGCTAGACAAATTAAATATCTAACAACCCTCAGGATCATTTCAAGGAAATTAGGAAAAGATTTCTCTAACGTTACAAAGGAAGATGTTATTGATTTTATTGCATCCATTGAGAACAGTACCTATTCGGAATGGACAAAACGAGATTTTAGGCTTGTTATAAAACGTTTTTTCAAGTGGTTTCATGAATGTGAGGACGGCTATCCCGCGCAAGTAAAATGGATAAAAGTAAAGCGTTCCGTCAAAAGTAGAATCCGTAAAAAAGACCTTCTAACTGTTGAAGACATAGAACAAATGGCCAAGCACACTAGACATCCAAGAGATAGAGCCTTTATTTGGGTTTATTATGAGTCTGTGAGACGATTTGGTGAAATTCTAAACTTGAACATCGGTGATTTAGAGTTTGATGAAATGGGAGTACGATTAAACGTTGATGGAAAGGTGGGTAGAGCACCAGCAAGAATTGTGATATCTACACCTTTGTTAACCTCTTGGCTTGAATATCATCCAGATCCCGACAACCCTGATGCACCACTTTGGACAGTATTAAATAAAAAAAAGGTAAAACGATTGGCATATTCATCGGCAAGGGGAATAATTAAGGAAAGTGCTAAGCGAGCGGGGATAAAGAAAAATGTATGGCCATATCTAATCCGGCATTCTCGAATTGATCCGCTGAAAAATCAATTGCCCTATCCGTTGTTATTAAAGACTGCTGGATGGACAGAAGATTCTGATATGCCAAAATTCTACTTTCATATGGAGGAAGCTGACGTTGATGAGGCTCATAGTATATTAACTGGAAAAAAACCTGTTGAAAAGACTCGTAAAAACATGTTAATACCTATTATTTGTCCAAAATGTGATTCTGAAAATGTACCTGGATCAAGATTTTGTTATCAGTGTGGTTTACGTATTGATTTGAAGTTAGAAAAAAGGGTAGGACAAAACTGTAACACCACAAACACATTTGTAACCGAAACTGTTCAACAAGTATAAATTTAGAGATAAATCAGTCTAACTTTTTCTGAATTTCATGTTAATCGAATTAGTAAAAATTACTCTACTTCATCTTCAATATACTCGTAGAATCTTCCTTTCTTATCTCCAATTGCTTTCAATACCCCTTTGATACATAGCTCATGGACATAGTTTCGGAACGCCCTTTCCCCTTTAGGATGAGTGATTCTTTCCAAATACAGTTGATATAATCGACTCGCTGGAAGATGTTTCCACTCTCTCATTAGATCGATTATTATTTTTTGATCAATATTCAACACATTTACAGGAATATCTTCTTCGACTTTGATGTCATTTTTCTCAATTTTCCCCTGTTTCTCACTCTCAGCCTTCATTGCAGCAGCTTTCAAAACGTTGAGAGCCAAGGTTACATTACCCTCTGTCTTCTTCGCTATCTCTTCGAGTATTTCGTTAGTAAAACTAACCTTTGATAGGGCTTTGCTGGCTACTGTTTTGAGAATATCTAAAGTCTGATCTACAGTATATTTTGGTAATACCAAGGTCGTCGAAATATTGGAACGAATATTCGTATCCAACCCAGCAAGACCCTCCTCACTGTCTGTTAGTAGGAAAACACAGACTCCTAGACTCATAAACCTGGAAATTAGATTCATGTCTTTGAGTTGATCGAAATTATCAAGGACAATGACGGTCTTATTTCCCTTGATGTATTTCCTTAGTTCTCGAATTAACTCATAGTTACTTCGATAAACTATGAGGTCCCCTTTTGGCAAGACTTCTTTTAATATACTGTATGTGGTCCTGTAGATTGCGCAGTTTATGTAGACTGCCCGGCCTTCTCGGAGATCATTGTATTCTTTCATAACTGTTTTTATCAGAACCGTTTTTCCAGAACCATACTCCCCAACCAGAATAGTATTTGCGAAATTTCTCATTCCCGATAATAATTCGGATCTCTCCTTGTCTCTATGACGTAATTTTCTTGGAGACGTTGCTTTAACAAAAGCGTCCGAGTCTACGATTATCGTTGTGTCTGCACACATATTTTACTTTAGACTTTATATTAAAAAGAATGTTATTGAAGCGCAGTTCTCCGATATATAACGGAATATATAACGGAATCCTGTCTGTTCGTGACCTTATTCCGTTAGAGAAGGTAGAATCAGTATCATGAGAGGATTTTGTATAAAATGCAAAGAATATAGAAGCGACAAAGGTTTTGATGCCTGGAAAATACTTTGGAATAATGGATTAGGCCTCTGTGAGAAATGTGGCCATGTTGTAGATGTCTGGGAGAACACCGGTGACGGAACCCAAGACCACTAGGAAGATGAAGACGATGATCTGTTTCCATTTTAGAACCTTTTTCTATGAATGAAAAGGAAAAGGGGGTATTGGGAAAAAGGTTCAGGAAAAAAGAGAATGAATGATGATATTCCGTAATATAGTTCATCTCACTTTCCTGTCTCTCACTCGAAACGCAGGCTTTTTTGTACAATAGGACCTCAAGATCGTGATTTTATGGCTGAGGACCATTATGATGACTATAATAAGTGGAAAAGATGGGCCTTTGAACAGAGGTACGGAGAAGGGAGCTGGGGCGGGCACACACAGAGGGGCGCAGAGGTAATTCCAGGTCTTGTGAAATATTCTTCTAATCTCATTCAATATTGGGACGAGAAAAACGGTATTGGTGTGCTTCACAGAGACGGAAAGTATGTAGGTATAGCTTGCTTGGCCGCGAAAGAGGTCACGAATAGAGAGAGCTACATTAGAAGATTTGGACTTAGTTTTGAAAAAGACATTCAATGGCGTGCAGTATCTGGAATCCTAGATCATCTTTCAAGGACTCCTTTGTTTAAAGCGGTGTTAGTTACTACAAGTGATCTACCATTTACCTTAGAATCTGATATTCCAGAAAAGTTAGAAGGGCGCAGAAATTGGGCTAATCGAAACTTCGAGTTTCATAAAAACAAAGCTGAAAAAGTTAAACGAGATTTGAAGGGCCAACAAGGGACATTTGGTGGTCCATTTCCAAAGTTTCTCCCAAAACAAATGAAAGAAGAGGAAGATTATGCACGAAAATTCATGAACTCAGTAAAAACCTTGGAATCCCAGATGCAGGATTATTTGAAACCGTATTTTATTATTAAGGAAAAATTGTTTGCAGCTGCTCTTTTCTTCTATGTTTACACAACTCCAAAAGATAATCTCCGCGATTGTGTTGATGAGATCAAGAGAAGAAAATACAGCGCGAAAATGGAGATCTCAAAGACTTATTTTGTGAGTTGTTCGGATGTCAAAGACCCAGTTATTGTTTTTAATCCTGAGTTGTATCCATTTTTTCCAGAACATAAGAAGTATTTTGGTCTAGCTTTAGCTACAGATGCAGCGGGATTCAAATCCGATAAAGACATCGGAATCGGCCTAAGGAAAATGTTCACCACCGCGCTAAACCTCCCAACTGAGGAAACTATCGAAGAAAGAATCCATATTCCAACCAAGGAGGTATCCATTGATGGTCCTAAAAGCGCATTCTTGGGATATGTCATTCGTTCTGTTGTGAAAAAGAAAGTTACTAAATCTCGTATCTATTTTCCTTTGGACATACTTACGAGTCACGCCATTATATTTGGGAAAACACGAACAGGAAAATCGTTTTTTTCCTTAATACTCGTTAAAGAAGCACTTGAGAAAGATGTTGAGGTTGTTATTTTCGATCCTCATGGGACTCTTTCTGACCGGTTAAGAGATCATAGAAACCTGAGTATAGTTCACACACATGGTCGTGCCGATATAACAGATCGTTTGCAGAAGATATTTGATGAAGTATCTGATTGGCCCGAAACGAATCAACTAAAGAGGCTTGTTGTACTAGATGAAACCCGGTTATTGAAAGCGAAAAATCTTGTACCATACCCAAATGTTGAAAATACATTACAAGAGTTAGAAAAAATAGGAATATTCTTAGCAATTGTTACAGACGCACCGAACACAAAGGCATATCAACGCCTTATGGCGATGGGGATCGAGAAATATTTCAAATTTTTAATAGGGTTTAACACAACAGGTTGCCCCAAATCTGGTGGTTTACCTATCAGATTTGCATTTAGAAAACTCAAAAAAGATATTCCAGATTTAACAGAAAAACAGATTCTTGTAATTGGAGATTCACTTACTAGAGATGTTGAACCTGCTAAAAAATCTGGATTTACTACAGCACATGCTAAGTATGGGCATGTTTGGAAAGAAGAATCTAACGTGGAGCCAGACTATGTATTAAATGATATTAGTGATGTCCTGAGTATTTTAGAAAATAGTGTTAAAATAACATAAACACATTTCATTTTTCTCAAATTGATTCACTATTTCGTTTCCAACATCTGTTCAAATTCATATACTTCTTGATTTCGACTGATTGTATCTGCTAGAATCTCTCGACCTTCTTCTGGCTTCTCCCAAATCTTCTCCAGTGCATCTCTAACATCTGCTTCGTCTTTTGAGGCCCGACATATTTTCTGAACTGTAACATATTGAGGTACGCCTTTATCTCGTAGTCTCTGGTTAAAGTCCACTGCTTTGAGTAATTGGATGTTCATTCTCTGAGCATAAGATGGCAAATTTATTGAACTACCATCCTCAAGCCTAACATTTTCCCTTGTATCAAAAGACTGGCCAGCAAATACACCAATTATTCCCTGTCTAACTTGTCTTCCCTTGGGTGTATCTACTCCAAAATCCTTACTCCACCGTAAAACTTCAAAGAAATCGTCTACATCACGTTTTCTAACCAAACCCCATTTACATTCAAGCACATATGTAATAGGCTGAGCAAAAACACCAGGCGTTACTTCCCAAACCCTGTCAACCTCAGCATTTCGTCTACGATTTCCAACTGGTTTAATCAGATGAATCGTAATCCTTCTTGGGTCCATCCTGTTTCCTCTATGTTCCTGAGTCCAGAACCTGGCACCAGTAGTAAAAGTGTCAATAAACCACTCAGGAACAGCCTCCCAATTATGCCCAATACGATTTGCTCTACCTTTGACTTTGCGAATGTAATTCTCCTTCATAACAATAGCTGCATTATAATCCTCTTCGCTCAATGAATTATGGTAGAAATACCTGTAAGCGCCAAACAACTTCGTCTGTCTGATATCAGGATAGAGTTGAATCGCCCTATCAACCGCGTTCTCGATTTCATATTTCGTGAGTCCCAATTCACCTTGTAAGAAAGAAATACCGATAAGCTCCCTGAGCTTTGACGACTCAATTACCCTGTCCCTAATCGCATGCACTCTTTCAATAACCGGATTGGTCGTGCTTCTATTCAGTAATTCTTTTTCCGTTCTCTCTATCGCTTCCTGTATTGCGTTCTCTCTTGGCAAGTCTTGATTAAGCCAAGTTAGTAGATAGCCTTCTCTGAATGGAGTTTGCCTGTCCTCAGAACGATAACCCCGGACATAGATTAAACTGTCATATCTGCGAATAGTGGGCATAATGTCAGTCATTTTGACTCCATTTTCCTTCAAAGACTCATGAATGTCTTTCGAGAAATATGCCTGGTCCGGATGCTCTTTTAAGAATTTCAAGATCTGTTGGGCTTTGCTCTCCTCTCTAGCACTCCTAGGATCAACATGATTTTCAGAGTAGGCAACATATCTCGCACCATCGAGTGTAATACTATTTACCATTTTCAAGTTGCGTACATACTTGTAATAACCCCTGGTGTTCTTCCGATAACCTTTCCTTCCCCTAAACTTCTTCGCACTCTCAAAAAACGGCTTTTCAGAGCGCAAAACTGAGCCGTTTTCCCAACATCTCTTCAAAGCATTCCAAACAGATGGTCTACTAAGTCCAGCTAATTGTCCAATTTCGCTAGAGGTTTTGGGGATACCATCGCCAAGTACCGCTAATATCTTATTCTGAGTTGGATGCCATGGAGCCATTAAATAATCAAAAACAACAGCTTCTAAAGAAGCTTGCGAGTTCAAACGTAGAATTAAAACCTCTTCCAAACGCTCTTTCTATAGCGGAATAATATCGAATTAATAGCGAAAACAAGCCTAAAAACGGCTTAATTCAAGTGTTTAAGATGGTAGCGGGGGGTAGATTTGAACTACCGACCTTGGGGTTATGAGCCCCACGGGCTAACCTGGCTGCCCTACCCCGCTACGCCTTTCACAATTACTTGCTATACTCTTATAAACATTCCACTATCCATCAAACCAAAGGCAGGGACCGCATGTCGAGGCACAATACCCGGAAAATCGCGTTGCAGAGGATAGAAACCCTCTACAGGGTAGCTCAAGAGACCGTGCAAGTAGACCCAGAGAGGGCAAAACGGTACATCCAGCTACTGCGCCGCATCGCCCAACGGACCAGAACCCACCTACCAGCTGAGATCAGGAGAGGTATCTGCCGGAAATGCGACATCGTGCTAGTCCAGGGCTTCAATAGCCACACCCGGCTCAAGCAGCGAAGGGAGACACACATAGCAGTCACTTGCCAATCATGCGGTAATATCACCCGCTATCCTACGAGGGAACGATGATGCTCACACTTGTTAGCCTTGGAATCAATAGCCACATGGACATGAGCCTCAAGGGGCTCGAAAAGGCAAGGGAAGCCCAGTCGGTATACGCAGAGATGTACACCATGAAGATGGACACCACCATCGAGGAGCTAAGCGAGTTAGTCGGAAGAAAGGTGATTCCACTACCAAGGGGTGGCATGGAGGAGCATGGAGACGAGCTCATCAAGGAGGCGAAACACCACAAGGTGGTGGTACTCGTCGGTGGCGACGCGTTAAGCGCAACAACCCACATCAGCCTACTCCTAGACGCACGTCAGGAGGGCATCGAGACCGATGTCGTGCACGGCAGCAGCATCTTCACCTCGATCACAGACACAGGGCTCAGCATCTACAAGTTCGGTAAAACCGTCACCATACCATACCCAGAGAAAGGACCAGTTGACACCGTACTCCGCACACTCAAGGAGAACCACGAGTACGGGTTCCACACACTGATGCTCCTAGACCTCAACATGGCCGAGGACAAGTATCTCAGCATCGGCGAAGCCATCAACCGGCTCATAGAGACCGGCAAGTTCTCTCCCGAATCCCTTCTCGTTGGAGTAGCACGCCTTGGAAGCATGTTTCCCACAATCAAGGCTGGCTCAGCCGAGGAAATGTCCCTCTACGATTTCGGTGACTCACCACACGCGTTGATAGCGCCGGGGAAGCTCCATTTCCTTGAGGAGGACGCACTGGTCGAGCTAGCAGACTGTTCACGAGATGTATTATCCAATCACAAGGTTCAAGGAGAGGTGGACAGGCTCATCGAGAAGTACACCAAAGGCTGCAGGAAGGTGCTGGATGAGCTCAAGAAGAAAGAGTACCCCGTCGAGGTCACCGACCAGATGGTCCAGGAGATGCTTGAGCACACAGAACGATACCTTGACGATGCGGAGTACTACTGGGGCGAGCAGAAACCAGTCGCCCTAACAAGCGTAGCCTACGCGGAGGGCATACTCGACGCCCTAAAGCTTTTAGGCTTAGTCGATTTCGAGTGGTAACGATGAAGACTGTCCTAGCCGCCGGCGTGTTCGACCTACTCCACTACGGGCACATCAGGTACCTGGAGGAAGCCAAGAGCGCTGGAGGCGACGTTGCAAAGCTCGTGGTCATCGTCGCACGAGACGAGACCGTTCGCAGGCTCAAAGGACACGACCCCACCATACCCGAGGATCAACGTAGAGCTGTAATCGAGGCGTTAAAGGTGGTTGACGAGGCACTTCTCGGCTACGAGGAGATGGACCTCATCCGTGTAATAGAGCAAATCAAGCCTGATATTGTTGCCATGGGTCACGACCAGCAGAGCATCAAGGCTCAGGTGGAAAAAGTCAACCAAGTTTTAGGCGCAGACATCCAGATACACCAGATAACCCAGTTCGGGGTGGACGACCTAAACAGCAGCAGCAAGATCAAGCGTCGGATCGTCGAAGAGGCAAGAACGCTATCTTGATCTTATCCCCGTCGGCTAGCTCCATTTTACGCCTCAAGTATTGAGGGCTTATTATCTCCATTACCCCGTAATCGTGGATGCTTCTCTCCGCCACGATCAACGCGCCTTCCTCCTCATCGTTGATAATACACGGGTAACAACGCGCTGCACCAAAAGCCCTCTCCCCGTCCTTGAAGCCCTTGAGCCTGATGGATGTACCACGTTCAAGCCGCTGACGTTTATCATAATCCTCCTCTTTGATCTTGACGTT
This sequence comes from uncultured Candidatus Bathyarchaeia archaeon, assembly GCA_964589605.1. Taxonomy (GTDB): domain Archaea; phylum Thermoproteota; class Bathyarchaeia; order TCS64; family TCS64; genus RBG-16-57-9. The sequence goes on along the minus strand of CAZPRN010000003.1, from coordinate 168,012 downwards.
GAGAGTCCCCGGGAAAGCCTCGAAACCCAGCTTCTCCTTGATCTGCCTCTGGTAGCCCTCCTTACTGATATAGTAGGCTCCCTCGAAGAGACCACTGACCACCTCTCCCTCGAACACGATTGTCTCTGCTTCCTTTCCCTCCAGGTGCCACTTGAGCTCCTGCAGGATATGGTCAAGTTCAACGATGCCCTCACTGGTGACTCGTACCCTGCTCCCGCCTGAGCTAATTGTCCTCTCAAGCAGGCCCTCCTTCTCAAGTACCTGCAAGTGCCTGCTCGCGCTCTGCTGGCTGCCGCCGATCTCCTGGCTGAGCTGGGTGGTGCTGATCCTGATAGGTGTCTTGGAGGCTCCTAGCTTCATCAGCGTGTACAGTGTGAACCATAAATGGGGCTTTATTCTTTCAGTCAAAGCGGTCAAAGTAGGGATAAAAAAGTAGTATTTAACAGTTTATGAGTAACCCAGTATAAATTATTCAAGAATCGGCGAGTTATCGTCCTTTCTGGGTAATAAAACGTAAAATCCGTGCACAAATGTGAATGAAAATCCGTTTTTTGTAACCAATAGCAGGTATGGTACAAAATTGTGATGTCTGTACAAAATTAACAGGAAAAATGGGTAGGGTTAGCCTTTGGCAACCGCGATTGGTGAGCTCATCATCACCCTCTCGGCGAGACCAACCTCGTGGCTAACCCGGGCAACCCTGTGCACATCCTTGTAACTGTCCGGGCTCTCCTCCTCGACGATCCTGCCGCTCGCAGCCTTCACAACGATGCCCTTCTTCTTCAGGTCGCTAATGATGTGGCGTGCATCGAACTGGCGACGCGCACCAGCCCTGCTCATAACCCTTCCAGCACCATGTGCCGTGCTCGCGAAGCTTGCTTCCTCACCCCTCTCGGTTCCCTTCAGCAGGTAGCTTGCTGTACCCATAGTTCCGACGAGTAGCACCGGCTGACCGATTGCACGGTAATCCTGTGGCAGGTCAGCCCTACCTGGGCCGAAAGCCCTGGCGGCTCCCTTCCTGTGGACAACCGCCTCGACTCGCTTGCCATCAACCATGTGCTCCTCCTTCTTCGCCGTGTTGTGGGTCATACCGTACACGAGCTCCATGCCCATATCCTCTGCGCTTCGCTTGAAGATGTGCTCGAACGCTTTCCTGACCTGGTGCATGATTATGTGTCTATTGATGAACGCCCAGTTGACGGCGCAGCTCATTGCCTCGTAGTAATCCTGTGCCTCACGGCTCTTGATGGGTGCACATGCCAGCTCCCTCGCGGGTAACCTGATCCTGTACTTGCGGGTGGCCTCCTCCATTATCCGGATGTAGTCTGTGGCGACCTGGTGGCCGAATCCTCTGCTCCCTGTGTGGACCCATATGACGACTTGTTTTGGGTCGGTTATCCCGTAGATCTTTGCTGCTTTCTCGTCGAATATTTCATCGACTTTTGCGATCTCAAGGAAGTGATTGCCCGCTCCAAGAGTACCCAGCTGGGATGATCCTCGTTTGAGGGCCCTGTGGCTTACCTTGTCTGGGTTTGCCTCTTCCATACAGCCGCCCTCTTCGCTGTGACTGGCGTCCCTGTCCCAGCCGAAGCCCTTGTCCACGGCCCACTGGATTCCCTCGGATACCGCCCGCTCAAGCTCGTTAGTGCTCAGCCTTAGCTTGCTGCCGACTCCAACCCCACATGGGACTAGCTTGAATATCTCGTTGATAAGCTCCTGCTTTTTGGCGTCTACTTCCTTGAATGTGAGGTCTGTACGCATGAGCCTGACTCCACAGTTGATGTCGTAGCCTACTCCACCCGGTGTGATGATTCCCTCCTCCATGTTGAAGGCTCCAACGCCTCCGATTGGGAAACCGTAGCCCTGATGTCCGTCAGGTAACGTGATGCTGTACTTTAGCAGTCCAGGCATCTGTGCTATGTTTACCGCCTGTGTCAGTGTCTCGTCGCGTTTCATGGCTTCGAGCAGGTGGCTGTCCGCGTAAATTCTCGCTGGGACCCGCATGTACTTGTTATATTGTACGGGAACTTCCCAGACATTATCCGATAGCTTGTCCAATGGAAATTGCATCGTTCTCCCATGTTTTTTAGGAGGTAAACTAATAAGGGTTTATTGGTGTCTACACCAATATGGAGTGGAGGGTTGTAAAGAGCATCCCGCTACGGGATGTCCAGACTCGCATCAATATTCTACGAGAGAAATACGGCAGCCTCAGCCTTCTACATGAGGAATTCACCAAGGGCAGGATGCCACCCGGGGTCTTCGACGAGTACATCGAGTGGACAAACATGGACCACGCTTTGAGGGCGTACCAGGAGGGCGAGGACTTTGAGTATCTTGCCGAGGAGGCGTTGTCACTGGACTCTAAGCAGTACGAGAAGCTAACCCCGAAGCGATTGGAGCTACTGAACTTTCTTGCGATGGGTCAGTACTCCAGCATCAACGAGTTGGCTGAACGAATTGGCAGGGACGTGAAGAACATACACAGTGACCTACAGATACTAACCAGCCTAGGCTTCGTTGACCTAGTGAAAGAGGGAAGGAGCCTCGTCCCAGAGCTCATCGTGTACGAGATAAACATCCTCCTCGGCTGATTCTATAATATTATATTCCTTGGAGTGGATTCTTTCGGGATAATTATGTCTGCACCAAAGCCATGTATGGCTGATCTTGCATTGATTAACGGCAAGATCATCACAGTAGACGCGAAATTCAGCTACGCCGAGGCAGTATCCGTCAAGGATGGAAGGATACAGCTAGTCGGCTCAACCGAGGAGGTAAAGAAACTCACCGGTCCGGATACCAAGGTTGTTGACCTTGATGGCAAGACAGTGATGCCCGGTCTCTACGACAGCCACATCCACGTCGTTGGAACCGGTTCAGCCCTCCAGATAATCAACTGCAGGACTCCACCCATGTACAGCATCGAGGACATGAAGAAAGCGGTAGCCGAGAAAGTCAAAACCGCAAAGCCAGGCGAGTGGATTCTCGGCAGGGGCTGGGATCAAGCTAAACTCTCCGATGGAAGAAACCCGTCAAGGTACGATTTCGACGAGGTCTCGCCGGATAACCCAGTCGTACTAACACGAACATGCGGTCACCTACTGGTCGCTAACAGTAAGGCGTTGGAGATCGGTGGAATCTCAAAGGATACACCCCAACCGGTCGGTGGTGTGATTGTCAGAGACGAGAACGGCGAGCCAACTGGCATGCTGGAGGAGGGACCAGCCATGAACATGGTCCGCAACGAGATCCCGGCGGAGGGCATCGAGGACTATATGAGCCAGATCAAGACCGCTTGCAAGGCGTTCAACAAGGTTGGCATCACAAGCGTCATCGATGCGGGCAACAGCTCAGACCACATGGTCGCGTACCAGTTGCTCAAGGACAAGGGTGATCTCACCGTCAGGACCAACATGATGCTTGCGGCGATCCAGAAAAGCGAGCCCATCGAGGATAGCGTGAAGAGGATCAACGAGTTCCCGATGCTAACAGGATACGGGGATGACCTGCTTAAGCTGCAGGGACTGAAAATATTGATCGATGGAGGTATTGGTGGACGAACAGCGCTGCTAAGGGAGTGCTACGAGGATGATCCGGAGGACTTTGGAGTCTTAACTGTTCCAGTTGATGAGCTTCAGCAGCTGGTTGACGCAGCCAACCTCAGGGGCATGCTGTGTGGAATCCACTGCGCAGGCGGCAAAGCGATGGACATAGTAATTGACGCGTTCAAGAAGACAAATGAGCTCAAGTCAATCAAGGGCAGGAGGTTCTATCTAATCCACGCCTACCAGCCCAGCGAGCAGAACTTCAAGGACTGTAGGGACATGGAGATCATGGTTGCCAGCCAGCCCAGCTTCCTGTACTACCTTGGGGACAGCTACTACGGCAACGTGGGACCGGAGAGGAGCAAGTGGCTCAAACCCCACAGGGCATGGATCGACGAGGGAATCCTGTGCGCCGCTGGTACAGACAGCCCAGTGACACCCTTCCCACCGTTCGTGAGCCTCTGGACAAGCATCGCCAGACGAACCGAGATGAACGACACCCAGATGGGAACCGAGCAGAAGGTTACACGTGAGGAAGCAGTAAGGATGTACACAATCAACGGCTGCTTCCTGACCTTCGAGGAGGACCTGAAGGGAAGCATCGAGCCTGGGAAACTAGCCGATATGATAATCATCGATAGGGACATCATGACATGCCCAGAGGATGACATCAAGGACACCAAGGTATTAACCACCTACTTGGGCGGCAAAGCCGTCTACGAGGCCTAACCACCCATTTTATTATTACTCTCCCCCATTCAAGGGGGATAGTTTATGGTACACCCAGCCTGCGAGGCGGATTTGGTTCTATTAAACGGTAAGATTCTAACAGTTGATGATGATTTCGGCATCGTCGAGGCATTATCTGTCAAGGATGGTGAGATACAGGTCACAGGCTCATCCGAGACAGTGAAACAGTTTGTCGGAGAAAAAACAGAAATAGTTGACCTTGAGGGAAAAACCGTACTCCCAGGGCTCTACGACAGCCACGTCCACCTAAAAGGCGTGGGTGTAGCACTCAAGATTATCAACGTGATGACTCCACCGGTCTACAGCATCGAGGAGATGAAGCAAGCCGTAGCCGAGAAGATCAAGGAATCTAAGCCCGGTGAATGGATACTGGGCAGGGGATGGGACCAAGTCAAGCTTGCTGATCACCGTAACCCGACTAGGTGGGACTTGGACGAGATTGCACCCGAGAACCCCGTCGCGTTAACTCGTACATGTGGACACGTTCTTCTGGTGAACTCAAAGGCGCTTGAGCTGGCAGGGATAAGCAAGGACACGGAGAACCCAGCGGGCGGAGTGATCGATAGGAATGAGAACGGTGAGCCAAACGGGTTACTAGAAGAGGGACCAGCTATGAACCTCGTACGGAACCTGATGCCAGTCGAGGATATCAATGAGAAGATGGACTGCATCAAGACAGCGTGCAAGGCGCTGAACTCTGTAGGTATCACCAGTGTTCAGGAGCCAGGTCTGGACGCCGATGATTTCGTCGCGTACCAGAACGTCATGGACGAGGGAAAGTTGTCCGTCAGGGTGAACCTAATGCTCCACGGCAGCCAACGGAACGAGCCACTTGAGGAGAGCATCAAACGCATACGGGAGTTCCCAATGATCACAGGGTACGGCAACGATACACTCAGGTTCCTCGGTTTGAAGCTTCTCGTCGATGGAGGAGTAGGAGGTAGAACGGCGTATCTACGAGAGCACTATGAGGGAGACCCGGAAGATAGAGGAGTGAGCATCTACACTGATGAGAAACTTCAGGCGCTTGTCGATGAGGCGAACAAGCGTGGCATGCTATCAGCCATCCACTGTGCAGGAGGAGCCGCAATAGATCAGGTTCTAGCTGCATACGAGAAAACCGACAAGGTAAAGCCCATAAAGGGCAGAAGGTTCCAGATCATCCACGTCTACCAGCCAAACGATGAGAACATTGAGCAGATCAAACAGATGGGCTTAACGATAAACACGCAGCCTAGCCATGTCTACTATCTGGGTGACAGCTTTGACCAGAATCTTGGAAGGGAGCGGGCATCATGGACAAAGCCCCACCGGCGTTTCCTCGATGAGGGAATCTGTGTAGGAGCGAGCACAGATGCACCAGTAGTGCCGTATCCACCATTCCCCGCTATCTGGGCAGGGGTGGCTAGGCGGACTCAGATAAACGACACTGTGCTCGGGATTGACCAGGCGGTAACTCGCGAAGAATCCCTGCGGATGTACACCATCAACTGTGCATACATGAGCTTCGAGGAAAACAGAAAAGGGTCTCTTGAGCCAGGAAAGCTCGCTGATATGATTGTCATTGACAGGGATTACCTTGAGTGCCCCGAGGATGATATCAAGGATATTCTCGTCGAGAAAACTTGGGTAGGCGGAAAACTAGTTTACGAGTCTTAAGGCTCAACTATCCAGTCTATTTCTAAGCCGATTTCATCATCAACGAACCCTAGGTTGATGCCGTCTGCCTCACCTTCACCAGTATAGAGGTAAAGCTTTCTTCCATCCAGGCTCTCAGAGTACTGCACTGAGTGTACATCTCTGGATAGCTCGGGGTAATCAGTGTAGGTGAAGCTCCTGATGTATGCGTTGTCCTCTCTTATGCCATCAGGGAACCATAGGCTGCCGGTTTTCCACTCCCTTTCTCCGTACAGTCTTTTTGCTTTGAATCTGCCGAGGAACATGACGCCTCTCTCGAACTCTATCCTGTCCGTGAGTAGGATTTTCTCGTATACGTGGTGCCGTTCTAGTTTATCGGTTAAGATAGGTGTGACCTCTCTTCCTTCTCTCCATTGAGCTCCGTTCCATGATGTGTGGTGAACAAGACCGGTTGATAGGTTCATGGAGTTAGCCTGTGTTAGGGAGTATACCAGGTTCCACTCTGAGCCGTTTATCCATGCAATGGGCGCCTCGATCTCCCAGAAACCGTTTCCAGTCACAACGGGAACCACGATTTTCTCGTTAAACCAGTCTACCCCATCCCAGCTTTCAAGTGCTACAATTGAACCAGTCTCATCCAACGCAAACATGTGGTACGAATCATCCTTGACAATGTACGGATCATTCAAACCTGTGAGTATCTCACCTCCGTCGACCCAATCCACTCCGTTTTCCGAGTGGAGATATCCAATGAAACTAGTTTCACTTGAGGTCTCACCAGCGTAATATACTCGATAGACTCCTACCTCGGGCTCATAGACTACGTTACTCAAGTCAATTATGTGGTCATCAATCAGCTTCGATCCATTGTTTCCGATGTACCTAACGTTCTCTAAGGGCAGTGAATCTAACGAGAACGGGATATCGAAAGTGAAACTCCTTGCCTCATCCCATGCTAGCTCGTACCCGTAGTCTTCAAGGATGTCCTTTGATAGGGAGTTGGGGCTATCCTTGAGGTAGTTTTCGTTCGTCGCATAGAAGTGCACCCGTTCCACCTCGGGGATTGTCTCTTGCACCCAATCACTCATGTTATAGACAGTATCGCTGACGTAGAACCGGGTTTTCCATCCCCATACATCATCCACATTGATTTGGCTCTCGTGAGGTATCTCCGCATAATACATCAAGTGCACATGAAGAAGCTCGTGTACCACGAGATCACCATCCTCAACGATTTCTGCGAACTCTTTAGCAGATTTTACGTCATTGGAATTGTACGTGTAAGGTGCCTGCCTAACGTGGCTTATATCATTCATGTAGGGGATCATTATGATGATCAGAAGCAGAACAGTGTACCTGTGCTTGTAGATGTAATTCTTGACATCTATTATCCTTGGTTTTCCTTCTGATTTGAATGGCTCAAACCCGAACTGTCTGGACGCGATTCCTATCATCTGGGCCGAAGCATAGCACATCACCCAGACTCCGTACATTTCTAGCCTTCCAAGAGGCACACCGACTCCTAGATAGCTCAACCCGACAAAGAAAGCCACCTGAAATGCGAGTGAGTAAACCTGTATCGGGGTCTCAAAGACTCCCATCAGGAAATACCCAATGATTGAGATCAGGGCAAAGATTTTCGAGAAATGATGTTCGCTCATGTAACCTAATGCATAACCCGCTCCCAGGTCTGGAGGATAGTAAACATTGACGATGAATACGGTTGCTAACAGGAACAGGAAGACTGTTTTAATTGGTACCGAGACCCTGAATGATTCCTCTTTGATTCTATCTTTCACCAGGTAGAGTAAACCGAAGAACACTCCCAGCCCAGCAGCTCCTAGCAGTATCATCATTGATTCACCGATCCCGAAGAACATCAGAATCGGCTCGTAGATGAACGGATAATATGGTCCAGCCATGACAAATGCGAGGATAAACGATAAAACTACCTCGTAGACATGGAACAGTTTGCCCTTGACGATACTGTTCAACATGTCAATCCCGAGGATACCTAGAACCAGTATCGGTGTCAGTGTGTGGTTTACTATTGTTGCGCTTAACAGTCCGGCTTGCACGAGGACATAGATTGGCTCAAACCCGTTGTCCTTCCTCGCCCTCAGGTATGAAAGATACAGCACCAGAATCAGCACAACGTACCCGTAGTACTCGCGGAGGGGGGATGAGAACCTGAGAATCATCCTTGGGCTAAGGAACATGAAGAACGCTGCAACGATTCCCCCCTGTTTATTCACAGTTCGTTTGACGATGATGTATGTCAGGACAGTCAGGGTCCCAGCGATTACTGCGCCTCCATAGCGCACCAGGGTCTCCACTTGAGCCCCCGTAACTGCCATAATCGCAGCCACATGGTAATAGAATCCCGATGTGAACAGGGGGAAATACCCCTTGTAGTACTCGAAAGCCTCTGCGGGGGAAAACCCGTTTAGGAATATTCCCTTGGCGACCACAGCCAGACCCCATGGGTCGTCACCCCTCCAGTACTCGTTTGGTAGAGATTTCAGGATCGTGTAAACCCCAGGAGACACCCCGATCACTACACCAAGGTACTTGGAGAGTAGGGGCCTCATCGCCCTACTTGGAGCTTCATCAATCAACAAGTATGTCAGCAATCCCGTGACCAATGAAAATCCAATCAGTGAACCCATCAAAATTAGCCTCGAAACTTCAGCCAGTAACGTGGTCAGAAGTATGTAGACCAGGTTCATCAACCCGTTACCGATTATAAAGTTGACAACCATCACCTCGTCCGCCTCCATGTCCAGCATTCTCTTTAGAGCACGGGTGAGGTGAATAGACGGAAGTGTGGTAGTGAGCAGGTATGCGGATAACGTGAACAGCCATCCCCCTTCTCTGCCAAGCGTCAATGCAGTGAAAATGATTAGAACGGTAGCTGGAAACAGGCGGCCTACAAGAGACTCAAACTTGTCGCTTTGAATTCTCTTGAAAACCTGCCCGAACATCTCACATTACCTTGCCATAAGCATCCATGTAGCCCTCGTACATCCTGTCAAGGCTGAACTTTGACTGAACGTATTCCCTACAACCTTTTCGATCTAGATCTTTTGCCTTGATACAGTACTCAGCCATCTCCTCGACTGACGCACCGATGAATCCACTTTCACCGTGCAATACAACTTCCGCCGCAATTCCATCTCTAACTCCGACCACGGGGGTCCCCGTTGAGAGGGCTTCCAGTTGAGCCAGGTTTAGTCCAATCTCGATGGATGGATTTACCATCACGTGACTGTCACCGAGGACTCTGAACATTTCATCTGTCGGGATATTTGGAATTATATCGACATAATCACGGTCCTTGACCCAGCTTATCACCTCGTGGTTGAACTGAGGGTTAGAATCATCCATGCTTCCCATCATCGATAGGTGTGTATCGTAACCTTTCTCGGATAAATTATCAGCAACCTCCATTGCCGTGAACGGTTTTTTCTCAGGGATGAAGCGATTAAGGTAACATATCTCGATCTCGTGCTCTGTTTCAGGTGACGAGTTGAAGGGGACTTGGGACAGGTCCATCCCGTGGTGCACATAGTCCAGCATTTTATCTTTGAAATAGGGCTCGTAGCTCTTGTAGCTCCGACTACTAATGGGAATAAAGAAGGTCTTCTTTGGAAGGTACTTGGCTATCGTGTTGGTCATCCTCGGCCAGAACCTTTCAAGGGTCATTGGACAGTGAAGTGTTGTAACCATGGGATACTTGCTAAAACATGAGAGGGGCAACGCCTCCTCAGAGATATGGTTATGTACGATATCAAACTCGTCCATCCTATTTGCTTTGAGAAACGACCTCAACGTGTATCCTGACATGAACCGTTTCGGTATGAAATCGTTCTCAGTATAGGTACGACCATCCGTGAATGATAGGCTACGAACCATAGGCACATCGGTTGGCAGACCCGCCATCACCGAGACCTCGTGTCCTTTCTCTGCCTGAGTCTTCGCTAGATTATACACAACCTTCTCCGATCCACCCAATCCAATTGGGGGCACCGGGACGGGATTGGATATGTGTAGAATTCTCAAGCCATTTCTCTCCTCAATCCCTCTTCAATAGGTTGTATACTCCACGACCCAAATTGGTACTCAGGACTATTCTGGTCGCAAACTTGTAAAGCGACTGCCACCCCGTGACCATCCACACGATGTACCCGAAGGTGTTACCGAATTTTTTCTTCATCCAGCTTCTCCGGGCAATCGATAGCCCCTTCTTAAGAATACGCTCCCTGTCCTCAATTGAGAACTCGGGCGTATAGAATATCGGATTATCCGTTCCGTAGGTGATGTTGCTCAGGTACTCATCGATGGGCATGGTGAATGTGCCGTGTTCCTGAGCGTAGGTGAAAGCCTCTGTTCCTGGGTATGGAACCAAGTTGTAAACGTTGATGAGTTCACCCTTCTTTTCAAGCTCCTCGGCGAATTTGATAGTGTTCATCGCTCTCTCCGGGGTTTCGTCGGGTAGCCCGATGATGAAGTTAACTGATGTCTCGATACCCGCTTCCCTCGTTATCTTGAGGGTTGTCAATGCCTGTTCGAGAGTACTTCCCTTCCTGATTTTTCTTAGCGTGTCCTTGTCCCCGGTCTCGACACCATATTGGAGGTATGTGCATCCAGCTTGTTTGAGCTTGGAGACAAGCTCCTCGTCAGTTTTGTCAACCCTGATGCCGTTGCCCAAGAGTATCTTGATGTCGTAGTCTCTACCAATGATGAGGTCCAGTATCTTCTTCGCCCTGTCCATATCAAAGTTGAAGCAGTCGTCCTGAATGTCGAACTGTCTCCAACCCTGGCTGTACCAGTGGTCGATTTCCTCTATGACATTCTCTGGGCTCCTGGCCCTGAAACCGTTGCCCATGCAGAGTTTGACTGAGCAGAAAACGCACCTGTACGGGCATCCCCTTGATGTGATAATCGGGAGCCTTCTCTCCTCGGTGAACGTGTACTTGTCCAGCTCGAATATCTCGTAAGCTGGGAAGGGAATCGAGTCAAAATCATGAATATACTCTCTTTCCTTGTTCTCTATAATCTGGACGTCTTTCCTCCAGATCAGACCATTAATGTTCCCGTAATCTGTCCTTCCCTTCTCAAAGAACTCAAGCAACTCGATTAACGTGTGCTCTCCTTCGCCCATTACTGCGAAATCTGCCTTGGTCTTCTCAAGAACATCGGTCTTACACGCTGAAACATGTGGGCCACCGACTACGACTGTGTATCCCTCGTCTATGATAGTGTCAATGACATTTCTGGTATTCTCAAACTTGACACTATACGCTGTCACCCCAACGACATCCGGGTTTGACTGGGAAAGCTTGTCCTTGAGGTCCTTAATCGAGTAGTTGAGCCTCATATCGAAGACCTCAACCTCAATTCCCTCTTGCATCAGTGTTGCTGCAAGGTATCCGAACCCAAGGCTAGGCTGCATAGCACCTGGTAAGTCCCCAAAGCTCGCTGGGTCAACAAGTATAATTTTCATCTTGCTTCCCCCTCATAGTGCTGGACGTAGGCGGCACTCAGCTCCCGTATGTTGAAGTTTTTAATCACAGCTTTTTCAGTCAATGAGACCTTTTTCTGGGCTTGCACCCGTCTCCTTCGGGTGATGTTTTCCCCCAGTTCACTGAATATGGTTGTAACTGCTCTGAAAGTGGCTCTGCTGTGCTCAATATTAGTGCTCATCAGCTTGACTGATTTCCCTAACTCCATCAGGATGAACAACGGTACGTAGCGGAGCACATCAATGCCATCGTAGACGCTGAATAGTGTCCTAAACTTGTTCAATGTGTTCAGGTAAACCAAGTGCTCGGGTGATCTGCTCAGGTTGGCGGTCCTGCTCCTGTCATGGATAGCTTTCGCTGATGGTATGCAGGCTATGGTCTGGTCCTTGATCCAGTTTCTGAGGCAGAAATCAACGTCCTCGTAGTTGAAGTAATATGAGTCATCGAACGGTCTAGTGAATTCGTCCGTTATCTGGGTCGTGTTCACAAGCACACATGCCGTAACCGCGTATGAGACGGGAATCACGTCCTCCTTAAAATTCGCATCTTCTTCCTTCACCCCGTTGAGGTTGTAGTAACTGTATCCGAGCTGGTCGATCATCATGCCACAACAATCAATCAACCCGTCGCTGCCAACCAGTAATGGCTGTGCAATCGAGATATCTGGGTTTAGCTCTACAACCTCGACGAGGGTGGTTAGTGTGTCCGGCGCTACCTTGACATCGTCGTCAACGAATAGGACGTATTTTGAATCGTTATCCTTGCTACTGAAACCTATGTTTCTCTGAGAAGCGGCTCCCAGATCGTCCTCAAGCACAACAAGTTTGTCAACCTTCTCCCTCACCTCATTCATGAACGCTTGATCATCTATCCCGTATGATATAACGATCAGTTCCTTGTTCGGGTAATCATCCTTCAAAACTGCCTCAAGGCATGAACCGAGTTTCTCCTTGTTCATAAATGAGTTGAGGATGATGGATACCCTTGGAGGGTGAGAGGTGGTCAAGGGTTGAACCTACCCTGTGACTTCTATCTGGTCGACCGGTGCATTTGCTGGCTCCGGGACGGTCTTCCGCTCAATGAGCAGCCGCTCCAAGTCCCTCTTCAGCGTGTTAACGTCATGGGTCTTGACGTACCAGTCAATTGTCTTTGTGAATCCTTCCTTGTAGGATACCTTTGGCTCCCATCCAAGGCGATTTTTGGCTATGGTGATATCCGCTGCCCTTGAGGCGACCCCCTCTGGCTTTGATAGGTCCCTGAATATTTTCTTGGGTCTCCATCCTAGGATGTCGAAGATTACCTCAACTGTGTCATTGATCGTGATCCTGTCCGCTCGTCCGGCGTTTGTTGGTGAACCGTCTGTGACTTTCTCCGCCGAGAGCATCATCGCCGAGACGATGTCTGAGACGTAGGTGAAGTTCCTGTCCTGTTTGCCTGAGCCCCATATCTCGTAGGGGTCCATGTGTACGAATGCTTTCGCGATTAACGCGATGATTGCATGGGTCTCGTTCTCCCTTGGACCATACGCCGTGAATATCCTGACGGATGATGTCTTCATCCCGTACTGCCGGTTGTAAGCCGATAACGCCATCTCACCCATGAACTTCGCCCAACCGTACTCCAGGTCCGCCTGTGCCTTGTCTCTCTCGAATGGGTGTGCATCTGATTCCTTGAGCAGGTAATCTGATCCCTGAGCGTCCTGAAGGTACTCTGGGTACACGCATGCACTGCTGGCAAAGCATACCCTGTCGATGTCGTTCCTGTTTGCTTCCTCGAATACCAGCTGGTCTAGGATCATGTTTGTGCAGCAGTCAGCTGGATGAGCGTCAATATACCCTCTTCCGCCGTGTAGTGCTGCTAGGTGGAAAACAACGTCTATGTCCTCCATCATCTTGACCGTGAACGGCCTCTCCTTGAGGTCTCCCTGGTGTACGTCCAGGTTCTCTGCCTTCCATACCCCTGTCTTTTTCTGGACTAGCGGGTACTCTAGGTTCTTGAGCTCGCCGCTGCTGAAATCGTCGGCTACTCTAACGTATGCTCCCTGTGATAGAAGTGAGTCAGTTAGGTGGCTACCGATGAAGGATGCTCCACCTGTTACTAAGACGTTCTTGTTTTTCCACATTGTTTTCAACCTTTTCTCAGTTTTTTGAATATAATGTATTTGTATGTGTCAATCTATGACAACCTGTCAATGTGCTCCAGGATCTTTGTGCACCTGTGCTTGAAGGTGTGCTCCCGGATCACCCGGTTATAGGCGTTGATGGTAAGCCTGTTCCGCTCCTCCTCGTCGTGGAGAAGCCAGTTATACAGCTCCGTTGCCTCATCTGAGTCACGTGCAACCAGTATCTCGTTCTTTAGGTCGAACCAGTTCTCAAGCCCGTTGTACTCGCATGAGACGATGCAGCTCTTCATGGCTGCAAGCTCGAATGGCCTTGAGGTTGATGTAGCGTAGACTGTTGCGTGTTTTCCCCTAGCGATGTTGAGGTTGATCTTACTCGATGCAACGTAGTATCTCCACGAGCTGAACGGCATGTGGGGGATGCTCTTGACGTTTCCCAGCGGGAAATCGTATCCGCCGCCGCTGACCATGAACTTGGCGTCCATCTTCTTCGATGGCTCGACCATCAGGTCTGTGATCGCTTTCTCTCTGCCCTTGCCGCCTTTTCCCGAGAAGAAGACATCGTTGGTCTTCACCGCGTTAACTGGTTTGAACACGTCTGGGTCTACCGCAAAGTGTGAGATGAAAACCTCGTTAGCACCCATCTCGTAGAGCCTTGGAGCTGAGCCCTCGGATCCAACGATGAATGAGTCGAACTCGGTGATGTCTGAACCGATGAAGTGGCTGAAGCTGAAGCCCCCGTTCTCTGGTAGAGATGTTGGTACGTCTGCCTCAAAGTAGACGCATGGAATGTCATAATTGTCTCTGATGTATTTTGCGAGTCCCCGTATCTGGTTTAACGGTATCTGGACGAAGTAAACGACTTCAATGTCGGGCTCATCGTCCATTATCTTGGTGATATGCTTTTTCCACTTGGGGGTGGTGAAAGCTCTTGCGATCTTGGGCATAAATCCCTCACCGTTTTGATTCTTGGCTTTCTTGGGCTTGGGCATAAGCTGTGTGAGCTTGTAGGCTATCTCGCCTTCAAGATAGCATGGGTTATCGTAGGTTCTCCACCAGAGGCTCTGCTGTGCTCTGCCCCTGTAAGGGACCACTATGTTCTCGCAGCCCAGCTCGTAGAACGCTTTCAATGTCTGCCATGTCGCAGGTGTCAGTCCATACGGTAGCTCAAGGTCAATCGCGGCTGATATAGTGAGTATCTTCTTTGCGAGCCTCGTTTCGGGGTTTCTAACCTGCTCGATCCTTGACTTGCTCTCCTGCATCTCCCTGTATAACTCGATGTTTGGTATCTCTTGCTGCGTGATTACCATCAGTGCCACCTTTCGATGGCTGAAAATCTATTGATGTTGACATATATGTCTGTGAGTGTGGTCAGATGGAACTACAATCTATATCCTGAATCGTGCAACTATCGAGGCCACTGCGGATACCAATGAGGTTACCAGCAACAACATGTTATCCTCGATTACTGCCGATACCGCTGCTACGCCGTAAACCCTCCCCAGAATAATAAGGCAGAATAAGAGCATCGAGGCAATATACGGCACGCCGATGAACACAAACGGCTGCTTGACTGTAATGTGCTTGAGGCTGGAGTAAACCACGGATAATCCATGTGTCACCGGGTTATGGGTTGACGAATCCTCGAAATAGAAGACCTCGATAGGAACCTCCCCAACGGATAATCCCTGCTTTTCGGCTTTGAGGAGAATCTCGGTGCTTACACCCATTCCCTCCTCCTCTAGGTTCAGAGACTGTAATGCGTCGCCGGAGTATGCCCTGAAACCTGACTGGGTGTCCGATATCTTGGAGTCCTTCGACGTCAGCTTGTTGATCACTGCTATCCCGATCTTTCTATATAGCGGGAACTTTGTCATGGATTCGATGAACCTGGAACCTATGACTATGTCCACTTGGTTCATGACCATATGGGTGACTAGTCGGGTGATGTCCTCGGGTTTGTGTTGACCATCGGAGTCAAGTGTGATGGCTATGTCAGCCTTCCGTGATCTAGCTTCGTTAAATAGAGTCTTTAT
Organism: uncultured Candidatus Bathyarchaeia archaeon; assembly: GCA_964589605.1. Lineage (GTDB taxonomy): Archaea > Thermoproteota > Bathyarchaeia > TCS64 > TCS64 > RBG-16-57-9. The sequence continues at coordinate 152,396 of CAZPRN010000003.1, read as the reverse complement.
CGCTCCACCGTAGCCCTTGTTTTCCTCGTGTCTGATGACTTTCGCACCATACGACTCGGCTACCTCAACGGTTTTATCCGTTGACCCGTCGTCGCAGACAAGAACCTCATCAACTAACCCAACCGTTTTCTCTAGAACGGCACCTATTCGTTTCTCTTCGTTGAACGCTGGGATAAGCGCAACTACGAATGGGTGCTCCATACTGTATTCTCCTGCACAGAGAACCCAGTGTATTGTATATATCCCTTAGAGTGTGTTATTGAGAAACAACAATATGTCAGAAATCGTAGGATTTGGGCTCTGGAGCCCAATCGGGGTAGTCTTCCTCTTTGAGCAGTGGCCTGTTTTTCGGCCAAATGGGCTTGTTGAGGTATGTGTAGCACTCGGTTCTGACTTGCTGGAGCATGTTGTGGAGCTGTGCCTTCTTTCGGTAATCCCTTAGCTCCTGCACATCAATGGTTGCTCCGATGGTCATCTGGAAGTGCTGGGACGCTTTTGCGATGGTCCTGCCCAGGTAGTCAACGATCATGCTGTTGCCGTACTTTGCTCCATTCGCGTTGATACCGTACACCAGGTTCTCGATGCTCCTCATCTTGTTGACAATGGTGTACCAATCATAGGGCTCGTTCGCCATATGCTGCGGATACGGAGGGAAAATGGTTGGCTTCAACAAAACCTCGGCGCCGTTGAACGCTAGCTGTCTGGCAACCTCGGGGAAGAACTGGTCGTAGCAGACGTAACAACCGAGGTTACCAAGCTCTGTTTCAACTACTGGGAACATGGGTTCCTCATAGTTCTCGATGTCATGGGGGCTTGTCGAGAGCTCCAGTGGTATCCATGGGTTGATTTTTCTGTACTTGAGGATGATCTTGCCCTTGGGGTTCATGATGAACGCCGTGTTCACGAAGTATTCCGGGTACTTGGGGTCCTTCTCGTGGATTGATGTGCAGATGTAGGTGTTGTACTGCCTCGCCTTCTCGGCGAGTGCCTCGGTCTCTTCCCCGGGGATAGTTACAGCGGTAGCAACCCTGTCGGCTTGGGTCTGGGTTGGGTCCTTGGTGTCGAACTCGTGCCTCAGTATGTTCTCGGGCAGCACAACGAGCTTCACGGGGTCTATAACATCCCATGTCTCGATGCTGTTGAAGCTCTTCAAAACGTTCCTGAGGTTAGCTTCCCTGCGCTTGTCTACGTCCGGGATTTCCTCTGGGTCGATTCTTCTGAACTGTATAATGACGGCGGTATATCTGTCAATCAATCAATTTCACCTGCTTATATGCGCAAATATTGGTTACGGAGATGCCTGAGATCGCGCATAGCTATTAAATGAGTTGATTGATATGGGACATTTGAGCAGAAAAGTGTCCCAGAGGATGTGGGTTACTCCTTATAGAACTCCGGCTTTGGTGCCCACTTGGGGTAGTCATCCTCCTCTAGGAGTGGCTTGTGTTTGGGCCACATGGGTTTCTGGAGGTATGTATAGCACTCGGTCCTGACCTGCTGAACCATGTTGTGTAGCTGGGTCTTGTTTCTGTAGTCTCTGAGGGCTTGTACATCAATCGTTGCCCCGATTGTCATCTGCCTTCCCTTGGCTCCCTGAGCTATTACTCGTCCCAAGTAGTCAACTATCATACTGTGTCCGTATTTGCCGCTGTTGCAGTTGACACCATAGACCATGTTCTCGATGCTGCGCATCTTGTTCACCACTGTGTACCAGTCGTAAGGCTCATAGTTCATGTGCTGCGGGTAGGGCGGGAAAATAGTTGGCTTCAATATGACCTCTGCGCCGTTGAATGTTAGCTGCCTGGCTACCTCGGGGAAGAACTGGTCATAGCACACCATGCAGGCAAGGTTGCCCAACTCAGTCTCTACTACCGGGAACATGTCCTCCTTGTAGTTTGGGATATCATGGGGTGATGTCGATACCTCCAAAGGTATCCATGGGTTGATCTTCCTGAACTTCAGGATAATCCTCCCTTTTGGGTTCATGATGAATGCAGCGTTCATAAAGTATTCCGGGTACTGCGGGTCCCTCTCGTGCATACTCATGCTAATGTAGGCGTTGTATTTCTTCGCCATCTCAGCGATCTCATCTGTCTCGGGTCCGGGGATTGTTACAGCCGACGCGACTCTAGCCGCCTGGTTTGATTCCTTTGCGTTGAACTCGTGCCTAAAAATGTTCTCAGGGCAGACAACCAGCTTAACTGGGTCAATCACGTTCCACGTGTCCAGACTCTCGAATGATTTGAGTAGCTTCTCAAGGTTTGCCTTCCGTCGGTCATCGACGTTTGGGATGTCTTCGGGGTCGATGCGCCGGAACTGGATTATCGCGGCCGTGTATCTATCAATCAAATGTAATGCCTCCCATATTTGGAGGCTGAAAAACTTAATGAATCATTTGATGCGGTGCTTGAACTCCTTCTCAACTTTCTTGAGCTTGGGGGCTATCACGTACTGGCTGTATCCCTGGTTCTTGTTACGGTTGTAGTAGTTTAGGTGGTAGTCCTCCGCCTCGTAGAACTTCTCAAAGGGAATCAGCTGGGTTACGATTGGTAGGTTGAACACGTTAGTCTCGTTCATCTCTTTGATGAACTCCTCAGCGACCTTCCTCTGCTCCTCCGAGTGGTAGAAGATGACTGACCTGTAATGGGTGCCGACATCCGCCCCCTGCCTGTTCAGGCTAGTGGGGTCGTGCATTGTGAAGAATATCTCAAGTATCTCCTTGTAAGGGATGATCTCGGGGTCAAATGTTACCTGTATCACCTCTGCGTGACCCGTTGAGCCCGTCACTACCTGCTTGTAGGTGGGATTCTCAACGTGTCCCCCGGAATACCCGGGCACAACCTTTTCCACTCCCTCTATCTCAAGGAAAACAGCCTCGGTGCACCAGAAACATCCTCCTCCTAGGGTTGAATATTCCATAACATGATTTGCTGGGAAACGGCGTGGTAAATACCCTGTTCATTACCATTAAGAGTGGTAGTGTAACAGAACATGTATGCGCATCTGGTCAATCCACCCCTCGTACCTTGACTGGAAGGGGCTAGGAGCCCAGTGGAGGGAAGGACTTCTCGCCCAGAATGTCACCGAGGGCAAGACCAAGGGCTGGAAGAACCACCCCCAACTTGACCGATTCAAAGCCCATTCAAAGCCATTGGAGGCTGTGAGCTATTATCTCAGGGTGATACACAACGAGAGCCTGAGAAGAGGATACAAGTACAATTACTCCAAAATACTCTTCCCAGACGCAATTGTCGAACCAATTGACATCACCCTAGGTCAGATCGAGTACGAGTTCCAGATACTACAGGACAGGCTCAAGACCCGTTCTCCAATGAAATACTATGAAAACCTAGAGGTAACTGAACTTGAGGCTCACCCGTTGTTTAACATCATTCCTGGTTTGCCTGAGAAATGGGAAAAATCGTATTGGAGAGAAAAAGAGGATTAGAGGTTGCACTTCTCCAAGAGGAGCTGCCACCTATGGTCAACACCCTCCTGGATAGCCTGCAGGAGCTCAGTGTTCTCCTCTGGCCTGAATATGTGCCTGAATCTTCCCTGCGTCTTTAGGTACTCCTCGACTGGCTTCTTGGACTCCGGGCGCCGTGCGATTGCTGCGCTTGGTCCGCTTAGCTTGTACGCTGGCCTGCCGTCAACCCTTTCCACCTCGTAGAGCGGGAAGATGCATGTCTGTGTTGCCAGCCTCGCTAGTGTCACAGAGTCCTTAGTTGGATACCTCCAGCCTCTTGTACAGGGGATGAACGCGTGCAGGAACTTGGGTCCCCATGTGTTGAAAGCCTTCCTACTCTTGTCCAGTACATCCTGTGGGTAGGCTGGGCTCATCGTGGCGACGTATGGGATGTCGTGTGCAACCATGATGTCGTCGATGGGCTTCTTCCACTCCGCCTTGCCCGGGATCACGCTACCAGCTGGGCTGGTTGTCGTGCTCGCCGCGAGTGGTGTTCCACCGCTACGCTGGATACCCGTGTTCATATAGGCCTCGTTGTCCATGAGCACGTAGGTGAAGTTGTGTCCACGCTCAAGTGCACCTGAGAGTGCCTGGAAGCCGATATCATAGGTTCCTCCGTCACCAGCGAAGGCGATGACGTTGAGCTTCTCGTACTTGGCGAGTGGACCCTTTCCGCTTCTTCTCTGTGCCTTCCATGTTGCCTCGATTCCGCTTGCGTTTGCCGCCGCGTTTTCGAATGCGTTGTGGAGCCATGGCACGTTCCAGCTTGTGAACGGGAAGATGGTTGTTGCTACCTCAAGGCAACCCGTGGCGTTGGTGACTATTGTCGGGATGTCGGCTGCTGCCTTCATAATCATCCTGCCAACGATTGGGTGTGCGCATCCGGCGCATAGCCTGTGGCCGCTCATCAAGGTGTCCTTGATGTATGCCGCGTCTTTCAGTGTTAGTCTGTCCGCCATCTTACTCACCTCTGACTCCTATGTAGCTCATGAATTTCTCCACCTTGCCGGCCTCTTTTGCCTTCAGCATCGCCATGTAGGCTTCCCTGATCATGGCTGGGGATACATCCCTGCCTCCTAGACCGACGACGTAGTTTGCCATCAATGGCTTCTCCTTGTCGTGGTAGTAAGCGGTCATTATCTCCTCCATCAATGGACTTGCTGGTGCACCAAAGCTGATACACTTCTCCATGACGCCCAACACTGGGACATTGCCGACTGCCTTCTTGATGTACTCAGCTGGGAATGGCCTGAAAAGCCTGAGTTTAACCATGCCTGCCTTGATTCCCTCGGCTCGCAGCTCGTCAACGGTGTACCTGATGGTTCCAACCATGCTGCCCATTCCAATTAGGGCTACCTCTGCGTCCTCCATCATGTAAGGCTCGGCGTAATCGTACCTACGTCCGCTTAGCTTCTCGTACTCGTCGTCAATCTCCTTGATATAATCAAGGGCATCGTTGAGCGCCTCCACTTGGTGCATCTTGTGCTCAAAGTAGAAATCCTGCAGGTCCAGTGGGCCCATTGTGAGTGGCATATCTGGGTTGAGCCGTAGCTCGCCCTTGCCCATATGTCCCTCTACCTCGATGAATGGACGCTCTCCTACGAAAGCTTTCACGTCCTTGTCCTCAAGGGTGTACACGTTCTCCATGGTGTGGCTGAGGGTGAAGCCGTCCAGACAGACCATGACTGGTAGCTGTACCTTCAGGTGCTCCGCGATCCTCCATGCCTGGATTGATGCGTCGTATACTTCCTGTGAGTTCTCACAGTAGATCTGAATCCAGCCCGTGTCCCTGGCACCCATTCCGTCGCTGTGGTCGTTGTGGATGTTGATTGGACCGCTCAGCGCTCTGTTGGCTAGAGCCATAACGATGGGCAGCCTAAGGCTTGAAGCGATGTACACGATCTCCCACATCAAAGCCAGACCGGCTGATGCGGTTGCCGTGAAAGCCCTAGCGCCTGCAGCTGATGCTCCGACGCTGCAGCTCATCGCGCTGTGCTCCGACTCTACGGCTACGAACTCGGTGTCTACCTCTCCATCGGCGACGTACTCGCTGTATCTCTCTACGATGATTGTCTGTGGGGTGATGGGGTACGCGGCTACAACGTCAGGGTTGACCTGTTTTGTGGCGTATGCTACCGCCTCGTCCCCGTTTAGTCCCTGTAGTGTCTGTTTAACCATTATTTCCTCACCATCTCGATGCACTTTACCGGACACTCCACTGCGCAGATACCACATCCCTTGCAGTAGTCAAGGTCTGGCTCCGTGTATCCGTCCTCTCTCATGAGGATGGCTCCCTCTGGGCAGAAGAAGTGGCATAATGTGCATTTCGTGCACCTGCTGTGGTCGATCTTTGGTGCGTCTACTCCCCAGTCACCGGTCTTGTAGTCCATGCTGGACTTGTAGCTCACGGCTCCCTTGGGGAGATCCTGCCATGCTCGTTTACTCATCCTTGCTTTACCTCCTGGTACGCCTTCTCGACGAGTTCCGCGTTGAGCTCACTGATCTTACCGTCGAACCTAGCCTTGACTACCTCGGTGAGACTGTCAAGCTTGACAACTCCAGTCGCTTTTACGACTGAGCCTAGCATGGCGGTGTTTGTGATGGGCCTGCCCAGCACATCGATCGCCAATGTTGTGGCGTCCACCGTCCATGTCTCTATTCCTTCCAGTCCGAGTACGTCAAGCACCTCTTTCGCGGCCTTGTCCGTGTTCACAATGAGCTTTGTGTCCTTCTGAATTCCATCCGCCACGGCTGGGCCGAGAAGGGTGGGGTCCAGAACTACTACAACGTCGGGTTCGTAGATACTAGAGTGAATCTGAATCTGCTCCTCGCTGATGCGTGTGAACGCCGTAATAGGCGCGCCTGCACGCTCAGGTCCGAACGCAGGGAAACTCTGAATGTTCTTCTCCTCGTTCAAACCTGCCTGTGCGAGAAGAAGTGAGGCCGTCCATGCTCCTTGGCCGCCTCGGCCGTGGAACCGAACCTCGTAAATCTTAGTGGTCAACCGTTTGAACCTCTAAGTAACTATTAGAAGGGTGTTTAAAACCTCTACGGTTAAGAAAAATCATAGATATTTCCGAATTCTATTCCTTATTTCCTCTACTTATTCGCCGTTTGAGTAAACGTTTTTCTTATTATGGGTTTGAACAGTAAAATGCTGGATATCTTTGTTCAAGTGCACAAAACCATTGCACCCTTATCGTAAAACATGCTATCCTGCTGGGTAAAGTATACATGAATACACTTGGAGAAACAATTACCCTGCTCAAACAGAGAAAAAGAAATTAGAGGTTTGCTCGGATGGCGTTCAGGTCATCACGTTTCTTCTTAGCCGTCTTTCCGCTTGCCTCAGCGTACTTCTCCCAGCTAACCCCCATTGCCTCATAGGCGAAGTTGATTCCCCTTGACGATGAGACTATCAAACCCTCTCCATTGCTGTTGGTTCCATACTTCAAAGCGGTCTCGGGGTCTCCGCCCTGAGCACCTAATCCGGGTGAAAGGATCAGTGTCTCCTCTCCGATGATCTCCCTGATGTCCTTCAGCTCCTCGCTAGCCGTGCAACCCACAACGTATCCATTGCTTCCATGGTTGAAGGCGTCCCTAGCTAATCGCTTGTAGAACATCTCGCCGTCCATCTTTCTGCTCTGGTAGTCATGTGTACCTGGGTTACTCATCCTGCACAAAGCGAAGATTCCTTTCTGCTTCTCCTCGCTCCACTTATAGATGGCATCCACGCCGTTCTCGTACCCGGGGAACGGGCTGAAAGTAACCGCGTCGAAGCCAAGCCTGTCGATCCAGTAGAGACCTGCATCAATCGTGCTTCCGATATCGCTGAGCTTGATATCAAGCAGGGCAAGGCTATTTCCCTCATGAATCTTGTCAGCTATCTCCTTCAACCCATCGTAGCCTAGGGCGTAGACCAGGAACTGGGCGTTGGGCTTGATGACCGGGGCGTAGGGTGTAACTGCCTCTATGACGTTTAGGCAGAACTCCTTTAATCCCTCTGACTCTCCTTTCGTCTCTACGAGTTTCTGGGGGACCGTGTACCTGTCCCTCATAGCCTCCGTCGCCGGGTCCACTCCGACACAGAGGAAGCTATCCTTCATCCTGCTGAGCTCTAGGTACTTCTCCACAAATTTTCTTCCTAACATCTTCCTACAAGGGGGTGCACGTTATGCCTTTAAATTCTCTCTCCATGAATAGTCTAGTACCCGGAGGATGATGTGGTGGCTCAGGAGAACGAGACAAAGAAGCTGCTAGAGTTCAAGGCGTCCCTAGAGGCGAGGCTAAGGGAGATCGAGGTAGAGATGGCGGATATCAGGAAAGCCCTTGAGCAGATAAATGACATCATCGTGAACACCGGGTTCAGAACCTTAGCACCATCTCAAGTACCCAAGGCGACTACTCCACCAAAGCCAGCCCCCGTGGAGGAACCTGTTGAACCTCAACACGAGCCAGAAGCAGACCCCGAACTTGTCGGGGGAGATGAGGAGATGAGCATCACAGGAAAGGACGGCACAGTGCTTGGCGCTTTGAACGTTGAGGGGAACAGCCTAGTTTTCACACCCTCTGATGTGTTCCAGTTCACAACTGATATCCCCCCGTTCCAGAGCTTTCTTGTCGAGCGTGTCCTCGATAATATGAGGAGGACTGATCAGGAACGTGCATCCAACGGCGAGCTTGAGCCACAGGACATCCTAGAGTACACCGTGGACACCGATGGAGAGAGGATAACTAGCCTAACCATCACCAACTATGGTGGAGAGAGACGGCTTCGCGAGCTTAACAGCAGTCTCCGTTGGACACTGGACAAGATGTATGACAAGCTTCGGGAAGGCTAACCTTTAATCCATGAAAAACCCAAACCTTTTCCATGAGCGACGAGTACACGAGTAACCCTATCTGGCATATACTCGTCGAGACCGCACAGAAACTGCCCATGTATATCTCCCATATGACATACACACGGGACAACATTCTACCTGTCAATCCGGACATCACCCCTGAGCAGTTAAGCCAGAGACTTGACATGCCCCTCGGTGAGGCAATAGTAATTCTAGTAGAGTTAAGAAAAGATTATACTACGTAACGGTAGCTGAAGTACTCTCCCGCCGTCTCGCTCTTCTGAGTTATCTTCAACACATCGCCGGGTGTAGCACCTAGGATAATCGAGACTGGGTCTGATGCCCTGATCCACGGGAACTGGTATGGCTCCGCGTGGTATCTCTCGCTGATCTCCTTCCGCTCCTCCTCGGTCACAACCTCGTGCAGTGGCACGTATGAGTGCTCGAACACATCAAAGGTGGGTAGGCTGGATGGGATTAGCTCTATCCTCATCTCGGGGGCGTTGCTCCTGGCGCTGTAGGTGTACTTGCCGTCTGCGACTATGATGCCTCCGGTGACCTCTTCTTCCTCGATCTGGTCCCTGAGGTTTCTGATGAACGCGATGCCGATGGTCTTCTTGTTGAGCAGAACGTGCATGAGGTATTTTTCCTCGCCCCTGCTCAGCCTGTATGTGAGCTTCTCTTCCTCTTTCTCAATGGCGTCTAGGTTGAACTTGCGGTACTGGATGATGAGGGCTGCTCTCTTTTCTTCAAGCGTGTGTGCCTTCTCTAACGATGTCATGTTTACCTCGCCTTCACCCTTTTCACGATGGGGGCGCGTACCTTGCGGAAAATCCTGTAACCACAGTATGGGCACCTGAAGCTGATGTATCGCTGGAGGTCCTTGTGGGGGACCCTGCGCGCGCACTTGACGCACTCGTACACTGGCCCCTCCTGGTTCATTTGTTCTACGCCGTTATCTTCAGTGGACATACTTGACGCCTAAGATTACTCAATACGCTCTCTTTAAAACGCATCGTTTTCTGTCAGTTCCCACCGTATTAACCTGATCAATCACTCTTCAGGTTCATCTTCCTCGACTTCTTCACTCTTCTTGAACCGGGAGCTTATTTTATCCTTCAAACCGTTCATCGTTCCACGTAATCCTTTGATGATCTCTTTTGGTTTCGCCCCTATATTGATGGGGCCCATGAGTCTATTCCCGAATGATGACAACCTATCACGTAGTCCACCTTCATTAAAAGAACATTTGCACCATTGGCCTCAGTGTTGTATGAGTTCCTATCAGAGTGTACTCGTCCTCGCCTGTAGAAACTATCCGATTACACCCATCATCCTTGATTCCTCCTATACTCTTGCTCCACTTGTATCCCCCATCGTAATTGATATTCAGCAGACTCGTGTCAAACCCTTTCTCTGCTGATATCTTGCTCTTGCATAGCAGGATGTTACCGTCGCTGAGTTCAATGACATCTTCTCCCCAGTCCCACGCGTTCCCTCCGTAACTCTTCTCAGCTATTACACCTCCATCGCCGTTGATACGCAGGAAGAGAACGTCATTTCCTATGCCTTCCTAGTGGCTTGATGCCCCTGTTATGACGTAGTTGTTGTCCCTTGTCCTCGTGACAGCGTAACCTCGATCTGACTCCCAGCCACAATACGTCTTGTTCCATATCATCTCACCACGCTGGTTCACCCTGATTACGTAGACGTCCTCCTTATCAGTCTCAAAGGATGTAGTGCTGCCTACTATCAAGTATCCGTCAGGGATAACCGCATAATCGTGAACCTTGTCGACACCCTTTCCACCCAGTGTCTCAAGTGTATTTAGTCCCCCGTTGAATCCCTCAACCGGGGGAAGGAGCGTCAAACCCAGGAATAAAAATAGGCGAATTGATCTCATAATTGCGTTGCGACAACTATGATCAACATCCATTTGTTTGTTGCATCCAGTCTCCCGGATAAAAGCATAACAGGATAATATTACCGAGCTGAGATTCGTATCAGGTTACCCTTCCAACGACCATCCTTTCGCTGGCAACACCGGTTATCCTTACCGTGTGTACGCTTCCAGGCTCAAGACCACCGTTCTCGACCAGCACAACGGGTCCGTGGAGCATGGGGTAAGCCACTGAATATCGGCGATCCCGTTCATACCTGTTGGCGATTACAACTTTCAATCGTTGCCCGACCAATTCCTTCTTGCTTCCCTCGTTTGCCTTCTGGGCTGTATCGTAGATGAGCTTGCTGTCAGGGTCATGTACAGCCGGTGGACCCGAGGGGCATCCGCGGAACGTAGAAGCCGGAAGGCTCATGAACCTGTACAGTATCACCCTATCCGCGCCCAATCTCATGCTCTGATTGATCCTCCTGACAGACTCTAACGCGGTTTCATGTGTCTGCCCTGGTAACCCATGGATGAAGTAGACGTAGGGCTTCAAACCCGCCTCTTTGAGCCTCCTCAATGCGACTATGGTCTCTGATGGTGTGTCTGGTCTCCCAAGCTGAACACTGTGAGAATCGGATCCTGTCTCAAACCCAACGCTAACCGGAGTATCCCCGAGATACTTGCCTAGAATACCAGCTGCCTTCTCAGTCACCAGGGCTGCCTTGATGTTCTCAATCATCAACGAGGCATTTCCCGCTCTCATCTCGGGTAGCTCAGACAGTCCAGCGAGAAGACCTTCAAGCTCCTTATAGTTGGGCAAGGGATTCCTTGGGTCTGTGAGTGGCTCAGGGTCAACTAGAAAGTCCCTGCCATAGTCGAGGAACCCGGGGGCGCTGAGCACCAGCCTGTGGACACCAAGGTCCAGAAGCCCTTTTGCTTCCTCTATTACTAGTTCCTTCGGCCTGCTCCTAGGTGGACCATAGAGGCTTGGGACGCTGCAGTATCCGCATCCGGGAGGTATCCCCACCGGGCAGTCGTACCTATCGGTGAGTTCTCCCTCTGTGCATTGCTCGCAGAACGTACAACTCTCCCCGATGGGGCCAATCCTTGCCCTATGATAGTTACTGCAACCCCTAACCACTTCTACGTAAACTCTCGCTGATTTGTAGAGGTCGTATCCCGTGATCGTCGAGACCGATGGGGGGTACTTGCTGAATATTTCCCTTGACTGGATTGGGCGCATGGGGTTGACGTTTATGCTTTTCTTGATCCTATAACCGATGCCGAGCATATCATCAAGCCCATCCATGTCGCCGGTGAAGGCGTTCACCTTCACCAGATCCGCTGTCGTCTCCTCTCCCTCACCCGTAATCGCGATATCTGCCCCTGTTTTTCGTAGAACTCTTTCCGGTTCTGAGCAGGATGGACCGCCTATGATCACGGGTGCTTTTGAGGCTTTTCTCCACTTTCTGATAACCCGCTGCATGGCTGGGATATCCGAGGTCATTCCACTGACCAGCAACGAATCATAACCTTTGATTTTGAAGCCTTTCCCCAGATACCTCTCAACTGGCATGATCTCTGGCATGAAACCGTGTTTCTCAAGTACCCCTGCAACTGTTCGTGGACCAGCCCCTATAACGTCCCGCGTTGTAAGCCTTGTTCCCTTGCCAGATGCTAGGGTGTCAACGATGAGGGGTTTCACGGAGGTTGAAGTGAGTCACCTTGGATAAACCTTGGGGGTAGTTTCATATGCCGCTGGGCGGAATTCCTTCTATCAATGTTCAGCATCCCATACACGATAGTGGGCGCAGCCTCGTTGAGCTTCGCTGTGACCTTCATAGTGGTTCCCCTTTACAACCAGTACATGAAGGGGATCGGTGTAGTTGGGTACGATATAATGAAAAGTGAAAAGAAACCCGTAGCTGATATGGGTGGACCCGGAGTTATCACCGGTTTCCTTTTGGGAGTTTTCTTTTTTATCGCGGTTGAGATTTTTATTCCCCCCAGGCTCAACGGTTTAGTCTACATATTGGCAACCTTGACCACCGTATTGATAATCACTTTGATTGGTGTCTTTGATACTTTAACCGCCCTGTCCAAGGAACGTGAGGGTGCGGGTGAGTTTGAGCAGTACAAGAAAGTGGGCATCCCCCGTTGGCTCTACTTTTTCATCCCGCTACCCGCGGCGGTTCCCCTTGCTGCCGTGAACGCGGGTGTCAGCAAACTAACCATTCCCTTACTCGGACGAGTGGAATTGGGGATAATCTACCCTCTACTTCTTGTACCGGTTGCCGTTCTTGCCTGTAGCAACGCGACCAATTTCCTCGCCGGTTTCAACGGGCTTGAAGCAGGACTGGGTTTCGTTCTTCATCTGACTATCGGGCTCTACGCCTACAGGCAAGGTCAATTCAACGCGTCTATGATTGCTATATGTTTCGCGTTTGCGCTCCTCGGGTTTCTCAGATACAACTGGTATCCAGCGGTGGTTTTTCCCGGTGACCTGAATTATACTATTGGTGCTGTCTACGCTAGCGTCGTTGTGATTGGCAACATGGAGAAATTCGGTGTCATATGTTTCACCCTGTACGTAATCGAGGCGTTCCTGAAGGCTGCTTCAAGGTTCGAGGCAGAGAGCTATGGTATTCTTCAACCTGATGGAACCGTCAAGCCAAGAGAGGACAAGGTCCGGGGACTGACCCACCTCGTCATGAAGATGGGGGATTTCACCGAGACAAAGGTAACCAAAATCCTAATCGGTGCCCAAGTGATGGTCTCCGTGCTGAGTTTCGTGGTAATTAACTACATCTAACATCATCGGTGAGTTTAATAGTGCGCTTCGGGGCAACTCTGTTATATGAATCTCAGCGAGATGGATGGAAAAGAACGGATGGCCCTCATCGGTGGCCTCACTCTCGTGTTTATAGTATTCGCCTCCTCGGCTTACGTGTACCTCAACCCGCCCGTCCAGGTTTGGGAGGGCAAGGTATTCGATACCTGGGAGAGTGGTGGCGGTAACACTTACATCCTGAGCTACGGGGAGGGCAAGCTCAAGCTACCCGGAAGCCATGATTTTGAGCTGGACACAACGTACAGGATCACTTATCAGAGCAGAAGCCGGAACACTGCCAGCATCATTCACAGCATTGAGAAGATCGATGGTTAAGATGCGGGGCATCATTGACTCCCATGTCCATATGGAGAGCTTTGAGGACCCTGATTCTATAATTCAATTATCAAAGGAATCAGGCATCGATGCGATAATTTGCGTCGGTGGCAACCTTGAGTCCAGCAGGTTCACGAAAACCTTGGCTGAAAAGTATCCAAGGTATGTTTATCCTGCACTCGGTGTGCATCCCGCTGATGTCATAACCGAGGATATCGATGCTGCGATTGAATATCTCCGTTGTAACCTTGACAGTTGCGTAGCTGTTGGTGAGATTGGTTTGGACTATGCGTACTCATTCGCAAAACCTAAAGATATCCGTGAAAAGATGAGGGCGATTTACATGAGATTCCTAGAGCTAGCAGCTGAGTTCAATCTCCCCGCCGCCATTCACAGCAGGTCCGCGTACAAGGACTCTCTGAGCCTCGCTGTTGAAGCGGGTGTAAAGGGAGTATTTCACTGGTATGATGGGCCACTTCACACTTTACGGGACATCATTGACGCTGGGTTCTACATATCTGCTACTCCCAGTGTCGAGTACAGTAAAGGAGCGAGGGCTGTTATGAGGAAGGCTCCAATGGATCGAATCATCGTTGAGACGGATAGCCCAGTATACATGCGCAAGTATGACCGAAAGAGCACACCAGTTGATGTGAAGCTTGTGATCGAAGCCCTTGCTGATCTCAAAGAGATGGATTCCCTTGAGGTGGCATCCATAACGACCCGGAACACCGAAAAGCTATTCAACCTTGCCTAGACCACTCTGTTTATGTCGGGACGCAGGATCGTGTTCAGGCCCTTCAGCGCCATGTATTTCTCGGTGCTACTGTTCCTGCTGTTCATCGTGTTCCCATTTCTCATGAGGTTCTACCGAAGCGTCATGGTAACTGCGTTAGGGCTACCCCCCTCTATGTTCGGTGCGGTGCTCTTCCTGAGCCTATTCGGAAGCAACGTTAACATCCCGTTGACAACTATCGAAACCCGGGAACCCATAAGGACCTATCGTGTGATACGCTTCTTTGGTGTTAACTGGAGGATTCCCCAGATGGAGCTTGGGGTACGGGAGACCCATGTAATGCTCAACGTGGGAGGAGCAGTGGTCCCTATTCTAATCTCCATGTACCTTCTCGTCTACTCGATCCCCAAATGTAGCCTCAACCTGATTGGATCATACGTCAACGTTCTCGTCGTCTTCCTCATTGTGACTTATGGAACATACAGGAACTCTCGAATAATCAAGGGACTGGGCATCGCTACCCCAATGTTCGGGCCCCCATTGACGACGGTTTTCGCCGTGCTTGCCGTATCCCTCTTAAGCCCTGTAACCTGCCCTACCCAGATAGCGTACATCGGTGGTGTATTGGGGGCACTCACTGGCGCCGACCTCATGAACTTGGATAAATTACCCGACCTGGGTGCACCTGTTGTTAGCATCGGCGGGGCAGGTACCTTCGATGGGATATACCTGACTGGTATAATCAGCGTCGTGCTGGTTCTCCTCCTCGTCTAGCGTGTGTGTCCATAGAACACATACCCGGATGATTTTCCCTTGACACATCCAGAGGTTTATGTCAAATCTGAGGTGTGTATTGATCGGAAAAAATGGAAGCACCAAATATTAGCTCGGGTGGGCGCGGAGGTAAAATAACTGACCCCATGCCCATTGCCGCTCAGATGAGCCTCCGATCGGCGGCCCGAGGGTTAATTTCTAGGGAGAACGCCTCCGATGAATTGCGTTGCCTTCGGAGACCCTTCTCCCTCCTTCCTTTTGACCTCCAACACCGCCAGAGGGACTTCGCCAAAATAGTCGGTGAAGAGCTTCCACCCATATCCGCAGATCTGCCAGGTGATGGGGGTCACATTTTCCACAACATCTTGTGGCACGCCACAGGGTACACGCTGGAAGAGTCGCGAAACATCACCCAACCCTTACACTGAGGAATAATGTGATGATCCAATCCACACAACCAGTAGAGGTGTACTCTGAGAAAAAGGGCCTGCTCCTCCCCGAGAAAGGCATATTTAGGGACTACCTGTCCGCACCCGGACGCCTCCTTAACCTTGGGTGCGGAACCGGTGACTCCTCCCGTCCACTGAGTGACTTTGGTCACCTTGTGATTTGCGTGGACGATGCCCCTGAGGACGTGGAGCAGGCCCGGCTCTCACACCCTGATATAGAGTTTAGGGTGGGGACCCCCACGGAGCTTGAGTTTGATGACTGTTCATTCGACTATGTCTTCTATAGTAACAACAAGCTTGACTATCTCTACCCGCTTACCAAGCGTCTTGAGGCTTTCGAGGAAATACACCGTGTATTAAAGTCAAATGGCGTGTTCGTGTACAGTAGCCACGACAGGAACAGTCTGTTCCTCCCGGCGCTCAGAAAGATGAATGGTATCAGATACTTTGATGGACCATATCACACTGAGAGAACCGATTTCGGAAACGTCGTCACATACTATGGCACACCCAAGAACAACCGGAAACAGATTGAGAAGGCTGGATTCAGTGGCTTCAAAGCGCTACTCCCGGAAAACTGTTCCTGGCGCTACTTTGTCACGTGGAAACGTTAACCTCCACGGGACAAGACTCTTAGCATCTGGCTGTGTATCTTCCCGGTATGAGGGTTAGCTTCACGGTTTTCGGTAACCCAGTCCCGAAGGCAAGGGCGCGTACAGTCCGGAAGGGTGGTCGGACATGGAGTTTTACACCAAAGAAGGTTGCCGCGTGGGAGAAGGTGGTCAAGGAGGAGGCGTCAAAGCATTTCGATGAGCCCTTCAATGGACCTGTGGCGCTGAGCCTTGCGTTCTTCATGAAGCGGCCTAAGAGCAGGAAGAAGGACAACTACGTTATGACCACCCCGGATCTTGATAACCTTGAGAAAGCTTTTCTTGACGGGTTGAACGAGATCGCGTACGGGGATGACAAACAAGTTGTGGTCAAGAATGCAGTAAAAAAGTATATTATCACGGGTGAGCCCCGAGTCGAGGTTGTCGTGGCTGCTTTGCGCAACCAAGTAAGCATTGATTCATTCCTCAAGGAGTAAATCGATAAGGTTTTACATGGGCAGCGCTTTCATTGTTGCCTAGTGCAGGGGTAGCCAAGTGGACTACGGCGCCAGTCTTGAAAACTGGTTCCCAACCGGGAGCATGGGTTCGAATCCCATTCCCTGCGCCATTATCCTCCAATATCCTTAATATCAAAGTGTCCGTAATGGGAATCGAATCTCCATGAAATCAAATAGCTTGGTTCCCGAATTAGCGATAACTGATTACGAGAAATCATTAGTTTTTTACACAAAAATATTGGGCTTTACGATCGAGTACCAACGAATAGAAGAAGGATTTGCGTACTTGTCGCTCGGGGAATCTCAAATTATGATTGACCAAATAGGGAAGACTCGTACTTGGAGAACAGGAGAGTTCGAATATCCTTTGGGGAGAGGCATCAATTTTTCAATCAAAGTAGAGGAAGATATCGATGAATTGCTTGAACGGTTGAACCAGAATGATATCCCTCTTTTCATGGAACCAGAGGAAAAATGGTACAGGAAGGAAGATTATGAGGTTGGAAACAAGCAGTTTCTCGTTCAAGACCCTGACGGCTACTTGTTGAGGTTCTTCAAGGATTTGGGGTCGGGAAACTTGTAGTATTTGCCCAATTACTAAACCTTTTTGGACCGTTTATGGTCACTGTGGTCCCACGACATCCAAAACATATCCAACACTGATTCTAAGCTTTCTAGCATGGGTTCGAATATATCGGTGGTCTAGAGGACCCATGAGTTTATCCCCGATTCATATCGATGATTTTATCATCAAATAGACCTAAACGTAGTACATGGTTGATATTCAAGCTGAAATCAAAGCAATTGAATTAATGCTAATCGAACATCAAGAAGCAAACCTATGCAAAGACCTTGACCGAATGATGAATCTATTCACAGAAGACATAATCTACCACGTACCAAATTTTCCTCCAGTAAAAGGCAAAGAAGCACTTAGAGCACTCATAGATGAAGTTAAAGACCGTATGGATGAGCTGATTATAACCTCGGAGAAAACGGAGGTTTCTAGTTCTGGAGATATTGCATTCAACACTGGTTCGGCTAAGATAAAGTATATTCAAAGGGATTTTGTAGAATTCAAGTACTTACTAGGATTAAGGAAAACCTTTGATGGTTGGAAAATAGCTGTGGACACCTTCAGCACTAATGGATGATTTTATCCTCACATATCCTTAATTCGAGCAATACTCACTTCTTGTTGTAGCGGGGTAAAATGAAGGATAAGCGAATTAACCTCAATACAATCACCGGTCAAATCAATGCTATAGCACTTGAATTATTAGACCAAAATCCTGATGGAATCCGCTGGAAGGATTTGAATGAAGCAATACAGAAAGCAAACCCAGATTTTCATCCAAAAACGATCAACGGAAGCGTATGGAAGATTACTGAAAAATTCCCCGATAAGGTCTACAAGCCGTCAAAAGGAGTTTTTCGCTTACTCAAATACAGAGAATAGCTAGCCTTGTTGGACAATATACTAACATATATGGACCATTTCAGGTCCAACTGGTCCTATGACATCAAAGATTATGTCCCACTCTGGCTCCAAGCCTTATATCATGGGTTCGAATCCTACCAATGCTCCAAAATGACCACAAGTTCATCCAGATTCCTAGCGAGTATTATGCCGTAACATCACATATCATTATGAGCTATCCCATACGTGATCTTTTAACGGCAAAACACCTCAAATCCGTCTACAGGAATCCTGTGTGGGATCACTAGAAAAAAGGGAGGTCAGTTGTTTGGTGCCTTGTTTCTCCCTATTTTTTGGATATATCCTCGAATATGGCAAGTACTAGCTCCATCTGCTGGAGGTACTGGTTCGTTGTAAGTAGTTCGTACTTGGATACCTCTGAGACGCTCTTCACCAACATCTGAATCTTTTCCGTGACGTTCACGGCTTCCCTGAGTTGCTTATTTACCCTCATTTTTACTCAAGATGAGGTTACAATAATTTCCCTATATCCGGTCACTAGAGGTACTCAAAGAAACTAAAGCTGACCCTTACGTATTAAGACAGGTTCTAATTCAACCGTCCATAGCGAGGATGGACAAAAAGGCAAGAATGTTATCTCTATTTTATTGCCTCGCTTTACTTTTCCAGACCATTTGGACAGTTCTGGTCAAAAAGGTCCTATTAAATCACAAAAATTCTCCTAGCTCCTTAGCCTTTTCCAATAGGTTCGAATCCCATTCTCTTCGCCACTTTCAAAATCTCTTTTTTATTATCTCCTCGGAATAGAGGATTAGTGCATGATTGGACTAGGGATTACCATTAACTGTAGGGAATCAATAAACCATTTTATGCAACATGTACAGGAAGATGTATGTCCGTTGAACTAGCCAATGATCATACCTCAAACCAGCCAATTGAATCCGATTACACGTGTATAACCGGGTATAACGAGGAAATCAAGCGGTCCACCATCCTGTTAAACAACCTTTCAAAACTCTTACAGGAAGAAAAACTGACACCTGAGGCCTTCCTACGGGTTGTGGGCAAGTACAGAGGCAAACTAGAGTTTAACCTAAAGCTGCGTGAGGTCTACCAATCGAAAATATTAGCTGAGTCAGATGTCATAGAAGAGAATCTTGCCTCCGCGGTGGAGGAAAAAGAGCTCCTGCTTGCTAAGAAGAAGATTAATGACATCAGCGAAGAGGAGTACTCCATCAAGTTCAAGGCCATCGACTGGGACCTGAACTCGCTAAACAACAAGAAAAAAGAACTCAGCGAGGGGTTGAACCTGATTCAGAACCTGAAAGAAATGATAAACACGGAGGACGTTACGGAGTTTGCAAGCCTCACAGAGAATGAGTGTAAGCTGTTGAAGGAAGTGGGAGTAGACGAAGAGGTCTGTATAAACCTGGCATCCATTCTGGGGAAAATCATTGGAATAAAGGATGCTCCACATATCTAAGACGAATCTCTCAATACACCATTCTTCTTCTCAGGTAGGTTTTATTATCAGTGAAACAACCATCTTTTCATCATGGCTCGTTTTCCAGTATACATAGTCCGCCACGGTGAATCGGAGAGTAATGCTGACCCAGAAATCGGGTCATGGGTGAACCCAGGATTAACTGGTAAAGGAGTGAAGCAGGTCACGGCGTTGGCTGAGAGGCTAGAAAATGAGCTTGACCAACCCGTGTTGCTGGTTACCAGTGATATGAAACGAGCCGTTGAGACGGCAAAGATAATTGGGGACAAACTATCAGTTTCCCCGAGCCTTGATGCCGGGCTCCGCGAGTACGATTATGGTTTCTCCCCCGAGGTCTCAAAGGAAGAGGCGGATAAGCTACGTGTCGAGCCTTCAGGAAAGCCCGTTTACTGGCAGCCTTATCCCAATGGGGAGACGGTGAGGGGAATCTTCAGACGTGCAGGAGAAACCATGACGAGATTGTTAGAAGCTCAGGACAAGACAATGATAATCATTAGTCACTCGTTTATCATCGACAAGATACTCACCTGGTGGATTGGGTACCCTGAGGAGGAGTTGCCCACAAGGATTTTCTTCACAAGGAACGCCAGCCTCACTAAGCTAGGATACACACCTAGCGGTGAGCGTGGATTACTATACGTAAACGAGACGAGTCATCTTGTCGAAATAGACTAGATAGATCTCTCACCGATGTCCTCAATGAATCTCAAAAGGTATCCATCTGGGTCCTGAACTAGGAACTCTTTCTGGCCGTACTCCACTCCTTCACCAGCGTACCAGCTCTCTTTAGGGTCCCTGAACAAACTGATTCCCGAATTTTCAAGCCTTAATACTAGATGGGCTACGTCGCTCACCTCTATCTGGAAATTCAATCCTCTGCCAAACGGTCTTTCCAGTTCCCCCGTCCACCAGCTATTGTTGATCTCCTCTATCATCATCTGGGCCTTCTCATAGGAGATGAAGTAGAACTTGTCTGCCGGCCTAGAATACTCCACCTTGAACCCCAGAATCTCTGTGTAGAACCTCAGGCTCTCCTCGATTGATGTCACTGATATCTCCGGTATTAGGGCATTGAACTCCATGCTTAGGATGAGGTCAGCAGCGATTTAACGGTGTCAGTATCGGAGAATATGGATTAGTAATCAATTTTACTTTTATTCGATATCGTTCGCTATCAATATATCATGTCATATCAGACGCTAGGAAACTGTGTGCGCGCGTTACAGACCTTCGGCGGAAACCCAGTTTATGCAGCTAAATTATTGAATGTACAGAGAAAGCCGTTCATCGATCGAGTATATTTCCACACTCAAGACACATTACAGTTATGCCGGGCAAAATTTGATAACTCGATTCGGACCCTAGATGATTTAAAACAGAGAAAAATTTTCCATCACAGCCATTTCACGTTGCTTTATGGACTTTGCAGGCTCATCAAGCCATCAGTCACGGTGGAGACGGGTACTGGCGCGGGTTTGACGTCAACCTACATACTGCAGGCGTTGGCAGACAACGGACACGGTAAACACTACAGTATCGACCTTCCGCGTAGCGTCTACAAGAACAATGATGGTTCAGCTATCAACGACGAGTTCTGGGTTCCAGTGGAGAAAGGCTCTGGATGGATGATCCCAGAGATGGTCAGGGGACGGTTCACCCAGCTTCTTGGGGACAGCAAGCAGGTTTTGCCCAAGATTCTTGAGGAGTCTGGTGAGATCGATCTGTTCTTCCATGACAGCGAGCACACTTACGAGTTCATGACATGGGAGTTCCAGCAGGCTTGGCCTTACATCAGGAAGGGCGGGTATCTTGCGTCCCATGATATCGACTGGAACGACGCCTTCAAGGACTTTGCGGCGCAGGTAGATTGCGAGCCTTGCCCGATGGATGGGTGGGGTTACATGAGGAAACTCTAACCCTCATTTTCAGGAAAACCATTTATCATCCTCTCCCAACCTCAAATGAGGGCTTGTTTTGAGGAAGGTTGAGTTTACGTATCTTTCACAGGAGGATATTCTCGGATTGGATATCCCTATGGGGAAGGTCATCGAGTTAGTCGAGAAGGGATTATACGAACACGGTCACAAAAGGGTGGAGAACCCACCCAAGCCGGGTATACATAGTAAACCAGACGCGTTCATCCACGCCATGCCGGCATACTATGAAGCGTTAGGTATAGGCGGATTGAAGTGGGTAAGCGGGTACCCCAGCAACAGGGCGGTTGATCTCCCACAGATAGCGGGGCTAATGATAGTAAACGATATGGAGACAGGTATGCCGCAGGCGGTGATGGATTGCAGGTGGATCACAGCGGTGAGAACCGCGGCGGTATCGGCTATAACTGCCAAGTTCTGTGCCAAAGAAGGCACCAACACATTAGGCATAGTAGGTTGCGGTGTTCAGGGAAGAATGAACCTTGTCGCTTTCAAGGAGGTGCTGCCAGACCTTGACACAGTAAACGTGTTTGACATTAACCCAGAGGCGATGAAGCGGACCAAGGCTGACTTCGAGGACGAGTTGGGGGTGGGTATATCGATTTCATCAAGCGTCGAGGAGGCAGTCAACGGTATGGATATGATACTCACAGCGACCCAGAGGCTCAAGGAGCCACTAGTAAAAAACGAGTGGTTCAAACCCGGATGCCTCGGATTCGGATTGGAGGCTAGCCGCGCATGGTACGGCGACGCTATACTTGGTGCTGACAAGTTCATCACCGACAGCTGGGACCAGACAATTTACTTCTACGAGCATGGGGCATTTCCCGATGGACTCCCGACACTCTACTCGGAGCTTGGTGAGATAGTAGCCGGATTGAAGCCTGGCAGGGATACCCAAGAGGAACGGATTCTCGCGATAAACATCGGATTAGCCCTTGAGGACGTAATAGTGGCTGACTATATCTACCAGTTAACAAAAGATGGAGATCACCAGAAACTCACCTTGATGGAGGACGTTTTCTAACCTTCAATCTTATCTACCTATCCGTGTTCTCTATCCTATGCCTGAAGAGGTCCTACACCGTTTTTCATCTCCAACAAAGTGGGGCAATTGGCTAGAAGCCAACCATACCCAGAAGGAAGGTATCTGGCTTGTACTCCAGAAAGTGAAGTCACCAAACGAAGGAATCAAGTACAATCAGGCACTGGACGAGGCACTCTGCTGGGGCTGGATCGACGGCAAGATGAGGCGCATCGACGACAACGAGCACCAGCAGTGGTTTTCCCCAAGGCGTAGGGACAGCCCATGGTCCAAAAGGAACCGTGACAAGGCAGAGAAGCTCATCGAGGAGGGCAGGATGAAGCCCCCAGGGTTCAAAGAGATCGAGAAAGCCAAGGAGAACGGTAAATGGGATTCCGCGTACACGTCTCGTGAGCCTCCCAAAATCAGCCCAGCGCTAATAGAAGCATTGAAGCTGAACAAGACCGCCTACGACAACTTCATGGCGTTCCCGAACTCTGCTAAGACCACGTACCTGTACTGGTTGAACGATGCGAAACGCGAGGCGACAAAGTTGAAGCGTATTGCCAAGATAGTTGAGAGGGCGGAGAAGAACCTCAAACCCGGAATCAACATGTGATCTACGCAACCTAAATTAAAGTCAATCCGATACAGTGATATACTGCTCTGTAGCGTTATGTGGGATTGTTATGTCAAGCTTCCGCTCCTCAATCAACATGATAAAGGACCTGCGTGGGAACCGCAACATAATGGTGCTGATGACCACACAGACCCTTTTCATGTTCACGGCTTTCCTCTGGTGGCCATACAGGAGCCTCTACATCAAGGAGCTGGGCGCATCCGTTGAGCTGCTAGGTCTAGTCTTGTCCGTCGAAACCGTGGCGAACATAGTATTCCAGTACCCAGGAGGAGTTCTCACAGACAGATGGGGTAGGCGGAGAATGCTAATCATTTCAGGAGTGTTCAGATTCATCTCACCAGTATTCTATCTCCTCGCAACACACTGGACCCACATCATCCCCGGTATAGTGTTTGCATCAGCCGGTATGCTTGGATTACCAGCAAACAACGCATTGATAGCAGAGAGCTTACCCGCAGATAAACGTGGAACCGGTTTCGCTGCCTACAGGACTGTTACTAGTATACCAACGATTGTGACCAGCCTCATGGGAGGAATGATCATGGACTATTTCGGGGTCCTCCCGGGCTGCAGATACGTTTTGACAGCCTCTGTTCTTACAGCTCTGTTCGCCTTGTTGATGCGGTGGAAGTACATCACGGAGACTTTTACCCCAGTCGATCACTCAAAATCAAGTGGACCCAGTGTCGGATTCATTGATAGCCTCAAAAAGTTCCCACGACAGATTTGGGTCCTAACTATTGTAGCCGCGATTAGTATGTTCGCGATGCGGGTTATGATGAGCTTTATGGTCATTTACGGTGTCGAGGTTGTTGGCTTGACAAATACACAATGGGGGCTGATTGGAACTGTAGTAAGTTTAATGACCACTCTGCTCACTACACCCGCTGGCATCCTCGCTGATACCCGGGGGAAGAAGCCAATTATACTCGCTTCAAGGCTGCTAAACTCGTTCTCAATTCTCGGATATACGTTAAGCAATAACTTCTCCCAGATGTTCATGGTTCGAAGCCTCACAGGTATTGGGGGTGGGCTTGGTGGAGCTATGTGGGGACCCATGGGTGGACCAGTCTGGCAGGCAATCGTGGCTGACATGTCTCCACCTGAGCAGAGAGGTAAGATAATGGGGATGATGGGCACAATAGGGAGTATAATCAGCAGCCCAGCCTCGTGGACCGGCGGCTACCTGTTCGACAATATCTCACCGCAGCTCCCATTCCAGCTCAGCTTCGTTATCGATATGGTTGGGACGCTGATCTTGGTCTTTTTCCTGAAGCCTAAACCACCTGAACCTAACTCAGGGTGAATCGGTGGAGGGTTTCCAGCTTCGGAGTAATACCCTCCTTGGGTAGGATTGCCTTGACCAAGTCTATTGACTCAACCATCAACGTGCCTACCTCTGTGTCTCTCAAATCTTCTAGCAGGTCAACTATTTCCTCGTGCCCCGAGTCGCACTTGAAGAGACACACGCTCATATGGGGTAGAAACCTTGGGTAATCATAGGTTAGCTTTCTGATCCCTTTTAGCCCCATCAACCGCCGGTTCATCTCTCTCACTTCTCCCCCATCGTGTGCCTCAAACACTAGGTTTGAGCGGAAGTGGTTCACCCGGTTGAGGTGAATCTTGAACGCTGAAACCCCTTTCAGTGCTTTGGCTGCGTCATCAATTAAACGTTCGACTTGTTCCTCAGTTAACTCGTCCTCTGCTGGGATATCCTCAGTCAGGAAGCATCCAGTCTCCTTGACGGTAACGTGCAGGTATTCTTTCGGGTAGCAGCCTAGGCAATCAAAGTCTGAGAGCCTTTCCTGTACAGCCTTTGCTGCATCAATGACCTGCTTATCGTCTACTCTGATTAGAAAGGTCAGGTAATCAGTCCGGCCCTTTGCCCAATCGTTGTTGACCCAGCTTCCAGTCACGATAGGTAGGTGTCTCCTTCCCTCCCACGTCTCATCATATGCCTGTCTAACTGACTGCTCCATGGTTGTACGCATATCTTGGGTGATATTACTGCTTCCATACTCCCACTGATCCCGTGAAACGAGGCAATAGCCCAGAAATCGATGGTATTATAGTGGCAACGCGCAGTATCTTTCTATTATAATGCTCATACTCGCACTCACGATATTTGATTTTGGAATGATTCTCATCACCCTCTACATGGCATACGAGAGCATCAATGAGAGAGAAAACCAAGCAGTCGCCGTCTCATTACTTGGCACTGTCTTTCATGTAGCGTTGATGTATATCATTCTCTACCAGCCAGGACTATCCGTTGTTCCTTTCACCTATTTCGGGGTGATGGGTTTCACTGTACTCCTTTTCCTCATTCCAAGGAGACCAAACGCTGCTGCGCTTAACGGAATTAGAGGTTACGTTACGGGTGATGCTCCTAGACCAGATGAGCGTGACACGATAACCAACAGGTACAGGCTCTTAGAGGGTACCCCCAAGTATGAAGAGTATTACACCAGACACCCTGAACGTGAGGAAATTGACCGCCAGCACAGGAAACTCAACAGGATAGACGGAACTATCGATGACGGGTACATGCCAAACGTTGCTATGATAGACGCATCCTTCAGTATCCCACCTCATATGAAAACCATCGCTTTCGCGGAACCCAAGAAGGCTCCATATGAGATTACTCCTGAAAAGGCTACACTGATCGCCAAGAACCTAGCCAGACACCTCGGAGCAAAAATAGTTGGAGTCTGCAGGGTTGACCCTCTCTGCGTTTACACCAACCAGAGGACCGAGTGGAAGAAAACTTGGACCGTTGATGGAGTCGAGCAAGACTACCCTCCATACGCCATCGTTATGGCGACCGAGATGAGCCACATCCACGTACATGCTGGCCCCCACACCCCCACCGCTGCCGAGACCGGGAACCAGTACGCCAACGGCTCCTACATCAGCACCGTCTTGGCCCACTGGGTAGCCGGGATGGGTTACACAGGGATAGCAGAGCACACCGGACACTACGACGTCATACTCCCACCACTAGCCGTCCAGGCAGGGTTAGGAGAGATTGGGAGAAACGGTTACCTCATCACACCCAACCTCGGGTCAAGAGTACGCCTCAGCGCCGTGATGACCGACATGCCCCTGGTGGTTGACAGCCCAGTTGACATCGGAGCAGAGGAGTTCTGTGAGAACTGCATGAAGTGCGCACACACCTGCCCCAGCGACTCCATACCGACCACTGAGAAGATGGAATACAACGGCACCCTCCGGTGGATGGTTGAAGCCGAGTCCTGCAGCGCCTACTGGAACAAGGTAGGCACAGACTGCGCCATCTGCATGGCAATTTGCCCATTCAGCAGACCCGACACACCACTCCACTCAGTGGTCAGATGGTTCGCTAAACACAGCTGGCTAGCACCAAAAGTGTTCCCGACCATCGATGACCTGCTCTACGGCAAAAACTGGAAGGTAAAACCGGTCCCAGAGTGGCTGGACTGGAAATAATTTTTTCCACTATAGTAGGTAACCTACTATTCGGTTCTGAGAATCTCCCTCGTATCCGGGTATCGGTAACTGAAACCATCATGCTTCAGCTCAAGAAGCACATAGTCAGGGTGGTCAACTGTCGGGAAGAAGCTCTTGGCCCAAGGGACCATGTCGTACACTTTCTCCCTTAGCACTTCATCATCCACCTCCCATGACTCACCTATGCCCCGGATGAATCCGTCCATCTCCTCCCCCTTCAAAGTATGATAGTACTCGAACCTAGGATTCTTCCTCAATTGTTTGAGCTTGTAAGCGTCCCTCCCGCCCCTCCCACCCGTAATCATATAGAACCTCTCATCCGTGTAGATCAGCGTCATCGGCCGCACCCTAGGCTGACTCTCCTCCACCGTTGCGAAGGATACAACCTGCTGCTCACTATAGTACTTCTTGAGTTTATCCCAAACCTCTTGCATATCCATTGATTCCCCGGAAGCTATGATAAGGGTTTCAAGCACCCGGTGCTGAACCTCAAAGACCCGACTTTACTCAATTTTTATAAGCCATCCCCCGTACGGTGGCGCATTCGAGAGGGAAATATGTCAGAGGACAAAGGCAAACTATACCTGGGCTACCTAGCATCATCACATTTCGTAATACACGTATACACGTTCCTTCTACCTGCACTTCTCCTCCCCTTCCAGGAGGAACTAGGTATCAGCCTCGTCCAGCTCAGCCTGTTATCCAGCATTCCAAAGCTACTCAACGTAATAATCTACGTTCCAACCGGTGTCCTCTCCGACAAGTACCCCTCAAAGATCCTCACCGCAAGCTTCGCGATAACAATCATCGCATCAATAATAATACCAACATCCACAACTTTCCCAATGCTACTCTTCGGGTTCGTACTACTATCCATTGGGTCAACCCTCTACCACCCCCCTAGCCTCAAGATGGCCAGCGAGTTCAGCACCACCAAGGTCGCGACCGCGATGGGCATCCACAACATCGGGTCCAGCCTAGGCTTCGCGGCTGGCCCCCTTCTCCTCTCATACTTCATGGCGACCAGCACGTGGAAGCACACGTTCTATGTCTGGGGAGCCTTGACGGCGCTAATGACCTTAATGACATTCGTGTACACCGGCAGAAACCTTAATGCAGCAGAATCAGCCAGAAACTTTAACGTACTGAAGGGAATCAGAACACTACTCACCAAGGAGTATGTACTGGTGATCGGAGTCTCAACCTTCGTCGAGGCGTTGTTCAACATCATCGTAATGTTCGTCCCCGCCTACTTCACGATAGAGATGGGTCTCAGCTACAGCTTCACCAGCTTCATCACCGGGATAATGCCATTCACCGGTATACTCGGCAGTATAGCGGGAGGCTACTTCGGTGACAGATATGGGATCTACCGTGTGGGCACGGTTATCATGGCACTAATAGCAGGGCTACTGTTCGTATTCCCCATGATGAACACAGTCATCCTAGCTGCAAGCATATATGGTCTCTACCGATGCCTACAGGCATCGTTTATGCCCGTATTGAACGGGATGATCTCGGGTCATAGCAGCAGCGAGAACAGGAGCCTCGCGTTCAGCTTCAACTTTATGATGGTGAACCTTCTAGGCTCACTGACAACGACGGGGGTTAGCTTCTTCATCGAGAGGTATGGTACACCTGTTATCTTCCCGATTGCGATCGTTGCTGTTTTACCTGTCATTGGTTTGATATTGGGTCTTCAACGAATGACAAGGTAGTGTCACAGTCACCATTCTCTCAAAGAAATCAAGACATAATCAATAAAGAAATTATTCGGTTACACTTCAATTGGAGAAATCCAAGATGTACAACAACTATTATTGGATATGGGACAACTACTTCGTCTTCATCTTCAACCTCTACATAAAGTACTGGTGCTGCTAATCGCTTTCTCACTCTCTTTTTTTTTAAGGTAAAATGAAAAAAAGTGGATTATTAGGTGATTATGGGTGCATCCACCAAAGATGCATTAGGATCAATCTGACCATCCAAGCTGCATAGTGTAGTGCGCAGAAAATAATGTGCATTGATTCACCGACTAGCTGTAACCAGAATCGTCGCTTAATGATTCTATTGAATGGTGACATTTGTTCTGGTAACAGTTTTTTGAAAAACAATTGGATATACTCTGGAGTCTACAATTTCGATACCCCACAATGATCAGTAAAAACATGGCAAATTTAGAATGAAGAATATTCCATAGCCGCCCCCTATTTATTATGTAAAGTGGGAATCCATTTTAACCGTCGCTACCATCAATTAACGATAAAGATGAATGCGTTTGATGCCATAATTAGCAACTTCTGGGTTATCTTCCTATTCTTTTCGCTAATATATCCCAGACTTCAACAGGGGATACTTCTCCGTGCAAGATCCGCCGCTCTTATGAGCCTAGGTCGGAAACGCGGCACAAACGTCGTCACGTTGATACATAGGCAGGAGACTCTGAGCCTTTTCGGGCTACCCCTTGCTCGCTACATTGACATTGATGACAGTGAGGAGCTCCTAAGAATCATCAGAATGACACCTGATGACCAGCCAATAGACCTTATAGTTCACACACCGGGAGGCATAGCCCTGGCGGCGACACAGATAGCCTTCGCTTTGAAGGCTCACAAAGGCAAGACCACAGTAATGGTGCCCCATTACGCCATGAGTGGCGGCTCCCTTATCGCGTTAGCTGCAGACCAGATCCTGATGGACCCCCACGCCGTCCTCGGGCCAGTTGACCCCCAAATGGCAACCCAGCGGGGAAGCTATGCTGCTACCAGCATCCTGAAAGTCGTCGAAACGAAGACGAAAGACGAGATCGACGACGAGACGCTGTACCTAGCGGAAGAAGCCGAAAAGGCACTTGGCCAGATGAAGGCAACAGTCCAACAGCTTCTTGAGGGAAAACACGAGGACGAACAAATTAAATTGATAATCAATGACTTGGTCACCGGCAAGTATACACACGACTTTCCGATAACAGCCGATGGCGTCTGCGCATTGTTAGGCCAGTGTGCTCAGAACGAATTACCAAAAGAGGTATACCAGCTCATGGATTTCTACAAGATGGGAAGACGCCAAAGGGCGGGAATCGAGTACGTTCCCCTCGGTGGGCCTGCCCAAGCCTAACATTTTTTCTATTACCTGAGACCAATCACTGTAGCAATGCTCAACGACAAGATTCTACGAAAACTCATCGAGGAACAAGGACTGGTCTCCAACTATCTTGATCTTGACAAACAGCTCCAGCCAAGCGGGTTCGACCTCAGCATGGAGTCAGTGGAGGAGTTTCTAGGTGGAGGCGCGGTTGATTTCAGCAACAAAGAAAGGGTAATAGCGGAGACAAAAACCATCAAACCAGACAGCGACGGATGGGTTAGCCTTGAGAAGGGAGTCTACAAGGTAATCTACAACGAAGTCGTAAAGATGCCGTTGAACGTTGCTGCCATCGCACGGACCAGGTCAACACTCCTCAGGAACGGAGCAGAGGTCGGTACGGCTGTATGGGACCCTGGATACGAGGGCAGGAGCAGCAGCATGCTAACCGTCCACAACCCGAATGGTCTACGACTCAAGAAAGACGCCAGAGTAGCTCAGCTAATATTCTTCGAGACCGGGGACGTCGAGAAAGGGTATACCGGTATCTACCAGAAGGAACGAATGTAATTTACGCAACTTATTTATGCTATACATATTCTCAATCTGGCAACGGTGTAATCATTGTCAGATATATTCAGGACAAGACTAGCCAAGGAGTTCGATGACCGCGTCGCACGGTTCCACACAAGCACAGTGGAGGACCTGCGCATGTTCGAGGAGGACATCGACGGAACCATGGCACACGACATCATGCTTCACGAGCAGGGTATCCTCGAAGCAGAGGACCTTGCCAAGATACTAGGCGCACTCCAAGAGATCAAGGAGGAGTGGAAAGCCGGAGAACTCACGGTAGGTGCAGAATACGAGGACATCCACCCATTCATCGAGGCCAAAGTCATCGAGAAGATCGGCATTGAGGTAGGCGGAAAACTCCACGCGGGCAGGAGCAGGAACGACCAAGTAATGGTCGACATGAAGATGGTCAGCAAGAAAGAGATCCTAGCCATCGCTGAGAACGTACTAAACCTGGTCAAGACACTAGGCGAGCTGGCGGACAAGCACACGGAGACCCCAATGGTCGCATACACACACGGCCAGCAGGCGCAGATCACCACATTCGGCCACTATCTCTGTTCCTACATCGACCAGTACCTCAGGGACTACCAAAGGATCAAGCAGTGCTACGACAGGGTTAACTACAACCCACTGGGCTCAGCAGCAATCGCAGGCACAAACTTCAGGGTCAACAGGCTACGAACCAGCGAGCTCCTTGGATTCGACTATATCCAGGAGAACAGCATGGACGCAGTCAGCAGCCGTGACTGGGCAATCGAGATTAACAGCGTCGTGAGCATCCTCATGTCAAACATGAGCAGGATGGCTGCCGACATGATCATATGGGCTGGACAGGAGTTCCAGTACATCACGCTGAGCGACGAGTATAGCAGTAGCAGCAGCATCATGCCACACAAGATCAACCCAAGCACACTGGAGCTCATCAGGGGCAAGTGCGCCGAGGTCTACGGTGGACTTCAGGAGGCACTGACCATGACAAAAGGTCTGCCAACTGGATACTATCAGGACCTACAGCAGACCAAGATCACCCTCTGGCGAATCTTCGATACAACGAGGACCAGCGTTGAGGTGCTCAATGGGGCAGTTGCCACGATGACCATTAACGAGGACAAGATGCTTGAGCAGACCAAGGGCAGCTTCATCTACGCAGTCCAGCTAGCTGAGGTTCTAGCAGAGGAGACACTGAGTTTCCGTGAGGCGTACAAGGTGACAGCAGGCGTAGTAAACAACCTTGTTGCCGAGGGAAGGACAATGGAGGAACTCACAGCGGAGGATGTCCAGAAGGTGGCCAAGGAGCTGTTCGACAAGGACATCAAGGTAAGTAGCACTATCGCAGACAAGGTGAGCAACCCAAAGAAGGCACTCAACAACCTGAGGAGCCCAGGTAGCCCACACCCAGCAGAGACCGCCATGGCTGTCGAGAACAGGATGGAGCTAAGGGAACGCTACTGGAAGGAGTTTGACTTCCTCAAGATCAAGCTAGTGATCGCAGCGGACAACCTGAAGAACGCCATCATCAAGTACACATCCTAAAACCCTTTTAGAGAGAGATTCTCTCTTCTTTCTGATTATCTTTGAAGCGAACCTATCTACTTGCAGCGCTTGTCGTCATTCTTGGAGCTACATACGCTATCGAGTATTATGCTAACTCCCAGTTCGAGACCGAGGAGCTAGTAATCACTGGAGTGCCGACGTTTTCAGGGCAGGAAAATGAGTATAGGTACCTGAAATCCCAGGAACTCGTAGGCTCATACACATACTCGGTTGAGCAAACGGGTTCAAAGTATACGTTGACAAGCCTAACTGATGTATCGCTTGATGGTCAGGGAATAGAGCTGAGCGTGGAGTTCCTTTTTGATGAAGAACTGAACCCTGAGGAATACACCCTGAATGTTGTAGGTGAGGATAATCAGAACGAGATCAGATCAGAGTTTCAGGGTGATGAAGTTATCACATTCGTTTCAGTTGAGGGTGAAGCCATCAACATCACCGAGACATTTACTCAGGGAACCTTGCTGGTTGATCTAAACATGCCCGGTTTATGGGAGGTCTTATTCAACTCAGCCCCCTTCGAGGGCGGGGTGAAGTACACGGGATCAATCTATATCCCCCAGGTTGGGGTTCCCATTGATATCAACTTGGTTGTAAGTAGAAACCCTCAGAACATCAGGATTGACGGGGAGCAGCTGTCCTGTAAGGTAATCAAGGAAGCCGACCTTGGACTGGCTTTCTTCATCTACGAGGGCGAGCTTGTCCAGATGCGGGATGATCCCCAAGAGCTCCTATTCCAGAAAGTAAGGTAACTAGCTCCTCATAGCGAGGGCTAGGGCGCCTAGTAATACAATATCCTCACCTAGTGAGGTGATCTTGATCTCCGGTTTCCGGTTTAGTAGGTGCCGGTCGATGTTCTTCTCTATTGGAGAAAGTATCAACTCGGGGTTGTTAAGCGCAATTGATCCCCCGATTGTAATCAGCTCAGGATCGTAGGCGTTCACGATGTTGGCAAACCCAACTGCGTTGATCCTTCCAACCTCGTTGATAATTTTCCTTGCGATTTCGTCCCCCTGTTTCGCGGCGTCGAAAAGGGTCTTGGTGGTTAACTGGTTCAGATCGCCGCAAGTCATGTCCGCGATAATGCTTTGTTTCCACGGAGTCTTGTATATGAGCTTCCTCGCGAAACGGGGCAGGTTCTTGCCCCCACAGAATGCTTCCCAGTGACCGTAGCCACCGCACCCGCAACGAGTCTTAGAGTTGGCGTCAATCGTGATGTGTCCCACCTCAGCAGCGTTTCCATCCTTCCCCATCAACAAGTGGTTGTCAACGATGGCTCCGCCACCCAAACCGGTGCTGAGTGTCACATAGACTAGGTTCTCGATGCCCTTTCCATCACCAAAACGTTGCTCCCCTAACACGGCTGCCGCGCAGTCGTTAACGATGACTGTTTCCACTCCAAAATGCTTCTTCAGTGGCTCAACTACTGGTATATCGTTGAACTCATAGTTGGGGGTGTTCGTGATTTCTCCCTTTTCGAGACTGATAGGTCCGATGCTTCCGACGCCGATTGATTCGACTTCAACATCGAGTTCCTCGATCATCCTGATGATCTGCTGAGACACGCCATCGGCTCCATTCTCTGTGTCTGTCAGTTCTGTCAATCTCTGGATGAGCCCATTCTCGTCGCCTGATGCTACCCTGATGTTGGTTGCACCTATGTCTACTGCGATGTACGTCAACGCGAAAAATAGAGGGGGTGATGAGAAGTAAAACTATTTCTCAACGATCTTGGTCTTGAGGGTTCCAACGCCCTCGATCCACGCCTTAAGCTCGTCACCGGGCTTGAGGAAAAGCTTTGGATCTGTCTTTCCGTCGATTCTGGGCGTCTGGTCCATGGCTGTGCCGCTGCATGTTCCACCGCAGATCATGTCGCCTGGGTAGAACGCCACATCCTTTGTGAGCCATGACAGCCACCACTCATATCCTCTGATGATGCTGCTCATGCTCCCGTCTTGTCTGAGCTCGCCGTTGACCCACTGTTTCATTCCCAGCTTGTACGGGTCAGGTATCTCGTCCTTTGTGACGATACATGGACCCATTGGGGCTGATCCATCAAAGTTCTTGGCGAAGAAGAAGCCATCTGGGCCTCCCCCGAATCCCATGTCTCTGATGCTCAGGTCGTTGACGATGGTGTAGCCGTAGATGTAATCCATACCGTCTTCCTCCTTAGTGTCCTTGGCATACCTGCCTAGGACCGCTGCCAGCTCGACCTCATAGTCCATCCTCTGAGTCT
Source organism: uncultured Candidatus Bathyarchaeia archaeon (assembly GCA_964589605.1). Lineage (GTDB taxonomy): Archaea > Thermoproteota > Bathyarchaeia > TCS64 > TCS64 > RBG-16-57-9. Next base: position 118,480 of record CAZPRN010000003.1, on the reverse strand, counting down.
TAGCCGGGTAAGGTGTCTCGGTGTCTGGGTCGCGAACGAAGCTTGCCTCCTTCCAGAATCCCCATGTGCGGTACTCTCCCTTCTCTACCTGTGCCTTGAGCTCCTCAAGAGTGGTTGTGTCCCCTCTGAGCATCTTATATGCGTCGATGCTGTGGTCGTAAAAGTTGGCTCCAGCCATCGCAATCTTGGTGCCGCTGTATGGTAGGGGTGCTCTGAGCTTGTACTCCCCCTCCTTGTAGACCAGTTTCTCTCCTTTTGGTCCGCAGCAGCCCCCGTCCTTAACGTAATCGATTGCTTTCTGGGCTTTCTCCAAGCCCTTGTCCCCCTCTTTGATGAATGCAAGGAGGCAGCTTGGCACCTTTGCATCGGCTTTCCTCTGTGGGTTCGCGGCTCCCTTGTTCTTCTTGTACGCCGCGAAAGCATAATTGAGGTCAACAACTGAGCCATCATCCAGTAGTGCCCCTAGTCGTCCCTCGTTGTACTTGACTAGCTTCATTAGAATCACTGATACCGACCACTTTATCGGATTTAAATTATAGCCGCTGTGTGTAGGTAATCTTAAAACAATTCTAGGATGCCTCAACCCATGCGCAGTGCCCAGGCAAAGCGAATGATTGGACCGAGGAACAGGATCACCGATGTCAAGGGGATCAAGGTTGGCAACCACACCGATCTCGACGTTCTAAGTGGAGTCACGGTAATTGTACCCGATGAGAGGTGTACTGCAGGCGTTGATGTCCGGGGAGGTGCCCCTGGTACACGTGAGACTGATCTTCTGAACCCAGTTAACCATGTCCAGGAGGTTGACGCCGTCCTACTGAGCGGGGGTAGCGCTTTTGGTCTTTCAAATGCTGACGGTGTTATGCGTTTCATGGAGGAAGAAGATAGGGGGTATCTTGCTCGAAACGGTATAAAGGTTCCCATCGTGCCCGCAGCCATCATCTTCGACTTGAACAGGGGTGAGAAATCGGGTAGAATAGACCCCAACTCGGGCTATGAAGCATGTAAGAGCCTTAGCCTTGATATTGATCTTGGTAACGTTGGAGCCGGTACAGGTGCAAAAGCAGGTGGATTAAAAGGAGGTCTTGGGTCAGCTAGCGAGGTACTCCCAAATGGTGTCACTGTTGGCGCAATCGTCGCTGTAAACTCCGCTGGGTACGTAGCTGATCCCATTGAGGGTGGGCTCTACGCTAGATACTTGGAGATAAACGAAGAGTTTGGTGACGTTCCGAGTCTACATATCAACGCATCGGTTCAAACACCATTATCTACTAGGCTAGGTGAGAACACGGTTATCGGGCTAGTCGCGACTGATGCAAGTCTTTCAAAGACAGAGGCGAACAAGGTGGCCCAGATGGCGCATGATGGAATAGCCAGAGCAGTTAATCCCTCGCACACAATGTTTGACGGGGACACCGTATTCTCGTTGGCGACTGGTGTTGTTGATACAAATGGGATTCGGGGAAGCCTCGTATCTCTTATTGGGGCGACCGCAGCTGATGTTCTTTCCAGAGCGATTATACATGGAGTACTCAATGCCTCATCGGTTAATGGAATCCCGAGTTATAGAGATAGGTTCCATGGTTCCCACGCGTAAATCATCAAGAACGTCTACTCTAATTATTAAACGGAGTTCACTTTTATCTATATTATCTGGTCTATCACCCAGTAAACAGTGCATTTACTCACCACGTAATGAGTATTTACAGAAAATATCACCCAACAGAAATTTGGCATAACGTTATATCTATGCACCCGCTTCCATCTTGCGTTTCAATAGGTGTAAACCAATTGATGGAGATTAGATTCCACGGCAGAGGCGGTCAGGGAGCCGTTACAGGCACCAGAATCCTAGCCACTGCCCTATATTATGAGGGAAAGTTCACTCAGGGAATCCCCATGTATGGAACCGAGAGACGTGGAGCTCCCGTCGTCAGCTTCCTCCGAATCGGAGAGGAGCGGATCAACGAGCGCGACCTCGTCCACTCACCCGACATGGTTATTGTCCTTGACCCTCTGCTAGGCAAGAGCGTACCAATATCTGAAGGGCTCAAAAAAGGCGGCACCGTACTCATCAACCACCCAAGAAGTGGACGTGAGACAGGTCTAGGCGGCGACTTCAAGGTCGCAAGCGTAGACGCAACCAACATCGCCCTCGAAGAGATCGGACGCCCAATCACAAACACAGCCATTCTAGGCGCGTTCGCCAAGGTAACAGGCATGGTCTCACTTGAGAGCCTTGAGAAGTCAATCAACGAGAATTGGAGCGGAAGGATCGCAGAGATGAACATCAACGCGGTTAGGAAAGCATACGAGCAGGCTGGTAAAGCCGAGGATGTAAGCGATCTACCACCACAGAAGGTGGAGACCAAGCCAGGCGAGCTAGACGTATCAAGTTGGAGAGTCTTCACACCAGTCCTAGACAAGGACAAGTGCATCGGTTGCATGAGGTGCTACATCTTGTGCCCAGAGGTCGCCATCAGCATGGTTGACAAGAAGGCAGAGATCGAGTACAAGAACTGCAAGGGATGCGGCGTCTGTACCGAGGAGTGCCCAGTAAACGCGATTGACTTCGTGCAGGAGACCATTTAGGAGGATATATGAAATGGCAAAGAAATTCGAGGTAATGGTAGGAAACAAGGCAGTTGCCTACGCAGCCAAGCTGGCACGCGTCAAGTACGTCAGCGCCTACCCAATCACCCCACAGACCACCATCGTCCAGTATCTAGCCGACATGTGCGCCACAGGCGAGATGGACGCAGAGTACGTCACAATGGAGGGAGAGCTAAGCTGCCAGGCATCAGCCATCACAGCGAGCACAACCGTCAGAAGCTTCACGGCAACCAGCGGTCCCGGTCTACTATACATGCATCACCCCCTCCACATGACGAGCTGGGCAAGGCTCCCACTGGTCATGGCTGTCGTCCACAGGTCAACAAAGGGTATGAACCCAGACCAGATGGATACCATGAGCCAGAGGGATACAGGTTGGCTAATGATCGAGTGCCAGAACAGCCAGGAGCTACTGGACACTGGCATCATGAGCTTCAAGATCGCAGAGGACCCAAGAGTCAGACTACCCACCATCTTCATGGGTGACGGGTACATCCTCAGCTACACATCTGAGCCTGTAGAGATACCGGACCAGGAGGCAGTTGACGAGTTCCTAGGACCATACAAGAGGCCATACCCGATGTTCCCAGAGGAAGCCGCAGAGGCAAACAAGCTAATGGGGGCAATGTGGACCGAGAAACCGGACGCACAGCACATCTGGAAGGTCCAGCAGGAGGCTGCCATGAACGCCAAGACCGTCATCAAGGAGGTCAACGCCGAGTTCCAGAAGAAGTTCGGAAGGAGCTACGGTAACGGATTGGTCGAGGAGTACAAGTGTGAGGACGTTGACGCCGTGCTGGTAGGCATGGGTACTATCGCCTCAACAGCTAAGACCGCTATTGACAGGCTCCAGAAGGACGGAAAGAAGGTCGGCTTGGTAGCCATCAAGAGCTTCAAACCATTCCCAGACGAGGAGTTCCAGAGGATCGCCGGATACGCGAAAGCTATGGGTGTAATCGACAGGAACGTCTCAACAGGAACCAAAGGTGGAATCACCTTCACAGAGATAAGACACGCACTATACGACGTAGATGAGAGGCCAGAGACCATCAACTTCCACGCGGGAATGAGGGGACAAGAGGTCACTGTACCAGGCTTGATGAAGCTGGGCGAGAAGACCTTGAAGGCAGCATACGGCGAGAAGCCGTCTTCAGTTGTTGAGTGGGTGGAGGAGGCTTAACAATGAGTAAACCAGTTCCATTAATGAGATTAGACGAGAAAGAGTTCATCAATCCTGCTAACAGCGCTTGTCAGGGCTGCGCAGGCAGCATGGTAGCTCGTATCGTCGCAAAGGTAATCGGAAAAGAGATGGTCAGGCAGGAAGTTGCCTGCTGTGGACCAGCCTTCGGTAACATCCACCAGCCAGTCTTCTACGGGGAGATCTTCGAGGGAGCCGGAGCGATGATGACCGGTTTCAGCAGGGCTTTCAAGAGAGCAGGAAGGGACGATATCCGTGTGGTTGGGCTCATCGGTGACGGTGGTACCAGCGATATCGGTTTCCAGGGTCTATCTGCGGCTGCTGAGAGGAACGAGGACATGCTCTGGGTCTGCTATGACAACGAGGCTTACATGAACACTGGGGGTCAGAGGAGCAGCGCTACTAGCAAGTACGCATCCACTACGACCACTCCGGTTGGTGAGTTGAGCCGAGGCAAATCCGAGAAGAAGAAGCCTCTGCCACTTATCGTTGCACTGCATGATGTACCATACGTGTCAACCGCTAGCGTTGCATTCCCAGAGGACTTTATCGGGAAGCTCCAGTTCGCCAAGCCCATCAGGGGCTTCAGGTTTGTACAGGTGAGCGCACCATGCCCAACGGGTTGGCGTTTTGACCCCAGGTACGCGGCGAGAATCGCCAAGGAGATGGTTGAGAGCGGTCTATGGCCACTGTACGAGGTCTATGACAATACTCTGCGCGTGACGTACAAGCCCAAGGAGCTAAAACCCGTCAAGGATGTGCTCAAGAGGCAGGGCAGGTTCCGCCACCTCACGGACGACGAGGTTGATGAGGTTCAGGGTTACGTTTTCACCCAGTGGGAAAGGCTGCTGGAGAAGGACGGCAGTCCCCTCATTTAATTTCATTTTTTTCTGTTCATTTAATCGTTTTAGGCTATAGTTTCTGCGCATGCAAATCTTATATTGGTATTTCGCCCACTCGTTTGATTATGTTAGGCGCACTCTTGGCGTTTGTACCGTTCGTTATCACTTTGACTGCGATCCTTAAGTTCCAGGTGAAGACTCACAAGGCTGGACTACTCGGCACTGTTGTCACCTGGATTATCGTTCTTTTTTACAGTAAGACGCCTCTCTGGCTGTTAGTCTCCGCGTGGATTTACGGTATTCTCGTGCCTATGAGCTACACGTTCGCCGGGTTCGCCGCATGGTACATGACGTATCACATGATGTTCCATGGCTGCTTTGACTCGATTCAGGAAGGTATCAAGAGGATGAAAGGAGGATTGGTGTTCAAGACCTTCTTCCTGTGCTTCGGGATGGGCATCATGATGCTGAGCTCTGGCGCTGGGTTCACTTGGCTTGCGGTTGTCCTCAATGATATGGGGATCAGCCCTTGGGCTGTCAGCATTCTTATCGAGGGTTCAGCTGACCCGTTGACACAGTACGCTTTCTATGCGACTCCTGTTGTCGTGCCCACAATGATTTTCGGAGAGCAGTTCGGGTTTACCATCGCTGAACTCATGCCTATGTTTAACCGGTTCTTCTGGGTTACTATTCCGGGCTTTGCATTGGCGATGCTCTGGGTTCTCAGGGAGGATGGTCACAAGGTTTCGAGGAGGGACGCTGGAATCGTTCTGTTGTATGGGTTAATCCTCGCTGGGGTGGTGAACATCCTGAACCTCACTGTTGACATCATGGCGGTTGGTATCCTTGCTGGCGCTGTCGGGATGGGGATTCTTTACGGTTTCCAGAAGCTGGGCTTGTTTAGCAAGGCCGAGGATACTTCGGGACAATACACGCCTATGACGGACGCGCAGAATAATCAATTCAGGAGGGCGATCGCGCCTTTGGTGATTGTCTCGGTGCTGGCTGGTCTCTGGGGTAGCTTCGGTAAGCCCATCGAGAGGCAGCTTGGAAGGTTCTATGTGCATGTTATCGCGGATCAGGCTGTTCCATTCAAGGTTGTTCAGCCCGCTGTCTGGCCGCTGTTGACGATTTTTATCATGTTCACGTTCCTGAAGCCCAGTAAGGAAAGCCATGGTTACACGATGAAACTCATCAAGGACAGGTGGATTATAACTCAGGTCGCCAACTGGATGTTCGCGGGCATGGTGTTCGCGTATAACTGGAGCGGCAAGGTAATCATTGACGGTGCATTGGTGCTTCCACCGGAGAACGCTCACCTGAACTTGATGCAGAGCCTTGCGAGCGCGGCTACTAGCTTCGGGTTGCACCCGTATATCGTGATGGTGCCGTTCATGTCGCTGTTCGCGACCACGCTGCTGGGGAGCGAGTTGACTTCGACGACGTTCTTCACGCCGTTCCACTTCGCGGCTGGTAAGCTGCTTGGGTTCACACGTCCCGCTGCTTTCATGGTTGGACACGTTGTGGCTAACATCGGTATCACTGATATCAGGAAGCTGATGAAGAACGTGGCGCTGATAGGTGCATATGGTGAGGAGTATAAGGCGCTGCGGAAGACGGCGATCATCGGGTTGATCATCACGGCGGCGACGATTATTCCGTTGCTGAGTTTCCTTTGGTGGCCATAGTCTGGACCAACCATTGGGGATAAGGCAAAAAAATAATCTAGGCCCCTTTTATCGTTTCTGTGACTATGCAATACTCTATTTCTATCATGTCTAGTGCCCATCTGATGATTGGTGGGAAGCTATCCCTCTTCTCGGGGTAAGGGATCAAACTGATATTGCGTAGATTGTATGTTCTGCTTCCGTACCGTAGCATCCCGGAGTCGTGGTGGAGCAGGTTTCTCGCCCAGTCAACCTTCTTGCCATAGGTTAATGCGAAGAGGAATCCATCTCCTTCCCTAAACGCCATCAACGGCACCCTGTACTCCTTTCCTGATCGCCTGCCTCTATGGGTGAGGATGGCAAATAGTGGAAGCCAACCGGATAATAGGAGGAAGAACCGGTTTGTGAGGTGCTTGTTGAGTCTTCCGATCCATCTTGGGATTGGCATGGGTATGGATTGGTGCTTGACAGGATATTTTTTCCGTTGGCTTATATCCCGTCGATCCCCAGAACAAAACATGAAACCCGATTTCTCCAATGTCAGCTACGTGACGATATACGCGAGTGATTTCGAGAACACGCTAAGGTTCTACGAGGATGTCCTCGGGTTGAAAGTGATACAATCCACGAGTAGGTTCGCGATGCTCGATACCAAACCCGTGATCGTCAACCTTCACGAGGGCAAGGTGGAGAACAAGGGTGACGCAACCGAGGTATCATTCTACGTTGACGACCTTGAGGAGGCGTACCTGTACCTCAAGGGGAAGGGTGTGGAGATCACCCGGGAGCCCATGAGGTATCCGGATGGACCCAGCATGTTCAACTGTGTGGACCCGGAGGGAAACGCGATAGGCATTGTTGAGAGGGTCACCGACCCCCACGAGGATGATGTCGGTTAAACCCACCAGACGTATTTCCTGTCCTCGGTGCGCTTACCCTTTATGGTTCCCCTCATCCTCATCACGTTGAGGGCGACAACTGACGATGCGATGCAGAAATCATGAACCTTCTTGACTTCGTCCTGTAACTCTTTTGTTGTCATTGGCTTATCTGCGTCGTTGAGAATCGCGACCACCAGTTCGGGTCCCATCTTGTCCTTGTACGGAGATTCGCTCAAAATGTGTCAAATGAATTTGGATTAGGAAGGATAAAAAGATGATACTAGACGAAAAAATCGGTGAGCTGGTTGAGGTCATCAACCTCGTCCAGTAGTTCAACAAGTTCCTCGATCTTCGCAATCTTGTCCTCGGGTAGGAGAGACGTGCTGAAGGTCCTGAACTTTTCCTTGATGAAATCATTGAACACCGGAGGCTTGTCCTTCTCGAACTTCTCATATGTGCCTTGTTTGGTCTTGATTGTGATCCTTGTTCCAATGTGTGTAGGGAACACTTCGTCGATCACTGGGTCAACGTAAACTGACGCCTTTTTACCGAGCTCTACAACACGGGGGTCATCATAACACTCGAAGAACTCTTTGAGGAACATCTTCTTCTCGACAAGTGCGATAGCCACCGCGACAGCTGGATGGTTCTGGGCGTGCAGTGGAGTCTCTGCAACCTGCAACGTGTTCTCTGCGGTGATGTGGTTGAGTCCAATCCTTATCTCCTCGACATCCTCCGCTTCAAATCCATGCTCCTGTTGAAGATCCAACGCCATCCTTATTGGTGGGCAGAGCTCATGGCAGCACGCGTACCGCTTGATCTTGCACCCGAGGAGCTTGTAAACCTCTCCCAGCCCCTCAGTGAGCCTGTCCTCGTCCCATCCATCAGTGTGAGAGTTTAGGAGTCCGTACTTGCCCTCGAAAACCGTGAGTGGACCTGTGTAGCCTTCCTTTGCTAGAAACGCTGCTATCAGTGCGTTCATCGCAGCTTTTCCGGCGTGTAGCCTTTTGGTCATGTCCCCTGTGGTCAGCCATTCCTCCAAGCCTGCAGCCTGAGTACCAGCTATACCAAACGCGTTTGCCATCTGGGCTTCATTCAATCCGAGAATCTTTCCAGCAGCGGCAACTGCCCCGATGGTTCCAGCGATTCCTGTTGCATGGAATCCCCTGTGCCTGAAGCCTGGGTAACCTGATGAGTCCACCCTGCAGCTGACCTCGTATCCCGCGACCAGTCCCTCGATGAGCTGTTTTCCTGTTGCTCCGACTGCCTCTGCAGCGGCTAACGCGGCTGGGTTGATGCATGAGCCAGGGTGAGCCCAGCTAGGTCTTGCGCCCGAGTCATCCGCGTCAACGCCGTGAGCCATAGTGCCCATTGCTAAAGCGGCGTTGATGGCAGGATACTTTTTCTCCCCTGCTATTGTAGCCTGCGGCTCCCCTCCCATACTCTTGACAACGTTCACAACCATCTGTGACCACGGCATCTCGTGGGCTGCGAATATATTACCCAGTGCGTCAAGTAGGTGCATCTTAGCCTTCTCGACTACCTCCGGGGGTAGGTCCTCGTACTTTAAATCAACGATATATTTTGCGTATACTCGGGAATACTCAACCATCTTGATTACCTAGTGGCTCAAAGAGAACATTGATCAAATATAGCCTTTTTTTATGCTTCCATATTTAAGCCGTCGTTCCTCTGTTCTCTGAACGGTGAAATAGTTGTCTGAAGAGAAGGGGCTTAATGTATTCGAAAAGTATCTTGCGTTGTGGGTTGCCGTATGTATGGCTGTTGGGCTTATCCTGAGTCAGACCATGCCTGGAATTAGTATTGCACTCAACACTTGGCAGATCCGAGGTGTGTCCATTCCCATCGGTATTTGCCTTTTCTTGATGATGTACCCTGCATTGCTAAACATCCAGCTTGAAGAGCTTAGGAATCTCATGAGAAACCCAAAACCCATCTTCTTGACAATTTTTAGTAATTGGGTAGTGGCACCTCTGGTTACACTGTTCCTGGCAAGATACTTCCTAACAGGGTACGACCAATTGATTGTCTCACTAATTCTACTTGGCTCAAGCCCATGCACAGCAATGGTGCTTGTGTGGGGCTCACTTGTTGATGGAAACCAGGAGCAGAATGTCATTAACACCAGTCTGAACACGGTTACAATCATTTTCCTCTATGCGCCAATAGTGTCTTTATTGACCGGAATCCAAAACATCCCTATCGACCGGGAGCTTCTGATTTTATCAGTTGCAGTATTCATCGGGGCACCAATGTTGTTGGGGTACTTGAGTAAAAAGTACCTAATCGGGGCTAAAGGAGAGGACTGGTTCAATGGCATCTACCGTCCCCTCATTGGGAAGGTAAGTATCATTGCATTATTAACCACGTTAGTGGTCCTGTTTAGCCTCAATGGCGATGTTCTTCTCACCAACCCGGATCTAATGGTTTTGATCTCAACACCTCTGATTCTTGGCTTTGTGATTGTTGTTGGGTTTAACCTGCTGGTCTCTAGGTTGTTTGGTTTGGCTTACAGGGAGGCGATTATCAGTGTCATTATTGGCAGTAGCAGTCACTTTGAGATAGCTATCGCCACAGCCATTGGGTTATATGGAGTAGGCTCACAAGCTGCTTTAGGTACGACAATGGGCTTGTTCTGGGAAGTACCAATAATGCTTGGACTTGTCTATCTCGGGAAATATCTGAACTCAAGGAAGTACTGGGGTTAGCCAGAATTAGACCGGTGGTCCCCCTCGGATGTATTCCAAAGCCTCCTCGGGGCTATATCTCAGCGCAGACACTAAATCGAGGCTCCATTCTATTCCTTCATCTTCGGACATCCTGATCATCTTGTTCAACTCTTCTTTCGAGTCTGGATACTCGTAAGCGTAAACGACATCAACCTTCTTGCCAATAGTCTCTGCTTTTACCCTGACCTCATATGGGCTTAAACCTGGGTCATGAACTGATGGGCAAGGTCCGCCAGTTACCCATCCATCATGTCTTCCAGCTCTCCTTAACGCAGCTCTGCTGTTCCCGCCTATCCAGATTGGTATTGCACCATTTACAGGACTTGGAGTGAATGTTGCCTTCTCCACGTGGTAGTGCTTTCCCTCAAAGTTCACCTCTTCACCGCTCCAGAATCCCTTTAGAAGTTCAAGGCTTTCGTCACACATCTCCGCCAAGACCCTGTATTTGGACTCTTCCCCAAAACGAGTGAACTCCTCTCCAGCCGTTTTGCTCCTACCATCCCCTCCAAGACCAGCGCCAAGAATCACCCTACCACCGCTGAGCTGATCAATCGTGGCTAGCTGTCTAGCCAGAATCCATGGTCTCCTCCTCGGCAGTGGTGTGACGTTCGTTCCCAGCTTAATCTTGTCTGTTTGGCTTGCCGCTGCAGCAAGGACAGTCCATGAATCGATCAAAGGGGAGACCGCCCATGTGAACAGGACATGGTCCCACAGGAAGAACCCCTCCCATCCGGCAATCTCGGCCTCAATTGCACAATCTAAGAGGAACTGGGCGAGGTTACCCGTATTCCATGAGTGAACAAGCTGTAAACCATGCTTCATGCATGGAAGATAGACTCTAAGTGAATAAGCTTACAGGATTACCCTGTCGATCCTGTCAAAGAACCTGTCAAGCTGGATAAGAATCTCGCTACTTGCGAGGCTGTAATATCGTCTCCTCCCGTGGCGGCGAGCCTTGAGGAGTCCGAGGTCTTGGAGTGAGAGAAGATGAATGGACACTGTGGGTTGAAGTATCTCAAAAAATGGCAGAAGTTCACTGACACACTTTTCCCCGTCCATTAGAAGGTATAGAAGCTTGAGCCTGTTCCTGTCCCCGAGGGCCTTGAAAATATCAGAGCGCCTGTCAAGGTCGTCCCTCGTGATGATGTCTTGTATCTGGTCATTGATTGTAACTGTATCGCTGGAAATCACTCTGCCTCACTCCGGGTTTACGAAGCAGACTTGCGATTTGCAGTCAAAATGGTATGTATGTTTTCTGAGGCAACATACAGGTACATGTTTATAGAACACACTTCAGGGTTACACCATGAAGGTCACCGCAATAGTCGGTAGCCCCAGAAGAAAGGGGCAATCCGCAAGACTAGGAGAGGAGATAATCCGAGGAGCCAGGGAATCTGGTGCAGAGACCTCAATCCACTACCTTGGAGAAAAACACATCAAGCCCTGCCTCGGCTGCTACACTTGTGAGCGGACCAAGGAGTGCATTATCCAGGACGATGACATGCAGGGCATATATGCGGATATGAGCTCATCGGACGCCTACGTTTTCGCTTCACCTGTTTACTTTAACCAGGTGTCAGGACAGTTCAAGACCTTCTTAGACAGAATTTTCCCCTACTACTGGGGCAAACCACTCAAAGGAAGGAAGGCCGTGTACGCGATGGTGTACGAGGACAGCGATTCATCACTTTACGATGAGGTGACCGATTGGTTTGTTAAGATGGTTGACACCTGCCACGGCATCAACGTAATTGACACCATCAAGGTACATGCAGTAAACAAGAACCCGGTCTCAGAGAACGAGGATCTACTAACCAACGCAAGGGCTATTGGCCAAAGTCTGGTCTCTTGAGCAAATCGGGAACCTCTGATACATTGTTGACGGTGTACCCCTCATACCCCCCAACACCCTCGTAATCAGTCCATATTGCGTGTAACCCAGCATCGGTGGCTCCGTTTATGTCAGCGTGCAGGCTGTTTCCCACCATCACCGCCTCATGGGGTTCGACTCCGAGTAGGTTCAATGTGTGCTGGAAAATCCTTGGGTCAGGTTTCGGTATCCCAACATCGTAGCTGACAACCATCACATCAAACCACCTACCCCAGCCATAGTCCCGCAAAATCTGTCTCGGCGCCTCCAGCCACGCATTGGAGAGGAGCGCAACCTTGTACTCCGAGGAGAGCTTGATTAACAAATCCTCTACATCAGTCAGCCACTTGGGCTCCCCAGATGTAACTAGAATCATCTCCAGCTCGTCGGTGATGTCCCGACTCACCTTGTGACCAAACGTCTCCACCACATGACCGAGAAACTGGTGGCTGTCAACCTCTATTCCTTTGGGGTGAAAGGTCATTCTCCACTCTACGGTGTCAAGGAACGCGTTCTTGAAATCATCAGCATCAATCTCGATTCCCTCCATTAGAAGTCTCTTCACTGACCTCTCCGAGAAGATGTCAAGATCAGGGCTTTCCCCGGCTAGAGTACCTCCAAAATCTAGGATGACAGCCTTGATCATTAAAAGTAAGAAGACAATGAGCAATAAAAAACAAGGGGGGGGGGGTAGACGCATCCCAGACGAAACTAGTCTTCTTTCCCCAAAAGAAGCCTTATTCCTCCTCCATTTTACTCTGAAACATGACAAAAAACGGTATGGTAACGGGGTTTAAGGGACCTTTTTCAGGTCCAGTAAGAACTCTGCGATCTCGTCAACCAGAGTATCAACAAGAATCCTACCCTTCTCAACCGTAGCCAAGGTGGGATCACCCGTGTTCCCAATCTCGCTAACCTCCTCCATCATCCGGGCAGTGCCATACGAGCCCCAGTACTTGTCCTCGAACTCGCTCCTCTTCGGTGGACTCCACTTGACTGCCTCCTCCATGAGTACCCGTTGACCAAGGTAGAGTGATGTGCTTGTCTCCTCTTCGCACGCATGTCCACCGCCCTCCTGCTCAATGACAAGTACAACGCTCTTACCAAAACCTGCATCAGCGCACCATGCTGGTATATTGTACACTGTTTTCCCTGTCTCTTCCTTGATCTGCCTGATCGCCTCGTTGATGGCATTGATGTTGCCGCCATGGCCGTTGATGAATACCACCTTCTCGAACCCGTGGCTAATCAACCCGAGGCAGACCTCCTTGTAGACACGGATCAACGTGTCTAGCTCTAGGGTGATGCTGCCCTTGAAGTTCATGTGAGCCTTACTGTAGCCAAATGGAACTACCGGTGCAACAAGTACCCCAGATTTCTCTGCTATCCGTTTCGCTACCTCGTGGGAGATGAATGAATCCGTGTCAATTGCTAGGTGTCTTCCATGTTGCTCCGTCGCTCCAACTGGAAGAAGGACGATATCATCGTTCTCAAGGTACTCCTCTATCTCTGGTCGAGTGAGCTTATACATCAAACAAGTCATAATGCCCAGAATTACCACTATACTAGGATAAGTGTTTCAGAATGGTGGGCCGGGGAGGACTTGAACCACCGACCTCCGCCTCGTAAAGGCGGCGTCCTAACCAGGCTGGACGACCGGCCCACGCTACCCCTATACATGGCAACCGAATTAAAAAGTTAGTCCTCGGCTCCCTCAAGGAGCTCAGTCATCTCGTAGTGAAGGGTCCAGAGCCTGTCGATGCTCAGATGGTCCTCCCCAAGCTTCTCCGAGAAATCATTGATAGTCACCTCTATGGACACCTCCCTTCTACCAGAGATCAGCTTGTCCGCGTACGCCACAATCTTCTCCTCAAGTGTCTCAGGCATGAAATGCTTCTCTGGTAAACCAAGCTCAACAGCTTCGTCTGCAGGGATACCAGCCCCTATGTGCCTTTCAACCACCAGAACAAGCTCCTCAGGTATACCCATCTCCCTTAGGATTTCAGCACCCACCACTGCATGATCAACGTCATGGGTCTTACTCCGACCAATGTCATGCAGCAGTCCCCCCATCTCAACGAGGCGCATATCAACCTCGTGACCCCTGAACTTCAACTGGCTACCAATACGCTTCGCTATCCTTGTTACATTGATGCAGTGTTCTATGACGTGGTTGGGGGTCCCCGCAGCTTCAAGATACCCGATGGCCTCCTCCCGTGAGGGGAGGCTCAGGTGTCAAGCTCCCCCTTGATCTCCTCGATCTTCTTTTCGAGGAACTCGATGACCTCAGTGTTCTCGATCCTGTGAAGCGCCTCGTTACAGTGAGGACAGTGGAAAACAGTCTCCATAGCAACCTCGAACGTGGTGTTCGGGCAAGTCGCGTTTCCACAGTGGTAGAACTCGTGGGTCAGCTCATAGTCTAGACGTGTCTCAAGCTTTCTCAGAATCTTCTGCTTAATGCTATGCACGTACGCCTCAACCAGCTCCGGCTGGAGGCTCCACTGGAAGATGAACCATCCTGTCTCTTTGTCCCTGAAACGCCTGTTCGTGACCAAGCTATGGTTGTAGAACCTGTATAGTAGCTTCCTGACGTCGTTTATCTGGATGTCAGTAATCTCTGCTAGCTCCTCGACGGTGATGTTCTCCTTATCGTTGAGAACGCTGATGATGCGTACACCATCATCGCCCCCCAGAACCCGCGCGATGTTGTTCAGTGTCTCGTCGTTGACATTGTATATAGACGCCATTGTTCTAACCTTGATACTATGTTTACTCGCTTGATTTAGTCTTTGCTGACCCGCGCCTACGCCGCTCCCCCTCCACCTGCACGTCCTTTCCCTTTGGACTCGGAGTGATGCTGATCCTCCCCCCAGGGAACTCGTGTCTGAGCGAATCATCTCCGCCTAGGAGATACATGAAGATAGCCAACGCGCTTACCTCGCTGTGGGGCTGTGTGGTCACCGATACGTTCCAGTCCGCGTCCTCGTAGATATCCCACGGCACTTTCGCCCCACCTACAACTATGAGAAGAGGTTCCTTGGATTCCTTGATATCAATAGCTGCCTCCTCTGCCTTCAACCCGTACATGGTGAGGTGGGCGATCTTACCCTCCCAGTTACGGATGATGCTCCTGTGGCTTGCCGCGTACTCGACCTTAAAGTCTCCACCCCACTCCTGCACAATATTGGAAATACCTTCCTCCAACCGCGAGTCCTCAACACCAGTGTAGATCGCTTTCTCCGCTCCCAGCGCCCTAGCGCATAGGATCAGGTGGGTTGAGAGCCGTTTGTCCCTCTGGGGCCTGTGCCCTAGGCGCAGGACTGTGATGGTCATGGGCTAACAGTCACCTTCTCTCCCTTATTTCTCTTGAGGGAGGGATTTAATACGATGCGGCGTATCAATCTCTGGAACCGAGAATGGCTGATGAGATACCGTCACTCCCACTGGTGCAGCGGAGAAGGCTCCTTGGGTACATGATACCCGCCGTGAACCTACCGCTGTTCGCCTACAACCTGTACACAATCTTCGTCCACTTCCAGGAAGGCATGGTCATCGGCAGTCAGATGTTCTACGAGGATTTCATCGTGCTCATTTTGACGGGGTTCCTCACCTACAGTATCCCGAGATACTTTCCGGTGTACGCCAGCAAGTATCGCCACAAGGGTGATGGGTTATCCATCAAGCGACTTCTCCACGATGAGGTAATCATACCATACAAGAGCATCGACCGCGCCGAGGTCTACCTTCGGGTGGACAAGGAGATAAGCAAGCAGGCCACCGAGTACGCTACCGATCAGTCGGCGATTCTACAGAAAAGCGGGTTCAAGTTCAAGGATTACACAAACTCGGATACTACCATCCTGAACCTTTTCGTCGAGAAGGACATCTACATGCTCAGTCCCGAGAAGCCCAAGCTACTGCTAAAGGAGATCAAACGTAAGAACAAGAAGCTCAGCGCCAGAATCGTTGAGCTCACTAGCAGAGGCAAACGGGTTCAGGAGCTAAACTAGTGTCAAAGATTATGCCCATTCCCGAGATGGTGCCCGTTTTTGCCAACACCACGCTAAACCTCCACCCAGACACGTTTGTCCTAGTCAGCCTACCATTGAGCGAAAAAGAGAAGGCTCTTGAGTTGTTCAAGTCGATTGACCCATTTTCAACAGTGTCAGTTGATCATGCCGAGGTATCGCTGATACTGAGGGACTCCGACTGGGTCGGAATGAAGGGAAATTTCAGCGAATACGAGGAAGAGGGACCATACAGCGCTATAACCTTCGATATCGTCCTCGACCTGAACCTGATAGGCTACCTTTCAGTTGTTACCGCTGTCCTCGCGGAGGAACAGATCAGCGTGTACGCCGTGTCCACGTTTCTCAGGGACCACATTCTCGTGAAGGCTGTTGATGCTAAGAAGGCGATGGGAGCACTGGAAGCCTTGATCAAAAGGTGTAAGATACCCAATAATGGGTGATAACAACTAAATTGGTTAATGGGCGATGTAACTCGCCCAACATGTTCAAGAAAACCGGCTCAAAGAACCTCATGTTCATCGCAATTATGGCTGCCCTAGGCAACGTCCTCAGCTTCATAACTACCCAGTTAACCCCACTAGCCCCCAACATACCGCTTGGACCGGTAAGTATCAGCCTAGCGCTGGACATCAGCCACCTCACAACCTTCATTGCGGCGTTATATGGTGGACCATTCGTGGGTGGAGTAACCGGTGCAATAGGTGGTCTCGTCGCGGCCTTCGAGTTCGGGTTCAGCAAGGGAAACTTGGTCACTGGAATCGGCTTGCCTCTGGGCAAGGCACTAACAGGTATCACAGCAGGATACATATTCAAAAGGCTCAACGGGGTGAGGTACGGCAACATTGTTGCGGCAATAATCTCCTACATCCCCGAGGCACTGCTAACCTATGTCCTGTTCAGATTCCTGTTACCTACAGTCTCCGGG
Source organism: uncultured Candidatus Bathyarchaeia archaeon (assembly GCA_964589605.1). Classification (GTDB taxonomy): domain Archaea; phylum Thermoproteota; class Bathyarchaeia; order TCS64; family TCS64; genus RBG-16-57-9. The sequence continues at coordinate 101,703 of CAZPRN010000003.1, read as the reverse complement.
ATACCGGCTGGGATAGCGGTGGCAATATCCATCCAGATAATCGTCAAGGCTTTAATCGAGATGATAATACTAGGCGGCTTACTCACGTGGCTCACAGGCAACCTCGGATTCACCAGCTTCGCCGAGAACTTAATCGAGAAACACCAATAAGCCGAACGGAATACTAGGAAGGGATGATCGTCCCCACCGAGTACCTGACAAACAACGGTCTGCAGCTCATCCCGTTCCACAGCGCAGACCAGGCATGGGGGTACCGGGAGAACGAACCGGTCCTCGCTTTCATCAACGACCCCACAGATGGTACTATGGGGTTCCAGAACGCCATGAACATGTACTGGGCAACAGCTGAGTACATCAGCAAACCATGGTGTCTATTTATGGTCACTGGTGAACCGATGATGCCACACCAGAAGGGGATGCTGGAAAACCTAACCGTCCAATACAACATACAGCTCCATGAGAAACCATCAGAGGACGATGTACGAATCGGGGTAAAAGCGCAGCTTGACAAACTCGTTTCAATCATGCACAGGTACATCCCAGAGGGGGCGTCAAACCCATCCAAAGCGTTAGGTGACTCAATGAAGGGGTGGAAGGATGAGAAACCAGCACTTGAGGACGTTTTCGAGGTTAACGTGTCTCTGGGTGATCTATCGATATATGAGGAGAACGGCGAGTTGGTACCAAGTAGGACCACGGTGCCATTAACCGTAACCTCAGGTGATGTCGAGATCGAGGGAATGCTCCCAAGACTCATCCAATCCAACCCCCTCATATTCTACACCGAGCACCGCAACCTGCCCACCGTGTTCACCATCGATCTGGGCAAAAACACCTTCACAGCCAGGTTCGAGGCTGACAAGGGCAACCTCATCGAGGCAACCAGCTACGAGTCAATGATGAACTGTTTTAAAAGCGATGGAGAGTTATCATTCATCGACCCCAACACCGGGGAAACCGTGTTCAACCTGAGTGTGACTAGGTGATGGATGAGGAGACAAGGATCAAGGCCGACCAGTACCTGGACCGGTTCATTTCATCTGACCTCACAATGATCAAGATAAACGACGGAACAGTTGAACAAACAGTGCTCATCAAAGCCCTGCATAGCAGCATAAAGGAGCGCGGACTGGAGGGTTTGAACGCCTACATCTTCATGAACGGATTATACTTGGAAAAGATCTAGCCCTCAGACAGGTCATCCTTCTCCACAGGTTCAACCCTGACCTTATTGCCGCTGTTTAGCTCCGCAAGATCAATCGAGACACCAATCGTGAATGCGACAAAGTTAACCTCCGCCTCAAGGTCGATAGCATTCACCATGTCCGACGGGATGGACTTGGTCACGTCCTTGGAGACATTGATCATCAGGTTCACAAGGTTACCCATAGCCTCGGAGACCCTCTCCTGCACCATCATGTTGGACGCCCTCTCTGTGACGCTGAACGCCTTGTCCGCGATCATGTTTGAGGCGCTTGACAATCCCTGCTGGGTCTTCTCCCCTATCTTCTGTGCCTGCTTCTTCAAGGAGCCCATGAGCTTTTCCCTGCTAGTCGGGTTAACGGTCACTGTGACCGCCTCCACCTCCGTTAGGTTGCACCCGCATTCGCCGCAGAATTTCAACTCTTCACCGTAAACAGTGTTACAAACCGGGCAGGTCAGAGAGTAATCCATGCCTAGACCCATGTCTATAACCTTAAAGATTTTTCAAGGCTAGCCCATGAAGATATTGATATAATTACCCAGTAACACTGTGCTTGGAATAGCTGTCTCACCTTGGTCATCAAGAACCTCTGAGAGTGATAACTTGTACGACCCTGGACCCATCACGAATGCCCCCGACCAAGAGTACTCGGTCTCACCGAATATCTCGTAGAAATCGGAGGGTGATCCCACTTTTGTGACGAGGCTTGTGATCCTAAGCTTTACTTCTCCCTCAAAGTGGTTTCCATTGCTGTGCCTGATAGCCACAGTGCCCTCTATAGGCGTATTGCCTTCAAAGTAATTCTTAGTTACCGTCACGTTGATGTCCAAGCCTTCGTAGCTGAACGCTACGAATCCTGGGTTGTATACCTCGTCGAACCGCTCCTGTAGTCTGTCATGATCTGCCGTCAGGTCATCATAGTCTTCCTGTATGTCTTCAAGATCATTCTCCAAATCATCCACGGTTGACGTTAGTACCTCAACCTGTCCGTCCAGCGAAGCTATCTCTTCCTCCATCCCAGTTGCCTCCTCTTGTAATGCCTCATACTGGCTCACGGGTACGTTGTTCTCAAGCTGTTCGTTATACAATGCCTCCAATGTTTCATGTTCCGACTGGAGCGAGGAAAGACTCGCTGCCGTCTCGTCAACGGTGACCTGCAACATTTCCACCTGACCGGTTAACGTTTCTATCCTTGGCTTGCTGATTATTGAGCTGTCAACGTAGAACCCGATGAACACGCCGAGAAATATGCATGTGGCGGCTACCAGCTTTAAGTCAACCTTGAAGGACATAGAAACAGGTTAGGTCGTGGGGATAATAAGGTTAGGGAGAAAGGACAGGATAGTAAAGGTATGGAGTCGTGTTATCTATAGAAGTGGCGGGCTCGGAGGGATTCGAACCCTCGATCTCAGGTTCCGCAAACCCGAATCATATCCTGACTAGACTACGAGCCCATCCCATCATTCCCATGAAGAGGTAAATAAAGGTACTCCACCGGCACTATGCGGATATCGCAACGATTTCAAGGCCTTCCGGTGTTTTCCGCAGCGAACGTTTCCACGGATGCGGTTTCCGCAGGGTTTCAGTGCAGAAAACCCATACTTGCCCGTTGAAATATGTGGAAAACGTAACATAACTGCGGAAAAGGTACGTTTAAATACGGCTTACATACCTTGTTGTTGACCAAAATGAGTCTTGATACTTGCCCACGGGTTCTGGTGGGAGGCACCCTCATCGATGGAACGGGTGCACCGCCATTAACAGACAGCATCGTAGTAATGAACGACGAGTACATCGTGGCAGTGGGCAAGCGCGACGAGATCCCGATCCCCGACGGGTCCGAGGTCTACGATATCACCGGGAAGACACTGATGCCCGGGTTGATAGACAGCCACTGCCACTTCCTCTGGATGGGAGTAGCCATGAAAACCATGGTTCAGCTCAACGACACCGAGAACATACAGGAGGCGCTACTTCGTGTGAAAAAGCGTATCGATGAGGCGGAGCCAGGTGAGTGGATCATCGGCAAAGGCTGGGATGAGGCCAAGTGGGCCGAGAACCGTTATCTCAACAAGTACGACCTGGACTCCATATCTCCACATAACCCAGTGTTGCTCAGCCGTATATGCGGGCACCTGGTGAGCGTGAACACGATGGCTTTGACGGAGGCCGGGATAACCAGTGAGACCCAGGACACAGAGGGAGGGCACGTTGACAAGGACGAGCAGGGCGAGAACACGGGAATCCTGAGGGACTGCAGGTACCTGGTTCAGCACGCGGTCCCCGAGACATCCACCGAGACCATGATTGATGGGCTACGAGTTGCCAGCGACCACGCGTTAAGCCTCGGCTGCACGGGGGTGCACGACGCGGGCTTGGGTGCTTCAGAGATACGTTCATACCAGAACGCCAACGAGAACGGGAACCTCAAGGTAAGATCATACCTGATGATCAGAGGTGATGCAGTCGATGGAGCGCTTTCAATGGGACTGCAAACTGGTTTCGGGGACGGACTAGTGCGGCTTGGACCAGTCAAACTCATGATCGACGGTAGCTTGGGTGCAAGGACTGCAGCCTTGTTTGACCCATACGAGGATGAGCCAAGCACAACAGGGCTGCTGCTAGAGGAACCCGATGTACTGGCTGGAAAGATAACTTCAGCGCATAATGGAAACCTCCAGACAGCGACACATGCGATTGGAGACCTAGCCATCGAGCACACCCTTGACGGGATTGATGCCGCGATCAGGCAGAATCCAAGAAAGGACCACAGGCACAGGATCGAGCACTGTGAGATTACCAGTGCCCAGCAGATCGAGCGCATTAGGCAACTGGGTGTTGTTCCGGACATGCAGCCTAACTTCATCGGCGAGTGGAGCGGACCCGGAAGCATGTACGAGCAGAGGCTTGGTAAGCGAAGGGATCGCATGAGCAACCAGTACAGGCAGATGCTTGACGAGGGAATCAGGGTTGCTTTTGGTAGCGATGGTATGCCGTTCAACCCAATCTACGGTATATGGAGCGCAGTTAACCACCCCATCAGGCAGAACAGGATCAGCCTGGAGGAGGCGGTCATGTGCTACACATTGAATGCGGCATACGCCGGATTCCAGGAGGAGATGACAGGCAGCGTCGAGGCGGGAAAGCTAGCTGATTTAACTGTCTTCGAGGGCGATTTATCCGCTATTCCAGCTGCAGAGATACGTGACTCAACGTGTTACATGACGCTCGTTAACGGCAAGATACTGTACCACGCAGAGCATTAGGGTTAATCATCCCCACTTTCTTTTCTTGGGCAATTTGAAAGGTTTAGTAATCCTTGTCCAATCGTCCTTATTGTAGTCAAATGCGGGTAAAATGTACAATCTTTGCAATTAATATCGAAATAGTTATACTTATGCGCAAGTGTACTTTGTCGAATTCAGATAGGTGAACGGTTTGGCCAAACAAGTAACTGTGGAGATGATAGTCAGGGGAGACATCATCGATAACAACGTTCTTAGAAAATTCGCTATGAAGCTGAAGGAACAGAACTTTACAATCGATTTCACAACGAGCGTAGCTGTTCCCCCATTCCTAGTCGCGGCGGAGAAAAAATACCCAAGCCTTGCAGTCCTATACGCAACGCTTAACCTGGAGAACATATTCGACACGAGGAAGGTCCTCGTAGAGCTAGCAGAGGAAGAAGACCTAGAGATCATCTCATTCAAGCAGCTGTGATAACATCAATGAACAAGAAACGCATCACCGTACTGGCAGCCGTAACCGTGCTGTCTATACTCGCTTACACTCAATCAACCAGTTTTCTTGACCCAGCGCAGCGATCAGCCCTAGTTGTTCTCATAGTTGCTGCCGGTCTATGGACCTCGGAGGCGGTTCCACTTGCAGCAACAGCTGTGCTCATCCCTTTACTCCAAGCCCTCTTCGGAATCCAGGGCTTCGGGCCAGCACTGGCTCCGTTCTTCAGCACAACAATCATGCTCCTACTAGGAGGATTCATGCTAGCCGTTGCTGTCGAAAAGTACGACCTCGATGAGTACTTCGCGTTCCTGATCCTGTCAAAGGTGAAAGCAGGAACCAAGGGTGTTGTACTGGCGATTATGTTCGCCACAGGCTTCCTTAGCATGTGGATCAGCAACTCCGCGTCAGCCGCGCTACTTATCGCGATGGCTTTGAAGATCACCGAGCAGACCAGGGACGAGTCGGGTAACTTTAGCAAGATAATGGTGCTGGCAATCGCCTATAGCGCTACAGCCGGTGGACTAGCTACCCTTGTCGGTACGACCACATGTGCGATGGCTGCCGCGAGCTTGACAGACCTTGTAGGTTACAACATCAGCTTCCTTGGCTGGATGGCATATGGCCTTCCCATTGCCGTTATCCAGATACTCGTTATCTGGGTCGTCCTTTTCATGATATTCCCCACAGACGTCAAAGAGATCCCGCCAATCGAGAGACCAAACAGCGAGCTTTCAAGGAACCAGAAACTGACGCTGGGCATTTTCATTTTCGCCGTCCTCGGATGGCTGACAGGTAGGCTTCCTGAGCCAGTTGCCAATGTTATCGGATGGTCAGGTCACGGTTACAGTTCAAGCATGATTGCCTGTGCGGTGCTGGTTATGCTCTACTTTACTGACGTGATCGAGGAGCAGGACATCAAGAACGGCAAATGGGCATCACTCCTGCTCATTGGAGGTGGCTTGAGTCTTGGTAAGGCCCTTGAGGTCACCGGACTTGTAAGTGTCATCAGTGATTTCTTGATGAGTCTCACGAGCGGAGGATCGGGTTTCATAGCAATAGTACTCGTTGTATTAGCCGGACTGGGTATCAGCATCATCGCTAGTAACACGGCGAGTGCCGGAATCTTCCTTCCCATCGCTATCGGGCTTGGTCAGAGGATCGGGTTCAGCCCTGTAATCTTGGCGGTTGCTGTTGGGATAAGTACAAGCCTAGACTTTATGCTACCCGTCGGTACTCCACCGAACGCCATCGCCTACAGCACAGGTAAGGTTAGTATGAGCGAGATGATCAGGGCAGGTATCCTACTTGATATCGCGGGCGCTGTGATAACGATACTCGTTGCTTACTTCCTGTGGCCCCACATCATCTAATTTCTAAGATATCCAAGTCCCGACTTGATGTTGGGAAAAGGAGATTATTCTACCTTTACTCCGAACTGCAGAACCGCTACAGCGGTAAAGTAGACCACGATGCACGCCATGAATACTGTGTACATTCCGAAGGTGTCGGCGATGAATGCTGCGATCATCGGTGATATGGCTCCCATCACGCTTCCGGGTAGGAAGTATAGGGCGAAGCCTAGTCCACGCTGCTTGCTGGGTGATAGTTTCGCCATTATAGCGGAGTTCGCGGCCATGCTTAGGAAGTTGAATAGTCCATACGCGATGTAGAACACGATGAACGTGGTGTTTCCCGGGAGCAGGTATGCTAGGGCATAACATGTGTATGATACTATGAGTGTCCAGACTGTCCACTTTTTCTCGCCGTACTTCGCTGCAAGTATTCCTCCAACTGGGGCTGCAACCAAGCCCATCAGTGTGTTTGCTCCTGTGATTATTCCTCTGAACGCGGTGTCCCATCCTTTTGTGTCGGCTAGCCAGACGCTCATGAACGCACTGTTCATGCTCATCCCCATGCTCCTAACTGCACCGAAGACGAGGAACAACACCATCCCGGTGGTCAGTAACTTTGTTGCCTGTCCCTGACTTTCAGTCCTTGACTCTGTAGATACATCCTCGCTGGGGATGTACTTGATGAACTGAACCGCGATAGCGCCGAGGATTAGTGGGGCGACCCAGAAGATGTAGACCTGCCTCCAGTTCAACGCTAGGGCTCCGACAACGAGGGCTAGGCTCATTGGTCCTAGGGTCATTCCCAAGGTTCCTCCTGCTCCGTGTAAGCCCAATGCCTTAGGTCTGTCCTTTGGCTTGAACAGGAACGTGGTGAAGCTGTAAGATGCTGGATGGTAGATGGTAGTGTTAACGATCAGCAGGCTCAACCCAAGGATGAGCGTGAATGGGTTAGTTGCAGTATAGGTTAGAAGTGCTCCGCTGATTGCTACGCCTATGCTGATGAGAATCATCTTCTTTGCGCCGATCTTGTCCGCGACCAGCCCGATTGGGATACTGAGTAACGCAGACATGAGGCTGGGTATACTTGCTAATAACCCCAAATCTTGGTTAGTCAACCCGAACTCTGTCACGAATTCAGGGTAAAGAGTGGGCGCTATCCCAGCGAATACGTGTGTTAGTGTGTGCGTGAAAGCCATAACCAGAAGCCCGTAGCTGAGCCATTCCCAGCGTCCGTTGGAGTCACTCATAATGTTCACCTGAAGTACACGTATGCCCTTCACACCCGTATTTAAACTGAGTCTCTACGAAATCTTATAGACAGCCAGCCCGGTGAATATGCCATGATCACCCGGGATGAATCAATTGAACTTGTTAAGCAGAACGTTAAGAACAAGAACCTGGTAAACCACATGATCGGCGTCGGGGCGATAATGAAAGGGCTGGCTGAACGGCTGGACCAGGATCAACACCTTTGGGAGGTAGTGGGGATCCTCCACGATGTAGACTATGAGACATTTGGCGAGGATTTCGCCAATCACGGTGCTAAATCAGCCGAGATGGTGAAGGACCTGCTACCAGATGACGCGATAAATGCCATCAGGAGCCACAACCCTCTGACTGGGTCAGAGCCGACATCAAAGTTCGATGTCTCACTTCTTACCGCTGATGCGATATCCGGGATGATCGTAGCGAACGCACTAGTCAGACCCAACAGGATGGAGGGCATGAAAGCTAAGAGTATCAAGAAGCGGATGAAGGATAAGTCCTTCGCCCGCCAGGTGAGCAGAGAGAACATGATGCGCTGCGAGGAGCTTGGACTGGAGTTCAGCGAGTTCGCGACAATAGCGATAAAAGCCATGGCAGACGTGGCAAGCGAGATAGGGTTGAGTAAATAATGGTTGAAGCAGAAAGACAGAGGCACAGGATTACTAGGATCATAGCCGCCACAAGGTTCCCATGGGTAGACCAGCCGGAAGATAGCTGGCCCCCGTGCTACAAGACAATCGTCAACGATGAGGAACAGCGATTCGGTCTTCTTTCCCCTTGGGGCGAGGTGATTTTCCCGAGTGTTGTCATCCTCAACTGCGAGGGTGGAGTGCAGGAACTTGGAATGGTGGAGGCAGCGGAGAGCGTAACCGAGGAGCGAGCCAAGGTCTGGCAGTTCTTGAGTGATTCCGCCAGTGTAGGCAGGACACATAAGAAACTGTTCGTGTATGTACCCCTTGGTCTACAAGAGAAGGCTTTGAACATCCTTGAGGGCAATAATATTGAGTATGATGGGCTCCGTGAGTACAGCATCGAGGATGGCTGGCTCAAGGTCCACCCCATCAAGACCCATGACAGCCCCCACGACCACCGCTAACTCCTCTTTTCATATATTCTAAATATCTCGCCGGTTAACCTGAACCCATGTACGATATCCTCGTTAAGGGTGGAAAGCTCGTAGATGGAACTGGAAGCTCTTGGAGAATGGGTGACCTAGGGATTCAAGGTGACTCAATCGCTAAGATAGGGAGGATTCCCGAATCAGGAGGCGATGTTGTCATTGATGCCAAGGACATGATTGTTTCACCTGGATGGATCGATATCCACATGCATGCCGACCACACGGTCCTCGGGAACCCTGCCTGCCTGAGCTACGCACACCAAGGAATCACCACTGTGACTATGGGTAACTGCGGACTAAGCATGTACCCACTAACCCGTGAACACAAGGACGACCTCATCGAGTACATGCTGCCATTCACATCAGGAATCCAAATTGATTGGACATGGGCTACAATGGACGAATTCCTCGCGAAGACGGGTGCTGTCAGCTTAAATATGGTCCCCTTCGTCGGGCACGGAAGTCTAAGGATTGGCGTTATGGGATTCGAGGACAGAAAACCATCAGCTGATGAGTTGAACGCCATGAAAAGGCTACTCTCTGAGGCGATGGAGTCCGGAGCATACGGGATGTCAACAGGACTCGGATATCCTCCGGGGCTATATTCCGAGGAGTCAGAATTGGTCTCTTTGATGAAAATCATTGGAGAGTACCATGGGATTTACTCGACCCACATGAGGGGTGAGTTATCGAACCTCTCGGACACCGTTGAACTTGGAAGAAAGACAGGAGTACCCATCCAAGTCTCTCATCTAGGGAGCAGTTGCGGTAGTAGGATGCAACTAGATGGTAAGCATGAAGAAACAACCCTCAAGCTGATTGATGACTCGCGAAGCGAAGGAATTGACATAACCGCTGATATCTACCCATACACGGCAGGCTCTTCCCTCTTATCACAGGTAATTCCAGCGTGGCTCCACGTCGGTGGAGTCCAGACCATGCTTAAGCGACTAGAGGACCCAAAAGTCAGGCAAAGGCTTGGGAAGGAGTACGAGGAAGCTGGCAGGGATTTCGACAAGATCATTGTGAGCTTCGTCAAGAACGAGTCAAACAAGCTCATCGAGGGATTGAGCCTCCTTAAGATTGCTGAGGAACGCTCCCAGAGTGTCGTGGACACCGTCTGCGAGTTACTGATAGATGAACGAGCCGAGGCAATGAACGTCACATTCTGGGGTACGGAGGAGGACGTGACAACAATGGTCCAACATCCCTCGGTGATGCCATGCAGCGACGGGTGGATGCACGCACCATTCGGTCCGTTGGGGGCAGGGAAACCTCATCCCAGGTGCTATGGCGCATTCCCCAGGTACTTTAAACGGTACGTGAAAGAGGAAAACGTGCTGACTATCGAGGAGGCGATTAGACGCATGACATCTATGCCTGCTGCGCGTCTTGGTTTACAGGACAGGGGCTTGCTTGTAGAGGGAATGAAGGCAGATATTACAGTGTTCAACCCAAAGACGCTCTCCGATATGGGAACCTATGAGGATCCCCACCAGTACCCTGAGGGAATCGCCCAAGTTATCGTCAATGGGGCTGTCACTGTTGAGGGTGGAGAACACACGGGAGCTCTGAACGGAAAAATCTTGAAAAAACAGTGAAAACTAAGATGTTTCCTACCCGTTTCCTTTCATTTTCCCTGTAATTTTCACCGTTTTCTTATACATCTTTAAATTTCCCCCTTTTTCAGGTAGAAATGTGGAGAATAATTTAAGGAAAAAACTAGTTTCTTTCAACAGGAAGCTTTCTTGGGTATTCACAATTATAGCGGTAGCCATTTTATCTCTCGGCTACCTGATGACAAGGATAGGAATAGACCGGGCTCTATACCAGCCAATTCACACTTACCTAGGATATGCGTACGCGATACTGCTTGTACTTCACTTTATCCTGTCATTGACGGTGATAGGCTACCCCTGGCGCTCTCTGATATCAGATCCTTGGAAAATAATGGAGGGCTGGACCCTGACACGTGTTGTTCAGCGGATTTCAGCATGGGTCCTTCTAATTGGATCAGCGTTGATGGTAGCGACCGGCCTAGGCTGGAACGACGAGATTCTTTGGAACATCGTGTCGTTCACACCCCATGTCCAGTATGACGTGATAGTATCAGGAGCACTCGCACTGCACATTGTTACAGGATTAAAATCAGCCTTGGCTAGGAATAGAGTCTCACTACCACAGAGCAACAAGGTAATCGGTATCCTAGGCTTACTCCTCGTTATCACAGCAGTCTACGCTGACCTTGGTCTAGGTAGGGACACAACCGTTGATCTTGGCGACACCGATACTGTGTTCCCGGAAGAGTACACTGACCCAGAGAACACGACTCCCAGAAGACAGGGCTCGTTCAGGCTGGGGTACCAGTTCTCGGGATCGACACAGGTTTACAGGTTTAACCCGGAGGAGGTCAACACCACAAGACCAGATATATTCAAACCCGGATACTTCAGCGTGTTCGATGTCCTAGTACATGTCGCCGAGAAGGGCGAGATTGACCTAGAGTACCACTTCGACGAGAATCTTAACACCCACGTCATCGACAAGATGAACGGAGAGAGGGAGTGGTGGTACGAGATATATTTCAGTGGAGGTTGGCCGGAATCCAACTTTTACAGGATGGACCATTGGCCGTGGAAAGACGGGGCAAGTCTTACGTTTTTCCCAACAACTCCTGAACGGGTTGATGAGCGCCACACCATCTTCCGTGATGAGATGATCCGGCTTGAAGAAAATGATGGAAAGGTCATCATCCCAGATGTTTACATCAGCGGAATCTATGACCGATGGCAGTATACGGATGTCGAGGTGACAGCCCATAATGTCAGGTCCGATATGTACCAGCCCGGAGTGATCACCGCGTTAGACGTAATCCTGAGCATCGGTGACACCGGGGAGATGAACTATACCCTCCAGTGGTACGAGCAAATAGGCACCGCCGACATTGTCAAGAGCTACTGGGTTGAAAGCATCAACGGGGACGCCGCCGAGGGACGCTGTGGGTTCGTCCACGAGGAAGGCAGCATAACGAGACTCGACCGTGGAGGCAACCATATCCACCTGCCCAGCGACATCAAGGTACTGAACAGCCCAGAGTACGCCTGGTGGTTCTACATCTGCATCTAAATACCCGTGACCCGTAGAACCAGATATGACCGGGCTCACCCTAAATTTTCTCGGCACGGGCGGAGGCAGGTACGTCATGACCACCCAGCGCAGGAGAACCGCCGGGATAAGGGTTGAGCACCAGGAGACACAGGTTCACATAGACCCCGGCCCGGGTGCCCTTGTTTTCAGCAACTGGGCGAAGCTGAGCCCACGGAAGCTAGATGGACTGGTTATCACTCACTGCCACCCGGACCATTACACGGATTCTGAAGTGTTCATCGAGGCAATGACAAACGGAACCCAGACAAGGAGGGGGCTGCTTGCTGGAACACATAGCGTCCTTGAGGGGGCGGACAGGATAGGCCCCTGCATCAGCGACTATCATCAGGGGCTCGTAAGGGACCTATTGACCCTTAAGAAAGGGACCCGGTTCAATGTGGGGGATATTGCCTTCACGGCGACTGAGGCTAGACACTCTGACCCAAACTCAGTTGGGTTAACTATGGAGACCGAAGTTGGAACTATTGGGTATACCAGCGATACCGGGTACTTCAAGGGTGTATCAGAGCAGTACACGGGAAACAGGCTCTTAATCCTCTGCACGATGTGGCCAAGAGATAACGCGATACATATTCACCTCAACACCGACGATGCGTTAAGGATCATCCAAGAGGCAAAGCCCAAAGCCTGCATCCTGACCCATTTCGGGATGAGGATGCTCAACGCCGGACCAGAGGGTGAGGCTGAGTATCTCGCAAAAGAGACGGGAATTCCAATCGTACCCGCCGTGGATGGAATGAAAGCCGTCGTCTCGCACGAGGTCACCCTGATCCCGCCAAAGAAAAGCGACTCACCAATTGTGATAGACGTCTAACTCAGAGCCTCACTAATTCGCTGTATGATGGTTTCAGTGTCCTTATCCTCTGCGAGCATCAGTCCACGGAAACTCGTGATGTTTACCACCAAATCGTTTCCCTCACGCGATGTCCAGATAGGGTGATCTCCATCCATCAGACCACTAACAATCGAGTCAATTTCCTCCTCCGTTTTCTCCAGTACCAAGTGTAGGGATATCCGTCCAGGCTCTTCGGGAACCTCGCCGATTTCATACATTCTCGTTTTAACGCCTGGTATCTTCTCGAACTCTTTTGTTAACCGTGAAGCCTTCTCTCGAGCGTTATCGAAAATCGCCTCATAGTCTGTCTCAAGATGTTCCTCCAGCGACGCGACGGCTCCCGTAATGGAGCTTCTGTCCATCTTGTACCCCCTAAATACGCTGCCGTGCAACCTATCCGGTTCAGCCTCAAGGAAGAGCTGACCACCGGGTCCTCCCTCCTGACCCACGAAGCTATGAAGCGCAACCATATCGACTAGCTCCTTCTTACCTAGAAGTATACCCGCTGTGTTAGGTCCACCGAAATACTTACAGCTGTACGCTACAAGGTCGGCCCCTTTCTCGATATAACGTGTGAAACCGTCCTTTGGGTAACACTGGAACGCGGCGTCCACGATCACCGGGAGCCCATTACTGTGGGCGAGCTCAATAACATCCTCTATCGGCACAATGGCTGCGTCTTTCGATGCAAAGCTGCCTGTCGTTCCGTGAGCCATGTAATGGAATCCAGCTGTTTTCTTGGTTATCGCTTCCTCAAGCTCCTTCAAGGTACAGCCCTTCTTCTCGCAGCCGACCTCAACAAGTTTTCCACCCGCAACTGTCATGCTCCTATCATATTTAAAGTCCCTCAACGGTCTCTGTACGATGAACTCGTTTCTCATACCCTCCGTGTATGGTAACCTGCTCATGTTTTCCTGATCCACACCAGCCATACAGGCCGCTGCACCCATCGACAACGCCGCGAACACCCCGGGCGTAACAAACGCAGCATCCGCCCCAGTTAGCTCACAGATACGATTCCCGGCCTTCTCCTCAAGTTCCCAGAGCCACGCAAAGTTCCTATCCGCCTCATCCATAGCAGACCTAACATAATCGCTGAACGTGTGACCACCAATCAACGTGTATGTCCCAAAACAGTTGATTACCCGTTTTATCCCCAGTTTCCTGTAAAAACTCATAGTTAGCTGTATTTTAATCCCTTAATAATACCTACGAGCCACATTTTCCTGTTGTTGTCCTGCTCTAGTACTGAAAAGTTATATTCAAGCCCCCTGATACAGGTACTTAGTCTGAAGTGAGGATTATGGGGTATCGTTTTGTTGGTCCCCAAGGGACCAAGTAGGAAAAACCCGAGCAGCCCTAGAAGTCAGACCGCAGCGGATAACCTTTTAATGAAACAAGGTAGCCTGAGTAGCCATAAATCGGCTCAGGGTCCGCGGAACCAGCCAGGAGAACAACTACAATGAACGTGCTACCACGGAAAATCAATTTCCTCGAGATGGAGGAAAAATGGCAGAGGATATGGGAAGAGGAAGGAATCAACAGGTACGTCTGGGACGACGAAACCCGTCCAGTCTACAGTATCGACACGCCTCCACCCTACCCTAGCGGCGACTTCCATATGGGCAACTTCTTGAACTGGACCTACTTCGATGTGAGGGCCAGGTACAAGCGAATGACTGGACACAACGTGCTGTTCCCGCAGGGATGGGACTGCCACGGATTACCGACAGAGGTTGCGGTTGAGAAAGCCAAGGGCATAAAGAAGAGTGATGTTCCGCCTGATGTCTTCCGTAAGATGTGCGAGGAGTGGATAGAGCAGTATATCGGTATCATGAAGACAGCTATCGTCAGAATGGGTAGCAGCATTGACTGGACCACCGAGTACAGGACCATGGAGCCAGAGTACATGAGGAAGATACAGCTGAGCTTCCTCCAGCTCTATGAGAAGGATTACATCTACAAGGGCACCCACCCGATCAACTGGTGTCCAAGGTGTGAGACTGCCATCGCGGACGCAGAGGTTGAGCACAACAACAAGAACGGCGTCATCTACACGATTCCATTCGAGACCGAGACAGGTGACGTACTCATTGCGACCACAAGGCCAGTCTACCTTCCAGCGTGTGTAGCACTGGGCGTGAACCCGGATGATGAGCGGTATAAGCACCTCATCGGAGGAAAAGCCAAGGTTCCAATAAGTGGACACGAGGTGCCCATCATCGCCAACGAGGAGGTAGACCCAGAGTTCGGGACAGGAGCCATGATGATCTGTACATACGGAGACAAGGCGGACGTAGTAGCTGTTGCGAGATACAAGCTGCCCGTCATCAACCTGATCGATGGAAGAGGTCACCTGACAGAAGCCGGCGGTAAGTACGAGGGAATGTACATCATCAAGGCACAGAAGGAGATAGTCAAAGACCTTCGAAAGGCAGGGCTCGTCAAGGAAGAGAAACAGCTAAACCAAGAGGTCGGCCTATGCTGGAGGTGCAGCACTGCAATCGAGATCGTCGCAGCCCAGCAGTGGTTCTTCAGGACAATCAAGTTAACCGACAGAGTGGTTAAGACAGCCCACGAGATCACCTGGTACCCGGACTGGATGCGCCAGAGGCTCATAGACTGGGCAACCGGCTTGGACTGGGACTGGGTGCTATCAAGGCAGCGAGTATTCGCCACACCTGTACCAGCATGGTACTGCAAGGACTGTGGCAGGATCAGGCTAGCGAAGCCAGAGGAGCTACCGGTAGACCCTAAGGTTACATCGATCGAGGACACCTGTGAGTGTGGAGGAAACGAGTTCGTTCCAGACACAGACGTAATGGACACATGGTTCGACAGCAGCATGACCTGCGCAATCCACGCTGGATGGCCAGACAAGGAGGGCTGGGAGCGACAGTTCCCCGCAACGGTCCACCCAAGTGGACAGGACATCATCCGTACCTGGGCCTACTACCTCATGGTAAGGGGGCTAGCACTCTTCGACTCCACACCCTATGACAGCGTGCTTATCAACGGCATGGTGCTCGGCGGGGACGGTAGGAAGATGAGCAAGAGTCTAGGAAACTTTGTCTCCACGCCAGAGGTGTACGAGAAATATGGTGCAGACGCTCCACGCCAGTGGGCGGCATCCGGAGGATCAACCGGAACTGATATCCCATTCAGGTGGGAGGACGTGGAGTATGGGTGGAGGTTCCAGCGCAAGCTCTGGAACGCTTGCAGGTTCGCCGGTATGAGGCTGGAGGACTATGAGGGAGCCGAGGCTGAGCCTCAGCTCATCGACAGGTGGATACTGACAAAGCTCCAGAAGACCATCAAACGGGCTACGGAGGCGCAGGAGAATTGCGACTTCATGAACGCTACCGAGGCAGCCAGGAACTTTATCTGGCACGTGTTCTGCGACCACTACCTGGAGGCAGCTAAGACTAGGCTCTACGGTGATGGTGAACCCAAGACAGCGGCCCAGTGGACTATGTACCAGAGCATCAGGGACATGTTGAAGCTCATGGCGCCGGTGATCCCGCACCTTACTGAGGAAATCTACAGGACAATGTATGACCCGGACAGCAGCATCACCGTTAGCGAGTGGCCCAGGTACGACGAGTCACTGGTTGACGAGGAGGCGGAGCGCATCGGTGACATGGTTATCGAGACTATCAGCAGCGTCAGGAACGAGAAGAACAAGCGTGGAGTGAGCTTAAACAAGCCAGTCACCAAGCTGACTATCTATGCTGGTGAGAACGCGGATGACTTGAAGCTCGGAGAACAGGATATAGTTGATACGCTGAAGGTCGAGTCAATCGAGATTCTTGCCGGAGAGGGTGGAGACTCCAAGGTTGAAGCCTACGAGTACATCGGGTTCACGATGGAGCTCCCCGAGTCTTAACCCATTTTATATCCACTGATAACCAATTCTACTCTATGACAGAGGAAATGGTTCCGCTCAGCGAGGCGGCGAACGAGGTAAAGGTCACCACACAGAGGCTGGCGTTACTGCATCTAGCCTTCTCAAAGACAATAGTAAATAAAATGGGTTGGGATGATGGCAAGCAGCTTATCCTTGACAGTATCAAAAAGTACGGCGAGTACGTCGCTGAACGAACCAAGCAGGGACACCAGGGACTACCAAAGTACGGTTTCTGGGAGAAAAGGGAGGGCAAACCTGACCTTTGTGAGTTGGGTAAGGTGATGCTTGAGATGGGTGAACCGGAACTAGGAGCGATGTATTGCCTGATTGACCCTGCGAAGACCATGGCAGCGGATATAACCAGCAAGCTCATCCACAAGCGATGCATGGTCCTGGGTCATGATGAGTGCCAGTTCGAGACAATCGATACATCGGACAAGGATAGAGCGGACTTTAAGGATGGAAAAGACTGGACCCACGTGGATCCGATAATAGACGAGTTTATCGAAAAGAAAGATTAGCTTGTCCTGTACTTTTGGATGGCAGCGATGCCTCCGAAGCTCCTTAGCAGGATTTCTCCTTCCTCTATCGTGGTTGAGATGATCTCCAGGGTTGCCTTTGCCTCGTCAGCTAGCTTTACTAACACTTCGATTAGGTCTTCTCTCTCGATTATCTCGTACTGGCCGACGCCGCATTTGAGGCACTTCATGCCCTTGACCTTCTCCTCGAACTCCTCGTAGTCGTCCATGTCAACTATCTGGTGTTCCTTGAACTGGCAGCTCCTGCATTCGAGAGTCACATACCAGCGCCTGATTGCGTCGGATACGAGGAGCACATAGACGTTGACGTTCTTGAGCTGCTGGATTACCTCCTGCTCGCCGTAGGTTGATAGTCCGTCGTCCTCGCCTAGGTGTCGTAGGAACTCTTGCACTATCTTTCTCTCTTGCGTGTAGCGTACCTGTGCTAGGAAGCTTCTGCTCCTGTTTACGACTTCTTTGACTCCTTCGTGACTGGTGTAGCCTGTGTCCACGGTGGTGAGTATTTTTTCCTTGATCTCGTGGTGGAGATAGTTGCCGTCGAGGAATTTCTCTTTGGTTGGTCCGGGTCCGCCTACTATGATTCCTTTCATGTTGGGTACGTTGAGGAAGAACTCTGTCATCATGCCCCCTACCCGTTTATAGTACTCGTTGAGGTGCATGTTTCTAAGTCGCTCATACCGTCTGCTGGACTGTCCTCCGGCTCGGGTCTTACCCGCTACCCCGGATGTGATATCCCTGATGATGTCTGCCCGTTGTCCTTTGAGCATGGCGAATGTGGCGTCCTTGGCGTCTATGACGAGGATGCCGTAGCTGTCCTCGTGTTCTAGGATGTCCCATAGGGGTTTGAGCATGAACTGGTGCTCGCATCTGTAATAGTAGATGTTGATGGGCTCGGGTGGTATGAGTGTGAATGTCTCCATCTCGCCTACCCCCATCTCTTTGCTGGCGATGTTTCCCGCGAATATGGCTAGCCCGGTTGGTGGGACTTCTTTGAAGAGTTTGAGTCTCTCCATGGCCTTGGTTAGGGCGTCCTGGACGTTCTTTTTGGTGGTCTTGGATTTGATGTTGACGGCTGTGCCGTACTCGTTGCGGAGGTCTGTCATGACGTCGTGTATCTGCTTAGTGGGTGGGATGTACACGGTGACCAGCTCGGTGCCTCTGCCTTCTAGTTTTTCTAGTTTCTCTAGCATTCGCTGGAACCTGAACCGGTCTAGTGTGGGGTTTCCTGTTGACATTGGTGATCACTAAGCGTTGTCTCTTACCTTGGGACGGTATTTGAAGGTTACTTGTTTCAATCTACCGGAATCGAATAGTATGCTACCTACTATAGTGCAAAAAAAATACAGGTGGAATACACATTTGTATATATATTTCGTGGAAAAAGAAGCTGTTTTAGGGCTTGTTTTGTGGTTAGAGGCTTGGGGATAGCTGGGATGGGGTGACCCCCCCCTCCCCCCTCAAATACTGCGGTGTAGATTAGGTGGTATGCTTTCGGAGCCGGTTGGGGATCTTGTTAGGAGGCGTTCCTCGTGGCGGACATATAGTGGTAAATCATTGTCCAACGAAGACGCAAAATCTCTTGAGACATTCGTTTCATCCGACCTGGGGTGCCCTTTTGGCAACAATCCACGTTTCAGCGTGCTAGACCACGATGCCGGTGATGGTAAGCTAGGTACCTATGGTTTCATCAGCGGTGCCCGTGATTTCATCGTTGGAGCCGTGAAGGAGGCTCCGATGAGTGTCGAGGATTATGGGTACGCCTTGGAGAAGATCGTGCTCTACGCTACGGAGCTGTACCTTGGCACCTGCTGGCTGGGTGGCACCTTCAATAGGTCTGGGTTCGCGAAGGCAATCGATCTTGGCGAGGACGAGTCCATACCCGCTGTCACTCCAGTCGGGTACACAAGTGATCGACGGCTACTCGGGAGACTCATGAGATGGGGTGCGGGTTCAAAGAAAAGGAAGCCATGGGACCAGCTGTTCTTCAAGCCAGATATGTCTCCGATCAACACATCTGAAGCTGAAGTCCACGATGAAGCGCTTGAGTTGGTGCGTCTTGGTCCTTCCGCTTCTAATAGTCAGCCTTGGAGGCTGATTGTTGATGGTGATGCGGTGCATTTCTTCGTGAAGAAAAGGATGGGTTATGGGACGATGCAACGTCTGGATATGGGTATCGCGATGTGTCACTTTGAGCTGGCGATGAATGAGTCCGGGGTCAACGGTAAATGGTTGCTTGATGAGCCTGAGCTCTCCGTTGGTGAGTTAGGGTACGTCGCTTCTTGGGTTACCTAGGGTTGTTGTAGTGGGTAACCGCGTAAACGTACTGCACGTAGGTCTCGCAGACTTTTTTACCGCAATTATTGCAGATGTCCTCGACTGTCGGGTTTTCCTTTTCTAACTCAAAGGTCTTCCCGCAGATTGCCTCGTGTTTCATCTTATCGTCGAGCCCGAGTGGTTCCCGTGGACCGCCCTAATTATCTCCTCTGGGTCCCTTCCGTCGATGATGATGACGGGCTTGCCCAGCTTCTTGGAGAGCTTGACGGCTTCCATGTCAAATAAACCGTACTCACCGGGTGCCTGCCGGGTGTTCTCGTCGATTATATTCCCTAGTTGATCAAAGGTGAGTTCGTCCAGTTTCTTGGCGTCTTTATGCACTTTTGGGTTCTTGTCGTAGACACCGTTGATGTCGGTGGCGTTGATGATTAGGTCGGCGTCCATTGCCTCGGCGAACTGGACGGTTCGGTAGTCGGTGCTGACTCCGGGTTGATGTCCTCCACCTATCCAGACTTTTCCTTCTTGCCGCTTGTCGAATCCAAGGCTTGGTGTCTCGTAGACCTTGGGCTGTTCAGCTATTTCCCCGAGGGCTGCCATGAAGAGTAATGCGTTGATGTGGCTGGATTTGATACCTAGGAAGTCCAGTACCTCGCGGGATGCCCCGTAGGTCTTGGCTATATCTATGAAGTACCTTGCCGGTTTGCCTCCACCGCATACCACCATCAGCTCGTGTCCGTCAGAATGGAGTTTCTTGATTATCTCGGCGTACTCGGAGTATTTCGTTGGGTCGAGTTTGACGTACTCATCCTTGCTCTTGCCGGTGAGGAGGCTTCCCCCGAGACTGATGGCTATCTTCATGGGTGGAAAGGACGGGTTTGGTGATTTAGTTTTTGTGGGAATGGTTTTAAAGGAGATGGGCGGGATTAAGTGACTGGATGCGGGGGTTCCCGAGTGGCCAAAGGGGTGGGGCTCAAGATCCTATAGCTAAGGCTTTCGAGGGTTCGAATCCCTCCCCCCGCACCTTTAAACAATGCGCGCGAGGCAGAACAATGTCCTGAGTAATCTGAAACTATTTTTCCCCATATCTTACACATGCCCATAGGCAAACGAAGAGGAAGCGGGGTATTTCACAGTAATAGCTACCCGGATTAGTCTGGGAGTGTTTTTATTCCCAGCCCGATAATCCCTCACCCATATGTTGGAGTACGGTGTTGAGCAAAAGGTCTACGATATTCACGGCGTCAAGATAGGCGGCGTAAGGGGAGAAAACCCCCCGGTTATGGTCGGCTCCATGTTTTTCAAAGGTCACGGGATCGTTAAGAGCCATAAGAAAGGCACCTTCCACACGGAAAAAGCCGAGGAGGTAATCCAGACCATGCAGGAGACCTGTGATATGACTGGGCTCAAGACAATGATCGATATGGTGGCAGTTAACGGGCTGGCTGCCGGCAAGTTCCTAGACTTTATTGTAGAGAACTGTGAGATGCCCTTGTTCCTAGACGTCCTTGACGAAGGGGCAATGATTGAGTCTCTGGGCTACGCTTCTGACATAGGCGTGATGGACAGGATTATCGTCAACTCCCTGAACCCCCACTCGGGTGACCAGCTATACGATAAAATCAAGGAAGTCAACTGCAGGAGCGCCGTGCTCCTCATGTACAGCAACGAGACCATGCTCAAGTCCGACAAGGGCAGCCTACTTGAGGGGATGCTCCCCAAGGTGGAGCAAGCCGGCATCGACAAGCCTATCGTTGACACGGCTGTCGTAGATATCCCAACACTAGCCTTAGCCTCCAAGGCAATCCATAACATAAAGGACAAGTACGGCTACCCCGCTGGGTGCGGCGCACATAACTCCATCGCATCATGGAAGAAGCTCAAGACCAAGTACACGGAGGAAGCAGCATCCTCCGCCATAACAATCGCTAACTCTCTTCCTGTCGCGTTGGGGGCCGACTTCATTCTGTACGGGGCAGCAGAGTCCGCCTCAACAATATTTCCCTCAGTCGCCATGATCGAGGCCGCCTATAGCCAGCTGGCGATGGAGAAAGGCAAACGCCCACCAAGAAGCCACCCAAGATACCAGATAGGCAGGTAATCGATTTTCTTTAATCCCCACACCACGACAACCTATTGGTAGTCATGGATTCCAGGGAACGAGTCGAGGCAGCGTTAAACCACGAGGAGACGGACAGGGTGCCACTGGACCTGGGTGGCAGCGCAGTCACAGGCATGCACGTCAGCACCGTTTACGTTTTAAGGCAGGCACTAGGGCTTGACCCACCCGGAACACCTGTCAAGGTGCATGAGCCGTTCCAGATGCTCGGGGTCATTGAGCCCGATTTAATGGACCAACTGGGAGTTGATGTGGTTGGGCTAATAGGCCCCAGGACCATGTTCGGGTACGAGTACAACGAGTGGAAGCCCTGGACCACCTTCGACGGTACCCCAGTCCTCGTTCCGGTGGACTTCAACACAGTCCCAAACCCAGATGGAAGCATACCCATGTACGCCAAGGGTGACTTGGACTCCAAGCCCAGTGCTTGGATGCCAAAGGACGGGCACTACTTTGACGCCACAGAGCGACAAGGACCACTGGACTGGAAGAACCTTGACATCGAGGACAACATCGAGGAGTTCGCGCCTATATCTAACGATGACCTCAGCTACTACAAGACCGAAGCCTCAGAACTATACTCAACGGGGAAGGCTATCCTAGCCAACTTTGGAGGCACAAGTTTCGGCGATATCGCGCTTGTACCGGGACTGGATATGGGTGACCCCCGGGGTGTCAGGGGCGTCAAGGAGTGGTACATGTGCCATGTCAGGCGGCCTGATTTCATCCAGCAGATATTTATGCACCAGCTTGAGGTGGCGATCGAGAACCTTGAGAAGATACATGGGGTCGTCGGCGACAAGGTGACAGCGGTCTTCATCACTGGAACCGATTTCGGAACCCAGCTCAAGCCCATCATGTCACTTCCCTCGTTCAGGAAGCTGTACAAGCCATACCACACCCGAATCAACGAGTGGATACACGAAAACACCTCATGGAAGACCTTCATACACTCCTGTGGCTCGGTAAGGGCTTTCATACCCGAGTTTATCGAGTCTGGGTTCGATATACTGAACCCTGTCCAAACATCGGCAACCGGTATGGAACCAGGAGAGCTGAAGGAGAAATACGGTGACAAGGTGACCTTCTGGGGTGGAGGGGTGGATACCCAAAAGACCCTCCCCTTCGGAACCCCGGATCAGGTCTACAGGCAGGTCAAGGAGCGGGTGAGGATATTTGGTAAGGGTGGGGGATTCGTGTTTAACACTATCCACAACGTCCAGTGCAAGGTTCCAGTAGAAAACGTGCTGGCGATGTACAAGGCCCTGAGCGAATAACCTTACACATAGGTCTCGTATTTCTTGAAGGCACAGTAAGCGATCTCGTTCACTTCTGGACTCACACCAATATGGACTAGTTGGGGGTACTGGCGGGCGATGAACCCGCCTTCCTTATTCCCGAGCCTAGATGTCAGAAGCCTCGCCTCCTCATCTATCAGTGCCTTATCGCCAGTTGGTAGCACTTTCTGGATGTCTAGGCAGCAGTCAAAGCATATCTTGCCCCTGTACTTTGCCAACTCGTCTACACCGTTCTGGTGTGGGCCATCGATCTGGATGATGTCCAACCCTGTCTCGATAAGGTGGCCCAGTATCGAGGTTACGTTGCCGCAGCTGTGGAGCCACGTATGCATCCCCTCCTTCTTGGCTGCCTTGAATATCCTCTCGTAGTGGGGCTTGAAAACCTCCTCCCACTGTGTGGGCCGGATCATTAGCTTGGTTTGGTCCCCCCAATCATCCGTGAATCCGACACAATCTATCCCCACCTCCGAGTAACCCTTTATGAGCTCAAGCTTGAAGCCTGTAATAATCTCTAGAAGCTCGTAAACTCTATCCGGCTTGGAGTAAAGATCCATTATTGTCTCGTTGAGCCCTCGGAGGAAGTGTAGCCTCTCCCAGACACCAAAGTCCAGAGTCCCGATGATGTATTTCCCCAAGTCCCGAAGCTCATGGACCTCTTTTTCCACGCCCTCAAATCGTTTCTCCAAGTTGATCTCGGGAAACTTGAAGCTCTCATAATTCGACCAGTCTTGGAGAGGGTGGACCAACGGCTGCCCCATAGTTGGGATCGACTTGTAGCTCACCCATGTGCAACCCCACTCATCCGTTTCCCTGACCTCATCACCGTTTACCTCGACAATCGGGTCCCTTAGAGGCTTGTAGCGCGTCCAGAGGATGTCAGAGCGTTCCCTGTCGGCTGTGCCGACACCGTGCTCGTACCACTCATAGGGAATCCTGTCGGGGGTCCTGAACTCGACCGCCCGCGTTACTCGTTCACGGCTGTCCATGAGGGTTATTCGCCCCAGCTTCTGATTACCCTGATGCCCTCGACTGCGTCCGTTGCGGCAGCGTCGGCCCCGATTTTCTCCGCGTACTCCTGGGTGATCGGTGCCCCGCCTATGATGATCTTGACTTTGTCCCTTACGCCGGCGTCCACGAGTTTCTTTATTACCTTCTCCATCTCGTCCATGGTGGTGGTTAGCAGCGCGGACATAGCGATGAGACTAGGCTTGTACTCCTCATACGCCTCAAGGAACTTTTCCGGGCCAATGTCTGTGCCTAGGTCTATTACCTCATAGTTCTCCGCCTTCAACAGCGACACGAAAACGTTCTTTCCGATATCATGGAGGTCCCCCTTGACAGTCCCGATTATGCATTTGCCAGCCGATACTAGGTCTTCTCCTTTCAGGTAAGGCTCCAGAACCGTCATGCCCTCTTTCATGGTCTCCCCCGCCATGATGAGCTCGGCCAGGTAGTACTCGCCTTCCTCGTACTTTTGTCCAACAATCTCCATGCCTTTAGCCATTCCCTTGACGATGGCGTCATAGGCTGAGATACCCGCCTCAAGGGCGTCATTGCTAAGCTGGGCTATCTCGTCGATGTCAAGTTCCACTATTGCTTCCTGTAACTTTGCTAGTATATCTTCGCCGCTCATGCTTTGTACTCTCCATATTTTCTTATTAACTGTATGACTCGCTGGTACTGCTGGAAACTCACCGTGTTGGGCACGCTGTGGTCAGAGTGGTAAAAGTAGCCTCCACCCTCCATAGCCACGGGCACCTTGGTCCTGATTTCCTTCTCCAGCGGCCTTGGGTCTTCAAGGTTCATGAGTCTGGTATCGATACCGCCCATGAACGCCATCTCGCCCCCGAACTCTTTCTTGAGTTCAACTAGGTCCATACCAGCCTTGACCTCCAACGGCTGGATGCAATCGATTCCCTCCTCGATGAAGTACGGTATCAGGCTCTTGATGTTGCCACAGACGTGGAGGAAGACCTGCATATCCCGCTTGTGGAAGAAATCACACAGCTTCTTGAAGACTGGGTGTAGCTGGTCCTCATAATGCTTGGGTGAGAAGAAAGGACCATGCCTGTATCCAAGGTCGCAGTACATGAATGCGCCGTCGAACTCAAACCCTCCTTGGATCATCCTGTCGCACATAGACATAACGAGGTCCGCGTCGGTCTTGTACATGTCCACGACCCAGTCTGGCTCCTTTAGAACCGCCATGAGGAGCCGCTCGGATGCCACGTACTTCTGTATCTTGTCATAACCCACAATCGCGTTGAACACCGTGTACCTTCCTATACTACGCTCCCTCTGGTTGTTCCTGAGCCCAGTAACCCAGTCAACACGCCTGTCGTGTGGCGTCAACCTTGGCTTGATCCTCTCCCAGTCTTCCCGTGACTTACACGGGTAATCTATGATCAAAGGGGTAGTCGTGACGTCTCGGTGGTTCTTCCTAACCCCCCCGAAGCTGTCCCTCTCCGTGATGTACTCATCATCCACTTCGAGAACCTCTTCCTTGAACTGGGGTCCGGTGTCCGCACCAAAATCAGCCAGCTCGTATCTGAAATAGTCCTTCGGCTCAACACCGGAGGGCAGTCCCTCCGTCCTCCACCTGTCAATGGTCGCCTGCCACGGGAAATCATGGATGGGCACCCGGTCCGGCTCCTTGTGATCAAGAGTCATCCTGACCCTTTGACGAGAATCCATGGTTGAACGTGGTTTTAGCCGTTTATTACTCTTCTCAGATACGACCATGGAACCTGGATACCACGATGTTCTCCTCACGGAGCTTCTTCATAGTCCTTGGGAACTGGGCTAGGTCGTTGTGTGGGAACATCATTGCCTCGACGTATGCCTTCTGGTAATCCGGGTCAGTAGCCAGCTCAACGTACTCGATCGTTCCCTGCATTTCCTGCGCCTCCTTCCTGGCTAACCTTGATAAGAGAACCATCCTCGCCCCTGTACCAGCCGCGTTACCAACCTGCTCTATAGAGCCAAGGCTGAACTCTGGTATCATCCCTATCCTGATAGCGCTCTCACGCTCAATGTACGAGCCGAAGGCACCAGCCATGTAAACCTTTGAGATCCCCCCCGGTGAGTACTCCAGTCTGTCCATCAAAACCCTAGCTCCGGCGTACATAGCTGCCTTTCCTTTCTGGAGCTCCCGGATATCCCGTTGGGTTATCACGATGTCCTTGCCCAATGACAAGTCACCACTCCAAGCCACAACGTACTCAAGAGAATCATCCCCTTTCCTAACCCTATTGGAATCTGTTTGGGGTCTAATCCTCCCAGAAGTATCCATGATACCTGTTCTCAGCATCTCGGCAAGTACATCTATCATTCCTGAGCCACATATTCCAAGTGGCGCGGCATCCTCAATGGTCTTGATATCAGGGTCCAGCGTCTCCGCGTCAATCCACACACTTTCAATGGCTCCCGTTGAAGCCCTCATCCCGTGTTTTATGTGCGCCCCTTCAAAAGCTGGACCCGAGGCACATGAGGCTGCCACAATCCTGTCTCTGTTTCCCAACACTATCTCTGTGTTGGTACCAATATCGATCATGAAGCCGGGCTTCGTCGCATTGTGAATGCCCGTTGAGAGAGCGGCTGCGATGCAGTCCGCGCCAATGAACCCTGCAACTAATGGTAGAACGTGGACCCGACCGTTTTGGTTACCGATGTTCATGGAACTCGCTGCCAGGTTCTTGTGGCTGAGATCTACAGGCATGAAGGGTGCCCTAGCAAGTGGGAATGGGTCAACGTTCAGGAGGAAGTGCTGCATCACAGAGTTGCCCACGAAAACGAAATCATACACCTCCTCCGTGGACACGTTTGAACGATGGCATACATCGTTGAGCATGTCCCTAATACCATTGAGAGTGGTTGTCTGGACCTTTTTCCGGTTCTCCTCACCCTTCATAGCGAATGTTAACCTTGTAATGATGTCCTCCCCAACCGATATCTGTGGATTCATCATCGAGTCCACGCCCAGAACTTTCCCGGTTTCCAAATCTAACAAGTAGCCAGCAAGCTTTGTGGAGCCTATATCCACAGCAAAACCGTAAACACCGGCACCATATACCCCGATCCGTTCTCCGTTATAGAGAACCATACCGTCTTGGACAGTAACCAATGGGTCTACCTTGATCGGCGTTTCATTTCCCTCTGTCTGGAGCCTCTGGGAACCTGTCCTGCTCTCCTTGGGGACCATAACAGAAACTCTCCCATGGACAGTAGTGTAGCAGGCAAGCTTGTACCCCTGTGCTATCATAGCTTCTCCAAGAAGCTTCTTTTCCTCCTCTGTGACCTCGCTAACGTTTCCCCTATCTCCCTGTATCTCTACGATACATTTTCCACACGAGACCGCTCCACCGCATATGGCATTGATATCAATTCCCAGCTCACGAGCTGCAGCCAGTAGGCTTGTCCCCTCTTGGAACCTACCTCTTTTTCCATCTGGCTGGAACATGATCTCGTGGAATCTAGTCATGGGGACCACTCTGATTTGTATCGGGATGGTAATGTATCTTCCTGCTCCAATGGACCGAGATGAAACTCTTTATTCCGGAAAAAACGATGAGGTCTTATGTCGTCTCTCGTGAAAGCAGATATACAGGAAGCTGCTGACCCGATTCACGCAGAGCAACTTCGAAATGCACGAGCGAACACCTTTCTTGGTGTCAGGGTTCCAATACAACGAAAAATAGCGAAAAAACACAGAAACATCTCATTAGACGATATCCAAGACCTTCTCCGAAGCGAAATTCACGAACACAGACAAACCGCGCTGTACATTTTAGTTGACCAATTCAAAAAAGCGGATCAACAGAAAAAACAGGAAATCGTAGACCTTTACCTCAATAATATTGGGTATATCAATAACTGGGACCTCGTGGATAGCAGCGCCGACAAAATCCTCGGAACATGGTTACTCGATAAACCCAGAGACATCCTGTACAGGCTATCAAGATCAGGTAACCTATGGGCAAGACGAATATCCATCATCTCAACCTTTGCATTCATTAAAAATGAAGAACTAGATGATGCCGTTGCATTGGCAGAGACGCTGCTTCACGACGAACATCCTCCGACACACAAGGCTACTGGCTGGGTTCTCAGAGTGGTAGGAAAAAAGGATGTTGACAGTCTAATCACGTTCCTGGATGAACATTACATGGAGATGCCCCGGATTATGCTACGATACGCCACAGAGAAACTGCCAGAAGAACAGAGAAATCACTACCTATCTGGGGATTAAATAAATCCTCCCTACCCCATCCTTTATTGGCTATTACACTTTGATTCATATTCCTTAAATGACCTCAACAAAAAGAAAAACCTGAATGAACAAGCGGCTCCTCCTAATCATTGTTTCCGTTTTACTGGTCTCATCAATCTCCTACATAGCACTCTCAAGAGATAAACCGGAACCCACACAGGAAAACCAAGACGAGGATAATCAACCAGATGAAAGTGGATCAATAAACAAGCAAGAGGAGGACCAACCCAACATCCCAGCTGAAAACACTGATACCTCAACAGAGAACACAGGCATCAACCAAAGCATCATCCACGAGGACACCATTACCGAGAAACTAGCAGAAATAATCGAGTACAACAAGACTATCCTCTCATCTTCTCCTTTGGACTTCGAGGACATCGAAGCTATCGTACCTTTGGGCGCCATGAACCCTCCGGGTCACGTGTTCCCCACTGACCACATCTACTTCTACCTCACCAGAGACCATGGATCAGATCGACCCCACACTGTGCCCCTCTACTCACCTGGGGAACTAACAATTACCTCGATTAAAGCCTCCCAGCATGTCCTCGCAGGAATAACTGACTACACATTAATCCTTGAATCCGAAGCAAACCCCGATCTAATGATTCTCTTTGGACACGTCAGCTCAATAGACCATGCACTAGCATCAGACCTCGTAGACATTGACAACTGGACACTGGAAACTGAGTACTCAACTGGAGGAGAAACATACAGGTCCTACAGAAAACCCTGTAACATAGATGTGGGAAACGGGCAAATCCTGGGCACCGCCGGGGGAAACCCCGGGCAATGGGCTCTCGATCTCTTCGCATATGACAATACGCATCAACCAGAACAGGTCGCCAACAAAGATAGATGGAGACACTCCAATTACCTGAACGCGATAGACCCACTAAACCTCTACGAGAAAGGCCCCATAGTTAACTCTCTACGAAACCTAGTTCAGGGCAACCTTGGCAACAACACGGAGCAGTTAATCCTGCAAGATATCCTTGCCACTGCTCAAGGATGCTGGTTCCACGAGGAAGCAACCAGCACATATCCCGAAGACCCGCATATCGCCCTAGTTAGATCCAATATAGATATCAACAAACAAATCGTCTCAGTTGGAGTCTCAGTCAACGGATTGGAAAGCGGAGAATACGAGTTCACCCCCAACGGAGAAGGCTATGTTAACCGAGAGTTCAGCGACGTATCTCCTGATGAAAACATCTACGGATACGAGCTTGAGGGGTACAATGGCCTCGTCATTCTCAAAATGGTCGATGAACTAACGATCTGGGTAGAGGCGATTGGTCGAACTGGTGACTGGGAATTTACAGAACACAAAACAGTCTTCATCAGGTAGCTTCCCCAATAAGTCCAATATATGACAAACCCATTGTCTGTCCATGAATCAATGAGGAACGTCTCTCTGTTATCCTCAACAATTAACTAGGACATACATTGGTTATGTACTATGACTAAACGCGCACACGACCAACTCCGCAACCTAACCTTTGACCTTGGCTTCCAGAAACACCCAAAAGGATCGGTACTCGTCAGCTTCGGCGACACCCGAATACTATGCAGCGCATCCGTACAGCCCGGTGCTCCTCGATGGAAAGTCGCACAGGAACTCCCAGGCGGGTGGGTAACTAGCGAATACAACATGCTGCCCGGCTCAACAGACAGCCGCAAATCACGACCATCGGGTGGCAGAGTTGACTCTCGTAGCGTTGAGATTCAGCGTTTGATTGGTCGTAGCCTGCGCTCGGTCGTTGATGTGGACGCCATCGGCCCCAACTCTATCTATGTGGACTGTGACGTCATTGACGCTGATGGTGGAACCCGGTGCGCCAGCATAACGGGAGGCGCAGTAGCCCTCTACCTGGCATTAAGGACGCTAAAAGAGGAAGGCGAGATCGAATCCATCCCAATGAGCGAGATGGTCGCCGCTGTCAGCGTCGGCATCAAGGACGGAGAGGTATTCCTTGATCTTGACTATGCCCTCGACTCAACCTGTGACGTGGATATGAACATCGTTATGACTGAGAGCGGAAAACTCGTGGAAGTACAGGGAACAGCCGAGGATCAAGCCTTCACCCGCGACCAGATGGACCAGATGCTTGACCTAGCCGAGAATGGCATCAAGGAGATCATTGAGGCCCAGAAAAAGGCACTGAGTATCTAACGAGACCTATAGAAGGTAACCATAGATTCGGATTCCCAAAGCTCGACAGGTATCGCTGACGCGTCAGATCAACAGTCCCCTCTATATTCGACCCTTTTCATGTCAAGGGAAAGGCGTTGATGATTATTGGCAGATAAAACAAGCATCCCGCAGCAGATCAGGAATAACACGATATACTTGGCGCTAACCCAGGCGCTTATCGCCACCGGGTTCCAGCTTGTACCAAGTCTAGGAGGACTCATCATGCTTCGGTTCACCACCGCCTTGGCGTTTATCACGATGACACTAAGCATCGGAAGAATCACCGGGCCACTCATGTCCTACCCCGCGGGAACCCTAGCTGATAGGAGAGGAAGGAAAGCCGTGCTTTTCCTCGGGATGACGCTCTCCGGGGTAGGCTCGTTACTGATCTACCTGAGCATCACTGGTAGCTCCCTTGTGGGATTCATCGGGGGTCTTGTACTGTATGGTCTCGGGCTTGGCGCGTTAGGTCAGACGACTGTCGCCGCCTTAGATATGTACCCTAGACGACTGAAGGCGGAGGGCATGGGGTACGTCATGACGGGTACATCCCTCGGATCAATCGGCTCACCCTTACTTGTCTGGGCAGCCAGCAGAATATCCGCGACATATGGGCTGGACGAGTTGACTATTCCATGGCTCGCCCCACCTATCCTGATGGTCATCACGGCAGCGCTGGTCTACATGGTCACCCCAGACCCATTAGACATAGCGAGAAACATCTCCGAATATTACCCCGATGAGTCTGACCAAAAGGATCGAGGGAAGCTAGTGGAGAGCAAGGTAGGAAACCTACTGAGAGCTGCACCAGTCCAAGTAGCCTTAATCAACAACGCCCTTGGCTTTGCCGTTATGCTAATGGTTATGTCACTATCATCCTTGATCCTTCGCCAGAACGGGTACAGTATCACCATGATCTCCGCGTGCATCGGGCTCCACGTATTCGGTATGTTTGGGTTCAGCTCAGTCTTCGGGAAGATGGCTGACAGGATGGGCAGGAAGCAAATGATGTACCTCGGCGGAATCATACTTGGGTTAAGCGGGCTCGCGACACCCCTAACCAAAGACTATTGGATAATAACTATCAGCCTCTTTTTCGTGGGTCTGGGATGGAGCGCGAACAACGTCGCTACAACTGCTATGCTTGGGGATAGTACACCACCTACCTCTATGGGCAAAATGCTTGGCGTAAACCAGCTGATTGGAGGAGCGAGTAGTCTGGTTATACCGGGAATAGGCGGATACTTGGCTCAAGTCTACGGTTTCCCCTCTGTTGGAGTAGCTAGCATGGTGCTTTCGGTTCCCATATTGGTACTGGCTTACATACTTAGAGAAACGACGCCCGGTAACTATGCACAATCCTAGAATGCTCCGGGGGTAATAATATGGTTAAGTGGTGAATCACCACGCACTAGGTTTCGAACTCCTCAACTTTACTTTCATGCTCAAAAAACTTGTATATTCCCTGTTTCCCAGTCTGGGTGTAATTGAGGGACAGAAATGAAGTTAATTGGTGTGAGCGCAGGCGTGGTGGGACGTGAATCCAACGTTGACCGCATGGTCAAGGCGGTAATGGAGAAAACAAGTGGCGACCACGAGTTCATCAAACTCAACGACCTAGACTACGTTGCGTGCAAGGGGTGCTCATGGCTCTGCGCAAAGCCCCAGTTGTGCACGCTGGAGGATGACCTCCAGCCAATCATCCCGAAGGTGAGGGACGCAGACGCCGTGGTCCTCGGCAGCCCAATCCATTTCGGAACCGTTAGCCCCACGATGCTGTCCTTCATATCCCGTCTCTGGGGGTTCAGGCACGTGGACTATGTCATGAAGGACAAGCCCTTCGTCCTACTGCTCAGCGGCATAGACGCCGAGAGAAGATCACCGGGAGAGGACTTCCAGCGAGCCCTAAGCGTATACAAGGTGGACGTACTCGACGTCATCAAGTACTCCTCCAAGGTTCCCCCATGTTACAGGTGTGGACGCCACCAAGAATGCGAGATAGGCGGCGCTTACAGACTATGGGGAGAGGAAGCCCACAGCCTAGCCATCAAACCAGAGCTGTTCAACAGGTGGGAAGACGACGAGGTGACAATGAAGAGAATAGAGGTCGCATCCGAGTTACTCAAAACACGTTTGAGTACTAGTAAAAACCAGCCTTGAACTGTACACCTCATTCGACCAGAATTACCTTCAACCAACGAAATTCACTATCGTTTAGTTTCTTGTTAAAATACTATGCAAAATTACTTCAGGACCCAGTTATCTGACATACTCAGGAGTAGGGTTCAGTGCTTTTCGAGTCGTTGATGAGGGTGTTGAACGGGCTCATCACTTTGACCTGTTTCCTGCTCCTGTTCAACATATATCGGAGGAAGGAGAAACGCTTCTTCCTCTTCTGGAGCCTCGGTTTCCTGCTGAGTGGCATAGTCATCCTATTGAACGGAGTCCTACCCTCGACCACAATCACCCAGTATTATCCCGCATTATTCTTCGCATCAACGGCGGGGTACTATTTCATCATCGTTGGACTCGGAGAACTAGTCGATAGGACCATCGTCATGCTATCGGGGACACTCATAGTTCCAGCAATAGTACTAATCTACAATATCGTGAGCGGAGACTGGCGAGACCTCATCTGGTTCATCGAGATCAGCCCTCACCTGTTCATCACCCTGAGCCTGTTCTTCATCATGCTCGTGCACAGGTACGACCTGCGTATACTTCTGGCTGGATGGGGAAGCATCCTGTTGCTGAACTTGGTTAACATGATAAGCGGACCAATAGTTCTTCCCGGTAGCATATTCGAGATACTCTCTGCGGTCGCTACCGGGGTCATCTACCTCGGGATGACGAGACCCAGTTTTGTGTTCATCGTGGAGGATTTAAGCCAGTTTGTTCAACGAACCCGGACGCCCAGGGATGATTTGGAGGCAGGCAAGTTTACTATAATCAGGCAGACCAGTCCATCAAAATCGGATGCCGTGAACTGGATTAATAACCGCATCGAGTACAACATGAACAAAGGGGTGAACACCATCATCGCGTCCTACTACGACCTCTTAGCCCCATCGGAGTTCCCGTTAAAGGACAACGACCTCGTCTTCTTCATCAGGGTCCAGATGGGGGCAAACCCCACCCCGGACCTCTCAGAATCCAACATCACCGCCATAAACGATGACATCAACCAGCTGGGGCTTCTTTTCACCGACCTCATACGAACAGATGTCGAAACCCAAGCTCCGTTTGAGTTCATCATTTACTCTCTATCGACAATCATTCACACTCAGGGCTGGAAGAGGATATACTCGTTTCTGATATCCATGATTCCGTTGGTGAAGAATAGTAAAGTCAACATGGTTGCTTTCATGTACCCCGAGTCCCACAACGACCACTCTGAGGTAACCAAGTTTGAGGTGCTGGCGGACATCTTGACCCAGCTCTAGTCCTCTAGACAGAAATTGATCACATTTTCCCACTCGGGATAAGTAAACTGTCCACTCCAACAATAAGTATGAATAATGAGGACCAGTTCCGGAACACTCGTTCAACGATCAAGAGACTCATAGATGAATCAAAGATACCATCCCTAGCCGTAGGCGTAGCCCAAAACGGCAAGATACTCTGGATGGATGGCTTCGGGTACGCAGATATCGAAAACAAGACAAGGGCAACCGAGTTTACATCTTACCCTCTTGCGTCTATTTCCAAACTGTTCACGGCTACCGGTTTGATGATCCTCGTTGAAAAAGGTCAACTGGACCTCGATCAACCCGTCAAAAAGTACCTGCCTAAACTGGAATTCACATATCACAATGGCGACCCAGAGGACCTTACACTAAGAGTGCTGGCAAACCACTCGTCCGGTCTTCCAACCCATTTCAGTTACCATTACTCGGACGAGGAAACCAAGCCACACCCCATCCCTGAACTACTCCAAAGGTACGGCAACATCATCGCGCCGCCAATGGAGCGTGTCCTATACGCCAACCTAGGCTACGGGGTACTCGGGCACCTCATAGAGGAAACCACTGGCATGAGCTACGCGGAGTTCATGGACTGGGAGGTGTTCCAGCCAGTGGGCATGAAGGACAGCCACATGCTAAACGCGATAACCCACGAAGAGAACGATGTAACATTCTACGGACCAGATGATGTACCAGAGTATGATGAAAACGGTCAGCCACGTTCGGTCCAGTACGATGGACAATTCGACATGGTCCCCTACCACCGATCCGATACACTTGGAGCCGCCGGTGTCTCCAGCAGCGTCCATGATCTACTAAAATTCGGGTTATTCCACCTCAACGGAGGACAAATACTGACCAAAGGTAGCGTCAATGAAATGAGAAACCCCACATCCGCTCCGGCGGTGATTAATGCGCCCCCAAGCCCCTTCATAGACGAGAACACACGGTACGGGGTTGGTTGGAGGATATCACGCCTCCACGGCTACGAGATCGCGTGGCACGACGGAGGCATGACCGGTGCATCAACCAAGCTTGTCCTAGTACCCTCGGAGAACCTAGTAATCGTAGCCCTCTGCAACCGGTTCCAGCCACAGGTCACCGATCAGGCTGTGGTAAGTATCCTATCCGAGCTACTCCCTGAGGGACCCCTCCCCCCACTCACACCTATCTACCTCCCTAAAGACACCCCAATAACAGGGGAATACACGGGGCACATACACGCCAACAAGAAAAAAACTCCTCTCACCCTCTGGATCAACGAAAACGAGGCATACTTCAAGCTAGGCGGCGAGGAGAAAAACCCTTTGTTCATCTCAAGTGCAAGCAACACATACTTCTGGGGCGTACTTCGAGGAAACCTCACCACGCAGGACACCCAACGCTATCCGCATGACCTGAGCCTCGACCTTAAACGAAGAGGAGACACATTGGAAGGGTTCGCGTTGACCATGTGCATCAAGACCCCTAGGAACCGGATGGGGTACGCGTTGAGCCATTGGACCGAGCTCAGAAAGACGAGCGAAGATGCTTAATCTCGTATCCACCTAGTAAACTGGTAATGAGCCCCGACTCCCAACCCAAAAAACCCCAACTATACCCACTCCGCTTCAAAGAGATTCTGCGCAACTATAGCTTCGGCAACCGAAACCTGGTAACCCTCTTCGAGAAACAGGGTCTACCCGATGATCACAGGATAAGCGAAACGTGGGAGGTCTGCGATAGACCCAACGAGTCAAGTGAAGTCATCAACGGACCATTATCAGGAAAAAATCTCAACGAGTGTATCCAGATTTTCCAAGAGGAACTGCTGGGAACCGAGATCGTAGACAAGACGGGGCTACGTTTCCCCCTTCTGATCAAGTTCCTTGACGCCGCGACCACCCTCTCTGAACAAGCCCATCATTCGGACGAGCTTGCAAAAGCGCAAGGCTTGGATGACCCCGGTAAAACCGAGGCATGGTACATGATTCACACTGATGAGGACGCCGTCATAAAGTGTGGCAACAGGGACGGGGAGACCATGGAGAGTGTACGAAAAGCCCTGTGGGATGAGAAATCTAAGGAGACCATGCGGGACTATGCCACGAAGCCCGGTGACGCCTTCCTCCTCTACGCGGGTACAATGCACTACACCGATGGTGGGGTCATCTTCTACGAGATTATGCAGAACTCCGATGTCTACATCCCCCTTAGCTTTAGAACCTCAACCTCCACAGGCGGGGAACTTGATAGGCTCCGAGCCAAGTCTATGGATGGGGTGCACGTTGAGGATGGGTTTGACTGCAAGACCCAACCCATTACAATTGACCACAGAAAGTACAGTCACTCGTACCTCCTTGCCTGTGAGTATTTCGCTCTAGAGCGGTTAGATTTCAACCAGGAATACACGTCCTCAACTGACGGCTCCAAGTTCTACGTCTACACCTCCATTGAAGGAACTATTGATGTCATAGCGGGCATCTCGTCAACCCAGCTTAAACCCGGTCAAACATGCATGGTCCCCGCTAATCTGGGCGAGGTACGGTTTACATCGGAGACCAACGCATCGATTCTGCGTGCTTATGTTCCGAACCTTAAGAAAGATATCATATTACCGCTTAGAGCCGAGGGGGTGAAGGACGAGGATATCTCACGTCTAGGTGGCACCACGAGGTTGAACCACCTTGACAGATACCTCCAAACCCCCTAGTGAGGAGTGCCCATCCAGAATTCTTTAACTATCCTAGAACCTTAATCAAATATGGAAACCGGCGCTTCTCGAAGATACAACGAGTTAGCTTCCAAGATTCTGCAAGCGGCCCAAATCCACAAACACGAGGGCGAGTACACAGAAGCAATTCACCTGCTAGAGCACGGGACACAGATTCTTAACGAGTACCCAGCGAGTAAGGCAATGCTTCTTGCATTGTTCGCTGAGCTTCTCTGGAAAACGGGTGACATCCAGAGAGCAGAGGAAATATTGGACCAAGAACACACCGACATTGACGACCAGACGCTATCCGATATCCTCTACGAGCTAGCCGAGGTCCATTATATCCTCAAGTATTTCATGTACAAGGACACGGGCCAGGACCCCTTGGAGCTGCACGAGAAGGCGTTGAACCTACGCAGGAAATCAGGCTATCATGAAGGAGTCTCGGAGTCCATTAGCCGCATTGGCACCATGTATGAGCACCAAAAGGACTACGAGAAAGCCCAGCCCTACTATATGGAAGCCATAGAGCTAGCCAACTCCATCAACTACACTAGGGGACTGATACGCCCGTACACACACATGGCTGCCTACCAGAGGGAACTTGGTAACAACGATGAGTCATACCGGCTGTACTCGGAGTCGCTCCGGCTGAGCGAGAAGGTTGGACCACAGGAGACAGTATCCCTCAGCCTCGCCAACATGGCTCAATCCGAATACTCGACAAGTGGAGACCTCGAACGGGCGCTGAGGCTCGACACGCGGGCACTTAAGATTGCAGAGAAGACGGGGTTTATACTGGTCATCGCGAGGGCGCACTTTGGAATCGCCCTTCTATACATGCAGGCTGGGGAAAACATGAAAGCAAGAAACCATTTCAGCAAAGTCTTAGAGGTAGCGGATGAGGCAGGATACAGCTACTTTGTCAAACCGGCTCAGGACTACATCAAACAGCTAGAATCGTAACAATCAATCTCCATAAATCTATATTTCTTGAGCCCAATGAACCGGGGATACAGCCCGGGTAGCCACATTGCAGTCCATCAGAGATTTTGACCGAGACGTATGGATACTTCTGTCCAGCAGAGGACTACAATCATTCAGCGCATCCATACTAGCCGTATGTTTCACCATCTACATGAGCAAACTTGGAGCATCCTCCACCCAGCTGGGGTTGATGTTCACAGCTATGGCGCTTTTCTCTGCCCTGAGAAGCCTAGGGGAGGGACTGATCGCCGACAGGTTTGGTAGAAAACCCGTACTATTACTGACGGCGGTCATGATGACGATAGGTGGACTCATATTCACCGTCAGCCGAGACCTCAGGGTACTAACAATATCCGCGATAATATTCAACATCGGCAGGTATCTGCCATTCACCCCGGCTGAGCAGGCTATGCTCACCGAGAAGGTGCCCAGTGATAAACGAACAACTGCGTTCAGCGTGAACAGCTTCGTTGGAACCATGTCGGGTGTTTTCGGTAGCTTCGCCGCCATTCTACCCGATGTACTTCGGGGCAGAGGCGTCGCGGAGCTGGCATCGTATCAGCCTTTGTTCATTATTTTCTCCCTTAGTGGGTTGATATCCACCTTATCCTACATGATGATAACCGAGACCTATGAGAACCACGTCGAGGATGAACAGGTTGAGGATGAACAGATATCTGCAGATGAAAGATGGATACTGTCTAGATGGTCGCTTGTACTGGCGCTGGACGTCATCGGAGGCAGTTTCATAATGAACTTTACCTCGTACTGGTTCTACACTAAGTTCGGGGTGGGGCTTGGGCAGATCGGCACCTTGTTCGGGTTCTCTAGGATAATCGCGGCTGGCTCATACTATCTGGGGTTGAGGATGGCTAGAGGCGTGGGTACAATAAGGGCAACAGTACTCTCAAGGGTCCCAGTCGTGATAATCAACATCTTAACCCCACTCACCCCAACATATGCAATCGTCGCATACATGCGTGGGTTCATGTCACTGTTCTCGATGATCGACGTGCCACTACGGCAATCATATCTAATGGGTGTCATAAAGAGCAAACGAAAGGCGTCAGCAGCTGGAATTGTCGCGGTGGTTAGCCGGTTCACGGCCGCAGGGGCTCCCTTGCTCTCAGGGTATATTATGCAATTCATCTCCATAGACCTCCCATTCTTCCTAGCCGCAAGCTTCCAACTTGCATCAGCTAGCCTCATGTACTTCATATTCAAAGACGTGAAACCACCAGACGAAACCTAGCTCAAAGTAACAGGACTTGTACCTGATGAAACCTGAAATAGTCTCTGAACTGTATTGATGTGGTTGTATTGTCTGACAGATCCATCAACGCGTTCCGGGTCTTACTACTGAGCGTCTTCATGGCAATGATCGGACTGGGCATTATATCCCCCATCATGCCCAACTACGCCAGTGACTTGGGCGCATCCGGAGTCTACATTGGTCTCATCTACTCAAGTTTCAGTCTTTCAAGGGCGGTGCTTCAAACACCAGTAGGACGACTAGCCGATATATTCAGCAAGAAGAAAATCATCGTAGCCGGACTCATCATGTACACCATCATCAGCATCGTTTACACGTTTGTACAGACCCCAGAGCAGCTCATCTTAGTACGAGTATTCCACGGCATAGGCTCATCCATGATGATGCCAGTGGCAATGGCCTACGCCATGAACCTGACGCCTAGAGGCGAGGAAGGTAAATACATGGGGTACTTGAACACCGCTCTCTTCACAGGGTTCGGGGCTGGACCGTTCATAGGTGGATACATCTACGAGAACTATGACACCTCGGTCGTGTTCAACACCATGTCGGTGCTGGTAGCCATCAGCCTCGTTCTAACGGTTATCTTAGTTCCAGATGAAGACTCCCTTGGGATGAAGCGTAGGGATAAACCGGTGCCGATAAGGACGATTCTCTCTAACAGAACTCTTGGAAGTATCCTGATTTACAGGGCAGTAAACGCGCTTGGTCGAGGCACTATAATGAGCTTCCTGCCGTTGTTCGCAGTCCAGATTCTTGGGCTCTCTAGTACGTACATAGGGGTAATACTTTCAGCCGGCATCTTCCTCAACGCGTTACTTCAGACACCAATGGGCATACTGGCTGACAGGTACGACAAGCGTCTACTATTAATTGGAGGCGGGCTTGTAGGTGCAGTTGGGTACTTCCTCCTAGTCCACACTGGGACAATCATCGAGATATTCGCCGCCAGAATCATCGTTTCCCTAGGAGGGGCACTGTCGCTGCCAGCCGTAACAGCGATAATAGCCGAGGAGGGAAGGGAACTTGGTTCAGGCTCCACCGTGGGGGTGTTTAACACTGCAATGAGTATTGGGCAGATCGTTGGCCCTGTTTTCTCCGGGTACCTACTGGACGTGTATGGGATGGGCTCAGTGTTCTACTTCTCTGGGTTCATTAGTGCATTAAGCGTGGTCGCATTCTGGGCTATCTCAAGAAGATAGTCAGGAAAAAGTGGGACAAGTCAGTGTCTATTTCTTGGCAGGCTCGTAGAAGCCTATCTCGTTTCCCCATGGATCATCAAAACTGGTGACCCTGCCGTTTCCCTCAGGGAGATCAATCACCATATTGAACTTCACCCCGAGCGCCTTCAGGCGCTCCATCTCCTTATCCATGTCCTTTACCTCAAGGCACACCTGCTGCTTGCCCCTCGTCTTCAATGCTAGGGTGCTCCTTCCACCAGCGTCCATCTCGGCCCACTGGATGCTCTCCTCCGTGAACTTGTGCTTTAACCCAAGTACCTCACTATACCATTTCACCGCTGATTTCAGGTCATCCACCACTACAGCGACGTTGTCTATTGTCTCAACCATCTAAAACATCACAAGACGCCATGAACACCGTTACCTAAATACTCTATCTCCCCGAACAATACATATCCCCTGAACCACAATTAATCCAAGGAACGTGGTTATTATGTCAGATTTCAAAGATAGGGTAGCAATCGTCACCGGTGGTTCGAGAAGTATCGGTCGAGGCGTAGCATTGGCTTTCGCCGAGGAAGGGTGTTCTGTGGTTGTAAACTACAGTAAAAGTCGTGATGAGGCGGATGAGGTTGTGAACACCATCAAGGAGATGGGGGGCGATGCTATTGCGGTTCAGTGCGATGTCTCCAAGAGGGCTGAAGTTGAGAAAATGTTCGCCAAGGTGATTGAGACCTATGGCAAAGTGGATATCTTGGTGAATAATGCAGGTGTAGCTAAGGGCGGCTCAATACTTGAGACCACAGATGAGGTCTGGGACTGGCACATGGGGATCAACCTCAAGGGCGTGTTCCTCTGTACCCAGATTGCCGCCCGCCACATGGTTGAAAGAAGGTACGGCAAGATAGTTAATATTTCCTCCAACTCGGGGTTCGGGATAGCCATGGATGGCGAGACCAGCTACGCGGTATCCAAAGCAGGTGTGAACCAGCTAACAAAGAGCTCATCCTATGACCTTGGACCCTATGGCATAAACGTGAACTGCGTCGCACCGGGAGCCGTTGACACAGTTATGCTAAAAGGGAGGAACACGGACGAGGAGTACGCCGCTAAACTACAGGGAAGAATAGATCGTTCAACCCTCGGCATAGTTGGAACACCCAAGGACATCGCCAACGCGGTGCTGTTCTTCGCGAGCGACAAGTCCCGCTACGTCACAGGTAAGATCTTGCTAGTTGATGGTGGACGGAAAGACTTCCTCTAACCTTTTTCATCCTTTCGAAGTCAAAACTGACCTCTAGGTGATAATACCAAACAGGTACCCTAGTCCACTTAGCTGTAAGTTCCTGAAAAGCCTCGTTTTCAACTCCAATACGTTATCCGGGCTCTGGTCTATCCTAAGCACTAGCAATATCCTCAACCGGTCAGCAATCGAAACCAGTGACAACACAAGGAACAATGGATTATGCAGCAGCCTAGTATCAAGGTTGATGAAGTAAGGCAAAGGTGTTAAGATAACCGTAACAATTCCTATGATTATGCTAATCCATGCAGCTTTCTCCGCTCCAAACTTGACTGGAACCGTTACAACACCGTTATCCCTATCACCCTTGACATCAGCAATGTCAAGCATTATCTCGTAGCTGAGGCTGAAGAAGAAACCGAGGATCGCTAGGAAAATCACCAATGGGTTTAGATGAGCGTCGGATAACGATGCCCCTACCAACACCACCCCGGAGTTGGCCAGCCCCGTGAACAGGTTCTTGAAGACGATGAACCTCTTCAGGAAAATATTGTACGCTAACGTGAATGGGAGGCCAACCAGGATCATTCTACTGGTAAATAGTGGTAAGAGTGTAGCTAACCAAACCGCTAGAATCCCACAGAGGAAGGCTGAGACCTGGGCCGTGTCTTTCCCTATGATTCCGGTCGCTAATGGTCTATCAGGGCGACCATTAGTGGTATCACTTTCCAGATCATGTATGTCATTCAGCACGAAGTTTGCGAGAGCTGAGAAGAACACGCTCAAAGCCGCAAAGCCATGGACCCATGAGACATTCCTATATCCGCTGACAATAACTCCGGTTATCAGTACACCGGAGGCAGCAGAGAACGCCCTCTCAAGACGAAACAACCTGATGAAGCCGTCTACCCGGTTCATACCTCGTCAGGTACACGCTAATATGAAAACCTGACTATGAATCAACTAGGTCGATGAGTCCCGTATGCAGGGAAATATCCCAAATCTAGGATGGAGTAAAGTGTCTGTCAAGGGTCAACTCGGCGATGTCAGCCGTACTATAGCCTACCCGCCTGACATAGTCAACGAGGGAAGTGCATAGCATCACGATTTTCTTCTCGTCCTCATCCTTGTTTGGCAGTTCACCGAGTCTTGACTTCAACTCCTGGGTGTGTTTGCTCTCATCGATGATGGTCCCAATGTCCTTTATCGAGTCATCGAAGAAAGCGTCTACCGCTCTATCGTAGTATCCGAACGCCCTCTCAGCTACCTTGAGCAACTCATCGATGAATTCCGGAGAAACCTTGTCCCTGTACTCGCTTAGCTCAACCAAGGTCTCAGAGATGCTGGTCAGATAATCGGCGATGTACTCTATCCTGTTAACCAGCAGGTGGTAATCGAATGTGTCGCTCATGGATATCTGGAGCTTGGTCGCCAGTGAAGGATTGTTCACCGCCGTCCTCAGCAATCTCGTGAGGAAGAACATGAACTGGTCAACGTCCTCCTCAAGGGAGATCACCGACCTAGCCAGCTCAACATCCCATTCCCTTATCGCCGTCAGCACGTCTTTCGCCATAGAACTTGTGATGATGTGCATTCGCTCCAAACCGGACGTGACTGATGCCAGCGACTCATCCATGAACGCTTGGAGTATCGCCCTATCCGATTGGGACTCGTATATTCTCATGTAAAGGGACTTTACTATGGCCCTTATCGCCTGCTGTTGCTCACGTGTAAAGTTCTTTTCGGATACGAGCTCGATTTTATCGTACCCGTTTAGGTAGCAGCTGATGATCTTACGCTGGATCATCTTTGCATCCTCGTCGGCCAGTATCTGTAAGCTTACCTCGTTCTGTTTTGAATCAAAATCGTACTCCGGGTGGATGACAAGTGATCCATCACCCTGAATCTTGAGCGTGACCTCGTCACCGCCCTTGATATTGTTCATGCTGGTCCAGTTCTTTGGAAGCGTGACAACCAGCGAGTACTTGCCGAGGGTGGTAATCTTCCGGCGTTCCATATATACCAAGTTATGTGGTCTAGGTTAATAATTTCTATACAATCATCATACCCCATATCAGTATATGCTGGTATTAGCCATACCTGCTGAAAGCATATACTGTTGTATGCTCTAGGAATGCGCTCGCGCAAAGGTGTAATTACACCTTTTTTTCTTTCAGTTCCGTCTGTCAACGGAAACTATTTTAAGATTTATTATTTTATTATGATTATCCCCGTCTGATTGAATGCGTGTGTGATGGCGTCTTCTTGGGGAAATGGAGAAAACCACGCGTGCCACTGAAAATTAAACTAGGCAAGACTGAGTTTGACGCAGTCCTGAAACCATACCAGATAGAAGCGATGAGATATCTTTGGGCAAACCCCGAGAAGGGTGGAAGCTCAAGAGACGTATATGTTGCCGTCAACAAGGCGATGGAGGGAAGAGGCACCATCAGCCGGGCAAGTATCATAAACTCTCTCAACGCCCTCGTCGATGACGGAGTCCTCAATTACCATGAGATAACCGGGAAGGGAGGACACAGAAGAATATACAAACCCGCTTTCGACGAGTCGGGATTCAAAACCTACATCGCTGAGACAGTTCTGAAGAAGCTACTCGCCGAGTTCCCCGATGAGACCAAAAAGGCTCTCGAAGGGTAAACTTTCCATTTTTCTATTTAAATAATC
Source organism: uncultured Candidatus Bathyarchaeia archaeon (assembly GCA_964589605.1). GTDB lineage: Archaea > Thermoproteota > Bathyarchaeia > TCS64 > TCS64 > RBG-16-57-9. The sequence continues at coordinate 57,886 of CAZPRN010000003.1, read as the reverse complement.
CTCGTTTTTACCTCCCTGTCATCTCTTTCCCAAGCGTTGATATGCGCCTCCTCGAATCTAATCCCATATTTGTCTCCATCCGCACCCCAACTCTGTCCCTAAATCCTGCGAAACCCTGAATAACAAGTGCTTGGAGAAAACTCAGCTCACCCGACTCATAACTTGGTCAAGCATGAAATAATGATAAAAATGAGTAACCAAAAACCATGATCCATCTGTGTGAAAGCTTTTGACACATTCACGCAACTTTTTACCTGATGGTGCACAATATTTTAAGAACACCGGATAGCGCAACGAGGAGGGACAAACAATGGGGGAAACTAACAACGAGGAGCTATACAGGTCACTCTACAATGAGAGTAGAGATGGGGTAATCTACTTCAAGGGTAGTACCATTGTTGACGCTAACAAGGCAGCCCTCAGTTTCTTCGAGGTTGAATTGGAGGAGTTCATCGGCAAAGAGATACACCAGTTTACTGGTAGACGAGATGAATCCAACGAAACCTCCATAGATAAAAAGCACATGCTTCTCGGTATTCAAAAGCTAAGGATAGAAACAAAGAGCGGTTCAAAATTCGTAGAGGTACACTTGATCCCCATTCAAGTTGGGGAGTATTCCATGTACTCTATCGTACGGGACATCACCGAGAAGACACAACTCGAACAGCGCTACAGGGAGATTTTCGAGAAAAGCGCTGACCTTATCCTCGTAACAAATGAGACTGGAGTCGTGTTCATCAACCCAACCGGGTTAAAATATCTAGGGCTTGAACACGAGTATGAGATAATCGGTAAATCCACTCTAAAATTCATCCACTCCGATTACCGGGACCTAGCGACCCTCTACTCAGCGCTCAGAAGGGCAGGCGGTAATCCTCCAAGTCAGTACCGATCAAAGATGGTACGTCAGGACGGCACAATACTAGACGTAGAGTTCAACGCATCTTTCATCCACTGGGACGGTGTACCATCCAGCCTAACTATAGTGAGGGACATCGGAGAACAGGTCCAACTTGAAGAGGAGCTATTGAAAAGCGAGGCAGAGAAGCAGGCAATCCTCAACTCTATACCTGACTCTATCACGCTCAGAGACCTTGACTACAACCTCATATGGGTAAACCAGAACGAGAAAAACTCGTTAGGACTAACTGACGAGGAGATAATCGGGGCAAAATGCTACATCATAGGTTTTGGATTCGAGAAACCATGCGAGGATTGCAAGGTTCCCCAAGTAAGGAAAACCGGGAAAGGAACAAATTTCATCAAGGAGCTTCCTAATGGGCGTTTTTTCGATATAAACATTGAGCCCATCTACGATGAACAAGGAAACATCACCTCCTTCCTCGAGATAGCCCGAGATATCTCCCAGCAGGTGCAAAACGAGAGAAACCTCAGAGAAAGCGAGGAACGGTTAACAGGTTTCCTCGATGCCGCTACCGACGGCTACTCAATCCTCGACTCGGACATGAAGTATCTCATGGTTAACGAGACCGAGCTCCAGTTCACAGGTAAGAAGAGAGAAGACTACCTAGGTAAACACATCCTTGAAGTCTTTCCAGACCTCAAAGGAACCGCGCGTTACCAAGGATATCTACAGGTCCTTGAGACTGGTGAACCAGTCGAGTATCGAAACGCCTTGGTTCAGCCTGGAAGTAACAAGATATTTGAACTATCCGCGTTCAAAGCAGGGGACCTCCTTGGTATTGTCGCCAAGAACGTAACCGAACAGGTAAGGTATCAAAGGCAGATTGAGGCTCTTCACAGCCACTCGCTGCAGATTTCCCAGTTCGAGACCAAGGACGAGATAGCAAAGGGAACCATGGATATAATCCGCGACCTCCTCGGGTTCAGAATCGGATCGTTTGGGTTCGTAGAGAAGAACACGATAAACTTCACAGAGATTAGCCTAGAAAACGGGTTAACTGAGCTCGATATAAACGGGAAAGGCGTCACCGCTAGAGCAGTCAGGACGGGTATGACCCAGCTTGTTAACGATACCCGGAATGACCCCGACTATATCTCGGGGGGCCTGCTTGAACACTCAACATTGTCAGAGCTCGATGTACCTATAAAGGTTGAACAGGAGGTTGTAGCTGTCATCAACCTTGAGGCTCTCCAAACCAGCGCGTTCAGCGAAGAGGACAGGAGACTGGTTGAGACCCTCGGTGGACACGTCGCTTCTGCAATAGCGAAAATCGAATACGAGCACAGACTGAACGCGTTGCACGACTTCGCGCTAACACTCAACAGGCTCGATACGGTGGAAATCATCGCCTACGAGACCCTAACCATGATTAACAATATCTTCAACTTTCCATACGCCAGCTTCGGAGTTTTAGAGGATAACAATCTATGGTTCCACACGCTAGACAATATAGAACTAACAGAGAACTATCATCTTTCACTCAACGAAAACGGTGTAACGGTTAGAGCTGTTAAGTCCAGGCAGACACAGATTGTGCCCGACGTATCCAAGGACCCGGATTATGTCTCAACAAGCCCGTTTAATTCCAAGTCAGGAAAACCGATTACACTCACCTGCGAGGTAGCAGTCCCGGTTTTTGAGCACGACAGAGTCTTGGGTGTAATAAATGTCGAGTCAGGTATTCCCTCTTTGTGCTCGTCTGAAACCATCAGGTTGGTCCAGCTCCTCGGTGAACACGTATCATCACGATTAACGTCATTGAGGCTGGAACGAGAGAGGGTTAGGGCTGAGCAGGCTGAAGAGATGGAGAAGCTCAAAACAAGGTTCATGAGCACTGCAACCCATGAGCTCAGGACACCGCTTACCAGCATGAAGGGATACCTTGAACTCGCCCAGACAGAGGAAGATACCGACAAGATAAGGTCCTACATCGACGTAGCTTACAGGAACACGAACCGGCTTGAGGCTTTGACAAACGACCTTCTAGACCAGCAACGAATAGACGCAGGTAAAATGCTCATCGACAGGCTACCGGTGGACATCAACGAGCTCGTGGTACACATTCTTTCCGAAGTCTCCGGCCTAGTTGAGAGTAGAGGTCAAGGAATCACGAAAACCCTTCCAGCAGTATCACCATCAATCATAGGGGACGAGCTGAGGTTGGGACAAGTACTAGTAAACCTCATCGATAACGCATCAAAGTACAGCCCAACCGGTTCAACGATACATATAGAAGTGGAAACCTCTGACGACCAAGTACAGATATCCGTAGTTGACCAAGGAGAGGGTATTAATGAGGAGGACCTTGACAAGCTTTTCAAGCCATTCCCCGATATCAAGAAACCCGTAATCTCTGAGCAAAGCGTTGGACTAGGGTTGAGTATATGCAAGGGCTTCGTTGAGCTTCACGGTGGTAGAATATGGGCAGAGTCTAGTGGAAACGGAAAGGGATCAAGGTTCACCTTTACGCTTCCTATCTAGCTGACGTGAATATCTGTTCGCCTGATTGGTATCTTACTCGGTTGATCAAGGAATGAACATCATCCATGGTTCTTGCTTTCTGGCATTCCCTCTTCATGTCATTTACACAACGTGTCCCAGTAAAATATTTCCCAATCAGTCTACGCATCAGGATAACCCCACTCCTCTCTCCACAGAAATCACATAGGTACTCCATGTGTCTGGCACAGATGTTTTTTCTCTCGTCAAGGCTAGGCGGAGAATAGTCATCTTGCCTTAGCTCCGCGTTGATCTCCTTGATGATCCACGGGTTCCCAATTATTCTTCTACCCGGCATAACCCCATCGGCGGACGAGGAAGTCAACGCCTCAACTGCGTGTTCCCCATCGTATATTCCGCCGTTCACTATTACCGGGACATCAATCACTTCTGATAGATCCCTGACCTCGGCGTACTCAAGCTCTAACCCAAACTTACTCTCCCCTGTCCGCGCGTGAATAGTGACAGCTGATATTCCTGCATCAACCAGCTTTCTCGATAAACTCAGAAAGTTCTTGTTTTCCTTAGATACCCCGAGCCGCATCTTACAAGTCACTGGAAGTCCAACAGCTTTCACTATCGACGAGCCTATTCTCGAAGCCTTTTCCTCGTCCCTCATCAACCCGATTCCAGCACCAGTCCGCGTAACCGTCTTCACTGTGCAACCCATGTTTATGTCAATATAGTCGAAGCCCATATCCTCAACAATTGCAGCGGATTTTCCCATAACCTCCGGATTAGACCCAACGAGTTGCGCCCCATTGAGATGACTTCCATCGACTATCTTTACCATATCAAGACTTTTCGCGTTACCTCTAAGGAGAGCCTCTGCGCTGATCATCTCGGTACAGATGAAGGGGGGATTAAAGTCTGCAAGAATCCTCCTGTAAGGATAATCCGTGTATTCAGCTAGAGGCGGCAGGACAAGCTTTGCTTCCCTAATCCTGTCCGCGAACCGCCCCACGTTTAACGCCTTCACTGGGTTCTGCTCGGCTGCTTTTAAGGCTAAAGCCTAGTGCTCCGGTATCCACCAGACCTCGTACCTGATTCTTTCATCAGGTACACCCATACTCCTCAGGGTCTCCTCTAGCTCTGGTATCATTCCACCCGGCCCCGACAGGAAGAACAACGACTCGGGATCAACTTTCAACCTTTCAAGCATCTCCCCGTCGATCCTACCCAAACTGAACTTCTCTTTTGGCTTTTCCTGTGTTACAGTGGGATGGTACTTGATCCGAGGATTCCTTTCTGCAATATCCTTTGCCTTGAAATAATAGACTAGCTCCCGGACGGTTGATGCGCTCTGGATCAGTGTAGCGGTTGCGTCCGTTGCATCATCAATGTACCTAAGCATCCCTATTAGGGGAGCTACGCCTATTCCCGCACCGATTAGAACAACCTTTTCTCCCATCCCTTTCTCATAATAGATATCCCCTTGCCCACCTTCGATGTACATGGTGTCGCCCACATGAGCACTCTCGTGGATATATGTTGAGACATGGTTTTCGCTTATCTTCACCGCAAGCTCTATCCTTCCTTCTACGGTCGGTGAGCTTGCCAGGCTGTAACCCACTATTTTTCTTTCTCCATCGATCTCCGCGTAGCAGTCGATCCATTGACCTGCCTTGTACTCGAATTCCTGTTCGTTTAGGTCCAATTTTATTAATCTGATAGTGGGTGTGGCTTGCTCTATCTCCTTGATGGTTACGGGGATTATTGTCATGGGTTTGATATAGGTTGTCCATGAATTAACCTTTTTCTAGATATCTAACGTAATCTTTAGTCTATTTTGTTTATCTAAGAATATGTATCGATTGGATAGGTGATCTATGGATGTCTAAAAACGTATCTGGGTATCGTTCCTTATAATCCATTCACGTATGGCCATCTCGCCTGCTATGCTCAACGCACCTTTTTTCTTACCATACAGCCTCTCGGTGATCTCCCGGAACTTCCGCTCAGTCTCCTCGTCTAGGCTAAGAAGGATTTTTCCCATATCTGTGGATATGCAAATATATCAATAAAAGGCTTTGGATAAATTAAACAATACATGGATCGCTATCAATATCCAAAAGCATCTAACCATGCTTTCGTTTCCCATTTAAACTCTATGTCTATATTTATCGATTGGAGGCACGATTAAACTTCAAGAATGACCTCAGGACCAGAGAATGTAGAAATAAATGTTGAAAAAACAGACATATAATCCAACGCTCGCGGCAAAAATCGAGATTATAAACTCAGGAAAGGCTGAAGCTTTGAAACCTATAAAAGACCTTTCTTCTAGAAATAATTAGTATATATACAAACAGGTTAATTTGCTAGAGGAATGAAAGCGAACAGGGTTTCATAATCACTTTAATAACTGAAAACCACCCAGAGCCAGAACCTCACAGTGGCACAGATGCAACACCCAACAAGAAATACAATCAAGCTAGTACTAGCCACCATTCTTCTAGCCATAACTGTCCTTACCATAACCTCAACAATACGTGTTTTCGCCATTCCATTCTACCCCTATACTGGGAACACGACATTTCTTGACAAACCAGGGTTCCCAGTTGAGATCGAGGAAGATCAAATTGAGCCCGGTGGAGGTGCCTTTGGCGCTGTTGGATCAGCAACTTACAACGAGGAGGAAGGCTATATGGAGTTTACAACCACTCAGAGTGGTACTCGAGTATGGCTAAAGCTAACCGGAGATCAAACTGGTACTGACGGAATCTTTGGCGATACTGACTCATTAGTCATTGCAGCCCAAGACAGCTAATAACTAGAAACCGGTGAACCAATGAACTCTGCGAAGGTCTTCAGCGTAGTAAGCTTGGCTAGCGCCACAACGGTAGCCAGCTTCATGGCGCTGATGATCGCCCGCGGAACCATGCCCATCATGCAGATGGCCCCATTCATCGGCCTAAACGGCGCGATAGTAGGGGGACTATTCTACCTAGGAGTAGACGCAATCACAAGCTTTTCACAGCAAGCCGGCGCAGCAGCCGCAAACCCACCCAAACTTGTCATGGTGCGAGACAGCTCCGGGCAGGTCCTGTCAATCAAGACAGAGGGAGCACCACAGCTAGACGAGGGATTCAGCCTTTTCGGAGGGGACGAAGAAGAAGAATACCTTGGCGAGTTCGAGGACGAGTTACTTGAGGATCAACCTCTGAGCTCAAGGCTCGGACTCAGTTATGAACAGATGATCGAGACAATCAGGACAGTGCTCCTCGTCGCATTACTTATAGAATCTTACATAGGAGTTGCTTACATTAGTAACAACTTCACGCCCTTCATGGTCGTTACAAGCGAAAGCATGGAGCCAGTGCTTAGCATAGGTGACATGATCTACGTGAAAGGAGTAGCCCCTGCCGACATACAGGTAGGCGACGTAATAACCTTCAAACCCCCAGCAACTTACATTCAAGGGACACTTGTTACCCACAGAGTCGTTGAAGTCAACTATGACAGCAACGAAGTCCTGTTCAGGACAAAGGGAGACAACAACCCCAGCATTGACCCCTGGACGGTCAAATCATTCGATGTAATCGGAGTCCAGAAAGCAATGTTACCCGCGATAGGAGGATACTTCCTCTATATGCGGACGCCAGCAGGACTAGCCACTATTGGCGTGGTGTTAGCACTTTACCTGTTCTGGCCAAACATAATGGAAAGCATTGGAGGCAGAAAGAATGAGTTCTAGGAAATGCGCTTTCATACAAGCCCGTGCATGTCCTGTGGATGTGGACGAGATACCCCTCGACGTGTGCCGCCTCTGTATCGACGCTTGGAAGACAAGCGCCGAGATCCAGACACTCACAGGGGCAAACCTCCTAGGTCCAACCATACTTGTCCCAGCGGGAGTACCCCAGCAAGTCCAGTATGTGCCGACGGCACCAATGCAGCCACAGCCCATACCACAGGCCGTAGCTCAGCCTATGGGTCAGCCCCTAACGTTGATACCGAACGTAGAGCCTGACACAGGATCACCGGCAAAGGAGGCATATGATACGCTTCGCAGACTGGACAACCAGTTCATCAACGACCAGATCTCCGCCGACGAGTATGTCAGTATGAGGAGAAACCTGGTCGACCATCTCTCCAACATGCGTAAGGCAGACGGGGAGGAGGACAGCCTCCTAGTCCAAGCGACACAGGCAGGCTATATCACACCCGACCCAAATGAGGTGACACTACCCCCCGCAGACCCAGATGAGTTTAAGGTAATTGACCTTGGAGACAATCTGGAGCTCCTGAACGGCTTTGCTTCACCCTACAAGAGGGTCCTTCCTCTACTGCTCATCGAGCGGAACAAGAAAGGCAAGATCGGCGTCACAAAGTACCCCACTGAGTGGAAGATACCGAGTAGCCTAAACAGGTCAAACTTAGAGTCAATATATGAGCTATATGACCAGCTACGAGAAGACCAGGAGAAGATACTCCTCCAGTTCAACGGAACAAAGATGGGTCTCCTCGGAAAGAAGAACAACCGCATACTCTGTATGGTGCTGGATGGAGATGAGAGAGTGGAAGACTACACCGACGAGATAAAGTACCTGACGGACCTGCTCTCATCGGCTAACACAGTAGAGGACTTTGTCAACGCATTGCAGAAAGCAATGGATAAGACAAAAGACTTAAGCACATAACCTCAAAGAAAACACCATCCGGTGGCTCAAATGAAAACAGAGAAAAGAATAGCAGTAACAAAACTATTTCTGATAATAACACTACTTACTTTCACCACCATATCTTGCAGACTGGAACATGTGGAGGCACAGTCACCTAAGATTACTATCAATATTACTCCCCCCATCATTAACGCTGATGGTCAAACACACGAGATAATCACCATCGAGTTAAGGACTTTCAACGATATGCCGTTTTTAGCACCAGAGGACTTAGTTATCCAGTTAACAAGCAGCAACTTGGACGTCGGCACAATTCAAAACATGGTAACTATTGAAAAGGGAACAACTTTCTCGAAAGCCGAATTTACTACTAAGAAAAACTCAGGAATCACGATTATCACTGCAACAAGCCTAGGCTTCGAGACAGGCCAGGCATATCTCCAAGTGCTCAGATCAAACTTCGATGCTAACCTTGAGGTATATGCTAGTCCAAACTCCATGCCTGCAACTGTTGGCGATGAGGGAGTAATCACTGTGCAAATACTCGACTCATCAGGTTCTCCATTCAAGGCAATCGACGACATTGATATCATCTTAACCTCCTCAAACCACTCTGTCTGTACAGTAACAAGGGATGTCACTATACCAAAGGGTGAGAACTACGTCACAACAACATTCAGAATATCAGGCTCAAGGCCCGGCCAGACACTGATTTCGGCCCTGGCCCAAGGATTTGGTCCAGGTAACGATGTCGTCAACACATTTAACGTAACAAGGAGTCCAACTGCTCTGGCGATATTCTTCGGCCCAGAGTCAATTATACCCGATGAAACAGAGCATGCATCGGTTCATATCGAGCTTCAAGACCAGTTCGGAAACCCTCAAAGGGCTAGTACAACAACCACTATCTACCTATCAAGCTCTAACACCAATATCGCAACTATCGAAGATACTATTACCATCAACTCAGGTGAGTTCAAAGGAACCGCCACTGTTATAACACAAAACCTTGAGGGTGAAACCATTATTTCTGCTCAGAGTTCTGGAATATATCCTGACTACGAGACCCTGAACATTAGGGGACAAGTCCCAACTATCCTTGGTATGGACCTCAGACCAAATGTTTTGATCTCAGATGGATCATCCAACGAGATTATTACAGTTCAGGTCCTCGATGATGAAGGCAACCCTGTCGAGGCAGGCGAAGACATAGAAATCCTTCTATCAAGTTCCAACAGCGCAGTTGGGGTTGTACCCGAAACAATCACAATTGAGGCTGGAAAAAGCTATGCGACATCCGAATTCACATCCCAAGGAGGATCAGGGGAAACATCAATCATCGCTTCCACGATGGGAATCGCACCAGTGACCGGACAGTTAGCGGCGATAACTCTCGGAATGAACGCGACACTAGTAACCCCAATCACTATTCGTATCAACCAGACTTTCTTCGCAGAGATTCAGCTGCTCAGCGACGGTCAACCTGTTCCAGATGCCGTCGTGGATTGGAGCGCCCTGGGTGGAGTTATTCTTATGCAGGATGACACCACTGATGAAGGTGGAATCTCCAAAGCACAGATTGTCCAGAAATATGATACACTTAGACTAAAGGCGTCTGCTTCCAAGATTGGTTATGCGGATGTCGAGGAGACAAAAAACATCCAGATAACACAGGACATCGAGCAGGCAGAACTCACTGTTGAAATTCTAGGTAGGACCTACCAAGTGTTCCACCTGTTGATCGGACTGGCTGTAATCATTGCGATAGCGATGGGTGCTTATGTGTACATTAAGTATCGGAGCTCTCGCGACGATGAACCTGAGGACCTAGAAATCTATACTTAAAAGGAATTTGAAAAACTTCTAAAGTTCTATATTCAGACCCTCAGCAGAGATCTTGTAGTTGTGGGTCTTCCTCGAGTGGTTCGTCCCTCGCATCTTGGTGATTCTCAGCTGTCTTTTAAGTGTGGAGTCCTGGTCGTAAAAGTGCTCCATTAGCATTATGCCGTCCGCAACGAACTCCTCGATACTCTCGATGAGGCAGTCCTTGAACTCCTCTCTTTTCCTATCAGTGATAGGAGAGTCCAGGTTTACTATATCCGCGTTTACTTCCATTTGATCACACATTCTAGTTCTTGTTGTCCAGTTCTTTTACTCGGTGCTGGATATACTCAAGCACCCTTTCCTGGGTGTACTTCAGTTCCTCTCGCTGAATGTTGAGGTTCTCATCGATCAGGTTAATCAACTCAACAGGGTCGAAGGGTTTCACAAGATATGCGTCTGCCTTCTCGTTGACAGCCCTAATGGCAGAAGAAGTGTCCGGGTATCCTGTGAGGACCAGCTTCTTTGTCCTGGGTGATAGTCTGTTTATCCTTGCGAGTAGCTCAATTCCCGTCATGTCTGGGAGCCTGATGTCCAGCAAGGCAACATTGAAAAAACCGGTCTTTACCTTTGCCTCGATTCCGGTTCTAGCCGTCTCAATGAAGTATCCCTCGTTCTCAAGGATGCTCACAAGTGATTCCTGAAGCGCCAAGTCGTCGTCAACAATGAGAATTTTCTCTTTTTTACTCACTAGGTTCCCCTGCTGTTTAATGCTCAATCATTCCAGCGGGATTAAAGGATGATTGATCAAAGATACTTTTTACTAAACACTATCTGATTAACCTAAAAACATGTTTTCATAAGGAATGATACCACGAAAATAATTGAAAACTTTAAATTATTCGAGTTTCTCTGATATCAAGAACTCAAAAATTCTAGGTGTTTTGCATCTTGGCCGCGAATGAATTATGTTACCCAAAATGCCGGACTTTCAAGTGCACCAAACGAGCGCTGACTTTCAGGGGAAAAACAGCTTGGTGTAATTGGACAAGTGAACCATGTAACCCTAAGGGATGCACATATGCTATGTGCCACAAGAGACAGCTTCTGGAGAGTGGGGTCTGTGGACTTACAATGAAACGTAAGACTCATGATCGGTCTCGCCCGGAAGATATGTTCCAGGACGAGATCCAGGTTAGGGGAAAACTAGCAAAAAAAACTGGAGAGAAATCCATATTCTAACCACTGGCTGACCTTTTTTGAAGAAAACTATCAAAACCTATCTTTCTGATAAACTACCTGAAGACATCATCGGGCTAGTGCCAACAAGCTTCGATATTCTGGGCTCAAAGGGTGAATCCGTCGCCATCATAGAGATTCCAGATGAACTTGGTGAATACAAAACGTTGATCGCTGAAGCAGTCCACCATGTTCACAAGAACGTGAAGAGCGTTCTCTCGAAGAAATCTGAACGGCATGGCGAGTTTAGGTTAAGGGAAATGGAGCTTTTATCGGGCGACCCGGACACCGAGGTTATCCACAAGGAGTCTGGGTGCAGGTTCAAACTAGACCCAAGGCTGACATATTTCTCGACAAGGGAGAGCACAGAGAGGGAGCGTATCATCGAGCAGATCAACGAACCAGAAGATGTACTTGTCATGTTCAGCGGTATTGGCCCATTCCCGATATGCATCGCCAAGAAATGCCCCGATGTCAAAGCAGTCGCTATTGAACTCAATCCAGACGCCCACAGGTACTGCGTGGAGAACATCCGATTGAACAAAGTGGATGGTCGAGTTGAGGCGATCCAGGGTGATGTCCGCGATGTTTGTCCAACCCTAAACAGGCAATTCGACAGGGTTCTTACCCCCCTTCCAAAGGGCGCACATCTATTCCTTGACGTCACGGTACCAATGGTAAAGCCCGATGGTATCCTGCATTTCTATCACTGGGCACCTGACGATGATAGGTACAGCGAGGCGTTCAATCTCGTAAACGAAACTTCGATTGAACAGGGGCGCGTAGCCGAGTTTCTGGGAGGCGTCAAAGTCGCAAAATATAGTCCGCGTTTCTCCAAGGTACGAATTGATGTACTGATTCACTGATCCGAGATGAAGACCTTGGGCTTGGCGACGAGGCTGATCTCTTTGCCACAGTCCGGGCAAAACTCTCCCAGGAAGTGAAGCCTTTTCCCACAGTACCTGCAGTACTTCATCTGTGTGGTTCTACGTTTTTTCAGTGTCCCACCGCACTGGCTGCAGAACATCGAGTCAAAGGGCATAGAACATCCGCATCTTCTGCAAACCTTTTCGTAGCCAACCATCTTGTCCGGGGCAACGATGATATTCTCCTTCAGGGGCTCGATAGGCTCTACCTCGGTTTCTTCGGGGATGATTCCAACCCCTCCCCCTATCAGTGCACCTGTAAATACGCCAGGGAGGATGGTGATCGTAATATTCGATATCAACTCGCTAACCGCTGGAACTACAGCCTGACCGGTTCCAGTTACGAGGTTTGACTTGAAGAATCCATACCCGGCAAGGAATACAAGACAGCCTACGATGGTAGCTGCGCCCATACTCACATAGACGTACCGGTTCCTTCCTTTGATCAACTCTGTGACGAAGCCAGCCACTGATGCACACAGTAGCGCGCACCCGAAGAGCATGATCATGTATCCTCCTCCATCAGGAAGGAATGAGATGAAGTTGTTTACGAGAGCGACCAGAGAGACAAGAGTGAACCCCGCGAATGGCATGAGCCATAGCAAAGGATGATCTATTTCATCGATGGCACTCACTAGTTCTCCCCCGTCCTTCTATGCCGTCTAATGGGGTGTTTGGGTTGTGATGGTGTCTTTAACATAGTTAATATAAAATGAGCAATCGAAGTGCTTGGTTTTTTAACGTATGATATTCTCAACAATTGAGAGTATTGTTATGTATATTAAAATATTAGGTTCGAATCGGGTTCAAATTTACAAAAACGAGAACTCTCACCAGTATGGGTTATTAATATATAATAATCGCTGCTACTCGTCCTCTTTCTCCTCTACCGAGTCCTCGTCAAAGTTGAACTCGCTGTCGAGGTCAAGAGGAGTGTCCAGCGGGACGGGTGGAGGGGTTGTCGCCATGGTGTATCCTATCCACAGGATGATGAACAGGATCATGTATACCGCAAGCATTACAGGCAGCTTGATTGCCCACTCGCTGTACTGGGCCACCCATGCAAAGGCTGCACCGAACAGTCCGGGGAAGAGCCAGATGAAGTACCCCGCCATAATCGCGAGGGTGATAATCATAATAGTATATCCTAGGGATTTGTCGTCCATATCTTATTCACTGGCTATCTATCACTTTAGTTTCTATATTATTGTTTTCCCGTTTCTAGACAAAAGCGTCTTGTGTTACCATCCAAATATCTGATTCTACTGGATTCCTTTTGGAATAATAAATGCAAGTTCTAAACCCTGAACACAACGGCTTATATGTGAGCCTCTCATCCTATTAGCAAAAATCAATGGATTCGATGAAACCATGAACAACGTATTCGTAAACAAGCTAGGACGAGTCGCCCTAGAGGACCAGCCACTTGAGATTTGTGAAAGAAAGGGACTGGGCCACCCAGATACCATATGCGACTCAGTTATGAACCAGATCTCCGTTGACCTTTCAAAGGAGTACATGAGCAAATTCGGTGTTGTACTCCACCACAACGTAGACAAGAGCCTACTCGCAGCAGGCGTGGCGATTCCAGCTTTCAATGGAGGAAAAGTTACAGACCCTATGCGGTTCGTTTTCGGGGATAGGGCTACCTTCAAGGTCGGCGACGAAGAGATTCCTGTCGATGATATCGCGGCGAAGAGTGCATCTACCTGGTTCAAGGAGAACCTAAGATTCGTTGACCCTGAGGAGCACGTTGTATATCAGAGCGAAATCAAGCCAGGATCAATTGCACTTGCTGATATATTCGAGAGGAAGGGAAAGTACCTCGGCTCCAACGACACTAGCGCGGCCGTTGGTTACGCGCCTTTCACAAAGACAGAGACGCTGATCAGCGAGTTGGAGAACTATCTTAACTCAAGCAGCTTCAAGAACAGCTTCCCAGAGTCCGGTGAGGACATCAAGCTCATGGGGCTAAGGAAGGAGGATGAGATCAACGTCACCGTCGCGATGGCCATGGTTGACAGGTTCATCGAGAGCGAGGACGATTACTTCAAGAAGCAGGAAGAGATCAAGGCAGCGATCCACGGGTTCGTTGATGACAAGTTCGGCTTCAATAAGGTCACCATTGATCTTAACGCTCTCGACGTGAGGGGGAGGGGTATAGATGGTCTCTATCTAACAGCCACAGGAACCAGTGCCGAGGCGGGTGACTCGGGGCAAGTCGGAAGGGGTAACAACGTGGTTGGGGTCATCCCACTCAACCGTCCTATGAGTAGCGAGGCAGCGGCTGGAAAGAACCCGGTTAGCCATGTCGGTAAGATCTACAACGCTCTCTGCTACAGGATCGCCAATAGGGTCATGGAGGATGTTTCAGGGATAAGGGAGATTTACGTATGGCTTCTAAGCCAGATCGGCAGGCCCATCAACGAACCAAATGTAGTCTCAGCGCAGATCATACCAGACAACGGCGTCGAGTTGAAAGTCGTATCAAAGGAGATCGATGAGATCATCGCCTATGAGTTCGACCACCTTGACAAGTTTTGCGAGGACCTTGCCACCGGCAAGATCACCCTCTGCTAAACCTAGACTCTAATAGTTCTCTTACCGAGAACCCTTTTCTCTTAGCAATCTTTCTCATGGCTTTGTCCACGCCTGTGCTGTACTGGGCTGCCTTCTTGGGTCTGTCCGCGAACTCGTCATCTATTCCGACCTTCTTTGCCAGTTTTCGTAGTATGAGTTTTCTCAAACAGGAGTCGCTTGTCGAAAGCTTCAGGTTCGCAGGTATCGAGAGACCAAGGTCGATCACCCTTGGATGCGTGAAAGGCAGTATCAGTCTAACCCCTTGATCAGTGCAGGTCTTTGTGTCCCGGTGGAAGTTGTTTATCCAGCTATTGGATACATCATCGAACATCATTCGAGATATGTCCTTTCCTTCTAAGAACGCTGAATGATATCGTTTGTATCCTCCGAAGAGCTCATCGGCTCCGTTGCCAGAGTAGACGAACGATTGTCCTTTCCGGTAGGCATTTTCTGCTGTCCAGTAGAACGGGTAAGCTATCCCAATCTTCATCGGGTTGGATTCCTCGACGCTGTAAATGACGCTATCTAGGATGTCCTCAACATCCTGCTCAGTGTATGTCTGGACATCTACGGGAAGCCCAAGGCTTTCTGCAGCCCTAACCGCGATATCAAGCTCAACCTGTCCCTCAATACCGGTTGATACGAGCTCGACATCAGTTCCCGCCTCCTTCAGGTAGTGAGCAACTAGGGTGCTGTCCACCCCGCCGGAGAAAGCTACTACGCCTCCTCTGGTCTTCTGGGCGATCTGCTCTGAAACCTCGGTGAACGTTTTGTGCAATGTATCTAACGCTGTTTTTTCCGGAACTTCTGCTGGATTGGTGTAGTTCAATCTCTTGATTGATGATGTGGTAATTCCTTCTTCATTGATTTTGAGAATACATCCTGGGGGCATCGGTTCTGGGTTGATGTCCAGAGCCCAGAGCATCCTCTTGTTTGATGCTACCGCGCACAGTGACTCGTTTTCCCCGTAGTATAGGGGGACCGTGCCGATGTGGTCAAGTCCGCATAATATTTCTTTATCTTTTGCCACAGTTATTACGTAGGCCCCTTCTCTGGTTGAGATGAGGTTCTTTATCCCATCGAATGGGTCTTCTTCGAGAAGGTTCGCTGCCTCTAGGCTATCTGGTCCAATATTATCGTACTGGAGTCCCTTGAATACTAGGCTCATCGATCCTTGGTTGAGGGGAGGTGCTGGGTAGTCCTCAGCTTGCAAGTTCTTTGCCCCAATCAAAACACTGCTTGAGAGGGAAGTGAAGTCAGGTATTTCCCTGTGCTCCTCGGTGTCTCTGGTATCTGCTATACCAAACGAGTACGCTGTACCTTTACTGGCGGTC
This sequence comes from uncultured Candidatus Bathyarchaeia archaeon, assembly GCA_964589605.1. GTDB lineage: Archaea > Thermoproteota > Bathyarchaeia > TCS64 > TCS64 > RBG-16-57-9. The sequence goes on along the minus strand of CAZPRN010000003.1, from coordinate 41,937 downwards.
TGTAACATTCTTAGTATTGACTCGGATGCGTCCTCGCCCTTCTTGTCCAGAACCCCAGCGATGTACCCCATCTTGTGAAAGAAGAGTGTACACTGATTTAGGTTATTGGGGTGCCAACAATCCCTCGGCTGTCTCCAGTATGGTGTCCACAGTGTCCTCAGGAAGCATTGCTCCGTGGAGGAAGAATCCCTTCCTCTTATCATCTTTTAACGGCGTCATCTTGATGGGTAACGGGTTTTCGAACCTGATGAGTGGCTTGAAGGAGATGCATACCTTCCACCCATTCTCCTTGCAGTAGTGTTCTTCCTCGGGCGTCATCTCCCAGAGCATCTCCACCTTGTTAGTGATTCCAAAACCGAGGAAGCTGTCTCCTACATGTGTCTTCTTTGCTAGTAGTATCGGTGTACCTATCCTCCAGTTGCGGATGATGCCAGAGTAGTACTTTTCTATCTCGAATATCTGCTCGACCCAGTCATCATGGCTGACCCTGAGTATGTAGCCGGGAGTCTCTTCAACTTGCATAAATAACTGAAAGTAACATTGTTTTTAAAAAAAAACTTACACTAGTCGTTGGGCTGTTTTTCCTCGTACTCCTCTTCGACGAAGGCGCTGAGACTGCTCTGCTCAGCTACGATGGTATCCAGTCGCTTCCACTCAGCCTCATCGACGAGTCCTCCCACCTGCTCCTTGATAGACTTGGCAAGTCTGGGTCCTATCAAAGGTAGAGATGTTAGCTGCCTGAGATTAGCCCGTTTGAGCTTTGCGTGAGATGTAAGCCCCGAGTTGAAGAGCACCTGTGCCCTGACCCTTCCGATGCCCTTGAGGCTTACTAGTGGGATAAGCTTCTTGGAAACGCCGTGTTTCACCCTTGTCCGCAGATGGTAGAGCTCACGCCTGAACTCGGGTAAGCCCAGAATCTTAGCTAGCTCGTGAGCAGCGTAGAGGAGCCACTCCCCGTTGGTAACAGCGCTGTACCTGTCTCCTGGCTGGACGTTGTATCTTTCCAGTAGGTCGCTCTCGGAGACCTCGTTTATCCACGCCTCAAGGACCATGGCTGTCTTTACCTCGCCCAGGAAGTCCTCGTAGTCAACGTAATCATAGCCCTCGGCGACTTGGGATGTTATCTCGTCCTTGTGGTCCTCGTAGTAGTTCTCAACGAGCTCCATGTCCTTGCGTCTTGGTCTGAGTATTGGCCTCATGTCCGGGGTGTGGCATATGAGGTGGAGCCACGTGAAATCGGTGATGTCGAGTGCTCCCCGCTTCAAACCGTCCCTTATCACGACGGCTGTCAACGGGTCGATGTATAGCTCGCTGACCCTCCTGCCGAACTCTGTTGCCTTGAGTCTGTCTCCTTCCCATTCGATCATTCCCTCGCGTTGGAGGTAGCGTAGGATGCTTCCGAGGATCAACCGGATTCCGGCGGTTGGGTAGTTGTACCCGTAGAATGTGCTGCCGAAAAAGTCTAGGAGTCCCTGCTCGGAATGGGCGAAGTCAGAGGCGACTGCGGCCAATGTGTGTCCTCTCAGCGCGGATTCCTGTGCTAGCCTACTGTCGATCCTCTCCGGGTTGGCTAGGATGAAATCCTCCATGAGGTATTCCTGCTCGTCCTCGCTGGACGCGATGAGCAGTGCGGTTCCCTCTGTGTCGTACTGGGGGCGTCCCGCCCTGCCGCTCATCTGCTTGTACTCCATCACTTTGATGGGGTGCATCCCATAACCGGGTCTGAACCGCTTGTAGTTACCAATGACCACGGTTCTTGCAGGCAGGTTCACGCCCGCTGCCAGTGTTGGCGTGGCACAGATTACCTTGATATGTCCTTCCTTGAATCCCGTTTCGACGATTCTTCTGTGTTCCCTGTTTAGACCTGCGTGGTGGAACGCTACTCCTTTGCTTACGTAATCGGCGAGGTTGTCGGTGATCCGTGTCTTCTCGCCATGGGAGCTGACCCGTGAGCTGACCTCGTGCAGCTTTGTCTCCTGCCTCTTGGACAGCATCTTCTTGAGGGCGAGGCTTGCTTGGCGGGCCGTACTCTCAGCCCGTCTCCTGCTTTCCACGAAGATCAACGCCTGTCCACCATCATTTAATGCATTTAGCGCGAGGTTGATGGGGTCCTGCTTGTGGATTCGGTCAACTGGTTTCATGTCGCCGTCTTTGAACATGATGTGGTTGCCGAGGTTGACGCCTTCCTTGAGGACGACCGGCCTCCACTCGGTAGTAACGCTCTCAGCCTCCAACCACTCCGCTATCTCGTGGCTGTTTCGGATGGTCGCGCTGAGGGCGAGTATCTGCAGGTCTGGCGTCATCTGGCGTAGTCGTGCAAGGCTTACCTCCAGCGTTGGCCCCCTATCGCTGCCGATGAGGTGCACCTCGTCAGCAATAACGAGGCTGATGCCGCTCATCCATGGGCTCCTGTGTCTGAGGAGGCTGTCGCATTTCTCGTTGGTGCAGATGACGATGTCATAGGCTTGGAGCCATGGGCTGCTGTTGTCCATGTCGCCGCTGCTGACCCCAACCCTGACCTTCTTTCCGTCTGATTTGGTTATCTTGCTGTAGGCTTGGAACTCCTCGAACTTTTCCCAGGTCAACGCCCTGAGTGGTGTGAGATAAAGCACCTTTCCTAGTCCCTCGATTATGTGCTTTAGGGCGCAGAGCTCGGCGATCAGTGTCTTTCCGCTGGCTGTTGGGCTGGCTAGTACTAGGTTTTTTCCTTCTAGCACCCCGGCGTTTATGGCGTCTGCCTGGGGCGGGTATAGTTCGTTGATGCCCCTCTCGATGATTATGTCTTTAACCTGTTCAGGAACGTTGAGTTGGGTCGTGTTCACGGGGTGCAGCTCAAAGAGTTTGATGCTGAACCCAGATATAGGTGGTTGGGTCACACGTTTCCTAGTCTTTCTCGGGCTAGGTCAACGAGGAAATCGGATACCCTGTCCACTTTGGATTTGATCTTTCCCTCGTCTTCGCCGTGGCAGCTTATCCAGAGACGTATTGTGAACCCGCTGGTGTCGTCCTCCATTGACTTGACCATTGATTTGATGTAGACATCTGGCTCAAGCCCGTTTGCCTCGTCGATGAGTGGCGCGAGCGTGGACTCGTCTCTGATGCTGAGGTTGATTATTCTCTCGGTGTAGTGTCCGTGGGAGTTCTGTTTCAGGATGGGGGAGAGCTGGTTTCTGAATATCCATTTCAGTTCGCTGGGCACGCCGGGTAGGCTGACTATGGTTGATTCTCCCTGGATCAGTTGGACTCCCGGTGCCCCTCCTGCCTCGTTGTCGAGGGGGCATGCGCCTTCTGGAAATATCGCCATCTTCTTCCGGGCTTCGGTGATCTCTGGGCTGTCCACTACTCCCCTCCTGTAGAAGTCTAGGTACTGGCGTTCAACGATAGCTAGAGCTTCCGGGTTGATCTGCATCTCTAACTCGAAGGCTTCGGCGACTCCCTTCAGGGTCATGTCATCGTAGGTTGGACCTAGCCCCCCGGTGGTGATGATGAGGCTGAGCTGGTCATCTATCATCCTGTTGAGTGCCTTGGCGATCTCCCCCGTGTCGTCGCGTACTGTTACTGTCTGGTGTACTGTGTAGTTGAGGGGCTTGAGCTGGTTGATCATCCACTGGGTGTTTGTGTCGAGGGTGACGCCGTCCAGTAACTCGTTTCCCACCACGAGGATGCCCACGGTGTTCATTGCCTATGTGTGGTGGGGTTCATTTATCAGGGGTTTGGTATCAGCTACCCGTAACTTTTTTTTTGTTATCTCTCTTTTATCTCTATTGTGACCGTTATTGGGATGGCTTCCTCGATGCTTTTGGTGAGGTGGCAGAAATCCCTTGCCCGTTCAGCGCAGGTCTTGTTGAGCTCTAGGTAGTCCTCGCTTGATTCAACCTTTATCCTGATGTCGATGCCTGTCATCCTGTAACCTATTGGGCTCATTAGGGTGATCTCGGCGTCCGCGTCAACCTGGATGTCCAGTGTCTCTGCCCCTAGCTCGTTCTTGTAGTAGAGGAAGGTGTTCAGGAGGCACCCGGTGAGGCTGGCGAGGAATAGCTGGTCGGGGCAGGGTGATGTCTCCCTACCGTTGTACTCTTCGGGTGTGTCGAATGGTATCAAGAAGTTTCCCGTGTCTGCTACTCCACCGGACTCCTTGTCCCACTTGCTGTACGCGTGGTAGTGAAGTTTTTCCTTGAGCTTCATACTCTAACCGTGTTTTAGGCTCCTCTTAGGGTTTACCCGAATATCTTATAGAGAATGGGAGAGGTATGCTCGGGTGAGGAACAGGCTTTGGACCCATTTTCGTACGTTGAGACTGATAGGATCGTTGAACTCGCAAAGACTCTGATATCCAAGCCCTCGGTCTCGGGTGAGGAGCACGCTCTCGTTGACTGGCTTGAGAACTATTTCAAGTACATCGGTTTGACTGATGTCCAGAGGCTCCCGGTAGAGGAGGCAGGGGATACTCTGGTTGGTTGGCTAAGAGGAGACCCTGATGGTCCAACGGTGATGCTGAACTTTCACATCGACACTTTCAACGCCTTCGAGGGCTGGGAGACAGAGCCTTGCGTCCCTGTGGTCAAGAACAGGCGAATCTACGGACTAGGGGCACACGATATGAAGGGTGGATCCGCCTGTTTGCTGACCGCGATTGAAGCAATTGTCAAGTCCGGAGTCAAGTTAGGCGGTAACATCCTAGTCACCGGGACAACTGACGAGGAGAACTGGAGCCGCGGAGCCCACGCCTTGGTTAACAACGGAATCTTAAATGACGTTGATTACTGCACGTCCCGGAGCAGTCTGAGCTGGGCACAATTACCATCGGTCAACTTGGTCGCCACGTTTTCCACCTGCAGTTCTACGGGAAAGCGGTCCACGCAGTGTTCGAGGGAGGCATCAACGCTGTCGTCGATGCATCAAAGGTAGCCGTTGCGATCTCTAACATGGCGAAATCAGAGCTTGGCTATATGAGGGAGTACAACAAGCGAGGAAGCATCTGCGTCACCGGTCTCAGTGGAGGTGGTACGGACATCCTTGTCCCGGAGTACGCAGACCTCTGGATTGACCGCCACATACTGCCAACCCAGACCGTTGAGGAGGCCGCAGAGCAAATCCGCGAGATTGTGAGAAAGGCGGGCATCGAGTCCAAGTACAAACTCACTTGGGATGACAGACCCACTCCCGCGCCGACGAGTTACATCACCCCACCAGAGTCAAGACTTGTGAAAACCGTTACCAAAAACCTTGAGGAGCAGGTGGGAAGGAAGGTACGATACGTCATCGAGACCAGCGTAGCCGACACAAATCACATCGCGGTTCATGGGAAGGTTCCAACCATCATCCTTGGACCAGATGGAGGCAACACATGCGAAGCAAACGAGTACGTCGAGATTACATCATTGCCTGTGGTCACGAAAACAATAATCAAGTCTGTGCTTGAGCTTCTCTCCAAATAATCCCGTGGTGGATTACACTTTTGTATGTAATTCTTTTCTAAAGAAGCTATTTTCAGCCTCCTTTTCACAGGAGAAGGATGGTTCTAGGTTGAACGGGGTGACCCCCCCTCCCCCTATCAATCAGAGCTCAGTAGATCTACCACTGTCCCCGCGATAGCCCTAGCTATCTGGGGCAGAGACTTTACATCAACCCACTCGTTCGCCTCACACGTGTTACCCCCAGTGGGACCCATTATGATCGTGGGAACACCACCGTAGACAGCGATGTGGTTGGTGTCCGCAACGCTTCTCCCGAGGGCGAAACTCACATCCTCTCCTAGCTGGTTCTCCAAGTTCTTCTTGGCGGTCTGGACGAACCTTGAGTTTGGGTCGGTGATGAAACTGGTGGGTGCTGGTGTTGGGCGCTCATCCCATGTTAGCTCGTACCTGCCCTTGATGTCTGCATCCAGTATGATCTGCCTGATCTGATGGGCAGCATCTTCAACGCTCTGACCGGGAAGGATGTGCCTGTCAATGGTAACCTCTGCCAATTCGGGCACGTATATTTTGTCTCCACCACTGTGCAGTCCAGTGACGCAGAGGGTGCCTCTCATATCATACTCGTCCATGTAGCCGAATCCATCGGGTTTGTGCTTCTCGAACTCCGCAACCACCTTGGATGCGTCAACCACGGCGTTGATGCCCATGTCATAGGCTGCACTCACGGAGCTTCCGTAGAACCTGAGCTTGAACACGTGTCTTCCCCGCTGACCGATGATGATTGATGCGTAGTCCGCTGGCTCGGGCACGATGTTGTACTTGACTCTCTCAAGCATTCCGCTGTTCACCAGTGCATGGGCTCCCCTGCTCCAGTACTCCTCGTCGCTGGTGCCGCTGATCAGGCCTCGTTTGTAGCTTTTGTTGTTTCTTCGTCCCCAGGCTCCAGTACTCCTCGTCGCTGGTGCCGCTGATCAGGAGGTCTCCATCAAGTTCTACGCCTGATTCCATAATCGCTTCGAGTGCTGCTAGTGCACAGGCTGCGCCACCCTTCATGTCATGTGCCCCTAGACCGTAGAGTCTTCCATCCTTCTCGACACCCTGGAATGGGTCGGTGTCCCATCCTTCAAACGCATCGAAGGTATCAATGTGAAAGTTCAGCATCAGTTTGGGACCGTCGCCTCCCTTGAGAACTGCAACAACCGTATCCCCCGCGTCTTCCACTGGAAGCCGTTTGATGTCGGATAGCCCAAGTTCCTCAAAGTACTTGATGAGCCAGTCACCGATTTCCTTCTCTTTACCTGTCTCTGATGGTATCTCAACAAGTGTCTTGGTGAGTTCAACGACTCTTTCTTCCTTTATCAAATCCAGCGGGCTCAAATCATTCCCTCTTCTGGTTCATTCACATCAAAAGTCGTATAAGACCGTGTCTATTGCATGAAACTGTTAATTTCTTAAATTAAAAACCCTTGACATGCGTTAAACTTATATCATTAGTAGTGTGTGGTGTGTTTGGCTCTGGTGAGCAAAACATGAGCTGCACAATAGTTGTTGACGGTTTCTTCGGAGACGGCGGAAAGGGCAAAATAGTTTCCTACCTAGCTGTGGCGGATGACGCGGCGGTTGTAGCAAGAGGAGGAGTGGGTCCCAACGCGGGGCACACGGTCGTAAAGGACGGTGTAAAGTACAAGCTCCGCATGGTTCCATGCGGGTTCGTAAACGAAAGATCACTCCAGCTGGTTGGACCAGGCGTACTGGTCAACACAGAGGTATTCCTCAAGGAGATTGATGAAACAGGGATAAAGGACAGGATAGGTCTTGACCCCCAGTGCGCAATCATCGAGCCCAAACACATCGAAGAGGACAAACAAGGTCACTTAAAGGAAAAAATAGGCACCACCGGTACCGGCACTGGACCATGTAACGCGGATAGGGCGTACCGAGTAGCCAAGATGGCCCGGGAAATCCCTGAACTCGCACCATACATCAAGGACGTACCAATGCTGGTGAACGATGCCTTAGACGCAGGTGAAAACGTAGTTCTTGAGGGAACACAGGGCACTTACATCAGCCTGTTCCACGGCGGATACCCATATGTAACCAGCAAGGATGTCTGCGCAGCCGCTGTCTGCAGCGACGTAGGCGTAGGGCCAACAAGGATCACCGATGTTGTCCTAGTATGCAAGGCATACGTAACCCGTGTAGGCGAGGGACCCCTTGAAGGCGAGATCAGCCACGAGGAAGCCAAAAAGCGTGGATGGGACGAGTATGGTACAGTCACTGGTCGCCAGCGCAGGGCAGCTCCTTTCAACTATGCTTTAGCCAAGAGGGCTGCAAGGATTAACGGGGCAACACAGCTCGCCATAACAAAGATGGATATCCTGTACCCTGATATCGCTGGATCAGACGATTATGACTCACTGCCATCCGAGGCAATAGAGTTCGTTGAAAAGATCGAGAAAGAGATAGGTCTTCCAGTAACCTTTGTTGGCACTGGTCCGGGCGTAAAAGAGTTAATCGACCGGCGTTAGCCGAAGATTCCCCTTTTCTTACCCAGTTCTTCATTTAATTGCTCTATCAGCTGCTTCTGGCGGCGACTTAGCCTCTTTGGCACATTAACTGTTACGTGTACAAGCTGGTCTCCACGTCCATACCTGCCGGGCATGCCCTTGCCCCCCAGCCTCAGTATGTCCCCGTTCTGAGTTCCCGATGGAATCTTGAGCTTCTCCGTTCCCCTGAGAATCGGGACAACTATCTCGTCGCCCAATGCTGCCTGCGGGAAGGAAATCTCGGCCTCGAAGATAATGTCCGTGCCTTTCCTCAGCAACTCTTTGTGGGGTTTTATCCTGACACCAACATACAGGTCACCGTTGGGTCCACCATATGGACCGGCATCCCCCTGACCCCTGAGTGTAAGGTACACTCCATCATCGATGCCCTCCGGCACGTTGATGCTAAGAGTCCGGCGTTTACTCTCCAAGCCCTTACCCCCACACTTGGAACAGGGTTTCTCAGGAACCTGACCCCTGCCCTGACAGCGTGGACACGTGTTCACCGTGATCATCGAGCCGAAGATGCTCTGGGTCCTCTGCTGTATCTGACCCCTACCTCCACACTGGGGACAGGTAACAACATCAGTATTTGGCTCCGCTCCGTTACCACCGCACCTGCTACACTTCGCCTGGCTGTTGAGGCTAAGCTCAACCTCAGCGCCGAACGCGGCCTGCTCAAGAGTGATCTCAATCCTTGTCTCGATATCTCTTCCACGGGGTGGACCTGATCGTCTACGAGTTGTCTGGAAACCACCAAAGCCTCCGCCGAACATGCTTCCAAATATCCTGCCGAATATATCGTCACCGTTGCCGAAGCCCATGTCCCTGAAGATGCTGCTGAAGTCTGCTCCACGGAAGATGTCCTCCTGGCTGTATGAGCCGCTGATACCCGCGTGTCCGAACCTGTCGTACTGGGCTTTCTTCTGGTCATCGCTGAGAACCGCGTAAGCCTCGCTGATCTCCTTGAATTTCTCTTCTGCGTCGGCTTCCTTGTTCCTGTCAGGGTGGTACTTGAACGCGAGCTTCCTGAACGCCTTCTTAATCTCGTCGGCGCTAGCGCTCCTCTCAACGCCTAGAACATCGTAGTAGTCGCGTTTCTCTGACAAGTTGGAGCCTCGTTATCGCTTTTTCTCCCTGAAACTGGACTATAAACCTTGTTGAACGTCCGGGAAATATACACACCGGTTATATCCAAGATACGGGTTGGTATTTTCCGTGAAGTACATCCATTTCAGCCTGCCCGTTGACGAGGACACCAACATGGTAATCAGGATGGCCATCGAGAAAATCAAGAAAACCTCCGAGACCAACGTAAGCGTTGATGTCACCATGGAGCAGGTTATCGAGTTCAGGGACCTGCTGAATGATATTATAGCTAGAAATGATCGTAGCGACTGGCTCTAACCCTCGTTGTTCTCGGGAACCAAGTCCGGGGTCACGAAGTAGGTAGATACCTCACCCATTCCATCCATCTTCCTTGAGTCTATCCTGTGGAACCAAATCGTGTAGGTCTCATTGCAGTGGTATATCGGACCCCACAGGCTGTCATCGTACACCGGGGCGTTCTCCGCTTGCTTCAAGGAGTCTTTCCAGTCCTGCCAAGTGCCACTCTGGATTACCCTCGTCATGTATTTTCCCTTCAACTGGTCCAGAATCTCGGGCTGCTTCCATGTCTCATAGTCCTCCCAACGCAGAGAGTTATCCATAGTGTAACCTTTCTTCTCTAGGTATGTGACCTTCTCTCTGTAGGCTCTACCCTCGACGATGAGCTGTGTGCCTATCAATGCGGTTATTAGAATCATGACCGTGCCTGAGATCAACACCATCTTCTCTCGTTTCTCTTGCTTCTCGTTTCGTCGGAACGTCATGGCTACCATTGACACGGCTTAATGTTCAAAAAGCGTTCAGGAACGAAGAAAGATAATGGAAAAATGGATTAGGGCTACTCTTTCTCTTCCTCGTCAACGACCTTGTAGTCGGCCTCGACAGTCTTCTTGCCCTGATCCTGCTCAGGCTGCGGACCCGACTGTGATCCAGGCTGAGGTCCACCCGGTGGAACCTGATCGCCCGCCTGCTGGTACAGAGAGGCTCCAACCTCCTGGGCAACCTTCTGCAGGTCATCCATCTTTGCCTTGATCTCAGCGGTACTGCCCTCGGCGATGGCTGACTTCAATGCCTCCAGTGGGGCGGTGATCTTGTCCTTCATCTCCGCCGGTATCTTGTCGCCCTGCTCGCTGATGAGCTTCTCCGTGCTGTACACGAGGCTGTCGGCCTGGTTCTTGGTCTCGACCTCCTCCTTTGCCTGCTTGTCCGCCTCCGCGTACTCCTCGGCCTCCCTCACCATGCGGTCCTTCTCGGTGTCGCTGAGCTTTGTGGCTGCCTGGATGGTGATGCTCATCTCCTTCCCTGTGCCCAAGTCCTTAGCCGAGACATTGAGGACTCCATCCGCGTTGATATCGAACGTAACCTCGATCTGGGGTACTCCCCTCGGTGCTGACGGGATTCCGTCAAGGTTGAAGCTGCCCAGACTGATGTTGTCCTTTGCCATCGACCTCTCACCCTGCAGTACGTGTATGGTTACAGCCGTCTGCATGTCCGCCGCCGTGCTGAATATCTTGGTCTGCTTGGTTGGGATCGTTGTGTTCCTGTCGATGACCTTGGTCATGACCGCCCCCATTGTCTCAACGCCGAGGCTCAACGGTGTAACGTCAAGTAGAACGATGTCATCGATCTCACCCGCTAGTACCGCTCCCTGGATACTCGCGCCGATTGCGACACACTCCATCGGGTCGATTCCCCTCTCCATCTTCTTACCGACAAGCTCCTCAACGGTCTTCTGGACCAGCGGCATCTTAGTCATTCCGCCGAATAGGACGAGCTTATCGATCTGGGACGTGGAAAGTCCCGCGTCGCTGATTGTTCTCCTGATAGGCTCCTTGATCTTCTCAACGATACGTGCCGCGATCTGCTCCAGTTTCGCCCTGTTCATGGTTATGTGGAGGTTCTGTGGACCCTCCTCGTTCATAGCGATGTAAGGCAGGTCGATGTCAGTGGTCATGAGGTTGCTTAGCTCGATCTTTGCTGTCTCTGCTGCTTCCTTGAGCCTAGCCATGGCTTTCTGGTCGCCTGACAGGTCGATTCCTGACGTGGAATTGAACTCCGCTACAAGGTAGTCCATGATTGCCTTGTCAACGTCGGCTCCACCCGTCTGGGTGTCCCCGCTGGTTGATAGCACCTCGAATACGCCGCTGCCGAAATCCATGATTGTGGTATCGTTGGTTCCGCCTCCGAAGCTGAAGACAAGAATCTTCATGTCCTGATCGGTCTTGTCCAGACCGTAAGCTAATGCAGCTGCAGTCGGCTCGTTGACTATCCTGGTGACCTTCAGCCCCGCGATCTCGCCCGCGTCGATTGTTGCCTGCCTCTGGTTATCGTTGAAGTGGGCAGGAACAGTGATGACGGCCTTGGTGACCTTCTCACCCATGTAGGTCTCTGTGTCCCTGAGTATCTTCTGCAGGATGAATGCGCTGATCTGCTGTGGGGTATAGTCTTTTCCCTGAAGGGTGATCTTCCTGCTTGTGCCCATGTGGCGCTTCGCCTCACGGATCGTACCCTCCGGGTTCGTGACCGCCTGCCTCCTGGCTGACTCGCCTACAAGCAGCTGTCCATCCTTTGTGAACGCGACGACGCTTGGGAACATCTTGCCCGCAACTGTGGGGCCCTCCGCGCTGGGTATAACCGCCGGGTTTCCACCCATCATTACGGCTGCCGCGCTATTGGTTGTTCCAAGGTCGATGCCTATGATCTTCTCTCTCTTAGTCTCACTCATCTTGATTGTCCTCTATCTTTATCTCAACAACATCTGGGGCTCTCGCCACCTTCACCACGCTCGCCCGTAGGACCCTGTCCTTGTAAGTGTACCCGCGCCTGATCTCCTCGGCGACGTGTCCATCCTCGACGTCAAGGGTCTCCACCTCCATGATTGCCTCATGCTTGAAAGGGTCAAACTGAAGTCCATTAGCATTTATCTGCTGGACTCCCTCCATCTCAAGCACCTTCATAAGCTTCTTCTGCACCATCTGGACCCCCTCAACCAGCTTGTCCTTCTCGGCGTCGTTGGACCCGAGAATCTCAAGCTCGTCCAGAATCGGGATGAGCTGCTGGAGTAGCGAGCCGTTGGCCCTGTCCATTACATCTTGCAGCCTTTTCTGGTTCTGCTTCTGGATGTTCTGTATGTCCGCTTTCGCGTACTGGAGCTCCTTGTGGTATTTCCCCGCCTTGTCCTCGCTGATCTCTAGCTGTTTCTCAAGTTCCGTGACGTGCTTCTCTAGCTCTTTTTTGGTGGGTTTTTTGGGTGACATGTGTGCCCTCTAGTGGTATTATCTGTATGGAATGTGTTGTTGATTTATTTCCCTATCGGTATGTCATAAATATGACATAATGTATAAATGTATTGTAAAGTCGGGAAACCACTACACGATATCCACTAGTTGATAGTCCAAGACCTTTTCCAAGTCCCTAACTGCTATCTCAACCCCGTATAGGTGGTCGCCTGAGCCGAAGTTCACCTTCTCCAAGCCTATCACCTTCTCGTCAACTATGACTGGAATTGGGACAAGCAACGGGCAGACCGCCCCCGGATCAACTCCCGCGATCTCCTTAACCTCTTCACGAGAGGTTATCCTCGCCTTTCCAATCACATTCTTAACCTTTTTGAAGTCTATCTTGTCAGCCCCACGTATGAAGAGGGCGTAGAAATCTCCTTTTGCCTTGACGATGATGGTCTTACATATTTCCTCGGGATTGATGTCTCCCTTGGAGTACTGGATAACGTCACCAACCGTGATCGCTCTATCCTTGAGCTCAATCAACCTGTACTCCACTCCTGTTTCTTGGAGAATTTCCTCGACCCGGAGAACCATGGAGACATTTAACCGACTATCGTCTAAAATACCATCGACTGGAGCCACCTGTTTTTATACAGGTTGCAAGCCATGATAGTCAAAAACGGTTGAATGCAATGAGTAGACAGCTAAACATCGTCGTTTGCATCAAACAGGTCCCAGAGACCACTGAGGTAAACTTTGACGAGGAGACCGGCAGGCTCATCAGGGAAGGTGTGGCCGCAGTAATCAACCCTTTCGACGAGTACGCCATCGAGGAGGGCATCAGGATCAAGGAGAAACACGGTGGAAGCGTAAAGGTACTGACGATGGGCCCACCATGGGCAGCGGACGCATTGAGAGACGCAATCGCCATGGGCGCAGATGAAGCGTATCTGGCAACAGACAGGGCATTCGCCGGGGCAGATGTCTGGGCGACAAGCCTCACACTCGCAAAAACCATCGAGCACATGGGCGAGTACGACCTCATCATCTGTGGACTCAAGACAACCGACGGCGATACAGGCCAGACAGGACCCGAGATGGCTGAGCACATGGATATTCCCCACGTCTGCTACGTCAGCGAGATCGTCGAGATCAACGACGGCAAAGTCATCCTCAAGAGAAACCTGGACAACGGCGTCGAGACACTGGAAGCACCTCTACCACTCGTAATCACAGTCAGTAAGGACATCAACCAGCCAAGACTAGCCACTCTCAGGGGCAGGCTCAAGGCAAAGAAGGCTCCAATCAACGAGATCACAAACAATGACCTGGGATTACCAGTCGATGAGATAGGCTTGGATGGAAGCTTCACAAGGGTCGTCAAAGTATTCGAGCCAGTGAACGTCGCTGCAGGCGAGATAGTTGAGGGATCAACCGATGAACTCGTGGACGCGATTTTCAAGAAACTGCAGGAGTGCAAGGTGATCTAGATGAGCACACCAGTTTACGTAACAGATGGCTGCATCGGTTGCGAGATATGTGTATCTGCGTGCCCATTCGGCGCGATAGAGATGAAGGACGGAGTAGCCGTCATCACCGAGGCATGCAGAGCCTGCAACCAGTGCATCGATGCGTGTCCACATGGCGTCATCATCATGCGGGAAGCCGAGAAGCTTGACACATCCTCATGGAAGGGAGTTATGGTCTACGGTGAGCTCGTCGATGGCGAGGTCCACAAGGTGACTTACGAACTCATCGGAAAGGCGAAGGACCTAGCTGCACAGGTAATGGAGCCTGTCTACACTGTTGTTGTTGGCAATGACGTTAACGATGCCGCACAGCAAATATTGGCGCGTGGCGTTGACAAGGTCTTCGTCTACGATGACCCTGGCTTAGAAAAGTTCAGGGACGACCCATACAGCGAGCTTCTAGCCCAGTGCTGTAGAGAGGAGAAGCCCAGCATATTCCTAGTCGGAGCCACAAGCATCGGCAGGAGCATGGGGCCAAGGGTAGCTGCAAAGCTCAAGACCGGACTAACGGCAGACTGTACAAGCCTTGATGTAGACGTCGATACTGGTCTGCTTAGACAGACACGTCCCGCGTATGGTGGAAACATTATGGCAACCATCGAGACACCAAACAGCAGACCCCAGATGGCCACCGTAAGGTACAAGATGTTCAACGAGGCACCAGCGACCGAGCCCAAGGGCGAGGTCATCAAGAAGAGCTTCGACATGAGCAAGCTACAGGACAGGGTCAAGATACTGGGCTTCGAGGCAGCGGGTGAGCAGGTTAGCATCAGCGACGCTGATATCATCGTGTCCGGTGGACTCGGAATGGGTAAACAGGAAGGCTTCGAGTTGATCCAGGAGCTTGCATCATCCGTTGGTGGCGCTGTGGGCGCATCCCGTCCAACAGTTGACGAGGGATGGATCGATTACCGGCACCAGGTTGGTCTAAGCGGCAGGACCGTTCGCCCACAGCTATACGTGGCATGTGGAATCAGCGGTGCTGTCCAGCACCAAGCAGGTATGAAGACCACGGACATCATCATCGCCGTCAACAAGGACCCCGAAGCACCGATCTTCAAGATCTCCACGCTAGGCGTTGTGGGAGATTTATATGAGGTGGTACCCCGTCTCATAGAGAAGATCAAGGAGCACGGGGAAGGTGCCTGAGTACAGCCAAGTAACCACTGAGACCATATCCAAACTTTCATCAATCGTGGGGGACAAGAACGTCTCCCTTTCTAAAGAAGACCTTGAGAAGCACAGCATCGACGAGAGCCCGTTGAAGCCACATCAACCGTCGGTGGTCGTGAAACCAAAGACCACTGAACAAGTCTCGGCGATCATGAAGCTAGCAAACGAGCACCGGATACCAGTCACCCCACAGGGCAGCAGGACAGGTCTCAGCGGGGCTAACCACCCAGTCTACGGTGGAATCGCCCTCGACATGGAGGGCATGAACAAGATCATCGAGATCGACGAGGACAACCTCATGATGACAGTTGAGCCCGGCGTCTACAACATGGACGTGGACGAGGCGGCGGGGAAGCTAGGGTTGATGTACCCACCGGACCCCGGTGAGAGCAGCGGCACCATCGGCGGCAACATCAACACCAACGCCGGTGGAATGAGGGCGATGAAGTATGGTGTAACCCGTGACTTTGTCAACGGCATAGAGCTGGTCCTCCCATCAGGCGAGGTGGTCGAGATGGGCGGAAAAACTGTCAAGGACAGCACCGGATACAGTCTCATCGACCTGGTGATAGGCAGCGAGGGAACCCTTGGAGTGGTTACAAAGGCAACCCTAAGACTAGCTCCGAAACCCCTCTACACCTCGTTGATCTATGCACCCTTCGAGTCAGTTGACGACGCGGCTAATGCGGTCAGCGAGATCATTCGACGTAAAGTATCCCCCTTCGCACTGGAGTTCGTCTCAGGTCACGCCATCCAGACAATCGAAAGGTACCTCGAAAGAAAGCTACCGGATAACAACCACCCAGCTTACCTCATCGTCGGAGTAGAGTCCAACGACGAGGAGCAGCTCATGGCAAGCCTAGAGTCCGCCGGGGAAGCATGCCTAGAACTCGGAGCTGTCGAGGTATACCTTGCCGAGACCCAGAAACAGCAGGATGAGATGTGGGAGGCAAGGAAGGCTCTGGCAGACGCCTACGATGCCTTCTACGACGTTGATGAGGCGGATATCTGCGTCCCAAGGAACAAGATACCCGAGTTTGTCAAGAAAGCCATGCCCCTGCAGGAGAAACACAAGGTCATCCTCGTCCCATGCGGACACGCTGGTGACGGTAACATCCACTGGAACGTCGTCAGGCTTGAGCAGGGCGACGAGGAGTGGCTTGAGACCATCGAGGACAGCATGGAGGAACTGATAAAGCTCAGCATCAGCCTTGGTGGAACCGTTAGCGGTGAACACGGGCTTGGGGTCACAAAGAAACGTTTCCTGCCGTTGAAGGTGGGTGAGACTCAGGTTGAGCTCATGAAGGGTATAAAGAAGCTGTTTGATCCCAACGGGATCATGAACCCGGGGAAGGTTTTCCCCTAGTATTCCCGGTACATCTCTGCGAGGGGATGTCCCTTGCAGGCTAATTCGAATGCCTTGTACCAGCCGAACGGGCTCTTATGGGCGTTTATTCCCTCCGCAGTGAGCCTTGTTTTAAGGTCTTCAAGGAATTTCTTGGCACGTTTTGGGCTGCCTAGCTCGTGGCTCAAGTGGGCGTATGGGTGGAGGATGACGTTCTTGCACCCGATTCTCTCCGTGTCAACGAGGATGTTCTTGGTGTACTCCTCGATGATCTCTTCCTCCCTGTTCACGTCCTTTTTCTCGAAGCACGTGAAGCAGACGACGATGTTCTCATAGTCGCCTTCCTTGGGGAATGGTGGAAACTCCGCTACCGGGGTCTCCTTGAGTGTCTTGTAGCTAAAATTTGAGCAGTGAAGCTGTAATACTCTCAATGTTATCCCTGAAAATGAAACACATCTAGTATTAAGAGGTTCTACTAGATTTCTTTCGCGGCGTCGATGATCTTCTGGACCTGCTTCTCGCTAAGCCCTGTCTTCAAAGCCAACCCGAACGCGTCCGCCTCGACAACCTTGGAAACCGTGTCATAACCCGCTGCCTTGAGCTTCTCCTCCGTGGCCGGTCCAACGCCTGAAATCTCCGAGATATCAACCACGGCCTTCACCTCTGGCTCTGGAACTGGCTCAGGTTCGGGCTCTGGGGCACGCTCACGTCTCGGTGGGCGATCCCTTCGCTGCTCCCTCCTGGGCCTCAACACACCAGTCGGAACCACAGACTCCCCCTTGTGCAGAGTGATTGTCATCGTGGAAACGTTCCTAGCACCTCTGTCATCCTCAACCTTCTCTGTGCCTATCGCGATCTCCGGCTTGAGCATCTCTGTGAGGTACCTGTTGCGGGTTATCTCCGCGACATCAACGGCGGTTGTTATAGACCTGCCCCTTGCCTTCAGGAAAACGGTTTCACTGTTGTTGAATGTGGCTAGGGTCGCCATCACGTAGCTCATCGCTGGTTTACGTCCAATGTAGATGATGTTGTCTTGGCTCATCGTGGGTCAAAATAGTTTATTTTACCAGTAATAAAAGTCCATCCCTTATCTTCACCGCAAATTTACCCAATTTACCCCATAATCGCATGTTTTTTACACATAAAACGCGTCAAGTTAACCATGTCTGACTCATTTTGGCCAGATGGCTACAAGTCTTGTTTCAACCTCACCTTCGATTATGACAGTAACAGCGCCCTCGTAAGGAGGGCACCGCTGGACATTGTCGCACAGAGCAGGGGCAGGTTCGCGCCCAACACAGCGATTCCACGCATTCTTGACCTCCTCGATGAGCTTGATATCAAGGCAACCTTCTTCACACCAGGCTGGACCGTTGACCAGTTCACAGAGAGCTGCGAGGACATCGTATCCCGTGGACACGAGATGGGTGCCCACGGGTACCTACATGAACGCCTAGGCGAGATAAGCTGGGAGAGCGAGCGAAGTGTGTTCAAGCGAAGCCTTGAGAGCTTCGAGAAGATAGGGGTAAAACCCACTGGCTTCAGGGCACCCTACTGGCTCATAAGCGACAGGACCCTCGACTTGGTTCAGGAGCTGGGCTTCACCTATGACAGCAACTTCATGGACGATGATATGCCCTACATGCTTGAGTGGAGGGGCGAGAAGACCAACCTGGTTGAGCTCCCAGTAGAGTGGATGATGGATGATTGGCCCCACTTCGAGACCCACAGGATGACACCCAGGCAGGTGTGGGACCTCTGGAAGCCAGAGTGGGATGGAATCTACCGGCTTGGCAGGTACTTTGGGTTGACGTGCCACCCCCAGTGCATCGGCAGGATCAGCCGACTCGACATGCTTGAAAGGCTACTCAGAGACGCCAAGGACCGGGGGGATGTCTGGTTCGCAACGTGCGAGGAAGTCGCCCACTGGACAAGAAAGAAGCTAGGTTAGCTTCTCAACCTCTTCAACTAGTACTGGGAGGCTCTCACCTGAGGGTGCGAAGATGTTCACGTCGCAGGCGTGGGTGATCTCGCTCTCCCTGATGTTAACCTCGACAAGTCTTCCCCCGTTTCTTCTGACTATCATCGGTAGGTTAGCTGCTGGTGTAACCGTCGCACTGGTTCCTGCGACAATCATGCAGTCGCTTCTCTCCGATTCCTCGAAGCATCGTTGAAGGACCTGCGATGGGATGGGTTCACCGAACATCACAGTGTCCGTTTTTATCATTCCCCCGCAGTGTGAGCACTTGGGTGGTAATTCGTCTACCTCAAACTCATCCAGCTCCCATCTTGTGGAGCACTCGATGCACCTGAGGAGGCTGCTGTTGCCGTGTATCTCAAGGACGTTGACGCTCCCGGCGAGCTTGTGTAGGTTGTCAATGTTCTGCGTGATCAGAGACCGGAGCACACCAGTCTCCTCCAACCGGGCGATTGCGACGTGTCCAGAGTTTGGCTCCCTGTCTCTTAGACTTAAACCAAATTCCCCTACGTTCTCTACTCTTCTCTCCCAGTAGGCTTTCGGGTCATTCAGGAAACGCCTGTAACCGTCCATCGGTGGCTCGCCTTTCTCGGTCCAGAGACCTCCGGGTCCCCTGAATGGTCGTATCCCGCTCTCCACGCTTACGCCTGCGCCGGTTAGGCATGTAACATACTTGGAGTCAGCGATGATGGCAGCCGCGTCTCGGATGGATTGCAGTGTCTCCTCTGGTAGAACCATAAATAGATAAAGAAATGGGGGGATTAGGCTTTTTCCTTGAGAGCCTTCACCAGCGCGGGTACAACCTCGTAGATGTCACCCACGATGCTATAGTCGCTCATCCCGTGGATACCAGCGGACTCGTCGTTGTTGATGCTGACGATGATCTTGCTGTCCCGTATACCAGCGACGTGCTGTATCTGGCCGCTGATCCCACATGCGATATATAGGCTTGGCTTGACCTTTTTGCCGCTGATGCCGACCCACTCGTCCATCCAGCCCATATCCGCGCTGATTGGCCTAGTGCATCCGACAGCTGCGTCAAGTAGTCCGGCTACCTCATCGAGTAGCTTGAGGTCTTCCTGTGCCCTGAAGCCCCTACCCGCGGAGATGATTACGTCCGCGTTCTCTACATCGGATGAGCCCCTTGGCTTCTCCTTCTCCTCGATTACCTTGACCATTGGCTCTGGTACATCAACGGATAGTGCAACCACTTCGCCGCTCCTCTCGGATGCCTCAAGTTTCTCAAAGCTCCTCGGTGGAACGGTGATGATTGTTGGCGTGCTGGTGCTGTACTCTTTCGCGATGGTTGATCCACCGTAGGTCAGCCTCTCGATGACTAGCCTTCCGTCCTCAAGCATCACGTTGTTACAGTCAGTCATGCATCCAACGCCTAGTGCTGCGGCTGCCCTTGGGGCTAACTCCTTCCCCCTCTTGGTTGCGCCAACGATGATGGTTTCTGGTGAGACCTCCTCGATAGCCTTCATTAGCACAGACTTGTAGGGGGCAACTGCGAACGCGCCCAGCCCTTCAACGTTTAGAGCCTTGTCTGCCCCCTGGTTAATGTATTCCTGGGGGGAGCCACTTGTAACTAACGCGACAGCCTCGACGCCCTTGACATCTGCTAGCTCACGGGCCTTTGCCAGTATCTGGTACGCTAGCTCTGCGTCTTCTGAGTATACTAGGATGCTCATTACAGAACCCCCTCCCCAGTGAGAGCCTCAACCAGCTTCCTCGCCGCTTCCTCAACGTTATCCGCCTCGATCACGACTTGCTTCCTCTCAACCAGTGGAGCCGTAACCTCTGTGATGTTGACATAGCTCTGGGCTTTAATCCCATCAACGTCCAGTCCCAGCCCAGCCGCATCCCAAACGGTCTGTGTCTTCCTCTTCGCCTTCATGATGTTCATCAGGCTCGGGATACGCGGCTCGTTGATCTCCCTGACAACTGTCACTAGTGCAGGTAGTGGAGCCTCGACCACTTGGTCAACGTCCTCAAGGTCACGAGTTGCCTTGAGCTTGCCGTCCTCCACGGACATCTCCTTGACGTATGTAACCTGTGGGAGTCCAAGTAGCTCTGCCAGCCTTGGACCAATCTGGCTGCTAAGTGAGTCCAGTGTCATCTCGCCTGACACGATTAAATCGAATTCCCCGATCTCTTTGACCGCTTTCTCAAGCACCTTGCTGGTCGCGTTTGTGTCAATTCCCTTCAGCTCGGGGGCGTTGATAATGTATGCTCCATCCGCGCCCATGGCGAGTGCCTCAAGGAGAGCGGTCTTGGTCTTGTCATCACCCATACTGAGGGCGAGAACCTCGCCTCCAGCCGCGTCTCGCAGCTGGATCGCGGCCTCCAGTGCCCTCTTGTCTAGGTCGCTGATCTTAGCCTTTAACCCCTCTGTTAGGGGCTTCCTTGAACTCTGATCGATCTTTATCTCGTTCAGGTCCGGGATGGCCTTCAGCAGAACTATCTGCCTCATATCTATCTCTCGGGATTTAGTCCCCAACCAAATATCAGTGTTATCATGAAAACTCTATAAGCCCACGGGGCTAAAACCGAGTGAAGCATTATGCAGCCTGAAAAAGTAGAGAAAATAGCCGTCCTCGGCGCGGGTGTTATGGGTCACGGGATCGCCCAGGTAGCCGCCGCGGCTGGTTACAAGGTTGCCGTTAGGGACATCAAACAAGAGTTCCTCGACAACGGCTTAGCAGGTATACACAAGAGCCTTGACAGGCTCGTTAAGCGAGAAAGACTCACCCCAGAGGGGAAAGAGGAGATTCTCGGAAGGATCACATTCACACTTGACGTAAAGGAAGCGGTAGGTGACGCACAGCTGGTCATCGAGGCTATCCCCGAGAAGATGGAGATCAAGCATGTCGTGTGGCAGGAGGTAGCGGAACACGCCCCAGAAGACGCAATATTGGCGACTAACACCAGTAGCCTCAGCATCACCAAGATAGCCGAGGTTGTGCCAAACCCGAAGAGGTTTGTGGGCATGCACTTCTTCAACCCGCCGGCAATCATGAAGCTGGTTGAAGTCAACCAGGGTGAGAAGACGAGTCAAGAGACCGTTGATACGGTGATGGCTCTCGCCAAGAACATGAAGAAGACTCCAGTCTGGGTTAAGAAGGACTCACCTGGATTCATCGTCAACCGTGTTCTTGTTACCTACCTCAACGAGGCAGCCAAGCTACTTGATAACTTCGAGGTCAGTCAGATCGACGCCGCCATGCAGCACAAGGCAGGTATGCCCATCGGACCGTTCATGCTCAGCGACCTCATCGGGTTGGACATCGTTCATGATATCCTCAAGACTTTCGAGGAGCAGATCGGCCCAGAGTACGCGCCCCACGAGAAGATCAAGGAGCTCTTCGACTCAAGGAAGCTAGGCAGGAAGACCGGTGAGGGGTTCTACCGCTACGAGGAGAGACCATCGGTCACCGAGGAAGAGGCAAAGGGCTTCGATGTTAAACTCCTGCTTGAGCCATTCGTAAAGGAGGCAGAAAAGCTCATCACCGAGGCCGTGGCATCAGTCGAGGACATTGACATCGCCATGAAACTCGGCGCCAACATCCCAAAGGGCCCATTTGAAATGAAGAAATCCGGTCTAGGCGAGGAAAAACCAATCCTCACCGAGAAGGAAGGCGGAATCTACACTATCACCCTCAACAGGCCGGGAAAGCTCAACAGCATGACCATCGAGATGCTTGGAATGATCCGCGAGGCAGTTGACGAAGCCGAGGTGGACAAGGAAGTCAAGGTAATAGTCATTAAGGGAGCAGGAGACAGGGCGTTCTGCGCAGGGGCAGACATCTCCAAGTTCCCCGAGATGACACCAAAGGAAGCCAAGAAGGTCAGCGAGGCAGGTCACAAGACCTACAAGAAGCTGCTCAAGGTACCTAAACCAGTCATAGCTGCCATCAATGGCTACTGTCTGGGTGGAGGAAACGAGTTAGCCATGTTCTGTGACTTTAGGTTAGCTAGTGACTCTGCTAGAATCAGCCAGCCCGAGGTAAGCCTGGGGTTGATCCCTGGCTGGGGTGGCACCTACATGCTCAAGAAGCTGGTAGGAAAGACTGTAGCAGATGAGCTGAACATGACAGGTAGAAGAATCAAGGCAGACGAAGCCAAGGCTATTGGACTGGTCACCGCGGTCTACCCTTCAGCCGAGTTCGATGCAAAGGTCAAGGAGTATGCACAGGCATTAGTCGAGGCTTCATCAATATCATTGAAGGCAATGAAGGAGCTGAGCAGCTACGATGCCGTTCTGGATGATGCCTTGAAGGCGGAGGCAAAGGCATTCGCAAACCTATGGAACTATGGCGACTTTAAGGAAGGCATCGACGCCTTCAACAATCGAAGAAAACCCGTTTTCAAGGGCGAGTAACTAGGCGGGCTTGAAGGCGAGGACCTTTGCCTCCCCGTCCTCGAGGTAAACCGCCTCAACTTTTTCACCAATCTCAGGGTCATCAATCAGCATGCCACTGATGGAGACGCCCTCATCAAGATCGATGATTCCAACACCATACGGGCACATCTCTTTGAACTTAGGGAGTGGAACATAGATCATCGTCTTCGTCTTGACAACCCCCTTTCCGCCGTACTTGGTGTTAACCAGCTCCGTTGAGCCACAATCCGGGCAGATCATCCTCGCCGGTAGCATTTTCTTGCCGCATGAGTCACATGAACAACCCTTCAGCTCCTCGTTGGAGACTCCCTCCCAGAACTTTGAAACCAAGAAATCAGACATCATCCTACCTCCTGTACACCTGCAACGTCACCGTTGCCCCTGCCGCTCCCACGTTATGCGCTAACCCATACTTTGGGTCCGCTACCTGGTGCTCACCAGCCTCTCCTCTGAGCTGCTTGAACATCTCAACAACCATTCCTGCACCTGTTGCTCCTACCGGGTGACCTTTCGCCTTCAACCCGCCGTCGGTGTTGATTGGCTTATCTCCATCAAGGGCAGTTCTACCCTCTGATGCGGCTTTTCCTCCCTCACCCGGCTTGAAGAATCCAAGGTCCTCGGACGCGAACATCTCCGCGCTCGTGAAACAGTCGTGAACACATGCAAGGCTTACATCTTTCGCTTTGATCCCTGCCATCTCGTATGCCTGCCTTGACGCGATCTTTGTCGCCTTCAGCGTCGTGATATCCTCTCTGTCATGCAGAGCCATCGTATCAGATGCCTGACCCATACCGGCAACCCAGACTGGAGTATCCGTGTACTTCTTCGCCACATCCTCAGATGCTAGAATCACCGACGCTGCGCCATCTGATATCGGGCAGCAGTCAAACAGCCTTAACGGCTCAGCGACCATTGCGTTCAAGTCCGATTGGAGGAAACCCATCTCGTCGCCGAAGCTGATGCCCTTCCGTTCACCTAGCTTCAGCGCAATCTCCATTATCGTCTCTTGGTACTGGGCTTTCGGGTTCTTTTTCCCGTTCTCATGGTTCTTGATCGCGATATCAGCCAGCTGCTCCCACTTTGACCCGTACTTCTTAAAATGAGCCGCAGCCATAGCCGCATACAATCCGGGGAAAGTGTACCCTACCGCGACCTCGTAGCTGGCATCTGCAGCCATAGCCAATGTATCAGTTACGTCTCCTGTCCCGAGGGTTCTCATCTTCTCGACCCCTCCCACCATTACGACATCGTACATACCCGAGGAGATCGCCATGATGCCCATGTTGATCGCAGCACCGCTACTGGCACATGCAGCCTCTATTCGTGCAGTTGGGATTGGGTTGATTCCTAGCCAGTCAGCCATCAAAGCTGAGGTGTGTGCTTGCTTCTCAAAGTTGTCACTGCTAAAGTAGCCCAGGTAAAGAGCTTCAGTCTCCTTGAGATTGAAGCCGTTATCAACGGACTTGACAGCCTCAAGAGCCGCCTCCGTGAATATCTCCCTGCTCTGCTTCTCGGCGTGAGCCTTGTGGTGGAACCGGGTCATTCCAGCACCTACAACTGCGATCTTGCGGGAAAGAGACAAAGTAATCAAATCCTTCTTTTTTTGAGGCGAGTTAAACCTTGCGACGTAATTTTGTTCGTTGAGTGTCGATTAAAACAAAGGGATTAGCCGAGGTACAAAACATTGTACAAAAAAACATAGTATATACAGTATAATCTCCCAGTATTTTCCTTAGAAAACGTTAAAAATTGACGCGATAACCTTGCCTTGGTGTAAGAAATGAGCACTGCTTTTGTGCTAATCAATACGGATTTAGGGGAAGGAACCGACGTCGCCGAGGCTCTGAACGAGATTCCTGAAGTCAAAGACGTATACGGTGTCTATGGCGTATACGATTATGTCGTCCGTCTGGAGTCTGACACGATGCAGAAACTGAAGGACACTATCACGACCAAGATCAGGCGACTCAACCACGTCCGTTCAACCTTGACCATGATTGTGGTCGAGTAAATTTTTAAAAAAATTAGAGGTATCCTCTTTTCTCCATCTCAGCGAGAACCTTTTGCACGCTCTCCTCGACGGACTCCTTGTCAGTATCAACAATCAATTCAGGGTTAACTGGCTCCTCGTATGGGTCATCAATGCCTGTGAAGCCCTTGATCTCTCCGGCTAGTGCCTTCTTGTACATTCCCTTGACGTCACGCTTGATGCACTCCTCGACTGGAGTCCTAACGTAGACCATCATGAACTCCCCGATCTCCTCCCTTGTCTTCTGACGCCTGTCGGTGTACGGAGAGACGAATGTTGCGAGTACCTTGACCTCGTTCCTTGTAAGCAGCTTGGCTACGAAGGTCACCCGTTCGATGTTCTTTGCCCTGTCCTCCTTACTGAAGCCAAGGTCCGCCGTCAGGCCCTTCCTGACGATGTCCCCGTCCAGTCGCTCCATCTTGTGTCCTTTTTCTAGTAGTATCTCGCCCAATCTGTCAGCTATTGTTGTCTTTCCGCTGCATGGTAGACCAGTGAACCAAACCGTCACGCCTTTACTCATACCAACACTCTCTATACAGTATGCCAATACATCCCAGTGAGAAGCCTAAAAACGTTACCAAAAACCAAGCACGTCTTTTAGAACTATGAAGAACTGGGCGAAATGCTCAGACTGAATCCTCCTGTTACCATGCTCCCTCTCCTTGATCGAAATGGGAACACTTGCGACCCTCGCACCGTGTTTAGCAGCCTCAAGCACGAAGGTGCCGCACATGCACCTACCATGAAGCTTCATTTTCTGGGCTATCTCTCTCCTAACAGCCCTGAATCCGGTTGCAGCATCAGCAACTGGTGACCTTAAACTGGTCATCCAAGTCAGCAACCACTCACTGAAATAAGGAAACTCAGGTCTAGTGCCCATCACTAGGTCAGCCTTCCCGTCGATGATTGGTTGGATTACCTTTGGTATCTCTGAGGGGTCGTGTTGTCCATCAGCATCAACGGTTACGAAGATGTCCCCTGATGCTTCGTCAAGTCCAACTTGCGTTGCTCCAAGAACTCCTCTGTTCTCTGGCAGATCAATCACCCTTGCACCCGCATCTCTCGCATTCTTTACCGTATCATCGGTGCTACCGTCATTGACCACCAACACCTCATCGGCGTATGGTTTACACCTCTCGACGATCTCAGTGATGGTGTTCTCTTCAAAATATGCAGGGATAACAACCGAAACTGATGGCTCCATAGGGTCCCCTGCCATGGGAATCAATGATTAATAGAAAGTAAAAAGTTGGTGGACTTAGGCGGTCCACTGGATCTTGGGGTCGATGGCGTCCTTGTTTGCCTCGATCCTGTCCTTGTACTCAATAAGCTTGGGGATGGTGATGTGCAGCTCCTCCTCCAAGGTCTTTGTAGGCTTGAATCCAAGGTTTGGAAGGTGGTTCATGTCAGGGTTGTAGTGGTGATCCTCAGACTCAATTCTTGGGTTGGGGATGTTCCATATCTTGCCCTCAAGATCGTACTCCTGCGCTACCTTGCTGACCCTCTCGGCTAGCTCGTTGGCGCTGTAGACTTCCTCGAACTGGTTGAAGACCCTGTACTCGCCTTCCTTTGGTGGGTTCTCGATTGCCAGTGTGAAGCACTGCATGCTGTCACGTAGCGCGAGGTAGCCCCTCTTCTGACCACCCTTACCGTATGGTGTCAAGTCCTTACCGACTACCGCCTGTGCACAGAACCTATTGATGGCTGTTCCAAAGACCTCGTCGAAGTCGAACCTTGTCAGCAGGTCGTCGTTGACCATCTGTGGGGTGTTGAGTCCGTGGACTACACCCTGCATGACGTCCGTTGCCGCGATTCCCCAGATCTTGTTTGCAAACATGAGGTTCCATGTGTCATGGACCTTTGTCAGGTGGTACCAGCTGCCTGGCTGCCTCGGGAATGGGAGCTTGTCCTTCCTTCCCCTGTACTCGATCTCGAAGAATCCCTCTGGGATGTCCAGGTTTGGTGTACCGTACTCTCCCATTGTTCCTAGCTTGAGCAAGTGAGCATCTGGTACGTGGGTCTTCATGGCGAACAGGATGTTGTTGTGTCCGATGATGTTGTTGACCTGTGTAAAGTTGCAGTGCTCTGCGTCGATCATGCTGTAAGGTGCGCTTGGGATCTGTCCCAGCTGGACTATACACTCGGGCTGCTCTTTCCTTATGGCGAGGTCAACGAAACCTGTCTCGGTTAGGTCTCCCTTGTAGAATGTGAGGTCGTTTCCTGATGCCTTCTTGTATGCGGCGAGCCTTTCCTCCATCGGCTTGATTGGAGTGGCGCTCTGGCTACCTATCTCTGTGACCATCTTTCTTCTCAGCATGTTGTCGATTCCGCTGACATTGTGCCCCTTCTCTGCGAGGTACATGCTCAGTGTCCAGCCAAGATAGCCGTCCATTCCCATAATCACAACATTCATTTCTAATCTATCTCCAATACTCGATTATGTTACTACTCTGGGATGGTAAGTTTATCTCTTATAAATCTATGTAAACACAAAAGCCTAGGAGTCGGCACACATGGAACGCCAGATCAACCAACTGAAATTCACACTGACAAACATGGGCCTAAACGAGTACCAGGCCTCAGCACTCTCACACCTGATCTTCCTCGGTGAGACCAAAGCGACAATCCTAAGCAAGTCCAGCGGCGTTCCCAACGCTAGGATATACGGGGTACTCGACGAGCTCAGCCAGAAAGGGTTGATAATAATGAGGCCGGGACGCCCGGCGCTCTACGCCCCATTGACCCCGCAGGAGATAGCCGATGCTTTCGTATCAGCCTCAAGGCTGGAGATACGCAAACAGCTCGACGTCATAGAGGACTACCGTGATGGCTTCGAGGATGCTGCGACGGAAATCTACAAGAAAGCCGGAACGGCAGAGGAGAGAACCGGGTTAATCCGAATCGTAAGCGTTGGCGAGGTGTCCATCGATGAGACACGTAAGATGTATCGGACAGCCAAGAAATCGTTGATGATTTCCACTAGGGCGATGGAGTACGTCGAGCAGGTCAGGGAGGACCTGCAGGAGGCGGTTGAAAACGGCGTGGATATCCGCGTGATAATGCGCAAGCCTGCTTCACTCAGCTCGGATGACGCCGTCAAACAGAACGAGAACCTAGTCTCCCTCCGAGAAATTCTAGGTACCAATGCGCAGGTAAAGTACAGTGCAGAGGTTGAGATCAGGGGAGCCATCATGGACCCTGACTCCGAGGGACGTGCCCTTTTCTTGGTGGAGGAGGAGGGTGTACCATTCTTCCTCAGGGAGGCAGCGTTGACTAACCACCCCGGCGTAGTGAAGGCGTTAGCCAGAATGTTCGAGCTCAAGTGGCAGTTCGACGCCGAGTAGACCCTTTAAATCTGACACCACTATTCATATCGTTAGCGATGTCACGCTGCCTGAAATGCGGTGAGTACAACGGTGACGAGGATGATTTCTGTTTCAGCTGCGGCACAAGACTCGTCCACATATCTCGTCAGGACGGGTTCGATATACTCATCAGGGATTTCAGGCTTCAGGGCTTCTGGGCCCTACGACTTATCGCGTACATGATTGATGTGTTCATCATCTCGGTGCTAGGCTTCCTCCTCTCAGTGTTCGCGTATTTCCCGCTACTATTCGGCAGCCTCCTCGGCGAGAACTGGGCGTGGCAGGGAGTATGGATGGCCCCGTTCTACATCGGTCTCGGACAGATAGTCTACTCCGCACTCACCGAGTATGCATATGGCGCCACGTTTGGCAAACAGATACTCGGGTTGAAGGTAGTCACACGGAAAAACAAACGGCCCAGCCTGCCCTCGGTTATTATTAGAAACCTGAGCAAGGCGCACTGGGTTATGCTTCTCATCGACTTCATCGCCGGTGTATTCAGGTCAAGGGACCCACGGGACAAGTACTTGGAGGTGGTTAGCGGGACCTACGTATTCAATACTGGTAGGGGCGTGCACATACCTTTCCTCTCACGGCAGTACCAGACTAACCCCGGGCGCGAGATAGTGCCCATCAACGTGGTTCAGAGCTTTGACCCATTATCCGTCCTCAATGTCGGCGTGCTGTTCGTCGTTGCATCAACCATAGTCCTAAACTCCCCTAGCCTACCCTCTGAGACTTTTGGATGGATCATATCGTTCAAGGATGGCTTCCAGGTGCCCCCGGAGAACCTACTATCGGCGTTCTACTGGTTCCTCATGACCATGGGCGTCTGGGGTATAATCACGGGGGTGTTCCGGTATCTACTCAAAATCCACCCTATCAAATCTGTGCAGGACATCACCAACGGGTGTGCTGGACTTGTATTGGGCGTCTTGCTCAGGAACATCCAGTTCACGATGGACGGCTTGATGGTATATCTGTCAGCCATGCTGGGGTTCTTCGTTCTGCAAATTGTGTTCTACTTCTACTATAGCAGGGTCACCGAAGTACCTCAATAACCATAAAAGCATCATCGGTTCCAGTTGTTTTGATTATATTGAAGGCTCTCGTAACCGGAGGAGCGGGCTTTATCGGCAGCCACCTCGTGGACCATTTGATTAGAAACGGGAAAAATGTCAGGGTTTTTGATAACTTGGTGTCAGGCAACTTGGATAACTTGAGCCAGTGGGACGGAGATTTACGACTGGAGGTTGTTCAGGGTGATCTCCTCGATCGTGAATCTGTCGTCGAGGCAGTGATAGGCTGTGACGAGGTCTATCACCTTGCCGCGAACCCCGAGGTGAACGCCAAGAACGCGTCACCCGAGGACCATTTCAGACAGAACATCGAGGCAACGTACAACCTTCTTGAGGCGATGCGTTCCAGCGGAGAACAACAGTTCATAGCTTTCACATCCTCAAGCACGGTTTACGGGGAGCCAGATCAGATACCAACAAAGGAAGACTACGGACCTTTAGTGCCAATATCACTCTACGGGGCATCCAAGCTAGCATGCGAGGCATTGCTATCATCCTATGCCTCGATGTACGGGTTCAGGGCAATCATATACAGGTTGGCAAACGTCGTTGGTCCGCGCAGCAACCATGGTGTGACCTATGATTTCGTGAACAAGCTCAAGAAGAATCCATCAGAGCTTGAGGTGCTAGGCGATGGCTCCCAGTCAAAGTCGTACCTGTACTTTGAGGACTGTATCACTGGGATCCTGAAGGGGATCGAGCGGGGAAACACTGTGGACATTTACAACATAGGAACCGACTCGATGACCAACGTCCTTGAGATAGCGGAGACCGTCAAGGAGGCGATGGGCTTAACTGAAGCCAAAATCAGGCTCACCGGTGGAGTAGACGGCGGTCGAGGCTGGAAAGGTGATGTCAAGATTATGCAGCTTGACCTCAACGAGCTATACTCGGTCGGGTGGGAGCCAAAATATGGGAGCACAGAGGCTGTCCGGTTGACCGCTGAGGCGATTCTAAAGAATTCGGTATAACCTGTACTCGTTTTCTCATCTATCAGAATTTAGTTTGAATTTAATTACTAAAAATCGGTCGGAAATTATAATTACTATATTTAGGATAATTACGTTTTAGTGCTAAATTTGGCTGAACTATTGCTAAGGGTTCTAAGCAAGAAACAATTAACAGACTTTTTCGGGGCTCTCAAGGACAAGGGCACAATATATGGTCCTGTCAAACAGAGCAGTAAGACTCACTCATTCCAAGTGGTTGATGCCCTCGAACAAGTCGATCTTGACTACAACCGGACCATGATCCCCCCAAAGAAGCTATTCATACCACCAGAGGAGACCATCTTCACGTTTGATAAAGAAGATGAGGCGTACATAGAGCCCGAGGAGGAAACCAGCGAGATGGTTCTTCTTGGGGTGCACAGCTGCGATATCCACGCCCTCAACCTCCTAGCCCGTGTTTTCCTTGAGGAGTTCAAGGACAAGTACTACGCTGATAGACGGGACAGAACGATGCTGATTGGGCTTAGCTGCACCCCCGACGATTACTGTTTCTGTGAATCAACCGGGACCAGCTATGTCAATGAAGGTTTTGAGCTGTTCCTTCACGACATCGGGGAAGACTACGTAGTACGTGTAGGTTCTCCAAAGGGCTACGATTTCGTCCAAAGCAACAAAGGGCTGTTCAGGGATGTCACTGAAACAGATTTAGGCTTGTTCAAGAAAGCCGAGAACGACCGGATAGACTCTTTCTCAAGGTCCCTGAACGTGACAGGCTTACAGGACATGTTAGACATCTCATACGAGAGCCCGGTCTGGCAGGAGTACGGCGATAAATGTCTGAGCTGCGGCTCATGTAACCTCGTCTGCCCAAGGTGCAGATGCTACGATGTTCAGGACTATGTTGACCTGAATCTTACGACAGGGGAAAGAGTCCGCCGCTGGTACAGCTGCATGCTACAGGACCACGGACTGGTCGCGGGTGGACACAACTTCAGACCAGACTCAGCCGAAAGAATACGTAACAGGTTCAATTGCAAGGGCAGCCTCAAGGAGGGCATGCCCAACTGCGTGGGCTGCGGCAGGTGCTCAGTCTACTGTCCCGCTGACATCGATTATCTTGAGGTAATGAAGAAAGTGAGAGGTGAACTATAGTGAGGGAGCTAAACCCGCTGGAGCCCGTCAAGGCCAGGATAACCGAGATACTGGAGATGACCGACATCGAGAAACTGGTCAAGATCAGGTTCCAGAACCAGGAAGACCAGGACAAGTTCATTTACATGCCGGGGCAGTTCATCAAACTCGGGGTGATGGGAGTCGGTGAGGCACCTATTTCAATCTGTACCGCTCAGACTGATGAGCCTGGATTGGAACTCTGTATAAGAAACGCGGGCAGGGTGACCAACGCGGTTCACAGCCTGAAAGCAGGCGACATGGTCTGGGTGAGGGGTCCATACGGGAACGGGTTCCCAATGGAGGATTTCACAGGTAAGAACCTGCTCCTAGTAGCGGGTGGTCTAGGAGTAGCTCCTATCCGTGGAGTGCTCCAGTACGCCCTTCAGCACAGGGAAAGGTTCGGCAAGGTCACCTTACTTTATGGTATCAGGTGTTTCGACCTGATGCTGTACAGGGAAGAGATGCTTGACTATTTCAGAAACGGCGACAAGATTGGAGTCAAGGCGTACCTCAGCTACGAGGACAAGGATGACCAGGAATGCCTTAGACTGGAGCGTGAAAGGGATGACAGGTCCACCCACGGGATGGTGACTGACCTGTTCGGCATGCTGGAGAAGCCGGGCTCAAACACCATAGCTGTACTCGGTGGTCCACCGATCATGTACAAGTTCGTTGTAAGGTCGCTGGAGGCACTTAACTTCACACCTGAACGAATCTACATGACCCTTGAACGCAGGATGAGATGCGGGGTTGGCCAATGCGGCCACTGCATCGTAGGTACCGGCAAATCAATCAAGTACGTGTGCAAAGACGGACCGGTGTTCACACAGTGGGACGCCATCAACACGAAGGGGATGATCTAGATGAGCAAGCCAAGACTAGGGATATTCAGCCTAACCGGCTGCGCAGGTGACCAACTACAGATACTCAACATGGAGGACGAGCTACTAGACCTCGTGAGCCACTTCCTGATAGTTGATTTCCAGGAGGGAAGTAGCTACAAGGAGGATGGACCCGTTGATGTCGCATTCGTCGAGGGAACGGTGTCAACTGAGCATGACCTGAAGAAGCTCAAGGAGATCAGGGAACGATCAAAGGTACTCATCGCGTTCGGTAACTGCGCCATCGAGGGATGCATTCAAACTATGAGAAACAGCGACTCGACTCTTGCAGAGAAACTTAAGGACGTTTACGGAGTGGAGCCAGGCTTCTTTGATGCACTGGAATCCAAGCCAATAGGCGAGTACATCGATGTTGATCTCTCTATCCCGGGTTGCCCGGTGGAGAAAACCGAGACATTGAAGGCAATTACATCTCTACTTCACGGCGACTTACCGCCAAGGTTCACGTATCCGGTCTGCGTTGAGTGCAAGCTCAACGAGTACCCATGCGTCATAATTGAGGAGGGCAAACCATGCCTAGGCCCGGTTATCAGGGCTGGGTGTGATGCAAGGTGCCCCGGACTGGGGTTGGACTGCATCGGTTGCAGGGGTCCAGTTGAGGGTGCAGGGAACTTTGCGGCAGAATACGATATGCTTCTCGATATTGGATTCTCTGAGCAAGACATCTTGAACAGGTTGAAGGTGTTCAGCGGTGATCTAGGCCCAGATTTCCTCGGAGGTGCATCAGATGAGTAAGTTACTGAAAATAGATGAACTCACACGAGTCGAGGGACACGGCGGAATCGAGGTGATAATGGACGGATCAAAGGTCAAGGACGTAAAGTTCAACATCTTTGAGGGTCCAAGGTTCTTCGAGCACGCCATCAAGGGCATCTACTACGACAAGATACCAGACATCACCCGACGGATATGCGCCATCTGCACGGCTAGCCACAGCCTCGCAAGTATTGGTGCGATAGAGAACGCGTTCAAAGTCAAGTCAACGCCACAGACACACCTGCTGAGGGACCTGCTGATACATGGTGAAGCCATTGAGAGCCACGCACTGCACGTTTTCATGCTGGCTCTGCCGGACTTCCTCGGATTCCCGGACGCGATTCACATGGCAACGGATCATCTCGACGCGGTGAAGGCTGCTCTTGAGCTAAAGAAGACTGGGAACATGATTCACACAGCCCTCAGTGGCAGAGATGTACACGGTATGAACGAGAGGGTCGGAGGGTTCTCAAAGGTTCCAAGTGAAGAATCTCTACTAGAGATCAAGAAACAGCTCATGAAGGTTCAACCTACAACTGTCCTAGCTGTCCAGCTTCTCAGCGGATTCGAGCTTCCAAGCTATAACAACTCGGAAAACGTGTTACTCGCGCTGGACTCGGGTGAACAGTTTGGCTACCTAGGTGACCATATATTCACCTCGGATGGTGAACACATCCCAGAAACAGAGTACCAGAAGCTGACGAATGAGACAGTGGTTAGACACTCCTACGCCAAGTTCTCAACATACAAGGGTAAACCATTCATGGTCGGGGCTCTACCGAGGCTGTACTTCAATCACAAGAAACTGAAAGGCACAGCCAAAGACCTCTACGCAGAACACAAGCATCTACTTGACACACGAAACACGATAAGCAACAACCTAGCACAGGCAATTGAGCTCGTCCACGATGTGGAGCACAGCGTCAGCATGATTGATGCACTAATCGCCCAGGGATTAGCAAACGAGGGTCTAGTTGAGTTCGATGTGTTCGAGTCAAGGGGCATCAACGCCGTTGAGGCACCGAGAGGACTGCTTTATCATGACTATACCTTCGACTCTGAGGGCAGGATCAAGGCATCTAACATCATCACCCCCACGGCCCAGAACGCCGCCAACATCGAGAAGGATGTATGGGTGATCGCCGAGAACCTCGCAGGTAAACCAGAGGACGAGGTGAAGAAGGCCATCGAGATCATGGTCAGGGCCTACGACCCGTGCATCTCGTGCAGCGTCCACATGGTTCAGTTGAAGTAAAATCTATCAACCCCCAACCCCTTTTCTACACATGTATTCTGAAAGCCACTGCCACCTAGGCGATATGAGCCTCGGTGATATCAGGTCAGCAAGCAATATGGGGTTCAAGCTTCTCCTCACCAGCGGGATTGATCTCCCATCCTCCCAGCAAGCCGTCGTCACCTCCCAGAGACACGAGATAGTCAAGTCCTGCGTTGGAGTCCACCCATGGTACGCGGACGAGTACGATGATTCTGTGGGTGAAAAGTTCAGGACTCTAGCAGAGGACCCAGAGTGTGTTTCCATCAGCGAGATCGGCCTGGACTTTATTGGCAGGATGACTCATGAATGGGTGCGCGAAGACAGATATATCGATCCCAAGATTCAGTACAAGACCTTTAACGACCAACTAGCCCTCGCAAAGGACCTGAGTCTACCAGCGATTGTTCATGACCGTGCCCCCGGACAGGAGATGCTGGATATTCTCGCTGACTCGGGAAACCTAGACACAGGATTAGCGATACACGGCTTCTCAAAGGACACTGACTATGCACGAAGATGCGTAGACCATGGAATCATGCTCAGCCTAGGGCTGAGAACCATCCAGGCGGGTGATCCCTCCTTTATCTCAGCCGTCAAATCCACTCCAATCGAGTACCTTCTCACCGAGACAGACTCAAGCAAACCCGAGGGAGTGATTACCGCGTGTGAGCTGATAGGGGAGATAAAAGGGATGACCAAGGAGGACGTTGGGGAAGCCTGCACGAGGAACCTCATGCGCCTACTAGGCGTCTAACCCACCCAATATTCTTAAATTCGGAAGAGGCGACCGCTGTTAGACGGAGCCACCGCCTTGGATGAATCAATAAGAAAACTGCTACCAGTCTACGCGCTGGTTTTTCTGAGGGGGTTCAGCCTATCCTTAACAGTCAACGGACCTGTCATGCCCCTCTACGTGAGGAGCCTAGGGGTGAGCGTCTCCCAGTGGAGCTTTCTTGCGACAAGCCTCGCTGTTGGGCTGATCACCTTTGAGGCATTCTGGGGCTCGATGTCAGACAGGGTCAATAGAATCAGGATACTTGTTCTCTCGATGATCTTTATGAGCTGCATACTGCCGCTTTACACGTTCCCCAGCCTACTACCCTACTTCTTCATATTCCAGTTCCTGATTGGGGCTTTCTTCGTCATGGTTGGGCCAACAAGTAGGGCGTTGATAGCTGACATATCACCAGCCCACAGATTAGGTTTCAACATGAGCCTCTGGTCAACATGCGTAGCCATCGGGGGTATACTTGGACCTGTGCTGGGAGGCTGGATCACCCAGAATTATGGTTATCCAACTGCATTCTACGCCTCAACCGTCATTCTCCTAGTTGCGGCTGTCCTGACCTTCGCCACCGGAAAGGACCGCCCTGTACCCAGTGACGTAGGGAATGGCCCAAAGGCTTTGATCAAGTCCTTTAGAGAGATCATCGCGGACCAGAGAATAAGGACAACCTTCCTGATGGCGTTATCAATATTCATAGGCGTATCCGCCATCCGCAGCTTCCTTCCCATCTACGCCTCCGAGATTTATGACATGGACGAAGTTTCCATCGGATTGATGCTAACCCTTGGCACAACCGCACAACTGGTCGGTACGCCCTTAATTGGCAGACTCACCGACAGGATTAGCGTAAAGAGGATGCTGATGATACTCCTCGCTGCCTCCGGTGTCTTATCAATTTCTTACCTATTCATCCAAACCCCGCTTCAATTAATGGTGATCACCGTTGCCGTTCTGTTAACATTCTCCTCCCAGTCAGTCTCATTGATACTACTATCAAAACTTGCAGACAGGGAGAAACTGGGCATGACGATGGGGCTATATGGCTCATTCGAGGACTTGGGGCTGATAGTCGGGCCGTTGATCTTCGGGTTTGTCTGGGACTCGATGGGTCCGAAATATCTGTTCCCAGTGGCGTCTGTCGCCCTGTTTTTGGCGATTATTAGCCTGTCAATGGTGAAAATCGAGAACTAATCTAATTGTTTATTAGAGATGGTCGGCTCGCTTTGGTGACATATGACACTATCTGAAAACCAGCCAGACCTCAAGGCGCTTCTCGTACCTCTTCTTGGCTTGGTTCTATCAACGGGTCTGCTGATGGCTAGTCTATGGCAGATCGAGATAGTAGTCGCCTTACCAAATGACGGATTTGATTTCCCCTTCTACCTCTGGACAGTAAACAAGTGGTGGGCAAGGGATTTCTGGTACCTCATCAACATGGTCGCCTGGCTACTTGGTGTACTATCAACGGCCTCTCTGGTCAACCTTCACAACCGGGTTGAACCCGAGTAAAGGTTAAAACAAGCCACCCTTTTCCCTAGCATACATTGAACGACGAAGTAAAGGCAATACTCGACAGGGTTAGGGGCGTAGGCACAAACCTCACATTTGAGGGAGAATACCTAGCGGATTTTGTGGAAAGGCTGGACAAACTCGTTGATGTCCGGGGCCTCAGGATGGACGAGAACGTGTTCAAGATCCTAATTGGTGAATCAAAATCAGCCTCACCGACTGATGTTCTGTCGGTTGTAGCGAAATCAACCCTTCTAAACGCTTCAGCCGCTGGATACGAGGACGTTCCGGGCGGTAAGGTACTGTATTTCGAGTTCTACATCCCACCGTGGAACCAGACAATGATCTAAACCCTTGAGGCTGCGACGCCTCTTGGTAACACTTTCTTAATCAGAGAACCATGCGTGGTAAGACTCGTCCATGGTTTTGGGAAACGCAATGAGAAAACGAGTCTTACCGTATCCTTGTAGCCTTTAACTGAATTTAAATCTTGATAGTTACTAACCTACTATAAGGGAAAAATAAATTGTTTAATGGGGTGACTAGAAGGGCTTGTCCTTCTGCTCGACCCGATATAATTTCTTGTAGACAGAGTCCCACTTACCCTGGCTTATTTTCTCACATATGTCGTGCATGACCTCTCGGAAGGCTCTTTTCTGGTCCTCGTCCTCGTACTTGTAGTAGAGTGCTGCGAGGTCTGTCCAGATCTCCTCCTTAATGTCAGTCAGCTCGACCTCGTTGCTTGGGAGAATTTGGTCGATTACCTCCTTCATCATCCCTTTGAGGCCGTTCTGTTTTTCGTCTGTTGCCATAGGCAATCGAGCGAAAACCTATGAAAACGCCATATAAGCATATCGAAAACATGTTTCAGCGTTGCTTTTCCTTGATAAAATTTAATGAATGCATACATGATACTTGCCTTTTTTAGGCACTTTCATTGTCATGCTAACAAGTTACTCTCAAACCGAGAAAGAATGGTCTGTTTTAGCAGTAAAAATGGAGTAGAAATATGTAGGTGTGATCGATTTATACCGGTGAATACATCCATTAAACCTGAAAATCAATGGAACAATGTGAAAGATGACTCAAAACCTTCCCCCCATGCTCACCAGCGTGCAGGCAAAAGCCATTCTGGCAGGAAAAACCGAGGTATCCCTAGACCTTGGTTTATCTAAATCAACCGTAAAATCGTCAAATGGTGGCTATTTCTTGGGGGGAGGCGAATATATCGATTCGATAAGCCTCGAAAAGATATCTGAAAGCGAGGGGTCAATCTACTTTGTTGACGAGAAATCGGTTTTCTTGGCCGCCACAAGTGGGAAACATTATTATAAGCTGGTACCAGCAGGCGGCGCTCCCACCCTAGAGATTGATGGCATACGGATGCACCGCACAAAGAATACAACACCAGACCGGGATGCCGCTGAGAAGCTCCGTATACTTGGTATCAAAGATGGAAATGTTTTAGACACCTGTATGGGTCTGGGCTATACCGCGATTGAGGCAATGAAATCAGGCGCAAACATGGTTGTTTCCGTTGAGTTTGAGCCAAGCGTGCTCCACATCTCCAAGATTAACCCCTGGTCAAGGGAACTGTACGAGTCAGATCATATACACAAGATAATCGGAGACAGCTTCAACGTCGTTGAGGCCCTTCCAAACTCCTATTTTGACTATATTATCCATGACCCGCCGCGACATTCGTCAGCAGGCCACCTATACGGCCAAGAGTTCTACATCAAGTTGGCTAGGGTGATCAAGCCCAAGGGCAGAATGTTCCATTACACGGGTGAACCAAGGTCTAGGTACCGCAAAGTGAACATCCACACTGGGGTCAAACGTAGGCTGAGGGAAGCAGGGTTCACAGACATCGAGTACCACCCAACAGTGATGGGCTTCACATGCAAGAGGACCACCGCTTAACCTAAATCCACCTCAACCTGTATTCATTTGAAGCTCCATGCCCGACGAAAAAAGGCTGCCAGTTGGCAAGATACCGAAGGACGTTCTCAGCAGACTAGTCTTCAGTTGCCTGGGAATCCCCAGTGAGAGGGTGATTAAAGGGCCCAAGATCGGAGAGGATGCAGCGCTCCTTGATATGGGTGACCGAGTTCTTATCGCAAAGGCAAACCCTATCACGGGTGCGGAGAACAAGATCGGGTGGTTAGCGGTTCACATCAACGCTAACGATGTAGCAGCTAGAGGAGCAATCCCATTGTGGTATCTCAGTATCGTTCTTCTTCCCGAGGGATCACCTGAGAGCCTACTGGAGACTATTATGCTGGAGCAGCACGAGGCATGCTGTGATCTAGGCATAAGCATCGTTGGTGGTCACACAGAAGTCGCACCTGGGCTTACTCGCCCCATTGTTTCGGGTTTCATGCTTGGCGAGGTAAACAAGGAATCAAAGATCACCACCGATGGAGCCAAGATAGGAGACAAGATCATCCTGACTAAGGGCGTTGGGATTGAGGGCACCGGAATACTTGCATCAGACCTACGAGATAAGCTTGAGGACTCGGTGTCCCCGGAACTACTTGATGATGCGGTTAAGATGCTTGACATGATCAGCGTCGTCCCAGAGGCGCTTGAGGCGACAAAGATGGGGTGCGTCACATCGATGCACACACCAACAGAAGGCGGAATACTCAATGGTTTGCTTGAAATATCCGAGGCATCCGGCTTAGGGTTCAAAGTATACGAGACAAAACTACTAATCTCCAAAGAGACCCGAGCAATCTCTGATGCTCTATCCATTGATCCACTGAAGCTGTTAAGCTCAGGCAGCTTACTTCTCTGCGTTGAGGCGGATAGAGCTGATGAAGTGGTAACCCATCTAGGTTCAAAAAATGTCAAATCCAGCATCATTGGAGAGATCACAGCATCTGGTAAAGTGATCGTTGCCATGAACGGCGATGAAATAGAGGCTGAGGATGTCGATCAGGACGAGTTATTCCGTATTTTAGAAGGTGAATAACCCCAACCACTTTCACTCGCCTCTACACTTTATGTTTGTTAGAACAGACGAAATGCATAAATGCGCATTCCTCATCCAACACACTGGGGCTTAGAATGGGCTATCAATCAGTATTCGTCGATGAAAGTATCCTTGAGATACACCATATACCAGACGCAATCCTACACAGGGACGTAGAGATGAAGCACCTGGAATCCCTGTTCGACCACATCGTCACAGCCCCACAGGAAATTAGCCAGAAAGCAGTCATCATAGGAAACGTCGGGAGCGGAAAAACCGTACTCGCACAATCCTACGGGAAAGCCCTCAGGGAGAAGGCAACCCGACGCAGGATAGATTTCCATTACATTCACATCAACTGCCGGGAGCGCAGGGGCAGCCTCTTCATGGTGCTCAGCCAGGTGGTAACCCGGATAAGGCCAGACTTCCCAGAGCGGGGCTACTCTGCAAACGAGCTGCTTGACATCCTCCGTCAGATACTGGACGAGGAGGACACTCAAATACTACTCGTACTGGACGAGGTGGACGCACTTATAGACAACGAGGGAAGCGACGCCCTCTACTACCTCACAAGGTTCCATGAGACAACCCCTGATGACCCAAGACGGCTCAACCTCCTTTGCATAAGCAAGGACGCCGAGGTCTTCAGGAAGCTGGACAGAAGCACACTGAGCAGCCTCCAGAGGAACGTCATACGGTTGTCCGATTACGACAGGGCACAGCTAACGGACATTCTACTATACAGGATGGAGCGAGCCTTCAGACCGGATGCCGTGCCTCTTGAGATCATCGATTTCATCAGTGATGTAGCCTCAAAGGAGAAAGGCGACGCCAGGTACGCCATCAGCCTCCTCTACGGGGCCGGGTTGAACGCTGACAGGGAGAGCGTACGACAACTAACACCAGAGCACGTAAGGAGCATTGCCGTCGGCATCTTTGACATAACCGTGCCAGATGAGATACAGTACCTCAGCCAGCACGAGAAGCTATCTCTTCTAGGCATAGCCAGGTTCTTCATGTCAAGCACCGCGCCTGAGGCCACAACCGGAGAGATCGAGTCCAGTTACCACATGGTCTGCGAGGAGTACGGTGAGAAGAAGAGGGGACACACCCAGTTCTGGAAGTACCTCAAAAAGCTCAACGACTTGGACTTCGTTGCCATGGAGATGCACTCATCAAGTCAGGGCAGAACCCAGCTCATCAGGCTGGACAAGATACCGGCTGAACAGCTGGAGCAAAAGGTGGTGGAACTACTATGAGTCTGTACAACAGGGATAAACGAGCCGAGGAAATCCTAGGCAGCAAGGGAAGGATCAGAGTACTGGAGGTACTCACAGAGAGCGGCGAGCTCAACATCAGCGAGGTGAGCAGGCGAACCGGCCTCAACTACACCAGCGTCGAGAGACACCTCATGAAGCTCAAAGAGATGGGCTTACTCAACGAGAAACGGTACGGCAAGATCAGGATATTCGAGGTAACATTCCGCAGCTTCACCGCCAGCTTCGAGAAGGGGCGACCAGTCAACCTCCAAATTACTTAATAGAACTGGTGCTCTCGCAGGGATTCGAACCCGGGATCTCCGACTCGAGAGGCCGGAATCCTTGACCGGACTAGACGACAGGAGCGCGAGTAGGATTTTTTTTATCTACATCTAACATTACCATATTATGATAAAGGGTGTAATCCTCGACCTATT
This sequence comes from uncultured Candidatus Bathyarchaeia archaeon, assembly GCA_964589605.1. GTDB lineage: Archaea > Thermoproteota > Bathyarchaeia > TCS64 > TCS64 > RBG-16-57-9. The sequence goes on along the minus strand of CAZPRN010000003.1, from coordinate 717 downwards.
CCAGACCATCGGTAACTTCCCTGAAGTTATTACAGTGAAGCAGGTCTCCAATATATTGTTGGAAAGCGGGTATGAGGCTTACCCACAATCACTAGACCATGCACTAGGATATACAGTGTTCATCGAATATCCGCGAATGGGCTTCAAAACAAATGAGGAAATCTTCAGACGCACACTCGAGCATCTAGAAATTGAAATCGACAATGAAACCATGAATAAAATAATACAACTATACGATGACAGCCAATTCGTACCATTCAATGACTCAGAGACCTCAGTAAAGCAGTTAAGGGAAATGGGCTTGAAGCTGGCGATCGCCACAACTACCCCCAAGTGTTGGTTTATGCATGACATACCTAACATCATTGATCAGATTGACTTCGTCTGTACAGGGTATGAGGCTGGTGTCGAAAAGTCCAACCCCCGTATCTTCAAAGCAATATTCGACGAACTTGAACTCGTCCCATCCGAGACAGCCGTTATTGGTGACAATGTTGAGCTTGACATCGAGAATTCAAAAAAATACGGATGTAAAACGATTCTAATAACAAGAAAGGGAGAACATCCCGAGACAGACAAAGCTGATACAAGAGTCAAGAACCTACTTGAGGCTGTCAAAGTCATAAGCTCGTGGAACAAGGTTTGAGAATGGTGCTCCCGCCGGGATTCGAACCCGGGATCTCCGACTCGAGAGGCCGGAATCCTTGACCGGACTAG
>CAZPRN010000002.1:20565-245001 GCA_964589605.1 uncultured Candidatus Bathyarchaeia archaeon | reverse complement strand
TCCTTCGGATACCTGGGGAAGTTTAGTGGCGCCCTGGAGAAGACTCGAACTTCTGACCATCTGCTTAACAGGCAGGTGCTCTACCTACTGAGCTACCAAGGCTCATTTTCACATAATCCATGAAATCATATAAAAAAGTTGTGTAAAACAAGCAAGTAATTGAGCTAAAAATCACTGATAATGTAAAAAACGTTAAAATTACTGCTATTTCAGTATCACCTAGGATGGAAGAGAATATGTGGAAATATCTGTTTTCCACCGATTTAACCAGAAAACCCTATTTCCGGTTTAACTCCTCCAAAACAAGCCTTCTAACATCATTCGCCGTGGCCCGTGCCCGGATGCGTCTAAGTGTCTGCCCGATGAGGTACTCGGCTGCCTTCTCCTTGCCGCTCCTGTAATCCTCGGCAGCCTTGGGGAACTCAGCTACTACCTCTTTCACCACTACTCGTAGTTCATCCTCGCCCAGCAGTCCAAGGTTCTTCTCCTTGACTAGCTGCCTGGGCGACTTACCCGTCTTGACATAGTCCTTGATGAGCTCCTTTGCCAACCTCTCACTGATTGTGCCTTCATCAATGAGCTCTAGCAGCTCAACGAATGTCTCGGGTGCAAGTCCGCTCTCCTTGAGGCTCATGCCCTCGTAGTTGAGGCTCTTCAGCAGGTACGTGACCAGCCAGTTGCACGCTATCTTCGAGTCAGGATATAAGCCGCAGCTGTTTTCGTAGAACTCGCTCATTTGAAGCCCTGTGTGCACGATGATGCTAGCCTGGAACCGGGGAATCTCGTATTGTTCTACGAGTCGTTTGATGCGCTGGTCGGGTAGCTCAGGCATCGTATCCTTGAGCCTGCCTATCCAGTCCTCGGTTAACCTAACCTTAACCAGATCGGGCTCAGCGATGTATCCATAGTCCTCCTCCTGCTCCTTGAGTCGGAGAGTGCTGGTTACTCCTGAACCTGCATCGAAGTGGCGGGTCTCGCGTACAATTGGCACCCCCATGTTCTGGGCGCTTTTCTGCCTGATGACCTCGTAGTTGAGCGCCTTCTCGACGTTCTTGAACCCGGTGATGTTCTTGACCTCAACCCGCGTACCTCCGTCGAGGCTGATGTTCGCGTCAACACGTAACGCTCCCTCCTCTGTTGGATCGTAGACTCCTAGGTGGTCCAATATGAGGCTGAGCTTCTCCAGGAACGCCCTCGCCTCTTCGGTGGACTCGATGTCCGGGTCGGTGACAATCTCGACTAGTGGGATTCCAGCCCTGTTGTAGTCAATGAGGGTCTCACGTGCGTTGGTGATTCCTCCACCCACGTGGGTCAGCTTCGCGGGATCTTCTTCAAGATGTACACGGGTGATTCCGATTCGGTGGTCGCCCACGAGGAGGTACCCGCCTGATGAGAGGGGTATCTCGTACTGGGTGATCTGGAAGTTCTTCGCCATGTCCGGGTAGAAATAGTTCTTCCGGCTGAACCTGATCTCGGACTCTATCTTGCTCTCCAGTGCCAGAGCGATTAGCATACCGAAATCAACTGCTCTCCTGTTGAGCTTGGGTTTGCTTCCCGGGTACCCAAGGCATATTGGGCAAACCTCGGTGTTAGGCTCCTTGTCGCCGATATCGGTGCTGCACGAGCAGAACAGCTTGCTCTCTGTGTTCATGTGGACGTGAATCTCAAGCCCAATGGTGGCTTTCACTGCTCCACCTCCCGTGCAACCTGCAACATCTTGAGCTCGCCTAGGTGATCCGCCATTAAGTGTAACCCAACGGGCATTCCATCACTCTCACCACATGGAACAGATACCATTGGTATACCTGCCAGGTTTGGTGCAACCGTTAGGATGTCCATCATGTAGTGCTGGATGGGCTCAAGCTCCGCGATCTCGTCGAACCTTGGCGCGATAACCGGCATTGTTGGTGCGGCGAGGACATCAACGCTCTTGAACGCCTTCTTGAAGTCCTCGATCACCTTTGTCCTGACCTTGAGCGCCTTCGTGTAGTAGGCGTCCCTGTAGCCGGCCATCCTCGTGAAAGTACCCAGCATAACTCGTCTTTTTGCCTCGTCGCCCATTCCCTCGGTTCGTACAGTGCTGAAGTACTGGTCAAAGTTGCCCTCGATTGGTTTCTGGAGACCATACCTGAGCCCGCTGAACTTTGCTAGGTTTGTGCTTGCCTCGGCCATTGCGATGATGTAGTAGCTGCTGAGGCTATACTTTGTGTGGGGGAGGCTCAACTCGATGATGGTGGCTCCCTTTGATTCTAAGTCCTTTATTGATGCCCATACCTGATCCTCTACCTTTTGGTCTACTCCGTCTCCAAAGTACTCCTTGGGTACACCGATCTTCATCTCCTCGATGGGTGCAGGAATCGTGTAGTCCGGGACAGGGGCATCGAGTACGGTGCTGTCGTACTTGTCAGGTCCGCTGATGACTCCGAGGAACATTGCTGCCTCTTTGACTGTCTTCGCCATCACCCCGATCTTGTCGAGGCTGTTGGCGTAGTCGATCAGCCCCCAACGGCTTACCCTTCCATAAGTTGGGGTGATGCCTACGACTCCACACCATGAGGCTGGGCAGCTGATGCTGCCACCAGTGCTCTCGGATATGGCTACGTGGGGGAAATCTGCCAGCGCAGTGATGCATGCGGCTCCTCCGCTGCTCCCACCGGTACTCCGTTCATTGTCATGCGGGTTTAGGGGTACCTTGTATGGGGTGTTCACGTTGAATGTGCCGAACCCGAACTCGTCCTGGGTGGTCTTGCCAATGATGGTTGCACCCTCTTTCCGACTCTTAGCGATAACCGTGGCATCGAATGGCGGTACGTAACCTTCGAGAACCTTACTGCCTGCCTTGGACTCCACGCCTTTTACGCATACGTTGTCCTTTACAGAGACCGCGTGTCCGCTCAATACGCCTGAACCGGTTGGCTCATCCTCGGCGTAAGCGTTCATGAAGTGGTACTCTTCATCGAGTTTCCTTACTTTGTCCAGGAGGCTCACTTGATCCTCGGCCCCCTGATGCTCCTGCCTTCCTTGTCAACGACGTTTGCGAGCGGGTCCCAAACCCATTTCTCTGGCACATCATCCCTTAGAGCATCCTCAAGCTCGATTGGATGGTAACTTGGCTCTACCCCCTCGGTGTCTACCTCGTCTAGCTCCTTGAAGGCTTCGAGAATCACTGATAGCTGCTGAGTGTATTTGGTGGTTTCTTCGGGCGTCAAGGTGAGTCTGGCTGACCTAGCCAAGCCCTCTACTAGCTCCCGCGTGACATCAATGTCAACCAAGGAAGCCGTACCCCCGTTTTGAAGAATAATATCTAGAATGACTCAGAAGCGAAAATCTGGATTGTATTAAAACATTCACCCAATATCTTTCACTCCGACGCAAGACATCCTCTCGCACGTTATTTAAGGATTCCTTCGTACTCTGATGGGATAGTTATGGGTACAGACGAGTTGAGGACATGCATCAAGGACGCGATTGACCTCCTTGAGAACTACAGGAGTTTCGGGCCAATGGTAGAGGAGGGAATCGCGGCTTTCAAAAAGATAGATGAATGCGTTGCTAACCCTACACCCGAGCAGAGGGCTGAGGCGAAGGAGCTTATCGACAAGATGCTTAAGGAGATTGGCCCATACCAGAGCTTCGTCCCCAGCGTGGCCGTCGCCCTTGAGAAACTCAAGGAATGGTCAGCCGAGGAGTAGCCATTTTCATCCAGGTCTCCTCACCGTTTTTCTGCACACCTCTTTTATGATTATCAGCCTTGAAACCAGATGGCTGAAAAGCAGCCAAGTATGGTGAAGGGGTATGGGGGAGTCGCCGCGTCATTTATACCTGAAGCAGGTGGGCAAGCTGTGGCTGTACAACCAGATGTGCCACATGGTTGATATGGAGGTCAAGCTCAACCAGCTGGGGCTCCTCCGTTACCTTGAACTGGACAGCAAGAAAGTCATAGATGTCGTAGGTGTCGGGTTGAAGTACTTCCCGTGGAGGAAACGGAAGATACAGGATGAGGAGTACGACGACTTTGAGTTGTCCAAGCCCGAGAAGTATGATATCGGGTACAACGTTCTAAGAGGCATCGAGGTCAAGGTCAGCAAAAGCGACTTCAAGAACGGGTTCATCTGCACAAGCACCAACTACAACTACGTTATGGCTCCAACCAAACTCATCTCGCCCAGTCTTGTCCCGAAGGGAGTCGGTTTGATCGAGTTCAACAAGTACAAGTTTGATGTCCAAGAGACGGGGGACGAACGGGAGGGCAGCAGACCGTTCATGATCAAGGGTGTCAGGGTTGTCAAGAGAGCGACGTACCGCCATATACCCCAGTTTCACATCGACCATGTCATCTCGTTGATAGCAAATAGAGCTAGAACTAGCATGGATGATGATTACAATGAAGTGTTGTCGGGTATGGATAACCCGGAACTCGTCTATGCCTGAGTAAGAAGCTCTTCTATCCCACGTAGACGGTTACGAAGAGTAACCTCGGTTGTACCCGCGGCCTCCGCGATGTCCTTCTGGATACGCTTGTCGTTTGTCTCGATGCTTGCCTTGTACAGGGCGGCTGCGGCCAGTCCCCTTGGGTCTTTTCCTGTTAGTCCTCGTTTCTTGTGCGCTGCTTGCAGTAGCTCGATGGCGTACTGTTCGGTTTGTGTGTGTAGGTTAAGTTTTGATGCGATGCCTGGGACGAACTTTATTGGTCCGTCAACTGGCATGCGTAGGTTGAGTTCTTTGAGTAGTAGCCTGTATGTGCGTGCAACCTCGGCGTGTGTACGTGTAGATAGCGTTGTGATGTCTTTAAGTGGTCTTGGTAGTTTTAGGTGTCTGCACGCTGCGTAGAGGCTCGCGGCAACGAAGCCGTCTATGCTGCGTCCACGTAGTAGGTCGGCCTTGAGGGCTTTCCTGTAGATCAGTGCTGCTCTTTCCTTGACGTTTTTTGGTAGGTGTAGTTGGGTTGCGATTCTGTCCAGCTCCGCCATGGCTGAGCTGAGGTTTCTTTGTGCTGTCTCGTCGAATTTTGTTCTGTTGTCGAATCGGCGTAGCCGTGTCATCTGTATCCTTGTTTCGTTCTTGAGCCTGTTTCCGTTCGCGTCCCTGTCTGGACGGAAGATTGTTGATAATCCCTTGTCGTATAGCGTGTAGCTGTATCCGAGACCGGTTCTTGCCCTGCTGTTGTTCTCAGCGGTGCTAAAAGCCCTCCATTCTGGTCCTTGGTTAACCATGTTCTGGCGAACAACGAGTCCGCATCTTCCGCAGACCTCCTCGCCTGACTCATAGTCGATCACTAAGTGTTCGCTTCCGCAGCTCGTGCACTTTATTTTCGTTTACCTCCAGAACCTTAAGGTGCCGGTCAGGATTACGGTTGAATTTTTTATTATAAAGGTGCCGTGTACAGAACATTGTAGTAGCCGAGTAAGGTTAATATGTGTGTTCAGTTGTGCTCATTTGTACACCTTGACCGCAAATGACCCCTACACAAAAGACAGGTCCACCACTCGGACTATCCGGATGGATGAAGGCTACGATGACATAATCAAGTACGAGGCACAACGAAGCGGGGTCAGCGTGAACACCCTGATGGAGCAGATCGTACGTAAATACGTTCTCAGTTACAGGTTCTACGAGAACATGAGCGCGATATCCATCAGCCAGCCGACCATGTTGGGGCTGTTAAATTTGATGGATGAGGAGGAGCTCATGGAGGCCGCAAGGGAGATGGGAAAGGAGCGTCCAAACGAGCTTATGGTTAAACGCGGGTTGAGCATAACCTATGACACCGCCATATGGTATATCTCGAACCTTGGCGAGAACAGTGGATGGTTCAGGTCCACCTACCATGTTCTCCAAGACAAGGACATGATACACCTGAGTCACCCGTTCGGGAAGAAGTGGAGCAACTTCCTAAAGGAGTATTACACGTCTTTCTTTGTTGAGCTCGTTGGGGTTTCCCCTGAGGCGGAAGTATTCACAGGGTCGGTGTCTTTCACCATCCCGAAACGCAAGAAATAACCCAGAATAACGGGTTTCACGCGATAAGGGGTAAAAATATGCCCCTAGGCGTTACATTTAATACGTTTGATATCTCAATGTGATTAAAATCAATAGGTGAACATGTATTGTCATTTAGAATGGCCAAGGTTGGCGAGCTCAAGGTTGGTAGCTACGCCATTATTAACGGAGTACCAAGCAGGATCGCTCAGGTAACAAAGAGCAAGCCCGGAAAGCACGGCAGCGCAAAGTTCAGGTGTACGGCCATCAGCCTATTCGACGGTTCAAAACAGAGCTTCGTCGGCAGCACTGGAGCTAACATCCAGGTCCCCATAGTAGACAAGAGGAGTGGACAGGTGGTCAGTATGAGTCCTTCAAGCGTCCAGCTCATGGATCTTGAGAACTATGAGATGATGGACGTCGAGATGCCGAACGAAGACGATGTTGCTTCAGCCCTTGAAGCAGGCAAGGAAGTCGAGTACTGGATCATCATGGAACGTATCAAGATCCAGCGAGTCAAGAACTGAAGGCGCACAAATGAAAAAGGTCCATCAAATCCGGCTACGCCCCGGTATGACCGTGGGTGAGCTCGCCGAGGAGATGAGGCTAACCGGGGTGATGCAAGGTGGCCGGGTCGGTAGAGCCGTGGATCTTGTCGCTGAGATGTTCAGCGACCCTGATTATACCACTTTTATCACTTTATCAGGACCACTGATACCCGGCGGTATGCGTGTTATTCTCCGTGACCTCATCAAGAACGGATACATTGACGCCGTGATGACCAACGGTGCCAACATGATCCACGACATCGTGGAGGCTATGGGCAGGACCCACTACCAGGGTACTACCTTTGTTGATGACGAGAAGCTATACGAGGAAGGATACAATAGGGCTTACGATGTCTTCATCGAGAACGATACCTTCGTGGACATCGAGGACTACGTTGGCAAGATCATTGACGACATCCCCGAGGAGAAAAGGGAGGGGATAACGTTCCACGAGTTCCTCCACGAACTAGGCTCAAGGATCAAAGACGAGGAATCAATCTTACGAGCAGCATCGGACGCGAATATTCCAATCTTCAGTCCCGGTTTCCTCGACAGCATGCTAGGCATCCCACTCTGGATGTACGCAAAAAACAAGACACTTGTTTTCAATCCGATCAAGGACTTCGATCTGCTCGCAGACATGATTTTCGACGCCAAAAAATCTGGGGCAATAATCCTCGGCGGAGGTACCCCCAAGCACCATACACAGTACATGCACACGTTGAGGGACGGGTTGGACTGTGCTGTCCAGATTAGCAGCGCTAGGGTGGAGGACGGCAGCCTCAGCGGGGCACCGTTAAAGGAGTCAATAACATGGGGCAAGCTCCGTAAGGGTCAGCTTGAGGAAAAGACGGCGACCATATTTGGAGAGATCACCTCGTTGTTCCCGCTGATCATCGCTGGGGCTCTTGAAAAGGTCTCAAGGTAACCCCAGCCGTTTAGCATTTATCTTCAAAGGTCCTAAACATTCTTGACACATATTGGACTCAAAGCTTGTTTCTTGGATTAAGGATAACGTCCCGAGATACATGGAGGCTGGGAAGCTCCCCGGCTTCAGTATCGCCGTTGTGAGGGAAGGCAAGACCATATACGCGGGTGGCTTCGGGCTTCGTGACACGGTGAATGATCTACCAGCGACACCGGACACACTATACGGAATTGGGAGCATCACGAAGAGCTTCGTAGCGATAGCGGTGATGCAGCTAGTGGAGAAGGGATTACTCAACTTGGATGACCCAGTCTCAGATCACCTGCAGTTTAAGGTGGGTAAAGAGGACAAACCGATACGGATACACCACCTACTGACCCACAGCCTCGGTGTCCCGAGTCTCGCATCAAGCAGCGTTGCCCTCTACAAGGGAGTTGGAGCAGACACCGGGATCCCATGGAATGGAGTTGAGGAGTTCTACGACCTGGTTAACGGTGCTGTGGATGAGGTGGTCGCGGACCCGGGTGAACGGTTCTTCTACCATAACGCAGCGTGGAGAATGCTTGGACATATCATCCAGATCAAATCGGGGATGCCGTTCCATCGTTACATTAAGGAAAAGGTGATCGACCCTCTGGGAATGGAAAGGAGCACTATGGATACCTTCAAGTTTGAGGAGGATTCTGACAAGATTTTGCCCCACTGGAAAAAGCCAGATGGCTCCGTGGAGCCCAGCCGGTTCCCTTACCCGAACCCCGAGGAAAAGGGAGAGTTCAGCTTCATCGCGGCAGCCGGGGGAATCGCCAGCAGCGTCAATGAGATGACAGCCTACCTCAATGCTCTGATGAACTTGGGGGAGTACGAGGGCGGTAGGCTCGCAACGCAGGAGAGCTTTGACAAGACACAAACATTGCACATCAACCGACCAAAGGGTTACTATGGGGAGGTGGGGTACGGATACGGGCTGACGATAATCCCTGACTTCAATGGTTTCAAGATGGTCGGTCACGGTGGAAGCATCTTGGTCTCAACCGCCTACATGGCGTTCATCCCGGAGAAGAATATCGGGGTAGTAATGATGGGAAACAGTGCAAAGCTGCCCTACGAGGAGATAGCGGAGAGTTGCCTAGCCATCCTGCTTGGATTAGAACCAATAGAAGCAGTTCCTTCACTCAGGATCAAAGAGAATATGGCTAGGCTCGTTGGGAGCTACGTGACATACAAGGGTATTGAGAGAGTGAACGTGGTCAAGAAGGGAGGGCTTCTCTACCTAGAGTCAAAAACACCGTTCTCTGACACCAGTCAGCCATTGATCCCGGTTGATCCCATGGAGGGACTTCACTACTACACAAGCATCGACGGGTTGAAGGCTCCAATAGAATTCGAGGTCAAAGAGGATGGAAAAATAGACCTGTACGTGGAGCGTTACTGCTACCACAAGGAGGGCTAGGCGAGTTCTCTCGCCAGCTCCGCTCCCTTAGTCAGGTTGCAGAGCTTCTCGTAGGCTATCTCCCAGCTCCTGGTCCTGAGACCGCAATCTGGAGTGACCCATACCTTCTCCTTCCCAACGATATCCGAGACGTATAGCACACGGTCCCTGACCAGCTCCGGGCTCTCCATGAAGTCTGTGTGGATATCGAGGAACCCTGGGGCGTACTCGCCCTTGTACCCGTTGTCGAGGAACTTTGTGAGACCATCGTACCCGGGGTGTTCCTTGCCTTCTTCGCGTACATCCCTGTTTGCGTACTCTAGGCTGAGCTGCGTGCAGTTCTTGAGATGTGGCACGTACTCGGAGAGCAGGTCATAGTTGCTGAAGCAGTTATGGAGGCTAAACTCGATGTCAAATCCCTCAGTGCACCTGTTGTAAGCATCAACGAATATCTCCATCTCCTCCGCTGTCTCCTTGGTGGTTACCGCCGGCTCGTCGATCTGTATCCACTGGACTCCGGCATCGACAAGTTTCTTGAACTCGGGTCGCAGCGCCTCCTCCACGATGTCCATGATGAGCTCCTTGCGTGCCTCGTGGCGTCGCTTGGGGAAGCTCTTGATGTTACTGAGCTTTTTCTCGTAGTGGTTGTTGTAGGTCCAGTCGGTCAGTGTGTAGGGTCCTGTGATTGGTACCTTGAGAGGGAGATCAGTCTGCTTCTTTACAGCCTCGTACTCCTCGATATAGTATGGCTTGTCGTAGCTGACCTTCTCTATGACGCTTGCCTTCTTGAAGTACCTGTAATCAAAGCTCTTGATCCAGCCGCTGAACTTGAAGCCGCCCAGCTTGCGTATGACGTGCTCGTACATCTCGACGCGCCATTGCTCGCCATCATAGACGTAGTCGATTCCGGCTTTCTCGAACATCCTTAGGATGTAGAGTGCACTCCAGTCCACGATCTGCTGCTTCCTGTCAGGGTCATCGCCCTTGAGCACCTTTTCGAGTTCGGGATAGTCAAGGTCCAGTATCTTGGCCCATTTCTCGGCGTACGCCAGGTCATCTGCGTTTAGCGTCCTTCCGGCGAAGCCCTTGGTTCTCCATGTGGGCTTTGCCATGCTGCCTACCTCGTATGTCGGGTATAGTTTCCTCATTTAGCTCTCCTCCAGCTTGGCAGCGACTGCTACAACTGTCTTGATCTTCTCCTTTGCCTCTTTCCATGTTAGGAAGTCGAGGTCGCAGTTTGTAGAAATGATGATGTCCTTTGGTGAGGAAGCATCAATCAACTCCTTTGCGATGCTTGCGAGCTCATCCACGTCCTCCTTGAGAGTGTTCCGGGCATCAACCAGCCCCAGACTGACTCCGCCCTTGAAGCTATTCTCCTTGACAGCGTCTGCATCAGTCTCATAGTAGTCTATGCCGATATCGTGGACTACCCACTCGGTTACTGCTCCCAACACTGGTGCGGCATCACCGAAAAAGGTCACCAGACCAGTCCTCGCCTTAACTCCCTTTGTGGCTAGCTCAACCGCCTCGGAGATTTCGGATAGCTTGCTCGTGCTAGGGACTGTATTGTGGTAGACAAGCGCTGGGTCGCTCAACTGGATGTACGAGTACCCTTGCGCCTCCAACGCCTTGATCTCACGGTTCAAGACCTCGGCGTAGTCTAGTAGGAACTCCTTGTCGTCCGAATAGTGCTCGTTCTTTGAAAGCTTCGTGAACGTGTAGGGTGCGGGCAGGACCGCTTTGAGACCATCCTTTGGTAGAAGCTCGGTGTATGAGTCGTTGAATGGTGCCTCCCCGCTGATCTTCCCCTTCACTATGGGAATCCTGTAGAAAGTGTTGTTGTTGAACCACCTGTATAGCTGTCCAACCTCGACGCCCTCTAGTTTCTCGGTGAAGGGTCGTAGAAGATCCTGCCTGCGCAGATACCCGTCGTTGATGAGGGATAATCCAGCTTCCTGCTGGTAACATATAACTTCCTCTGAGTATTTCCTGTAAGCATCAGCTAGCTCGTCCTCGGTTATCCTTGACCTGTCGTATCGCCTAGTCGCGGATATCAGCTTGCTTGGCCTTGGTAGTATTCCTGATATGCTGCTCTGTATCATTTTTTCAGCTCCTTTACTAGCCTGCCCCCCAGCTCCTCGCTGCCTATAGGCATAATGTGGAAGCCCAAGGGGTAGTCGGTTGCCGACCTTATCCTGTCGGCTTGCTCCAGCAGGTGGCAGAGGATTGCATCCTCAAAGTCATCTGCGTTGAATAGTTTGTTCAATGTTTTCTCTGGCACATTGAGCCCGGGCATCTTGGCGATGCGCTTGAAACGCTTCGCACTTGCAACAGGGGATAAGCCCACCTGTATCGGGGGATGGCCCACCCCGTTTATGTTTTGAATAAAATCGATGACCTGTCCAGCGTCGTATGTTATCTGGGTGATGAAGAAATCGAAACCGACTCCTACCTTGGACTTGAAAGTCTCCGTCTCCTTTGGACGCCCTAGTACGATAGCTCCGCCCACGTTAAAATCGGTGGGGGTCTCAAGGTTTCTCTTAACCCCCTTGTCGTGGGCAGTACCATCGTTGAGGGATTTGACTACTGAGCAAAGGTCCTGGCTCTGGACCTCCCAGACGCCCTTGAAGTTCTCCTTCTTACGTGGACGATCCCCTGTGATGATGAAAACGTCCCTGAACCCTAGCATGTGTGCCCCCAGTAGCTCGGATTGAAGCGCCAAAAGGTTCCTGTCCCTACAACTGAGGTTTGGGATTATTGGAACGTTGAACTCCTCTCGGATGTAGCTACCGAACACTATCGGGCTGATTCGCATCGTCGCCATCGGGTTGTCAGTGATGGTGATACCGGCTAACCGGTCCTGCATCTCAACCACCGGCTCTAAGTGATTAATACTACATCCTCTAGGGGGCACTACCTCGTAAGTTACCGGGCAGGGAACGTGGAGTCTCTCAAAGAACACTTGGTTTACTCCTTGTCCAGAAAGTCTTCCGGACCAATACAGGTCTCGGCGTATTTCTTGAACTCGTCACCGCATGGTTCGGCGATGAAATCCCCGTCCCACCACTCAAACGTGGTGATGTCCTCGTGTACCACCATTATGTGTGGTATACCTGGATCAACGGTTGATATCTCGCCGCGTACAAGCGGTATCGTCCTCTCCACCCCGTCCTCTATCAGCACATAATCTGCCTTGCCTGAAAGCAGTAGCGTATACTGTTTGTTTGGGTGGATGTGGTTTCCCCGGTATGAGCCTACTTTTGTCTCTAAAACCGAATAAAATCTGCCTTCCTTTGTGAAAGCATAGCCTTTGCCTATGCCCTCGAAGGTTCCCCAGTCGTCTAATTGTAAGTTGAGTGTTGTCCACTTCCTTTAGGATAACCCCCATACACAATATTCCGCTATTTATTGGTTGTTGAGTATGTGATTCCAAGAGGAATATGGTATTGATCATAACTAGATAATACCAGTTTCTCTCATCTATCCTTACAGATAAGCACATAGATTATTTATGGTCGAACATTCCTCCTTCAACCAACAGCCGAATGGAGTATGAGTGAGGTTGAGACACATACACTTCGATGATACGCTGCCAGACTATCCTATAGTCGAGGCGGATAAAGACGAGATTTTCATCACATGGGATGATGGCAGTCGCCATTACTGGGGGAAAGAGGACACTGAGAGGCAAGCCGCCCAAGTAGCGAGGGAGATGGAGCAGGAACTCAAGGCGATCCAATACATCAAGGAGGTACTGGAGTATACAGTTGAGGGACTTTTGGACACGTTGCATGACTGGGGTCTGGAGAACGACCTAGATGACATCCTTTTCCTGTCACACCGACAATTCATCGAGTCCCAGCGATTTGAGAGCCTAGACCAATGGCTAAACAACACCGTGAAACGGTTCAGGGTTAAGAGCCTAGAAGTTAAGGATAAACGACTCACCATAGATGAGGTTAGAAGAGGGCTCGACGCGATTGAGAGCCTGCAGGAGACACTGCGTACTCTAAAGGGTGCACTAATCGCTGAGGGGGCGCGTAGAACCCCACTTTGCCCCGACTGATATGCCTTAAATAATAAACTTAACAGAAAAACGGTAAGAAAAGAATATATATCATAATAAAATTCCTCATGGCATGCTTCCCGCTATTGACATCATCCCGAACCGTAGAAGAAAACTAGGATTAACCCAGAGCCAGCTAGCCGACATGGCAGGCGTCAGCCAGAGCTATATCGCCAAGCTTGAGGCAGGCAAGATAGAGCCAAGCTATCTCAAGGTGAAAGCGATATTCGAGGCGCTGGACAAGATGGAAAGGAAAAAAGAGGTCACTGCGGGGGAGGTCATGACCACCGACATCATCAGCATCCAGAAGAACGCCACCGTCCACGAGACAATCGAGCTGATGCGCAGGAACGGGTACAGCCAGCTTCCCGTGATGGACGGGGACAAGCCCGTTGGTGGTATAAGCGAGCGCACCCTACTCGACCAGATACTGTACAACGAGGACGGTATACCAGCCAGCAGGAAAGTCGTGGAGGACATCATGGAGGAGAGCTGGCCGACGGTAGCCGAGGACGCGCCGATATCGCTGCTGTCTAACCTTTTGAAGTACTATCAAGCAATTCTGGTCCAGAGGCACGGCCAGATCATCGGATTGGTCACGAAAGCTGACCTTTTAGGCGTGTTCGGATAGAAACCCTATTTTTTTAAAGGGGCACCACACCTCGTTAACCCATGAAGCTCGGACGTAAACAGATAATCTCAATATTTCTATTATTCCTGTTCGGCGGCTCAATATTCATCTCCGCAGCGAACTTGTTCTTACAACCAAAAAAGCCCCAAGCTTTGATTGCAGTGATCGACACATCGATGGGGGTTTTCGAGGTCGAGCTTGACGTGGAGAACGCACCCAACACGGTTGTGAACTTTGTCAATTATATTGAGTCAGATTACTACGACGGCCTGTGCTTCCACAGGGTTATGAGCGGTTTCATGATACAAGGAGGCGGCTTCAAGCCTGATGGGGAGATCAAAACACCAAACGATCCAGTTGCGAGCGAGTCAAACAACGGGTTATCAAACCTTAATGGCACCATAGCCATGGCGAGGTCAACTGACCCGGACAGTGCGTCCAGCCAGTTCTTCATCAACACGGAGGACAACACGTTCCTAGACTATACGGGAGCGGATAATCCCGGATACACGGTTTTCGGAGAAGTTGTCAGTGGAATGGATGTAGTAATGGCTATTGACGGTGTCGAGACGAGCATTCATGAGGCATACTTCCCTGAGTTTGACTACACAACGACGTTGGAAGACTGGCCCGTGGAGACTGTGTTGATTAACAGCATCACCATCAAGGGTTCTTAGCAAACATATTCATTTAGCCAGCACCTATTCACCCCATCATGCCAGACATTGTAGTGATGGAGACCAGCAAGGGCACCATCGAGATCGAGCTTAACAGGGGCAGGGCCCCGATCACAGTCAAGAACTTTGTACAGTACGTCAACGACGGCTTCTTCAACGGATTATGCTTCCACAGGGTTATCAGGAAGTTCATGGTGCAGGGCGGGGGCTTCACACCTGAGGGTGGGCACAAGGAGACAAGGGACAACATCCAGATCGAGTCAAGGAACGGCCTCAAGAACGAGAGGGGAACCATCGCGATGGCGAGGACAAGCGACCCGGACAGCGCGTCCAGCCAGTTCTTCATCAACACAGTCAATAACACGAATCTAAACTACCCCAGCTTTGACGGGCACGGATACACAGTGTTCGGGAAAATCACATCGGGGATGGACGTGGTTGATACCATCGAGGCAGTCGCGACTGGCACAAAGATGACTCCCTATGGTGCAATGCAGGACTGGCCAAAGGAAGACGTAGTAATCGTAAAGGCAACGATGAAGTAAATTCTAGAAAAAGAATTGGGAGCCTGTTTTACAGGCTGTGAACCAGTTCACCATCAATGACGACTTTCTGACACTTTGTCATGTAGTCAAGCGGGTCACCTGACAACAGGCGCAGGTCCGCATCTTTACCAACCTCAAGGCTTCCCACACGGTCATCCACGCCAAGAATCTCGGCTGGGATGATAGTGATAGCCTTCAAGGCGTAATCATAGGGTAGACCTTCCTTAACGCATAGGGCGGCGCAGATGGGTAGGAACCTGATTGTGCTGCCGGGTGCGTCCGTCTGGATGGCGAACTTGACTCCGGCATCGTACATCACCTTGGGTGTGCCGTATCCGAGCTCCCTCATCTCCCATTTGCCGCGGCTGGTGAGGCTTGGACCCCAGACGGCTGGTACCTTCTTCTCTGCAATGAAGTCAGCGATTCTATGACCCTCGGTGGCGTGCTCCCAGCTCATCTCCACATCGAACTCTTCGCATATCCTGATAGCAGTAGCTACATCGTCCGCCCGGTGAGCATGTGCCCTGAAGGGTATCTCCTTCTTGAGGACTGGAATTAGGGCCTCCAGTCTGAGATCATGCTCCGGCATCTTCTCCGGTTCATCGGCGAAACGCTCCTTCTTCTCCATGTAGTTCTTGGATTTCTGGAGATTCTCACGAAGAACGCCTGCGACACCCATCCGGGTGCTGGGCATGACCTTCTTCTCTACACCGTACACTCTTCGGGGGTTCTCGCCAAAAGCGATCTTCATGCCGCTTGGGTTCCTTAGAACCATCTGATCCACGGTGGTTTTTGGAGCGGTTTTTATCACAACTCCGAATCCGCCGATCACGTTTGCGCTTCCCGGGACTATTTGGGCTGTAGTAATTCCCTCGTGGAGGGCTGCCTCAAGTCCACTCTCGTTGGCGTTGGCCTTTATTCCATCCAGCGCCCTGACGTGGGGCGTTGAAGGTTCAGTCATCTCGTTGCCGTCGCTGCCTGCCCAGCCAATCTTCTCCTCCCAGATTCCGATGTGGCAGTGGGCTTCGACCAGCCCAGGCATCACGTACTTTGCCTTAATGGGCTTGATGCCCTTGGGTACCTTGACGTCAGCACCGATCTCCTTTATCTTTCCATCCTCGACGAGGATCACCCCGTCCTTGATGATTCCGTTGGTGATCGTGTTGACCTTCTTACCAATAATTGCAAGCATTTTATTCACTTTTCAGTTGTTTATTATCGATAAATCAGTTTTGATTGTAATTAAAAAAAGAAAAAAGGTGGGGTTATTCTTCGGGTTCGTCCTTCTTCATGAACAAGTCGTAGCCGATCAGCGACGCAAGCATGATGAACGCGATTATCCAGAACGCTGTCTGCGCCTCCGCCGGGTTCGGCGGGATGCCTAACAGGAACTGTGCGCGTCCAATGAACAGGCTGTACCTCGTGAGGACCGTGTAACCGTAAGCGCTACCGAATCCAGCCATCATGGTGTACCGTGCGATCTTCTCTACCACCTTCATTGGTGCTGACTCACGGACTTCGCCCGTGAACCAGAAGTAGAGCAGAACGCTGGGCACCATTATCTGGATCAGTATGTTGTTTATGGTTCCAATCATGTCTCCTGCCACGAAGAACGGTGTGTTCGCCTGGCTTGTGATCTGGGCAAGGAACTGACTAAAGATAACCGTTTTTAACGCGGCTCCGATGCCTGTTCCTACGACTAGAGCTAGTGGCCACCTGTACAGGTAGAAGGTTTCCTTGTTGAACCTCGCATACCAGAATAGACCTAGGAGCATGACAACGGCAAACAGTAGTATGTATCCACCACTGCTACTCCATTGTCCTCCCCACTGGTCCCTGATATATTTGAGGTCCTGACCTACACCGTATCCTACGGCTACACCTAGGTAGATGCTCTCAGCGATCCTGAACCAGGGGTTCTCCCTGTAAAGGATGCTGTAGATGCCGAGGGTGAAGAATACCGCTGACCAGACTGCAATGTCGACCATCTTAACTCTCCTCCCTTGACATGAAATACGCTAAGTTACCAACGATAACCAGTAGCGCTACGTAGATGTGGCTCGTCGAGATAGCGTCAGACGCCGCGACTGCGAGGCCGGGGTCCTCTAGCAGGATCTCGTACTCGCCGCTCGTGGCTAAGCCGGGCATCAACGCCGACAGCTGTCCAGACTGGACATATGGGATCATCCCTGAGACGGACACTCCAATGCAACCCGTGATCTGTGGGGTGCCAAAGGGTGCGTTGAACTGTCTCATCCACTCGGGTGTTCCGGGTGTACCAGTCTCCATGCTGACGATGATATCGATGTCCTCGCCGGTCAGTACGTTTTCCATGATGCTGAACTCGCTTAGCGGTCTTCCTTCAACGTAGTCCGCTGTAACGGTGTTGTGGAAGCTAGCCGCTAGGCTGCCCATCGCTGTCTCCTGGCCGGGGATATATCCCAGCCTGATCCAGTCCTCACCGTAGACGTAGCCATAATCGGCAGGGTCTACTTGGTCAAGTAACTGGTTGAAGACCAATGGTCCCTCTGTCCAGAAGCTGACAACAACGATACTCACGTCTTTCGTCATGAGGTGCTTCATCGTTGCCACAGACATTGGGAACAGTTCAGGCATGCCTGAGACTCCATACATTGGGGCGAAGAGTACTACGTCTCCGTCCTGTATGTCGTTCTCGACGTAACTGTACCAGGTTCTAGCGTCCTCACTGATTGGTATGGGGAGCCCCATAGGGTTCATCAATGGCGTCAGTACAACGATCCATGCCAAGAGGTAGATTATCCTCCTGTCCAGATTGTTGATCCTTTCGATCAATGACACTATTCTTCTCCTCCTCCGCCACGCAGGTATCCACGCTCAATGCCCATCAAGGTCCTGACCGCTAACGCGATGCTGCCCAGAGCTGCACCTATCATGACGCCCCTGAAGGTCGCCATGTTGGGTATCTCCCTGATCCATAGACCGAGGCTCTTGAGTGCGGGTACATAGTTGGCGATCACCGGTGAGTTGCTCATCACCATGATGGTGCCTGCAACCAGTACGATGCTTGCCTCTAGGTTTCTAGCTCTGAAAGCCCTGAAAGCCGCAGAGGTGATAAAGAACGCAAGTATGCTGTACATCGTTCCGCCTAGGGGCGTCTGAACGTTCGTGAACAACCAGTTGTAGATTGAGTTGTCTACGCCTAGACCCATCTCAGGGAATGGAAGTCCTGTGAGGATCATGATTACGGCGAAGCCGACGACTAGTACGCTGTAGTACCAGCCCTCACTCTGCCGTGTGATCCGCTTTCCATGCACCTGAATGATGCTAATAACGCCGATCAATGTCGCCGCAGCGACGATGATGAGAACGGCGTTCGAAGCAACTGCTGCGGTTTCCTCCAGTACAGGGATATCAAAGTAGTATGGTATCACCTGTAGCAGAGTAGCGATGACTGTTAACGCAATCGGGATTTCAATTCTCTTTAATACGTTACTCATTTTTCATCACAACGCAAATAAGTCCAGGAGAATGTTGCTGCCAAACGTTACTGTTAGTGCACCTAGGAGACCAAGGATAACCGCGATTATCCTACCAACATCCTGCCCGGCTAGGCTAGCAATCAATGGCGCATCATTGGTTAGGTAGGCTCCTGCAGAGAAGATCTCCTCGCCGATCAAACAATAGTCTGATACGACCAAGAAGAATGGGATCTGCGATGTGTTCGCGGTTCCCGTAATCTGCATGGCGCCGATCCTTGAGCCCGTCTCCGCGAGCTGCAGGGACTCCGCCCAGTAGGCTCCAACCATAATGTTGGCCCCGGGTTTATCCCTCATCATCATGCCCATGTAGTTGCTAGAGTAGCTGAACTGGTTGGTGGAAAGGAACACGATCTTGGTTGGATCGAACTCATCACCTTTACCTGCTAGCTTGTACTCCGTTTCGACTATGTCAGCCGCGATGGGCCATACTTCTGGAACCCTGACCGGAACCGTGAGGTCAGCGCCTACTGCGATAGTTTGCTTCGCAACATAGTTCAGAACGCTCAAGCCCGCTAGGGTCTGGGGTCCTGATGTCGCGCCTCTTAGGTTCGCGATTCCGTGGCTACAGAAGACTGGTCTTCCCATCTCGACTGCTCTGCCTATCGCTTCATCAATGGCGTCGATACCAGGTATCCTACGTACTTTGGGGACTTGTCCTCCCTGAGCACGTCTGATGTAGTATGCTGTTGAGCCCATGATGACCAACAAGCAGAGTAGCCCGAAGATTCTTCCAGCTATGAGAAAAGCCATAATTAGTTATGTCTCCTTTCTCCAAGGCATTAGTCGGTTTACCGTCTATATAATATTCATCCTAAAAGTAATGGTAAAATATCGACAAACGTCCCCTGTTTACACTTTATATGCGTAACAATTTTCAGATGTGAATCCGGTGGTATCTCTATCTTGAACAGCTCAGCGACTCGCCTACTCCTTCAATCTATTCTAGATGGAACAAAAGAGGGCTCGGTTGCCGCAGATGATGTACGTAAAGGACTTGTGATAACAGATGAAGCGTTTGATGGAATCCTTGACAGGCTCAAGGCTGAGGGGCTAGTTGGCTGGGATGGGGAGAAGATTGATGTCACACTTGAGCAGCGCATCGAGCTCTCAGTGAGGGCCATCAGGCTTGGAGCCGATTTTGAGAAGATCAGCAACAGTCTTGGCTGGAAAGAGTTCGAGGAACTAGTTGCGAGGGTGTTCAGGGAGAACGGGTTCAACACAAGGAGCAGGTACAGGTTCAACGCTGAGGGGCGTAGATGGGAGATTGATGTCCTAGCGACCAGTTATCCCTACATTGTGTGCGCAGAGTGTAAGCACTACACGACTGGTATGGGTAATAGCACGGCAAGGCATATCATCGAGACTCACATCGAGAAGACAGAGGTCATGAGTAGGCACATTGGGGAGTTAGCCAAGAAGATCGGTGTACAGAATTGGAAGGACGCGATTCTGGTGCCCATCACTCTGACTTTGAAGCCCACTAAGATGAACATTTACAGGCGGGTTCCAAGTGTCTCGGTTTTCATGTTGCCAAGCTTTCTTGCCGAGTTCCCTGGGTACATGGAACGGATGACATACTTCCACGTTGATGTGCCCAAACCGGTGCCAAAGCCCAAACAGCTGAAGCTCCGCTGAGTTAGCCTTGGCTAACTTAATTCAAGTTTTTAGGCATGCTAAATGATACTCCTATATGTTCGGAGGGTAAGCCTGAAGAGATGGACAAGAAGGGCACCGCTCTCACCGCCATCATTGGCGGGATTCTCATCTTCGCGTTGAAGCTGTACACATGGTACATCTCGGATTCAATCGCTTTACTCTCGGATGCCTTGGAGTCAATCGTGAATATCCTCGCATCGGTGATGATGTACTGGAGCATCAGGGTCAGCGAGAAGCCACCGGACGAGTCACACCCCTACGGGCACCAGAAGGTTGAGAACATCTCGTGCGCCGTCGAGGGAGTATTGGTGATATTCGCCGCGTTGTTGATCGCTCAAGCCGCGTACAGCAGGATCAACGAGCCAGTCGAGTTGATCAGCCTTAACACGGCTATGATTCTGTCATTGATTGCTACTGCGGGGAACGGGATACTCTCGTGGGTACTCATGAGATCATCCGAGGAGACGGGAAGCGTAGCGCTAGAGGGGGATGCGAAGCACCTTTTATCGGATGTTGTGTCATCTGGTGGAGTTGTTCTAGGTTTATTCGTCGGACAGACGCTGAAGATGCCCATTCTGGACCCGTTGATGGCGTTGATCGTATCAGCACTGGTGCTCAGGATGGGGGCGGGGATGGTTTACGGGGCTAGCCGTGGGTTGATGGACGAGTCGAGCCCGGAGACCGAGGAAAAGATAAAGGCGGTGATGGACAGGCACCAGCACAGGTTCGTTGACTACCACGACCTGAAAACAAGGAAGAGCGGTGATGTGGTGTACGCTGAACTACATCTCAGTCTAGATGGTGCTATGTCGGTGCAGGAGTCACATGATTTTACGGATCATCTTGAAAAAGACCTCTCAGAAGAGGTGCCCAACGTGGTTATTACGATCCACGTTGAGCCAAAAAAAGTTTAGTTTAGCTCGACGTGTTCCGCGAGCTGCTCGGCTTCCTCGGCAAGGTCAAGCTCTACCATGGTAGCCTTGGTTGGGAGACCATTCTGGTCCCAGCCTCGTTTATCGTAGTAACTGGTCAGTAGCTTGTCGTAGCTCTCCTCGTCGAGGTGTTTACCGGCTAGGGCTCCCTCGGTGAGTGGGTGCTTGAACCAGCGGACAGGAGGATAATCCATCTTCCTGCTCCACTCTTCTCCGTACTCCCTCGCCCAGAATGCACGCATCAACGCGTACACCCTATCACCCATCTTCCACATGTCATCAAGGTCCATCTTGACACCGGTGGCTGCCTCGAAGTACTTGGGGTAGTCCTCAAGCTCGTAGCCCAGCTCGATCCATGGGAACCTGCATGAGACCAGTGTCTCGAACATGCCTCCCCTGATGCGCTGGAACTCGATGACCTTGTCGGCTTTCTCGGGTCCATACTCGCCCCTGATGCCGCTGCTGATCTCCCAGCTGATGACCCACGCGTCCTTGTGGTGGGCACCGATTGGGCTTGTACCGAAGCTTAGCGCCATTCCCGGACAGTAGTGGCAATCGTACGCGCTTACCTCCATCCCCTTAACGTGGATGGCGTAGTCGGGTGCGTCGCCTCCAATGATCTCCGCGGCTGCCTTGGTGCCTAATCCTAGGGTTGCCCCGAAGCCCTTCATGTCAGCCATCTCGTAGAGCAGCTTCTTTGATGCCTCAAAGTCTCCCCACGTGATGTCAAGGTCAATCAGTCCCTTCTCTGCGCACTCCATGGCGAACCCGATGCAGCTTCCCGCACCGATGGTGTCCAGTCCAAGCTCGTCGCATATCCTGTTTAGAGTACCAATCTGCGCTAGGTCTCCCAGACCGATGTTGGGTCCGAGCATGGTTACGTTCTCATAATCCAGCTCTGAGTGGACTCCCTCGCTGTCGATGATTGTGTTTCCACAGATCATGTTGCAGTTGGGGCACCCACGCTGGGTGACGGTTGCCGCGTGCACGGCGTCGCCGTTTACCTTGTCGATGTGCTCGAAAACTCCCTCGCTGAAGTTTCTGGTTGGTAGCGCCCCGGCTGTCTGCATCATGTCTGCAGCCATCATGGTGCCTACCTTTTTCCAGTAATTGAATGCGTCGTACTTGGGTATCTTGCCGAAGCCTTCCTTTCCAAGGGCGTTGAGTTTCTCCTTATCGAAGGCTGGAATCTCTTTGGTGCCGTTGAAGACCAGTGCTTTGAGGTTCTTGCTCCCCATGACTGCACCCATTCCGGGTCTTCCGCCTGCCCTTCCCTTCTGGGCTACGACTGTGGCGATTCGGCTGAGGTTCTCACCGCTCTGACCGATGATGAGGACTCCTGAAGCCTTCCCGTGCTCCTCGGATATCCAGTCCTCTGTGACGAAGCTGTCCTTGCCCCACAGGTGTGAGGCGTCGTTGATCTTGATCTCATCGTCTTCGACGTAGAGGTACACCGGCTTCTCAGATTTCCCGGTGACAACCACTGCGTCAAGTCCACATTTACGCATGTTGACTGCTGCCCTGGTCCCCAGGTTGCCGTCTCCGAAACCACCAGTCAATGGGCTTTTCGCCGCTACCACCATCTTCCCGCTGTTGGGGATACTGAAAGCCGTGTATGGCCCTGTGGCGAATATCAACATGTTTTCTGGTCCAAGGGGATCAGCGCCTTTCGGTAACTCGTCCCACAATAACTTGACGGCGAGCCCCCTGCCGCCGATGAATCGTTTGGCGATATCCTCTGTGTACTCGGTGACCTCTGTTGTTCCTTTTGTGAGGTCAACGCGTAGGATTTTGCCTGTCCATCCCTTCATTATAATCGTTATCATGAAAGCCAACCGTATAATATCCCTTTTGCTCTCGATGTGAACCCGGTTTCATATCGAATCCTGGAAAAAGGTACCGTTAAAAAACACTTGAAGAAAATCTGCAGTTACTCGGATATTATAGAAGAACAGCCCATTTTCCATATACTGATAGTTAAAGAGGACTCCCTTGGCGATTTAGCCGAGTGAACGAGATGAGTAAGAGCATACTAGTTGTGGATGATGACCCAGACCTACTGTTTTGTTATAGACTGATGCTCGAAAACGAGTCAACCATGGTGTTCACATCGGACGATGTGGACGAGGCTATCGAGATAGTAAGGGAGGAAAGCATCGATCTTGCCATCCTTGACTACATGATGCCCAAGCTCAGGGGAGACAAGCTCGCTGAACGCATTCACGGAATCAACTCCAAGGTTAGGATAATCTTTGTCTCCGGTTATGCTGAAGTTGTAGAAGCCATCAAGAAACTGGAAATAACAATCCACGGCGTCTTCATGAAACCCATCAACCCCGAGGTGATGGAGAAAATATCAAGATCC
The DNA here is from genome assembly GCA_964589605.1 of uncultured Candidatus Bathyarchaeia archaeon. Taxonomy (GTDB): domain Archaea; phylum Thermoproteota; class Bathyarchaeia; order TCS64; family TCS64; genus RBG-16-57-9. The sequence continues at coordinate 221,724 of CAZPRN010000002.1, read as the reverse complement.
GAGGACTACTCCGAGCTGGACAACGTCATGCAGAGCGATCCGGGTATAAACGTCTACTCAAATATCTGAGGCTTTTCTGATTCAGGTAGCTCAATCACAAAGGAGCACCCTTCGATGATATCGGAGTCAAGGTGAATGTCTCCTGAATGCAATGTGACGATCTTCTTGCAGAATGCTAGCCCCATACCTACGCTCTTGGGCTTGGTGGTGCTCAACGGCATGAACAGGTTCTCGCGAAGCTCCTCCGGGATACCGGTTCCAGAATCAGTGACCCGGATTGTCTTAGAGCCGTCCTGTTCCTCGGCCTCGATATGTATGACCCCACCAGAGGGCATCGCCTGGATTGCGTTGAGAATGAGGTTGTAAAGGACACGCTCAAACATGTAGGGGTCAACGTGTAGTTCGAACCCAAAATCGAAATCATAGTCGATGATAACGATTGATGGTACCTCAAGCTTGGAGATACACCGCTCGACGACATCTATTAGCATGATGTGCTGGGTCTCGGGGTCCGAGTTCTTTGCGAACAGGGAGAGATCGGAGATGATCTTGTCCATGTAAATGATGTTGGAGTCTATCTTTTCCAGTAGTTGGCGGACATCGGGGTCAGGCTCAGAATTGTTACGTAGCTTGTGGACGAGGAACTTGAGTACCTGCAAGGGGTTCCGCAGGTCGTGGCCGACCATCAATGTTGTTTCGCCGATAGCGGCCATCCTCTCAGAGTGCATGAGTTCGTGGCTTTTCTGCTCTACGAGGTCCTCTAGGTTGTACTGGTATGCCATCAACTCGGTGATGTCCCTGAGCACGTATGCCTTGGACCTGTTATAGTCCTGCCAGTCATTGAGCAAAGAGGACTGGATATCATAGGTACGCTCATTTGTGGAGAGTGTCTGTATTCGTTCCCCTGACTCGATCAGCAGGGTTGGGAATACGTCCCAGATATACAGGTCCCGGAACTTGAAGTCCTTGTGACCTGAAACTTGTTTGGCTGGCTCGTTGAGGTAGAGAACACTGTCCATCTGGTCAGTGATGATGATCAGGTCCTCGGACTCTTCTATTAGGTTCTTCAGGGCAGGAGGCAGGATGTCCCTCTTGTACAGTCGTTCCGAGTTCAGCAAAGCTAATCCCACGCCCATGAAGTTGACGAGGATCGGGGTTATCTCGAATGGGAAGGGTCCAAGCAGGAATGTGTCGGCAGTGAATGTCACTATATATAATGTGGTGATTGCGAGGAACGCCGAGACACGTAGCTTCAGTATCTCCTGTTGAGCCATGAGTGTCTTGATGAAGTATCCCATCAGGAAGAGGCTGATTAGGTACGTGTGAAAGATAGGGATAAGCCCGAATGGTGTGTACTTTGGCGCGACGTGTGCCTGGTTGTAGATGATCAGGTCCTTGAACACAACGCTAGCTGAGTTGCGTGCAAGCTGCAGTACTGTGAAAACGGCTGGGCTAGTCAAGAGACCCAGAGGTAAGCCTTTTGGAATCTTGAACTCGAAGAACTCATGAATGTAAAGAACGAACAACGACGGTACAATGTAAGCCACCGATGATTTGACGAGGAACCAGAAGATTATCTCCTCACTAAAAATGACGGACAGCTGGAGATAGTAGCTCAGGGTCCATAGACCACCAAAGAATATCAGTATTCCACCGGTGATTGATCCGGGCATCCTGCGTTTAACGACGACGTAGATTGATGTGAGTACGCTGATAGCCGATAATAGGATCAACGATCCTAGGTACCATTCACCCATATGTAGCACTACGTCCGTCGCAGTGACATCCAAGGATCGGTTAAAAGCAATTATGAAACAGTGATTCGGGATCGAAGGTAAAGGGTCAGCCGCCGACGATGAAAGGTAAGATGACCACATCATCCCCGTCGGAAAGCTTGGTGTTCAACCCGTCGATGAGTTCGATGTTCTTTCCGTTGATCATTATCGCCAAGTCTTGCCCTCCAACCTTGAACTCGCCCAGGTAGCCGCCCCTGGTTAAGCCTGCCCCCCTTTGAAGAGAGTTTGTTAAGCTGATAACCGAGGTTTCCTCATCAACCTCAACGGTGTGCTTGGAGCCGATAACCTCAGCTACGTCACCGAATAGTCGGACCTTGACCTTCATCACGGTACAAACATGGATGGTAGAAAATAAAATGTAGTAAAAAAGGGGTTAGCGGAGCTTCGCCATGGATTTCTCCAAGTCGGCGAGGTCCAGCTTCTTCAGCGTCTCCTTCGTCGGGATACCCTTTGCGTCCCAGCCCAACGTATCAAAGTAGGACTGTAGCTTAGTATCAACGATCTCCCTGTCAGTGGTTTTACCCTTGTAGGGTCCGCTTGGCAGAGGCTCGTAGAACCTCGGCGGGTTGTCGTCGTCCTTGACTGGAATCCACTTGAGGTCGGGTCCACCCATCATCAGTAGCGCCCTCTGCAAGGTGATGATCCTAGGACCTGTCTCACTCCTCCACTGGTGAAGGGTTATCGGGAACCCTGTGATCGCCTTGGCGAAGTCAAAGACCATGCTCTGTGGTACACCGTAGTAGGTGAAGTTACAGAACACCGCGCTGTCAGTGAAAGGCGCCCCGCTCATATCGAAGTAGCCGTCCTGCGTGGTGCTTGTGTGGTCTCCACCCTGTACGTTTGCCGCATAGCTGATGTCGTGGGTGTAGTCCGCGTCGCTTCGTGTGCCGTGGGCTCCGATCTCAATGCCCTTGACGTGGACGGCGTACTTGAGGGTCTCCTCGGGTTTCAGCCCCTTCATCTCGGCGATCTTGAAGGCTGCCCTATAAGTGCCCTCTGCGAGTACGTCTCCAATCTTTTCCCTGTCTGCCATCATCCTGAGGATCTTGTCGAAGGTCTCGGCGTCTCCCCACTGGGGTGCGAAGCCAAAGTCCTCGTCGGTTAGGATTCCTCGCTGGTGTAGCTCTACACCGAACGCGGCTGTGTTTGGTCCGTTGATTCCGCTGTGTCCAAGCTTGTCACAGAGAGTGCTCAAGTGGATGTTGTCTGCTGGGTCGAAGATTCCGAAGTTGGTTCCACAGTATGCCTGTAGCTCGTAGTCGGGCATATCGGTGATATCGCCCTTCCATTTACCGCTCTTGATGCAGCTTACCTTCATGCAGTTGGTCGTGCAGTTAAAGTCGGCCCACTTCTTCTTGACCCAGAACCTTGTCTCGAACATTGGTCCACCGAAGCTCTTCTCGTCGTGCCACTCCTCCTGCCAGTTCCTTACGGGCTCGCTGCTGGTCTCGGCTCCGACGCTGTAGCCAGCGTAGCCTGTACCCATTCGCCTCATGCCTGATCTAGCGATGAGGTGCTCGTGGGTTTGCTTCCAGAGTAGCTTCGCTGACTCGGGTGCATCAACCTTGGGTAGGCTTCCCCTGCCCTTGGCTACAACCGCTTTCAGGTTCTTGCTTCCCATCAGGCTGCCGTATCCGCCGTAACCGGCTGCGTGGCAGACCTTGCTCATGACACAAGCGTTCCTGACCAGGTTCTCACCTGCGGGTCCGATGTAGATTGAGCCCGGCTCTTTCCAGAGACCCACATTGGGTTTCCTCTTGGTGAGTTCAGCCGTGACTTCTTTGTTCAGTTTGATAAGAGTGGTCTCGCCGTCGAGTCCCCAGAGGTGGCTTGCGTCCATAAGCTCAGCTCCCTCATCTGTAATCATCAGGTAGACTGGCTTGTCTGCCTTGCCGAGGAATGTTATTCCGTCGTAGCCTGCCTGCTTCATCTCGTTTGCCATCTCGGTTGCCGCCGTTGATCCGACGGTTCCCATGCTGATGGGGCTCTTTCCGCTGACGCATATCCTCGATCCGGGGTATATTCCAGTCATTGGGCCCGTGTACACCATCAACGGTGACTCGGGTGCCAATGGGTCTAGCTCAGCCCACTTGTCTCCTATCTTGTCCCAGAGTACCTTCGCTGCGAGTCCACGTCCACCAAAGTACTGGCGGAGCACCTTGTCGCTGTACTCTACTTCCTCGATCTTGTCCTTGGTGAGGTCGACCTCAAGCCATTTTCCTGCGTATCCACCTGGCATTACTCTATAACCTCCTCGCCTTTCTCGCCGAACATCTTCACGGCGACATCCTTCGCTGTCTCAATTGGGTCTCTGCTGTATAGCTTCCTGTGTATGCTTGGACCCTCGTTGACGATTGTCAAGGCGTTGTACCCTGCCTCGACGCATACATCGACACACTTGGGGTCTCCACCGCAGAGGTCACAAATTGTTGACTTGTTGTCCTCTGGGTGTAGGAACGGAATAGTTCCTGGACAGGCTCTTATGCAGGCTCCACAGCTGATGCACTTCTCTCTATCTACGATGACCGCATCGTTTTCGTCGGTGCTCAATGCATCCACCGGGCAGGATTCTACACATGGGTAGTCTCTGCACTGAGCGCAGAGATGTGGAACCTCGACGCCTGGGAAAGGCATGAAGACACGGACACGGCTGGCATCGGGCCACATCCAGCCCTCGTGATGTATGCTACATGCGAGCTCACACCGCCTGCAGCCGCTACAAGCCTCGTAGTCTCTAACTATCCAAATTGGTTTACTCAATTATTTCACCAGAATTTATCGGTATATTCACATCTAGAAACCTATTAAAATACTTGCAAATCGAAAAAAAACTACGAATTGCACAGTAAAACATAACGAAAAGAAGGGAAAAGATAGCTACTTGCGTAGCTTATCCATGAGTGGATCGACATCCGCCAAATCCAACTTCTCAAGAGTCTTCTTTGTTGGGATACCTCTCTCGTCCCACCCGAGAGTCTCGTAATAAGCCTGCGTACGGATCTCAACACGGTCCTTGTCAGTTATCTGGCCCTTGAATGGTCCACTGGGCAGAGGCTCGTAGAACCTCGGAGGGTTATCCTCATCCTTGACTGGGTCCCAGACAACGTCCGGTCCACCTAGAAGAAGCAAAGCCTTCTGCAGGGTGATGATCCTAGGACCGATGACTCTTCTCCAGTGCTCCATCGTGATTGGCATGCCCGTGATTGCCTTGAGCATATCCCACTGGAGCTGGGGGCTTGGCCCTCGTGCCGTGAATGTACAGTAGACGGCACTGTCGTAGAACAGCGCACCGCTCATATCGGAGTACCCATCAACCGCGATTGATGTGTGGTCTCCACCTTGAACGCTAGCTGAGTAGTTCATGTCGTGAGTATAGTCTTTGTCACTTCGTGTACCGTGGGCTCCGATCTCGATGCCCTTTACGTGGATAGCGTACTTCATGGTCTCTTCTGGGTCGATCCCTTTCATTTCCGCGATCTTAAGGGCTGCCCGGTAGGTTCCCTCGGCGAGTACATCACCGATTCCGTCTCTGTAGGCCATCATGTGCGCCAGTTTATCGAATGCCTCGGTATCTCCCCACTCCAGCTTGAAGCCTATGTCCTCCTCGGTGAGGATTCCACGTTGATACAGTTCAGCAGCAAAACCCATAGTGTTGGGTCCGTTGATGCCACTGTGACCCAGCTTGTCCATCAAGGTGCTGATGTGGACGTTGTCCCCAGCATCGAAGATGCCAAGGTTGGTTCCACAGTAAGCCTGCAGCTCATAGTCTGGTACATCGGTGATGTCGCCCTTCCATCTACCGCTCTTGATGCAGCTGACCTTCATACAGCCTAGTGTGCAGTTGAAATCGGTCCACTTCTTCTTGACCCAGTACCTGTCCTCGTAGCGGTTGACACCCATGGATTCCTCGTCGTGCCATTCGTCCTGCCAGTTGCGGATGGGCTCGCTGCTGCTTCCGGCTCCTGCTCCATAGCCCAGCCAGCCGGTTCCCCAGCGCCTGAACATTGAGACACCCATAAGGTCCTTGTGTGCCCTGTCCCACATGAGTTTAACAGCCGCTGGCTGGTCAACATTGGGGAAACTTCCCCTGCTCTTACATGCAACGGCTTTCAGGTTCTTGCTGCCCATGAGGGCACCATATCCACCATACCCAGCTGCGTGACACATCTTTGTCATGACACAGGCATTCCTGACCATGTTTTCACCCGCTGGGCCGATGTACATGGTTCCGGGCTCTTTCCAGAGGCCAACGTTTGGATGGCGTTTCTGAAGTAGGTCTGTGATTTCTTTATTTAGTTTGATTAGCGTGGTCTCGCCGTCGATGCCCCATAGGTGGGTTGCATCGATTAATTCGGGTCCGTCATCTGTGACCAGTAGGTACACTGGCTTGGGTGATTTTCCGCTGACTATGATGCCGTCGTACCCGGCGTTCTTGATCTCAACTGCAAACTCGGTTGCAGCTGTTGATCCAACGACGCCGTTACTGACTGGGCTCTTTCCACTTACACAGATACGTGCCCCTGGGTAGATCGCAGTCATTGGTCCCGTCGCGAATATGAGCAGGTTCTCTGGGCTTAATGCATCTAGCTCTGCCCATTTCTCGCCAAGCCTGTCCCATAGGATCTTGGTAGCCATGCCCCTTCCGCCGAAGTACTGCTCAAGTACCTCACGTGGGAAAACGATGTCTTCCATCTCGCCGGTGGTCAGGTTTACGTCCAGCCACTTGCCGGCGTATCCTCCGGGCATATCTCCTAGTTCAACAGTATTTCCTGCTGCTACGTTGTCTTCTCCTGGCATTACTCGATAACCTCCTCGCCTTTCTCACCGAACATCTTCACGGCAAGGTCTTTCGCTGTCTCCACTGGGTGCCTGCTGTGCAGTTTCCTGTGGATGTTTGGACCCTCGTTGACTATGGTCAGTGCGTTGTATCCTGCCTCGGTGCACATCTCAACACACTTGGGCTCTCCGCCGCAAAGGTCGCAGATGTTTGCCTTGTTGTCCTTGGGGTGTAGCGTTGGTACGCTCCCAGGGCATGCTCTGATGCATGCTCCACAACTGATGCAGGTTTCACGGTCTACAATGACAGCCCCGGTGTTGGGGTCTGTTGATAATGCTTGTACTGGACATGCTTCCACACACGGGTAGTCCTGGCACTGGGCACACAGGTGTGGCACCTCGACACCAGGGAAGGGCATGAAAACACGGACTCTACTAGCCTCGGGCCACATCCATCCCTCGTGCTCCATGCTGCATGCAAGCTCGCATCGCCTGCAGCCGCTACACGCGGACATGTCCCTTGCTATCCATATTGGTTTAGCCATCAGGTTTCACCAAAATCGCATGGAGGGTACGGTGTAGGAAATAAAAGGTTTCGCGCCGGGTTCACGATGTGGTTCGTTATTGGTCGTTGGCTTTCAACGAGTCGAAGTTCCTCATGATGAGCCGCATCAGCTGGGGCTGGAGCCGGTACAGGCTGCTAGCCTCCCCCTTAGGTATGAAGAGCCTGATTAGATACAGTTTCTCCAGCCTGTTGGCGGTCTCAAGGTACGCTTCGGGTGTCCTGATACCGTCCTTGCCGCATACCTTGCAGAACTCCTTGATTGCGGGTGCGATGACCTTCATCATGATATCCTCCTCTGTGAACTCGTGGCTGAAGCTGATGTTGAACGTGTACTTGATGTAGCCCTCGTGGGTGAGGTTCAGTATCCGGCTGTTCATCACTTGGGTGTTGGGCACCTTGAGTAGGTTGAACGTAGGTGTGTACAGGTTGGTATAGTTGATGGCGATCTCCTCGACCTGCCCCTCAAGGTCACCGATCTTTACATAGTCCATCACCTTGAAAGGCTGGGAAACAAGAACGTAGAACCCTGCAACAATGTTGTTGATAGTCTGGCTTGAACCGAAGCCCAAAGCTGCACCCAGCAGGGCTGATGTGCCCACGAACAGGTCTGCGGGTAAATCGAATATGGTCAATATCGCGGTGCTTCCCACGATCAACGCGACGACCCTTACACCGAGCTTCAACGCGTTTACGACATGCGGCTCAAGCCCAAGCTCGTCGCCCCTGTCCATGAGAACATTGAGCATCGTCTTGTAAGCTATGTATAGAACGATGAGGGCGACGGCAGCCAAGCCGAACCTGTACCCCTCAGTCTGGATGAACGCAACCGTTGCCTCGAACAACCAACCCACCTGCAGGTGAACTATGCCCTCATACTTGAAAACATTTCCAGCCTAGGCTGATGAAACCAGCCCTGTGACCTCCCTCCTTAGCTGAAGCATCAGCCGCGCGAAGGAGCCGTACACGACGCACTGGAACCCAAAGAGCACCAGGAGCATCGAGGACAGGAAACTGTACGGGTTCAGGAAGCCACTGCCATGCAGCAGCTTGTTGAGTGACAGCAAGACGATTCCTAGTGCACCCAAAGCGAACATCAACCCTCCCAGAAGGATAGCCAAAAGATCCATCCTCAACGAGATAAGGTCCTGCATCTTTGTCAACACCTTCATTCCAAGCGGCTGACGCCCAGCCCTCGGATCGGTCACATCAACGGGTATCTGGTGGACCTTGAGCCCCTCCCGCTGGGCCTCTATGAGAAGCTCGGTCTCGTAGACCATACTACCCGACGGCACATGGTTCATCAGCTCAAGCACGGCGTTTCGCTGATAACCCTTGACGCAGGTGGTGTCCGTGAGTTCAGTCCCGAAAAGCTTCCTTACAAGGTAGTGAAAGCCCCTGCTAGCTAATCTGCGTTTGATGGGGCGGATATCTCTTGCGTCCCTCATCCTCTTGGAGCCCGAGATAATGTGAAAGTTGTCCAGTAAGGGAAGGCACTCCGGGATGAAGCTGAGGTTCACACTGAGATCAATGGGAAAATAAACAACTTTGCTGTGGGCTGCGTTCCTTATGCCTGTCCTCAACGCTTCGCCCAGGCAGGGCTCCGGGATGGAGAGTAGCCTGACCTCCCGGTGTGCTTCGGAGACGGCTGACGCCTTTGAGAGCGTGTCGTCGGCGCTTCCGTTCTCGACGAGTATCAACTCGTAGGAGGTCAGGGTCTCCGTGAGGTAGGAGACAAGACGGGTTGCGTTGGGTACGACGAGGTCAGACTCATTGTAGATGGGGACAACCACGCTCGCTGACTCGGCTAACAACCCAACACAACCTTCAAACAATAATAACAGTTATCAGTAATAAGTGTTCATTATTTCTGAAAGTATATGAGGGTGTGTTTTGTTTCCCCGGAGATGTTCCACTGGGGTGTGCACGGAGGGTTCGGGTACATAACTTGGACTCTTGGAAGGGAGTTAGCAAGGAGGGGTTTCGATGTGAGCGTCGTCACTCCAAGGAGAAAAGGACAGGGAGAAGTGGAGGAAGTTGACGGCATCACAGTTTATGGGTTTGACACGTTCAGTGACTCGCCCTACCCAGTAAACGCGATCCAGTCAAGGAAGGACTCGTTGAAGTATTACAGGAAGGCAGATGCGGACATCTACCACAGTCAGGCGATCAGCTACAACACGTATGCGGCCTACATCGCTGTACCGGACAGCAAGCACGTGGTCACGTTCCAGGACCCTTACGACCAGCATGAGTGGAGGAGAATAGCCAAGGTGATCCCAAAGTATGGCTCGATGAGCCACATCCTCCGGGTAGAGGCTGAGATAAGGTTCCTAGCGAGGACATGCAGGTGCCTAGACTCCATGTACGCCCAGGCACATTTCTTGGTTGAGAAAACTTGGAACCTGTACAACCTTACCTCCACACCTGAGTATCTACCCAACCCTGTCCCAATCCCATGTGAGATACCCGAGAAGGCAGATGATCCCACTGTCTGCTTCCTAGCCCGTTGGGACCCCCAGAAACGGGTGGAACTGTTCTTCAGGCTGGCCAAGGAGCACCCGGACGTGAACTTTATCGCGATGGGCAGGAGCCACGATGAGGTAAAGGACGCTGAGCTAAGGGCCAGGTACGGGGGGCTACCCAACCTCTGGTTGACTGGATTCGTCACCGAGGAGGAGAAAAGCCGGATACTCGCGAAATCATGGGCTCTTGTCAATACGAGTGTCCGAGAGGCATTACCGATAAGTTTCCTAGAGGCACTCGCCCACAAGACACCCATAATCAGCGGTGAGAACCCTGACGGGTTGACATCAACCTTCGGGCATCGAGTTGCGGAAGAGGATTATAACAGTGGGCTGGAGTGGATACTCGCATCCGACGATTGGAGGACAAAAGGGGAGAAAGGCCGGGATCACGTGCAATCAGAGTACGAGCTGGACCACGTGGTTAAACTGCACATCAAACAGTACGAGGACGTGATGAAGACTCGTTGAGAATCCTCGTCTACGGGGGATGGTTCGGCTCAGGCAACCTTGGAGACGAGGCGATCCTTATCGGGATACGAAACATCTTCAAGAAAACCCTTCCCGAGGCACAGCTAAGGGCACTATCCATTGATCCCGAGCGAACCGAAGCGGTTACAGGCGTCGAGGCAGTGCATCTTGAAAGCCCGAGGACGTTGCTGAGGAACCGGGAGACGTACATCAACGAGTTCAGGGAAGCCGACGCATGCATCGTCACAGGGGGCACCCCATTCTACGATTACGGTCATCTCTCCCGGATAATCCATATGGGTCTGCCGGCTATCACCGAGAAGAAGCTAATCTGCTTCGGGGTCGGGTCAAAGCCAATAAGGTCGCTGCAGGGACGGGAGATCACCCGAGTGCTCCTAAGGCAGTCACGGAGAATCAGTACAAGGGATCAACCGTCAAAGGATGTTTTGGGTGGAATCATTCGTAAACCAGGGAAGGGGTTGACGTTGAGGCCGATCAACGTGACGGGGGACAGCGCTATGCACATGACACCGGAGGTTAGGCATGACCCAGACGGTAGGACAATTCTATTCTGCCCGAGGAGGCTGTCAGTTGAAGGCAGAAAGCTCTACCACGAGAAGCTAGATACGGTTGTTATCAACAAGGTGAGGCACATGCAGGCCATCGCTGCGGATGGTCTCATCAGGCAGGGATACGATGTCAAGTTCGTTCCCTTCCACACGGTTGCTCCAGACGACGACAGGGAGGAGATCAGCCTGATCCGGAGGTTAATGTCGGAGGAAGCCGAAGAGTTACCACGGCCAAAGTCACCGGTCGATGCAATTCACCAGATATCCCGTGCAATCCACGTAGTTGGGCTAAGACTTCATAGCCTAGTCCTTGCGTCTTCATGTGGAACCCCGTTCACAACCATTGACTATGACATCAAGATAGGGGGATTCATGAAGAATATGGGACTAGTTGAGCTATCCTGTGGGACGAGGGAAAAGCTGGGTAGGCTAGGGGAGACCACATTGGGGACGATAGAGGATCGAAGATACCCTCAGAGGATATTGGGAAGATCATCCCAGATCAGAAAACGGATTCTGGATGAAGCTGAAAATGCTTCCTCGTTTATTCGGGGGATAACCGGGGAGAGAGATACGCTCTCGCGTCTCCAGCCAAGTATACGGAGCCGATGACCAGCACCATCCCGTCCTCCTCCACGAGCTCAACAGCCCTATCGAATGCTTTTGGTTGTTCAAGGTGCACCTCGGAGGTCCGTCCAGCCTTCTCAATCTCAGCGATAATTACCTTGGGCTCAGCAGCCCTTGCAGTGATACTGTGTTTCGTAATAATGAAGTGGTCGGCGATCTCCGCGATATTCTTGATCATCCCCTCGATGTTCTTGTCCGAGGAGATGCTGACGACTGCGATAATGCGCTTGACATCAAAATCGGATTGGATTGTCTCCCTGACGGCGGAGGTTGCCTCGGCGTCCTTGGCACAGTCCAGCACGATAAGCGGCTCCTTAGATAACACTTCAAGCCTCCCAGGCCATTTGACATTCTTTAGACCAGCTCGAACTGAATCTGTTGTGATGTTTAATCCAAGTGTCTCGATTGCTGCTACAGCTGTGGCTGCATTTGTTATCTGGTGTTCCCCGAAAAGGGGTAAAACGAGGCATCCGTAGTCTAATTCCCTAGTTCTCAATGTGAACTTTTGACCATCCGGAGAAACGTCGATCTTCTCGCTATAGGCTCCATCAGATAGCTGGACCATGGATGTGCTTACCTCAAGCACCTTCTTTTTGAAAACATCAATCACGCTAGGGTTCAGCTCAGCAGTTACTAGTGGCGTTTCGGGTTTGATTATACCAGCCTTCTCGAACGCGATGTCCTCAAGGGTTGGTCCAAGGATGTTGACGTGCTCGTAACCGATGTTCGTGATCACGGATACCTCGGGGTTAAGCACGTTGGTTGCGTCAAGCCTACCACCTAGCCCAACCTCGATTACGGCATAGTCTACTTCTTTCTCCATGAAGTATTTGAAGCAGACAGCGGTCACGATATCGAAGAAACGGAGCGGCATCGGTGATTCATAGACCAGCATTTTGTCAAAATGTGTCCTGACCTCTATCAGAAGCCGAGTCACGTCCTCCTCCGGGATCATCTCACCGTCAACCTGTATTCGTTCCCTGAAGTTCTCAAGGTGAGGGGAGGTATACAGGCCAACCTTGTACCCGGCTGCTCGGAGGATTGAGGCGGTTAATGCAGAGGTCGATCCCTTGCCGTTAGTACCTCCGATGTGAATCGACTTGAATTTCGTCTGGGGGTTGCCCATAAGCTCCAGAACGCGCCTCGTGGGTACTAGGGTTCGTTCTGGTCCGAATCGTCGTACATTGTATAGCCAGTCAAGTGCGTCCTCGTAGTTCACTCAGTGTACCCCGGATTTAACACGGAGACTAGGCAGTTCCATTATTTAACCTAAGTTACTGATTGAGGGAGAAAACTACTTTTCAATGCCCTCGATGAGCGCGATCTCCTTCTTTCCGCCGATGTATACGGGAACTTTCTCGGAAATCGACTTAGGCTGGATGTCAAGGAGGTTCATGTACCCGTCGCTTACAGCTCCACCTGCCTGTGTAACGATGTACCCCATGGGCGCACACTCGAACAAGAGCCTCAGTTTCCCCCTTTCGCTACCCACGAAACCGGGGTATGTGAAGACCCCACCCTTGTGCAGTATCTGGTGGACATCAGCGACAAAGGAGCCGCTAAACCTGATCTTGTAGCCGTCAGCGTCCAGTTTAGAGATGAACTCTTCGTGGAATGGAAGATAGGTGCTGCGGGCTGCTCCCGGTCCCATCCGCTTCTCCGATCCGATGGTGAGGTTCTCCCGTTGGAGCACAAAATCACCGTCCTTGTTGAGCACAAACTCGTGGACTCCCTCACCAAGTGTGTACATTAGAACCGTCAACGGTCCATAGAGCACGTACATGGCTCCAATCATCTCCCTGCCCGGCTTAAGAACCCCTCCTCGATGGATTCCCACGATGGTTCCGACGGTCAAGTTGATGCCTAGAAGTGAGGAGCCGTCAAGCGGGTCAATTGATAAAGCTAGGTCGGTGTCTGACTCGAACTCAAGCACCTCTGGCTGTTCCTCGGATGCTAAGTATTTTACCAACCCAGACTCCCCCAGCTTTTCTATGAGTAACTGGTCAGCCCACTTGTCCATGGCTGCCTGCTGCTCCCCGAACACGTTGCTGGTATCCGATTTGCCCTGCCTCGTGATGAAGCCCATGCTAATAGTCTTGGCTACCTCCGAGACCCCAAGGATAGCCTCTACAACGTCTCTATCAAAATTCTGCAGGTGTTCGGATAACAGCATACTACCCACGGGTAAGGATGTGCGGGTTCAGCTTTTACCCCTTTCCCCTGTCCCGGCTGCCACTGGAGACTGGTTTGATGTCAACGATGGGCGAGTCCTCGAAAGCGTCCAATCCTCCCACTGTGAGACGACATCCATCAATGGAAACTAGATCAACCCGGGTCAAACCAATGGGGTTAGGTCTTGATGGGCTGTGGGAGGCGAAAACTCCTCTCTCCTCTGTTTCCCCATGCCTCCTTGGAATTACTCGAAGGACGTTCCGGTGCTTAGGGTTGTCACGCTGATGGAACCAGTATAATATGAACAACTCGCTATACGAGTCCAGCTTGTCTAGGCCTTGACAGAAAGGCTGATCCAGCTCGATGATTGAGATGTCTTCATTAACGCTTTCCACCTTTCCGATGAAACGAACCTCGCCGGTCTCCATGGTAAAGGTTACGACACAACGAATTTGGATTTATCTGAGTTTGTAGCGGTAAGGGAGGGATTCGAACCCTCGGACCTAGGGGATCACCGATTCATAAAATCGGCGCATTCAGCCAAACTCTGCCACCTTACCGTCAGAATATCCTGACAAAAAGGCAATGATAAGAAAAGAGTGACTAAACAAGTTGATCAAACTGAATACTCAAGTTGAAGGAGAGTAAAGTGAAAATGGTGATTTGGTGATCCCCTAGGATTTTGCCGATCTCACCTGCAGATGGTGGTTTCCACCAGTACCGCAAGAAATGCATGAAATTAGGGAAATATATTGGTTGTGGGTACCGAAATAAAGACGATAACGTGACATGAGTCGCCTAAACGGTTTAATAACGGACTCTACGGGGTAATCTTGAGCGATATGAGCAGGGTTTCGGTGGTCAGGAGCGGGAAGGCTCCATCAGATGACATGGTATTAGAGATGGTCAAGCAGTCGATTGATCACATTGGTGGAATTGGAAAGTACGTCAAGAAGGGCGACACTGTTGCACTGAAGCCCAACATTGTTACAGGAAAGGTGGCTAGACTTGGATGCACAACAGACCCAAGGGTAGTCGGAGCAGTTGCTAGGCTATGCAGGGAAGCCGGGGCAGGCAAAGTAATGGTGGTTGAGGGCGCGGACTACGCCTCCAAAACCGACCAGGCTTTTGAGAACAGCGGGATAAAAGCCGAGGCTGAGAGGGAGGGAGCGGAAATCGTTGACGTGGACAAAAGTCCATTCATAAAGGTCAAGGTCCCAGACCCACTGGTTATCGAGGAGCTTGAGCTATCAAAAGAGTTCATGGAGGCAGACGTTAGGATCAACCTGCCTATAATGAAGACCCATGACCAGCTCAACGTGACCCTGGGCGTCAAGAACCTGAAGGGGATCATACCCAAAAACAGTAAGAGCCATTTCCATAAGATTGGCGTCGTCAAGGGTATACTGGACCTCTGCAAGGTAGTGCCACTTGAGTTAACCGTGCTCGATTGTATTGTGGCGATGGAGGGGCTGGGACCAGCGCTAGGTCCAACGGTAGAACTGAACACTATCATCGCGAGTGCCGATGTCTATGCGCTGGACAAGATAGCCTCAAAGATCATGGGATTTGAGCATGAGGAGCTTGATTACCTGGTTGAGGCGGCTGAGGCTGGGCTGGTTGACCTTGAGGAGAAACCCGAAGTAATAGGTGAGTCAATCGAGTCGTTCACTTACAAGTTTAAACGTGCACCAACTGGACTGGACTTTGCGGAGGGTGTACAGCTAATCACCGATGGCGCATGCAGTGCATGCCATGGGACCATCCACAGCGTCTTCTATGACCTTGAACAACAGGGAAAGATGGGGGAAGTCAGGGACCTAACCATTGTCGTTGGTAACCACGCGGAAGTACCGGAGGAACTCACGAACAAACCAGTGATTCTTGGCATCTGTCAGGACAGAAACAGGGACAAGGGAAACTATGCGTTGGGTTGTCCACCTAATAACAGCCTTCTCGTGGCGGCTATCAAGGAGTCCCTTGGTTTATCCTAACATTATTTCTAGTAATTAGATTCGTGAGTCTGGTTCAACCAGATTTAGGGATCGGGAGTCCCAAAGCTCCGTCTCACTACTATGAACCATATCGCAATAGCCAACAATACTACTCCGATTGAGGTGTAAGGTCTAAGGTCTGGTCCTGCTGGCTCTGGAGCAAAGTCACCTTCAAGGTAGCCTCGATAATTCATAACCCATAGGATTCCATCCTGTCCGCCGGCGTGAGTGGTCTGGACCGCGTCCTCGGATACCTCGAACTCCGGGGACTGGGATTGCCCTACGAGATACATGGTGCCATCATTGACTATCTGGGCGAATATGTGCTCGGAGTTGTAGCCTCCTAGGTAGGAGTTTAGCTCGATCTCCTCTCCCCAGATAGTTACTACAGCTTCACTTATCCCCATGTAATCGGGCTGGAAGGCGTTTACCATCTCAAATCCCCCTGAATGGACAAAGCCAGTGGTGATTAGTTTTCCACTGTCATCCATGTTCACCTGGAGGACGGAGTCCCATGCCTCTAATCCATAGTAGGAGGAGAACAGGACCTCTGTTCCGGCTTCATCGATGACTGTGAGATATCCATCTGCCTCGGCCTGATACGTGCTCATGTACGCGTTGTCTGTTACAGGATAATCTGGGGACCAGGTTCTGCCAACGAAAGCGATAGAGTCACTATGAGGACCTTCACATATACCGAATACGTGGTCGATATCGGAGCCTCCAAAGTACGTTAAAGTGACAATGTTTCGGTTTGGGCTTATCTTTGCTATGAAGTTGTCAAAGGGGTCGCCCATGTACTCGTCTCTAATGCAGTTTGGGGTAACTGGTAGGTCGTCGCTGTGGGTTGTGCCTGAGACATAGATGGAGTCGTCCTCGCCGACGTCTACCTCCCCCAAATACTCATCCCCATTTCCTCCGATAAATGTGGAGAAAATGACCTCTTCAAGGTCTGAGGATACAATGCGTACATACCCATCGGTTTCACCTTGTAACTCGGTCTGGAACGCGTCATCAGTGCAATACATCGTGGGGTAAGATGTTGAACCAGCTACAACGAGATTGCCCTCGGAGTCAACGTCTGTGTGCTCGATTCCATCGATTTCATCAGGAACGAATAGTTTTGACAGGATCACCTCGCCGTCTGGGCTGTATATTGTGACGAATGGGTCTCCCTCCTCTTTCCCTGTTGGCGTAACATCCTCGGTATCCGGGAAATCGGTTGAGGTTGTGTGCCCGATGATGATTATGTTATCGTCCTGGTCTATCTCAACGTGAGTGGCGAGTTCGTATGCTGATCCTCCAAGGTAGGTTGACCAGATGAGGTGGTAATCCGGGGTGAACTTTGCTACCACGGCGTCACCTATAAGGTGGAAGTACTCGCCTGGAGGGAGTTCTCCCCCTCCATAATCCTGCTGAGCAGCGTTTCTGGTTGGAAAATCATCTGACCATGTACCGCCTGTAACAATGAGATTGCCTTCCGAGTCCATTGCGATGTCCCGTAGCCTGTCATCGCCTGAGCCACCGAAGAAGGTGCTATAGAAATACCCGGTTTCAAGGTAACTGATGCCGTATACTATCCGGGTTGATGTTGATGTGGCGATTAATGTCGCCATGAGGATAATGGTTAGTTTTTTTGTGTTCATTTTTTTCACCTAGATGTATTTGAGGATGGAGTCTGGGTGTTCTCGCTTGAACTGGTAGTAGCGTTTACATAGCTGCCATAGCACGATGTTGCCTATTACCCAGAAGATGATTGTCTGCCACATCTCAAGGAAGAAGGGGGCAGGGACGCCTGGTAACCGGAGTCTGAATAGCCAGAGGTGGGTGAGGTAGAAGAAGAGGGGAGCTTTTCCTATGTCAAGTAATGCCTCGGCAAGCTTGATCTTTACATCATTCTCCTGAATCCAAAGTCCAACCGCAAGGAAGATGCACATCCCCCCTAGCCCCCAAAGTAGGAAAGCCACGCTTGGGGGGTACTTGGACACATACAGCCAGTCGATGAGGGTGTTCCCCCTCCTAGGCAGCAGATTCCCGTAGCTCCTAAGCCACCTGACTATGAAAAAGAGGGTGATGCTGGATGCACCGGTCAGCAACAAGGTGTTGCGAAGCTTGGAGAACGGTACCTCAAGCTGCTGGATTACCTCACCGAAGCACCACCCAATCCCCATGACGCCGATCCATGGGATTAGGGGGTAAAGACCACAGAAGGGCCATGAGTTGAAGTTGGGCTCATGGAGTATGATCCTGAGATACCTGTTGGCAACTGTTGTCATTGGTATCCAATCGAGGCTAAGGTAGCTGTGGAATAGAACCGTGAACAGGCTGAGTCCAAGGATAATGTTTCTCGGGATGAACCTGATGACGCTGAATAGTATGAAACAGACCCCAATACAGGCGATGACCCCGAAATAGTATGGAGGTAAGTCAAACGCTGGAGCAACAATGATCGCCGACAATACCAGCAAGACTACACCACGGATGACTATGTGGAAGGAAATATCCCTCTGGGACACGCCTCGTCTGAGGCGGCTGGCAGTGCTTAACGCGAGCACTGTCCCAGCAAGGAAAACAAAAGTCGGTGCACACCAGTGGCTCACAAATCGTTCAAGGAACCAAAGGTTACTGGCGAAAGGCGGCATCTGTCCGAGGACGCCTTCGCCTCCGTGGTGTAGCTCGTGCCAGAAGCTTGAGACGTGGTCCCAAGCCATGACTATCATGACGAAGCCCCGGGCGAAATCTATGAATGGTTGCCTTCCGGAGCCTGTGAACATCTTACTCATTTCAGGATTGGTTCAGTTGTACACCTTATAGTACCAGTATCTGAAACCAGTTGCCAACCTACTTGAGCACTATAATGTTGCCCATTCCACGTCTTCTACGCTCTACGTAGCCACGGCTCTCAAGCATATCCAGCGCACGGCTCACATTGCTCTTGGAGACTCCAGTTATATTACTAAGTTCGCTCTGGGCGATGATACCATCGGAGTCTAGTACTGCTCTAAACACCTTGGCTTCATCGTCTTTCAAGGTCGGTAGAACCCTTTCGTAGCTAGATCGTTTTCCGTTGAACGCGATATCACCTGAGGTCATGCGGTTATCAAAAAGGAGCAGATATGTTGCGCTTATTCCAGCTGTGAGAGCTGCAACTATGAGCATAGTGACATCGTAAAATGTAAAATTGTGCATAACTTGGCTGAGTACGGTTTCCTCGCCTTCAAGGAATATGTGGATCTCTGTGGGGTTCATGAGTTTGAGTGCGATTATAAATATGGACACCATGAACAGGGAAGCTACCAGCAGGCTCTTTCCCCTCAAGTTCATCCCCCTTATCACTCCCCCCATTTCGATATCCTCCACTATTTTATCTCAAAACTTACTTCTTCAACCTGTTTTACGAAGTGATCTTTGTAATCGATAACGACAGAGTAGCTCTTCTCATCCACGGTGAAGATGTAACCGTTGATAGACGTGAAACCGTCTTTGTGGATGAATGTAACAACCCCATTTATGGCGAAGGGTTTGTCGTGTATCTTGGACAGTACCCTGACATCCTGCACGGACTCGGCGAAAAGGTCGTAGGCTTCAAGAAGAATGGTGTCTTCCTTTAACCGTAGATATGCTTCAAGGTTCGTAACAGGGATAGTGGCATCCATTTTCGGGTAATAAACCGCGTAAAGCCCTTCCTCTGTTCGGTCAAGCTCAAATTCTTGGGAGTAATCGGGTACCGCTACTATTGATACAGATGAAGGGTACAC
This sequence comes from uncultured Candidatus Bathyarchaeia archaeon, assembly GCA_964589605.1. Lineage (GTDB taxonomy): Archaea > Thermoproteota > Bathyarchaeia > TCS64 > TCS64 > RBG-16-57-9. The sequence goes on along the minus strand of CAZPRN010000002.1, from coordinate 202,474 downwards.
GTACCTACTATGGACGGCACCCAAGGGGAGAGTATAGTTGAACACTACCTTGTTCTTGATGAACTCAGCCACCCAGACGGTTCCGTCATTGGGGTTCGTGCCAACCTTTCCTGTCGTGACATGGTGTTTTAGAGGTGGTCCTTGGTCGAGGTACTCGGTTACCGCTGAGGCAAGGACGGCTCCGATGACCACTAGAGCTAGAATCAGTATTCCACGACTTTTGATATCCATACCCAAACGGTGCACCCAGAAGGATATTCACTGAACTTGTTTATAGGCTCAGCATATGAAACCAGTTGCCAAAAGGTAAAAAAATTAGACGAAGGAGTACCTGTTCTTCAGGTTTCCAACAGTCTTTTCTATTCGTTCATGAGGTAGGGCGAACGGCTTCAAGGATCCAGCTAGGTAACCCTCGTATGCAGCCATATCGAAGAAACCGTGTCCACTCATGAGAGTTAGGATGGTCTTCCCCTCACCAGTCTTCTTGCACTCAAGTGCCTCATCGATCATTGCTTTAACGGCGTGGGAAGTCTCAGGTGCAGGCACCAATCCCTCGCAACGAGCAAAGTCAACCGCGGCTCCAAGCGCCTCGTTCTGGTTGTAGGCACGTGCCTCGATGAGGTTATGCCTCGCCAACATACTCAGGCTCGGAGCCATTCCATGGTACCTTAACCCACCCGCGTGGATGGGATCGGGTACAAACTCGTGACCCAAAGTGAACATCTTCATGAGAGGGGTTATCCTTCCCGTGTCTCCGTGGTCGAATAGGTACTCACCCTTTGATAGGCTTGGGCAGGCGGTTGACTCCACCGCGATGAACTCGGTTTCCTTGGGTGACGCCCCGTTGATCTTCTCGTGGAGATACGGGTACGCTATGCCGGCGAAGTTGCTGCCTCCTCCAACGCACCCGATGACCGTGTCCGGGTACTCGTCGATGGAGTCCATCTGCTCCATGCTCTCCTGACCGGTAACGGTCTGGTGGAGGAGCACATGGTTAAGCACGCTCCCGAGGCTGTACCTGGTGTTCTCAGATGAGAGACACATCTCAACCGCCTCGCTGATGGCGATCCCGAGGCTACCCGAAGTATCCGGGTACTCTTCCCTGATACGCTTCCCCACATCAGTCCGGGTGCTGGGGCTTGGAACTATGTCCGCCCCGTACAGCTTCATCATTATCTTCCTGTACGGCTTCTGTTCGTAGCTCACCCGCACCATATAGACCTCGATGTCAAGGTTAAACATGTTGCCAGCGAAGGCGAGGCTGCTGCCCCATTGCCCTGCACCGGTCTCGGTTGTGAGTTTCTCGATGCCCTGCTTCATGTTGTAGTATGCCTGGGCTACCGAGGTGTTGGGCTTGTGGCTACCGGTTGGGCTCACCCCCTCGTACTTGAAATAAATCTTTGCCGGGGTCTTGAGCAGTTTTTCGAGACGCGTCGCCCTGATCAACGGCGTCGGTCGCCAGAGCAGGTACGCGTCCCTTATCTCGCTGGGTATGTCCACGTACCTGTCCGATGATACCTCCTGTTTGAGCAGCTCCTTCGCGAAAATCGGCTCAAGGGCATCGGGGGGTACAGGCTCACCATCTCCGCCAAGCAGCGGGTAGGGCTTCTCCGGTAAATCCGGGGCTATGTTTATCCATTTCTTTGGTATTCGGTCCTCTTCTAAGAGGATGGTTCTGTCCAGTCCAATTGATACACGCTTCTATGCCTCCTAGTCAAGCTAGGTAACCACCATGGAAACGAATTCCCGATATAAACGTGCTTAAACACGAAAAGGTCGAAGGATGAAATTTCTCCCTGAAAACAGTCCTAGTACCAAGAAACGGGTATCGGTTAGATTTGTCTCTTAACCGAAATGAAAATGGATAGAGCTAACAGAATAGAGATAAGCGGAACCGCTGGAATGCCCGTTAAGAACCCAGGATCCTTCTCTGTGCCAAGTTTTAGCAGATACATGTCGTCCTCGCCGTTCCCCGAGGATCTGGACTCTCCCCCAATCACTATGTCTCCTCGGATTGATGTCGTCACCGAGTTGGCAACGTCACGGTCATTCCCGCCGTAGATTCCCTCCCAAAGGAAAGAGCCCTCAGAATCAACCGACACCACATATACGTCGTGCTGATCAGCTCCGACTACACTGGTAGTGCCTACAGCAATCAGATTACCGGTCTCCAACTCTATGATAGAGGAGCCAATGGCGGATCGATTTCCGCTGAACGAGCCACTCCAAAGCTCCTCGCCTTGCGAGTCTACTTTGACAATATACAAACCAGAACCTGTATGATTGCCCTTTAACTGCCACCCAACTGCAGCAAAACCTGAATCCTTAGTCATAATAACATCCTCAAACCATTGACCATTCTCACCACCATAATATCGGCTCCAGAGGAGTTCTCCCGAGGAATCAACCTTGGTAAGACAAGCCCTGTCATGCTCTTCTTCGAATGGCTTCGTGTTACCCGCCATCAAGTATCCGGCATCACCTGTCTCAACGACAGCGAACGCGCGGTCATCAGTAGAGAGTCTATAGGTCTGGTTCCACTCAACGTTCCCCGACTTATCAGTCTTGATGAGGAAAACGTTTGGGTCATCGTCAGGTTGTTGAGTAAAGATACCATTCCACTTTAGACCAGTGAGGAGATATCCGCCATCCACGGTCTGAATCACGTCCCAGCACTGGTAATTATCTCGGTCATAATATGTTCGATTCCAATCAATGACACCATCCCGGTTCAACTTCAAAAGAAAAGCTGCCTCATCTTTCGTAGGACCTGCTAAATGTGTGCCTCCGATTATATACCCTCTATCCGTGGTCTCCTGTACCGAGAAAGCATTATCTGCACGAGTGTACCCCCAAGTCAGGTTCCACTGCTCGTCACATTGTTGATCAACCTTGACGACGTAGACATCAATCCCCCCGGCACCGAATGACTTGGTGTTTCCGACCAAGATATAGCCGGCGTCATGGGTCTGGGTCAGAGAAAAACATCGATCATCCTCGGGTCCACCAAACGTCGTCTTCAACGTATGACCTGGAGCCTCGGCGTAAACAGGTTGACAGAAATACACTCCGAATAGAATGAATATCAGCAAGAATCTCCGGTGATACATCCCGATAAAGTACCCCACCCAATTTTTATTTTTTCCCCAAACTCCAAAAAAACCAACATGTCGATAATTCAATATTCACTGAGCACACACGAGAAGAAACCTGTCTACCTTTTTTTCTAACCAAGAAATCCGGTGGGTAAGGCTCGATTCCTCCCCCCGGTCCTTTTCAATTACCTTACCCCATCTGGAGTTTGATTTTGTGAATCTTTGCTCTTTGCTGTGTGCTGATTCGAAGAAACGAGACGTATATCAATATGAGGAGTATCTCACCGGTAACTATTTTACGCTAATAAGCTCATTCAAATTGTGGTCAAAAAGGTACTTTTTTTTCTGGCAGTTATGACGGCAGTCGCCGTTCTTGTCGTCACTCAAGTACCCTACGACCAACAGTATAACCCCCAACTCTATCACATCTGGAAAAGCTATCTCGGCTTTGACAACATCACAGACATGTATCAACAATGCGAGTTGGTGATCCACGGGTATGTAGAGTCCAGCTATGTTGATGCTCGGTTCAAAAGCGACGTGAAAACCAGACACATCGTAGACATCATTGAGGTCCTAAAAGGAAACATTACCTCAGACATGATGATAGTAACGCAGGATGGTGGACTTTTCGCGGGCGAAATGATTCGTGTAAAAGATGAGCCCTTGATGAATGAGGGTGACGAAGTTGTGCTGTTTCTCAGCTACAGCCCATACCAGGAAAGCTATCAGATTGCTGGGGGTCTCCAAGGTAGGTATCTCATCCTAAACGGTAAGGTGTACCATATTACGGAAGTGGACAAGGGTATACAGTTTGTCACGCCTTGGCTTCACGTCAACGGAGCAGACGTAAATAACCTAAAACAGATATTTGCACCATAACAACTCGAACGTCACTTCGACATGTTCATTTGCCTAATCGATGTTTTTTTCCTCACATCAAAGGGTTTAGCCCTCTCGTTAGGCGTTCTATTTCAACTGGGGGGGTAGTCAATACTACCCGGTAGTCAATGCTACCCTCCTGCGTCACAATAGATACATATCCATCCAAGTTTTTTTCCAGCCTTATTACTAGTGGTTGGATCAACACGCACCACTCATAAGCGCGCCCACCTCATGAAACCTATGGACATCACCCTCATCATGGAGGCAGCGGGCAAACTCAAGGAGACCAAACGCACCGGCTGGGTCGAGTCAGGCATACCCTCACCCGAGTCAGTGGCAGAACACAGTTACCGCACAGCATTACTAGCAATGGTTCTCGCAGACATCAATGGAATAGACGCGTTGAAGGCTGTAAGAATGGCGTTGATCCATGATCTAGCTGAAGCTAGGGTTGGTGACCTGACGCCGAGACAGAAACAGGGGAACCACTCTGAGCTAGAGACCACGGCGATGAAGGAGATACTCTCGGAGTTACCCGGGGAGGTTCGAGAATACTATCTTAATGCGTGGCTGGAGTACCAGAGAAACACATCACCAGAGGCTAGACTCGTCCACAACGCGGACAAAATCGAGATGCTATTCCAATCAAAGGATTACGAGAAAACAGGTGTAGACCTAGACCAGTTCTGGGAAACAGAGCTAAACCATGAATACGAGAAATACAGACCCAAGAGGGTTTAGGAGCGGAACTCCGCAACCTCATCAACGGGAAGCCTGGGTGGACCCTTCTTACCAATCATCTTCTCTGAAGGATAACCTACACCGACTGCGGCGATCAGGTCCATGTCCTCCTTGCCGTACATCTCCTTGTACTGGTCAGCGGCAACGCGGACCGCGGCGACCCAGAGAGTACCCAATCCCATATCTTGTGCCTTCAGCATCATTGTCTGTATGCAAGCGCCGATGCTCTGGGGGCTTGTCCATGTCTTGTTCTTGTCCCACACAACGTAGATGCCTGAACCCTTCTCAAGGCTCAACGCGCTCCACTGGAAGATGTTGATCTGCTGCTCGGTGAACTGGTCCTTCTTTGCCTCGATCTGCTCCCTCATCACCCTGATGAACTCTGCCATTGGCTCACCTATGAGGACTGTGAAACGCCAGGGCTGGCTGTTGGTGCCACTCGGGCTCCAGATGCCGTAATCAAGAATCTCCCGTAGCTGCTCCTCGGTGACCTTCTTCTCCCTGTCATAGCTGCGGCAGCTGCGCCTATCCAATATAGCTTTGCTAAGCTCCATACCGGGAAGTGGTGGGACCATCAAATATAGGTCATTCTAGGAACTCGGCGACCTCAGAGAGGGTCTTCTTTTTAGGGATGGTTCCTTCTCCATCTGGATACCCCAAGGAGATTGCTCCCGTCAGTTTCCATTTTTCTACCCCGAAGTGTTTGTGGGTCTCCTTAAGAGCGTAAAACACGTCACCAATCCATAGGCTACCAAGCCCGAGATCATAGGCTCTCAGGCAGATGTTCTGCATCGCAGCAGCGACGCTATGGTCCTCTGTCGACCACCCATACTCGTTGGTGTTCCACACAATAATCAACACAGGAGCCTTCTCCATAATCTCAAGAGTCCATGGAGCGGACCCTGCCTCATCCCTACCATGCTTCTCGACAAAACCGTCCAGCGTGTTCCTGAACATCGAGTTATAATCATCCTTAGCCTTCCCCGTTAACACGGTGAACCTCCACTGGTGACCGTTCTTCGCGCTAGGTGCCCAGTTACCTGCCTCAAGAATATCCTCAACAATCTCCCGCGGAACGGAATCAGTCTTGAACTTTCTAATGCTCCTACGTCCCTTGATTGCCTCAATTAGCTCCATACCGAATCTATATAGCCTAGATTGGGGTCATTAGTTAAGCCTGAGGGATAATTTTGAAGGTGCTGGGTGTAGGTGACAACTGCATAGACGACTATGCGGAGCTAGGAAAAAAGTTCCCCGGAGGAAACGCGCTGAACTTCGCAATCTACGCTTCAAGATACAGTGACGTCAAGGCAGACTACGTTGGAATCGTCGGAACGGATGACAATGGAAAGTACATGCTTGATCAGATTGCAGAGCAAGGATTAGACACAAGCAACATCATCATCGAGGAAGGCACCACAGCCGTCACAAAGATACTGATCCGCGATGGGGACAGGGTTTTCGATGACTACATCGAGGGAGTGCAGGAGAATGCTGCACTACCATACGAAAGCATTCCAAATCCAGAGGATTATTCCCTGATACACTTCACAGTCTGGGGTTTTGGTAGAGAGCATCTGAAAAGACTCAGGGAGACCACTGAGGTTGTTCTCAGCTGTGATTTCAGCGGACAACTCGATGACCCGAGGACCGAGGTAATGGAATACCTTGATGTCTCATTCTTCAGCGGTAGTAGCATGGTTGATAAACGCGAGGACCCGGAGCCTGTGCTCAAAAAGCTCAAAGAGAAGACACCCGGAATCGTGGTCATGACGCTCGGAGAACACGGCTCCCTAGTCTACGACGGGGAAACCATGTACAAGGGAGAAGCATTGCCCGTTGAAGTAGTTGACACCCTTGGAGCAGGGGACAGTTACATCGCCGGGTTCCTAGTCTCCCAACTACATGGAGACTCGATACCCGAATCAATCAAGAAGGGACACCTAGCCGCAAAAGAGATATGCAAAAGGCTGGGTGGATGGGGCGGGGAGCCCTAGAATTTCACCTTGTCGTAGAAACGCCACGAGCCCATTCGCCTGTTCTTGGCGAGGCTCAAGTAGTAGCTCAGCCACTCCACCTCGATGAACAGAGTGAAAGGAGTCAACAGGTTATCCACATCCAATCCCTGTGAGTCATAGATCAATGTCTTTACACCATTCTCCTTGCTGAACTCGATGATGCTATCCTCGATCTTCCTCTGATCAGATTTACCCCTGAGGAAAATTGCTGCTGCTCCCTCGGTGAAGAGTTCAAGAGCCCCATGTCTGAACTCGCTGTAGTTAACGGAGATTCCATGTATCCAGCACATCTCCATCAACGTGCACAGCGCGAACTGGTATGTGAGCCCCCAGTTGATGCCTCCACCGAGAACGAATATCTTGTCATAGTCCTTGAGTTCAAGACCCTGCACCCTGGCTTCCTCCTTTGCTTTGGACATCATTGGTGGAAGAAGTTTCGGTAACTTGTCCGCTTCCTCGATCATTCTAGATCCTATAGAGTATCCCTTCTCATCGAAAGCTGATCCGAACAAGTAGTACATGCTCATCAGTTTACCGAATGTAACCCCTCTAGCGTCCCAACCATAGCCGATGTCAGCTTTCTCGTTGATCACAGAGTCCTTCTTCTGGGTGATCCCCATCGTTGTTGCCCCTTTCTTGTTACACCATTCGAGGGCTTTCACAATCTCCTTGGTCTTACCACTCTGGCTGATGAGAATGACAACAGCATCCTCGTCAACCGCCTCAGGCAGACGCTCAAGGAACTCCCAACCGCTGAAAGCGTAGACGGGAACCTTGGTGTGCTTCTCCGCGATGTACACCAGTGGCAGCTGGACGCTGTAGCTTCCGCCGCTGCCGACCATATAGTACCTCTTGGCGTCGGCGATCTTCTTTCCCAGCTCGATGAGCTCGGGTTTCTTGGCTGCGACGGCCTCAAGGGTTGATTCTGTTACCCCGTCCTTCAACCAGGCGGGGCGATAAGTATCCTCAGTTAAATAGTCCACGGGTTCAGACATGGGCATCACTATTGCCCATGAAAAACTGCTAATGATATTAAAATTGTGGTGAAAGCTAGATCTCTAGCTTGAGAGCCTCTTTGAGGCCCTTGTACCTGTTCCTGATGGTGACCTCGGTTACGCCCGCTGCATCCGCGATCATCTTCTGTGTCCGCTTCTCCTCGTTCATCACACATGCGATGTACAGGGCTGCGGCAGCTAGACCCATCGGGTCCTTGCCTGCAGTGGTCTTGAGCTCTTCCGCTCTCCTGAGGATATCGACGGCTGTCTGCTGGGTGTTCTCGCTGATGTCAACCTTTGCCGCGATCTTGGGGACACGGTACTGTGCCTTGGGGATCGGCATGCTCATGTTTAGCTCCCTGAGTAGAAGCCTGTAACACCTAGCAAGATCCTTCTTGTCAATGGTGCTGTGCTGGCTTAGCTCACGTAGCGTCCTTGGGGTTCCTGTGACCCTGCACGCTGCGTAGAGGCTTGCCGCTGCGATTGCGCTGATGCTTCGTCCACGTACCAATCCTTTCTCCAGTGCCTTCCTGTAGATGACGGCTGCCCTCTCCTTGACGGGTTTTGGAATGTGAAGTTTATCTGTCAGCCTGCTGAGCTCGGTCATCGCGTGGCTCAGGTTCCTGTCTACGCTGCTCTGGTAGCTTGACCTGATGTGCCATTTCTTTAGCCTGAGCATCTGGAACATGGTCTTGGTTGGGATTGACCTGCCAAAGGCGTCTTTCCCGACTTGTCCAATCATCGTGCTGAGGCCCTTGTCGTGGACGCTAAAGCTTAGGGGCATACCTACACGGCTTCGTGACTCACGTTCATCCTGGCTGAAGGCACGCCATTCCGGTCCTTCATTAATTAGGCTATCGGCCATTACAAGGCCGCAAGTTCCGCAGATACGTTCACCAGAGCCACCGTCAATAATTATGTGTGTGCTGCCGCACTCAGGGCACACATCGGTGCTGGTTTCCAGCTTGTTATTTCTTTGCATATCATATTCACCTTTATTGTGAGTCACTGGGAATCATGTTATTCCTCTCGGAATCAGTTTCCCGGTGAAGGGTAGCGATACACCAGCAATCAACTATATAAAGCATTCGGTCATACTTACTATAGATTCTATAGCAAATGACATAATTGCTAGTATATAATTGGGCTACACGATACCTATCACACATATACTAACGATCATTAATAAATGAATGTTCATCGGAAACCGTTTTATACACATAAAAAAGCCTAGTTTTCCATAAACGAGATACCAAAGGCAGGATAGCTGTGATTGGATACAGCAAAACAATCAGTACGAATTCCCCCCGCGCATATGAAGGAGTCAAAGTCGTGACAGACACACTCATTTTCGCTCCTTCAGAAAAAGCTCTTTCTCCACAGGAAATTGAAATCCATGAGCCTTTGCGAAGCCTCGTGTGGAAGTGGATCCGTCGTTGGTTGAGCGTCCACCTCTAGTTGAGTTTTTACCCGATGGAGTGGTTGATACCCCATGAGTGATTTCACGGTATTTCTAGGAGGAACGCTGATCGACGGGTACGGTTTTGACCCCGTTGAGGAATCCATTGTGATTGTCAAAGGCGACACGATTGAGGCAGCGGGGGAGAAAACAGATTACAGCGTCCCAGATGGGGCAGAGGTTATAGATGCAACGGGTATGACGGTTATGCCTGGGTTGATTGATGCCCATGTCCACTTCAACGGAAGCAGAAATCATACTTTTGCAGAGCGGATCATGCCAACGCCCGGTTTAAGGCTCCTACGCGCAGCAGAGGACGCCTATGATGCATTGAAGGCGGGATTCACCACAATGAGGTGCATGCACGGGGCTCAAGCCCTAGACTTGAAAAAAGGGATCGCCGAAGGAACAATCAAGGGACCGAGGATCAAAGCTGCCGGACACGCTTTAAGTTAGACGTTTGGTCACGGAGACCCACATTATTTCGATATCGCGTACGCCAAAATGCTGGAACCAACTATTGCAGACGGCGTCGATGAGTGCATCAAGGCAGCACGATGGACATTACGCAAAGGTAGCGATTTCCTCAAGGTTAGTGTTTCAGGTGGAGTGATGAGCCAGAAAGACCCACCGAAGGCAACCCAGTACACCATGGAGGAGCTCAAAGCCATCAGTCAGGAGGCGAAAAACGCATTAACATATTGTGCGGCTCACGCCCATGGTGTGCAGGGAATCCTCAACGCCTTAGAAGCTGACTTTAAAACAATCGAGCATGGTACATTCGCGGACGACGAGTGCCGCGAGCAGATGCTCAAGAAGGACGCCATTCTTCTACCCACGTTCAGCATCAGCCATCAAATCATAACCCATGGGGCAGAATATGGAGTCGTTCCATGGGCCATAAGGAAAGGCAAGGAAGCGCGAAAGGAAAGCCTAGGTAACTACCGTCGAGCTTATGAGGCTGGAATCAAGATCGCGATGGGCACAGACTTCAGCACCGCACCACTCCTGAAGATTGGGAACAACGCCATGGAGTTGAAATTGATGAAGGATAACATCGGCATGACCAGCATGGAGGTCATCGTATCTGCAACTAAAACCGCGGCTGAGGCTTGTGCTGTACAAGATATCGCGGGTACGATTGAGTCAGGTAAAAAAGCTGACATCATACTGGTAGATGGAAATCCATTGGATAACATCCAAGTTCTAGAGAACAAGGAAGCTTTCAAGCTAGTAATGAAGGAAGGGGTAACAGAAGTTAGGCGCATCTAACAGCTCATATTAACAATAATTTTTTCTTGAATTTACAAAGTTTCATATCTGAGTTCTATAAGAAAACCATTGTCCACAGAGTGTGTGTAATGTGAATAAGTACATTTTCAGGCTTCTAAAACCACTTGTAAAAAGAAGAGCTGTCGATTTCCTCAAAGACCCGTCATGGGCGAAAAAACATCAAGCGTTATTGACAGAAAAGCTATCGAAACAATCAAAAACTGGAATCGGAAAAAAACTAGGAATCGAGGCCACAAGCGGTATATCAGATATCCCTTTGAGCGGTTACGCATTCTACGAGCCGTTCTTTGATAGCCCTCATGAAGGGGACTTCATGTATCCTCTCAACGATTATGTTAGGTCACAAACAAGTGGAACAATGGGGAAGCCCAAAACGTATCTCCTACCACTCACTGGACTGAAATCAAACCTGGACAATACGGGCCCAAGCCTCTTCATGATCGGCACATACGATGGTAGGAGTTCAAGCCTTGAAGCCGATGATGTGATTTACACAAACACTCCAGAGGGGTCTTTCTTCACGGGCCACGTGAAAAAGTCACATGGCAAAGGTGGACCAAGCCTAGGAAAGGTTGTACCACCCGACGCAGACAGCATGAGTTTCCAGGAGAAGGTGGACTATTTCATCGACCATTACAAGGAGATCGATATCGCTTACATGACGGTTACCACCCTTGTGGACGAGGTATACCCAAAAATCGGTGAACCAATGAAACTCAAGGCGTTCTTCACTCAGGATCTATCAGCTGCGCCTCTCAAAGAGAAGGTGAAGGAGATCACTGGCGTTTATCCTAGGACTGTATATGGGTCAACTGAGAGTATGATGTCTAACCTCCCAAGCCTTGAGCATCCTGGTTGTTTCCTGTTCGATTGGAGAGTGATTTATCCTGAATTCATACCAGAGGATCAGAGTGTAAGTGTCGATATAGTGACTGCGGATGCGCCTGAAATTCTTAGCTTGGAACAGGTTGAGATCGGTAAGAGGTACCAGTTCATTGCCACTCCGTTCTTTAATGACATGACCAGGTACGTCATGCCTGACATATTCGAGTGTGTGAGCAAGTCAGATACCATAATTGGGTGTGAGGTTCCGATCTTCAAATACTATGCAAGAGCAGACAGAGTTCTTGTATTACACAACTTTACTCGGATATCAGAGGAAGAGATCCTAGAGGTTATGATAGAAACTGGTATTCCATACGTGGACTTTACAGCAAGAAGAGAGAACGAGGGCAGCAGGGACTATATGGGTCTGTATATCGAGCTCTCAAAGGACATGGACGAGGAAACAATAGCAAGTAAAGTGCATGAGGTTCTCCTAGAGAAGGACAAAGACTGGAGAGACTTGGTGGCCTTTTTGAAATACAACCCCATTCGAGTAACAAAACTCGCCAAAGGCACTGTGAATCGATTCCTACAGAACAAAGAAGGAGTCCCACGTCTAGCGAGAATCGGTATGCGAGATGAACGCCTACAGGAGCTCTTAGACTCCTAACTGTTTATTATCTCGTCAGCCAGGCTCTCAAATTTCAACACTATTGAAGAATCAGAGTGTGCCTCCGGATAATAAAAGCTCGAAAGCTTAACTTTTCCTTCTTTGAGTCTTGGAATCTTCGTCATGAATAATGAGTACAACCTATTCCAGCCATGAATGATTATCGCGTTGGTGAGATTATATAGTAGAACCTCGGTTGGCACTGTTGCGCGCGCGCATTGGTGATATTGGATCATTATAGGATCTGGAGGTATTCATTCGAATGACTCTGAGGTTTGGAATATCTAGTATCCCTGAGTCGATTAACTCAGAGTCACTGAACAGGTTGTTGGTTATTATGAGTATTTTCCGTGTATCTATGAGAAGCCTGTCCTTCAGTGACTGCACGATCCAGTCAAGATCATTCTCCTTGTTATTTGATGATTCAAGAATTGTGATTGTGCCCTTTTCCCTTGCCGACCGGGGTACACCGGAGCCGATGAAGAACTCTATCTTGTCCGTGAAGGCTACGAATCTTGGTTGAGTCATCCATAGGAATACGATTGTTTTGCCGAGTAGGGAAAAGATTATGGTCATGATGAGAGTGAGTTGCTGGAATGAGTAGCCGAGATTTGCGAGGAGGATTATTAGCCAGCCGAGGTCAACGATTTCCAGGTCTAACCGGTATTTCATTCGGAGATAATACAATAGTAGGGTGACTAAGAGGAACATTAGGCTCGTGATGTTTTCAACAAGTTCGGAGGGCACTCCTAGTAGGACGAGAATGATGGAGAGGGTGGGCACGATTAGTGAGAGAGTGAAAAGCATCCGTGGCTTTCTGACGAGTTGGCCTAGCCCCGTTAACAGGGAGATGAATGCGATGAAGGACGCTCCTGTCCCGATATAGTATATCACGGGGTTTGGGACACGGGTATAGTCTAGGATAAAATCGGTGACGTTTAGGATTCCGTAGAAAGTGAATCCAAGGCTCCAGTAGAGGTAGAATAGTCTCTTCTTGATGCTATATTGTCGATACAGGAATCCGCTGAAAGCGAAGGGGACCAGACTGTTGATAGCAGAGATAACCGTAGTCAGCCTTACTCCTTGCCCTGCCCGCCTCATCTCTGTAGGGGACCAGACTGTTGATAGCAGAGATAACCGTAGTCAGCTGGTCCATGCTTGTAAATGAATCCCATAATCGTATTTAGATTTATTAGATAGACACTACAGGGGACGTGTTTTAGGGTTATATTACGAAACGGTTGGGGTCTTCTTCTCTTTGCTTGCCGAGGCCTTTCTGCATTCCCTCGTTGGTGATGTCCCTGTCGTACTCGATGAACTTTGAGACCATCTCGATTATCTGGTCGCTCATCTCTAGGAGCTCCTCCTGAGTGAACTGGCTCATGATCTCGGGGCTGTTGACCCACTGCATCCATCCGCCGAGGCTCTGGCTTAGGGCGCCGAAGCTGAACCTCATGGTTTTCACTAGGTCTAGGCGGTCTGAGTCGCGTTTGTCTTTGAGTGCCTGGAGTTGGTCTAGCGTTTTCTGGCTTCTGTCGATCCAGCTTGCGTTCATTGTTGGTCTCGGTATCTTGGATTTGGCTGGTAATAGGGGTTGTGATTAGGGTTGGGTTTAAATCTGGGGTGTGGGGGAGTATCTTTGGTTGCCGGGGTCGCTTAGCCTGGTATAGCGCCAGCCTGGAAAGCTGGTGTCCGTCTGGACTCAAGGGTTCGAATCCCTTTCCCGGCGCCACTTTATTTTTTAGACCAGTGAGTGGGGATAACGCGAAAAAATTTTCGATTCTGTTATTAGTTATTTTGGTGACTATATTGCAGTGATTTCTTTTGGTTAAGATACTTGAGAACGTTTATGGTATAGATCACAGCGCGGATAAGAATCACAGTATGGAGAGCTGGATTCTGGACTGTGAGAAGACGATTCTGGTTGATGGGGGCATGACCCCGGAGCACGTGAAGGGAATTGGGGAGGAGTTAGGGTCAATAGGTAAGGGTTGGGGTGATGTTGATCTCATTCTCATCACCCACAAGCATGGTGACCATATCAACAACCTGCCTGAGCTGGTGGAGAAGACTGGGGCACCGATCAAGGCGCATAAGCTGGAGGCGCCTCTCATTGAGGCGGCGAAGGGTGTGAAAGTTGAGGGACTGGAGGACAGGGAGGTGTTACATTACTGCGGTGGCATACAGATCATCCATGTTCCTGGGCATAGCGAGGGGAACAGCTGTTACTATCTGAAAAAGCACAAGACGATCATAGCGGGTGACACCATCTTCGGGGATGAGGCAGGGGAGCTTGCGCCGCCACCGGAGCGTTACTGTCTAGACGTGGAGCAGGCGACAAAGGAGATGAGGAGGCTTCTTGAGTTTGACTTTGACAACTTCATCTACACCCACGGGTTGGATATCATCGGGGGCGCCAAAAAGAAGGTAGCTGCCCTCGTAGAGGCTACCTCATAGTTTTCGAAGGGGTAAAATACCCAAACTCCATCATTTTCTCGAATGTCGTTCAAGAACCATGTCCGAGTAACGGTCGCTGTCCTAGTTCTAGTCGTAGCCTTTGGTATCAATGCTGGGGTTAACAGGGAAGCGTCGCCTGAGGTTGTAATCTACACCTCAGTGGACCAGATATACTCGGAGCCGGTTCTTGACCGGTTCGAGATGTTAACCGGGATTCGAGTCAAGGCGGTATACGATGTGGAGGCAGCGAAGACAACTGGGCTAGTAAACCGGTTAATCGCCGAGAAGGATAACCCGTTGGCTGATGTCTGGTGGAACGGTGAGATCGCCCAGACGATACTCCTCAAGGAGGATGGAGTTCTCGATAGGTACGTGTCAGGTGAGGCAGAGAAGATACCATCAGCATATGTAGACCCTGATGGCTACTGGACTGGTTTCGGTGGACGAGCGAGGGTACTACTTGTCAACACAGAGTTACTTGCTCCAGAGGATTACCCAACATCAATCTGTAATTTAACTAATGGAGAGTACGACGTCGAGAGGATAGGGATAGCTTACCCGATATTCGGCACCACCGCGACCCATGTTGCGGCGTTGTATGCGTTAGTCGGGGAAGAGGCTGCTTTGGAGTATTTCGTTGAGCTACGAGATGCAGGAATACGTGTGTTGGACGGGAACGGAGTTGTCCGTGACTTAGTGGCGGACGGTGAACTGGTGATGGGTTTAACGGACACAGATGACAGCATTGGAGCGATAAAGCGGGGGGCACCTGTTGAGATGGTTTTCCTTGATCAGGGTGAGGGCTTTATGGGGACCTTGAAGATTCCAAACACGGTAGCATTGGTCAAAGGTGGACCGAATAGAGAGGAGGCGAAGGTTCTGATTGATTATCTTCTCAGCGAAGAGACAGTAGGTGATCTCGTTGAGTCTGGTTGGTTTCAGTTGCCGTTAAGGGAGCTTGACGTGGATCAAGAGTACTTTGATGCGTCCAGCGTTAAGGGAATGGACGTAAACTATGTGGAAATCTATGGGTTCATAGAGCAAGCTAAAAGGGAAATGGCGGAGATATTTGTGCGATAGTCATGGAAGGTAAAGCCAGTTCCTTAGGGTTATTGGATAGGCTTGACTTTTCGAAGGTAGTTGCATCCGTTATTCTTTTGGTGCTTTTCTGGCCACTTTTGGAGCTGCTAGTATCGACCGGACTTTATGTTGCTAATGGTGAGGCGTCTCTCGGATTGGTTCTTCCTTTTGGAAGACGCTTTACATTGTTGTTCAACTCGATTGGTCTCGCTGGATCAGTCGCAGTGAGTGTACTGGCTATTGGGTTCCTGTGTGGAAGCCTGCTTCTTGGTGAAGAGAAGGGTTTGCTTGGTGCCGTAAAATGGTGTTTCCTGTTAACGGCACCGGTGCCACCGTACATCCATGCGTTGACCTGGTCATCGTTCATGCGTTTGGTCCAGTCTGTACTTGGGGGCTACGGTGACTGGATATCCTTGTCTGGGTTTCCCATGAGTTACTGCGTCAATGTTCTTGCGTACCTCCCCCTTGGGGTGGGAATGGTATTAGTGGGTTTGATGTTAGTCGAGACCCCGGCGGTAGATGCTGCAAGGGTGACTAAAGGAGACTATAAGGCACTGCTAAGAGTTGTCGCACCATTGATGATATCGACTTTTTTCACGATATTTGGGCTGGTTTTCATCTTGGTAATAACGGATTTCAGCGTACCGACGCTTTTCAGTTTCAACGTCTATAGCTTGGAGGTGTTCAGCGCGACGAATGAACCAGCGAACAGCGTGTTGCTATCGATACCAACCCTAGTAACAACCCTGGTTCTTCTTGTCTACTCGCTCAAAGGGTTAAGGTCTACAGCTCAAAGTAGCAGCGTGGGCAGACTGTCGGGATTTGGGGACTGGGTACTTCCGGGTTGGTTCAGAGTGTTTCAGCAACTGGCGTTTGGGTTGGCAGTGGTACAGGTCACGTTGCTCGTTGGTGGATTGATCATTGAGACCGGCTCGTTATCGAGCCTATGGTTTGCGTTAACTGCAGCCGGGGATGATATGGTCACATCAACCGTTATCAGCGGTTCCTCCGCGATGTTGGGGGCTTTCCTCGGTTACCTTTTCGCTGAAAGGCTGGATAAAGAAGAGGTTTGGTGGCTCCTGCTTTCAGTACCACTTACACTTCCTGCTTCATTGATCGGAATTAGCCTGATTCAAACGTATAGCGGGTTACCGCTATACGGCACGATGTGGATGCCCGTTGTGGCAACTGTGACAAGATTCATGCCACTTTCAGCGATTATCATCTATGCTCAAAAAAGGGGGATGGACCCTCTCCTTTTCAGTGCAGCCGACCTGTTCTCGGATACGCAAAGTGAAGCCTTGTTCAAGGTGAAGCTTCCGCTGCAAAAGTACGGGATAGCGGCGTCAGCATTGATTCTTTTCGCGTTGAGTCTAGGAGAACTTGGGTCCACCTTGCTGGTTATTCCACCGGGTAACGAGACTTTGACCATAAGGATATTCAACTACCTCCATTATGGTGGTACGGAGGAAGTCGCCGGGCTGTGCCTAGCGATGGTGGCAATAATGATGACCCTCGCGGGTCTAGCGGGATACGTGTACAACAAGAGCGTTCAAAGATGATCAAGGTTAACTCGGTTTGGAAGAGCTACGGGCGGTTCAACGCATTAAATAGGGTCTCGATAGAGGTCACGCCCGGTAGCACCGTTGGAGTAGTTGGCCCCAGCGGAAGCGGAAAGACTACTCTGATGAGGGTTGTCGCTGGTCTTGAGAAACCAGACGAGGGAACAGTGGACATCGACGGTTCGATGGTTAGTACACCAGACTATATTCTTGAGCCAAGTAAACGAAATATCAGCGCAATTTTCCAAGTTCCAGCCCTCTGGCCCCATATGACTGTTCAGGAGAACATCGATTTCGTCCACTCTGGTAGTGAGAGAAACGCGAAAGGGTTGATGGATAGTTTCGGGTTGGCAGAGTTACGTGACAAGTACCCTAATGAACTAAGCGGGGGAGAGGCAAGGCGAGTCAGCATCATCCGTGGACTTGTAGCGGACAAAAAATACTTGCTGATGGATGAACCGCTGGTAAACCTGAACCCCAAGCTGAAGAACATCATCCACGAGGTCATAATGGAGTGGACAGTGGGCAGGAGGATGGGTGTGATGTATATTACACATGACAGGTCCGAGCTGGACTACGCCGACGAGGTTTACGTGATGAACGACGGTGTGTTAGAGCCGGAACCATAGCAGGCTCTATCGATTAAGCTATAAATTCTAGAATAGATGAATCAAATTGGGGTTCTAATGACACAGCAAGAGGGTCCAAAAAACTTCATCGAGTTCATTTTTGCGATGATCAAGGGCATGATTGCCGGTATCCCGGGTATGATCAGGTGGATGATCATCTCAATCATAATATCGGCGGCGTTAGCGAATGGTATTCACCTGTATATTCTTGGGTGGATCAATGATGGGTGGAATCCCAGTAGCAACCAGACGCTAAACGCTATGATGTTCGTGAATGGTCAACAGTACAGTCCCAAGGTGATGTTATTCTATTTCACTTTGAGCTACCTGTTTTGGTGGCTTCTTGGTCAATTCAGAAGCAAGGGCATTGGGACAACAATCAAGTTAATCGTAACAACCCCAATATGGATAATCAATAGTCTAAGAGAAGCAGGCTTCGCCGCCTTCCCAATGCTTATGTTGGGTATAGCTACGAGCTTCATTCTTGGCTTAGTTGCGTTGACTGGCCCCACCAGCCTTCAGATGTTCCTCATGATGATTACCATGCTGATTGCACAAGAGGAGAGCCTGATGGTGTTTGGATTACAGCTGGGATTCAAAGATGTATCTGGACTGGTCAGCAGAGGATCAGCGCAGATGCCCAGTAAGGCGCTTCCTGTCATGGCGATAGTAGGCGCTGGAATGGGATTTGGATATATGACCTTCTTCAACTCTGACCCATTCACTATCGGAGTCTTTGCTGCACTGACGGTTGCAGGCTTGATTTACATGTTCATCAGAAATAGGAACGCAAACCAGGCAGCATTGATGGCATTAATGGTTTTGATCATCGCCGGAACAGCATTGATTCCTTCAGTTCTGGGTGATGACGGAGGGATAAGGGAGAACGGTGGTTGGAATAGCCTTGCACAGGGTTGGCTGAGAGACCAGCTGATATCAAGGGGGTATCCTGCATCAATCGCATCAGGCTTGGCTGCAATGTTGGCGGCTATGTTCTCGTCACCGCAGGTCTTGAGTGAGGTCGCCCCACTAGGTGATGGGTACGTCGAGAGAGACTGGACTAGAATAACTACTGATGGCAGAGCCGATGCCCCTACAAGGTGGATAGAGGACCCGAATGGAGGCTGGGAGACGCCGGATGGTAGAAAATGGAGAAGAGAACAGGGTGGAACCGGCCTCAGCGAGACAATTATCGATGCCGAGGATAACGAGAACCTTGGGAACAGGGTGCGGGTGTACACAATGGAGCCTCCGAAGGACCAAGGATTAATCAATGAAATTAACGAAGGAATCGAGAACCTTGACAGATTCTACGTGGACAGGTTGCACCCAGATAACTGGAAGGACTTAACACCTGGACAGAGGGGAGTGGTACTCCAACAGGTAAGCGAGGTCTTGAAGAACGAGATGGGGCTGGATTACACTCTTGAGTTGTATAGTAACCCGAAAAGGCCGGGACTTGGTGGAAGTTTTAGCCCAAGCAGAAACAGGATCAAGCTGAACACATCAGGACGGGCGTTCAACGATCCAAGAACAGCGATAAGAACCATAATCCACGAAGCAAGGCACGCATACCAAGACATACAAGCCAACGCTACTGGAAGTTCATACCAGCAGATGTGTAACTATAACAACAGCAATTATACAACGTCTCGTCACGACTATGTACGGTACGCTGAGCAGTTTATCGAGAGAGACTCCAGGAACTTTGGTCATAACGCAACAAACAATCTGATTGGACGTCTCAACAACGTATGGAGGGGAAACTAGATGTCAGGAATGAGCCCACATGAATACCTAGTATACGAGTTAAAAGGAAGATACAAGTTCACACAGGACCACGCACAGGATGCAGCCGAGAGGCTGATGTGGGACCAGAACGTGTACAAGGGATTCGTTGATTACCTCAACAAAGGAACCTTGTCCAATTATAGCATCCAAGGCCACACGGTGGAGAGTCTAGTCAGAGACTATAAGCTAGACCCACTTGGAGCATTCCTAATGCTTGCCGAGTTTTCCAGGTTCCCGGACAGGGCAAGAAGATACCTCCAGATGATACTTGATGAGGGGCATGAGGAGATTGTGACGGGTGAGGATGGAGAGATCGAGATAGAGTTTAGCTATGTTGAGCCACCTGAAGGTGCAGCGCCTGTAAAAGACGCGCCCAAGTGCGAGAAATGCGGTGGAGAACTGACTTGGATCGAGGAGTATCAGCGATGGTACTGCTACAGTTGCAAGGAGTACGCCGAGTAGCTTACACCTTTTTGATTAAATTGATAAGCACCTCGGCTTCTTTTTCCACGTATTGAGCCCCAGTAACCGTACCTCCCTGATTGTTGTTGCGTTGGTCATAGTCATACTGGGCTCCATGGCTGTCCTCAATCGACAGGAGCCACCTGTTGAGGAAGCCCCGGTTTGGACCATAATTCGACCACCCGCGGATATCACTACAATGGTTGATTCAGGGGATATTATCTGGGTAGGTGGGAAAGACGGAGTTGTAGGTATAAACGAGGTAACACACGAGCTGGTGGATTTTAATTGTGATCAGCGGGTGACTTACACAAGAAACATGCTCTGGGAGGACGGGGTGCTCTGGATCGGGCATGATAGGGGACTGACACGATGGACTGAGGAAAGCTGGTACACGTTCACAGAGGAGGACGGAATGGTGTCTGACAGGGTGAACTGGGTAACACGGTCCTCAGATGGGGTACTTTGGGTGGGCACATGGCACGGAGCATACTATAATGACGGCTCCGGGTGGGACAGGATAACAACTAGTGATGGTTTGATTGACAACAATGTGAACACTATCAAGCAGCATAGTAACGGCGACATCTGGTTTGGTAGCTACACCACTCCGGAAGGTGGGATAAGCGTTCTAACGGAGGAGGGCTGGCAATACTTTTCAACGAACAACGGGTTGATCCACAACAACATTGTCCAGTTCTTCGAGGACACGGATGGCTCCATGTGGGCGAGCACAGGATTACTCACTGTAGGAGCAGGTGTAAGGTTTGAGCACGGGTCAGGGGAATGGTCCATCAGCGATTTACTGACATCGGAGGATGGCATCCCCGAGGGAAAGGTGAGATCAATCTTCAGAGACTCTAGTGGTGTTCTCTGGGTTGGCACCGAGGACAAAGGAATGGCGTTGATTGATGAGTCCGGGATTCGCATAATCTCGGCTGAGGACGGTCTCAGCCACGACGAGGTCAAGGTCTACTTGGAGGACAGGTTTGGTAACCTCTGGTTGGGAACACGGGATGGGGTTACTGTTTTGTCTCAGGAAAATGTAACCAATATTAAGTAATTTTTAAAATTAAAATCATTATTCTAGATAGATATTCATAGAACAGATTATAAATCCGGCAACTCACTTTTCCGTAAAGGGGTTCGATTTGGAGTCAGAGCAACAGGGACCACAGAACACTATTCAATTTCTCACCATGATGATCGGAGCGGTTGTCAAGGGCATCCCACAGATGATCAAGAGCATGATTGTGACCAGCATTATTTCGGCTATAGTCACGCTTGCTGCACACTTTTACCTGATACTTGTGCCCAACGACGGGTACAACTCGGGTAACCCACTGCTTACACCAATACTGGTGTTGGCTGACATCCAACCGACGCCACCCAACGTAATCCTGTTCTGGTTCCTTGCAAACTATATCTTCTGGATGATTGTCGGGACCTTCAAGGAGTACGGCATCGTTGGAGGAGTGAAACAGTTCGTTACGACTCCACTGTTCGCAGTCAGCGGTTTAAGAGAGTCCGGTTTCGGGGCTTTCCCAATGCTTATGGGAGGACTTGGCTTCGCGTTTATACTCAGACTCGGGATGCTTGACACGTTCACGACCCTCCAGATGTTCCTGATGATGATCGGAGTGCTAGTATCGCAGGAGAACAGCATCACCCTCATCGGGATGGACCTATTCTTCACAGACGTAAGGAAGATGGTGAACAGGGGCAAGGAGGTACAGTCCTCTGGCTTCGGGTTACCCACGACTCTGATACTGGGATCAATCCTCGGGTTCGCCTACCTTGTGTTCTTCCCCTATGACGTGTTCATGGTGCAAGTTCTACTCGTACTAATGGTGCTGGGCATCGTCGGGATGTTCGTGCAGGGAAGGAGGAAAGGAACAGCAGACACAGTTGCACTGGCATTGATGCTTCTATGCGCCCTCTCGCTGATGGCGATGCCAGTAAACGCCGACGACGGAGGAGCAGCCGAGAGCTACGGCGCGATGAACGTCATCAACAACGCACCACTCAGAAACTTCATGATCAAGCAAGGTATCAACCCGGCAATCGCCGGGATAGCCGCATCAATCGCTGCCTCGGGCAAGATGACCCCCAAGATATTCGAGTAGCTCAAGAAAGGCAAGATCAAGGTCACCAACGACATGAGCATCCAAGAGATGCAGACTATGCAGAAGATGAGGACAAAGGTCCTCCAAAACTTGCAGAATATCGAGAAGCAGGTGTGGTTCGGGAAGGCAAACAAGTTGTGGAAGCCGGAGGGTGAGAAGGGCAACATACTGGAACATACCGACAAGATGATCAACGACCTCCTCAAGACCGGGGAGGTAGACCTGAACAAGTATGGCAAGATATACAACGTCTACACTGGACATGTGACGGGTCGTACAATCGTCGAGGGCGATATCCCAACAAGCAACCAACTCTGGAGGGAGACAATCAGCAACACCGTCAACTGGACGACCAGCGAGATAATAACAGGCAGAGACATCGACGGAAACTTCAGCAAGAAATCCATGGGACTCAGAATACTCGTAGGCATAGCCTCCGGCGGCTCATCCGAATACGTCTACGTGCCAGCTAACAGCTTGTACACGATGAAGAAATACGTGGACAACGGCGGCGACAGCATAATGGGCGCATGGTGGGCGGGAGGATCAGAGGCAGCCTACCAGTGGGGAATGGGCAAGGTCTTCGAGGGTGGAATGAAGCTTGGAGGTATGGGGCTCAAGGCTGGAGGCCAATGGCTGGGCAACAAGTTCCCAGGCGGAGCCAAGATAGTGTCAAACGGTTGGACCAAGCTCAAAAACGTGATGAACACCGAAATCAAATGGCCTGGCAAGACACCCAACGTGCCCAAGCACCCAAGCATCGGAACAATTAGGAACATGGGTAGGAACGAGCTCAACCAGAAGCTCGCGGACAGGGCCAAGAACAGGCTCTTGATGAGGAAGATAAAGGCCCAGCAGCAGACTGGTAGCCATTACCCAGGCGTCAAGAACCCTAGGTTCCAGAATGCAGGTAAACCACCGGACCTCAGGGGCATGACCCTCAAGGACAACAAGGGTATGCGGATGATATGTGACAGGCATGGCGTCCAGGCACATGTACGGCCCAGCACAAAATATGCGAAGGCTCACTTGAACAACAAGACAGCGATCCCCAAGTCCGAGATAATCAAGAACAAGACAATCAACGATCTGGACGAGGCGCTGGGATTCCCTGGCGGGAACCAGAAGGGATTGGCGGCGTGCAAGAAGCCTAACGCGCTACCAGCCAAGAAGCCGCCGAACCTGAGCAAGCGCCAGTGGAGGAACCTTAGGACGAGGCACGCCCAGAGGTCGATGGAGTACCGTGACCAGAGCAAGTACATTACAAAGCTTGAGAGCCAGGGCAAGGTTACATGGGACAGGAAGAGTGGCATCATCTACGACAAGGCGACAGGCAAGCCTTTCACAGGTGACAACGACGCATTTGCGTTCACAGACGCGGTATCTGGTAAGCCAGTCTCGCCCTATACAAACGCAAAGATCAACCAGGAGCTACAAGGGCTGGGGGTTACCCAGCACGGTGAGCACCTCGGCTGGAACTATAACCATCTATCCAAGACCCCTGGTGCCGGAGGAGCTCAGAGTAAGTTCGCGACAGCGCAGGGTATAGATAACAAGATACTGAACAGCCATGCGCCAGGTGGAGAGGCGTTGAACAATTACAACCCACTGAGGTTTGACCCCTCAAGAGGCTACGGTGAAGGAAATGGATGGGGGACAACCTACTGGCTAGGAGGCAACAGATAATGAACATACCATACACTGAACAAGATCGCAAACAGTTCCTCAAAGCCTACTACTTAAAGCTAGAAAGGACAAGGGAGCTGGACTATGAGCTATCAGTCAATGAGGACGCACCGGACTCAGTTGTCTCCGAGTACGACAATCTGAGAGACCAGCTGGTCGGGGCAAGAGACCAGTACAGGATGAGCACTCCAATAATCCCACTATCAAGGTGCCCATTCACCAACAGAGTGGTCTATCACAGCTTGGATATATACGGGCTCGATGGACTCTGGTGGGACAGCCAGGCACCTATCAGGCCGGTTGACTCGCTGCCCAGCTCATTTTTCGCGCTCACAGGCTCTTTGAGCCCAGGAGTCATCGAGAAGGCTCCAATCATTGCGAAGCCCGGGCCAGAGGCACCATATGTCGTACCTGAGGTGCTCTCACAGCCAGGCATAAAGGCAGTTATCTCTACAGTCAAGGTTGGAGCCCACAAGGCTTACCCTGTCTTCTACTTCATCGAGAACTGGGAGGAGGGCTTTGAGCCCATGAACACATGGGGAGCCAACTACTGGAGCTTCGTCAACGCTGACATGGAGTACGGGTACAACGAGTACGGCATGGTGAGGGATGACCCCGAGCTTGAGTACGAGGACGAGGATTACACAGATGAAGAAGAGATAGAGTACACACACGACTTTGACCTCAGGAAATGGGTTGAGAGCGGAGACTTGCTGTGGATTCAACCCGATGACCCAGTTTTTACACTTAGAAGCGGGGCGGCCGGCTGCCCCTACCTAGGTATCCAGGGAAGCCGGGATTTTGCCGTGATCTATGACGGCGAGCATGTAGAAGAGGAGGAAACCCTAGATGAGTAATAGACCAGAAGACTTTGAAGAGGAAGAACTGGAGATAGTAGAGTACCTCGTACCAAAGAGTATCGTTAACTCGCTGATCGACAGCTTCGGCATACTAAGGAACCAGTTAAACGATGTATTGGACATCCCAGCTGCGGACACATCTGACGCGACAAGCTGGTGGTCCAGTCAGAGCGGAGACGACCAGCTAGTGCTCAGAAGCGCTTTGACTGCCATCGCAGCCCCCGCGTTGATATCACAGATAACCATCATGAGGGGAAACGAGCGACACATCGGCACGACCCTCGTGCAGGAGAGCATGAGACCCAACGACCCTTGTTTCCTCGTGGGCGAGGATGAGGGCGGAGAGAACCTGAGGATCAGGAGGCTGAGGGCACCTGAAATCATGGCTAGCACGATAATCATGTACCTTGACTCCAACATGGACCTAGGTGTAGCGGACTTCAACTTCACTACCGAGATCGATGACTTCCATACACTACTGGGCGTAATCGACCTTTACAGGAGGCAGCACTACCAGGCATTGATGGAGCACGAGTCAGCCCCAACAGAGATGCAGACAGATGACATCCTGAAGAGCATCGAGGATGGACACGAGTACGGCGACCCAAGGTGGCTGTTGCCATTCGCTTTACCTGTCCTTCCAGACATGCAGGTGCCTGACAAGAACACGTTGAACCACTCCCTATACGATTTGGGGAAGATCGGGGTACTGGCAATCACAGATGACTACTCTACAGTGACGATGACAGACCCCAGCAAGCTACTGGTAACTGAGCTACTTGAGAGACCCACAAGCATCAGGGTCACGAACCTTGGCT
The DNA here is from genome assembly GCA_964589605.1 of uncultured Candidatus Bathyarchaeia archaeon. GTDB lineage: Archaea > Thermoproteota > Bathyarchaeia > TCS64 > TCS64 > RBG-16-57-9. The sequence continues at coordinate 177,022 of CAZPRN010000002.1, read as the reverse complement.
TCAACCCAGACGGCCAGCCCGCTGGGATGAGCAGCCTGTTCCTGAGAGGCGAGAACCTTGTATGGTACGTCAACGTCGGCGGAGAAGACGGTGGAACCGCGACATGGGCATCAGTGGAGCTTGATCAAGTTGCTGAGCTTCTAAATGAGCTGTTCACCCCCGTGGGAGCGGCTCCAAACGTGGTACCAGCTAGTGCTCAGGGAGATGTACCTATATGCCCCAAATGTGGAAAACCAGCCACATGGGTCGAGGCATACAAGCGCTGGTACTGTTACACGTGCCAGGAGTACCTAGAAGTTTAATCTAGGTAATCCTTGACCATTTTTTCAACCATTTCTGCTATGGCTGGGCTGCTTGTCAGTCCAGGAGACTCTATTCCAACCAGGTTGATGAAACCGGGTAGCCCCTTGTCCGCCTCGTGCCTGATCACGAAATCCCTTACCGGGTCTCCGGGTCCTTGGAGCTTGGCTCTGATACCACTCATCTCAGGATGAAGGTCTTCCATCTTGACAGTAGGGAAATACTTGACCACGTCCCTCCAGAAGGGCTCCTTCTCAGACTCCACCTTGTAGTCGATCTCGTCAACGTAGAACGCGTTTGGCCCGAACTTGAGGCGTCCAGTCAGATCAGGTACGCTGTGGATGCCGAGACTTGCCGCGTCCTGTGGCGGTGGCGGGTACACGAGCATCAACGCGGGTGGTTTGCCTGTGAGGCTGAAGTACTCGCCCTTGCACCAGTGAATCCTGTAGCCTGCCTCATCGATATCAATACCTGTCATCGCGGCTACCTTGTCCGCATAGAGTCCAGCAGAGTTGATGACAACCTTTGACTCGATCTCGAAGGCCTCTCCCCCGCTATTCATCTTGACGATGTACCCGTCCTTGGTCTGCTCGATTCCGATGACCTCTGTATCAAGGACAACCGGGTCGCTTCCTGCCTTCCTACGTGCCTCCCTGTGGAAGTGATCCATCAACCCGTGGGCGTCTATGATGCCTGTTGATGGGCTGAGGATGGCCTGGTCTGCCTTGACGTTGGGCTCAAGCTCCTTGATCCTGTCCTTGTCGATCATCTCAAGATCCCTAGCCCCGATTGATTTCGCGTGCTTGATGATGCCGTCTAGCTGGGCGACCTCCTCCTCGCCATTTCCCACGATGAGCTTGCCGCATTTCTTGTATGGTACGTTGTATTTCTCGCATATCTCGTAGAGCATGGGGTTTGCCTTGACGCAGAGCTCCGCCTTCAATGTGCCCGTTGGATAGTAGATGCCCGCGTGGATTACCTCGCTGTTCCGGCTGCTTGTGCCCTGACCGTAAACCTCCTCCTTTTCGAGGATGTACATCTCCTTGTCCTTGTCAGCGATGGCCGCGCCGATGGCGAGCCCAACGACTCCTGCGCCGATAACCACAACGTCTACTTTATCCAAGATTGATCAAAGAGAGGTGTAGATACTCGCTTAAAATTCTAATCAAAAGAAAAAATGAATGGAAGTCTAAACTTCCTTGTACCATTCCTCAGGTGCGCCATCAGTCTCAGGATCGTATCCATCGGGCAGGATTGCCTCGATTCCTAGGATCTCAGTGATGAAGACCTCGACTACGCCCTTGACGATGCTTCCCTCAACGAGGTGGCCGCCTACGGTCGGTACGTTCCATCCTCCACCGATTACGCAGTGGATTGCTGGGAACGGAGTCTCCTTTCCGTTCTCGATCCTTGTGTGGATCATTCCGCTCATGCTCAGGAGCATGCTCAGGTTGTCTACCTGAACTGTACGCTCCATGTGCCAGTTCTCTGGGTCAGCGGTGTCAGGTACCCAAATCATTACCCTGCATGGCTCAAAGCCTCCCATGAAGGCTGCGTGGACCTTACCGAACTGGATATCATTGTCGATTGCGAACTTCTGGATCGCCTTGTAGCAGTCGGCTCCAGTTGTTATTCTTAGGATGAACTCCCTGCCCCTCTTTGCCTCGACCTTGTGGTACTGGTCGATGCTGGTTGCTGGTAGCTCCCATGATGCTTTAGGCATTGTAAATCATAACTACTGTACAACGAATATGTATAATATTTTTCATGGAAAAATGGAATATTATTCAGAAATCTTTGATATTTTTAAAAGAAGGTTTAGGGTTTAGCTGACCCTTAGTAGTTCATCGAGGATTCCGAGCTGCGTCGGGTTCGCCTTAACGATATCTGTGCTGCTGATGAGACCAACGAGCTTGCTCCCGTCGATGACAGGTATCCGGTTGATCTTCCTGTCAGCCATCACCTTGGCTGCCTCCTCAACAGCCGCATTCGACTCGATGGTGATGAGTGGGCTCGTCATTATATCCTTGGCCCAGACTGTCGCCGGGTCCATCCTTGACTCGACTACCCGCCTGAGTACGTTTGTCTCGGTGATTATGCCGACTGGTCGTCCACTGCTTACAACGATGACAGATCCGATATCGAACTTGTTCATCTTCTGCACGGCTAGGTGCACTGAGTCGTCTGGCTTAACGGTCTTGATGTTCTTCGCCATTATGTCTCGAACGATTATAAATCCGCTCAATAGAATCACTCACTTAAGGTTTGAAGAGGCGGCATTTTAACGTTTATGGGGTCACCATTTCCGTATCTCGATGGTGACACCGTTGTTGTCCTTGAACTCGCCGCGCATACTGGAGCCCAGATTCATGGGCTCTCTGCTGATGGTAACATTGTGCTTCTTCAGGTGCTTTATCGCGGCATCCATGTCGTCAACTGTGATCGCCATCATCCTGTATCCGATGTGTGGCTGCTCCGGGATGGGCTTGGCGTCTGGGAACTCCAGTAACTCCAGGCTGGTGTCACCGAGGGTGAGGAATACTATCTCTGTGATGCCTCTTGAGCCATCCATCTTGTGCTGGCTCTTGACCTCAAAGCCCAGAACCTTTGTGTAGAACTCGATGCTCTCTGCCATGTTGCGTGTGATAATCTCGATGTGGTCGATTACGTTAAACATACGAAGGGAACGCGACGGGTGTTGATATAGTTACAGGTTTAAGCCCAAAGGGGGTAGTATGGGGTATGAACATAGAAAAGATCAGAGCGGATTTTCCGTTACTCAAAGACTGGGTCTACCTAGACAACGCGTTCGTCGGCGTAATGCCCAAACAGGTTAAGGAGGGATACGAGGAGTACGTTGACCTCTGGTACAACTTCAGCCCACCCGGAGAGAAAACCATCCTGCAGGAGTGGCTCGCGAGGACAACAACACTCAGGCAGAAGATAGCGGAGTTTGTGAAGGTGACGCCGGCGGAGATTGCGTTCACAATGTGCACGGGTTCAGGTTTGAACATCGTAATCAATGGGATGGACTGGGAGAAGGGCGACAACGTGGTTTGCCCAGAGTGGGAGCACAACATGGTGCAAACAAACACCACAGTGAGAAACGGCGTGGAATCAAGAGTCGTACACGCCAAGGATTACAGGTTTGACCTCCCTGAGATAGAGAAACATATCGATGACAAGACCAGGCTTGTTCAGGTGAGCCACGTCAGCTACGTCAACGGCGACACGATGGACCTGAAAGCGTTGAGCGAGATGGCGCACGAACATGGAGCCAAGGTACTAGTTGATGCAACACAGGCAGTAGGCGCATTAGATGTTGACTATCACAAGTCAGGCGTTGATTTCGTCTCCGTCGCCCCATACAAGTACCTGATGGGACCAACGGGTCTCGCGTTCCTCTATGTGAGCAAGGAGAACATCGATCAGCTAACACCAGATAGGACGGGTTGGAAGAACCAGATCTATGAGGGTGACAACCCGGAGGAATCAGTGACCGAGGGCTCAGCGGAGAAGTTCGAGTATGGCACCATCCATTTCCAAGGTGTCTTTGCGTTGGAGAAAGCGATTGATTACCTCAACGGGATTGGGATGGATAAGATTGAGAAGAGAAACCTAGAGCTTGCAGGATACTTGTTCGACGAGTTAGTCTCAAGGGGGAAGAGAATGTACACTCCGGATACTCCAAAGTCACCCATTGTGAGTTACTTTGAGGATGATCCACTACCGCTGGCTGCCAAGCTCAAAGCCATGAAGATCAAGGTCACAGGAAGGGAGGCGCACGTCGGACACATGAGGATCAGCGGACACTTTTACAACACCAAAGAGGATATAGACAAGCTCCTCTCCAATCTTTAATTCATGTTTATATTTCACAACAATAGATGTGAATTCATGAGTTCTATAGACCAAGTGTGCTTTGATAGACTCGGGTTCGAACTTCTCGTAGCATCCCTGAAAGACACGTTTGGGTCCGCGGGCGAATCAATGATTTTCCAGATGAGCAGGAACTATGGAAAGTACCTCATCAAATCAGTCAAGGACGTGTACTCAGATGGAACCACAAATGGGTTTGAGGATAGTTTAAAGGATCATCTAGGTAGTGTCCATAGCCTAGGTTGGGGCTCGTTCAAGTACCAGGAGATGGACTGGCAGAAAGGAGAGTTCACTATTGACGTTGAGGAGAACATTTTCAGGGAGAGCTGTAAAGATGGAAGAGACTCGATGTGTTTCTTCATCAGGGGGGTCATGGTTGGGACAATGGAAGAGGTGGCAAACATGGAGTTATCGATTCAGGAAGAAAGTTGCTACAAGAATGGAGACTCCAAGTGTGTATTCAAGATGAAGGCACAGCTACCATAGTTTACAGTTTTAAATTTACACAACTCCATGTACGATTACCTCAGCATTTACAACTCGTGCATCAAAGAAGAACAGCAAATTACGCATAATGCCTACAAAACCGCGTCATTTTGCATCATTCTTTTAACAGAAACGTTAAATCATAGAGTTTTTCATACTCTGTAATGGCTCCCCAGGAATTACCGGATGGTATAGCGATTCTCGATTTTGGAGGACAGTACTGCCACCTTATCGCGCGGCGCGTTCGTGAAATGAACGTGTACTCGGAGATTTTGCCAAGTGACGCAACCAAAACCGATGTTGAAGCGCTAAACTCTGTCATGAACCTGAAGGGCATAATCTTCAGTGGAAGCCCCAGCAGCGTCAAGGCGGCTGATGGGCTCAGGCTTGACCCTGAGATTCTAGAGATCGGTGTCCCAGTCCTAGGACTCTGTTACGGATTACAGCTCCTAGCCAGCATGCACGGAGGGAAAGTGGAGAAGGCAAGGGAGTACGGGGTAACCAAGGCGTACGTTGACAAGCCATTCGGAATTCTTGAGGGCATGGATGAATGCGAGCAGGTCTGGATGAGTCATGGGGATACCGTGTTCGAGGCACCGGAAGGTTGGACACCAGTGGCCCACACAGATAGGGCACCGGTCGCAGCGATGGTCCATGAGGAGAAACGGATATGGGGACTCCAGTGGCACCCGGAAGTGAACCACACGGAGCACGGCATGGAGATGCTGAGGAACTTTGTGCTCAAGGTCAGCAAGGCGGAGCCCAACTGGCGTCCACTAGACGCGGTTGAGGAAGCCGTTGACAAGATAAAGAGAACCGTTGGAAACGGGAAAGCAATAATCGCCCTGAGTGGAGGCGTGGACAGCAGTGTAGCGGCCGCACTGGCAGCAAGGGCTCTTGGGGAGAGACTCATGGCTGTACACGTCGACCAGGGCTTGATGCGGATGAACGAGTCTGAGCAGGTTGAGGAGATGTTCAAGGACAGGGAGCTTCGGCTCGTTATTGTAGACGGTAGGGAAAGATTCCTTGAACGGTTGGACGGAGTTTTTGAACCCGAGACCAAGCGCAAGATCATTGGAGAGGAGTTTATCAGGGTCTTTGAGGAAAAAGCCAAGGAGTTCGGGGCAGAGTACCTCATTCAGGGGACAATCTACCCGGATAGGATCGAATCTGGACTCACTAAGAACAGTGACACCATCAAGACCCACCACAACGTGGGAGGCTTACCCTCGGTTATGGACTTTAAGGAGGTTATTGACCCACTGGAGGACCTATACAAGGATGAGGTCAGGGGACTGGGTGAGAGACTTGGGCTTCCACACGAGTTTGTTTGGAGGCAGCCTTTCCCGGGACCCGGACTTGCTGTACGAATAGTTGGCACGATTGACGAGGAGAAGCTGGATATACTGCGGAGGGCGGATGCAATCGTCGTGGAGGAAGTTGAGAAACACGAGTTCAGCGAGAGGCTCTGGCAATACTTCGCGGTCCTCACGAACACGAAGAGCACCGGGGTCAAGGGTGACGAGCGTGCGTATGGGTACACCATCGCGGTTCGTATAGTTGAGAGCATCGACGCAATGACCGCGAACTTCAGCTTCGCGCCATGGGAGGTATTGGAAAAGATAAGCAACAGGATCGGCAACGAGATACCGCCAGTCACGAGGATTGTCTACGATATAACCCACAAGCCACCGAGTACCATCGAGTGGGAGTAAACCAACCTTTCTTAAACTCACCATCCATTAATCCTCGATGGAACTAGAGGACTTTCTCGTAAAAGCCAAGCAGCAAACATACGGCTCCGAGTCAACCGAGCCCGTTCAGCTGGATGACGGCTCCAAGGAGTACCGAATCGAGGTTGATGATTACATCTACAGGGACAGATACTTCGGAGAAAACCCCTTCATAGGCGAGGAAGTTGTCTACTGGCAGGGAGCCCCCATCTGGTCTATGAATTACTACGGGAAAGCAACCGCGCGTGACCCAGAGGAGGTATTTGGGTTCCTCGTCAAATGCTTAGGGATGGTGGAGAAGAAGAAACCATACCGGGGCCCAGAGAAATACGAGGAAGGCCCATGGCACTACCGCTTCATGAGCCGGGGCAACCTGTTCTCGTTCTGGGGCGAGGAAGAGATATTCTATGATGGTGTCAGGGTTTACTGGCTAAGGTTCCACGGTGGAGAGATTGGTGAGTAACCATTAAGGGTGGGCACGAGGTAGACAGCCTATGAGTTACAGCTACCCGGACGGAGGACCCACTGCGGACCTCTTGATCGACGCGACCGCGCCGACCCTCGGTGAGGCGTTCGCCCAGATAGCGTATGGAATGTTCAACATTATTACTCCACTCGAAGGAATCGAAGAGAAGGATGAGTTCACGCTTGAGGCAACAGGCACGGACCTAGAGAGCCTGCTCTTCAACATCATGGACGAGTTCCTGTACATTAACGACGTGGAGTTCCTCGTTCCAAAGAGAATTGACATGGTGGTAGACCAAGAGAACCTGACTGCAGTCGCGAAATGTGTTGGTGAACGGTTTAGCCAAGAGACTCACGAGACTGGAATCGCGGTGAAGGCGGTGACCTACCACATGATGGTTATCAAGGAGATACCTGAAGGCTGGTATGTCCGCAAGGTTTTTGATACCTAGTTATTAGGAATCATTTCACCTAACTGGTATTACCCACAATAATTTAGCCGTAAATAGGATATACTACTAAAAACTCTCCATCTGTATGAGATACCATATGCGCCGCTCCGACAAGGAGATCAAAAACACATCCGAGCTATGGGACATCCTTGAAGAAGTGAGGCATGTCACATTGGCGATGACCAAAGATAATGAACCATACCTTGTTACGTTAACTCACGCGGTAAATCCAGAGAAGAACGAGATATACTTCCACGGCTCCAAAGAGGGAAAAAAGATGAACATACTAGCATCAAATCCCAATGTCTGGGGTCAAGGACTGCTAGACATTGGATACGATGAGGAGGAGTGCAACCACTTCTTCAAAACTGTAATGTTCAGTGGAGACGTGAGCTTCATTGAAGATGAATCCGAAAAATGGGACGTTCTAGCTTTGTTGACAAGAAAACTTGTTGTCGACCCAGAGAGGCTCATAGAGACACGAAACCGTGATACAGTAAGTAGAACCCGAATATGCAAGATCTCTGTAAATTATATGTCTGGCAAGGAATCCCTAGATTAAACCCCCGATGTAGTCCCTAAACAAAAGGGGGGGAGGGGGGGTGTACCCCGTCTAACCTCTTTTCATCAACATTTTCATGAAAGAAGCCTTAAAACGGCTTATTTTTCAGAGAATTATATACAAAAGTGTAATCCACCACGACGAAAATACCGCTATTCTGTGGATAAGTACGGATAGTTGTCCAGCTCTGCTGTCCTTGCGTCAAGTTCCGTGAACTTGGGGATGACCTGTGGATACTTGAGTACGATGTCCGTCATAGATAGAATTCCGATTAGACTGGTTCCATCCCCCATCGCGCTTGTGACTGGCAGCTTCTTGATCTTGTTGCTGACCATGAGTTCAACCGCTTCCTCGATGAGAGAGTTCTCCTTGACAGTGATTAGCTCGGTTGACATAAACGTGCGGACCGGTAGTTTGTGTAAATTCACAAGGTCTAACATGATGCTCCTCATCATGTCTCTCTCTGTAATGATGCCCACCGCCCTGCCCTCTGAGACAACGATGAGACTGCTTATGCCCATATTGTTCATGATCTTTGCGGCGTTCTTGAGGGGGGACTTTGAGTCAATTGTTTTGATCGAGGGATTGTACAGGTCCTTTACGTAGACAACCATCAATCAATTTTGAATAAAACGTTACATAGGAGTTATGGAGCGATCTGACTCAACAGGGTTCCATGATATGATGGTGAAATAATCAGAGGTTCAGTATCGTTGCCAGTTCCTCGGCAGCCTTTCTCGCTTCCTCATCCCTGAACAGGCGAGCATATGCTATGGTGTGCGCGATGTACTTACCGACATGTGGCTCAAGCTGGAAATCGGTCTTCCTTAACTCGATACGCTCCTCGAACTCAACTTTCTGGGCCATATAGAGAACCCTGAGAAGCTCCCTGACTCGCTCCTCCGTTCCCTCGGGGACCTTAACCTTGTATCCGTCAAGTGCACCAAGCAGACGGTCGTATAGGTCCTCCTGCCAGTTCCGGTACTCCTCGTCGGTGGTCATAGCCTCGTTGAGGAAATATGAGACGTGAAAATTCCAAGCAGTTGCCCGGTAGAAGGGCTGGATCTTGTTCTGAACGATCTCCTCACGGACCTTTGCGATGAGCCCGGCCTCCTCTAGGAGCCTAATATGGTAAACGATGCTAGAATAGTTCTTGCCCAGTTCCTTGACGAAATCTGCGGCGCTCATCTCCTTGTGGGTGGAAAGGTGGACTATCTGCCTCCGGAGGGGGTCGCTGAAGAGCTTTGCCACCTCGGGGTCCTTGATGACGATGATGCCCTTTGGCTCCATACCAATTATTCTCCCGTTTTTCGTATTTGAAGTACTGCATTCGTTCCTGAGTAGGACGCCAAAGTGCCCAATATGCACAAACCGAAGAACACGGCGAATGTTCCATTGATGCTTTTCAATAGGTTCGGGTATAGCTCCGGTACGATTGCTGCCGATCCGAGGTTCAGAGCTACCATCGTCATGGCTATTCCCTGGCTGAACATCTGACCGGTTAGCCTCATGGTGCCCACCGTTGAAGATGCAACGCCTAGTAGGCTCCTAGGGACGCTGCCCATGATGGCGTTGGTGTTGGGGCTGCTGAAAAAGGAGAGCCCTGATCCAAGCAGCAGTAGGCTCGCTGTAATGTAAAGTGTTGATGTCTCTGGGCTCAGGAATATCAAAGGAGCCATCGCGAGACCCGTCAACGCCATCCCGACGGTCGCAAGTTTAGAAGGAAGAATCCGGTCACTGAGCCTCCCTGCTATTGGAGACATGATCGCCTGTATGATGGGCGATGCGATCATTATGGTACCCGCCTGCTGTGGGTCAAGCCCCTTGATGTACTGGAGGTACATGCTGAGCAGGAATGTGAGGGAGAAAGTGGCGCTAAAGTTGATCAATGCGGTGAGGTTGAATAGGGTGTATGCCCTGTTGGTCCTGAAAACGTTGAGGTCGAGAACCGGGTTCTCCACTCTATCCTCGATATACGCGAAAACAACCAGCAGTGCTATTCCTATTCCGATAGGTAGGAACGCGGAAGCCGCGGGTAACTTGCTCATTCCGTACATCAACGCTAGCAGCGTGGTGCTGAACGCGACTGAGCCCGTCATATCGAACTTGCCGCCGTTGTCGTCCTTGAACTCACCTTTGAGCTTGGTGAGAATCAAGATCATAACGAGGAGCCCAATTCCGACGTTAACCATGAAGATACTCCTCCACCCAAAGTTCTTGGTCAGCAAGCCTCCAAGGTATGGTCCCACGCTCAACCCGATGTAAACGGCTGCGATTGATGTCCCCAGCATGCTACCTCTCTCTTGGGGGGTCGCGACCGATACGAGGATGGCGAGGCTTGTCCCGAATACCATCGCTGAGCCCAGTCCTTGAAGGGCGCGGAATAATACCAGCGTTGACGAGGAGGGGAACAGGCCAAGTAGTGCGCTGGAGACCGTGAAAACTGTGATACCGTAAAGGAATATCCGCTTCCTCCCGTACATGTCGGCTATCTTACCGAATGGGATCAGGAACATGGCGGATGCTAAGAGATATGCCAGACTTGCCCAGCTCATAGAAATGGCGTCAAGGGTGTACTCGGCAGCAATGCTTGGCAGCGCTATGTTGAAGCTGCTACCGCTGAAGGGTGTTAGAAAGCTTGAGAGGCTGACGGTGACGAGCACCGCTCGTTTATCGATCTCCATTTCCCCTAGTACAGGGACTGGTCATGGGAATAGTTTTCGTATTCCTTGTTATCGATTACGGCTTTCAGGTGCTGCACGCACTCCCAGACCTCGATGTAACTCGTGTACAGGGGCACGGGGGTCAGCCTGATCGTGGTCGGTGGACGGAAATCAGTTAGTATTCCCCTGTTTCTTAAGGCGAAGTCGATCCTCTTTCCCTCCTCGTGCTCAATGGCAACGTGACCGCCGCGCCTCTCGTCCTCTCGGGGGTTGCCCACGGTGTAGTTATACGGGTCCCTGGTTAGCTCCTCATCGACAAGGTCCATGAGGTACTGGGTGATCTTCAGGGATTTCTCCCTGATGTTCTCAATCCCTGCTTCATCAACCATCTTGCTGGACCCATACACTGGTGCCTGTGCAAAGTTACTGGGGTTGCCAACGAACCAAGCCTCGGCGTTCTCGGCTGGTTTGAACACGTTGTCGAACTCGAACCTGTTGCTCCAGCTGTTTCCCCACCATCCGGGCATACCGGGGATGGTACCGAAGTGCTTCTTGTTCACGTAGATGCCCGCGATTGCACCGCTTCCGCCATTCATGTACTTGTAGTTACACCAGAGGGCAAAGTCCAAGCCCCACTCATCGAAGTGGTGTGGAACGATGCCGATGCTGTGGCAGCAGTCGAACCCGATTAGTATGCCCTTCTCGTGGGCTGCCTTTGTCAACCTCTTCATATCCAGTAGCTGTCCGCTGGTGTAGTAGACGCTGGGAAGGAGGCAGACGCTGATGGTCTCGTCCATTGCCGCGATGATGTCATCCTCCTCGATGATCCTGCCGTCCCTGCTCTTCACTAGAACTAGGTCATTGTCCGGGTCCTGCCCTTTGAGCCTGACCTGTCCCCAGAGGGCGTACAGGTCGCTAGGGAAGTTTAACTCATCCGCCAGTATCTTGGTTCGCTTTCCCTCGGGGTTGTAGAAGGTGCTGATGAGTACGTGGATGTTGATGGTGGCTCCAGCCGCGCATATTACCTCGTCAAGCTCTGCTCCTACCAGTTTCCTCTGGTACTCACGGGTCTTCTTTCCAACATCGCTGCCCCTGCTGGTCAAGTCTTTCCAGTGCTTAATCTCGTTCATGATGCCCTCCTCGGCGTATGTGGACATCAGTCCGAGGCTGTTGCCCTCAAAGTACTGGATGGGTTTGACTGATTTCTTTCCGTCCAGTCCGAGAATCTCCCTCTCGGGGATGTAGAACTCCTTGCGCCACTTGGCTAGGGGGTCCTTTGAGTCTAAAATTTCTGCGTATTTTCTACTTGTATCCATTTAAGTCACTACACAACTGTGTAGTTGTTCATGTTTATAAAGTTGTTGTACTACAACGCTGTGTAGTACTATTTGGGTATCCGAGCCTGCTTCTTCATGATGATGCCCTTGCACTTGTCCGCGTATGCACAGTACTCCAGACATGAAGGAGCCTTGTCCTTCACCTCGTACTTCGCCCCACAGTCAAGACACTCGGCTTTCTCCTCGTCGCTCCACACCTCAACCCTGCCTCCGCAGGACTCACAGAGCTTGTAGTCAACCGATGGGCGTACAAAGTCATCTATCCCGGGGCAATGGTTCTCGTCTGGTCGCTTGAGGAAACTCATTTCATCACCTACAACATTATCGTCTTTTCTTGTGGTCTGGGAGTCTTTACAATCAGCACACGCAGGTCACTGTCGGACTCGTTGTACCAGCAATGAACTATTTTTGCAGGGCTGTAGATAACCGTGTCTTTTTTGACCGGCTTCTTCTCATCTCCGACCTCTACGATGCCCTCGCCCTCAAGGACGTAGAACATCACATCGACTGGAGTGATGTGCCTCCTAAGCTTCTCACCAGGCTTCAACCGTAGGTGGACGCTCAGATTGTGGTCCGTGTCATAGATCTTCCTTGTCTCAACCCCGTGGGGGTTGGGTCCAGGCTCGGTCTCCCAAACATTTGTAGTCTTCATATTTATCACAAAAAGGGGGGTGGGTTTAACCCAGGATTGCCTTCAGGTCCTCGTCTGGAGTCGTCACCGGTGCGATGTTGAAGTTCTCGACCAGGACGTTGAGGATGTTGGGCGAGATGAAGGCCGGTAGGCTTGGACCCAGCTTGATGTTCTGGATGCCTAGGTGCAGCAGTGTCAGCAGTATCGCTACGGCTTTCTGCTCGTACCAGCTCAGTATCATGCTCAACGGCAGGTCGTTTACTCCAACCTCGAACGCGTTTGCCAGTGCAACAGCGATCTGTATCGCGCTGTACGCGTCGTTACACTGTCCTACGTCCAGTAGTCTGGGGATTCCTCCGATGTCGCCTAGCTCCATGTCGAAGAACCTGAACTTGCCACATGCAAGGGTCAGTATGACGGTGTCCTTGGGTGCTTTCTCCACGAACTCTGTGTAGTAGCTCCTGCCCGGCTTTGCCCCGTCACATCCTCCGACTAGGAAGAAGTGCTTGATGTCCTTGTTCTTGACGGCATCGATTACTGCTCCAGCTACGCCCATAACGGCGTTCCTTGCGAATCCAACCATAACGGACTTACCTTCAACTGTCTCGGGGAAGCCATCCATCTCTAGCGCCTTCTCGATGGCGGGGGTGAAGTCCTTCTCCTTTAGGTGGGCCACACCAGGCCATCCGACGAGCCCTGTAGTGAATATCCTGTCCATGTAGGAATCCTGAGGCCTCTGGATGCAGTTGGTGGTCATCACGATTGAGCCTGGGAACGCGGAGAACTCCTTGTGCTGGTTCTGCCAAGCTGTTCCGTAGTGTCCGTAGAAGTGCTTGTACTTCTTTAGCTCGGGGTAGCCATGGGTGGGCAGCATCTCTCCGTGTGTGTACACGTTGATATCCTTGCCCTTGGTCTGCTTGAGGATCACCTCAAGGTCCTGTAGGTCGTGCCCTGATACCAGCAGTGCTTTTCCTGCCTTTGGTCCGAGGGGTACGTTTGTTGGGACTGGGTGACCATAGGTACCAGTGTTTCCTGCGTCTAGTAGCTCCATCGCACGTAGGTTGATCTCTCCACACTTGAGGACAAGTCCAACCATCTCGTCGGCCGTCTTGTTCGGGTCAAGTGTAGCTGCGAGTCCCTCATAGATGAAATCGTAGACCTTCTCGTCCTCCTGTCCGAGGATTGCCGCGTGGTCAGCGTATGCCGCCACTCCCTTGATACCGTAGACCAGTAGCTCCTGTAGGCTCCTGATGTCCGCGTTTAGGTCAGGGTTCCTCATGACGCCGACCTCGGCACCCTGCTTGATCATGTCCTCCATTGTTGCGGCTGGGATGATGCTTGATGCCTTCTCGTCGTATCCGACTGGGCCACCCGCGTCGCTGATCTTTTTCTTGAGGTCCTCCCTGCGCTCCACTGCTTCGTTTATCAGTGGAACGAACCTTTCGGGGTCGAAATTGACGTTGGTTAATGTGCTGAACATAGCTTCTGATGCGAAGCGGTTAATTGATGGGTCCTTGACTCCGTGGGCTTTGCCCTCCACGACCACGTATGATAAGCCTTTTAGAGTGTATACCAATAGGTCTTGAAGAGCAGCGACCTCGGGCTTCTTTCCACAGACTCCGATTCGTGTGCAGCCGGTCCCGCCGGCTGTTTGCTCACATTGAAAACAAAACATTTTCTTTTTTACCTCAGTTTGCCTCATTTTGTTGTAGGTAGCAGCTTGCACCGTTGCCGCAGAAGTTCTGGGCGTGGTGTTCGACTGCCTTGATTATTGGGTCCATTGTCTCATGGTTCAGCGTGTATACGTTGCTCTTTCCTTGCCTTTCGCGGGTCACAAAGTGGCACCGTATGAGTGGGCGAAGGTTGTGGCTGATCATTGATTGTTCCTGTCCGAGGGCTTCGACGAGCTCAGATACGCTCATCGGTTTCTCGTCCAATAGTTCTATGATTGCTAGCCGCGTTGGGTTAGCTAGGGTTGAGAAAAACCCGTAGCAGAGTGATGTTAGTCCACGTTTCACCTACATATCACCATGAAGCATTCTTCATATGAAGAAATACTCATAACGATATAAGGGTTTCTCGTAGCTACTCCTCGAAAGGACAACGGCCAGTAACACTACATGAGTCATGGGCGTGTGACTCAACAAGGTCGAAAAGCATTGGAACGGTCTTGTCGTTGACGAAAACGTACTTTTCTTTGCCCCGTTTCTCGGATGTGATTAGATTGCATTTCTCAAGTAGCTTTAGGTTGTGACTGATCATGCTCTGCTCCTGATCAAGAAACATTGCTAAACCGCTTACGTTCATTGGTCCATCCTGCAACCGCTCAAGTATTGCTATCCTAGTCGGGTTCGCCAACGTGGAGAAGAACCCGTAACAGATATCGCTTAGTCCTCGCTTCACCTAACCACCACTCACACGTAGATAGATTACAGCGGATACGTACGTTGTACAATTTAATAAGTGAAATGGTGCACTAAAAGTAATAATTGAAGAAAATTAGAAGTGTAGCTTGTTCAGGCTACCATCGATGACCTTCATATCGTTCATGTAAGGCTGCAGGGCCTCCGGCACCTTGATGGTTCCATCCTCCTGCTGGTACTGCTCGATGAGGGCGATCATGGTCCTGCTCGTGGCTATAGCCGTGTTGTTCAACGTGTGGACGAAGCCCTCGGGTTTCGCTCCCTCCTTGAGCCTGTACTTGACGTTGAGCCTACGTGCCTGGTAATCGGTGCAGTTGCTGTTAGACCCGGTTTCCCTAAACTCTCCGTCAGCCATCCAGCACTCGATATCGTACTTCTTGGCAGCAATTGGCCCCAGGTCACCGGTGCAGACGTTCACCACACAGTAATGCAGCCCCAGCCCCTCGTAGAGTTGCTCGCTGTTCCTCTGCAGCTCCTCGTGTAGCTCCCAGCTGTCCTCAGGCTGGCTGAAGATGAACTGCTCTATCTTGTGGAACTGGTGTACACGGAATATTCCCTTGGTGTACCTGCCGTGTTGTCCGATCTCTTTCCTGAAACATGGACTGATGCCGCATACCTTGATGGGTAGGTTTTCTGCTAAGACTGTCTCGTTCATCATCATAGAGCCGACGCTGTGCTCGCTTGTGGCGATAAGATAAAGGTCCTCGTCCTCTATCTTGTACATAACGGACTCAAAGTCAGCCAGGTCCGTTACACCCTCGTAAGCCGCCCTCCTGATCATGAAGGGTGGCTCGATTAGCGCGTACCCCTTCTTGAGGAGGAAATCTATGGCATACCTCTGGATAGCGTGGTCCAGTAACGCGAACTCGTTTCGCAGGTAGTAGAACCCGGCCCCAGCGGTCTTGGCCGCCCGCTCAAAGTCAGCGATACCCAGCGCCTCTGTAATTTCTGCGTGGCTCTTGGGTTCGAAATTGAACTCCGGTGCAGTGCCCCAGCGCCTGATCTCGACGTTGTCATGGTCATCGACACCATACGGGACCGAGTCGTGCATCATATTGGGCAAAGTCATCAGACCCGTCTTTAGATCATCCTGCAATGTACTCATCTGAGACTCTAGCTCCTTGAGCTGAGATGGGATCTCTTTCGCCTCAGCCTTCAGGCCGGAAGCATCCCCACCATCCTTCATGACGCGGCCGATCTGGGACGACACCTCGTTCCTCCTTCGGCGCAACTCGTTGACCCTACCTGTGAGCTCCCTCCATTTCTGGTCGGTTTCTATGACGCGGTCTAGGAGCTCCAGCTTCTCTGGGTCGTGTCTTCTGGCTAGGTTTTCCCTTACCTCTGCGGGGTTTTCTCTGATGAGTTTTATATCTAGCATCCTATCCACGCAAACTGAACCTACGTAGTTCAACCATTTAGAGGTTGTGAGGTTACTCTTAATGGGAAATAAGTTGGAAAACCATTTTCACCCATCTCCCCGTGATTCAATTCGGTGCGTTCGGCTTTTATCCAAAAATCTCCGGGTATCTGTTGATAAGTATGTCAACATATGAGATTGGAGCTTTTGAGGCCCTTGAGTGGGCGTGGAACGTCTTGAGGACAGAGGATTTGGAGAGCAAAGACGAGGCAACGACTCGTATACAGGAGATGTTGTTCAAGCTTGGCTCCGGTACTCAGGTTGACTTCAAGCAAGGGCTCGCATAGGATTATATTACCGCTGCGCTCTTTTTCTTTGAACTTTCATGGAGATTCGACGCCTAAGCCTCATAGAGGGCGCGAAAAACGCCGCTGGGTTATCAGTGGTTATCGATGTTTTCAGGGCTTTCACTACAGCCGCATATGTCATGAGTAACGGCGCGGAGAAAATCATCCCGGTGGGTACAGTTGAGGAGGCGTTTGAGATGAAGCGCAACAACCACGGCGTGGTCCTAATAGGTGAGAGGGACGGGAGGCAGGTCTCTGGATTCGATTTTGGGAACAGCCCCCACGAGGTGAGGAACGTTGACTTCTCTGGGTTGACGGTAGTCCAGACAACCAGTGCTGGTACGAGGGGGTTGATGCTTGCGTGTGACTCCGATGAGATTCTCCCGGGAAGCTTTGTGATGGCTGACGCTATTGTTGAGTACATCAAGCGGAGGAACCCGGAGATAGTTAGTCTGGTCGCCATGGGTTGGGGTGGAATGGCGAAGTCACCTGAGGACGAGTGCCTAGCAGAATACATAGAGGCGATGCTTCTAGGTGAAGCGCCCGACTTCATAGCTATGAAAGCCGCGATACGTGAACACCCGGAGGGTGCCAAGTTCTTTGATAGGACCCAGAAGACGTTCGTGGAGGGCGACTTCCACGCGGCGATGGACATCAACAGGTTCGATTTCTGCCTGAAGCTGGTGAAGGATGACCCATCGTACATGGTAAAGGCGTAAAACGGTAGATTCATTTTCCCCTTTCTGTTCTGTTATTTATCTGAGATGAACGTCTCAGAGGTTATGGTCAAGGACCCGGTTGTGGTTAAGGCCGATACGCCGTGTGGAAAGATAGCTAGGCTGATGCGGGACAGGAAGATCGGCTCGGTCGTCATCGTCGAGAAGGGCAAACCCGTGGGAATAGTAACTGAGAGGGATCTTGTGCACAGGGTGATGGCTGAGGAGAAGGATCAGGACACCTGTAGCGCTGAGCAGGTAGCTACTAGACCGGTGGTCGCCGTGAGTATCCACGCGGATGTGGAGATGGTTGTGGACATCATGAACGACTATGGTATCAGGAGGGTTGTGGTGGTGGACAACGATGACCAGGTGGTCGGTATTGTCACGACTGATGACCTATCCAAGCAGCTCAGGGGAATGAGCGAGGAGCTGGCGGTAAAATACTCGGTGCTGAGCAGGAAGAACCACTAGCCTTCGATGATGTCCCAGGTGTTACCGTCGGGGTCACGGAAGTAGAGGCTACGGTTCCACTCAACGAGAATTGTACATCCTTGTGAAACAAGCAGTTCCTTCGCTTCTTTCAAGTCAGGTACTGTGAAGCTGGGTACTGGTCCATATGGTTCTCCTTCCTGAACGTAGAGCGTGAAGCTACCCGTATCATAGACGGCAAGCTCATCATCGGTTCTCACAGGTTTGAACCCTAGAACAGCCTCGTAGAACTCCCTGCTTTTCTCAAGGTTTCTTACCGATACGGCTATGTCCCTGTTCCCCTTGAACTCCATGAGGTGTCAATGGAACCGCAGGGTATAACTTTCATCAATGCCTCAATCCGAATTAATCCTCCGTAAACAGGATTACTGGACAGTTGAACAATTATTGGATGGATAGCCCGAGGTATAGCAGGTACGTTGACGCGTTGCTCATCCTGTCACTTAAGGTGACGGAAAGGGAGGGTGAGGGCGTTATTGCCACCACTTCATGCATCTCCTCGACCGTGCTCAACGACCTTGTAGATATGGGCTTCATTGAGTACGCCCAAGGCAGCGGGGACTTTGTGTTCACCGAAAAAGGCAGTATGATCCTAGACCAAGTCAAGCAGGCACCATGGGGAGCCATTGATATATTCTGGTCAAGCCCGACGATACAACCTGTCTAGGTTCATCTGTTACACCTGTCTGTGTGTAGGGGTGAATTAACTCTAAAATCCTATATTCTACCATATGGTTACTATACTCGTTCTCGAGAGTGAACTAAATGGTAGAGTTTTGTGATCGTTGCGGCTCCTTCATGAAGCAGAGCCTCAGCGGCTACGAGTGCCCCCGTTGCGGATGGATAAAGGCAGAGGATGTTATCGAGGTCAAGACCGGCCCTGATAGCGAGCCGGAGCCTGTGTACGTAATGAGTGGGGTTGAGAGCGCTATCACGGTTGAACGCACGTGTCCTGAGTGTGGGCACAGGAAAGCCTACAGGAACGTGAACGTCTCTCTCGGTGAGCACGCGGGTGTGAACACTGACCGCAGCGTTGAGCGTTTCAAGTGCACAAAGTGCGGCCACACGTGGGTTGTTGGTTAACGCGGGTTAACCTGTACGTTTATCGGGATTCCTTCCTCGATGCTTTTACTTACGATGCAGAAATCCTCGAATAACTTGTAGCAGCGGTCATACTGGCTGCTGAACTCGTCCAAGTTGATCTCGGGGTTGATGTCCACGTTGATCTCGGCGATCCTCCACCTTCCCTTCTCGTTCCTCCGCATCTTTCCCTCGACCTTTGTCTCGATCTCCCCCACCTCTGCCCTCGCCTTGTTGAGGCAGAAAAGTAGGCTGGCGGTTAGGCAGTTGCCCATCGCGGCTGCAAGCACCCTTGAAGCGTTGGGGCCAGTGTCTCCTCCAACCGGCTCGGGTTCATCCATCGTGAACTCGAAGCCGTCTATCCCGAAGTCTACCTTGAAAACGAAATCTTTCTCTCGCGTCATACTGACTCTGAAAGTCTTCTCTTCGTCACCCATGTAAATCATGAAGGTTGATGTACGGGTTAGATAAAACTACTCCTCGTCGGGTAGGATGGGTAAGAACTCCTCTGGGTGCTCAGCCTTGTACCGGGATTCTATGATGTAGCCGCCAGCTGCGAATCCGAACCCGAGGAAAATCAGGACGTAGATGATGACCTCGAAGCTTACGTTGCCAGTAACGGTGATGAAGTAAATCATTACCAAGCAAAGAATGGCACACCCGAAAGCTCCTGCGAACATCAAGGTCCACGGCCTGATCTTCATTTCAATCATTGAAGGGTTGGGGGTAATGTCTAAAAGCCTTACCAAAGGCAACTCATAAAGGCGCATAGACTAGGATATTCCCCATGACTATGCGTAGGAAGGAGAAGGAGATCACCGAGAAGGTGGTTAAGGAAGAGATTCTCAGGCAGACAGACGTGGGAAGGCTAGGATTGATAGTGAATGATGCCCCATACGTTGTGCCACTCAATTTCTGCTACACGGAGGACAAGATATACCTGCACAGCCACAAGGACGGCACAAAGATGAACGAGATTAGGAAGGGTCCAAGGGTGTGCTTCGAGGTTGACGAGGGCGAGATAATCAAGGGCGAGAACCCGTGTGATTTCAGCTGGGAGTACACCAGCGTCATGGCCTTCGGTAAGGCGAGCGTCGTGGAGGACGAGGCTGAGAGGCTTAAGGCTTTGAAGATGATCAGCGACAAGTACAGCCCCGGGAAGGGCAAGATGATCACAGAGGAGCTCATGGAGAAGTTCAAGCAACTGTGGATAGTCCGGATCGACGTTGATGAGATGACGGGCAAGAAGAGCCCGGCTTAACGTCGTGGTGAATTACACTTTTGTATGTAATTCTTTTCTAACGCACCCTTTTTCGGGCTTGTTTTCATAAAAGAAGGATGGTTTTGATTGGAACGGGTACACCCCCCCCCCCTATCCAGTCAAGACCTTATACCATTGTGAATAGCTGCGCTTCTGCCACTCGGGTCGGTCGGTGGGGTACAGCTCCCGGTAGGTGTAGTTGATCACTTCATCCTCGGATGCACCGTCCTCGATGAGTCCCTTCATGATCCATCGTAGCTCCTTCATCCATTCTAGCTGCTTCTCGACTTCCTCTAGGTCGCAGAGGGGTCCATGCCCTGGTATAATCTTCTCGACATCCATCTCCAGCATCGTCTTATAGGCATCAATCCACAGATCGGGGTTCGCGGTGAGATCACCCGCCCAGGGGAACCGTCCAACGAAGAGCAGGTCGCCCGCGTACATCACCCGTTCCTCGGGGAGGTAAACGATGCTGCTGCAGTCGGTGTGACCGCCTAGGTGGATGAACTCTACATCCTCGACCTCCCACTTGTCCGTGAAGGTTGATGTTGGTAGGACGATTTCTAGTCCCTCGAATAGCCACCAGCGTTCCGGCGCGTCCTTCTTGTATGTGTCCAGCATTTTTTGGAGGTTCTCCGGGGTCCACTCCTTCTTGAGGCTGGAGTCCATCTTCTCCCAGAGCCTCCTGT
The DNA here is from genome assembly GCA_964589605.1 of uncultured Candidatus Bathyarchaeia archaeon. Classification (GTDB taxonomy): domain Archaea; phylum Thermoproteota; class Bathyarchaeia; order TCS64; family TCS64; genus RBG-16-57-9. The sequence continues at coordinate 156,149 of CAZPRN010000002.1, read as the reverse complement.
GGCTCACGATCTCAAGGTCCTTGAACACCATGTTGCCGAAGACGTGGTCCCCGTGGACGTGGGTGAGTAGGAGGTGGCTCAAAGGCTTCTCTGTCACCTTTGGTATTGCTTCCCTGAACTTTTTCGCGGAGCCCGGGTACTGCGCGTCTACAACGATCGCGGAGTTCTCAAGCTCGATTATCCCGACATTTCCACCTGTCTCGCCATCCCAGTTTGCGTAGACTCGGTCTGTCACCTTGTGGAGCTTCATAAAATCACTGGGTATGCATGGATTCAGGGTGATTTAAGAGTTCTAAATGGGAGCGTTTTTAACCCTACGATATGTGAGCTATTGAAAATGAGTGCCGCCCAGGAGAAGATCAAGGCCATCGAGGATGAGATCGCTCGAACACCAGTAAACAAGGGCACCAATCGTCACCTAGGGGTACTCAAAGCTAGGATCGCCAAGCTCAGGCAACAAGAGAGAGACAGGGTCACCCGCAGTCAGGGACAGCGCGGTGAGGGTTACACTGTAAGGAAGGACGGCGACTCCACTGTTGTGCTTCTTGGTCTGCCGAGCGTCGGCAAGTCAACCCTGCTGAACCACCTGACAAACAGCAAGAGCAAGGTTGGAGCATACGATTTCACAACTCTGACTGTTATCCCTGGTATTCTGAAGCACGGTGGCGCTAACATCCAGATACTGGACATCCCGGGCATCATCCGTGGAGCCAGCAGGGGCAAAGGCTTGGGGAAGCGTATTCTATCATCCACACGTTCCGCGGACCTCATCTTGATCGTGGTTGATGTCTTCAACCCGGATATCAGGAACATGCTGCTTGAGGAGATCAGGGCAATCGGTATCAGGCCAGACAGGGATCCACCTAACATCAGGATCGAGAAGCGTGCCTCGGGAGGTATCTTCATCACGGACATGGTGGGCATGACCCAGATGGAGGAGGCAGGCATAAAGGACATCCTCCGGGAGTACAGATACCACAACAGCCGAGTGGTCATCAAGGAGGACGTGAGTTATGACCAGTTCCTAGATGTGCTTCTAAAGAACACGGTGTACATCCCGACGTTGACGGTGCTTAACAAGATAGACATGGTTGACCAGGAGTACGTCGATGAGCTAAAGGAGACACTGGACTATGATTTTGTGCCCATCAGCGCGGACACTGACCTGAACCTTGAGACTCTCAAGGAAGTGATCTTTGAGCGACTGGAGTTGAAACGCATCTACATGAAGCCCAGGGGCGAGAAGGCTGACATGGAGGAGCCGATGATTGTTAGAAAGCAATCAACAATCGGTGATATCGCGAGGATGGTTCACGGTGATCTGCGTAAGAGGCTCAGGTATACGCGTGTCTGGGGTAAAAGCGTGAAATTTGGTGGTCAAAAGGTTAAGGCAAACCACGTCCCAGAGGATGAGGATATTATTACGTTCTACGCCTAGCAGACGTAGAAGGCTGGCACCATGGAGTCGGTCTCCAGTTGTACCATCTCTTTGAGGCTGTTGATTAGGTCGGGTTGGGTGCTCGCCACATCAATGAGGCTCAGTATTCCCACCAGCTTCAACGTGTTATCATTGTTCTCCATGACTGGGAGCTTCTTAATCCTGTGCTGGAGCATAATCTCCACCGCCTTCTCCAATGGTGTCTCCGGTGTGACAACGATAACGGGCTCAGACATGATCTCCCCGACGCATACCTCACCGGGGTCCAGACCCGCGCAGACCACCCTGGTGACTATGTCCTTCTCGGTGAGAATGCCCTTGAGCCCGTCGTTTGAGAACACGATGAGACTGCTTATCCCGTGGTTCGCCATTACCCTCGCGGCGTTTTTTACTGTTTGATTATCGTTTGTTGTCACGACCTGTGGCGTCATGACTTCGTTTACTGTCAGCATCAAGTTCTCCATGCGTGAGCCGTTTTGCATTTAAAAAGCGATTATGGAATAGGGGTAGAGTAAATGCCGCTAAGGTTTTTTCGAGGTTAGTTCGCCAAAACTTCATTGGGGAGCTTATTTCAGCCACAATGGAGGGTGTTGGGCTTTATCCTCGATCGTCTTTGCAGCTCCTCAGTACGCTTCACCGATCTTGGCGTGGGTGATCTGGATAGCCTCACCCATCATGCTCAGGATGATTGTCTTTCTCCACTCCTCTCGCTCCTCGGTGTGATCCAGCCTGTAGTGTGCCCCTCGACTCTCCTTGCGCTCCATGGCAGCCCGGATGATGAACTCGCATGCATCAATCGCCATCTGTAGCTCAAGGGCTGCGAGAAGCTGCTTGCCGTGCTTAGCCAATAGCCTCCTCGATGAGTCCCTTATCTCGGACAGTGTCTCGTAGGCTTCCACGAGCATTTCTGCGCTCCGTATGACCCCCGCGTAGTCCCACATGTTCTCCCTGAGCAGGTTCATCACCGTGGGTGGAGTGTAACCTGTCTCTCTCTTTGATAGCGCCTCGATGCGATCAAGCTCTGCCTCTGCTATCTCCTCGACATTGACCTGCTCCTTGCCATCGATATACTCCATCGCCTTCTGGGCTGCCCTAACACCGAAAACGGTTACATCAGTCAATGCGTTTCCACCATGCCTGTTTGCGCCATGGATTCCACCCATAACCTCCCCGGCGACGAAGAGCCCATCCACGCCGGTCTCGCCGTCCTTGTTTGCCACAACTCCACCCATGGTGAAGTGGCTGAGGGGGGCGATCCTGAATGGTCGCTCGTGTGCCCTGACTTTTTTGAGGTAGAACTCCTTTGTGCCCATGCCGAAAAACTCGTCTGGGTCGGTCTTCTCTACGACTTTCCTTGCATCGAGGAGAACAGCGCCCTCGATTCCTCCGCCCTCGTGTATCTCAAGCATCATCGCACGGGATAGCAAGTCACGGCTTTTAGCAATGAAGGGACGCTCGGTTACGTTGTGTTTCTCGGGGATGTTCTCACCCAGGGTGTTCACGATCTCCCCTTCCCAAACCAGTGGACCATCAACGAGGAGCGCTGGAAGACCCGGCTCAGCGAGGGCTAGTGGGAAGAACTGACAGAACTCCATGTCACGGAGCCTAGCACCTGCCCTATACGCTAGGCTGTAACCGTCACCTGTTGTCTTAAGAGGACAGTCCGTGCGTTTGAATAGAGCACCTGCTCCACCGCTTGCCAGTAGAACCGCCTTGCACTGGAACACGACGCAGTCCATTTTCGAGCTGCTATATCCTACGGCTCCGACAACTCGGTCCTCTTCCTTGAGTATCTGTGTCACGATGACGTTCTCGACAAACTCCACGCCCTTGTCCCGGAGGTACTGGACCTGTGGCAGGGTGATGCCCTGCCCGAGGTGCGTGTCCTTGTCGCCGACGCTTATGCCTCCCCTGCGCTCGTTGACAACACACCCGTATTTTGAAAGCTCAAGCACCCGCTCGCCGCCCTCTGTGACCAGTGTATCCACCAGCTCGGGGTCGTTCACCCCTTTCCCTACATTGAGTGTTCGCTCTTTATGCTCCTCCGGAGTCATTCCGCCAACCGCGGCTAGATAACCACTTCCCGCTACTATGGTGGCGTTGTTGAACCCTGCGGGCGCTTTCGAGACGAGGGTCGCTTTGACGCCGTGGGCTTCCGCCTCTATGGCAGCCCGTAATCCGGCTCCTCCGGTCCCGATAATGAGAATGTCCGTCTGGACGTTGATAACCATGGGGAAAATATGTGGGGTTGAGGCTATAAACGGTGCCCCTAGAAACTGACTAGAGGACCGTCCTCGGTTTTCCTGACCAGTAACGGCTTCTCCCACTCCTGGATGCTATCAGGGTAGTCAAGCCTGAAATGGGTTCCCCTGCTCTCCTCCCTCGCCATCGCAGCCATCGCTGTTAATGCCGAAGCTGTGATTGCCATCTCGGCTTCCAGTATCGTCTTCAACGTCTCTGGGTCACTGGACGTGGACTTGTCGGCTTCCTCTGCTAGCACTGCTAGCATGTTCAGTGCCTCGTGTAGCTTCTCACCGGTCCTCACAACTCCAACGTGGCTCCACATAAGCTCTCTGAGCTTGCCGTGGATGTCCTCCGCTGAGTCATTCGTGAATTTCTTTGAGATTCTGTCTAACTCATCTTTATCGGTGGAGTCGGTTAGATCAACTCTTTCGGCGTACTTGGTTGCGGCTGCTCCTGCGCGAGCCCCGAAGACGATGATCTCGGTCATCGCGTTGCCTCCAATGCGGTTCGCGCCGTGGATTCCACCGGCGACCTCGCCTGCTACGTACAATCCGGGTACATTTGTCTCACCATCAGGTGTCATCTGGACACCAGCCATGACGAAGTGGCATAGTGGTGCTACTTTAATTGGCTTCTTGGAGATATTCACCGCCTCCATGACGTTCCGGTGTGCCTGGTTCTGGAAAAGCTCCATCCCGTGCTCCTTGATCACGTCTGTTGCGTCGATGAGTGCGGCTCCATCAACGCCTTTGCCTTCCTCAACCTCACGCATTAATGCTCTTGAAAGAAGGTCGCGGCTCATCAACGCGAGGGGTCTGGCAGTGATCTTGTGTTTCTCGACAAGGTCCTCGCCATCAACGTTGATTATCCTGCCCTCCTCGACCACCGGTCCATAAACGGGTATCAACGGCTGACCTGGCTCAGCTAGCCCGACTGGTAGGAACTGAACGAACTCCATGTCCCGTAGAGTTGCTCCTGCATCGTAGGCAAGCGCGTACCCGTCACCGGTCATGTTGATGGGCACATCAGTCCTCGTGTAGAGCCCACCATGTCCTCCGGCTGCAAGTACGACTGCCTTTGCTTTGAAAACAACTGGTTCATCCAGGAAGCCTACTGCCCCGACTACTTTGCCGTCCTCCTTCACGAGTTTGGTGATGAGGCAGTTCTCGACGAGTCTCACACCTTTCTCTTTGAGGTAGTTGACCAAGGGCTGGATGAAGCCCAGACCCCTGGCTTTAGGGTTGTCGCCACAACTGACCATCCCTTTGTGGGTCTGGAGAGCCATGCCATAGTTCTCAAGCTCCTTAATCCTGTCGGGTCCTTCCTCAACGAGTGCCTTGACTAGCTCGGGGTCGTTGAGCCCCTTCCCGCCGTTCATCGTCGCCTGGTAGTGCTCCTCCTTGGTGACGCCCCCAACGGCTGTTCTGAACCATCCGTTTGTGACTACGCTTGCTGTCTTCATTCCTGTGGGTGATTTGGATACAACCAGTACGTCGGCTCCCTTGGCTTCCGCCTCGATTGCCGCCCTTAATCCAGCTCCGCCACTACCGATGACGAGTATATCTGCGGTGTACTCTTTAACCATGGGTAAGGTTCCCAGTGATCACGTAAAAACCGTTACTCGGACAAGTACACCCTTTCGAGGCAAAGGTCCTCAGCGGCCTCTCTTGTGAGCACAGGCTCCACTTTGAGTTTTGGGTCGAACTGATTTAGGGTCGCCTGGATGCTTGGTAGGGTTAGGTGGGTGCACAGCCCGTTGAGGAACATGCCGCAGTCCACCCCTACGTCGAGGAAAGCCTCGAAGAATGGGCACTTGTTGATTACGAAGGTGACGCTTTTCTCGTCCTGCTTGTGGACGCTGATCTCTGCCCCTGCGTCACTCATGAACTGTCTGTATACCTCGGCACCGATCTCGATGGTGCTCATGTCCTCCGGTAGAGTCCGTTTCATCTCTCTCGCGATGAGTACACCCTGTCGTTCGCTGGCTTTCTCAAGGAACTCCAGTGCCTTGTCGGTGTCAAGCTCCTCTATGACCTGCATCACGTATAGAATCTGCAGCATGTAGGCTCGCCTAACCCCATCGAACATACTGGTTTCCTATCTCCGGCTTGGTTTAAGGGTTTGGCAACTTCTTTAAGCCGATGGGCGGAGGCTTGGGTGATGAAAGGCAGGTCCATCCTTGAAGCATCAGCTGTCTTCGTGGTTTTTATGGCCGTTACAACGCTGCTGCCGGGTGTTAAGTCTCTGATCAGGTGGGAGAACCGTATTTTGGGTGGCAGCTACTTCATCGGAGTATTGCTTATGGTCTTGGTTCTGGTTGCATCAATAGTCACGAGACTTGATTTCGAGGAGATTGGGCTTTCAACATCAAACTGGAGGAGTAGCCTCAACATGGGTTTCAAGGGTTTCACGGCTTTTCTCGTCCCACAGTTCGTGATGACTATGTTCTGGGGCTGGGGGGCTGACTACCGTAAGAACTGGGGCAGCGCACTGGTGCTGAGTGTACTGGTTCTAGCATTCACATACTTACTTGCTGGAAACATCGGGAACAGAAAGGGTGAGGCCACGCGAAAGGGAAAAATTTTGATGGGGATCGTCTTGCTGGTTCCGTTCGTGATCGGGTTCACATATGGAACGTTGAGGTGGAGGACGCTCCTCTCCTTCATCTGGCAGATACTAGTCGGTGGCTTCGCCGAGGAGTTGCTATACAGGGGCTACATCCAGTCAACCGTGAACCGGGAGTATGGCACCAACTGGCGAGTTAGAGGAATCAGTTTTGGCCCCGGTCTGCTCGTGTCCTCCATCATGTACGGGCTTTCAAGGGGATTGGGCTCAAACCTTGGGTGGGGGCTGTACGCTTTCACCTTGGGTATTTTCTATGGTTTGATCCGGGAGGCTTCCGGTGACATAAGTGGGTCAGGGTCGGCGAACGCAATCATTGATGGGTTCGGCACGACCATGATCAGGATTCTTAGGTAGAAATATTGGATAGGACCTGTTTGATGTCCGCATCGGGCTCAAGAGTTAGGGTGACCTGTGTACTGGACACGCTTACCCTTCGAACGGAGGGTAGCGAGGATAACGCGGTTGCCCCCTGCTTTACCTTGTCTAGGTCCACTCCTTTCAGAGTGACCTGGTGTAGCCCCTCCTTGTGGCTCACAGCTTTCAAGTTGTGGGGGTTAACCAGCCCATGTATCGTGTTCAGACATTTAGCCGGGTCTCCTTGAACTAGCAGGCTTACGCTGCCGCCGTTAGCCTCGACGCTCTTTACCAGCCCCCCATTTACTGAGAGGTTGTGTACGGCCTCGGATACGAGGTTTTCCGTGATTCCCCCCTCACCGACGAGGGTGTACTCGTGGACGAGGCTATCAGACACATCCACATCGAACGCTGCGACGCCTCCAATTATCAGAGTACCCGAACCGCTAAGGTCTTCCCCAGTGGAGATCAACCTGATTCCAAGCTCCGGGTTCTTGTGTCTGAACACCTTATCGTGCAGAACCTTCGCCCCGGAGGAACTCAACTGGTACGCCTCCTCTGTGGATAATACGTCAAGCATTTCAGCCCCCTCCACCTGTTTGGGGTCAGCTGAATAGACACCGCCAACGTCTTTGACCAGAATCAACTCGTCTGCGTCCAAGCATTTGGATAGAACCGTGGCGGTGGTATCGGTGCCCCCCCTACCGAGGGTGGTGATCTCGCCTGTCGTGCTCCTTCCGACGAAACCAGAAACGACCGGGGTAATCCCCCTCTCGATGACCGGCTTCAACCCGATATTGACCGCCATCTGGCACTCTTCCAGAAGCGGCTCAGCGTCACCAAAGTTATCGTCGGTGATCAACGGCCAGCTGGGGGTGTCAACCGTGAACTCCTCGGATTCCACTCCGAGCAGGTTCAAAGCTGAGGATACGAGTCGTGTGCTCTGCTCCTCCCCGAGACGGATGATATGATCTATAACTGATGTGGGTGTGTTTGGGTCAATCGCCTCTGTTGCCTCCAGTAGATGATCCGTGACTCCCTTCAACGCAGAGACAACGACAACCACCCTGTTGCCTTTCAGTGTCTCCGCCTTGACCTGCTCGGCAGCCTTCCTGATCCCGTGGCCATCCTTGAGGACCGAGCCACCGAACTTGACCACGATTAGCTTAGATACTTTCCTCGCCTCCGATCACCGAGAGCATTTGGGGGATCGTTCCTCCAATAGAGACGACTTCATCCCTTATAGCGAGCACACCGTGCACGCCTCCGATCTCCATGCCAGTCTCTACTCCAGTCTGAACATCCTTGCCAGGTTCACCAAGCACCACGTTCGCTGATGCAGTTGCGGCTGCGTCCGCGAGACCGGCGTTCTCCGCGAATATAGTAACCGTGTCCGAGTCGCCCATACTAAAGGCGTGGCTGTGCCTGCCCGAACTGGTGGCGACTCCAACAGGGAACTTGTCTAATAAGAATCCAACCCGGTTCGATAACGGATTAGTACCTGCTCCAACCGCCACTCGGAGCGTCCTGTCAGAGTAGGCGATTATCTCGCCTCCGTTCTCAATGACAGCAACCTTCGCACCGGCATCAACCATATCCTCGGCTGCAAGATCAGCAAGAACCCCGGCAACGGCAGCCATTGGCCCGACTCCCGATAACTGGGATGCATCCGCCATGCGCCTGACAACCTCGGGTCCGTCCTTGACCTTCAGGGGCTCGTAACTGTGCTCGAAAGAAGGATTTACTTGGATGTACTCTTTGAGAGCATCCCTGTGTTTTCTCAGGGACTCCAAGCCTGTTAGCAGGTACCGCTTCTCGTCGCTGATGATAACCCCTATCGTCTCATCAATCTGGAAGCCGTGCCTGACCAAGCCGCCACCAGATGATTGAAACGGGGCTAGATCAGGTGAAGTGCTCTCCTTGGGCACGAGTCTAGGCATAAGCCACACGTCACTCCGTTGCACTTGTCAGGGTCCAGCCCGATCGAGAAATCCTCGGCGTGATACAAAGCGTCTGACGGACAGATGCTTACACATGCACCGCAGTCTATGCACTGCTCGTCATCCTTCTCGATGAAGGAGCTGACATCAACCACCACGCCCCTCTCCCTGAAGGCGCGGATGATCTTGTCCGCGTTCTTCGGGTCAAGCTCAGCCAGCATCTCGCCCCCAAGGGGTGTGATCCTGGCGCTGATGATGTTAATTGGTGTCTTGTACTCGATGATTATCTGGCTGGTGATAGGCTCCTGGGCGATGTCCTTGCCAAACCGTAGTATGACTCGTACCATCTAGTCATCCCCCCTGGGTGCCTCAGCAGTTTGTTTCATCGGCTTGAACACGGTGTCCGTGGGTAGCTTCTCGACGTGCTGGGTCAACGTGAACCTGCCCTCGGTTATCCAGTCCCTCAAGATCCCGCTGATCTTGTGAGCAGTCTTGAGGCTGCTCATACTGGTCACCTTGACGCTCTTGCCGTTGATATCTATCCTGCCTGTTTTGAGCTCCTTGTAGGTGGTCTCCCGAATCGTGGGCTTGTCCCTGTATTCGAGTCCATAATCGGATACGCTGGCGGGGATATCCTCGTCCCTGATTGAGACCTTCTTAGCGATACCCCTGTTGAGCAACGGGATTGGAATCCCTAGTCCAACGTAGAGGCTTGTGCCGTACTTGGCGAAGGTGGCTCCCCTGACGAACTCTGGGCTCATCTGCTTTGCATCACCCTTCACCATTATGGTGCCAAGTCTGTTCTTGGGGTTGTGCTGAGTGCCCTCACCGATCACGTAGCCCTCGCCGCCGCCAAGGAATATCTTGGTGCCAAGACCAATGGTCTCATAGTCCGGGTCGTTGTTGAGTGGACTGATCTCCCCTGCACCGCTGTACGTCGCGTTCCTGAACTTTGGCAGTAGCTTGCCCATGTAAGTGTAGATGGTCTCGTCCCTCCCATTTGTAGCAACTCCGTAGCGCTGGTACCCGTTTCTAAAGTTAAGCAACTGGAACTGGTTGAGGTCGTCCTTGGTAATCGTGGTTTCAAGCCTTGTCCGAGGATAACAATCGGTGCCGTATGCCGTGGCCCTTAGGTCCACTTCCTTGCCCGCGATAAGGTCCTCGATGACGTGTGCACCGCCGTACTCGAAGCCCTTTGTATCAGATGCGATGGTCGCTCCTATGAAAAGGTCAACCGCGGCACCTGGATGTGGAGCTGGTACGTCGTTTATCCACGCCTTGTCGATCTTTATCGGTGGATCAGCGTGTCCTACGTTGATCAACGCGCCTGAGCTGCACATGGCACCCATGGTGCCAGTAGTAACAACATCAACCTCGTTGAATGCAACCTCTTCTCCGCTTCGCTCCACCAGATCCTTGAAATCGGCGACTGTTAGAACCTGTACGTCGCCTGTCCTGATTTTCTCGTTGATTTCCTCAACTGTTCGAGTCTGGTTTGAAGATGTGAGTTTTCAATTCCTCCTGAAGATAGCCTATAGATCTTATTCCTTGATAAATATGCTACTGTTAATGTGATTCCAATGGGAATATTGTTGTAGGTGGTAGCCCGCTACACTCCGTAACATAAATGAGCAGAACGCGAGGAACCCTTGATTCACGATGGGCCTAAAGGATATTCCGAACCCGTTCAAGACATTGTCCCAGGGACTGCTGGTGAGTATCGGTGTAACCCTGAAAAAGTACAGGATCATCTACATCGGGTACATAATCTCGATGGCCATATTCGTTGTGACAAGCGTGTTCGAGGTCTTCGACACCCCCCAGCTGCTCATGTTCCTTGACGCCTACAACTTGGACAAGATAATGTTCGCCACGATGATGTTCAGTGTCTTCATGATAGTCTACTTTGTCCGTGAACAGGAGAGGATGAAGTTCGAGAGCCACCTTGAGGAGCAGAAGAGAGTCAAGGAGGGAGTCTGGATCGCGGAGCAGGAGATCAGGAACCAGATAATACTCATCAACCAGGCCACATTCATCGCCGAGAAGAAGGAGCTTGACATGGACATGATCAAGATCATCCGTGAGAACACCAAAAAGATGGAGATGCAGCTGGAGCTGCTCCAGAAATCCGATATGGACCCCCGAGACTACAACGGGATTCTACCAGACACGGGCTGACAGGTTTTATTTCCAGAATAACCATTTTACTTCAAGTTGGCTTTGAGCACGATCGATAAAGAGGCTCAGAAGATTACGTCCAAGTACACGGATGGATAATGGAAAAGAACCCATTCTACAAACTTCAAAGAGCCTAGGAGTGGGACTCCAAGATCATGTGAGCCTCGTCAAGCACTCCGTTGACCTCCCACATGATGTCCTCAGCCTGAGCTGGATCCGTCTCAATGACGCTCCATGCTTCGGCTATCAGGTTCCATGCGTCATCGATCAACGCGTTGACATCTGAGACATCAACCTCGTCTGCGGCGAGATCGGCTGCCCACGCCTCCTTCTCCTCGGCTTCGTTCTCATAGTCCCTTATCATGTCTGAGACCTCGTCAACGTACTGCTGGTGCTCGATCTCCTCCCACTCTGCCTGTAATGCTTCCAAGTCTGAATGAGCCTGGTCGAGTAGCGTGTTCATCTCGTCGAACAGGTGCTCGATGCTGTCATGGCTCTCACGTAGGTCCCAAGCCTCACCCATCAATGCTATCGAGGATGTAAGCTTGGTCTCTACACCAGAGGTATCCATTCCATGCCCTGAAAGCTCGTCTGCCCAGTCTGAGAGCTCGTGGTACTCTGCCTCGTAGTCATCCAGTAGGGCGATCCTCTGGGCGACAACCGTCTCGTGGTCCGCTAGTTCATCTTCTAAGGCCTGTAGTATCGCGTATGCGTCGTCCAGCAGCGCGTTCACATCCTCGATGATGTCTGGAACATTCTCGGGAGTCTCCTCGACGATAGCCCAAGCAGACTCCAGTAACTCCTCAGCGTCCGATATCTTGGAGCTGGCATCTCCCACGTCCATACCTTCACTGGCTAGCTCCTCGACCCAGCCGCTTAGCTCGCTTGCTTCGTTCTCGTACTCTTCAATGAGAGACTTCTTGGCTTCGACTAGATCGGGGTCTGGACCTTCATCTACTGGCTCAATAGGTGTCTCCAATTCCTCAAGGATTGGGTAGACCTTGTCTAAGAGCGCGTTGACATCATCGATGATATCAGGTACATCCTCTGGGTTGTCCTCGACGATGCTCCACGCATCCTCAAGCAGCTCCTTTGCCGCTGCTATCTTGGCGACAGCAACGGATACATCGTGTCCTTCCTCCTCCAGCTCGTTTGCCCAACCTGTGAGTTCCTCCGCTTCTACCTCGTAATCCTCGATCATGGCCTTCTTTGCCTCAACCAGGTCGGGGTCGGGTGACTCGTCCTCGGGTTCTTCGGTGTCTGGAATCTCTAACTCGTCCAGTAGTTCCTCGGCGAGTGTGATGTAGGCGTACGCGGATGATGCCTTGCTGCATGCATGGTCGGGGTCTGACTCAACCTTGTCGCTTGCCGCGTCTAGCAGCTCGGATGCTAATCCTAGCTTGTAGGTGACCATTGATATGTCAGCACCAAGCGCTTCCATCTCCTCCGCGTAAGAGGTAAGCTCCTCTACCTGCCCCTCGTACTCCTCGATGAGGCTAAACACGTCATCGATTTCTGCACAAGTTTCCTCGTAGCTCTCCCAGAGCTGGTCTAGGTAGTTCTCCGCCTTGGATAGGAGACTCTTTGCCTCTTTGAACAAGTCGTTAGCGACATCAAAGTTCTCGTCGATAATATCCTCAGGGTCTTCCAAGAGGCCCAGTGCCTGTGCAATCAGCGTAACCGCGTCATCTGTGTCGATGTCCAAGTCATCTAGCTCATCTGCGAACTCGTCCAGCTCATCCGCCTTCACTCGCTTGTTCTCGATCTTTGCCTTTAACTCGTCGATGTCCTCTGAGAGGTCTATCTCCTCTGGCTTTTCCTCCTCCTCGTTGATCTCCTCTATCAGATCATGGATCATGTCCTCGGCCTTGTCGGTGAGGTCATAAACCTGTGAGATCAACGCATCCGCAGCGTTCCAGTTCCCATCCTCAATGTACTCAAATGCAATGTGCAGTAACTCCTCGGCAGAATCAAGAATAGCGCCTGCGGCGTCGGTTCCAACACCTTCCGCCCCCAGTTCATTGATCTTGTCTCCCAGGCTCTGGCCTGATTCTCTGAGGTCGTGGTACTTTGACTCAAGCTGGTCCAGCTTGAATGCCTTGTTATCGTCGTCGGACTCCTCCTCGGCTATCTCCTCCTTCAGCTCCTCGATGATCTCCTCGACCATCTCAAGGTAGTCCTCTGCGTCCTCTATTGCCTGCTCTGCGTCATCCTTGTTGCCTTCTTCTAGCAGCGTTACTGCTTCCTCAAGAACAAACGATGCTTTCTCTAGAATGGTGCCAGCATCCGTTGCATCGAAATCAGAGATGATCTCCCAGTACTGGTGAATCCTCGCCTCGAACTTCTCGACTACCTTCAGAAGCTCGCTTCTACCATGGTTGAACTCCTCGATGCTATCCAACGCCTCCTCTGAGTCCTCAAGGATACCATCGAACTCGTCCAGCGCCTCAGTGAGCTCCCCGCTCTCGATGAGGCCAGCGATCTCTAAGAGTTTCTCGTTGATGACATCAAAAGCCCCCTCAACTGAGTCAGAGCCTAAATCAGGCACATTGTCTAGGATGTTGACTATCCTGCCCTCAAGTTGGTTCAACCTGCTCTGTGTCTGGTTTAGGAACCGTTCGGCTTTCTCCTTCTTGATTTCCTTGTTCCATTCATGGATCAAGTCCTCGGCTTCATCCATTAGCCCCAGGGCCTCAATGATCAGTTCCTCAACACCATCGAAAGATTCCCCCTCCAGTGTGGAGTAGGCTTCCTCAAGTGAGTCCTCGACTTGACTTAGAAGAACCAAGATATCGGATATCTCTGCACCATTCTCGTGGATGGGGTCGGATATCTCATATAGTCTCCCCAGGAGGTCCCATGCTTTCTCGATCTCGACCTTGTACTCGATGATAAGCTCCTCGTCAACCGGGTCCTCTTCTACCTCAAACTGCCCAGTAAACGCGACCTGTGTTGCCTCGCTGAACAATGACATAGCCTCAGTTGCCTTCTCGGCTGACTCGGAGTACTCCATCTCCTCAAGGAGATCGAAGGCTTCCTCCATCGCCTCCTCTCCCTCCTCGAACAGGTCCCAGGCTTCATCGGGCACTTCCTCAAGTCCCTCAAGAATCAGTGAAGCCTGCGCGTGGCTCGACTGAAGGATGATTATCATACTTTGGGCAAGGTCCACTGAATCGTCCTCGACTTGGAAATCAGTCTCAGCGGAATCCCCGCCTATTGTTGCGACGACCGTGTATTCACCCGGGGTAACGTCATCTTGGAGCCAAAACATGGACTCGAATGAGCCATCCTCATCTGATTGGACGAAAACCTCCAGTAACACGGAGCCTCCGTTCAATACGGTTATTGAAACCTCCGAGCCGGGTGCTCCATTCCCCTCTATGGTAACCTTGTCTCCCCTACGGTACAGCTCCATGTCGGTCTCGACTGTCAGGGCCTGACCGAAGGCAAAAACAGGTAGACTTGAAGAGATCAATAGGAAGAGTACGATAAACCGCGCATATTCTCGAGTACGCATCTTATTTCACAGAACAAGGGAGCCGCTGGAGAGGTATTAAGAACCCGGGGGAACCATAAGAACCAGGTGGAACCCTGGTTTCACTCCTCGAAAGCCCAGATGGAGTTGATCTTTACGAAGGTCTCTCTTCCGATGGACTTGGTCTCGATGATGTCCGCTTCCTCAAATCTCTGCATCATCCTCCACGCGGTAGATTTCGGTATGTTGAACCTGTCACGGACTACCGTGATGAATAATCCCTCATTATGCTGTGAGATGAACTGTATTATCTCCCGCTCGTCGCTTCTCAGATGCGTGTTTTCCTCTAATATTGCCTCGACGTCGTACCTCTCGACTGATTTCGTGGACTCTTTTCCTCTTGGTAGGTACTTCCAGACTAGGTACCCGGCAACAAGGACGCCTAGAACGAGTAAGGCATACAACGCCTGGTTGTTTGGTGGCTCATATTTATCGGCGGCTACTCCTGCTTGCTGGGCCTGTGAGTAGGCTTGCGTGTAGTTTCCTTCTTCGTAGCTGTCTCTTGCCGACTGGAGTAGATCGTTTGCCGTATTGTACACCTCAGGGTTGGTGTTTATCCCCTCCAATTTGGTCTCGGCCTCATTGATCTCGGATGATGCAATTCCGGCGAGTGCCGTGGTCTCGTCTACCTTCGCTTTTGCCTGTACGGCATATGTCTTGGCCTCAATATAGTTGCCCAATGTGAAGCTGGTTAACGCTTTTTCGAGAAGAGATTCACCGTCGGTGGTGACCACTCCCGAGCTGGTCGCGTCGTTAACTGCATCTTGTGCTACCTCTATCTGCTCCTGTGCCTCGTTCTGGATGCCCGTAATGCTAACGACGTATGTAACCGAGAACGAGCCGTCTGACATCGTGATTGATGCCTGGTTGTTGGAGATGCTGATACCTTCGGGAACGGGGTTCAGTCCAACTATGGTCGCTCCGATTGGTAGCTTCAGGTACATCCTGGACGGTGAATCGACGCTGAGGGTCCAAAGAGAGCCGGTCTTGTTGGTCAAGCTCGGTGTGAAGTAGCTGACGTTCACCCGGTATGAGCCGAGAGAGTCAATGGTTATCACCCCGTCGTTGGTTGTATGGTCAAGTAGGAGCCCATCGTCATCGATCACCGTAAGGTCATCGAACACTGAACCTAGCAACGAGACGTTGACACGGGCCGCGACTGGGTCCAGCTCCAACTCGTACTCGATTTTGGCGCTGCCGTCGGGGTACATGTTGCCGGAGAGCTTGATTATCTCGAAATCGTCAGCACCTGAAACCGGCATTATTGTGATTAACGCTAAAATCATCATGGAAACAACAAATTTTCCTGATGATAATTTCATGAATATCCCCCTCTTTCTACTAATTAAAAACCATATGGTTCTTGAAATCTATACTAAAACTACATAAAATCATTGAAAAAGGGATAAAACGATGTTTGGTTAAAGAAGTTTAGGTAACATTCACTAATACCGTGTCAAAATCGCCCGTCAAGGTGTTCTGGATAAGAATAATGTGCGTACCAGTACCTGTGTCGGGAATCTGAATCTCAACTGAGAAAGGATCGGCGATGCCTCCCAGTAACACAACATATTCCCCCACCTCCGCCTCGTCGGGGTAACAGGACAGATCATCAGGGCCGCTGTTCAGCCCCCATGAGAAGTTCAGCTTGCCTCTGTCACCGTCCCAGGAGCCTTGACTTTCCCAGTAGACATTGATGTAGGGGGTTATGTTGAACTGAGACTCCACGATGGTAACTCCATCTCCTGCTGATTCACCAGGAGGACCCGGTGGTCCCTGTCGGCCCTCCTCTCCTTGGGGCCCATGTTCACCTTGAGGCCCAGCGGGGCCTGGTACACCTTGTTCACCTTGGAGGCCGGGAACCCCTTGCTCTCCCTGCGGTCCGGGGGGACCAGCAGGCCCTTCTGCTCCGGGTAGGAAGACGTATGTTGCTGATCCTCCGATTAATGTGCCAATTACTACTCCAACTAGAATGCTTCTTGGATCCATATGGAATGAAAAGGTTTCTACAGATAAAAACAAAACTAAAGAAAAATGTGGGTTTAGAGACCCATCTTGTCTAGCCACTGTTTCCTGCGGTACAGGACGCCCATGACATCGGCTGCCCTCTCAGGGGTAGTGAAAACTGGTACACGCTCAGCCTCAAGGATCTTGGCTGACTCGCCTGCTACGTCCGCTGATGGGTCGATGACGATGACTGGCTTGTCGTACTTCTTGTAGGTCTTCAGCAGAGTGCCGTTGATCCACTGGTACATTCCAGTAAGGTCCTCGTCCGGTACGTCGGGGAACATGGTCTTGATGATGCTCGTGCCAAGGCTGATGGTGATCATGCCGTGGATCTCAGGCTGCTTCAATACGATGTCCGGTACGTTGAGGAAACTGTTCATGTTAAGGGTGGCCGTGAGGTCGACTGGGTTCTTGGCGTTTCCGAAGGCTGGGATCAGCTCCTGGATCTCTGCCTGTGCCTCCTCGCTGAAGACTGGCACCTTGAGTCCGTTCTGGATTAGCCTGTCCGCCGTCTCGACCGCTACGCCGCCGCTGTTACTGACGATGGCAATGTTCTTGCCCTCTGGCAGTGGGCTGTAGAGTAGTCCCTTGACGTAGTCGAACATCTCAGAGCTGTCGTATGCCCTGATGACGCCCGCCTGCCTGAAAGCTGCGTCGTAGACCGCGTCGCTTCCCGCGATTGAGCCAGTGTGGCTTGCCGCTGCCTTTGATCCTTCCTCGGTTACTCCGACCTTGATGGCGACGACTGGCTTGACCTTGGAGACTTCCTTGGCTGCCTCGTACCATTTCCTGCCGTTCTTGAGTCCCTCGATGTACAAGGCGATGATCTTGGTGTCCTCGTCCTGTCCGAAGTACTCCATATAGTTCCATCCCTTGAGGTCGCTCTCGTTTCCGCTGCTGACGAACTTTCCTACGCCGATACCCATGGCTGATGCCCTGATGTATAGCTGGAGTCCGTATCCACCGCTCTGGCTGACGAAGGCTACCTCGCCGCTGTCGTGGAGGAATGGGATCATCAGTGCGCTTAGCTTTGCGTCGCTGCTTGTAACGCCCATACAGTTTGGACCGATGAACCTTGTGTTGCCCTTGGCGATGTTGACGGTTTCCTCGATTAGTTTCGCTCCTTCCTCGCCTGCCTCACCGAATCCGCTGGTGATGACGACTGCGCCTTTGGTTCCAATGTCCGCTAGCTCCTGGAAGACGCTTGGGACGAACCTTGCGGGTACGACGACTAGCGCCATATCGATTGGTCCGGGGCAGTCCTTGACGCTCTTGTAGACCGGGAGTCCAAGGATTTCTTCTGCCTTTGGGTTGATGGGGTAAATTGGTCCCTCGAATCCGCTCTGCTGGATGGCGTTGAGAATCATGTAACCCCACTTGAAGGGGTCAGTGCTCGCGCCAACTACAGCTAGGCTCTTGGGCTTGAGTATTTTATCTAGTGCAATGTTAGCATCCAAGTCATTCAACTCTGATGGTTTCATGGAAATGTGCCTGCAATCCTATATAAAACTGTATGAGTTTGCGTAAATAGTCTCCTTACGGGGCTCTGGGCTATCTCATAGAGAACCAGAGGGCGACAACGTCCTCGGCAGGCTTGTTTCTTGGAGTTGAACCGGTTGACTCGTCGAAGTATGCTGCCTCCGGTGTGTCGGCTGTGCGCCTCCAGTCGTCCCAGTAGTCCCAGCGCTCGGAGATTATTCCGGATACCCATGGCTGGTTCATCGCGTTGAAGAATGCCTCGTAATATAGTGCTTGCTCGGAGAGATCCATTTCTCCTCGTAGCTCAGGGTCCTCGGATGTGTTCTGCCCGTCACTGCTGGCGAAGGTGATTACGTAGTGGATTGGGACGGTCTGGCTGAGCTCCTCGTGATGCCAGGTGATGTCCTCGGTTATCTGGATCAGTTCCTCCAGCGTTGGTTTTTGGACATCATTGATTAAGCCTTCTCTTGATGTGTAGAGCCCACCGAAGATGGTGATCTGGAGGACATCTATCTCGTCCAGGAATGTCAGTCGCTCATCGGCGTTTATGACGCTGAACCCTATCTCACCGGAGTACACTTCTCTAATTGAGCTAAATATCTGCACCCACCGCTCATGATACTCGGGGTAGATATCAGGGTTCATGGTATAGTCTGCGAAAAGGTAAGGTATGAACAGATCAACTCCGTGACGCTCGGCCCTTTCCGCTCTATCAACTACGTGAACTTCCCAGAGAGTGAAGAATTCATCCAAGTACTCAGGGGTCTCCTGTCTCTGCCTCAACGCCTCGTTTTCCTCTGGGGACAACTCCAGCCCCGGTGAGTCGCTGAGGGTCTCTGACACATTGAAGCCTCGTGATTTGAGTTCCTCGACCATCTCGGCGTAGAAATCCTCGTCTGTTAGGGAGAGGAAGTTGCCGCCGTCCCCGAACTCAAGTGGCTCGATTTGGTTGATGAATACCGCTGATACCAATCCCACCATATTTGCGTTCACCCTCTCCGGTCCCTCGATTGCATGCATGAAAGCCTCCTCTCGGCACGTTGGGTTCTCAGGGTTGATGTTAAACTCCGGAGCACCTGTCTCCCCGAAGAGGTCTATGAAGTTGATTCCTTTCACAGCTAATTCTGGCGAGTCGTCCTGCTTAGCGGTGATAGACCATCTAAGGTCCTCGCTCCCTTCGCCTAGGGATACCGCGTACTGGCCAGGGTGATGGGCTGTCACATTCACCCTCGTTCCTGTAGTGTTTGAGAAACTTAGGACGTGACTTGAGTGGTAGAACCTGCCATTCTGTTCGGGCATGAGTTGGGTCCAAATAATATCCTCGCTTGTATCTACGCCGAATAGTGAGCTGGCATCTAGGGTCAATGATTGGTTAACGGTTGTGAAGCTCCCTGCAAGCATGTCGCTCCTGTGTATTCCCGATGGGATATCGGGGCACTCGTCTCGTTCGACTACTTGTTCACCGACTTCTTCTTGAGACTCTTCCTCTGAGGGTGGAGTTTCTGGTGTTTCATTGGTTTCGTTTAGTCCTGCCTCATCCAATATCGTTGGAGGGGGGAAGGCGATCTTTGCTGCGAATCCTAGGGTGATTAGGAGTACGAGGACAAGGATGGCAGCGGTGCGCCTTTGCATGTTGATTTCTTTGGTGTTCGTCTTAATGAGCCCTCCCCTGCATAGTTAACAATGTTAAGTAACCTTTATATTGGACAATGTTATACTTAACATCGTTAAGTATGCGGAAGAAGGGAGAAAGACCAAGCCACTACAGAAAGGGGCCACACCCCGAACGGGGCTACGTCCAGTTCCTGTTACTACTGCTGCTCAACGAGGAACCCATGCACGGGTACCAGCTCGCAGAGGAACTACAGTCAAGGGGATACGTAAGAGAGGGACGGTTCAAGACCGGCAGCCTCTACACGATCCTCAACAGGATGGAGAAAAAGGGAAGCCTCACCAGCACCCACCAGGAAAGCGAGTCCGGTAGACCCAGGCGGGTATACAGCATAACAGAGGACGGAAAGTTACACCTGAAAAACGGTCTCCGGTACATGCTCCGCCGAAAACGGTTCCTGGACGAGATGGAGGAGTACTACAGGAAACACTTCCCGGAAGCGGATACTGACGGAGAAAAAGAAAATGCGTAGACACAAGCACGGCTGTGGCCATCGCCGAGGACCAAGGATCGCAATGAGCCTTGAGGAAGAGGTAGAGATGCTCGAGAAGATGAAAGAGCATCTAGAGGCCAACCTAGCCAATATAAATGAAAGACTCGAGAAGCTGAAGGCTTAAACCTAAGCAGCGGCCAGCCCCCAGCTTCAAGAGAATAACACCCCCTCTTTTTACTTAACCTTATTCACAAACGACTCTACCAACAGGAACTGAGTCCGATTCATAAACACATGAGAATATTTTCAACCCATGAAGATGAAAGTCATGGAGCACGGACCATTTGGGTGCCTCGTCTACAAGGGAACAATTGACTCACTGGAAGAGATACCCGAGAACTATGAGAAAATGGAAGTTGTTGAGGACACTGGGGTGACTGTTTACATCTCCCCGTTGAGGGAGAGTTAGCCTCCCCTTCCAGCCTTCAACGCGGCTGCCGCGCCGTAGCCCAGCATCATGTCCGCGTTCAGGACAGTGTTGCATCTGAAGCCCTTCTCGACTGCCCATACGGCGCTCTCAAGGTTACACCACATACCCGCGGGTTTGCCGTGCTTGTTGGCGATTGCCAGTACCTTCTCGATTGCGTCTGTGAAAGCCTTGTTACTGTAGTCCGGGGGTAAGCCGTAACCGAGGTTGTTGCTCAGGTCCCATGGACCTATGTAACAGGCGTCGATGCCCTCAACGCTGAGAATCTCGTCGAGGTTGTCGATGCTCTCCTGTGTCTCTACCTGGACGCAGACCCACATCTCATCGTTTGCGGTTGCACGGTAATCCGGGTCGTACCTGGCTGCCCTTCTTGGACCCCATCCCCTGATTCCCTGTGGTGGGTACCTTACAGCCTTGACCACTGCCTCTGCCTCCTCCTTGGTGTTAACCCATGGAACCACGATGCCGTGTGCCCCGATGTCGAGGATACGCTTGATCACAACCGGGTCATTCCACTGTGCCCTGATGATGGGGGTGCAGTCAGTG
The DNA here is from genome assembly GCA_964589605.1 of uncultured Candidatus Bathyarchaeia archaeon. GTDB lineage: Archaea > Thermoproteota > Bathyarchaeia > TCS64 > TCS64 > RBG-16-57-9. The sequence continues at coordinate 135,211 of CAZPRN010000002.1, read as the reverse complement.
CCCTCCATCGCCTGGAGTAAGAGCTCCATGGTCTCGTAACCCATTGGGCTGTGCTCACCATCGATCAATAACCAGTCGAGGCCGGAGTGGCTTAGAATATTGGTGACGTCTGGGTGGCCCATCTCGACGAACGTGCCGACCGCGTTCTCACCTTTAGATAATTTCTCTTTGAGCAGGTTCTTCATCCTGTATCGGTCAAAAAATAGGCTGATTGCTTAAAACACATTCCAACGTGGATGAGCTCGCTTCGTTGAATGACGGACAAACACACAAAAACTGTCTGAAATATGATAATAAATCATGTAATTACATCATAAACCAAATACAGTAAGTGTTTTATTCTATTCAGGTTATTTTCCCCCAACTAGGTGTATACTATGGTTCAATATCTAGGACTAGAATACTGGGAAAAATGCCAGGAAGTCGCGAACGCCGACGAGGAGTTCAGGATCAAGACAAAGATGTTCAACGCCACATTCACATATGGAGCGACTGACAACGATGCGGTCCCAGACATCTTCATGAAGTTCGATGACGGATGGGTCGTCGAGGTCAGGGAGCTGGCAGAGGGCGAGAAGACCGACTACACACTGGCGGGTCCATACGAGATCTGGACAAAGCTCAACAAGGGCGAGCTAGACGCGCAGAGCGCACTAATGACGAGGCAGCTCCCATTCAAGGGCAACATGAGCAGCATTATCAGGTACAGCAAGGCTTTCCTGAGGCTCTTCGAGCTCATGCAGACAATCCCAGTGGATTACTAATCTCCCCCTTTCATCACACAAAATATTCTATTTATCTGATAGTTTTTTCATCATTTGTGGGGTAACTTATATACTGCCTTCCGCATTTGGTTGAAGACTAGTTATGATTGATGAGACATCAAAAAAGGTACTTGCCGAGTATCTGAAGGACAGCAGGCAGAGCTTCAGGGAGGTCGCACGCAAGATCGGCATAAGCAGCGGTACCGTGGCAAGCAGGATCAAGGAGATGGAAGAGAAAGAGATCATCAAGAAGTACACCACGCTGTTAAACTATGAGAAGCTGGGGTATGAGCTCACAGCTGTCACTGAGATCACTGTCTCCGAGGGTATGATGATCGAGGTGGGAAACGAGATCGGTGAGATCCCCCACACTGTTGGTGTCTACAATGTTACAGGAGACTCGGATATTCTGGTCATAGCCAAGTTCAAGTCGAGGGCTGAGCTAAGCGACTTCACGAAGACCATCTTGAAGATGGAGCACGTGGTAAGAACGAAGACTCATGTGGTCCTGAACACGCTGAAGGAAGACTACGGGATTATCCCCTAGTTGTGCGATGATTGGCCATTTGACTGGCTTTTCAAATGTGATTTTATCTTAATTATATTCTCAGAGCTCAGTTTCAAGGTCATTAAAAATAGAGTAAATGGACTCGTCCTGGATGGTGATGTTTCCGTACACTATTCCAATTACACCTGAGTAAAGTAACTTTTTCTTTAAAGCCTTGAACTCGTCAGGCTGAATTACCTCAGCCTCGATTAAGCGGTCGCGAAGGGTGTCCTGACCAAGCTGTTTGTGTGCACTCTCCACCAGCATCCTCAGGAAAGCCAGCTCCCGTTCATCGTAGCTCATCTAGTCCACCCAGACCCGTTTGATCAAGACAATGGGGGATAAAGAACTTTCCTCGGCGGGTTTGACAGCAAGAAACGGAGTTAACCCATATAACAAGTCGGCTCAATCTGCATGTTGAAATGAAGAGACTATACGCCCCCGGATGCGCATTGACGCTCTACAAGCCGCACCTAGCCGAGAAGGTTCACGAGGTCCTAGTGGAGAATGAGGGAGAGATGAACAGATTGGATACATGCTGCAGGCTACACCCGGAGCTGGAGACTGGTGTCGAGGTCATCAACACTTGCCCCGGATGTGATAGACGCTTCAAGAATAACTACGAGGACTCTACAACGGTCTCCCTCTGGGAGGTTCTTGCCGAGAGCGAATTCTTCGAGTTCCCAGATTACGGAGGAGCTGAGATGACAATTGTGGACGCATGCCCCACAAGGACACAGGACCAGGTTCATTCCGCAATTCGGAGGCTCGTTGATCGCATGAACATCAGATTAGTTGAGCCGGAGAAGACCATGAGGGAAGGTTCTTGCTGTGGCGACAGCTACTACGGGAAGATACCGGTGGAGGAGGTAAAGGAGAAGATGAGACAAAGGACATCTGAGATGCCTGTAGATGACGTTATAATCTACTGTGTTTCCTGCGTCAAATCGGTTTACATCGGCGGGAAAAAGCCACGCTACCTGGTTGACCTATTGTTCGGAGAGGAGACCGACGCCCAGAACTATGAGCCGGATGCATGGCATAAGCAGCTGGACGAGTTCGCCGGGGTTCTCCCCCAATAGGTTCAATAACGCAAACATTCATGGGGTGGTTATGGTCAAACTGGAAGAAGTTTTGAGTCATTTTAAGCCCCTGAACCATGTAGTGATAGCTACGGTTGATGGTGATAAGCCGAGGCTACGCCCAATGACATTTGTGCACAACAAAGATGTGTTCTATTTCGCGACGGGTTCAGATGCTGAGAAGGTCAAGCAACTGAACACAAATCCGGAGGTGGAGATCATCCTCCAGTGGAAAGAGGAGCCGAACAACGGGTACATCAGGATAAGTGGAAGGGCGATCAAAGAGGCATCAATCGAGGTAATCACAGAGTTATACAAAACGTATGATTACTTTAACAAGCTCTGGGAGTCACCTAAGGACCCGACACTGGTGGTTTACAGGGTTGAACCTAGAGTGTATGATTACATGAAGCCCGGTGAATGGGCCAGCGTGAGGTTTGAGGTCTAGTCGGTAGAAACCTGCACAAGGGTCTCCAGTCTGCTATAGTAACCAAGCACATCCACACCTCTCTGGGTGATGGTGTAACGCTTCTGTTTCTTGTTCACAAACATCTCATCAACGTAGCCTTTTCCAACGAGGATGTCAAGGGTGCCCTTTAGCGAGTTCCAGGACAGGTTACTCGCGTACATAATGCGGGTCGGCCTTTGCTCGCCCTCACTAATCACTGTGAGGACATCGACCGCTATCTGGAAACCTGATCTTCTGGTACTCAATGTTGCTCGTACCAAGTGTTTTCATTATTATAGGATTACTAACCGTTGAGATGGATGAAAAATCCGTAAATTGAGCACCATAAATTTGACACATCTCTGGTGGGCATAGTCGCTTCGTCAGTAGCAAATGATTAGTTGTCATGAAGTTCTCGGTGTTTAGGTCATACACGGAGTCCTATATCGGACAAAAAAGCCTATAAAAAAAGGAGGGTTAAACCGGGACGTCAAATCTACCGTCGTCGTCGATAAAGTCGTATGCTGTGACCTCAGATAGGTCCTTAGCGATCTCAATAGTGAATCGTGTATCCTCGCAGTATCCCTTGACCTCAACTTTGTTGGGTGATATGTTTTTGATTCCAGTTACTTTGACTTCCTTGGAGCCCCTTTTCCCTTGAACGAACTCTTCGGCTAGTTTCTCACATTCGGATAGTTTCATAAGAACTCAAATTTGAGATTAAAATGGGGATATTTATTGTTTACCTATTGTAAATGATAGTGTTCAAATCAATTTGGTAGGCCCCCACCCTTACTGCAGGTCCATGTTTTTATGGCTCAAATCCAAGGTTTCATTATGCCGAAGGTAAACGTTGGAGAAAAGGCACCAGATTTCACATTACCGAACCAAGATGGAGAGATGGTATCGTTGAGTGATTTCTATGAGAAGAAAAACGTGGTGTTGTTCTTCTACCCCAAGGACTTCTCGCCAGGTTGCACTGCCCAGGCATGTCACTTCAGGGACAACTACGAGGACTTTACAGACCTGGGGGCAGAAGTGGTTGGGGTCAGCGATGATAGTGTGGAGTCACATAAACGATTCCTAGACGAGTACCTGTTACCATTCCAGTTGCTCAGCGATGATGGCGGTAAGATTAGGAAAGGATATGGTTCTGTCAAGGGATTCGGGTTCCTGCCGGGAAGGTACACGTTTATCATCGATACGGAGGGTGTTGTGCGCCATATCTTCACCAGTGAGACTGATATGAAGAAGCATATCGACGAGGCGCTGCGAGTATTAAAGAGGATAATGGGCTAGCGGGGGAAGTAGAAGGGGAAGGTCAGCCCATCGATGGCGGGCTTCCATTTCCTGAGTTTCTCGCTAACTCCCCAAAACATTCTTGGCCTGTACAGGTACAACCACGGAGGGTCCTCCCACGCAGCCCGGTAGACACCCTTGAAGAGCACCTCTTTCTTCGCAGGGTCCAAGGTTCTCTCGGATTCGTTTACCAGCCGGTCAACGGTCTCGTTGGAGTAGCCCTCCCACCATGCTCCCTTGTAACCGGAGTGCAGCTTCTCCCTGCAGACCCGGTACGTGCTCAGTGGGCTTGAGTCGAACCACGCCATATCGTGAATGTCCTTCGCCTTAACCATGTCACTGTACCCACCGTCGGTGTTATCCGGATAGGAAACGATCTCAAGTTCTACCCCAATCGAGGCATATTGGTCTCGGAGGTTCTCAGAAAGCACCTGAGTGCCCCAACCATCCCCATACGGCTTGTCTACCGCGATCCTCAATCCGTCACCATAACCAGCCTCCCCTAGCAACTTTCTCGCTTTGTCTGGGTCATATGGATATCCGGGTATATCTGGATCGTATCCAAGGCTCAGTGGAGAGAAGACACTTTCAAGTGGGTAAGCTGCACCATCAAGCACGTCATCGATGAGCTTTTTCTTGTCTATTCCATAGTTCAGGGCCTGCCTGACACGTTTATCCATGCATGGCCCCTTCTGGGCGTTGAAGAAGTAGATCATACAGACGTTGCTTTCTTTTTCCACGATGGTGACATTGGGTCCAACCTGATCATGTAGTGATACATCCAGCGATGGGATGAAATCAGCTTCTCCACTGTTCAAAGTCTCAAGCCTCTTCACTGAATCGGTTTCCTTTACCCAGTTCACGACGGTGTATGGGGCTTCTCCACCCCAGTAGTCCTTGTTGGCTGCCGTGACTAGGTGCTTGTCTGATCGTTCCTCAAGGATAAAGGGACCAGTACCAATCAAGTCCTCCTCGATTGTGTTCAAGTGGTTCCTTGGGGCGATAGGCATCTCTATGAGAACATCCAACAGGTCGGACATCGGTGTCTCCAGCTCCATCCTCACTGTGCGTTCGTCTAGAGCACTAACTACGGTTTTCTCGAAGTAGCTCGGGTAAACGCCCTTGGTCCCAGCCTCTCCCTCCATAGATGGGTCTATGAACCTGTTGAAATTGGCGACCACATCCTCTGCTACCAAGATATCTCCATTGTGGAAAGTGACCCCTTTCCTGATTTTGAACTCCCAAGTCTTTGCATCATGCGATACGCTCCAGCTCTCAGCCAATCCTAGCCTGTACATCCCTATCCCATCCCTCTGGATGAGCGCATCATAGATGCTGAACAGCATACTCACCCTTGTCGAGGTGTCACTGTTGGTATGCGGGTCCCCGATTCGAACCCTTTTATGGAAAATGTTAACGGAGTTGGTCATAGGTAGAACCAGAAGCCTAGAAATGATATAATATTTGTCATTGGGGATGAAAAATCGAATATCCATCTATATTTACCCCTATTTTTCAAATAGTTTCTAACTCGGGCGTAATTCTTTAAGTCGAAACGATAACTAGGGACTATGTCAGGTACACCCATCCCACAAATCATACCAGGCTTCCATGAACTCAGCTTCATGGCTGGCACCAACTTTGCTTACTCGGAGGCAGTCGGAGGAGGATTGAAGCGGCTTGCATTGAGTAGCCCATACGCACCGGATCAGCTGGAGATAATGAAAGAGTTGACGAAATACACATCCGAGAGATGCGGAACCATCACTCGCCTCGAACCAGACCTGATCAAAACAAAACTGTTCCCAAGAAATATTGCAGAGGGGAAAACGGTGATCCTGATAGCCAAGGACCCCTCGACGTTTGAGGAATATGATGCATTGAAGAGACTTAAAGAGGAAAGCGATGCCAAGGGCAACCCTGATGATATGGAGCAACAGATAGCACGGGAGTTTGGGAGTCTTCTAAGCTACGATGACGAGATAATCCATGGCTTAATTCAAACTCATGGATAACGCGCTCTACTGCTTACGAATGATTAGCGAGTACACCATCAGCACCAGCGATGCGAACACGAAGATCGTGTTAAAAGACACCTTGCTGATGAGACTGAAAATCACCAATGGACCCAAAGCTGACCCGATATCGATCCAGTTTGTGAACGCGCTCAGCGTGTACTGGCTGTTGGCCTCCCCGGTGCTAACCATGTCGCTAACCTGAGAGGCGACAACGACGCCAAGCCCGGCGTCAGACAGGAACGAGATAATCACCGCTAAAGCGATGAAAACAAGTGATTTACTGACTGCGAGAAACATTAGGCTGGATGCCCCGGAAAAGAATAGAATAACCATAGTTCTCTGCCCACCGAACTTGTCGGAAAGAACACCGATCAGTGGACCCAGCAGGAACTTTGTGAATATCCTGAACGACAATAGGAACCCTGTGAGTGAAGCGATCCCAATGTCCCTGCCGAGGAAGGTTAATCCCTCCGCCCCAAGGACCTCGATAAGGTAGAGTGAAAGGGTGGAGGATATCAGGCTCCCCAGGAAGAGTCGAGTTAGCATCACACCGACTCCAAGCCGGAACAGGTCGGAGTTACCGATGAGGGTTCTGAGGTTAAACCTGTGTTCCTCCGCTGGCTGGTCTGATTCGGTTCGTTTGTCCGTTAAACTAAACGCTACGGGTATCACGAGGAACGTACCGAACGCAAGTAGCAGGTTTGCAGAGGTGTAGCCCCATGAGTCTAGGAGAACTCCCCCAAGTAGCCCCCCAGATAAGAACCCAACACTGGAGATAGCTGAATAGACACCCATGTACTTACCGCGGTTGAGCTCGTTGGAGAAGGATACGACCGAGAGGTATCCCCCCAGCCTGAGGAAAGACCATGATATCCCCCAGAGCAAACGCATCAGGAGGAAGGGAAGGAACCCTCCGATGTACCCGTAACTGAGATTGATGAAGAAAGCGGCGATGATGGAGGCAACCAATACCCATTTCAGTGGTCTCCTCCCGTAGACGTAGCCTGCGATTGTGTTCGACACGAACCGTACCAATCGGTTAGCACTGAGTAAAATCCCGACCTGCACGAGGCTCACACCAAACGAGGAGTGGATCAATGGAAGCGCGACGTAGAGCAAAGAGTCCCCGAGGTTACTTAGAGAGACCACCAATCCCGCACGGATAACGTTGAGGAAGTTACTACGGTCAGCCCCCATGTGGAAAGAGATGATTTCATAGAATATTTAATGATTCAGCATAAAAAATGATCACAGCGTAAACGATTTGAAAATATTTCCGATAAATTAGTAAAATTATGAAAATTTTATGAGTTAGACCGTTTTAGATTGGGAGATCAGTTGTCTCTTTTATTGAGTCAAACACCATGAAGGTGACGCACCGTTCAACGCCCTCAATGGTGCGAAGATTATCGACAACGAACTGTCCGATATCCTTGGTGCTCGGTCCCCTGACCTTGACCACCATATCCCATTCACCTGAAATAAGGTGAACCTCCTGAACCTCTTCAAGCTGGGCAAGCTTTTCTGCAATCTCCTTGAAATCATAGGGAGCCTTGTTAACCAGGTCACTGAATCTCAATCTGATGAGGATGAATGCGGTTGAGGGAAGCCCAACTTTCTCGGCGTTGAAAACCGTCTTGTAGCCATCGATGGTCTTGTCGTCCTCCATCTTCTGGATCCGTGAATACACTGTGCTAACCGGAAGGTCCAGGGTTTCCCCGATGTCTCGTAGGGACTGCTTGGCGTCTTTCTGGAGCTCACGGATTATTTTCCGCTGTTTTTCATCAATGACCATATTACGTACAAGTGTCCGGTGTTTGACTAATATTTTTTAGCTTTCTCGGAAATTTTCGATGTTTTTCAGGATAGAATGAACAAATGTTTCCGGAATGGAGCATTTTTTATGGTATAAGAAGGCGATATATTTTCCATGTCTGCTACACCGATCCCGGATATCCTACCCAACTTTGACAAGCTTAGCTTCATGTCAGGAGCCTGCCTGGCATTCTCCGAGGCCGTTGGTTTTGGGGTGAAACAGCTAGCCCTGAGCAGCCTGTACACCGATGAGGAGCTTGAGATAATGCTCAAGGTCATCGAGTACGGCTCCCAGAGGTTTGGTACAGTCTACCTCCCTGAGCCGGACCTGCTGAAATCGAAACTGTTTAGAAGAGACATCGCTGAGGGGAAAACGGTGGTTCTGATTGCAAACAATCAGGGAGTGCTGGACAAGTACCACGAGTTGAAGAGTCTCAAGGAGGAAAGCGTCAGCAAGGGTGAGCCGGAGGACATTGAGATGGAGATAGCAAGAAGGTTCGGAAAGCTACTCAGCTATGATGATAAATCGATTGAGAGCCTGATAGAGAGATTTGGGTAGAAAGGCTCCCTTACTGGGAGTCCAGCACCTTTTTCTGGGCATCGACCAGGTAGTCGATGTCCGCTTTGCTGTTGAAGAAGTGGTTGCTGATCCTCAACCCAACTACTCCACCGATACCCCTGTGGCAGAGCTTGATGGGTTTCTCGCCTGACCACTCCTGGTTGAACACCTTGTATGAGTGGGCGTCCAGGTCGTAATCACCAGTGGTGTACATGATCAAACCGTGCCTGTTCTTCTTGTCCTCTGGGGTCAAGACCTTGCACCCGATCTCGGTTAGCCTATCGTAACAGTAGTCACCGTTGGCCCTGACCTTCTTGTCGATGTTCTCGATTCCCAGCTTCTCGTAGAACTTGAGGGTCTCGTTCCACCCGAAGAGGATTGGTGTCACGTTGATGCCCATATCGAACTTGTTGGCGTTGGGCAGGAACGGGTGATCCCAGCTCTTCATGTTGTCATGGTCCCTGTGGCTGAACGGTATTCCGTCCGGTAGCTGTATCCTGATATAGTTCCTGAACTCGGGTTCGAACTTGTCGATGAGCTCCTGCTTCATGTAGAAGATACCAGCCCCCTCGGGTCCGCACTGCCACTTGTAGCTGCCGGTGAGTAGGAAGTCCACGTCGTCCTTCTTGACATCAACATCGATTGCACCAACTGACTGGATGGCATCGTTGAGCACGTATGCCCCGTGCTCGTGGGCGATATCGCTGACCGCCCTCATATCGTAGGTGAAGCCGCACCAGCACATGGTCTGGTTTAGGCTGACCAGTTTGGTCCTGTCATCGATGGCTTTCTCCATGTCGCTCATCAGGATCTCGCCGTCCACGTTCTCGATGCGTCTAAGCTCCACACCCTTCCTCTCGGCCAAGCCCTTGAAGATGAATGGCAGCGAGGGATAGTCAAGGTCGGTGAACACCACGTTGTCGCCCTTCTCCCACTTGAGAAGGTCGTTGATGATGAGGTTGGACGCCGTCATAACCCTGTAGATGTTTGTGACCTCGGACTCCTCGGCGTGGATCAGCTTCGCTGCTCGCTTGATACACTCTTGGAACGCGGTAGTCAGGAACGGGTGATCGGCGTGACCGTAGGGCGCGTACTCGTATATGTTGAGAACCTCACGCATTCCGTCAAGCCAAAAGTTCCCCGGAATCATCTGGTTGGCTGCGTCGAAAAAGACCCAGTGTTTGAGCATCGGGAAAACCTGTTCCCAATCCTGGTCCATATTTACCATGGAAATGACGCATGAACTGGTCATATAAAACTTCGGAGATTTAATCAAAAAAATAACTGAAAACGGGATGAACGGTTAGTAATTGGGGGAAAAGTGGAATAGATTTTAATCGAACTACTCAAGGTTCGGTAAGGTAGCTCTGGTTCTCGCATCTCAAATTGATTTTAAATAAACCTCAGCCCAAATGTAGACACATATTACCGGGTGAAAAAATGCCAAAGATTCTAGTGATGACATCAGGGGACCAGCCCCTGTGGGACAAGCACCTGCGCGACCAGCTAGGTGAACTATACAATGAACAGGAGATTCGGTACGTGGAGTCCAACAGGACTGGACCAACGGCGGTAAGGACACAGACCGAGCCCTACCAGGGAGTAAGGGAGGCATATGGAGACCCAGTCCAGCTGAAAAAGGAGCTTAAGGACGCGGGGGTTATCGCGATTCACTTTGAGCCCATGACAGCGGAAGTGATGGACGCGGGTAAGGAGCTCAAGCTCATCGCCTCCACGAGGGGTGGACCCGTGAACGTTGACGCCGACGCTGCAACAGAGAGGAACATTCGTGTCACCCACACCCAAGGAAGGTTAGCCCAGCCGGTGGCAGACCATACGCTGGCGTTGATGCTGTCTGAGGCTAGGAACATCGCCCGTCAGGACGCGGCTTTGAAGGATGGAAGCTACTTTGAGGATAGAGAAAAGGCGCGGTCTACCTGGCGTCAGGTCCCCGAGATGGAGGACAAGGTTCTTGGCGTCATCGGGTTTGGTTTCGTTGGCAGGCAGGTGGCGAAGAGGGCGCTGGGGTTCGGTATGAAGGTTCTCGCCTATGACCCGTACGTGCCCGTGGAGCTCGCTGAGAGTGCAGGAGGGAAGCTGGTTGACCTTGAGACCCTTTTACGGGAGTCTGACTTTGTCTCGCTGAACGCTAGGGAGACGCCCGAGACGTATCACCTGATGAGCACTGAGCAGTTTGAGCAGATGAAAGAGACCGCTACCATCATTAACACGGCTAGGGGTAGCCTGATTGATGAACCAGCACTCGTGGAAGCCTTACGTGAGGGGAGGATCGGTGCAGCGGCGCTGGATGTCTATGAGGATGAGCCGTTGAAACCGAACAACCCGTTGCTGGGGTTCGCGAACGTCACGCTCACACCACACACGGCTGGGGCATCTGACAAGATGAAGGAGAGGAGCGTGTTCCTCACAGCTGAGCTCATTGGTAGATATGTTCGTGGGGACAAGGTCACAGCGATGGACTTGGTGAACTTGGAGCTACTGGAGGATTAATAGGTGAACCTGCTCGGAGTGGACATCGGCACATCGCGAACGAAAGCCATTGTTTTCTCCGAGAAGGGATTAATGAGATCATACGCGGCGAACGAGTACCCGTTAATGAAGCCTAGACCTGACTGGTCCGAGATGGATGCAGGGTATGTCTGGGATCAGATACGTAAAACCATCAGGGAATCAGTGGAAAGGAGCGAGGTTGACTCCTCCGAGATTGATGCGGTCAGCATCTCCGCGCTGGGTCACGCGGTTCTACCCGTAGATAAGAGTCTGAATGCGCTTCACCCTGCTATCCAGCTATACGATCAACGAGGAAAAGGGTTCAGGGAGTCACTGAGAGAGGAAATCGGTGCATCAAAACTATGGGAGGAGACCCAGACAAGGTCCATCCAGCAGCCAGTAGGCTACATGCGGTGGTGGAAGGACAACATGCCCGAGGTCTATGAGTCCACCTACAAGTTTGTCGGGTGGCACGACTATGTGATTTGGCAGCTATGCGGTGAACCCGTCGCGGATATCAGCCTGGCATGGTGCATGGGGGCATACGATGTTACCAATCTCAAGTGGTCTGATGCGGTGCTTGATGCGGCTGGTCTGGACAGCGAGAAACTGCCAAGAGTTGAGAAAGCCGGCACACCTCTTGATAAGGTGACTGCGGAGGGCTCAAGGTTAACCGGGCTGTCTGAGGAAACAACTGTGGTTCTCGGTGCCCATGACTGCGACTGCAGCATGCTTGGTGCGGGTGTGGTGCATGAAGGGATGGCGTCTGACCTGTCCGGGACCTTTGAGCTGCTATGGAGCGTGGTACCTCCCACTCTGGATATCAGGAAGAACCCATTGTGCTGGGGGATCAACCGGACAGAGGATATTATGCTTAGCTGGACCGCCTCAAGCTCAACGTGTGGCAGCCTGATCAACTGGTTCAAGGACACGTTCTGCGTCGAGCTTGTGACCAAAGCAGAGAAGACTGGGAAGGACGTTTATGACCTACTAAACTTGGAGGCAAAGGACACCCCCATCGGGTCCAACGGCTTGATGGTCTTGTCTGATTTCAGCCTTAGCAAGGAAACCGTGGGCTCAATAATCGGTTTGAACCTGTCACATACAAAGGGAGACGTATTCAGGGCTATTCTTGAAGGCATCACCTTTGAGGTCATGACTAGCCTAGAGGGCAAGCCAGAGTACCCGCTTATCAAGGAGGTTGGGGCGATTGGAGGGGGCAGCAAGTCCCCTCTCTGGCTCCAGATCAAGGCTGACGTGTTCAACAGGAAGGTAGCCTCAACACAGGTGCATGAGGGGGGAGCTCTCGGTGCGGCCATTCTCTCTGGTATCGGGGTCGAATGTTACGATGATGCATTCGACGGTGTGGAGAAAACAGTTAGAGAGGCAACAGTTTACGAACCCAATCCTGAGTCAGTAAAGAAGTATAGCGACTTGTTCAGGGCGTACAAGACATTAAAGTCAGCGGTTCGCCCGGTCTCAAGTATTTGAGCTACTGGAGCTCTTTGAGAGCTTCATCAACCGAGGCATCATCGTGGATGATTCTGTGGATAGCCCTAACGATCTTCTCCGGGTTTTCGTGGGTAGTCGTGGTTCTTCCAAACGCACCTCCGACTCCACCGCCCTCCATCGTCCCCTTGATCCACTCCAAGGTCTGACGTGCAGGTACCAATGGTCCACCTAGTGCAACGATTGGCAACGGACAACGTGATGTTATCTTCTTGAAGCTCTCTGGGTCACCCGTGTACGAGGTTTTGATAAAGTCAGCTCCCCGTGCAACCGCGTTCAACACAGCCTTCATGATGATCTCAGGGTCATGTACATAGTTCCCTCCCTCCGACCAGAACGCGGTCATCGGGACTGGCTCGTAGAGTAAAGGCATGCCTGCGTCCTCGCATTTCATGGCGAATTTCTCGACCTCAGCCCAAGGGAACGTGCCTTCGGGTCCAAAGTGGTGAACCTTGACCGCAGCGGCGTCCATCTTTACTGCGACATCAATTAGGTCAGGGTCAAGAGGTATGTTCATTATCATCGGGATCTTTCCTGCAACCTTAGAGCCATGCATCTTCAGTATCCCGGGCGTCACGATTATCGCGTCTGCGCCCCCACGGATAACCGCCTTTGTTACATCAACCCACCGGGTGTTGGGTCGGATTGCCTCGTGGGGTATAATCAGTATCCTATCGTCATCGGGGAAAAGCCGCCCCAGTCTCATTACCTTACCAATTGATGTCATTCTAGCAGATATGCTTGCAATTGAATAATTTAACAATACCTAGATGGAGGGAATTGAGATTCCACGTTGACTGAGGAACTCTTTGACCTCGCTTAACTCGGGTATGCTTCGCCTTCCACCCAGCTTCATGCATTTGAGAGCAGATACAGCGGTGCTGAAGTGAGTTATCGTCTTGATATCCCATCCCTTGAGCACCCCAAACAGGTATGCGCCGTGGAAAACATCCCCAGCGCCGGTTGTGTCCACCACATCAATTTCAAAAGCGGGGACATGGAAACGAGTGTCAGCGGTTACAGTGTAGCTTCCCTTCTCGCCCTCGGTCTGAACAAAGATTCTTGGACCCATCTCTAATACAGCTTCCCCGGCCTCGTAGATGTCCTCGATTCCAGTTAGATGGTACGCGAACCCTGAGCCACAGATCAATACATCGACAAGAGAAACGAGTTTTCGCATAGACTCGGAGACTGGTGTACTGGTCTTTGAGCCGTCAAGCATCACGGTTTTCCCGGCTTCACGCATCCAAATAGCTGCCTCTGCAGCTGCTTCAGGGTGGGTCCCGTCTATGTGCAGGTAATCAGCCGAGGTGATGTACTCCTTATCAAGCTCGTCCACTCTCAACGGGTCGTTGTGGGCATCTTTTTGCCAGCTGAAGACCCTTTCACCGGACTCGCTGTTCACGCACACGAGAATAACGTTGCGCTCCGGTCCCTCCCGTACCACCATCCTACTCGTATCAAGGCCAGCATCCTGAAGTGAACGCAACTTCAGCTCAGCCGCCCAGTCAGAGCCCCGGAGGCCGATGAATCCCACGCGGGCACCCAGCTTGGAGGATGCGGATACCCCTGTACCCGTTGGTCCTCCTCCGTCCATCCCGAACTCTATGAAGCTACCACCGGACTCCCACGTAGGCATCTCATCTAGCCTGAACAGTACATCGAGGGTTGCCAGACCGAGTCCGATTATCTCAGGGTGATCCAACGTTTACACCTACTCTATGAGCACAGGTTTGATGTCGAGGTACTTGCATACCTGAAGGAGTGCCTTGGTCTGGTCCCCGTGCACCATGCTTGCGTGGTGGATGAAGCCCTCCTCCACCAGAGTCCTGTAGAGGTGCTCGTGGTCCGTGACCTCTACCCACGCCCAAGTGCCGGCTAGGTCCTCGTCGCTTGGGATAATCTTGCCCTTGGCGATGAGCATCTTCCACTCGTCATCGTACTCGACGAGCCTGGTGAACGTCACAACCCCTGGTTTTAGCTGGAACTTGTACAAGCCGTCTTGAGTGTTGCCCTTCTCAACGGGTAGTTCGCCCGTCATGTCTGTTCTGGACATCAACGAGACCTCGGATGGGTTCTTTGCTAGACACACCGGGGCGTTGCCGCAGTGCCACGCTAGGAGCCAGTTGGGGTTCTCTCTATGCTGGATGGTCCAGTCTACAAAGTGGGGCAGGTCGTTGCCCATCGACGCATAATAATTAGCCATCATGCTGACTGTGCCAAGGATATCCGTCTCGCACGCGGTCAACATGTGCCTGCCGGTGAGCCTTCCAAATAAGGCACATAGGCTGATGCCCATTGATCGTTGAATCGTAGGCCAGCACTGGACAGCCATGCCTGAGAGCCCGTACTCATCATAGAAGTCAACGAGGGCTTGCTCCATCTTGGCTGCGTTGAGGACGTACTCGTCGGAGACGTGGATGGTTGGCACCGATTCCTTGACTTGCTCAAGTATCCCCTGAATCTTGGGGTCATCATCGGCGTACTCCTTTGCCTTGTCGGTGACGTCATCCATGTTTGTGAACATGATGTTCTGCTGGAACTTGCGGATCAATGCTACCTCGTCGTACCCGACTGTCTCAAAGTAGGGTGTCCTGACTCCTACCTGACCGATTCTGGCTCCGGTTAAGCCTTTGATCACTGAGACCGCTTGGACGAAAGTCTCTACCTCCTCCTTTAACTCGGGCTCATCTGGGAAGTAAATCCCTGCGTAGTGGAAGGGAATCTTTCTACGGTAAAGTGCGGAGGCAACTGATAGGTTTCCACAGTATGAGTCGGATACACGGGACATGGCAGCTCCCTCATGCACCGGGGGCTCCTTGGTTGCGTATAGGAGCACCGGGACCTTCAGCTTCTCGGCGACCTTCGCCGCTGATCTCTCATCGCCAAAGTTAAGGGGACAGATGATCAAGCCGTCAACCTGCTGCCTCATGAAGTACTCGGCGACTGCCTCCGCCATGTCCAGGTTCTGGACACCGCCGGTTGGCGTGTAGCCTTTCAGCGGGTCATTGGAGGCTCCATCGGGGGATGGGCTTGGCACCACGAGCTCCAGTCCCTCCACGGTCTTGAACATCGCGACGCTTTCATCGTTCATCTTCTGCGCCCAGTCTGTGTAGGCGAACCTGTGCGATGGTACAAAACCGATTTTTACCTTGAGATTGCTCAATATTATCCAAAATATATCCCCTGAAACCGTATTTTATACCTCCTAGGGTACCAGTCAAAGATATATCGAATGAACCGTATCTGAAAGGAACTGAGGCGAGGGCTTGAAAGTCTACTTGATCCGGCATGGAACCACCGAGGAGAACAAGGCAAGGGTGCTAATTGGTCAATCAAACCCTTCACTGGCGGAGGAGGCAAGGAACGCAATGAATCCGGTTGAGAGTTTCAACCCGGATGTCATCTATTCAAGCCCGTTAAAGAGAGCATACGAGACAGCCTCGCTGCTATTCCCGGACAGAGAGATCACCGAGGACCCAGACATCATGGAGAGGGGCTTCGGTGACTTTGAGGGAAAACCCATCGTGGTTCTAGGGGTAGACGAGGACGGAAAGAACATCTACGCGTTCAAGGACGAGAAGGTGCTAGTAGAGAATGGTGGGGAACCAGTGGGGGAGCTGGAGGCTCGAATAAGAAGGTTCATCGACCGACTCAGAGAAGTTGATGCAGGATCGGTTGCCGTTGTCAGCCACGGTACGTTGATCTCAAACATGGTCAAGGTTGTATTCGGTGAAGAGAAACCGAGGACATCCCCTCGTAACATCCACATGGTGTGCTTTACGATAGAAAACGGGAAAGCAACTGACCTACGATACAATATAGGCTTTGATGAAGCCTAGGGCTTGAAGCCCTTTCTACCAAGGAACTTGGCTCGGTTTCCAAGCTCCTCCTCGATCTCCAGGAACCTGTTGCCAATCTCTTTCATCGCTCCTTCTCGTAGGTGCCCTGCTCCTAACCCTACGGTGTAGTCGGCGATGGATACTCCTTCACCCCTGCTGTCACATGGCATGACACCGTAGTCGTTCCTGTAGGCTAGGTTTACCATCTCGAAAGCCTCGCTGATGGTGCCAATCTGGTTCACCTTGAGGAGAACCGCGTTTCCGGCACCAGCCTCGATCCCTTCCTGGACTCGCTGGGGGTTAGTTGTGAATAGGTCGTCTCCAACGATCTCAACGCCCAGCCTCTTGGTTACCTCTGCGTGTCCCTGGTAGTCGTTCTCGTCCAGTGGGTCCTCGATGATGACGAACGGGTAGTCCTTCACCATCTCGTCGTACAGGTTGAGCAGGTCCTCCATTGTCTTGTCTTTCTCGCTGAACAGGCCAACGAAGCGGTCCTTCTCCTTGTTGTAATAGGTTCCTGCGGCTATGTCCACCTGTATGCCCATCTTGCCGGTGTATCCCTTGTTG
Source organism: uncultured Candidatus Bathyarchaeia archaeon (assembly GCA_964589605.1). Classification (GTDB taxonomy): domain Archaea; phylum Thermoproteota; class Bathyarchaeia; order TCS64; family TCS64; genus RBG-16-57-9. The sequence continues at coordinate 118,250 of CAZPRN010000002.1, read as the reverse complement.
TCGATTGCCTCGACCATGATGTCCCAGAGCTCCTTGTCGTGTTCCACGACGCCCTCATGGACCTTCACGTAGCCGTATGTGGTCTCCAGTCTGAGTTTCTTTAGGATGAGCTTGGACCACTCCCTGCTGACCTCCCATGCCGCGTATGATGCATCAGCGAAGCTGTTGAACCCATAACACATGATGCTGTAACTGGGCTTACCGCCCTGTGTGCCTGTTCCCTTGTACCGTTTGCTTCCAAGGGCGGTGAGTACACCGGGGACTGGGAGGATGTTCGCGTTCACGCCGCCGATATGCTGGTATAGTGGAATGTCAAGATAGTTAGAACCCGCCTTCAGCACCGCCGCTGATACGCTGGCAGTGGTGTTTCCACCGAGTTTTGCCTTGTTTGGTGTCCCGTCGAGGGTGATCAAAGCGTCATCGATTACCTGCTGTCTTGTGACATCCATGCCCTTGAGTTTCGGGGTGATAACTTTCTCAACGGTCTCGATGGCTACGTTTAACCCCATACCGTTCCATTTCTCTCCTCCATCGTAGAGGAACTGGACCTCGTGCTCTCCAACTGAGATGCCTGCTGTGACAACTGCCACGCCTTTGCTTCCGTCCTCGGTTTTGATCGTTGTCTCTATTCCGGGGTGACCCCTCTCGGTAAATACCTGTCTTGCCTTGATGTGCGTTATCTTTGATCCTCGTGGCATCTCTAAGCCTCCTCTACTTTGGGTTCTCGTACAAGTATAACTGTTAAGTCGCCTAGGCTCACGTTGGGGCTGACGACTACTCCGTCCCCCATCTCCCATAGGTTGGGGGAGGCGTTATGTGTTTTCAGGACGTTGAAGATGTCTATTCCCTTCTCCTCAGCCCTATGCACGGTGTACCCATCAACGATTCCACCGCCCAATACGGGTACGTCGGGATATTCATTGGTGAATTGTTTACCCGGACCATCAGTGCCGTCTGTATCCACGGAACCAATGACCACCCTGTCGCTTCCGGCTATCTCCAATGCGGTGGCTAGCGCGAACTCTTGGTTCCTGCCCCCCATTCCTTTCTCATTGCCAACGGTTACCACCATCTCGCCGCTTGCGAAAATGGCGCATGGAGCCTTGAATGGTTCATTGAACTCCTCGATGTACATCGCGATGCCCCCGCATATCTTGCCCATCTGTGGTGCGTCCTGAGCCAGATACCTGTTGAGTAGTGTGTGTGACGTGTAGCCTAACTCCTCGGCTTTTCTTTTTGCCGCCTCGATGGTTCTCATATGTTTAGGCATGACACCAAAGACCCGTGCATCATAGGTGTGCCACTCCTCCTCGGATAGGACCTTGTAGGCTGGGTCAGCTTTGGTTAGGAAATCACGGACTGATGCAGGTGATTCATCCCACGCCTCCCATTTCTTCAACCGGTCTATGGCTGTCTCGTAGCTGGTGCAGTCAGGCAGAGTGTGTAACCAGAAATTATTACCAATGAGCTGAGGCCAGTCGAGGGGGTCCGAGACGATTATGTGGATGGATTTTGCGGGTTGGAGTCGTTTGGTGATTTTACCCCCCTTCATCACATCCAAGTTATTTCGGATATAGTTGAGGTCGTGGGTTGGAGCCCCCTTTGTGATCTGCATATTGTAGGTTACCTCCCGGATGTCCTCCAATGTAACCCCCGGAACAGGGAGGGTGAGAAGGCTTGAAACGCCGTTACCAACGACGGTTATTACGAGGTCTTTCTCGGTCAAGCCCTCAACGAGTTTCAGAATCCTGTTACATCCATCGATACAGCCCTGATCGGGTACAGGGTGGGCACCGTAGTTGACATGAATTTTCTCAAGGATATGGGGGGTACCGTGTTTTTCTATTACTTCTCCACCTGTAAGGTACTCTCCAAGTACGTCCTCGATTGCCTTTGCGGAGTACTGGATTCCCTTACCGGCACCGATGACGAGTACTTGATTGAAATCAGCCAGGTCAACTTTTGCGAGCCCAGTCTTTGGGTCACCGACAGTTTCAAACGCCTTACCTCCGACTGTGAGGATGCTTCCTTCCCTCTTGAAAGCCTTAGACGTGTTTGTGTAAGGGTTAGCGGCGTCAAGTCCGGCATCAATGATCTTGACGATGTCTCTTCTGCCCTGTATGTTCCCGTGATCGGTAAGTGTTGATGAATTCAGGACCCTTTTCATATCAAATACCTACTCCACAGAGGAATATTATGGGGATAAATAATTAACGAGAAAAATTAGGGAGCTACCTGCTCGCCCGCTTTCTTTGGTGTCCAACCCTTTATGTCCTTGAAGGCTGCTTCCACCCCTGCCTTGAGGAAGCTTGTCTCCCAGTTGAGGGCACAGTATAGGAATCCTCGTTCTATAGCCTCGTTGATGTTTAGCAATCCAGGGCTTGTGAAACAGTGCATCCCGGGGGCTACTCCACTGTCCTGTCCAGCCTCAACTATCTTGTCAAGTGCCTTGATGAACTTGGGGTTGGTATACTGTCCGTGGATGCCCATGTCAAGGCTCAGGTCGCTGGGTCCGACGAAGCAGGCATCGACGCCTTCCACGCTGAAGATGTCCTCGATGTTCTCCAGACCCTTGGCGGACTCAATCATCACAACCACCAAGGTTTCATCGTTTGCTGTCTTGAAATAATCAGGGTCACGGAAAGCGGCAAGCCTCGGACCTGCTCCACGCACACCCCACGGTGGGTACTTCATGAACTGGACCATCTCCTCAGCCATCTCCTTGGTCTCAATCCTCGGGGTGACTATGCCCATTCCACCGGTGTCCAAGATTTTCTTGTACCAGATCAGGTCATGGTACGGAATCCTAGCCATTGGGACACAGTTCTCACGGTTGTACAGCATACCCTGAACCATGAAATGATAAGTCTCGGAGCCAAATGGTCCGTGCTCCATATCACATACGAGCCAGTCGAACCCCATATCAGCCATATACATGGTGATGTCGGGGTGTCCAACGGAAATCCATGTACCGATTGAAGGCTTTCCCGCCTTCAGTTTACGTTTGACATGATTGATCAAGTTTATCGGTATCAGTTTGGAGTTTTAGGGAAAAAAGGTCATCGATTGAAAAGTTAGAAAGTGTAGTTGTTCTGCTCTGTAACAACGTTTGGAGGACGTTCACCCTTGAGGAAGGCTAGCATGTTGTCCACGTTACACTGAGCCATCTTCCTACGTGTCTCCCAAGTGGCTGAGGCACAGTGAGGAGCCAGAACAACGTTATCCAGTTCAAGAAGAGGATTCTCCAATGGCGTCGGCTCCTGCTCGAAAACATCAAGCGCTGCTCCTCCAATATCTCCATCCTTCAAGGCTTTGATCATCGCTACCTCATCGATGACTGGTCCTCGTGAAGTGTTCACAACCAAGGCGGTGTTCTTCATCATCTTGAACTCTTTTTCGCCGAGAATGTGCTTGGTTGATGGTAGCAGGGGAACATGAACGGTTAGGATATCACTGTTCTTGATTAGCTCCTCGAACTCGACGTATTTGACACCATACTTCTCCTCCAAAGCCTCGTTCCTGTACACATCATAGTACTGGTTCACGGTGTCGAACCCCTGTGACCTTTTCAGGACCTCGGCGCCAATCCTTCCCAGACCAAGGAAACCTAGGACCTTGTTCTCCATGTCCCAACCGAACGGGATGTAGCCCTCTCTTTTCGCCCACCTTGTCTTAACGTAGGTGTTTGCTGCTGGAATATGCCTCATGTAACCGAGTATAAGTGCCCATGTGAGATCAGCGACCCCCCCGGACAGAACTCCGGGTGTATGAGTCGCGTATACGTTACGTTTTGTGCACTCCTCAACATCAACGCCGTCATACCCGACGCCAAACCGTGCAATGATCTTCATGTTAGGTGCCTGATCAAGGAACTCTGTATCAATCTTGGAGCCACCTACTATAATCCCAACCGCGTCCTTCAAGTGACCATCATATGGTTTCCTCGTGTAGACGACCTCGGCGTATTCCTTTAACTGATCAGTTACATCGAGTGGAACGTTCCTCGTATCCACCTCGCAAATAATCTTTGGTTTCATTGGTATGAATCAGCCATGGTTTAGATAAAACTTACCAGCATGACCAAAGCGGAAATTGATTAAACACCTGAGACACCATTTAGGAGACTAACTTGACCATCAACGGATTACCCAGAGAAGAGCTAAGGAACAGGATAGCTAGAATCATCGCAGCCACACGTTTCCCACTCGTAGACCAGAACACCCCGGACTGGGACAACCTGTACACTAGAGTCAACGATGAGACATTGGTCAAGGGGATCGAGACCCCTGATGGAGTCCTTTACCCAAAGATCGTTATCCTTCGACACAGCGACGGGGAGATCCACGAGGTGGGTGAGGTTGAGCTGGAGGACACGGTGAATGAGTCCCGTGTCCCGGCATGGAAGGTGATGTCCGAGGTAAGCATCAAGGATGGACCATGCCACAAGTTCTACCTCTACGTCCCGGAGGGGACGGGAAAGAAGGCGAAACAACTGCTAGAGGAGAACATGATCAGCTACGCTGGGCTACGAGAATGGAAGATCGAGAACAGCGCGCTGGTAATCCTACCATTATCAACCCACGTAGGCGACGACTGGCACGTAGTCACCTAGCAAAGGGAAGGATTTTAACGCATTTCATCGGCATAACCGGCATGAACCTCGTAACCGATGAGTTATTGCAGTATATCCAGCACAAACTCGGGTTTTCTATCAACAGATATGAGGTCATTGGACATGGAGCTCATAACAATTTTCCACTATAGTAGGTAACCAACTATTTGGTTCCAGTCCAATTTCTAGTGGTTGGATCAGAAAAAGGGGTTAAACCCCGATACAGGGAGCCAGATAATACACGAGCCTACCCTGAGGGATCTCAAAATCCATCTTGATGGGCATATCCGTGCTCAGCTCAATGGTCACGACCTCGCTGTTAGCACCCGCCGCGTTAGCGATGTCCTGCAAGTAGCTGAGGGTAAACGTCGCGTTGCTGTCCTCGTCAACCTTCAACTCCAGCACATCATCGCTGTCCTTCTCCCACTCGCTGAAGCTGCTACCCATGTCACCCTCCGCGTTCACCTTGAGCAAGCCATCAACCATCTCCACCTTAACGTGCTCACTAACCAGGTTCGCGTCACGGATCGCCATCCTCACCGCGTCACTGGTAACCCTTGCCTTGCCCTTGAAGAATATCTTGGGCTGGGGAACCTCCTCGTCCAGCGGCTCAAGTATAGGCATCTCGAAGCGCCTACTATGACCACCGCGTTTACAGTGGATAACCAGTCGTGCCCTCTCCTCGTTGAGGACAATCCGGACCTGCTCGTCCCTGTCAACACGGTCGAGGAACCGCAGGAACTCTTTGATATTAATAGATAGCTTTGGCTCGCCCTCGCACTTGTAGCTGTCGAAGAAGGCGCTGGGCAGCTCAAAGTCAACCATGGCCACGTGGCTCGGGTCCATGGCAAGGAGCTTCATCTGGGCCTCGTTCATATTGAACGTGCCCTCCTCAACGATAACGCTGAGGGCCTTTACGAGGCTCCTGAAGGGATCAATTCTTGAAACTTCAACCTCAAACAATGTATTTTCCTCTAACGGATGCTGCTCAATAAAGGGTTTGACTAGTTAAAAAATAGTCGCCTAACTGTAATCACGCCAAGTATGACCACATTTTGTGCAACGATAGAACTGAGTCATGCTCTCATCTATGCTACGGGTCTGAACCATCCACCACTCAGCCTCGTTGTTATCACATTTCTCACACTTGATCTTGGTCTTGGACATTACGCTGAGCTTTTTCTCCTTCTTGCCCACCACAACAACCTTCTCGTCGGTCTTCTTCTCACGGGCAACATTGATAGTTGTATCCTCCAGAGTTTCCTCCCACTCACATTTCGGGCAAACGTAACACTTCTTACTAGTATCTGTAGTACAGAAAGCCCCACACTCTGGACAAAATTTCACCATTTCAGTACCGTCCGAAACCTAATCCCGGAAAAATGGGATTTAAACATTGTGCATTTCTGAAATATTACTCGATACTAGACGGGCAGTCCTCATAGCTGGAATATCATTGCCCCGTGAAATCACTTTGAGCACCCTCATAGCAAATGCCCCATCTATCCCCAATGGCTCAACCACCATCTCACCGTACTTTATCATCAATAACTCGTTAAAATCAACGTTTTCTCGGAGAACAAGAACCGGTTTACCGAGTTTCTGCGACATTATGATAGGATCAACATGGAGGTCGGAAGATCGATACACTATAAACCGAACTTGACCAACGTGTTTCGAGCTACAGATAATCCGTATTACCTCCTCAGTGGGATCACCGTCCCCTAGATAACCACTAAGAACCCCTTCAAGTCCCTCTGATCCTCTATAGATAGCACCTACAGCCAAGATTCCACTGGAAGTCTCCCTAAAAACAAGACCCAGCACTCTGACATTAGGTTTAACATAAGAAATATTGAGCCGGTTCAGGGTGATCCCTGAACAGGTTTACTCTTTGAACTCTGATAGACTTTTCTCAAACAGGCCGACGAACTCGTCTAGCCTACCGTCAGCGTGATCAGCAGCCTTCTTCACTGCCTCAAGGACCTTATCGCCCTTCTTGAGCTGAATGAACAGCCTGCTCCGGTCCATCAACGGGTGAGGCTTGCTGTAACCAGCCAGCTCAACATTCGGATCAGCAAGTAAGCTGCCCTGTAGCAGGTTCAGCAAGGTATGTCCCTCGCCGCTGAACTCGAACTCGACGTAGCCTTCCTCGTTCTTTGTTATGTTTATCTTCATACCAGCTTCTCCTCCCCATAGGTGTTAGCTGTCTTGCGCCTCTCCATACGCCCACAGTCTTCGCATACCAGCTTTCCCTCCTTCTTCTCAAGGAGACCGCCGCAACGACTGCAGAAACCATAGATTACACCGTACTCTTGTCCCCTGAGTGATGTCTGGTTGAGCCTATTCTTGGTGTTGACAAGCTTGCCCTTTACGATGTCGCCGCTCCGGACAGCCATATCGATGTTCTTGAGATAGTCCCTGCTCATGTCGCTGATGTGTATAACCCCGCTGTAAGTCGGGTGCACATGGGCTCCATCGATGACGAATATGTCAATACGTGCATCCTTCCGTGCAACTGACCCGACCTGAGCGACAACATCCATCCCTTCGTGAGGCACCAGAATCTCTGGAGTCTTTTTGTTGACTATAAGCTCCCTATACTGATCGTTGTACCCGGTGACGCCTATCTCGCTTGAGCGAACCTCGCCGTGTTCCTGATATGTTCCCCTGCCGTCGTTGTACTCCTCTATGACGGCAAGCTTTTCACCTGGAAAGACTTTCTTGTCTTCCAGTTCCTTTGCTTTTGGCATTTTCTTTTCCTTCTTCTGTGATAGCGTCGCCGGTTTTGCCCCCCGGTGACTACTTTTTGTGAGTGTGAAATGGTTCAAAGAACCTAGAGGATATCAGAGCCCCTTTGTATTAAATATAGGGGTTATTCAAGGTAAGAGTTACCCCAGAGGCTCTCCCATTCCTTGTCCCCTAGCACTACATCTAACTCGTTTAGAGTAATCAATGGGCGATCTATTCCATTGATTCCATCAATCGCGATCCTTGGACATGCAGTGTTAACCAGTACCTCGGGCTCCGTGTAGTTGTTGACATGCTCGGGACGCACTTCGTCCATGTAGAAAATTACCGCAGTTTTCCCAGCTTCATTTAGCAGCTCGACGTATTTTTCCGCACGTTCAAGGTGCATCTGACCTGGTTTACTGGAGACAAGGAAACCGAATACTTGAGCGTTCTTGGCGTATGTGACTGCAGCCATCCTTCGTTTGGCAACATCCATCAGGTCCTCCTCGTTGATGTTTGATACCTCGCCGTTGTATGGGTTCGCAACGATCACGGGTTTACCGGTACTCATTACTATGCCCGTTGGATGGAACCTTCCGCCCCCAACGTACAGGTAGGCGTCGACGTCTTCCTTGACGGCTATGACTGTTCCATAGCTGCAGCCAAGTATCTGTCCATCGAGTGGGGTCTTCCCAACACCGTCTCCGATAAGACTATTGACCCCACGTTTTCCAAGTTCTGTCTTGATTTCCTCGATCTGATGGACATGCTGGACCGTGGTAGCTAGTCCGACCTTCTCGTAGCCATCCAGTGCGGGTCCTACTGCTTCGGCTAGCTGCTTTACATCAACGTCTATGCTCGCGTGTAGGTACAGGACAGGGATATCCAGGTCACCGACGTACTGGGTGTGACCGTAATGCACGATGAGGTCAACGTTCAACCCACGAGCCTGATCGATGGATACGTCACATGCCCCGTAGCAGGAGTTTCCTGACAGGAACAGCGTTGCGTTCGTTGCTGTGCTGATGGCGTTCACCATTTGTACAGCGAATGGGCGCATCCCATCTGGTAACTGGAGCAGTACGCGTTTAGCTTCAACCTCTTGAATCTTCTCGATAACCCGGTCTAGCTCAAGATCATACAAGATAAATCACATTGGTGTGTGGTGGTTAAAATGGTTCCCGTAAAAGGGATTTAGAGTTCTTTGACGACGATTCGGCACTTGCTTGGGAACTTTGCGCTTGCACGCTTCAGTGCTTCCTTCGCATCAGCGATGCCTTCCTTGTCTACCTCAGCGATGATGATGGGCTTGAGTGCCTTGATCCTCGCTGCGACGTAGGTTGGCTTGCCCCATGCTTTCTTCATTCCTTCCTGGAATCGGTCCGCCTGAGCAACGTTAACCCTCTTGTGTTCCCTGATTACCTGATGTGGGAACGGGATGATCTTTAACATGAAGTTCTCCCTGCCCTGGTTCTTCTCTAGGACCCTGTTGGCGGCGATACGGGCTGACTCCAATGCGTTGTGCCTGATCTGTACGTACTTTATGTTGATGAGCTCTACTCTGTGGGTGAACTCCCTGCTGGTATTGCCCATGGTGAACTTTACGATCTTAGACCCGGGTATACCGCCCATGTACTTTTTGCGTGTGTAGGCATGGTTTTTCTTGTACTTGTAGTCAGCAGCCTTCATCGTTATTCCATCACCATACCCGAAAGGATTCTTAAAAAGATACTGCATCTTAGCCCGGCGTGGACACTAATCCTCGGCTTCTACGGGTGTCTCCTCTTCTTCCTCCGGGGGTGGCTTGAGGATGGCGGTGTTCTTTTCGGGTTGGAGTTTCTCGGGAAAGCTCCATACTTTACCCCATTGATCTCTGTCCTTTATCGCATCCATCAATGTGGGGTCCTCCCTCATCATCTTGCCGATGAAATATAACATGACGAGGATCATCACCAACATGAGCCCTATCAACACTGCGTCGGTTGGAGTCATGTGTAGAATTATTAGTAAGATAAAGATGAATGTATCTATGATTGCATTGGTCGGGTGAAGATGTAGTATTTCTGCTCCTCGCTGAGCTCCTTCATCACCCGTCTGGCGATGAGTTTCACCGGGTCGGACAGGCTTGCCCTCTCCTTGAGGTCCGCGTAGCTCTCGAACGGGTACCTTTCCCTTAGGTCCAGTATCTGGAACATCAACCGTTTTCCTATACCGGGGATAAGCTCTAGACTGTGCATCCTCGGGGTGAGACTAACACTCTCGTTCATGAACTGGATGAAACGTTCCTCGTTGTTCTGTACAATGAGCTCGATTACGGATTGTAGCTCTGCTTTCCCCGCGGAGTACAGCTCATCGAAGCTAATTCTACCGAGGATGTGCCCAACCTTTGCGCGGTCACCCTTCCCGACGAATATTCGATCCCTGATAGTGTACTCTAGGTCGGGTAATGGAGCGGCTTCTAGGAGGGTGAAGTACTCCTCGCCGATCATCTGGAGGACACCGCCGCTACTGTGGCTTGTACGGGGCGCGCCAGCCCTTCCATGTGGCAAGTACTCTAGGACGTAAGCGTATTCTTCGTACTTTTTAGGCTCCCTATACAATTTTTTCACCTGAAAGATGGTCTAGGTAGATTATTCTTCTACCCGGTATTTGTCAATTATCCCTAAAATCTTGTTCATCGTGTCCTCTGCGATGATGCGCTGCCTTCCCAGGAATGTCCTGATCTCAGGTACGGTGCCTGGCATCGCGTTGGCGATCTGAACGGCGAGACCTCTGTCGATGGATGCCTCTTTCATTAGCTCCTCGACGATCTCTTTAGCTGACTCACTGTCTAGCTTTGCGAAACGGATGGTGTACTCCAGTACCCTGCGCTGAAGGGGGTCAAGCTCCTCGGCCTTGTCCATGAGTAGGCGTCGGGCCTCGGCGACTGTGATCTCCTTCTTTTCAGCAACAGACATGGTTACGCATCCTTGTGCATTCGTATATGTTCTGCTGTTGTGATGATTGTCTTGACGGTTTTACGCTGTGGGATCTCCATGATGTAGGCTTTTCCCCGTGTCCCGACGATGTTTGCGACCTTGCCCTGTAATCTCTTGTGGGGCATGGCTTTGTGGACGCCTGAATCAACGTTAATGACGACTTTGTCGCCTACCTCGTACTTCACTAGCAGCCTACTGAGTGGGATTCTTCCCTTTTCCCTTACCTTCTTACGTAAGGCACTTCGGCTTTTTCTTCGAATTCCGTGACTTTTTGCCATTTTTCTTTATCTCCTTTACATCTTGAAAGGCATTTGGCGTCGCATCCTTCTGCTGCCCTTCATCTGCTTGAGCATTTTCCTCATAGTATTATACTGTTTTATAAGTTCTCTTACTTCGCGCTCGTCTGTTCCGCTTCCTCGTGCGACTCTTTGGATGCGGCTGCGGTTGAGTTTCTTGGGGTCGTCTTTCTCGTCCTGGGTCATGCTCTGGATGATGACCTTGAATTTTTCGAGTCTTCCCTCGGCGTCCTCCATCTCGCTCTGGGGTAGCTGGTAGCTCATGCCGGGTATCATTCCCAGTACTTTCTGGAGTGGACCCATGTTCTGCATGGCCTCGAACTGGTTGTACATGTCCTGTATGGTGAACTTGCCGCTCATCATTGCCATGACATCTTTCTCGCTTACTGGTGCCTCGGCTTCCTTGACCTTGGCTACGAGTCCCTCGATGTCTCCCATGCCTAGTAGTCTGCCGATGAACCTGCTGGGCACGAATGCTTCTAGGTCCTCGACTTTTTCGCCGGTTCCGATGAACTTTATTGGTGCTCCTGTTGCTGCTACTCCGCTGAGGGCTCCTCCGCCTCTTGCGGTACCATCGAGTTTTGACACGATGATGCTGCCGACCTCGGTTGCTTCCTTGAACGCTGACGCCTGTGCTGTTGCCTGCTGTCCGATTGTTCCGTCGAGTACGAGGATTACCTCGTGGGGGTTTACGGCTCGCTCGATCTGCTGCATCTCCTGGATGAGCCCGGTTTCCTCCTTGTGACGTCCGCTGGTGTCGAGGATGACGACTTCCATGTCTTGGAAGTGTTTGACGCCTCGCCTGCTTAGGGCGACTGGGTCTTTGGTGTCCTGTTCACCGTAGAATGGGACGTTGATGGAATCGGCTAGCTGTTTGAGCTGGTTGTATGCTCCAGGTCTGAACGTGTCGGCGCAGATTACTCCTACCTTGAATCCTCTTTTCTGGAAGTAGCGGGCAAGTTTTGATGAATGGGTTGTTTTTCCGCTTCCCTGGATGCCGATCATCATGAGGACGTTCTGTTTTCCGGGGTTGATCTTGAGCTCCTGGGGGGTTTCTCCGACGAACGCTGTTAGCTCGTCGTTGATGACCTTGATTATGTGTTCTCGTCTGCTTATTCCGGGGGGTAGCTTGGAGTCTAACGCGTTTTTCTGGATGTTTTGGCTTAGCTCCATTACAAGTGCGACGTTTACGTCTGCCTGGAGTAGGGCTCTTTGGAAGTCTTTGACGAGTTCTTTTACGGTGGCCTCGTCTACTACTGGTGCCTTGACTAGTTTCTGGAGGGCGTTGTATAGGTTGCTTCCCAGGTTTCCGAGAGCCATCTGTTTTCAGCAGGGGTATTGGGGTGTTGTGTTATAAAGGTGAGTGTGTTTCTGGACCAGTCATTGGGGATAACGGGAAAAAAAATTTGAGTACACCGGGTAATATCTGTTGCTACCTTACCGTGACGCTTTTTTGATGTAACTGGCTTGGAGGACGAATTGTTTTGGGGCATGTTTCATGTTAATAGGCTTGGAAATCGCTGGAAGCGTGGTACCCCCCCCCCCCTTGCTAGGTTCTTGCCTTTAATATGCTTCCAAGTGTTTTCCCTATGGCTTTGGCTCGGTCCTGTGCCTCTTGGCAGTATTCCTCGGGGCGGTTCTCCTCGGCGTACTCCGCTGTGACAAGCCCCATGTGTTTGTACACGTTGCCTACTGCACAATCGTGGCCGTAGCCGCAGTCGTAGCACTGCTGGTGTCCGGAGTCGCTGAAGGTTTCGATTACTGCCATCTTGTTGCTGTTCATCATCTGCTCGATGAATGCTGTGGCGTGTCTCGTCTCAGGGTCCCGGTTGCAGCCGACCGCGACCGCTAGTTTGCCTGCCCAGATGAACGCTTCCCGGTGTCTTAGGGCGAAGGTTCGCTCCCAGAACGCGTGCCCGATGGCGTTGAGGTTGTCATAGTAGTTGGCTCCGCCGAAGACAAGGGCGTCTGCCTCTGTTACCTTGTCCACTACGGCTTGGAAGTCGTCTTTCTGGACGCATATGTTGTCTTTTGCGCACTGGAGGCAGCCTAAGCAGCCCTTGATGTTGAGTGGTGCGAGGTCAATGAGTTCGTATTCTACTCCTGATGCGTCGAGGATGTCCTTGACTATCCTTCTGGAGTATGATCCTTTCCTTCCACTGCTGCTGAGTCCAATAGCCTTCATGGCTACTGCGTCCGACTGGTGTATAATGAAGTTTGTTAGATGATAGTTTATAATGGGAAAAGTTTCCGCTCTAGCTCGTCCATTTTCTCGTTGAACCGTGTGTTGAACTCGGTCATGAGTTCTAGGTAGCTCAGGAACCATGCATTGAATACGGTTACCACTTCTTTGAGACGTTGGGCTTCCGGGGTTTCCCTTTCTTCGGGTGACAAGTTTTCGTATTCGGTTAGGATGTTTTCGATGTCCCTGACTTTTCCCTTAACAAACCTCTCTGAGATGTCAATCCCTCTTCTAAAGTTCTCAAAGAATGGCTTTGCTCCACCACCGTAGAGCTGGGTTCTAGACCCGGGAACGGATTCCTTTCTTATCATTCCTCGCTGTTCAAGGTTGGAGAGGTATCGGGAGATCTGTGAGCGTGAGTACCCGGTCTTTGTTGAGATTTCTTCCTGGGTAAGGGGTTTCGGGGATAGTACGACCAGTGCATAGATTCTTGCGACCATTGGCTCGGTTCCTCTGAACCTAACTAGGTCTTCTAGGACCTCTAGGAAGGATGCTCTGAGTTTGTCGTACTTTTCCTCGGTCATCGATTATCGATATTTTCAGAGGGCTTATATGGTTTCCTATTGTGCATAATTTGCATAAATATGAAAAATATATAAGGGTCGGAGTATCTGTCACAACTAGGAGAGCCTTAGAAGTGAGTGAAACAGCCAATCTCCCTGGGTTCAAAGAGAAACAATACGAGGTAAACGGCATCACATTGAACTATGTAGAAGGACCGGAAAACGGGGAGCCGCTGATTCTCATTCCGGGACAGGCTGGGACATGGATATCATACGAGAAAGTACTTGTCCCACTTTCCAAGACAAACAAGGTATACGCGGTAGATATCCGGGGACACGGCGGTAGCTCTTGGACAACCGGGGAATACAACTTCAACCTGATAGGTGAGGACCTAACAGTATTCTTGAGTGAAGTAGTAAGTAGACCCGCCGTTATTTCTGGTAACTCATCGGGTGGATTGATCGCTCTATGGCTCGCAGTGGAAAGACCAGAGCTTATTCGTGGTATCGTTATGGAGGACGCCCCATTATTCAGCGCTGATTGGCCTAGAATCAAATCCGAGTTCGTCTACGAGGTGCTTGACAAGACAGCGACATATCTAGGGGCTGAGGGGGGGCCAGATTTCAGGGGATTGTTTGAGTCCATCCATAGACCGACGCCTGATGGAAAGTTTCGGGCGATCCCCAAGTGGATGATCGATGGACTAATGTGGCTAATCAAAAGATACGAGAAACCAGGGGAGCCAATTGACATTCCATGGATGCCCCGACGGATGAAGCTCTTCTTCAAGCTGACATCAACATTTGACCCGGACTTTTCCCGGGCATGGGTGGATGGCAGGATATACGAAGGATTGAACCATGAAGATGCCTTGAGAAGGTTGAAGCATCCCGCATTGATTATTCACGCTGACTGGTATAGGACTGAGAAAGGGTTGGTGGGTGCCATGGATGACGATGACGCGAAAAGAGCGTTAGAACTTGCGCCACATACTCAATACGTGAGGTTGAACACGAGGCACGTTACCCACTCCGGGTCTCCCAAGGAGTATGTTAGGATCGTTTCTGGATTCATTGAGAGCATCTAGTTCCTGCTGAGCAGTTTTTTCTACTCTTTCGACAATGTAGTCTTATGAAGATGGATTTCGGGGTTTTTCTGAGCCCAGAAGTACCGGAGTACAGGGTTCTTGAGGAGCGTGCGATGGTGGTTGATGGGCTTGGATATGACAGTATATGGTTGAGCGACCACTTGCTGGGGATGTACACTGAGCTTGGTGCTCCAAGGTACGAGAGCTGGACCGCTTTGACAGCCTTAGCTGTGAAGACAACCAATGTAAGGCTTGGACATCTTACATTAGCAGTCCCTTTCAGGAACCCAGCTTTGTTGGCGAAGATGGGTGCGACCCTTGACGCTGTTTCAGGTGGTAGGGCGATTCTGAGTATTGGTGCTGGGTGGCATGAAAGGGAGTTCAAGTCTTATGGCTACGAGTTTGGGACTCGAAAAAGCAGGAGTGACCAGCTTGAGGAGGCTGCTATCATCATCAAGAAGATGTTGATCGAGGAGAAGCCTAGTTACAACGGGAAACATTACTCTATTGACGAGGCTTACAACAGCCCTAAACCAGTTCAAGAGGGAGGAATCCCGTTGATGATTGCCGGTGAGGGCGAGAAACGTACCCTGAAAACTTGTGCAAGGTACGGCGATATGGCTAACTACGCCCTCTGGAGGGGGACTCCAGATGATTTCCGGAAGAAAACAAAGGTCTTGGAGGCTCATTGCCACAGGATTGACCGTGACCCAGGTGAGATATTGAAGAGTTGGCCCGCTTTCACATTCATCGATAAAACAAGTGAAGGGGCAAAAGGGAAGGCGGTTGACTACTTCAAGAATTTCAACTCTGATATGGATGGGGGCTTGATTGGTGACCCGGAGGAGATGGTGCAGCGTATCTACGAGTACGCTGACGCTGGGGCGGGTATGATTATCCTGAGTTTCCTTGGACCTGGGTGGAAAGAAGAAGCGGAGCTGTTCATGGATAAGGTTGCCCCAGAGTTCACATAGTTAATTCTATTTCCAGTAGATCGTCGGGTTACCGTTCTTATCGTAGTACCCGAGACCGGTCTCGTCCTCTACTCCATATCTGTAGAGGCAGCTCTGGCAGCGATAAATAATCCCGTACCCGTCCTTGTCTCCCGCATAGTCTATGTCCTTGACGTTCTTGCCTCCGCATTTGGGGCATGTTGTCCGCAGGTTCGTGTTGATGTACCAGTCATAGAGGGACTCATCGTCGATGGGCATCTTCATCTTCATTGCACAACAACATGGAAAGGTGATATAATTAGTTATTCAAACCTAATTTCATTAATACGGGGAAGGTACTGTTTCAGTATCCACCATGAGTTCAAACCGACATGTTCGATCCTATATTCCAAACGAGTTGAAGGTACTTCGTGGTGCTGGTGAGTCCTACAAACCCGGTGATTACTGGATGGTTGGCAATGAATTTGGTTACGCTGAGGTCAAGTTGATGAAGCGGCGTGACTCGTACCACCCTGACTCGTTCTACATCGAGCAAATCGTCATCAATGAGGAACACCGGGGAAAAGGACACGGAGAAAAACTGTACCTTCTCGTGGAGCAGATGGCGAGGAACCTAGGCTGTAAATGGATACAGATTGATTCAGAGCCCCAAGCTGATGGTTACTGGGTTAAATTGGGGTACACGGAAATACCCAAGGTATATTATCGAAACAAGAAAGCAATGGTGAAGAAGCTAGAGGGCTAGCTCAGCCCAGACCTTCTCTGTGGTTTCCTCAGACAACGCAGTCAACGGCTTCCTCGGAACACCCGCATCTCTACCCATCTTCCCGAGCGCAGCCTTGATCGCCGGTATCTGGGGGTAATCCCTGACCACTACCTTGTTTACCCAGCTTGCCTTCAACTGGTTCTCCCCAGCCTTCTTCAGGTCACCCTTCTTGTAACCCTCAACGATGTTAGCGCACATCCTCGGCACAACGTTACCAATCGCAACAATGCCACCGGCTCCACCTAGCATCAACGTGGGCAGGATCATGTCAGCGGTACCGCTCAGGGCGTTGATCTTACCGCCTGTGAGGCTTATCACGTCAGCCATGTTGCCCGGGTTGTTGCTGCTGTCCTTGATCGCTACAAGGTTGCTGCACTCCTCGGCTACCTTAGCCACAACATAGGGTGATACACTGTAGGCGGTGAACTTTGGAACGTTATACATTATGACCGGAATGTCCACCTTGTCCATGAGGTCAATAAAGTACTGGGCGATCTCATCGCTTGTCGGCTTAAAGAAGTAAGGCGTAGTCACCAGTGCGGCACCGGCTCCGGCTTCCTTAGCCTCCTTGGTAAGCTCGATGGACTTGCGTAGGCTGGGTGCACCGGTCCCTGCGAACACGTTGATCCTCCCATCAGCCTTCTCAACCAGATACTCGATGATCTTCACCCGTTCCTCGTTACTCAGGTACGGAGCTTCGCTGGTGCTGGCGTTAGCCACCACTCCACTTACTCCACCTTCGATCCAGAACTCAAGCAACTCGCCGAGTTTATCGTACAATATCTCCCCCTTGGCGTTGAACGGTGTCACGCTTGGAACATAGATGCCAGTTGGCTTCAAATCAATCAAGCCAAAGGGAGCACTAGAACGATAAAACATCATCGCCCCACAGTTTTTATACTATCATCCAGCCCACCTGATACATGGCGGCGAGGAAGACCTACCCACGGGGCGTGCCCATAAGCATCAACTACCCGGTGATGCCCGTCACCGAGTTCTGGCGCAACAGCGCACGCAAGTTCCCCGACAGGGACGCCGTGATCTACCTCGACGCAAAGCATACCTATGCAGAGTTATGGGACCAGATGGAGTCCTTCGCGGCCAACCTCATGGGGATGGGCATCAGGAAAGGCGACAGAGTCGCGTTGATCCTGCCCAACTGCCCCCAGTTCCTCATCGCGTACAACGCTATTCACTTGTGTGGGGCTACTGTCGTAGCAATCAATCCGTTGATGTCCAACCCGGAGATAGCGAGGGAGGTAAGGGTAACAGGCTCAAAAGTACTCATCATCCTCGACAGGCTCCTAGAGAAACTGCCCAAGGATCACCCAGAACTAATCGTGGCGGAGGCAGCCTACTACGCACCGACACACCTACGAGTTCTCAGCGGACTCAAGTACAGGATAAAGTACCCAGACGGAGCCCAGCGTTTCGAGGACCTGACACGGGGAAGCATGGTGTCCGACTACCCGGAGATCAGCCCTGAGGAGGACGTGGCGGTTATAATGTTCACATCGGGCACAACCGGCGAACCCAAGGGAGTGAGGCTGAGCCACTACAGCCAAGTTGTCAACGCCCTACAGTCCTACCACTGGCTCAGGGGATGGGGGTACAGCGCGAAACCACAGCATACGGGATGGCCAGTGATACTTTGCGCTATGCCCTTCTTCCACAGCTACGGGCTGGTGGTGATGAACGAGGCAGTGAGCTTCGGGTGTACCATGATGCTGATACCGAACCCCACCGGGGAGTCCATCGTAAAAGCAACGGACAAGCACAAGGTCACCCACTTCCCGTTAATCCCACGCCTAATACGAGAAGTGATCGAATACCCCAAGCTGGACAATTACGATCTAACTAGCCTCACAACCTGCTCGTCCGGTGGTGCATCAATCCCAGTTGAGCTGATGAAGAACTTCGAGAAGGTCGCAGGAGCCCGGATGTATCAAGGATATGGTCTCACAGAAGCAGGTCCGATAATCGCTGCGACACCGGTCGAAGGCGACCCCAACTATGCCAGCACCGGGCTCATCTACCCGGACACCGAGGTGAAGATCATGGACCAACAGCTTGGCGAGATAGAGATACCACCCGGCAAGGACGGGGAGATAGTGGTGAAAGGCCCACAATTAATGCTGGGGTATCTGGATGACCCTGAAACCACCGAGAAAGTACTCAGGGACGGCTGGCTCTACACCGGGGACATCGGAAGGTTCGATGAGGACGGGTACCTGTACATCGTAGGCAGGAAGAGCGACAGGATTGTGGCCAATGGAAGGACAGTCTGGCCGACAAGGGTAGAAGAAGTGTTGGAGAGCCACCCAAGGGTTGACCACGCCGTAGCTTTCGGCGTACCTGACCCGCTTCGATGCTCCACCGATATCAGAGCGATTGTCGTACCCAAGGGGGACAAGAAGCTTGAGAAGGAGCTGATTGACCTCTGCACACGGGAGCTTGAAGAGTACATGGTGCCGACTAGGATCATGTTCAGGGCTTCAGTTCCATTGACAATCATGGGGAAGGTGGACCGCGTCAAGATCATCCACGAGGTAGACGCCATAATCGCTGAGGCAATGAAAGGCGGCGATGTACCCGAGGAATACCGTTAGAAACAAGGTCAAATATCAGGGAAACCCTTCCGGACCCATAGCGTCATTGTAACGAGTATCAGCCCGATAATTGCTCCAATCAGAAGCAAGGACAGGAATATTGATTTCAAAAATAAACTCGATGTCCCAAGTTGGTATTCATAAGACTTGAATCTCTGAATCGTGATAAGGTAAATGAGGACACTGTAGGTTACCAGTCCATAGATATTCCCGGTGGGTGCTAGGAGGATACAGAACAGTATGAAGCCCGAGATACCGAGAAAATTGAACAGGCAAACATTTCTAGATAATCGAGCATAATAGATGCCTACCCAGAAAACGAGATTTGAGATAGCCAAGTAGCTGAGAGTGGGATACACATTCATGTCTCCTCGATGGTATGTCACCCTGTACCAAGGGAAAGGAACTCCAAGATTCGCAAAGTAACGAGGTGGAAAGGATTCAATCACGAACCAAGAGGGCAACGGGAACCCAGAAGCCAGGAACCATAAAACCCCGAGAAAAATGCTACTCAGGAAGGTTTTCGTAGATTTCCTCACAATAAATCAAGAACAAACTCGAATCACCGTGGAAAAACATGATTCCGTTCAGTTTGATCGATTAGAGGACATCTAGTCAATAAGCGGAATCTCAATTGTGAATATTGTTCCCTTGCCCAGCACCGAGTCAACCATGATGTTACCGCCATGGCTCTCAACCGTTCGTTTACAGTAAGACAGCCCCAACCCTAGCCCGTGGGGCTTGGTCGTGTAGAACTTGCGCTCAAAGAGGTTGGGCAGCACCTCCTCCGAGATACCGACACCAGTGTCCGCGATCTGGATGATGAACTTGCCGTCAACGAAATGCTTCGTCACAGATATCTCACCACCATCAGGCATAGCCTCAACAGCGTTCAATAACACGTTGTCGAGGACACGCCTGATCTGGCTGGCGTCGAACCATGACTCCTCCACCTCATCCATCTCAAGAGACACCGTGATGTTCTCCGGTCGTGGCAGCTCATCCAACGCGTCCCTGATCAACTGGTTCAGGTTATTCCTCTCAAGGAAGGGCTCAGACTTGCGTGTACTGCTCCTCATTGCCTCAAGCATCTCAAGACTCCGCAGCACCGATTTCTCTATGATCTCCAACCCAACCTCGATCTTCTCTTGGTCCCGTTTGATCATGAAAGCCGCGTTACGGATAGACTGGAGAGGGCTGCGAAGGTCATGGGCTATCTCGCTGGCTAACGTACCAGAAGCGGCAAGCCTCTCGGCCTCGATGAGCTCCTGCGTCCTGCTTGAGACCATCCTCTGGAGCTCGCTTGCATAGTTCTGGTACTGCCGCTCAATCTTCTTCTGCTGGGTAATATCAGTAAAGTACCAAATCCTGCCATGATAGCGGCCGCGGTCATCCGTCAGGCTAAGGGTCTTACGCTCGATATGTGTGCCGTCCTTTAGCTCGATAAGATCAGTTCCCTGGTAGTCCAAGTCAGCGTAAGCCCTGGCAAGCACATCCTGGAACGCTTTCTTGTCCTCTATCTGGTCGATAACCTTGTCGATTACCTCTTTCCGGTGCTTCCCGTCAAGATCCTCCTCATTTAATCCCCAGAGCTCAAGGAACCGCTGGTTCCAGAACGCCATCCTCTGCTCGACATCAATCACTGTGATGCCCGAGATGCTGAGCTCAAGATGAGAACGCATAATGAGCTCCCTGATGGCCTCGCGTGTCTCGGGGGTAGGACTCATATCTATTGTTCCGGGCACTTGAAAATAAATAATGGTGTAGATTAGCGGGTTTTAAACAAAATAACCTTAATCCGCGAACTGAAATACGGCCCGGTAGGGGTCCTCCATGAACAGCCGCATCACGAACCTTCCGAGGGGCTCAAGCTGGGCCGTCTTCTTGTCACGTATCGAGCCGTAACTGATGAGGTTGAGCTCACGCAGTATACGGGCGTTCAGTTTAAGGGTAGATAAGGGGATTCCATACTCACCTGATAACAGTTTCAAGAGGCTGGTAAGACTCTGCTCATGCTCTGAAACACTGTTCAGGACAAGTAACTGGTTATCATTAAGGGTACGTAGAATCAGTTTGCGGAGATCGTCGACTCCGCCGGTAGATATTGGAGTTGATGCACTTCCATCACTTCTCTTTATGCAACGTTTAGGGCTTTTAAGGTCTTTGGGTAGCGTTACCTGCCCAGCTGAGGACGGGAAAACGTTATCCAGAGCCGCCCCGGAGTAGTCTCTGGTCACTTTGTCCGAGTCATACTACGAGTTACGGGAAGCAGACATCAAGGAGTACAAGTCATGCCAGTTTGGCTGGGACTGCGAGAACTGCAGCAATAACCTATGCATTAACCTAGTAGCGGTGGCTGATCTCCCCAGCATGTACGGATCATTCAAGGTACTGGGCTTCGCAAACAACAAGGACAGCAAGGACCATATCGCGGTGGTCAAGGGTGATGTCTACGGGGAGGAGAACGTTTTGACTCGGCTTCATAGTAGCTGCCTTACAGGTGACGCGCTGGGCTCCATGAGGTGTGATTGCGGGCCCCAGCTGCACACGGCGTTGAAGATAATGGAGATGGAAGGGTTAGCGGTTCTTCTCTACATGCAGCAGGAGGGCAGGGGTATCGGCTTGGTGAACAAGATCAAGGCGTACCAGCTGCAGGACTCTGGGTACGACACCTATGATGCAAATCTGCACCTAGGTTTTGAACCGGATGCAAGGGACTACGAGGTATCGGCTGCTATGCTGAACAAGCTCGGGGTGAGAAGCGTGAGGCTGATGACAAACAACCCAGACAAGGTGGACCAGTTGAAGGCGTATGGTGTAACGATCACGGAGCGGTTGCCACTTGAGCTCCCGGTCAACGATCATGGCAAGGAGTACATGGAGACCAAGAAGGAGCGTTTCGGTCACAAGTTGAAGCTTGAGTGACGGCTCCAAATGTTTATTGTAGCTAGTTTTTTATACACAACCCAGCTTTTTTGACGCATTCGTGACCCAAATGGAGAACAAGAACAACACCGCGAGGCTCACAGGCACGGCAATACTCGCCGCACTGGTCATCGTCTTCGATTACACACTCAAGTACTCTGGTCTCAAGATTCCGTTCCCATGGTACCCGAACCTCAAGTTCGACTTCACGGGCATACCAATCATCATGAGCTTGTTCATGTACGGGTTCCCGTCAGCGATAACCACCAGTCTAGTTGCAGGCGCTGGAATAGTGGCGAGGAGCGGCAACGTCACCGCGGCTTCGATGAAGGTTTTCGCTGAACTATCAACCGTGATCGGGCTGCACCTAGGTATGAACGTGCTCTCCAAGGAGAAGAAGACAACCAACTACCTGGCCTGGGCGCTTGGAGTAGCTGCCCGTGTAATCATCATGTCAGGAGTAAACATCTACGTGTTACCAAACGTTTATCGTGTTCCAATGGAGGCAACTATTGGGCTTCTCCCGCTGATTGGTGTCTTCAACATCGTACAGGGCGGTATAACCATCGGTCTCGGGTACTTCCTGTTCAACGCGGTGAAGACACGCCTGCCCCACTGGACGGATGAGTGAACTGGTGGATGGTTTTAAAACACCAGAAAGCCGTCTAAATATCTGATCAAAGTTGAAAGATACCGCTTATCAGTGGATTGATGAGAACGAGAAAAAGCTAATCGAGTGGAGCGACAAGGTCTGGGAGTTCGCAGAGCTCGGATTACTGGAGTTTAAGACAGAAAAATACCTTTCAAAAATCACCGAGAAGGCAGGGTTCAAGGTGGACAGGGGCGTCGCCGAGATGCCATCAGCGTTCATGGGCACATGGAGCAACGGCGAGGGCGGACCAACAATCGGAATCCTCGGAGAACTGGACGCCTTGGCTGGAATCAGCCAGAAACCAGTGCCATATAAGGAGCCGGTCAAGGAGGGCGCACCGGGACACGGTTGCGGTCACAACATCTACGGTGCAGGCGCAGTAGCCGCGGGAATCGCGCTCAAGGTTGCGATGGAGGAGCACAAGATTCCGGGCACCATCAAGGTCTACGGTTGCCCAGCCGAGGAAACGCTTGTCGGCAAGGTCTGGATGGTCAAGCATGGACTATTCGATGGTGTGGATGCCGTACTGGCACACCACCCGGGAAGCTCAAACACGGCTGGAACAGGATCCAGCAACGCTATGAACAGCTTCAAGGTCCACTTCTACGGTAGGACAGCGCACTCAGCCGGTGACCCCGAGAACGGCATCAGCGCGCTTGACGCAGTGGAGCTCATGAGCAACGGCGTCAACTACCTGAGGGAACATGTCACTGAGAAGACCCGTGTACACTACATCCACGAGGAGGCAGGTGGACAGCCCAACGTCGTACCAGCCTACGCCAGAACATGGTACTACAACAGGGCACCAGAGAGGGCGCAGGTCAACGAGACCTATGACTGGATCATGGACATCGTCAAGGGCGCAAACCTGATGGCGAGAACCACAAGCAAGGTCGAGTTCCTGACAGGCTGCTACAACAAGCTACCAAACGGTACGCTAGCCAAGCTGGTGGTTGAGCAGATGAGAGAGATTGGTGCACCCAAGTTCAGCGAGGAGGACCACGCTTTCGCAGAGAAGATGAGCGAGAACTGGGACATCGAGAAAAAGATGAACAGTCTCCAGAAATCGGGTAGGCCAGACTGGCAGAAACTCAGGGACGTAGCCTTCGATGATATCGTCAGGGACGATTACCGTGAAGGCATGGTTGGAGCTGGAAGCACCGATGTCAGCGATGTTAGCTGGGTTGTACCGACGATCGAGTTCAGCACCACAGCGATGGCGCTTGGTACGCCTGGTCATAGCTGGCAGTTCACGGCACAGACAGGGCACAGCATCGGGCACAAGAGCATGATCTACAGCACCAAGGTCCACGCAGCGGCTGGACTGGAGCTGCTGACAAAGCCTGAGCTGCTTCAGAAGGTCAAGGACGAGTGGGTCGAGAGGCTGGATGGGAGGGTGTACAAGTCACCCATCCCGGACGGCTTGGCTCCACCACTGGACCAGCTGAAGGACGCCTAACCACCCCTTTTTCCTCTTAATTTTATTAACACCCGGGATAGATATCAACCCAAGTTGAGCGAGCCATACATTCTCATCCTCATCGCGTTGCTCCTATCAGTGGGTAACTATGTACTATGGTGGCTCCTCTTTGATAGCGAGTTCGAGCACAGGCTTTCGACTTATCACGACGTGCTCAAGGGCCAGCTGGTGCAGGAGAACGAGGAGTTTGTCTCACAGATGCAGGGAATAATCGAGCTGGACCCGGAAGCCGTGGAGGTTATGGGTTTCGGGGATAAGTGGAACCAGCAGCTGGGGAGGGTGGACAAGCTCAGAAACGACTCTGAGGTTCTCAGGTCCCGGGTTGTTTACGTCTACTACGTGGCGATTGCCTCCATAGTGTTCGCAACCGCTGGAATCGCAATACCAAACGGTATACAGATCACCCAGAGCTTCACCCTATACATGACAGCCATCAGCTGGTGGATAGCTGTAACCGGTGTGCTGCTGATGGTTGGCTTACTGCTAATCTACCAACTGATCGAGATCAAGAGCGTCCCCAAGACACAAGGGAAACCGATTAAGAACGAGTCAGTACTCTCAAGAACCCTGTCGAACCTGCGTGGCAGGGATAAAAACTAGAGCCTGTCCTTGTACTTGAACTGCTTCTCGTAGAGCTCATGCACTCGTTGATGCGTGTCAGCGTCCTCGGGGTTCTTGTCGGTGCGTATCCGGGTTATCCTTGCGAAGCGTAACGCGTACCCGGACTTGTAGTGGGGGCTACTCTGGATCTCGTTGAACGCCACCTCAACCACCAGTTTGGGTCCAACGTGCACCGTGTTCTCACTCTCCCGGACCCTGATGCCCTGAAGATAATCTGTCATCCACCTGAACTCTTCGTCTGTTAGGCCCTTGAAGGTCTTGCCGATGACCTGGTACTCGCCGTTCCTATATACGCCTAGATGGTAGTTGCTGAGCCAACCCCGTTTCCTGCCCGACCCCCAGTCAGCGGCAACCACTACGACATCAAGTGTCTCGGTTGGCTTGATCTTGTACCAGAGCTTGCCCCTAGATCCGGGGCTGTACGCGCTGTCCAGCTTCTTGGCCATCAAGCCCTCGTGCCCCTCCTTGATCGCCTCCACCATGAAACGGGTAGCCTCATCTGGGTCCGCGGTCTGTAATCGTTTCACCGTGTATTCGACTGGTACCAATGATTCTAGCTGGGACCACCTCTCGTGGTAGGGGTTATCAATCATCAACCGCCCGTCGTGATAAAGCACATCAAACAGGTGGAGCCTCAAGGGTACTTTCTCCACCATCTCCTCGACGTCCTTGACCCTTCCGAAACGCCTCATCAGGTCCTGGAATGGTAGGGGCTTCCCAGTCTTGCCGATGGCGACGACCTCGCCCTCAAGGATGAAGCTGGACTCGATGCCAATTCCTTTGACTACCTCAATCACATCGGGCAGGCTCTCCGTGACATTTGAGAGTCTTCGGCTGTAAATCCTCACATCGGTGCCGTCGGAGTGTATCTGGATCCTCGCCCCGTCGTATTTGTACTCGAAAGCCGTCTCCCCGTGGTTCTTGATAGCCTCCTCCGCGGTCTCGGAGGTGGTCGCAAGCATGGGTTTCAACGGGACGAATAGGGTGGCTTCAAGGCTCGTCAACCCCTCCTCGCCTCTGAGAACGGCTTCCTCGGCGACCTTGCCTATGTCCCCGGTCATCATCAGTGCCCTTCTCACTATCCTGGAGTCAACACCAACCGTCTCGGCGACTGCCTCCATCATCATCCCCTCGTTGACCCCGATGCGCATCTCCCTGAAAATGATCCTGACCAGGAACTCGGACTCAAGTGGGTCAGCGTCCGCGAACAGCCGCTCGATGAGCCTTACCTTGTTGGTCCGGCTGCCCTGCCCCTCCGAGTCTGCGACCTCTATCAGGGTATCGTAGACATCGGTCACGGTTAGCTCACGCCTGAATAGAGTTGTCTGTCCCTTCCGGTCCATTACCTTCCTGATGGTCTTCCAGCCCACGTCAAGAGAGCGGTCATCCGTCTCGGGGAGGACGCTTCCGATTATTAGGAGAATGGCGGGTTTGATCTCGGATTCGTCCAAGGTTCGGAGGAACTCGGCTATCAGTGCGGTTTTCTCCTTGCGCTTCGTCGTGCCCTCCAGGCTCTTGCAGAGCTGGGCTAGCTCCTTGAACATGGTCATCCGAAGTAGTCCCTCAGTGATTTCTGTGCCGCGCTGCTGCGCATCCGGTTTATGAGTGTCTGCACCCGTTTGGTGGAAAAGTTCTTCTCGCCCACCAGGAAATCGCCAAGCTCCGCCTCCATGAGTTCTCTTCTTTCGACGTTGTACTCGTCTGTTACGTCGGGGTTGAGGTATAGGTCACGGATGGCGTCTATGGTGTCGGGCATCTTCTCCCTGATGTCGGGTGGCATGTCCTCGATCCTGCCATGCTTCTTGACCAGTTTCAAAGCGGTCTTGGGTCCAACGCCCTTGATTCCATCGTTGAAGTCGGTGCCCACCAGCATCCCTAGGTCGATTAACTGCTCCCGGTTAATGTCGTGGTGCCCGAGGAACTTTTCAAGCTCGATGAGCTCCGGGTAGGTCCTCCTTGACCTGCCTTTGCTTGGAAGCCACTCCTGCCCGCTGATTGAGAGGAACCGTACCAGTCTCGGTACCCCAAAGAGCAGCGAGTCATAGTCCTTGCTGTTGGACGCCCAGACATCACCCCTGCTGCACATGTGGGCTGCCTGTGCCTCCCCCTCGCTTGGTGCCTGAACCCAGGGGATGCCAAGGCAGTCGAGGAGCCGTTTGGCGTCATCAACCCCCTTACGGGTGAGACCGCCTGTCATCACGGCTTTTGAGAACGCTTCAGCCACATCACCCCTCGCGATTGCCTCCTGATATTCCTGCTCCGCTTTCCTCCTGACCTCGCGCCGTTTCTCGATCTCAGCCATCTTGAGCTTAGGTGGTTTACCGTCGAACACGAAGACTAGATGCATCCCGTAATCTGAGATCAGCCGGGTTGTCCTGAACGCTAGTCCAACGAGGTGGCTAGTGACGTTTCCTTCGGGGTCACTCAGTGGTCGCCCAGTCCTATCCCGGATCAACGCAAGGAACTGGTGTAGCATGATGTACCCGTCCACGGCGAAGCTCTTGCCGCGCAAGTCATCGAGGGTCAGCTCCTCCTTGAGGATGATGGGGGTGAGAAGGACTCCCAAACTTATCACCCAGAATATCATGCCGGGGGTAAATGAATCCTATCAGTTTCACCTGTCTCTTCACGCTTTTAGTACGTGTATCTGAAATAATGAATGGAGCAATGGGTCAACATGGTTATCTCCATAACGAGGGCGAGGCATAGAAACGCGGAGAAACTGGCGGAGATATGCAAGAGATCATTTGACTCCGACAGGGACTATGGTTCGAGCCTCCACGAAGGTGGACCACCCGGCTACGATGACCCCGTTTTCCACGGAAAGCTGATGGGCTGGGTCCAGTACCACGAGCTTCTCGATGGAGATCAGATAGTTGGAGGTATATCGGTCAGTACCAACAACCCGTATCATCACGAGCTTGCTCAGATATTCGTTGACCCTGACCATCACAGGAAGGGTGTTGGCTCCACTGCAATGCGGCTAGTTGAGGAGAAATACAGTGGCGTCAAGATGTGGACCCTCGGGACGCCGAGCTGGAACACGAGAACCAAGGCGTTCTACGAGAGTCTGGGTTACGTGATAGTAGGAAAAGAGATTGACGTTGATTTCGACGGGTTATGGTACCAGAAAACTATGGACCCGGACGACCCTTACATCATTCCACCGATTGATCAGTTACGGAGGGGACAGACCAACGTCGATGTGGAGGGTGAGGTTATCAACCAAGCCGCTCCCCGTAAGGTCAAGTCGAGAGATGGAAGGGACCTGACGGTAGCTAACTCGGTGGTCTCCGATGAGACTGGGTCAATAACTCTGGTCCAGTGGAACCATGAGATCAAGAAAGCATCAGTTGGGGACAGAATCAGGGTCGAGAGGGGCTCAGTCAAGTCCTTCAGGGGTGAGATGCAGCTATCCACCGGCTACGCGGGTCACATCATCAAGCTGACAGGATAAAAGTAGTAGAGGAACAGGTGGTAGGCTAGCCCTATGAGGTACAGCGCGAAGCTGCTGGGGGCTAGGTACTTGATCACCTTGTTCAGGTCCGACTTGAAGTAGTTGTTTGTTAACACCAGACAAAGGTGCAGGGGGGACGTGATGTAGGTGCACGTTATACCTAGGAAAACGATGCTTGTCAAGTGGATGTCAATGCTCCCGAAAAGAGGAAGCAGTATGGGGAATGCTATCCCGACGCCCATCGCGGGTGAACCTGAGATCGCGCCAATGAAAAGGGGTACGATGATCGCTATCGCCATGACTGGGATACCTGATGCTATCACAGCCTCGAATAGACTCACTACCGATCCTGAGGAGGTGATCATGTCCCTCAGGTAGAGCATAGAGATGATTGATGCTACAAGGTCCCAGCGGATACCAACTCGGACGATCTCAACTGCTTTTCCGGGTTGGACTCCTCCGAGAAGCATTCCGACAACGATTCCAGCGGCTAGTGATCCCCAGATCGGTATTCCAGCCAATGTGAGCGCAACGGTTATGATGATTGGAATCCCGCCCTTTACCGCCTCCATAGTTAAGCCCTCTCCACCACCGTTTCTTCTGGGGTTCTCGATGAATCCCCTGCTTGCGATGAATCCTATCGCGGTCATAACGAAGAACAGGGGGCTCTGCACCCTTAGCCAAGTGTTGACGGGGATGCCTGAGAGAGCCACCGCCATCAATGTGGAGGATGTGATCGGGTTGACCCAGTAGAGTAGGTGCCTGAACCAGACGTTGTAGTAGGTCTTGTACTCTGGTCGTAGCCCCAGCTTGTTTGCCTGTGGCTCGATGAAGGGGGCTGACATTAACGCGCCTCCAGGCATGGATAGGAACCCGAAAAGGGCTGGTATCGTCGCCAGAAGTATGTTGCTTGGAAGTATCTTGCTCAATCCCTCGATGAAATTGACCATCAACCCTGTCTCCTTCAGGGTGTAACCTAGTACCGTGATCAACGCGACAGCCGATACAAGGTTCCATGTATTGTATGCCGAGAGGGTCTTGAGGAGGACATCATAGAAGATCATCAAGGGTGCTCCAGATGTGAGCCCGATTATGATGGATGCAAGGGTGATGGCGACGTAGAACTCGACGTTCCTTGCCCTTAGAATGAAAATGCTTAGGAACGCGACGATTAACCCGATTATCTCAAGCATGGCTTGTATCTCCTGTGTTTATCCGCTATATTATATAAAGAATGAGAAAGGGAGGGCTACGTCACTATCGACGCCTCCTCCTCAGTAGGTATCGAAGGGCTGAGGATCAGAATATCAGTCCGAACAACCAGCCTAGTATCCTTAGAGGTAGGAACACCACGAAGAAGACTAGCTTCAGGACCGCAGTAACTCCTACGAAGATTGATGCCACCAGGAAGAATATTCCCAGGAACACCATCATTGGTATCAGGAAGATGCTAAACATCTCTCTGTGTATCACTAGCGATATGGAGCTTATAGGGATTCCGGTAGGGTTAAGTTACTAGGGAAAATTGTCGTAATCCACTTAATAGACGCGCGGGCGAGAGTGGAAAAATCCACACCTTTGATTAGCGGGAGGAATAACACTCAAAAGACGGAAAAAGATGAAGCTTCACTTGACCCCCTCGGCATTTTATAGTGAATTTTCTCACTTTACCATATTTTATTCAAGTTAAAAATAGATTTAAGATATATACAATAGTAAGTGAAATACGTATTTCAGAATAATTCCGCCAAATGTAACCTTAAAATTCATATACCTAACAGATATACAGTATCATCAACCAACTCCGGTGCCCAACCATGAGTAGCCCAGATAAGTTAGACATACTCGATTTAATTATTAACGTGATTAGTGATCACGAGAAAAAGATGGACATGCTTGTAACACGTATGGAGTCCATCATGGGCGCACTTGAGGGACACCCCGAGTTCAGTGAGGCCCTCTACGACGATTACCTGGACAAGATGGTGACACCAACCCAGAACACGTTGAGTGTATTAATCGTAGACGACGACGAGTTCTTAGCCAGCACCTTCCAGATGCTCCTTGAGGACTCCGGTTTCGAGGTTGACATCGCGGGTAGCGGCAACGAGGCGTTACTAAAGGCGTCACAGACAAAGTACGAGCTTGCGATCCTCGACTACAAGCTCCCCGACATCCCAGGTTCCCACCTTTCGAGGATGCTCAAGGAGAAGAATGACGGCATCAACGTTGTGATGCTTACTGGTCATGTTGAGGCAGTTGAGGGAAGCGTTGATTTCGGTAACGACGAGGTATTGATGAAGCCAATTAGCCCCGACGAGTTGCTGAAGATCACTGAGAAACTGAGTAACCGGAATTAAACCGATTATAGAGCGGCTAGCTTAGCCTCTATTGCGGTCTTTGGAAGAGCACCCAGCGTTTTGTCTACTAGCTGTCCATCCTTGAAGTAGAGCAGCGTCGGGATGCTCATGATTCCGTACCTTGAAGGGACGGCCCTGTTCTTGTCAACGTCCAGCTTTGCGAATTTCACGTCGGGCTTCTCCGCTGCTAGCTCATCGATGGTAGGCGCTAGCATCCTGCACGGGGCGCACCAGGCTGCCCAGCAGTCCACGACTACCTTTGGATTGTTTTTCACGAAATCATCGAAGTCTGCGTCTGTTACTTCAACTGGTTTACTCATTCTGATTCATCCTGTTCTGTTCGCCGAAGAAATATAAAGGTATTTAAAGATGCTCAACATCATTGAACATAGTTATGAGTCTTAGAGAAATTCAGAACATCCTCAACGCGCAACAGATCGGACCCGAGGAGCTTATGCGGTGCGCCCTCGGGATAAAAACCACCGAGATCAGAGCATACTGCATACTCGTCAACAAGGGACCAATCACGATCCAGGACGCCACGGAATACATGAACAAGAGCAGATCAACAGCCCAGAGACTCTTACAGAACCTAGTTGAGAAAGGCTTGGCATTACGTGATGAGGAGTTGATTGGATTAGGCGGGTACAAGTTCATCTACAAACCTGTTCCACCGGAGATGCTCAAAACATCAATCAGGGACTCTCTCGATAGATGGTACAACAAGATGATTGAGGAGCTCGACGACCTCCCGGAGAAGATCGCGGAGCTTAGCTGCGAGATTTAGCAGCGGGTAAGGTAACGCTCGTACTCCCACTTGGTGATAGTCGGCCTACTTGCAGCCCACTCAACACCTGTAAAGTCCATGTAGCTGGCGAACTCTTTCCTCTTTAGCTCCACCAGGTTCTTGTGCAGGAAAGTGCCAACGGCCTCCTTCATAGTCATATCCGACTCAAAGGTATCAACCGCGTCACCTAGGTGCTCTGGCATGTACCCGACGCCCTTCTCCTCCATCTCCTCGGGTGTGAGCTCGTAGATGTTCTCCACCAGTGGATCGCTAGGCTGGATCTTCTTCTCCATCCCCTCGATACCTGATTTCAGCAACACAGTGGCAACCAGGTAAGGGTTGGCTGAAGGGTCAGGGTGCCTGTACTCGACCCTTGTGACGCTGTTCTTGTCGCCTGGTGCAAGTGGAACCCTGATAAGCGCACTACGGTTAGCGTAGCCCCAGCTCACATAGACGGGTGCCTCATAGTGAGGTACAAGCCTCTTGTAGCTGTTGACTAGAGGGGCAACTATCATGGACATGGCGGGCGCGTATTTTAGCACCCCTCCAATATAGTGGATAGCGGTCTCGCTTAGACCGTACTCAGTGTCTGGATCGCTGAATATGTTCTTGCTCGTGTCAAGGTCCACGATACTTTGGTGCACATGGCAGCCGCTTCCGTTGATACCCCAGAAAGGCTTGGGCATGAAGGTGGCGGTTGTACCGTGCTTCTGAGCGATGGTCTTGACTGCTAACTTGTAGAGAATTACTTTGTCTGCGGTCTTCAACGCGTCACTGTACCTGAAGTTAATCTCTTGTTGGCCTGAAGCTGCCTCGTGGTGAACTCTGTCAAGCTGGAAACCAGCTGCCTCAAGGCACATCAAAGTCTCAAGCTTGACCTCCTCTGTTGGGTCCAAGGGGGGTAGATCGAAGTATCCACCACTTCCATAGGGGGTTACTGTTCCATTCTCGTTGGTGACGTAGAAGTACTCCAACTCTGGTCCAGTGTTGAACCCGAATCCCTTCTTCTCAAACTCGTCCACAGTTCTTTTCAAGTGCCCCCTTGGGTCTCCCTCGAAGGGCGTGCCATTGGGGTTGCTGACATAGCAGAACATCAACGCGATTCCCGGTATCTCCCACATGGGGACCAAGAACGTGGATGGATCCGGGTGGAGGTTTAGGTCGCTCTGGTTGACATCGGCGAAACCGGGTATGCTGCTGCCGTCGAAGGCGATGCCGTTCTCCAGCGAGTCCCTGACTTGATACTCTGGGATTAGCATTGCTCTCGGGCTGCCATGTGGGTCAATAACGATCAGCCGTATGTACTTGATGTCGTGTTTACCTATCTTCTCCATTATGTACTCAACGGATCCCCCGTTGGTCAAGACACTTGAAACCATAATAACCTCCTTCCTTCAACTTCACTAATATATACCTTTTCCTGTTTTTCCTATACATTTGTATGTGAAAATCGATTTCATCTAAACATATGTGAAGTGATTTTGATTCGATGGTGTTAATTTTCACCAAAAAACACGAAAAATGAAGAAATAACTAAAACATGGTCTCGCGGGAGCAATCAAATGTGAAGATCAAGCCGGCTACACCTTCACAAAACGGAAGCATATCGCAACTTTCATATACATGCATATAGCTTTTGATTAAAACAATAAACAGAGAGTGAAAGATAGATGTTCGCTTTAGACGAGATGGATAGAAAACTCCTAGCCGAGTTGCTAATCAACTCCAACCGGAGCAACAGGGAGCTGGCGAAGGCGATAGGCGTCTCAGCTGCAACGGTAATCAACCATGTCCAGCGACTAGAATCAGCAGGGGTTATCACCGACTACTCGGTCATCGTTGACTTTGAGAGACTGGGCTTTGAGTTAACCGTAATCATGACTGTCACCGTGAACAGGGGCAAGCTCTTGGAGACCCAAGGAGAGATCGCCAAGCTGCCATACGTGTGCGCAGTCTACGATGTTACCGGTGCCATTGACAGCATCGTGATCGCAAAGTTCAGGAACAGACGTGAGCTCAGCGAGTTCCCCAAGGACCTGCTGGCGATGGAGTACGTGGAGCGAACAAACACCCACGTGGTCCTGAACACGGTGAAAGAAGACTTCCGGATGATCCACAACCTCCGGTAGCCTCCATTTATTACCCGCCGTCCACCTTGTCACCGAGTTAAGGTGACCCAGAATGGGTGAGATGGCTTACAGTTTTTTCAAGAAACATTTGACTAGCCCCGAAGAATACGAGGGCACAGAGTTCAGGTTTCCCATCCTCTACGGTTTGACGGGCGAGATGACCGCCACCCAAGAGATGATTGACGGCGCTTTGGCGAGGATAAAGGACGAGAAAGGAGGACACTTCCTTGACGCGCTCTGGCTAGCAGAGCAAGTAGAGTCAGGTTACCCGGATCACTCCGAGAAGTTCATCTCTGATGACAGGTTCAGGTCTAACTGCTTAGGGCTTAACGAAGGCACTAATGCATGGGCCTTGCTCCTCGGTGGAGGTGACAACCTAGTCCCATTAGCCTCCAAGCTTCAGTCAAAGAGGTTCAAGGTATACGCTGCTGGTCGTTCCAGTGGGATACTGGGGGAAGCGGCTCAAGTAGACCTTGGGGATAGGGACACAGGAGTCGTGTACTTTGGGCAGTTGATGGCGAGGTACGCGTTGATTTATGCCCGGGCAGACGCTGGCTCAAGCCACGCTATAACCCACGAGATAGAGGAGAACGCCCCGGGAGTAATGTTTGTAGCCGGAGAGTTAACGGGGTTCGAGAGACTGATGGCTCAATCACTCCTAGCCCTGGGTGTCCCATCGGTGATACTTGGTGGTAGTCAGGACCTAGTCGGGATGGTCTACGAGGAGCAGAGCATCGAGGATATGGTTTCCACTGCCTGGAAGCTCCCAAATGTTCGGGCAAGGCTCGTTGAGAAGGCAGTACCGGATGTACCCATCGAGGTTGGACCAGTCTTCAGTCGAGAGAAAATAGATAACCCATCACTGGAAGTCAAAGGTTCAGAGAACAGCTTTGTAGTTGTTGTACCTAACCACAACATCTCAAACAATGGAATAACCGTAATTGGAGAAGAGTCTAACCCAAGTGATTTCTCGATACTCGTCGAGCTTGGAAACCCAGCGGTAGATGACATCGTCACGGTGGGAGTCGAGGGCACCTTGTTACGTGTCATCAAGTACATCCGGGGAGTCCAAGTGAACCTCGTTGGCGGCTCCGTCGAGTCACTGAAGGTGACCCAGAAAGCGCTAGACTCGGGCTTCAAGCTTGAGCACCTAAGTAAGGTGATACGGGTTGAGCTCAGAAACAAGTTCCCAGAGATAGGACCCATTGGCATCAAGGTCATCCTCGACAAAAACGAGGTCGATGCGCTAGGTGAACAGATCAGGGAATACAAAGCGGTTCGGAAGAACAGGATCGATGAGGCAACCGATGAGAACGTTGACGAGTTTTACGGGTGTATGAGGTGTGCCAGTTTCAGTCTGAGCCACGCTTGCACGGTTTCACCTGAAAGACCCTCCCAGTGTGGAAGCAGCCCATGGTGGGTCCTCAAAGCACAGGCGCTACTCGCACCGGGTGATGTCTACAACAAGAGCACAATTATCGAGAAAGGCGAGCTGCTGGACCCAGTCAGGGGAGAGTACAGTGGGGTCAACGAGGCAACAAGATTAAGAACGAACGGCAGGGTCAGCCGGGTTTACATGCACAGCATCTTCGGGCACCCCCACACTGCTTGTAGCTGTTTCCAGAACATCGCGTATTACATACCTGAGCTGGATGGAATCGGGCTCATGGACAGGGGGTACATAGGAGAGGCACCCGGAGGCTGGACATGGACCAGGCTGGCTAACAATGTTGCAGGCTACCAGAACACCGACGGCTTCGCCACTTTCGCAACCCAGTACCTGAGTAGCAGTAAATTCCTTCAAGCGGATGGCGGATACGAGAGGGTCGTATGGATGAGTGACAAGCTCAAATCAATCGCTGGTGACTCGATACCAAAGGATAGAAAGAAAAAGATCGCCACCGAAAAAGAGGCGACCACCCTGAAACAGCTGGAAGAGAGTCTAAACCCTTCTTAACGCCGTACCGGGCAGCTTGCCCGTGTGTTCCCCCGCATCTATGACCAGTTCCCCGTTTACAATCACGTAGGGGACACCAGCGGCGTATCGCTGAGGATCAGTGAACGTTGCCACATCCTCGATTTTATCGGGATCAAACACGGTAACGTCCGCGACATAGCCCTCTCTGAGCAAGCCTCGGTCCTTGAAACCAAGTTTCTGTGCAGGTGCACCAGTCATCTTCCTAACTGCCTCTGGCAGACTAATGACCCCCTCCCTGACATAGTGCCCGAGGACCCTCGGGAAGGTCCCGTATAGTCTCGGGTGGGGTACGCTGTGCTCCCATATGCCCGTTGGGCTGATGGCTGAGCCGTCACTACCCACCATCCCGTATGGGCTCTGCATCACGAGCCTGACATCGTCCTCGGTCATCCCGAACATGACGCTGGGAACCTGTGTGTTCTCGATTATCAGAAGCTCCACGTAAGCATCGAAAGGCTCCTTGCTCATCATTCCGGCTATCTCCTGGATGTGTTTACCGTTATACTGGGGATGATTCTTTGCGTTGGTAACTAGGATTCGGTCCCAGCCATAGTTGAGCCTGAGATTGGTCTTGATCTTCTCAAGCGTTTCCGGGTCTTTGAGGCGTTCAAGCATCTTCTCCGCTCCACCCTCGTGAACCCAGTGGGGGAGCAAAGCTGTCAGTCCAGTACTGGA
Source organism: uncultured Candidatus Bathyarchaeia archaeon (assembly GCA_964589605.1). Classification (GTDB taxonomy): domain Archaea; phylum Thermoproteota; class Bathyarchaeia; order TCS64; family TCS64; genus RBG-16-57-9. The sequence continues at coordinate 82,406 of CAZPRN010000002.1, read as the reverse complement.
GGCTATGTACGGGTACTGGTCAAAGGTCACCTCGACGCCCATGCCCCTATACTTCTCGACAAGGGCTAGACTGTCCTTTACCTTACCCCAGTTGGGCTGACCGCTTGCCTTGAAGTGAGCGATCTGAACAGGGGTACCGCTGTCCCTTCCGATCTCACATGCCTCGACAACCGCGTCGAGGAGGGTGTCACCCTCACCCCTGATGTGGCTATAATAGACTCCATCATACTCGGCGACGACCTTGGCAAGCTCAGTGATCTCCTCCTGCTTCCCATAAACGCTGGGGGGGTAGATCAGCCCGGTGCTCATACCAAAGGCTCCCTGTTCCATCGCGTCTCTCACATGTTTCTTCATCTCCACTAGTTCCGAGTCCGATGGGTCACGGTTCTCGTGCCCAAGAACATTTGCCCTAACTGTTCCATGCCCAACGACAGCGGCAATGTTCAACGCTATTCCCTTTTCATCCAGAAGCTTGAGGTAACTCGCCATATCTGTCCAGTTTAGCTCGAAATCATCCGGAACCATGTTCCGCGAGTAGGTCTCCCTGTACTCTCTGAGTGATTCATACATGGGAGCGGCGGAGTTGCCGCACTGCCCGATCACCTCTGTTGTGACTCCCTGTCTGATCTTGCTGTGTGCCATGGGGTCGATGAGCACCGGTAGGTCGCTGTGGCTGTGGATGTCGATAAAACCCGGTGAGACGATGTGTCCAGAGGCGTCTATCACCCTTTCTGCTTTTCCAAGGTCTCGACCAATGGCGGCGATCCTTCCCTTCTCGATGGCTACATCCGCCTCGTACCAGACGTTTCCGGTGCCATCGATTACCTTCCCTTTCTCGATGAGGATATCATAAGTCATGAGTAAGAGTTGATGTTAACTGGTTAAAGATTTTAGGAGGTAAATCCTGCCGTCTCCATCAGGGAAATTATTAATGAAGGAAAAAGGTGGGAGTTTAGACCTTGCGGATATACTTGATCTTCTTGACCCTGTATGGCGAGACATCCTTCTTGTACACCTCAACCAAGCCCTTCTGGACTAGGCCGGGCACTGCACCGCTCTCCCTCGGCGTCAGCTGCCTGCACATGACATCTCCTTGGCTGACCATCTCGTAGACCCTTTGCTCCGCTGGGGACAGATTTACCTGCGACAAAATCTACACCAAGATTCAAGGGTTATTGAGGTGTAAAAGAGTTGTTAAAATGGGTTTAGTACCATGGGAGCTTGCCCTACTCGTCCAGCTTCAGGTTGATCTCCACAGGCACTCGTCCTGCGCCAAATAATCTCAAGACTCCATTACTTCGACCCTGTCGAACCCAGCCCGGGCTGCCTTCTTGTTGCCCTCGGCTAGCCTTTCGGGGAACCGTTTGTCGATTGCCTTGAATATGCTCTCCAATTTGAGGAGCCCGGTCGCTTTGGCGAATGCACCAAGCATCACAGTGTTGGGGATGGGTCTACCGATAGTCTCAACGGCGATACCCGTGGCATCAATCACCGCCATGGTTCGAAGGTCCTTCTTGAATATCTCGTTAGCCTCTTCAGGGGTCTTCACAGTGTTGAAAACGATGACTCCATTGTCTTTGAGCCCCTGGGTGATCTCCATCTGCTCAGGCATCAAAGGGTCCAGAACCATGAGGTACTCGGGGTAATAAATCATGGAGCGGGTTGCCTCGCTCTCGTCTCCAATCTGTGCGAAGGCAAGTACAGGGGCTCCACGCCTCGCGCTACCATACATGGGGAACGCCCTGCAGAACTTGTCCTCGAAGCTCGCCGCTATGGCGATTAGCTCACCGCAAGCGACTACTCCCTGTCCACCCATGCCGTGTAGCCTGATTTCCTCTACCATGTTAGTTTCCTCTGAAAAGATGTGTCGAAATGAAGGGCATTGAGGGGGTAATTCGCGGCCCGTTCATTTCGACTTCATTATTGGAATTAAAATATTCCTTTAATAACAGTTTTCACGACTGGTTTATGTCGGTAATTATAGTATTTAGTGAAAACGTAGGCTACAAGTTCTGGAAAAACGTACTATAATGTGCATCGATTCCCACTTTTCCATCCACCTACAGATTGATATCCGTAAATATTCTTCATTTCAGCGGAGATATTTGAACAGAAATCCAGTCACCGTTAACTCTCTAGGAAATATTTCGTGAACGGGCGAAGATACTAATATGAAATAACCCATCTAAATCGTGACAAATATTGAACCCCGACAAGTATTACTCGGAACTGGGGGCATCATACGAGCCTGGAGTGCTCACGACGGTGGTGCTCGCCGCAGAGGAACTAAGAAGACAGGGTAAGAAGATCATCGGCCTCACCGGTGGTATGTACGACGAGGAGAGCTTCCCTTGGAAGGAGGTAAAGTCCGCTTTCGACGGCGCCACAGAGGCTGAGTGGAGGACAATGCTCCAGTATGGGGGCACCACGGGCATGCAGGTGCTCAGGGAGCAGGTCTGCGAGTGGATGAAGGGCCACGGGATAGAGGCGGATCCGTACAGCGAGGTTATGATCACAACTGGCAGCCAGGAGGCGCTGGATCTTGTTGCACGTATCTTCATGGACCCGGGTGATGTTGTTATCGTCGGGGCTCCAACTTATCTATCTGCACTCACAGCCTTCGAGCCAAGCAAGCCGGATATCAGGGAGGCGAAGCTGGACAAGGACGGGATGGACCCGGAGGCATTGGAGGAGACAATCAAGCAGGTTAAGGCTGAGGGGAAGGAGGTAAAACTCCTGTATATTATCCCAACGTTCCAGAACCCTATGAGCAGCATGCTCACTATTGAGCGCAGGGAGAAGATCATCGCGCTGGCAAAGAAGTACGATTTCCTCATCCTTGAGGACAACCCGTACGGGTACATCACCTTCGAGGGTGAGATGCCCAAGCCCATCAAGGCGTGGGACGACGAGGGAAGGGTCATGTATACGAGTACTTTCAGCAAGATCGTGAGCCCCGGCATGAGGATCGGCTGGCTCGTAGCAAGGAAGGAGTTCATCGTCAAGATGGCTGAGGCCAAGGGAAGCACCATCATCAGCAACCCGCTGCCAAGCCAGTACGCTGCGGCGAAGCTTTTCGAGAGGGGTGAGGTTGACTCCCAGATCGTGAAGATGAAGAAGGTGTACAGGAAGAAGCGGGACGTGATGCTGGAGACCATGGACACGTACTTCCCCAAGGAGGCGAAATGGAACGCGCCTAAAGGTGGACTGTTCCTCTGGGTTGAGCTCCCCGAGAAGGTGAACGCCACTGATCTATTGATGACGGCTGTTGAGCGTGGGGTTGCCTACCTGCCTGGTAGCAACTTCTTCACAAGCGATGTGCACAACCACATGAGGCTAAACTACAGCCACCCGTCGATTGATGACATCGTGGAGGGCATCAAGATACTCGGGGATCTGCTCAAGGAGCAGATGTAACTCCTTTTTCTGATCCAACCACTAGTAATAAGGCTGGAAAAAAAATTCCAGCTATATGTTTCTACTGTGACTAGGATATTTTTTATTGAAGGTTAGTATTCTCTAACGTGATTTAGCGGGGTAGGCGTGTGACGGGTCCCGAGGCGAAGGCCAGAAAGAATATCGATAAGATGCTTGAGGCGTGTGGCTGGAGCGTCTTTGATTATGATAAGGTTGATTTTTCCAAGGATAGCTTCGCTATTCGTGAGTTCAGCGTAGGCAGGGATGCCGCGGATTACTTGCTTTTCCTTGACGGTAAGGCGATTGGTGTTGTTTAGGCGAAGCCGGAAGGTACGACACTTGGTGGAGTCAGTGTCCAGACAGTGAAGTACACGACGGGGCTGCCCGGCTATGTGAGAATGTGGGTTGATCCTATACCTTATTGTTATGAGAGCACAGGGGTTGAGACGTTCTTCAGAGACTTGCGCGATCCGGATAGCCGGAGCAGGCGTGTGTATTCATTCCATCGCCCTGAGACATTGAGGGAGTGGATCGAGGAAGATTCAACTTTGAGGGGTAGGCTCCGCGAGATGCCGAAGTTGAAGGTGGAAGGGCTCAGGAGTTGCCAAGTCGAGGCTATAACCAATCTGGAGCAGAGTCTTGCTGGTAACCGTCCAAGGGCTTTGATTCAGATGGCTACGGGTTCGGGTAAGACGTTCACCATGGTTACCGAGGCGTACAGGTTGATCAAGCACGCCAAGGCCAAGCGTATCCTGTTCCTTGTTGACAGGAATAATCTGGGTAAACAGGCGAAGGGGGAGTTTGATGGGTATAGGAACCCGGATGATGGGCGTAAGTTCCCCGAGCTGTATATTTCTCAGCATTTGCGATCCAATAAGCTGGATAAGCCTGCGAAGGTTGTGGTGAGTACGATCCAGCGTATGTACTCGATGTTGAAGGGTACGGAGCTGGATGAGGAGATTGAGGAGGACTCGATGTGGCATGTGGAACCTGAGGCTGAGTCCGAGTTACTGGTAGAGTATAACGAGCATATCCCGATTGAGACCTTTGATTTCATTATTACTGATGAGTGTCACCGTAGTATCTACAATCTCTGGAGGCAGGTGCTGGAGTACTTTGATGCATTCATCATTGGGTTGACTGCGACTCCTAGTAGTCATACGTATGCTTTTTTCAACCAGAACCTGGTGATGGAGTACAACCATGAACGTGCCGTCGCGGATGGGGTGAACGTCGGTTATGATGTTTACAGGATAAAGACAAGGATAACCGAGGATGGTAGCGAAGTTGAGGCTGGGGAGATCGTTGATAAGCGTGACAAGTTGACCCGAAAGCGTCGCTGGGAGGAGCTTGACGAGATGCTGGAGTACGAGAGAACCCAGCTGGACCGTAGTGTTGTTGCTGAGGACCAGATACGTACAGTGGTTAAGGCGTTCAGAGATAGGCTTCCAGAGATATTCCCTGACAGGGAGCATGTACCAAAGACGATTATTTTCGCCAAGAATGACAGCCACGCCGAGGATATACTCCATATTGTTCGTGAGGAGTTTGGGCGTGGTAACGAGTTCTGCCAGAAGATAACATACAAGACTACTGGCGTTAAACCGGATACGCTTCTTCAGGATTTCAGGAACAGGTATTACCCGAGGATTGTTGTTTCGGTGGATATGATTAGCACCGGGACGGACATCAAGCCTGTTGAGTGTCTGCTTTTCATGAGGGATGTGAAGAGCCGTGTGTATTTTGAACAGATGAAAGGCAGGGGAACGAGAACCATTGATGGTGACGCACTGGAGGGGGTTACTCCTGATGCCAAGTTCAAAGATCATTTCGTTATTGTTGATGCGGTTGGTGTATGTGAGAGCGATAAAACGGATTCAAGACCACTGGAGAGGAAGAGGGGAATCAAGTTTGACCACCTCTTCTTCGCCGTTGCCAGTGGAGCCCGTGATGTTGATAGCTTGATGAGCCTGGGCAACAGGCTTTCCCGTCTGGATAAACGCCTGAGTAATGAGGAGCGGAGTATTATCGAGGAGGAGACTGGTGTTTCCCTACGCGATATGTCCAGAGGTTTGTTTGACGCTATTGACCCTGATAAAAGGGAGGAGAAGGCAAAGGAGCTGTTTGATGTCGAGGAGCCAAGTGAGGAGCAGCTAGGTGAAGCCTACAATGTGTTGGCTGATGAGGCGTGTAAACTGTTCAGAAGCAGGAAGGTGCTGAACACTATACTTGAGGTTAAACGGAAGAACGAGCAGACCATCGACATTGTTAGCAGGGACGAGTTGCTTGAGGCTAGGTTTGATCCAGCTAGCCGTGAGAAGGCTCAGGGGCTTGTTGATGCTTTTAGGCGTATGATTGAGGAGAAGCAGAGTGAGTTGGATGCTTTGCAGATTCTCTATAACAAGCCTTATGGTTCTAAGCATCTGAGCTATGATGCTGTGAAGAGGTTGGCTACTGCTGTGGAGGAGCCTCCGATGGGTATGAGGCAGTTATGGTGGGCGTATAACGTGCTTGAACGGGATAGGGTTAGAGGTGTTCGTGTGGAGCGGTTGTTTGCTGATGTTATCCAGTTGGTTCGTTTTGCGTTGGATGAGGAAGAGGTACTTGAGCCTTACGGGGACATGGTTGATCGGAGGTTTAATGAGTGGCTGACGAGACAGGAGGAGTCTGGGAAAGCTTACACCGAAGAGCAGCTTGCGTGGCTTGTGATGATTAAAGACCAGATAAAAACAAGCGTGGAGATAATACGGGACGACTTCGACAACGTTCCCTTCAACCAGAAAGGAGGACTTCACCATGCTTTCCAAGTATTTGGAAATGAAATTGATCATATATTGAACGAACTTAATATGGTGCTAAACAACTGATGGAAAAAAAATCTCCGAAGATACCAGAAAAATGGATGTGGATAGTAGCAAGTGAATTATCTACATTATTAAGAGGGGTTACGTACAAAAAAAATGATTCTTCAAAGTCTATAAAAAAAAATTACATTCCAGTGTTAAGGGCTACTAACATTCAAAAAAATAAGATAACATTAGATGATTTAGTCTATCTCCCAAAGGTAAAAATCAAAGAAAACCAACTTCTTAAAAAAAATGACGTGATAATAACAACATCAAGTGGGAGTAAACGATTAGTTGGTAAATCTGCTCAATTTACTGGATACGAGGAATTGAGTTTTGGAGCATTTTGTGGGTTACTTCGTCCTTCTGGGTTGATAGTTCCTGAATTTTTTGGATATTTTTTCCAAAGTCCACTTTATCTAAAACAAATAATGGAAAGGACAAGCGGAGTGAATATTAATAATTTAAAAAGGGGGGATATTGAATCTCTAAACTTTCCATTAGCTCCTTTTGAGGATCAGGTTCGTATTGTTACTCGAATTGAGGAGCTTTTCAGCCAACTGGACGCAGGAGTACGAAGCCTCCAAGTTTCCCAAACCCAACTAGAGCAATACCGACTAGCAATCCTAAAACAAGCCTACACAGGAAAACTAACAGAAAAATGGAGAACGAATCAGAGCGGTTCAAGAAAAGAGGCGTTGATAACTTCAAAAGAGGTTCCAGAAGACTGGTTTTTAACTTCATTACATGAGGTCTGTCAGATAGACGTTGGTCACGCGTTTAAAAGCGAGAAATTTAGTTCAGATGGAATAAAATTACTACGAGGAAAAAACATACAGCCAGGTAAGCTTGTATGGGATGATACAAAATATTATCCACTTTCAGAACTAGATAAATTTTCTAAACTTCTACTAAATGAAGATGACATCATCTTGGCTATGGATAGACCAATTATTAGCACGGGTCTGAAACTAGCCAAAGTCAAGTCAAATGATACACCCTCCTTATTAGTTCAACGAATGGCAAGGATTATTCCCAATAATCGTGTTACTACGGATTATCTGTATTATTCTATGCAACTACCTTCATTTATTACACATTTACTTGGTAAACAAACAGGAACTCAATTGCCACATATCAGCAAGAAGAATATAATAACCTATGAAATTCCAGTTCCATCCATTCAAGAACAGAATATAATCGTTGATACACTGGAGTCTATGTTATCAATAATACATCAAAACTTGGTTGAAATAACGAAATCAATGACTAAGTGTTCGATTTTCAAACAAAGCATACTAAAAAAAGCGTTTGAGGGCCGTCTTGTTCATCAAAACCCCAACGATGAACCTTCAAGTGCATTACTTGAACGTATTAAGGCTCAGAGGGGGAGTAAATAATGGCTGGAGAAGAAGCAAGTATAGTACAGAAACTATGGAATTATTGCGACGTACTCAGAGACGACGGCGTAAGCTACGGAGACTACGTCGAGCAGTTAACCTACCTACTATTCCTAAAAATGGCTGACGAACAAACCAAGCCACCATACAACAACCCAAGCACAATACCCCAAGAATTCAGCTGGAGCACCCTAGAAAAACTGGAAGGAATGGAGCTAGACACCCATTACCGAAAAACCCTCGCCCAGCTAGGAATAAAGAAAGGAATGCTCGGGGAAATATACAAGAAAAGCAGCAACAAGATAAGGGACCCAGCCAAGCTACGCAGACTCATCACCCTCATCAACGAGGAAACATGGTACGGACTCCCCATCGACGTAAAAGGAGCAATCTACGAAGGATTACTCCAGAAAAACGCCGAGGACATCAAATCAGGAGCAGGACAATACTTCACACCCAGACCACTCATCCAAGCAATGGTCGAAGCCATAGACCCCGAACCTATGAAAACAATCTGCGACCCAGCAGTCGGAACAGGTGGCTTCTTCATCGCAGCCCACAAACACATCTCCGACAAAGAACTCGACAGGGAACAGAAAGACTTCCTAAAACACGATACATTCCACGGTTGGGAGATAGTGCAAGACACAGCAAGGCTCTGCCTCATGAACCTCTACCTTCACGGAATCGAGGGAAACGACCACAGCCCAATCACCGTAGACGATAGCCTAGCCAAACACCCTGGAACCTACTACGATTACGTACTCACCAACCCGCCATTCGGGAGAAAAAGTAGCGTCACAGTTTACAACGAAAACGGCGTCGCAAAAGAGAAACAGGACTATGAACGACCAGAGTTCTGGGCAACCACCAGCAACAAACAACTCAACTTCCTTCAACACATCAAAAGCTTACTCAAAACCACGGGAAAAGCAGCCGTTGTCGTCCCAGACAACGTGCTATTCGAGGGAGGAGCAGGAGAAACCATAAGAAAGAGACTCCTCCACGACACAGACTGCCACACCATACTTAGACTACCAACAGGAGTATTCTACGCCCAAGGAGTCAAAGCCAACATACTATTCTTCGACAACCGACCCGGCTCACCGGACCCCCAGACCAAAACCCTATGGATATACGACCTCAGAACCAACAAACACTTCACCCTCAAGACCAACCCACTCACCCACAAAGACCTAGAAGACTTCATCAAATGTTATAACCCCCAGAACAGACACCAGCGAACCGAGACAGAACGCTTCAAACCCTACACATACCAGGAACTCACCCAGAGAGACAAGGCCAACCTAGACATCACATGGATCAAGGACTCCAGTCTAGAAGAGTTAGAGAACTTACCTGAACCAGAGGTACTGGCTGCAGAGATCATCGCCAACCTCGAAGACGCACTGGAACAATTCAAGGCCATCCAGGAAACACTGGAAAAAGAGTAACCTACTCATACACACATGTCCTCTGGAAGAGTTGAGAGAACATGCTTCTCCACGAACTCCTCTGTCTTCTCCAGTCCGTAATCCTTCATTACCACGTACACCAGCGCCTCAAGGGTGTCGTTGAAATAAGCCGACCCTGGCTTCAGTTTCTCCTCCTCGGTTGCGCTCTCCGGGAATATCACGTACTCACCCAACCCCATCTCCCTACCGATCCTAGCCAGGTTCACGTCGTTGTTCAGCTTCTGCCTGATACAGTCCAGCTTTCCCTTAGAGAACCCACGCTCCATCAGGAAATCAAACAGGAGATAATCTAGTAACTTGTCACCAGCAACCGCGTACTGTTTCTTCAACTCAGGATTGGTATGGTCAAGAGCAGCCTCTAGCAACTTCTTATCCCTGAAAACCAGACAGAACGCTTTCTCGAATTCCAGAACCTTGTGGTGTACCATGAATGTAAAGTAACAATTGAGTATATCTGATTTATCATGCGTCCAGAGTCATTCGCTCAGGAAGACTAGCCCACGTTGAAATCAAGATGAAATGCTGAAAACATCAAATATTTTGCCGCATTATAGGGTAATTACGAAGATATCAAGACCGATTTATGTATAATAACGGCTTTTATTCAAAATTAATTCGTTTTCACACTGATACGTGGGGTATATAACGCACCATTTCACAATGATTTTTGAGTGAAATGATGAAAAGATCGCATTTACTCGTATTCGCATTGGTATTCAGCGCGACGATACTAGGTCTATCATACGATGTGGTCGAACTAGTACGTCCAGGTGAGCCAACCAAGCTATACAGTGAAGCTTTCGAGATGTCAGGACAGATATGGATAAACGGCGACGACCTATGGTCAGGTGAAAAAATAGTCTACGCAGCCCCATTAACAGTCACAATCATCGACCCCAACGGAGAAGTGTACAGGGTTGACGACATCAGGACAAAGACAGAGAAGGAAAAGAATAGCCTAGTATGCAGCATAGCGTGTGGAGCAAGCTTTGAGCACAAGCTCGTGGACGTAGACGCGGTGATACCCGGAGAGTGGAAGGCCATCGTTAGATACAACGGCGACGAGACCTATAGGGCAGCCCAGAACGTCCTAAAGTTCAAGGTAGGATAAATGTGAGGAAAGGAATAGCCATCATCACTACACTCCTAGTTCTAGTTACAGCGTACGCCACTTGGGACCAGATGAGTCTCGCAGAACCCGATATGGAGTTCAGGGTACTCAACGTAACTTATCCGGATAATTACCTGCAGATAGCGAAAAGACCACCCAGACTCAGGGAGTACACCAACGTCACGGTAGAGTACATGATACTAAACCACGGAGAAAAAGATGTAGAACTCGACAACCTGTACATATCATCAACCTTCGGTGGATTCGAGCTAGGTGAATCCAAGGAAACGGGAAGAATCACGATATCCCCAGGCGCAAACCACAGTGGCTTTATTGGAGTAAACGAGGACTGGTCCCCGGTCAGAACAATAGAGCTTGGGATGAATTTTTTCTACGGCTTGGAAGGCAAGGTACCCGGTCTTATCTCCAAGGAGGTCAGCCAGCTCAAGCCGATATACGTAGAGATACCGGTTTACCCTGTCCTCGTTGACACAAACATAGAGTGGCTGAATAGGTACGAGGATGAGGTGTACAACACCGGGATGACACCCGACAGCATCCCACCGATAGAAGCCCCCGTGTATATCCCGCTTGACGAGGCTGACTATATTGGACCTAAGGACATCGTGTACCTGCTAGAGTCGGACCCGCCGAGGGTGTACCCTAGACGGATAATGCTTTGGCACGAGGTCGTGAACGATTACATCAATGACAGGAACGCATCGATAACGTACTGCCCGTTAACAGAGTCTGCAATCGGATATAGCGTCCAGTTCAGGGGAAACACAACAACATTCGGTACATCGGGTAGGCTTCTCAACAGCAACCTGGTCCTCTATGATAGAGAGACACAGAGCCACTGGCCCCAGATACTTGGAGTAGCCGTTGATGGAAAATGGAAGGGTGTCGAGCTTGAAACATTCCCACTTCTGACAACGACATGGAGTAGGGTTAAGGAGGTATACCCAAACGCAACGGTCCTCTCAACTGACACAGGGAATTACAGGGACTACAGGGAAGACCCCTACCAGACATACATAGGAAGAGGGAAGATACAGTTCCCAGTCTCACAGAGAGACAGCAGGCTAGACCTTTTCACGAAGGTCGTGGGAATAAAGCACAACAACGAGACAATTGCCATCGTCAAGGACCATGTAATGGAGCAGAAGGAAGTAAGCTTCGAAATAAATGGCACATCAATCACCGCAACATATGATGAGCCTCTAGACTCTGTGAGAGTTACCTCAGCTGAATCAGATGTAACCTACTTTGAGGTATACTGGTTCAGCTGGTATGCGTATTACCCGGAGACTGTTCTGATAGGTGGATGAGGTTAACCCTTGGGCATAGAATTATGACCAGCGCCACTTTCATTGACGAGGGATTCAGGGTCGAATACAATCAGCCCAGGTATTGAATGGTATATACGGTCAGTTGATATTATTTTTTCATCAAGTAGGATTGCAGTAGCAGCGTAATGGCTGTCAAAGAACGATATATCATGGTCTTGTCGAAGAGCAGTAGCGGTAAGCACCATCTCAGGCGTCAAGTCACAGTAATCAATGTTTGACAGAGAGGTAAATAGGGAAAGATGATGTAGGAGTTGGTCCTCTATCTGATTGGTCTTGTATAACAGCTCAAGTTCAACCAGTGATAAGGGGCTAACATGAACTACAAACCCATCTTGAACCTTAGTAAAAAACTGTAATGCTATCTCATGAAGTGAATCCTCTCTATTTAGTAAAGCGAATATCAGATCAGTCTCGACGGTTGGAACCTTTGCCAGCCTCCTTGATCACTTCTATTTCTATCTCTTTTCTGAGATCCGAAGCGTCTTTACCTAACGACAAAACTCCTGCAAGGGCTGCAAACGGGTCCTTGGGTATAGGAATAATCTTGATATGATCCCCTGCCTCGATCACAACAACTTTTTTTGTACTGACCATTTTCTTTCGAATACTAGAGGGAAGAGTTATCCTTCCTCTAGAGTCCAGATCAACCAGGCTCATCCTACCCACAAAAATAATGTATTGTGGGTACAAATATCTGTTTCGCCCACTCTCTGGGTAAATTGGTGAGTAGTTATTTCCTGAAAGGATGTCATAAATTTCCTGCGTTATGAGAAAGGACATATTGTGGTTATCAGGATGATTGGACAGGAATAAAGGACTGTGAACCCTTTTTTCGTGTAACTGGGTCTTATGCCTTATACTGGACATGTGGCATCTGCAATGACGGACAGTCTCCCACGCCTACCAACTTGGTAACCGAGTCCGTTGTCATAAGTGAACTAATATGAGTACACCGATTTGAGCGTGGATAGGTACTGGGAGAACTTTTTTGGGTAAAGAAAAGATGCAGTTTGAAATAATCTCTACTCTTGGTTGTCTAGCATCATTTTGACTCTGAGCATGCTTTCCAGTACCGTGGTATCGTCAATGATGAAGACTGGAGCGGTTCTGGCCTCAAGATCAAGATCGGCAATAAGTTTCTGTGCCTCTGGTGTTTCGTTGTGTAGCCAGGTTACCCGTGTGTCGTCTTTTAGCAGGTTCTTGGCTTGCACGCATCTTGGGCACTGATCCTTGGTTATGGCTACTACTTTCATGTTCCTCACCCTTGTGATTCTATATGGATTGGTTGTCCGCAATATTTAGGCACGTATGGTCACCTAGCTTCAGCATTGTCAACGAACTCTGCCATCAGATCAGCGAACTTTTGGAGGGTTTCATCTGAGTGAGGTTGGATGTTTCCATATGCTGGGTCCAGTGTCTTTTCTGGTCGGTACGGCTGGAAAATGAACAGCTTAGCGCCCCTCACCAGCTCTCCCATCTCAGGAATAGTTTCTTCCTCAACGAGTCCGGGTACTGCTGTGCACCTGAACTCGTAGTCCACGCCACTGGACATGACTTTCTTGACACTTTCCCTTAAAGCAGAGACATCGTTTGCGCCTAGATCAGGGTATCGAGAAGGCGAGGTCTTGATGTCCATCGCTATGTAATCCAGGTAAGGCAGACAGGCATTGAGTACATCCGGCAACATCCCGTTGGTGTCGAGTTTCAAGTCGAAGCCGTTTTCCTTAAGCTTGGCGAAAAAATCCGGTAGATCAGGTTGGAGTGTCGGCTCTCCACCAGTGACCACGACCGCATCGACATATTTTTTCCGTTCAAGAAGAACCTCCACTACCTCGTCCTCTTCAAGAAAAGGCCCAGTATATCCGTGGACGAGGTCACCATTGTGGCAGAAAGGACACCTCATGTTACACCCCGAGGTGAAAAGAATAGACGCTACCCTGTCAGGGTAGTCGATTAGACTAGTTTTCTGGAAGCCGGCGAACCTCAATCATCAAACCCTTCAATGAGTGGGGCTGCCTGGTCAAATGTCTTCCTGAGACTGTACTCCGCCTGCTTGCCGTCGTTCCACTGCTTTACTGGTCGCATATAGCCCACGACCCTGCTGTAGACCTCTGTCTCTGTTCCACAGGATGGACAGTTGTACTCTTCTCCTGTAAGGTATCCGTGACTCGGACATATGCTGAAGGTTGGTGTCAGGCTTACGTATGGGATGTTGGTATTTTCAGCCATCTTCTTTACGAGGCTTGCCGCTGCTTTCCAGCTTGGCATTTTCTCCCCTAGGAAGGTATGGAACACTGTGCCTCCGGTGTACAGTGGCTGTAGCCTGTTCTGGTGATCTAACACCTCGAATAGGTCACCTGAAGCGTCTACTGGCATCTGGCTGCTGTTGGTATAGAAGGGCTCCACACCTGGTCGTAGTTGCTCCTCGTTGGCTACCTTGATGCTTCCGTATCTTGCCTTGTCCATCCTTGCTAGCCTGTAACTGGTTCCCTCTGCTGGGGTTGCCTCAAGGTTGTAGATGTTTCCTGTTTCTTCCTGGTAGTCGCTTAGTCGCTCCCTCATGTGGAGTAAGACTCTCTCCGCGAAGGAGTGTCCTTCTGGGGTTGTGATATCTGAGCCCATTAGGTTGACGATTGCCTCGTTCATGCCTAGGAGACCAACGGTGCTGAAGTGGTTCTTCCAGTAGGTACCAAACGCCTCCTTGACGTTACGTAGATAGAAGGCGCTGTACGGGTAGAGCCCGTTCTCGCTTAGCTTCTCCACTGTCTTCCTCTTTATCTCTAGACTGTCCTTGGCTAGGTCCATTAACTCGGATACACGCTCAAGGAAAGCTTCCGCGGATTTAGTTGTGTAACCGATCCTTGGCAGGTTCAAGGTGACTACTCCGATGCTGCCTGTGAGTGGGTTTGCACCGAACAGGCCACCGCCACGTTTACGTAGCTCCCTGTTATCGATCCTTAGCCTGCAGCACATGCTCCTGACGTCCTCTGGACTCATGTCACTGTTGATGAAGTTGCTGAAGTATGGAGTGCCATACTTGGCTGTCATCTCAAATACTTTCTGAGCGACTTGTGATTCCCAGTTAAAGTCCTTTGTGAGGCTGTAGGTTGGGATTGGGAATGTGAATACCCTGCCAGCGGCGTCACCTTCCGTCATAGCGTCAGCGAAGCACATGTTGAACATGTCCATCTCGTCCTGGAAATCTCCGTAAAAGTCGTTGTGGAGTTTACCGCCAAGTACGACTGGCTCATCTACCAGGAAGTTGGGGACATTCATGTCCATGGTGATGTTTGTGAAAGGGGTTTGGAATCCAACTCTTGTAGGTACGTTGATGTTGAACAGGAACTCTTGGAAAGCTTGCCTCACATCCTTCTCGCCGAGGCCATCATACCTGATGAAAGGAGCGAGATATGTGTCAAAGTTGCTGAAAGCCTGTGCGCCAGCTGCCTCTCCCTGCATTGTGTAGAAGAAGTTCACTATCTGGCCCAACGCAGTTCTGAAGTGTTTTGCTGGCTTGCTTGATATCTTGCCTGCCACGCCCTTGAACCCTGACAATAGCAGGTCGGGTAGGTCCCAGCCTACGCAGTAAGGTCCTAGAACAGCCAAGTCGTGGATATGCATGTCGCCGCTGGTATGTGCCTCACGGATACTCTGGGGGTAGATGCGGTTTGTCCAGTACCTGCTGATAACATTGCTTGAGATATAATTGTTCAAGCCCTGTAGGCTGTAGCTCATGTTGCTGTTCTCACGGATCTTCCAGTCGTCCAGCATCAAGTATTTCTCGATCATATCGTCAGAGCTAAGGCTCGCCGCCAACTCCCTTGTCTCTGTCTGCTTCTGCCTGTACAGAATGTAAGCCTTGGCGGTCCTTGCATACCCCGCCCTGATGATTGATTCCTCGACTATGTCTTGGATTTCCTCGACGGTGGGGCATCCATCATCCCCATACTTGTTGTCGAGCTCTCCAAGTACTAAATGTGTTAATCCAACGGCTGTCTCTCCGTTTCCTTCCCCGACAGCCCTCATAGCTTTGCCTATAGCGTTCTCTATGCGGGAGTTATCAAATTCAGCTAATTTCCCATCTCGTTTTCTTACGTACTTCACTTTCTCACGTCCGAAGTATCGGTGCCATTCAGGGAATCAGAGCGCCCATGATGGATGCATATGGATGGCTATTCTGATTATACACGATAATCCTCCCCCCAGCTTTACCCTCTATTTAGTGGCTACCTTTCCTACTTGCACTACTGGTAGAGTGAACATAATAATCGTTACGTATTTTTTGGATAATCCTTTTTTTCGCTCTTTATTCTGTTTCTTGTTATTCTTTAGAAATTAGTATGAAAAAACTGGATTGTCGCTAATAATGAACACTATTTTATGAGGTTTTGTTTGTTTTTCTCTTCACACGTTTTTCTCGCTACACGAAAAGGTGAAAATAGAATACACAATGAGGGGTCAGTTGTAATGGTTTATAGTCAATTTGCACCCGCTTTTGATCGGCTTACCAAAGGACCAATTCGTTTTTCGTGTTAACGAGGTTTGGTTTCTGATTACGGATAATATGTAGTAGAAAGCGAGGCTGAAAGAAATGAGGGCTGGATGATACCTTTGCCAAACCCCGGTGATGCGCTTGTCATATTCTCAGTACATATGAGATGCACCAGATTGGTTTGTACCCATTTGAAAACGGTTTTTCCGGTTTCCGTAACCTTTTTACTTTACGTGTGTGGATGGTAGCTGGGTAACCGGCCAAAGGGCGTGGGACCCACCCGAACCCATTCCGAACTCGGAAGTTAAACCACGCTCCGTTTGCGGCATTAGTGATGTCTTCGGCTTCGTGAAACCGCGAAAGCTGGCAGCCCACTTTTCCAAACACAAAACGCTTAGATTCCTCTCCGCCTTACCTGATGTAATATGAAGGTCCTTATCACGGGGGGAGCCGGCTTTATCGGTGTCAACCTCATCGAACTTATTCTGGAGAAGACAGACTGGGACATCAACGTACTTGACAACTTTTCTACCTCCGACGACGGAATGCTTGAACAGGTAATCGGAGACTCTGAGCGAGTTAAGGTCTTCAAGGGGGATATCCGTGAGAAGGACGATATTCTGAAGGCGATTGACGGATGCAAGTACGTGGTCAGCCTTGCAGCGCAGGCTGGCGTCCTCCCATCAGTAGAGGACCCCTACTACGACATGGACCTCAATATCAAGGGGCTGGTAAACCTACTCAGCGCGTCGGTTGATGTGGGAGCAGAAAAGGTGGTTCACGCGTCCTCCAACGCGCTCCTTGGAGAAGCTGAGCTTCCCCTAAGTGAGAGCACGTTACCTCAACCCCTTTCACCCTACGGCGCTAGCAAGCTTGCAGGTGAAGGATACCTGTCCGCTTGGGCGACAAGCTTCGGGTTGAGTACAGTGGCTCTCCGATTCAGCAGCGTGTATGGACCAAAATCCATCCACAAGGGCTCTGCCATAGCCAAGTTCATCAAACAGATAATGGACCATGACCAGGTGGAGATATGGGGAGACGGCTCACAGACCCGTGACCTGGTTTACGTCAAGGATATCGCCAACGCCATCTACCTTAGCCTTTTGACTGATCTTCCCAACAAGTATGAGGTTATCCACATCGGGACAGGCGTAGAGATCACAATAGAGGATGTGTTCGACACCATCTACGAGAACTTCCTTAAACGGGGCTACGAGCCAAAGCCTGCGCTACACACTGACTGGAAGCCCGGTGAGATCAGGCAGAACTGGAGCAGTATCGAGAAAGCAAAGAAGGTCTTAGGCTTCAACCCCGAGAAGCCGTTCGACGAGAACATCGAGGAAACCATCGAGTGGTTCATCGAGAACTACAAAAAGTAGGGGTTAGACCCATCTCTTGAAGGACTGGGGCGAGATATCATCCGCCTCCTTTCCTGTGTGGTGTTTTTCTGGTATCGTACTCCAAATACGCTCACCCACCTCCTGCACCTGCTCTACGAGTTTCTCCTCGTCAACATGAAGCATCCTGCCATCCTCGACAAGCTTCTTCCCGTCAACGATCACCGTCTTGACATCGTGTCGCTGAGCGCAGTTCACAAGGTTCTTGATGGGGTCCCTGCACGGAACATTGTTGATGGATTTCATCTCAACGATGGTAATATCAGCTAATGCTCCTGGTGCAAGTTTTCCTAGGTCAGATCTTCCTATCCCCTTGGCACCCGACAGGGTTGCGCTGTTGAACACCTCACGTGAGGTCCCTGAGTATGGGTCCCAGTCCGCCATCTTGGAGACGTAGGATGCTATCCTCATCTCGTTGAGCATGTCCTGAGGAACTGTATCAGTGCCTATACTAACGTTGACCCCAGCCTCCACATACTTGGAGTGGCTGTGCATCCTGTTACCACGTTTCACGAACACCACCGGGTCATGGGAGACTGTTGCCCCCTTCTCCGCGATTAGAGCTAAGTCTCCTCCTCCAACCTTGGGGTATCCAAGCATGGGGTGCCCGGCTATCGCCCATAGGTGACCAATTACCAAGTTTGGACTTAGTAGTCCAGTTTCATACAACACCTCCACAGGCGTCTTACCGTACATCCTTAGCAGGTTCTGGAACTCTACAACCCATTCACCGGCGTGAATTGATACAGGAACCTTAAGCTCGTCTGATTTCTCCTTGATAGCCCTCTGGAACTCTAGGCTGTTACTCATCACTCCACCGGGATAAAGCGCTGGCATCACCCTGTCATCGTGTGCGCCTCGGTATTTCTTGACAAAATCCTCGGCTGCCTCAAGCTGTTTCAGACCAACATCGAGTCCGTTCCATTTGGTGTAAAAGTTGTACGCGTCACTTCTCACCAGTGAGCCGTCCCCGAGGTCATGTCCCACGCATGCTCTGAGCCCCATCTCACCAACAAGGTCCACGGTCTTCTCCTCACCGATGGCTGAGACCATGCCAATCTCCATCACGGTGGTGTTCCCGCTCCTGATGCACTCTGCGAGGCTGTATTTTGCGAGAATCTCCTTGTCCTCCTTGCTGGTGCTCTGGTTGAGCGCGGAAAGGTTCTCCCCGAGGTTGCTTCCGTAGAGAGGTCTAACGCCTATGTCTTCAAGGAAGCTCTTGTCGTTTGGTGCCCCAGCTGCGTGGAGGTGTGTGTTGATAAGCCCGGGAATGACCAGCCCCGTTGAAGCGTCGATCCATTCATCCACTTGACCTGAATACGATTTCCCGACATGGATTACCTTGTTTCCCTCGTAGACCACTACCCCGTCATTCAGTAGTCTGTGCTCGTGACCATCGTACCCTATGATGACCTTTCCCTTGATTCCAGTTGCCAAATAAACACCTTGAGTAGCCGTGTTCAAAGATTCATAAAAAACTAGTCTTCACCACGCATCCGTCACCAAGTAGATAAAGGAAATAAGCCTGTTCATTGTCCATGAAGACTGTTCTCTGCTATGGCGACAGCAACACATGGGGATACGACCCCGAATCCATGACTAGGCTCCCAAGGGAAAAACGATGGACTGGTGTTCTACGAGAGGATCTGGGTGGGGATTACCTAATTATCGAGGAGGGACTAAACGGTAGGACAACTGTATGGGATGACCCTATCGAGCTCGACAAGAACGGGGCAACCTACCTACGCCCATGCATCCAGACCCACAAACCAGTTGACTTGGTAATAATCATGCTTGGCACCAACGACCTCAAGACGAGGTTCAGTCTCAACGCGTATGACATCGCCAGCGGAGCCGGGGTACTGGTTGATATAGTCCAGAAGAGCGACACAGGCATCGACAAGAATCCACCGGAAGTACTTTTGATTGCTCCTCCCCCAACCGTCCCGCTTCCAACAACGGAGATATTCATGGGGTCAAAGGAGAAATCGTTGGGGTTCAGCAAGCATTACAGGAGAGTCGCCAACGAGAGGGGCTGCCACTTCCTTGATGCAGGGAAACACATCGAGTCCAGTCCAGTTGATGGCATCCACTTTGATGAGGAAAATCACAGGAAGCTCGGACTAGCCGTGGCTGCGAAAGTTAAAGAGATAACTTAGGAAGTCATATCGCATTTTCTTTATTCTCATCTGTAACATAACTAAATATGACGCTACACAACCCGTTCGAGAAATACGGTTTGAAAAGGGTGATCAACGCTGCCACTAGCATCACGATGCTTGGTGGAAGTATCCCTGACCAGAGAATATTCAAGGCGATGGCTGAGGCTGGTAAGGCATTCGCCAGCATACCAGAGTTACAGAGATGGGCTGGGAAAGAGATAGCAAAAGCAACAGGCGCTGAGGCGGGTTTACCTGTCGCATCCGCCGTGTGCGGTCTACAGTTATCAGCTGCAGCCTGCATGATGAAGGGCACTGAGCTGGAGAGTTACGACCCAATGGGTGGAGGAGGATGGAGCAGCCTAACCATGAAGCTACCGGTGTACACGGACGGGTTGAAGACAGAGTTCATAGTCCAGAGCACCAACAGGAACGGGTACGATTACAGCGTCGGTCTAGCAGGTGGAATGTTCAAGGAGGTTGAGCCTACAGAGGAAGCCCTGTTCAACGCGTATGACCCAGAGAAAACCGCTGCCTATTACTACACTGCTAGGAACCTGAGGGGAAGCCAGCCACTTGAGAAGGTTATAGAGATAGCGAAAAAACACAAAGTCCCGGTAATAGTGGACGCAGCTGCCGAGATTCCACCGAGACGCAAACTCAGGATGTACATCGACAAAGGCGCTGACCTGGTGACCTACAGTGGAGGGAAGCACCTAGCTGGCCCAAACAATAGCGGCTTACTAGCTGGGAGAGCAGACCTGATCAAACTGGCCCACCTTCAATCCTATCCGTTTAACGGGGTGGGCAGAGCCTCGAAGATGAGCAGAGAAACCATAGTCGGGCTCGTCGAAGCCCTATGGATTTTCCTTGAGCACGACGAGGAGCACGAGTTCAAGGAATGGACACGTTGGGCGAACTACTTCCTGGATGAGTTATCCAAAATACCCGGTGTTTTAGCCGAGATTGTGCATCAGAGGGTAGTCGAGGATGGTGAGCCCATGGCACCATTCTGCGCGATAACGCTAGACGAGTCAGTTACAGGGGTCTCAGGCAGAGAACTGGTGTCCAGACTAAAAGAGGGTGATCCCATCGTGTACGTCATCTACGAGCCGGAGTTCATGCTTGGACCATGCCCCGGTAAGGTGACCATCAACCCCCAGTACATGCTTGATGGGGAACACCCGCTAGTGGTTGAGAAAATAAAACGGATACTTCAATCCTAGTTTCCACTAGTTTGTAAAATCAATAAAATTGGTTGGGAAAGGATTACTCCTTTACTCCCTTAATGTCGTGGACCTCTACGGCGCCCAGGTACATTTCCTCAAGCTGCGGGTTAGCCAACAGATCAGGGGCATTACCCTCGAACGTGAACTTTCCACCTCTCATCATGTACGCATAGTCACCTACGGCCAACGCCCTACGGGCACGCTGCTCTACCAGAACGATTGGCAGACCAGTCTCGTCAGCCATCTCCTTGAGCTGCCTCATGACGTCGTTGACCAGCTTAGGCATCAGGCCCGCAGTTGGCTCGTCGACCATCATGATCTTGGGGTCCCTCATCAGCACCATTCCCTCAGCGAGCATCTGGCGCTCACCGCCGCTCAAAGTACCAGCCGCCCTGGGCAGGAAGTCCTTGAGCCTTGGGAATAGACTGTAGACGAACTCTTTCTTGTCCTGAATGACATCAGGGTCATTCATTGTGTACGCAGCCATCTTGAGGTTCTCATCAACGGTAAGCTTGCTAAAGATGTTACCAGTCTGGGGCATGTAGCCGATTCCAGCCTTGGTCCTCTCATATGGAGCATCATTAGTGATGTTGTTTCCTTCGAAGTGAACCTCACCTGAGTAAACGGTCGCTAGACCCATTACTGCCTTGAGCAGTGTGGTCTTTCCTACGCCGTTTGGGCCTACGATGATTGTTACCTCTCCGTTTGGGACCCTGAAGTCACAGTCGTAGATGACGTGGATAGGACCGTAACCTACGTTAAGGCCCTTTGTTTCCATAATGTATTTGCTTCCCATTTTACTCACCCAGGTATGATTTGATTACTCGCTCGTCCTCGAAGACTTGCTCTGCGGTGCCCTCGACGATTAGCTTACCCCTGTCCATAGCGAAGACGTGGTCCGCGTACTGTGCAGCTACCTCTAGCCTGTGCTCGATAACCAGGAATGTGATTCCTAGCTCGTCCCTTAGCCTCAGCACGTGGCTGAAGATCTGGTGACAGAGTACTGGGTCGATGCTACCTACGGGCTCGTCCAGCAGGATTGTCTCGGCGCCGCTCATCAGAGCGCGTCCGATCTCAAGGAGTTTTAGCTCTCCACCGCTGAGGGTGTTCGCTGGCTTGTTCCATACGTGCTTTAGCCCAAGGACTTTCAGGAGCTCAGTTGCGCGCCTTACGGCGCTGATCTCGCTGTCAATCCAAGTTGGCTTGAATAGGGATAAGGCGATGTTCTCACCTGCGTTGTCCGGCAAAGCCACTAGCATGTTTTCAAGTGTTGTTAGACTCAGGAAGGGTGACGCTATCTGGAAGGTACGTACAAGTCCCCTCCTCGCGATCTTGTACATGTCCTCACTTGTGATGTCTGCATCACGATAGTGAACAGTTCCAATCTCTGGAACGAAGATTCCTGAAACACAGTTTACTAGTGTTGATTTTCCACAGCCGTTTGGCCCGACGAGCAGATAGATGCCGCCTTCCTTCAAACTGAAGCTAACGCCGTCGTTGGCCGCGAACTTGCCGAAGAATTTGTGAACGTTATCGATTTTTAGTATTTCCGACATGTCGGCATCAACTAACCATATAGCGTGCACGCATTGTTTAAATAATTTTGCAGAGACGGGCAGATTCAGCTATATATGAAGGAACGTTTTTTGAGTTATTTTCATAAAAGGAGGGTAATTTACAAGTCTTTTCAGCACATATTATTGAAGGAAATAGGGGCTGTATATGTTATTCAGTGATATGTAAAAAATAGAAAAAAGGTTAGGTTTGTGCTTATAGTGTGGGTGGGATGTAGCCGATGGCTGCTGTGTCCCAAGTGACCTCGCCGGTAATACCGTCGAATAGGCCGACTGCGTGGGGCTTGCAGACACCATTATCATCGTAGTAGCTCCAGATCTGGTAGTTACTTCCGTACCTGTCGCCAGCCTCGTTCAGCCTGTTCCAACCGCTTGCTCCGAAGTTGTTGAAAGCTGTGTCGTGCTGGATTGGGATAAGGATAGTAGCGTCAGTTGTCTGTGCGTTCAGGATGCTCTCAGTGAGTACCCAACCGATGTCGTAGGAACATGCGGTATAGTAACCCATTGGCTGGGCTACCAGTCCGAAGTACCTGTCGTATAGGTCCTGGTATTTCTCTGATGCAGCTGGTGCCGCCAGAGTACTGTACAGTTTAACGTGTAGAGTCTGCTCTGGTGCGTCGTCACAGTGCTGCTGACTCATGGTTGTACCGTCAGAGCCGAACCACTTTACGCTGTAAACAGCTGGGTAGTCGACTGCCTGGGTTACCATGACTACGCTCTCGCTGAAGGATATAACCTCCAGTGCAACGTGATCTACGCCGTAGGTGTCAATCGCGTCAGCGATCTTGCCTTCTGCGGTCTGTAGATAGTTGCTGAACTCTGTTGCCTCACCAGCATACCTGATCTTCTCTAGGATTACGCCGCCGGCTGCGGTATACGCGGGCTCGAAATAGTTGTAAATTCCGTCTGCCCAAGCGTCACCACGCTGGAGTACGACGACTGCCTTGATGCCGTGGCTCAGCAGCATTGCGCTGATGGCTGGGGCCTGGATCGTGTCGTCTGGACACATCCTGTATAGGTTGTCGTCACCTATTGCGAGAAGTGGGCTAGTTGAGGATGAGCTCCACATTAGCATGTCGTTGTCGTTACAGTAGCTGAGCGCTGCCTGCGCGTGGCTTGACCAACCGCCACCCATGAAGACGTTTACGTCCATGGATTTGAATCCCTGGACCTTCTCCAAGTGGACCGCGGCCTGACCAGTTGCATCGTCAATCAGGTACTCGAAATCGACATCCAATCCTAGTTTCGCTGCGTACTCGTTATAGTCCACCATCAAGATGTCCTGTACGAGTGGCGTAGCTGTTTCGAGACCTGCAGTGGTTGAGGAGATGTAACCGATCTGTACGGTTTCACCTTCTAGGGGAGCTTTTATGATAGTCTCTCCAGGGCCTCCACCTTCGACTACTGTCTCTTTGGGTGCCATGAAGTATCCTGCTCCACCGCCGACTACAAGTCCGACGACTAGAAGCACAATTGCTAGTGTGTTACCTTTCATTTCCAAGTCTTGCTTCACCTTATGGTTTGTCGCAAGGAGAATTTACAACCATTACATTATATAAGGTTTTTACCAATCCTTATTTGCCTTAACTGAAAAATGAAAGATAGAAGGCTTTTTGAGCTTGAATTTTGATTAAACACTGTAAAAAACCCTATTTTGGCGTCTTTTTCGATAAGGGAGACGGCTTTTCGGGAAAAATATTATTAGCGATTAGCGGCACAAGCGTAACGGGTTTACTTAACATGTTAATCCCTGCAATTTGGATGGCAGCGATGGTGTTCGCTTCAGAACTCACGCTGCTAAGTATCGGCTTTACATTGACGTATCTAACCGCGAAGGTACCAAACTTCGCGCACGGAACATATGCAGGTATTGGTATCTACGTAAGCTACACCTTTGCTAAGATCTTGGGAATCAACCCTTACCTAGGGTTCCCACTAGCCTTCATAGTTGGAGGCATCTTCAGCGTTATTGTTTACCTTGTAGTAATCAGGGTACTCACTAACATGGGTGGAGGGTCTATCGTCCTGACTATCTCGACGTTGGCCATCCAGATCTTCCTTACGGCGTTGATTCAGATCTACGCCTACTGGCTTAGGGAAAGGTACAGCACCTATACAATGGCTTTCCTGTTGAAGGAGTCCGACTTTAAGATCGGAGACTTCCCAGGAATCTTCGTTGTATCGATCACGATGACCATTACCTTGGTTATTGCGCTGCACTTTATGCTTACACGAACCAAGATGGGTGTCGCCATGAGGGCGACGGCAGAAGACCCAGAGCTTGCATCTGTTCTCGGTATTAACATCAACCAGATACAGTTGTTCAGCTGGTTCCTAACCGGAGGACTCGCATGCCTAGCCGGCGCGATGATCCCACTATGGTTCCAGAGCACTCCATCGTCCGGCGCCATGATGATCACAAGCATCATGGCCGGTAGTCTGTTGGGTGGCTTTGACAGCATCTATGGAAGCGTTGTCGGCGGTGTAATCGTCGGCATGTCCGAGATTCTGCTTACAACCTGGGGTCAGGCAGTTATCGGTGTATGGGTAGGCGAGTACAGGCCAATGATCCCGATGATCTTCCTCGTTACAGTTCTACTGATCGAGCCAGAGGGTCTACAGGGTGTTTGGTCAAAGTTCGTAGCGACCGACACAGGAGAAAGTTTCCTGAAAACAATCGGTCTGATGAAGGAGGAAGAGTAAAATGCTACAAGATGTTGCAATGAGCTTACTCACGAGCGGCGTAGCGGTCTCAGGATCAGCTAGGCTAATCGTAGACATAGCCATGTATTTCGGTCTGTTCGTTATCGTCGCCATGGCTCTAAACTTCCAGTACGGAAACGCGGGTATCCCCAACATGGGCTGCGCCGTACAGGTTATCACCGGCGGATTCACCGTCAGTGCGTTGACCGTAAGGTTAATGTTCACAATGATTGAGGGTGCCGGTATAGAGCTAATGGATTGGGCGGATGACTTTGACTGGGTATACAACAACCCAGCAAACGTCAGGACAGCGAACGGATTCATCGAGACCAACTCCACGTTCGGATGGTCAATGCTTCTCTTCAGCCTCGCCATGTCAATCATCTTAGGTGCGATTGTCGGATGGGTTATCAGCCTACCAGCCATCAGGCTAAGGGCTACCTATCTGATGATCGTCCTAACAACGATGGCAGACGCTGCGCAGATCTTCGGAAGGAACATTCCATGGATCAGCGGTGGTACACTCGGTATGTTCATCCCGAACATTTTCGAATGGTACCCCGGCGACAGGACGGTGCTCACGGCGGTAGTCACACTATTCCTAGGACTAGTCAGCTTCTTCATATTCAGAACGATGCTGAACAGCCCATACGGAAGGTTGATGAGGGCTATCCGTGAGAACGAGGTCACAGTCGGAAGCGTTGGAAAGAACGTAGTTGGCATTAGGAAGAATATCCTAATGTTCGCAAGCGGAATCACTGCTCTATCGGGCACACTGCTAGCCTTCTACTTCAGCTTCGTCGTAGAGGCGAACTACCAGCGCGCTTTCTGGACATACTGGCCTTGGCTAATGCTCATCCTGGGAGGCCCCGGTAACAACGCCGGAACATTCCTAGGCTGTGCGCTGATCGTCGCTATGCGCCGTATTATCATCGTAAACAAATGGTTCCTACAGGAAGTCTTCTTCTTCCCAGTAGCCTACTTCGAGAGTATTCTCCTAGGTGTGCTGCTTATCGCGGTAATCATGTTCCGTCCAAACGGACTGATCCCCGAGAAGCTGCTATACATCCCTGGAGTTAACTACACGATGATGGTTCAGGAAGAAGCTCAGATCGACTGGAAGGAGGCAACTAAGCACAACCGTGGATTCTCAAGTGGAATCAGCGGACTAATCAACGTGCTTAGCGGCAAGAAACCGGAGGAGGGCTAAGTATGGATACTGATACCATGCTGTTCTGGCTAATGATCGCCCTATGGGTTATCATGCCAGTCTTCATCGTTTACGAGGAGCTCCAGGAGCGGAAGGCACTCAGACTAGCTGAGGAAGCCAGCCAGCGAATGGAAGCTGAAAAGAGAGCCGAATAAGATCCCCATCTTTTTCTTTTTTATTAATTTGATCCTAGTGAACACTAGGGGTATAAATAAAACAAAAACTGGTTGAAAATTGAAGATGAGATTACTCTGTTGTCAGAGTGTATAGTACGCCAACATCAGCCAGCGCGGCATCTACTTTCGCAATGAGCTCCTCGATCTGCTGTAGAGAGGGCTTGCTTGTCCACTCGAACACGAAATCATAGTCGCCGAGTGTCATTGATGCGTCGCTGATTATCTTCTCTGGCTCATAGCAGTCCTTGTAGGTCTTCTGCATGTTCGCTAGGTAGGTGTTCCAGTCGTTCTTGTCGCTCTGCATCCTTGTTGGATATGGGACGCATTTGTGGCTGAACTTGACCTCGGTCTTGTTCGCCATCTCAACGGCTACGCCTTCTAGTGTTTTTATTGCCTTTAACAGTGGTGGACCATAGATCCTGACATAACTCTTTGCCATTGTTATCGAGTTACTTCATGGTGTTTGTGGTGTAAAAAGCCTTTCCACCCGTAACTAGAATAATTATTGTCTATTCTGTCTTCTGGGCGAGGCGCTTCATCAACAGTTTGTACTTGCGGTACTTGTCATCCATGCTGAACTTTGCTGGATGAGGAGAAATTGCGGGCCCATCACATTTTGGGCATGTTTCCTTCAAGGTATAAGCGCTGCAGTTCTTGCATTTACGCAGGAGCCACACCATTGGAGATTACTCCCTTGTGTACGTGAATGTACCATCAATATTGTTCCAGGTATCCTGGATATAGGTGATGGTTTTATCCATGGCGAGCTCAGCCTTCTTGTAATCCTCGGCTGTGAGCTCGATCCTGTACTTTGGTGCACCCTTTGTGGTTATCTTGATTGATGCCTCGTGCTGGTTTGCTACATCATCGGCGTCTATGAACGCCATCCTGATGTCCTCGACACCCTCGTTTGTGAGGCTGGTCATCTCAATGATGCCCTGAATGGTTACACCCTTGATGATAATCTTGTCCTTGCTGATCTCTGCTAGAACGTTGGCTGCCTCAGATGAGACGCCCACGCTTGTGAGTGCCTCAACCCCTGTCTTTGAGGCTGCTTCAAGAGCCTCGTATAGGCTGCCGTACTCTTCAAGTAGTTTCTCGCCCTCAGCCGCGTATAGCTGGTCGATATCCATATTTAGCTGGGCAGCCGCCTGTGTCAGCAGCGTCTCAGCCTTTCTGGCTTTCTTCCACTCTTCAAGTTTCTTGCGTTTCTCGTCCTTGCTGACCCTTCGCAGGCTCAGGTCAACCTGACCTTTTGCCTGGTCGGTCCTTAGAACCTGTAGGACAACCTTCTGGCCCTGTCTGACGTGGTTTCGGATGTTCCTTACCCATCGGCTGCTGATCTCGCTGATGTGTAGGAGACCTTCCTTGTTCCCGAACTCGTCGAGAACCACGTAGGCACCGTATGATTCCACCCTTCTAACGGTGGCGATTACCACGTAGCCTACTTCTGGCCAGTCTGGAAGTCCTAGACTCATTTAAATCACCCTAAAACTGCGACTACTGCGCCGTTGATCCTGCATTTTCCGCCTGTAGGCTCAACGATTTTCTCGCCACATGTCTGACACGCAACTTCAGTGTTGCTGTGGCTGAATACTATCTGCTCTGACTCGCAACTGATGCAGCGGACCCTGAGGAACCTGCTTGTTGGACGTGGAATCAGATGCCCCCATTCTGCCATATTATACGACCTCCAGTTTCTTGAGCCGCATACCCTTGCGCATGAGACCGTAGTTGCACTCTTTGCACTTTAGTGTAAGTGCCTGTTTTTTTGTGACCTTTGCCTGGTTGTGCTGCTCTGGGAATTTCTGTCCGCCATAGCCCTTCTTACGATCGGCCTGCCTGCGTTCACCCTTTTTAGCACCTTTGCGTTTACCTGCCTTGTATATGCTGACGTTGAACTCCGTGTGCGTCTTGCATTTGGGGCAGTACGTCCGCATTGTCTTCGGTACTTTCATGGCTATTACTCACCGTCTTAGCATTGCCTCTCCTTATTAGGTTTAACTCTTTCAGGAGGGTGTACTATTCACGTAAAGGTGGTCTATAAAGGCGCTGGTCACTAGGGTTCGACGTCCACTGGCTTGGCGATTCCGCGCTTGATGAGGTTTTCAGCGTTCTGAACCGGGATGGTAGCTAGCTCCTCGGGCTGGAACGGTCCATATGCTTTCATGTCGATGCCCATTATAGCCGGTAGCGGCTGCAGGAACCTGACGAGAATCATCTGCACCTCATCGGGTTTGATAACCGGTTTTGGTGCTGGTTTGGCTCGCTGCGTCTTCCTGGGCTTTGGTGCCTCTGGTTTGGGTGGAGCGGCAATGGGGGTGATGTCCGGTAGGTCAGCTCCCTGCCTGTAGCCAGATAACAACTGTCGGATGTTGCTGTGGAGTTTCTGCTCCTCCGGGGTCATAGCTTGAGCATCAATTGGCTGGTTGTTGACCTCAAGGGTGACGATTTTCCTGAGCCGTAGCTCGGTCAGGTCCTTGATCATCTGGTTTGCGTACAGTTTCTCGGTGCGCAGGAGTTGCCCGGCTAGCGTGTTCTCGTCGGTGGGGGTCTTGTTAAGGGTGGCGACGTAGTCCTTCATCTCGTGGAGCAGGTCGTCAGGTATGTTGAGGAGCTCTTTTGCCTTCTTTTCCTGGCTCCATGCCTCCTCTAGGCTTCTGTACCGTTCGCTCATCGCTTGACCCTCGCTCCTTTTTTACTGAGGAAGAATAGGGCTGCCTCGATGGGCAATTCAACGACCTCTCCTTCCTCGTATGGACCATATTCCTCGTCCAGTATTTTGATTTTGGGTGCACCCTTGAATTCTAGCTTGATCTGGGACTTGTTTGGTATCACGGCGCTGGTCAACGGGTCGTAGCTTGGGAGCTTCCCGTATGGGATTGTCTGCACCTGCCAGCCGGTCTTCCCGTGGAGTGTGTTGGGCATCCTGATGAGTCTGTGGATGTCGGTGGTAACGACTGTGTCGATCTCGCTTGCCTGGAGCTTGATTGCCTTGGCTACAAGCTTTTCAAGCTGTTTTGGTGGAATCATTGGCAGTACGTTGCCTGGGTGCTTCGTGACAAGGGTGTCCAGCACTTCATCCCTTGAGTTTAGTACTGCTTTGGTTGCGTTGGGGCTCATCTTGAGGGCTCTGATCTGCTTCTCGGTGGCTGAGGTCAGGTAATCGTAGACAGCTCTGCCTGTTCGGCCTCTCCAGCCTCCCTCGGCTAGGGTTGATCTTGCGCCTCCCCCCTGTTTGAATCCCTGTAGCCCTGCCTCAAGACCTATCGCCATGATATAGTCAACGATCTCCCTGCGGGCGTTCTGGTTGAGCCCCTTCATCTCGTCGCTATGCACGTGCACGTGGTAGCCCCGGTTTCCGCTGAAGTTAGTTATCAGGTCCTCGATTTTCGCCCCAAAGTCCTGTATAAGTATGTCAAGAAGTTTCTCTGTCTCATACTTCATCGCCTGTAGGCAGTCTGCACAGAGCCACACCTCTGTCTCGAACTGGGCTTTCCCGCATTTGCATATCTCGGGCGGGTGTCCTACACCGGATTCGTCGCAGTTGCGGCACCACCACTTGTCATGGGTTTTCTGGCAGGGAAGATCAACGTGGTCAGCATCAATATCGAAGACAAGGTCTGCCCCGATCCATCCCTTTAACGACATGTCGGCGGTGGGGTCCTCGTAGTAGCTGCTGCTGTGGTATGCGTGCATTGGGGCGTTGTTGCGGAGATAGCTTCTCATGTCCCTGGTTGACGGTAGCTGGATGTGCCGGTGCATTCCCCTGCCTCTGAAGGTTAGGAACGCGAACTCGCGGTGAACGACGTCAATCGGAGCGGGTATGGTGCTAGAGTTGCGGCGGTACCAGTGGGAGAACTGTTCCTCTATGAATTGTGGACTCCCCCATGGCTCCTGCTCCATGTCTATTCCTTGATGTTTGTCGGGTATAAAACTGGTTACAGTTTACTTTCGTGGGTAGGTGGCATGTGGACATTTGTCACATGCAGGGGCGTTCCATCTGACCACGTTCTCGTATAGTTTGCAGTAGTGTAAGCCGACCATTTTGAGTCGCTGTTTCTTCTCCTCGGTTAGCTCCCTTTTCATTTCGCGTCTATTCCTGCTTCGCTGTATTTGAGGATTCAGCTTCCTCCTTGGCGGCTTCCCGGGCTGCTGCCTCCTCTGCACGTCTCTGCATTATCCAGACTTTTCGACGGTAATACGATAACGGGTGAGTGATCCTGTCACAGGTGCTGTCAGGGTTCCGGCACACCCGGTGTGTCCGAAGGGTGTTACATGTGGGTGGCGTGTACTTTGTCCTGTTACCCTTCAGCCCGGCGATGTGCTCAATCTGGTAACGTGTAAGTGACTCGTCGAAGTCGGTTACGTCTGTGTAGAAACTCACCATCTGGTCAACTGGCATACCCACGTTCACGAGGAAGCTCGTCAAGGCGAACCGCTCCATGTGACTAGCCCTTCTGCCTGCCATTAGTCCCTCAAGGCAGTAGTTGATACAGGGGGGGAAAGCCTCGTTGATGACTTCGTCGGGTAGCTCGCTTCCGCTGAGCTTGGACCTGTTCTCGTCGAACACCTTCTTGATCTCGTTGAGCCTAGATTCTAGGGGCAGCGGTAGCGGGAAGTTGCTTGGGGTCGCTACCCTTTCATTCACCCATTTCTCCACCTCAACCTGCAGGAGCCTGGCTGCCTCCTTGTCTGTCAGTGCTACGAACCCGTTCTCCATCTTGCGGTTCACAAGCTTCCATTTAGGTTCATGGAAACCGGCTGCTAGGTCTAGGTAGTCGGCGAAGGATACCTTTAGACTCATCTCCTCGCCGTCGATGGTCTCGGGGTCCTTCTTGATTATCCACCCGAACTCGTTGAGGGCGATGTCAAGTATCCTGTCCTCGTCTTCCTTCTGGAGTAGCCCGTAAGCCCTGACCGCCTCAGCGAGGCTGAATCGGCGGTTGAGGAACTGCTCGGAGATCAACGTGACGAACATCACGGAGATTGGGTAGCTTAATAGCTCGGTCATGGGGTCCACGTTGGCTAGGTTTGACGAGGATTCGCCGTTCATTATTGCCTCGATGACCCTTTCCTTGGCTCTATCAACGACTTTTGCGTATGCTGGTCCTGCTAGCTCGTCCAGTTGAAGGTCTAATCCTTCCAGTAGGTTCAAGCCTGACCTCAGAAACGGGTACTTTGCGGCTTCCCTCTCGGCTAGCATCAGAATCCATTGATTAGCCGGGGATTATAGTCTTTCCGTTTGGGCTATGTTTATTATTTTCACAGAAATATTACTGTTTATGGAGTCTGGTTCGGGTAGGAATTGGTTTCTGGGAGTAGTAATTGTACTCATAATCGGTTTCGGGTTTCTAGGTTGGAGATATTTGACCCCAGATCACGATGTCTCAGCTAGCCTGAGTAATATGAGTGTTAATCGAGGGGACCCAGTCACATTTACTATCGAAAACAGGGGCAGGAAAATAATCGTTTTTGGGTACCCATACGAGGTGTGGAGGGAGGAAGCGGATGGGACGTTGTATGCTGTTGAGTTGGATGTTGCTTGGATTGCGGGAATCGTCGAACTCTCAAGGGGGGAGACTTGGACTCAGGATGTTTTCACTGATCTACCACCGGGGAGATATGTTTTTGTGAAGCAATGGGAGACGGAGGATAACGATACAGGTGAGTTTACTTCTGATTTCACGATCCGGTGAGTTGATTTTAAATAACGTCAAGCCGTAGCCATATCCATGTCTCAGAAATATGAGTGTCAGGTATGTGGATACGTTTACGACCCCGCTGAGGGAGACCCGGATAACGGAGTAGCAGTGGGGACTTCTTTCGCTGATCTCCCGGATGACTGGGAGTGCCCGTTGTGCGGTGCACCAAAGGATGATTTTGCGCCACTAACCTAGGGCTTGTACTGGTAGCTGACCCACCAGAAGCACTTGCCCATGAACACGTTTTCCTCGCTGAACCCCTGGGTGTGGGCTCCGAACAGCTTGACCAGCTCCGCTGTTGTGAAATAGTTCTTGACGATCATGTGTTGGCTCCCGTCGTTCAATGTCCGTAGCTTGTACGTGTTTTGGTCATCGGGTTTGGTGTGAAGTTTGCCTCCTATTCCCTCGACGAACGTGTTGTCCGCGATAAAAACTGAAGCATCTGGCTCAAGCTGATCGTGGATATGACCGATCCACTCGTCCATGTCCTCCTTGAGAACGTGGCTGAGCATGAATGACGCGATGGTGCCCGTGTACTTCTCGTCCAACTCCATGTTGTAGGCGTCCATCACCCGGAACTCGGCGGGGCACTTGTACTTCTTGCTGCGTGCGATTTCAAGTACTGCCTCGTTGATGTCGATGCCTAGGATGGACTCTGCTGTCTCGCTGATCCGTTCATCCCAGTAACCAGTGCCACAACCAATGTCCAGCACCCTTTTGCCTTTGAACGCCTTCTTGAGCTCTTCCCCCATCCGGTCCTGTTCTTCCTGCCGTCCGGGGTCTCTCCACTCGTATATCTCCTCGTACTCCTTGGCGCGGTCGCTGTAATATTTCACCATATCATCGGACATGCACAAAACACCGCGTTCAACCTAGTTAAAACCCACGGATTACCGCTCTGAGGCTAGTTTTCTGGATATTCTGCGGTCCACGGAGAGAAGATCATACTGATCAAGGTCGTCAGGGTGCACCCACTGGACTTGCTCGTGCTCGTTTAACGTGATCACACCTGACACAAGTTTTACGATGTAGTAGAGACCTGTTAGTTCTTCCTCTTTGTACTCGCCGTAGAACTCCTTGACCTGGACATCAATGTCCAGTTCCTCTTTGAGCTCCCTTACGATGCACTCCTCACCGGATTCATTGTCCCTGACTTTGCCTCCGGGGAACTCCCAGCGTAATGGATGATGCTCATCGTCTCGGCCACGCTGGGCGATGAGATATAATCCATTATCCTCAAGGATTCCACACGCGATGAGCATGGCGTTTAGAACGGGTAAGATGGATAAAAACTGTTAGTAGATTCCAGGGATCAACCGATACTTGACTTTCGCCATGTATCGTTTGTATTTCTGCTTATAGTGGATGAGAAGCTGCTCTTCTTCTCGGGGCACGTAGACGGATATGACGGCTAGGGTCATCGCCGCGAGAAGCCTTGTCTCGAAGATAGGCATTGCTATCGCCAATCCAATCGCAAGGAAAATGAACCCGCTGTAATAGGGGTGACGCACAATCGCGTATGGTCCCTCGGTCAGTAGCTCGCCCTTGAAGTTCCTCTCCCAGTAGACCCACCAGTAGAGACAGATGCCACCGCCTACCGCTGCGATGAGTCCACCGACGACAAGGCTGAGCTCGACCAAGTTACCTCACCGGGTACTTGCGTAGCTTCCTTGGGAACCTGGTGAGGCTCCTGCACCCGTCCTCGGTGCATATTACAGTGTCCTCCACCCTTACGCCGATCTCGCCGATGATGTATATTCCCGGTTCGTCGGTGAAAGCCATGTTGGGCTCAAGGAGCTGCTTGTTGTTCCTCACCATGTACGGGTGCTCGTGAACCTGTAACCCGATACCGTGTCCGAGTCTGTGGATGAAGTACTCACCGAAACCGGCGTCCTCGATAACCTTCCTCGCAGCCACATCGATGGACTCACAGGTCACACCTGGTTTAACCGCATCGAATGCAGCCCTGTTTGCCGCGAGAACCACGCTGTATATCTCTTTCTGACGATCAGTCGGCTTGTCCCCGTAGAAGACGGTTCTCGTGAGGTCACTCCCATAGCCCTTGATGAAGCAACCGGTGTCAACCAGTACGAACTCACCTGGCTGGAGTCCACGCTGACCTGCTCCACCATGTGGTAGGGCAGCCCTCTCACCGAATAGCACCGCTGCCCATGGACGGGCACCACCCTTAGCGGTCATCCCGTTTGTGATCAATGCCTTTAGCTCTCCTTCCGTCATTCCAGTCTTCATCTGCTGGAAGGCTTCCTCCAGTGCCTCATCGGTGATCCTGCACGCTTCCTGCATGTGGGCGATCTCCTCATCGGTCTTAACCATCCTGACGTATCCAACCGCGTCGCTGATGTCCACCAGTTCCGCTTCTGGTAACTGTGCTGCTAGTTTGTTTACCCAGCCCCACGGTGCCTCCTCAGAGATACCCAGTCTAGCCTTCCCGTATCCGCCTTCCTTGAGCTTCTCCGCTAGGAGCATTACCGGGTCCTCGTGTTCCTCCCAGATGTAGACCTTCTTGAACCAGGGCTCAAGTCCTCGCAGCTCTCCCTCAAGCTTGTTTACGATAAAGTATGGCTCACCTTCAACCGGGATGACGGCTGCTGCCAATCTCTCACTCATGCCGATTGGAAATCCAGTATAGTACGCTATGTTGGCTCCGGGGAACAACAGCAGGGCATCAACGCCGTCCTTCTTGAGCAGGTCCAGCACCTGCATGCACCGTTTCTTCTGGAAAAGACTCAATTTAATCGAATACAAGGCGCAGTGACGACGTTTAACGGCTTCGACTTCCACCTACCCCCGGTTCAACCCTATCTGTAGGTTTTAAAAGAACAACAACGCTGCATCATGGGATGACATCACCACCTTTCGATGTATCAAACCAAGTCGCGCCTTGTGGCATCACCTGCGGTACATGTGACCTCGGGAACGGCACAGCAGCCAAGACCGCCAAGAAGACCCTTGACCTCATCAACGGGATCGGAATCAAGGACTGGGCACCAATGGTGCCCGGCGGTGCCGTGCTGGACTGGACCGCAACCGAGAAGGTCCTTGACTGGATGAACAAGTACGCTTACTGCGCCGGCTGCGAGAAGGGCGGAGGCCCACCGGACTGCGCCATCAGGCTCTGCGCAAACGAGAAGGGCTACGGGTTATGCAACCAGTGCGACGAGTTTGCTGACTGCACCAAGTTCGACTGGCTCGGAGGCTTCGCGGCGACCCTGAAGGAGAAGCTGGCGGGCTACGGGGACAAGACCAAGGAGCAGATAGCCGCCGAGGCGCTATCAGAAACCGGTTAAACTCACACCTCTTTTTATCTACATGCAGAGTTGACCCAAAAACCAGGTCTATTAATGAAAAAGTGGTCTCAGACATCGAAAAAGCCATGGAAAACGGCTCCCCAACCGCGAAAACTCGGTGAAAACGCCTTCTTGCACGTTTAGCCGGAGATAACTGAATTATACCCTGACGCAAGATATCCTTTAGATGAGTCGCTCCGGGCCCAAATACGAGGACCTAGTCAGGGCTAGCCTTGAGGTCTTCGACCAGTACGACACAGCGATAACGCTGAGGCAGCTGTACTACCGGTTAGTGGCTCGACTGCTCATCCCAAACACGATAAACTCATACAAGAGGCTCAGCAGGGTGCTTGTCAAGGCACGTGAGCAGGGTGATGTACCAATAAACTGCCTTGAGGACAGGAGCAGACGCATCCTAGGAAGAGGTGACACTGGTTTTGACTCCGCCGAGGAGTACCTGAAGAACAAGCTGCACAGCCTGCAGGACAGCTGGAAGGGCTTCACAATGCCCATGTGGGACAACCAGCCCAATCACGTGCTCATCAGCCTAGAGAAGGACGCCCTTAGCAGGCTTGTCAGCCGTGTGGCAAACAACTATTCGGTGCGTACTTTCCCAACGAGGGGCTACCCAAGCTTCAGCTACGTGCAAGGTATGGCCAAGTACATGGAGACACGGCTGGAGGGCAAACACGTCATGGTACTCTACTACGGTGACTTTGACCCTAGCGGCATTGACATCGAGCGAGACCTTGAGGATAGGCTCGCACGTTACGGTGCGAAGGATTTCTCGGTCACAAGGATAGCCCTAACCGCTGACCAGATCAACCAGTACAAACTACCACCCATGCCGGTGAAGCGGACAGACGCACGAGCCGAAGGATTCATGGCTGAACACGGCGACAAGTCCGTTGAGCTAGACGCCCTCGACCCTAACCTTTTCCAGAAGATCGTCGAGAAGTCAATCAGGTCAAACATCAACGTCAGGCGCTGGAACGCCAAGGTCAGGAAGATAGACGAGCTCAGGGACTGGATAAAAGACAAGCTGGATGATATTGAGAAGGTTATCGACGCTGAGGTCGAGAAGCTAGAGGACGTCTAGCTTATCCAGCCGTTGCTTCAAGTCCGTTTTCTCGGAGTCGGTCATACCCCGTAGGGGAGCTCTCGGTACACCTGCATCAACGCCCCGGAGCCTCAAAGCCTCGTAATGGGACGCAAGCGGTGGCTTCTGGAGGTTGCCCCTAAGCTCGTTGATCCTCCACTGGAAATCACGTGCAGCCCTCACATCGCCCTCTCCGATGACTCGCCAGAACTCCGAGTAGATATCTGGGAACCCGTTGGCGTACCCGGTGATTGATCCCTTGGCGCCCATCATTATAGCAGGGTAGATGTAGCTATCCGAGCCAGAGATGACGTTAAAATCCTCGGGGAGTAGGCGCAGATAGTTGAGGAGGTTGATGAAATCCTTGCTGCTGTCCTTGACGCCCCTGATGTTGGGTTCATCGGCTAGCTCAACCATCATCTCTGGTGTCACCTTGTTCACCGCGTTTCCGGGGATGTTGTAGACGTAGAGTGGAATCTTGACGGCTGTAGCTATCGCCTTGAAGTGGTTGAGGATGCTGGTCCTGTCAGGCTTCAAGAAGAAAGGCGGGACGGCTCCAACGGCATCAACGCCCGCCTTCTCTGCTTCCACCGCTAGGTTGACCGCTTCCTCTGTGCTGGGTGCCCCGACGTGGGCGAGGGAGCTTATCCTGCCATTGATCGCCTTCACCGACTCTTTGAACATGAGCACCCTTTGATCGCTTCGCATTATCGGTCCAGAGCCAGCTGTACCGCAAAGGAATACCCCGTTCACGCCACCCTTGACCTGAAAATCGATTAACGGCTTGATCGATTCAACCTTTATCTCCCCGTCCACGGTGAAGGGCGTCACGAGGGCGGTGATGATTCCACTGAGAGAGTCCATACAAGGATTCCACCCTCAACCCTGTTATTCTTTTGCCAAGGCTTATCACAGAAAAAGACGGCTTTCTGCTGAGGGAAACGGTTGAGTCCAGAGATAGTCGGGCTTGGGGAGCCCATGGTGGAGTACTGCGCCACGGACGTGGGTAGGCTAAGCGAGGTAGACTTGTTCAAACGGGGCTGGGGAGGGGACACGAGTAACTTCGCCGTCTCGGCAGCGCGCCAAGGGTTATCGGTGGGTCACGTATGCCGGTTGGGTAGCGACGAGTTTGGTAAGAGCTTCCTTGACCTCTGGGAGGCTGAGGGCATGGATAACAGCAGGGTGATCGTGGAGAAGGATGCGTGGACAGCTATCTACATCATCAGCCTCATGGAGGAGGGTGGACATGACTTCACGTACTACCGTGCAGGCTCAGCTGCCAGCAGGTTCAGCGTCGATGACCTTGACGTCGACTATATTTCGAAAGCGAAGGTGTTCCACACCAGTGGCATCACCCTCGCAATAAGCAAGACATCAAGGGATGCAGCCCTTGAAGCCCTCAAGATCAACCGGGAGAGTGGTGGGTTAAGCAGTTTCGATGTGAATATGAGGGCGAAGCTGTGGGGACTCGAAACTGCTAGGAACGCGTTATCTGATGCGTTCAGCCTGTCCGATGTTGTTTACGCAAGCATGGACGACATGAACACCCTGTACGGTTTAACTGACATGGAGAAGGCGGCGATGCACCTACGTGAGATGGGTGTAGGGACAGTTGTAATCAAGCACGGAGGCAAGGGCTGCTACGTGTCCACAGATGAGAAGAGCTTCACATCACCCGGATACAAGATCGACGTCGTTGACTCGACCGGTGCCGGCGATGCGTTTGATGGTGCATGGGTCAAAGGGATGATCGAGGGCTGGGAACTGGAGAAGACAGCAAGCTACGCAAACGCTGTGGGCGCGTTGACTGCAACAGGGCTTGGTGCAGTCGCACCGATCCCTACACACAATGAGGCTGTGAAATTGATCAAGGAGCAGGATGGGTTATGGTAGAAGGTAAGGTGTTGAAGGGCAGGATCGCGAGGGTCATCGCTGCGACCAGATTCCCGTTTGTGGGGCAGGATGACTGGGACGAGTCAAGGACAACGGTAGCGAATAGCTACGACAACAAGGAGTGGGCGTTCGATACACCTGACGGCCCACTTTACCCCAGCGTCGCTGTGCTCAACGCGGATGGCACTATTCGGGAGTGTGGGGAGATAGAGATTCTACCGGATTTCACCGAAGCTGACGTGAGGAAGTGGAAGACAATGAGCGAGATGACTGGGATGGGAGTCACCTTCAAGAAGTTCTTCCTCTATGTCCCCGAGGGCAGCGAGGATGAAGCCGAGAGGCTGCTTGAGGAGAACGGCATCCAGTACGCAGGGTTGAGGACGTGGAGTCTTGACAACTGGAACCTGGTATTGAAACCGTACAAGACGCCTGACATGGCAAAGGATCACCGTTGATTGTGGGCTGTCCCACACACATTTTCTTTTATCAATTCTTACCGGAAAAAACATCATAACGGGAGAGGTATCCGTGAAGATTAGACGAGGATTAACAGGATTAGAGACAGCCATCATACTTGTTGCGTTTGTAGTTACATCATCGGCGTTCGCGTTCGTCGTGCTAAACATGGGGTTCATGTCAGCCGAACAGGCCCAGAGTGTAATAGGAGGAAGCATGGCGGAGGCGAGTTCAGCCTTGCAGTTGGACAGCGATATTATTGGGACCTTCGCCAACAACACGTTGGACCAGGCAGACATCTGTCTGACAAAGGCCGTGTTCTACCTTACACTTGGAGCAGGAGACACACCGGTTGACATGGATGATGACGAGATCGTTATCACCTACGCTAACCCTAGATGTCATGGTGTGGTGTACGATGGATCAACAACCGTTGCAGCTGTTACGGTGATCAACGGTGACGCCGATACAATGCTGGAGGCGGGTGAAAGATTCAAGGTCGCAATCGATTTCACGACGCTTGATAAAGACAGTGTGGATCCGGCTCAGGGTAGCATGCCAAACGTGTACGCGCACCCCTACGAGGAGATCACCATCGTGATATCACCCAGCCAGGGCGGTGTGATGACTATAAACCGCAGGATACCCCAGGTATCCAGCACCGTGATGGGCTTCTAGCCTTAACCTATTTTATCAAACCTGACCCACTTCATCGAGCCTAGATCGTACACCCATGCTCGCCTTGGGTTCTCAAGCACCTGCCTTTTCAAATCAAGTAGCTTCTCAGCCTCCACCCTGTCGCTGAAGTCGAGCATACCATCCATCTCGCTTACCAGCTCGGCAGCGGCTGGGCAGTTCATATCAATACCGAGAAGGGGTTCATCGTCCGCGTCAAGGTCTAAGCTGAAGGGGAACTGCCTGCACGTGGTTGGCCGGTTCTCATAGTCGGTGCACTTGTTGTCCTCAAGCTTTGGGCAAGTCTCTGTTGTGAGCTGGTACGCTATGACCCTGAAGTTTGACTCATGGGGACGCCTGCCTATTCCTAGGTATGGTTTTACCTGCTCTTTCGGGAAATTGATAATCTCCTCTGGTAGAAGAGATAGCCCTCGAAGTATCCCCCTGTCGGGCTGGATGAGGTCGTTGCAGCACTTCCCACACTGCTGGCAGACTAGCTGGGACATTATTCCGGGAACCTGATCTCTTTGGGTGGGTTTGGGTAGCTTAGCTTGCTGTGGGTGTACTCAAGATCAACCAGTAACTCAGTCAGCCTGATCACGGCCTTGCCCGGGTGGATCACCTTGACGCCGGTGAAGTGTTTGTCAAGCTCCTCCTGCAGCTTTTCGGTGTGGTCGTTTAGCGCCATGCAGCCAAAGCAGATGGCATCAGCGCCGTCCTCGACTGCCTGGATTGAGGTCTCAAGAACCTTCTGGAACCCTTCAGGCTCCCTGAGCTCAAGCACTGGGAGGTCAACCGAGTAGATGCCATTACACCTCTCAGCCAATCCGAGGTCGTTGACCTGTCTCTCGGCTACCTTGCTGACGTTTGGTAGCTGGATGATCAAAGCGAACGTGTCTGCGAGCATCGAGGCTAGGTACATGGACGCCATGCCGGGTGCCATCACTGGGATATCGACAAGGTTCCTCGCAGCCTCAAGTGATGGGTCGTGTCCACCCCAGATGATCACAGCGTCGGCTCCCTCCTCCTGGCTCTTAACCGCTCGTTCAAGTATTCCAGGTGCGGCTAGCTCCATCTCCGGGAGTGAATCAACGGATGGAGGCGCGTTCCGTGTCTCGACCAACCTGATTTTAGTGCCAAACGAGGCGTAGCTCTGAAGAACATCGTGCCGCCTCGTGAGGGCTTCCTCGCTGAGTCCCGAGATGAGCATTATGACATCGATTCGCATAATCTGAGTGATGGCTACCCGTTTTTAAGACCTTCAACGCATAAACCAATGTTATTTTTGGCAAGCCTAAAATATACGTGGGTTGATATTGGGTGGCGGTATCATCAAATGAACGTCCTGATCCCAATCCTGTTAAGCCTCATCGCGGGAAGCGCAACCGGAATCGGAGGCCTCATCGTGCTAAGGTTCGGTGAGGTGAGTAACCGCAAGATGGGTTTCATGATGGGCTTCGCTGGCGGGGTGATGCTTGTAGTCAGCTTTCTCGATCTCTACGCTGAGGCAGTGAATGAGCTTGCACCATGGAAGGTTGTAATAGCCTTTGGGCTGGGAACGCTATTCATGATGCTTGTTGACCTTAGGCTGCCCCACATCGAGTTCGGGCAATGGGAGGACGGAGTCAAGGACAGGCATCTCTTCAACAGCGGCTTAATCATCGCCATTGGGATGTCGATACATAACTTCCCGGAGGGAATCGTGGTTTCAGCCGGTTACGGACATGCACCTTCGCTTGGACTGCTTGTCGCGTTGATGATTTGTTTCCACAACATCCCTGAAGGTATTGCCACGGTCAGCCCGCTTATTCAGGCTGGAGTACCCAAAATGAGGGCGCTGGGAATCGCCACTCTCGGAGGATTGATGGAGCCAGTTGGTGCGCTCCTAGGAGCATTGATAATCTCATATTTCGGAGTAGACATCGTGGGTTGGAGCCTGGGCTTCGCGGCAGGCGTGATGACCTATGTTACAATAGACGAGTTGATTCCAATCGCACACGAGTACTGCAGCCTTGACCACAAACACATGGTCTCAACTGGACTACTAATCGGGATGCTCTTCGCGATGGTCGTAGGACTATTACTATAAAAATTAGATTAGACGAGGACCCCTCGTCAGCTGCTCGTACCCGTCCTCGGTGACTAGAACGTTTTCCTCCATTCGGACACCCCCATAACCGGGCAAGTAGATGCCTGGCTCAACCGTGAAAAGCATGCCTGGTTCAAGGATGTGCTTGCTTGTCTTGGAGAGCATCGGAGTGATGAAGCCGCTCAATGGGTGCCCTAGGCTGTGGGGGTAATCAGGGAACCCATGGTCCTTCAATACTTTTCTGCTGATGGCGTCAAGCTCTTTACAACTCGCTCCGGGTTTCACGTTGTCGATAACTGCCTGGACTGATTTGTCCATCGTTTCCATCATCTTTTCCTTCTTGGGGTCGCTACCTAGAAGGTACGTGCGGGTCTCGTCTGCGGCGTATCCGCTTACAGTTGGACCTAGATCAACCAAGACGAGGTCTC
Organism: uncultured Candidatus Bathyarchaeia archaeon; assembly: GCA_964589605.1. Lineage (GTDB taxonomy): Archaea > Thermoproteota > Bathyarchaeia > TCS64 > TCS64 > RBG-16-57-9. Next base: position 40,212 of record CAZPRN010000002.1, on the reverse strand, counting down.
CTTCCTTGACCTTTCTCGGGGTTGGCCATCCGTGGCTGTAAGCGGATCGTTCACCCGAGGATACGATTGTCTGGAAGCTGAGGGTCTCAGCCCCGTTTCTCTGCATCGCGTAGTTTGCCTCCGCTGCGAGCTCGGTCTCGGTGATTCCTTGTCGCATCGCCTCTCTAACCGCTGCACATCCGATGTCTGCTAGCTTGCTTACCACCCTGTGGAACTTTACCTCATCCGGGTATAGTCCGAACCATACTTTCGGTATGATGTCGCCCGAGATGTCCACCAGCTCGCCCTTGAACTCTTTAGAGTAGTACTCGTAGCTGGTGTGGTTGACGTTTCCAAGGTTGACTCCGATCTTTGATTTCTCTTTCAGGTACTCGTTGGCGTACTCAGTGATGGCTGGACCCGCTTCGGCTCTGCTCTTTAGCAGCTTGACTGGTAGCCAGCTCTCATCCAGTGTGCTGTTGTAGTCTACGCTGTACACGAAGTGTGCTGGGTTTCCATCAATGGGGATGATGACCGCTGTTCCCGAGGTTGACCCGGTGAGTCTCTGGTATCTTGGACCCATTCCGGCTCCGCCTGCGAGCCAGACCATGTCCAGCTCGTGCTCCTCCATCTGTTTCTTGAGGTGAGTGTATCGCTTCTTGCAGAAATCAAGGGGCTCTGACATGGGTATTGAAGCGTCAATTTCTTATAATAATCCACCCACCCGATGGCGTTAAACATCACTAAAGCTACGCGTATCTATGAAACGTTTAATCAGCATAGGAGGCGGAGAGCCCGAGTATGATACCCCTAAGCACATCGTTGACGCGATGAAGAAAGCGATGGACGATGGGTACACCCACTACGGCGACTTCAGACACATCCTTGAGTTAAGGGAGGCGGTGGCAGCCAAGTACCAGAAACTCGGGGTGGACGTAGACCCCGAGCTAGTGTTAATCACACCGGGCAGTACCATGGGCATATACATGGTTTTCAAGGCATTGATGAAGCCGGGAGAGGAGTACATAATGATGGACCCGGCTTTCTTCGGGTACTACAGCCCGGTGGAAGAGCTGGGGTTGAAGGTAGCAACAGTTCCAAGGTACAAGGAAGAGAACTGGAACTTCCACATCGATGACATCCAGAAGGCAACCAACGAGAAGACCAAGGGCATCCTCATCTGCAGCCCAGACAACCCGACGGGCTCAGTGATGGGGAATGAGAAGCTCAAGGAGATAGCGGATTATAGCATCGAGAACGATGTGCCCGTCATCAGCGACGATATCTACGACGAGATCACCTACGATGGACACAAGTTCAGAAGCATAGCCAGCCTACCCGACATGGCTGAGAGAACCATCATCCTGAACGGGCTGAGCAAGACCTACGCCATGACTGGCTGGAGGTCAGGGTACATCATCGCACCCAACAAGGAGCTGTACGACAAGATGTTCGCCACCCAGATGGCCACTTTCCTAGTACTCAACCAGGCGATGCAGTACGCAAGTCTAGCGGCACTAACCGGTCCACAGGACTGTGTCACTGATATGGTCAAAAAGTACGAGGCGAAGCGGAACTATGTCCTTGACAGATGGGAGGAGATACCCAACGTTGAGATCACAAAGCCCGAAGGCGCATTCTACGTGTTCCCGGACCTATCCGCGTACGGAAAATCCTCACCAGAGCTAGCCAAATACTTCAGGGAAGAGGCTAAGGTAGCCATCACCCCAGGTCACCTGTTCGGTGAACACGGTAAGGGCCACATCAGGAACGCCTACGCACAGAGTATGGAGGACCTTGAGGAAGGACTGGATAGAATAAAGAAGGCTTTGAAGAAAATCTAGGGATATACCCTAGTACTTTGTTTTACTGAACTGGACCAGATTCTGGTATCTTTCCTCGATCTGTTCCTGCAATGTGTCGATTTCAAGGTCACTGAGGTGCCTAAACCTTCGCTGGAGGCTCGTATACTCCCTGATGGGCTTACGCTCCTTGAACTCCAGTGTAAAGCTCAGTTTGCCGTCTTCGACCTCGTACAATGGGAACAATCCGCTCCGTACCGCGTCCCTTGCTAATCCAACAGTTTTCGCTGGATCATACCCCCAGCCGGTTGGGCATGGAGCAAGCACATGGTAATACCTGAATCCCTCCATCTCCAAGCCCTTCTTAACTTTCGCCTTAAAGTCCTGGGGGAACGCGGGTGATATTGTTGCGATGTACCTTGGACGATGCATCGCGATGATCATTGGCAGGTCCTTCTTCCACTCAACGTGACCGGCGGGGCTGGTCGTGGTGGCAGCACCATAAGGTGTAAGGGTACTCTTCTGGTTGCCCGTGTTCATGTAAGCCTCGTTGTCCATACAGAAAAACATCATGTTGTCGTTCCTCTGGGCGTTAGCAGAGACCTGCCCGATGCTGATGTCGCTGACAGCTCCATCTCCACCGAAGGCAAGGACTGGGATATCATCCCTTCCCGTTGCCTTCAACGCACCAGCAATACCAGCCGCGCCTGCTCCTCCTCCACCGCTGAAGTGAAGAGTGAGTTTAGGAATGGGTAACATAGTTGTACTGAAACCGGCACAGACTCCTGATCCGTGTATGATTACCCTTGGGCCTGTTACCTCGAAGATCAATTTCTCGGCTAGGCTACCACCGCAGCCTCCGCAGGTCTTGTTTCCCTTTAGTCTTAAGTCTCTCATCTTGTGTCCCCCTTTAGCCCGACCCATTCAACCTCGTACTCCACCTTGCCCGTCTCAGCTGTCTTGAGTATCTGGTCACAGCAATACCTGATGTTATCTGGAACAACATCTCTTCCACCGAGTCCCGCGATGAAGCTGACGATTTTGGGGTTGTCGTCCATGTTCACGATAGCCCTTGCAGCCTCGATGGCTCCAATGGCTCCACCAGCCGAGCCCAAACTGAAGTTCCTGTCGATGACTCCAATCGCCTTGACCTTGGATGCTATCTCCTGAACCCGTTTCACCGGGTATGGTCTGAAGCTCTTGATCTTGACGAGTCCAATCTTCTTGCCCTTATCGCGGTACTCGTCCACGACAACGCGGCTGGTGCCAGTGATGGCTCCCATAGTGAAGAGAACAGCGTCAGCGTCCTCGGTCCTATACTCCTCGACTACTCCACCATAGCTCCTACCTGTGAGTCCACCGTACTCACTGTCTACGTGATCGATGATGGCTAGGCTGTCCTGCAGGATGTTCTCCATCTGGAGCCTGATCTCAAGCTGGTGGCCGCTCTTTGGACCTGCTACACCGATCTCTCTTGGATCATCCGGGTCAAAGTAGATGTACTTGTGCTTGTATGGTGGCAGGAACCCATCTATCTTCTTCTGTTCTGGGATATCAACGGGTGTAGCAGTGTGGCTCGTGGTGTACCCGTCATAGCACACCATTATTGGCAGGTAGACACGCTCATCCTCGGCGATCCTATACGCCTGAATTATCGTATCAAGCGCTTCCTGTGGGGTCTCACAGTAGAGCTGAAGCCATCCAATGTCCCTCTGCTGAAGGCTATCACCCTGCTCCGCTTGTAGTGTACCTGGGGCTGAGATTCCCCTGTTCACGACAGCCATAACGATGGGCAGCCTGAACCCAGCCGCCATCCACAGAACCTCCGTCATGTACGCGATTCCTTGGCTGCATGAAGCGGTGAAAGCCCTACCACCCGCAGCGGATGCGCCGATGCTCTGGCTCATGCTGCTGTGCTCGGACTCGGTTCTCTGGTAGAAGCAGTTGCCAAGCTCACCTGCAACGGACATATCAGCCAAGTGCTCCACCAGAGGCGTCTGAGGCGTGATAGGGAAAGCAGCAATAAAGTCTGGTCGTGAAAGCTTGACCCCATAAGCAGCGGCGTGGTTACCCTCTAGGAACTTGATCTCGCCCATTATTCCTCCCTCTCCATGATGATAGCCTCTTTGGGGCACTCCTCAGCGCAGACACCACAGCCCTTGCAGTACTCCAAGTCAAAGACGACGCTCTCCTTTACCTCGACGCACCCGTCGGGGCAGTACGTCTCGCACAACCCGCACTTGATGCACTTAGATTCATCAACAACCGGCCTGATAGCACGCCAGTTGCCAGTCTTGGCACCCTTGATAGAAGGATCCGCTACGAAAGTGGCTGGAGGCAAGTCTCCCCAGTTTTTCCTATACTTAGAATCGCCCATTGACTCTAATCTTGTATGGATTCAGTATAAAAAACAGATTATTCATCGAAAACAGGCACGGTAAACTACACATATACACGTAAAACAGGGGGATAAACTACGCATACGGCTAGTGTTTTATAGATATTGGGCGGATATTCATGGGATCACCACATGATGGAAATAAGGATTCATGGACGAGGAGGTCAGGGAGCCGTCACGGCAGCCAAGCTTCTAGGAGAAGCCGCTATCAGTGAGGGAAAATGGGCGTGGAAATCAGCCCTCTACGGGGGCGAGAGAAGAGGTGCGCCTGTCCAGGCCTTCGTCAGGATCGCCGATGAGACTATACGGGAGACTCATCAGGTGATTGAGCCTGATTGCCTGCTCATCATCGACCCGACCCTGCCCGACGTAATAAACGTGAGAGCGGGGCTGTGGGAGCCGGGCACGATAATCTACAACACAACCGTTGGACCCGAGGAAGTTGGGTTCAGGGGAAACGCCAAGACAGCAACGCTGGACGCGTTGACGATAAGCAACGAGCTATTTGGTGCAAGGTCAATCCCAATCGTGAACACGAGCATGCTTGGGGCGTTCATTAAGGCTACCAGTGCGTTGAAGCTGGAGAGCCTCTACGAGCCGATAATGAAAGCTTTCCCCGGTAGTAGGGGTGAGAAGAACATCGAAGCCATAAAGATTGGATTCGAGAAAACCGTAGTATCGGGATAACCCAACTTCGTTGGGCTCTACTTTTTACACGCGTCTATGAAGGACTTGAACAGCTTGTTCATCACAGGGTCATCCATGTGCTCGGGGTGCCACTGGACACACATCATCCACACCGGGTTATCTATTTCAAGCACCTCAATAACCCCATCAGGGGCTCGACCGGTAACCTTGAACCCCGGAGCGGGGTCCTTGCAAGCCTGGTGGTGGAAGCTGTTTGGCAGAATCTTATCCATCCCGAATATCTCGCGTGCCCTGCTGCCCTCATCGAGGGTGACGTGATGGGTACCATAATATGTCTGGGCGGACTGCCTGTGCTTCAACGGCTTGTCAATCTGGGACCCAATATCCTGTATCAGGGTGCCACCGGCTGCGACATTGAGAACCTGCAATCCTCGGCAGATACCCAACACAGGTTTTTCGCCCTTCAACGCCTTCTTAGCCATGCTGATCTCAACCTCGTCACGTAGAGGGTCGATTCCACCCTGCTTTGGCAACGGCTCCTCGCCGTAAAGGATGGGGTCAACGTCCGGTCCACCCGTGAAGAGGATGCCATCAACGAGGCCCAGCAACTGGTCCTGGTCGATGTCAAACAATGGGGGGAGTATGACTGGTGTGCCCCCATTTCTCTGGACTGCCTTTGTGTAGGCGTCCGGAAGGTTGTAGTGCTTCTTGTCGATTGTGTAACGTGAAGTGATTCCGATGACTGGTCGCATGGGGTTCGGGTAGATTTCCCGCCATTTAAGAAATTCGCACCATCTGAGCGTTTTAATTAGATGAGTGGAATGATAACAGGATCAAGATGTCCAAGATATTCAAAGCAACGGATGCCTCGTATTACGAGAACGAGGGCGTGTACAAGATGTACAGGCTCGCGACCAAGGAGCAGGGAGCGACAAAGTTCACAACGGTAATGTACGATTATGAGCCCAACTGGAGTACCAAACGGATGCACACCCACGACTCACGGGAGAGCATCTACATCATCCTAGAGGGTATAGCAAAGGTGCACCTGAAGGGAGAAGAGCACGAGCTAGGCCCAGGGATGGTTGTCTACCTTTCACCTGGTGACATGCATGGGGTGATCGGTTCAGGTCCGGAGGGCTTGAAGATGATCGAGGTCTGGGCACCCCAGGACCCGGATGTCACCTACTACGAGGACGGCAAGGTAGTCGAGTAAGGTAGCCTAGTCTTGACGAGGGGCGGGGCTACCCTTGTCAAAGACCACCCTCCATTCGCCATATTCCTCAAGACGCCAGATCGAGTTAAAACGACCTGTAAGTATCCCTGCAGGGTCATGGACCGGGCCACTGCTGAATGCTAGAGTCCCTGAAGATAGCACCTCAACGGAGTCAGGGTCCCACGAGAAAGGAGCCTCTGGTCCCTCGTAGAACCTTGACCAGAACTCAACTATCGCCTCTTTGCCTCGTAGCGGTGGATCAGTCGTGAAAAAGATGGCTTCCTCGGATAGCCAGTGCCTGAAAGCGTCAAGGTCTCTGTCAGCCATAGACTTTGCGAAAGCCCTCTCGGAGGCTGCCACCTCTTCTTGTAGCCTCTCCAATGTTTTTTCAGGTGTGTTGATTGTCATAAGTCCAGAGTTGTTCGAGTTTATTTAAATCCGAATACTGGGCTCAGGGTTGGAAAGGGTACCATCTGGAGGATAATAGCGTTTAAAACAGACCGCCATGCTATTGCAGTTGTTCAGGCGAGAAAACTTGGCTATAAGAAGCATCGTTGATCAACTCGGCAAGTCCCTGAAGAAGGCGGGTCAAAAGGACGACAAGCCCAACAGGATACCATACATGGTTGTCTGGAATTTCACCAACATGTGCAACCTCAGGTGTAAGCACTGCTACCAGGACGCGAAGGAGCATGGCACACCAGACGAGTTGACCCTTGAGGAGAAGCTCAGGTTCGTTGACACGATGCACGAGGCAGGTGTCAAGGTGCCGGTTATATCGGGCGGTGAGCCATTGATCCACCCAGATTTCTTCCCGGTGCTAGACCACATGGTCGAGAAGAAGATGCACGTCGCTGCTGCCAGCAACGCGACCATGATCACCAAGGATTTCGCAGAGAAGCTCAAAGACCATGGCCTCGCCTACATCGAGATCAGCCTAGACAGCGTCAACCCCGAGAAACACGACGAGTTCAGGGGACAGGAAGGATGCTGGGAGAAAACAGTTCAGGGAATAAAGAACTGCCTTGATGCGGGTATATTCGTCGCCATCGCAACATGTTTCACTAAGAACACCATCGACGAGGTGGACGCAATGCTGGACTTCGCGGCCGAGATTGGGGTCCAGCGGTTCATCCACTTCAACTTCGTCCCCACAGGCAGGGGGCCAGAGATCGCGGACCAGGACCTGAGTCCTGAGGAAAGAGAGGAGCTTCTAAGCAAGCTGTTCAAGCGTAGGAGAACAATCGGACTTGAAGTATTGAGTACTGCTCCACAGTACGGCAGGGCTTGCCTTGAGGGAAGCCTCGGCAGGTACCTTGACCCGGAGAGGCTGTACGTCGAGACCAAGGCTCAGAAAAGCGAGCAGTTCTACGTCCAGAGCCCCACACACTACAACGCGATAAACGACAAGAAGAACGCTGTACCCCTCGAATCACTTCAGGGATGCGGTGCTGGTCGCCAGTTTGTGTGCATCCAGCCCAACGGGGACATCAGCCCATGCATGTTCATCGGTGACTGGGTTGAGGGAAACATCAGGAAAGAACCCTTCTGGGACATCTGGGAGCGGTTCGGAACCATCGACTGCTTCACCAACCGTGACGCATTGGAGGACGAGTGTGGTAGCTGCCAGTTCAGGTACCTCTGCGGTGGCTGTAGGGCTAGGGCTATCAACTATATCGGAGACCCGATGGCTGCAGACACGGGGTGCCTGAAGAACAAGGATAAATGGCTTGTAGAGCAGGGAAAAGTCTAGTTTTCAAGCCAGATTAACTATAGAATTATTTTCTGCTTTTTGCCTGCTTGTCTTTTGCTGCTACCCAATAGTTTAGATCAACGAATTGACCATAAGGTACGAATTTTTCCGTCCCAAAGTTTTTCCGACAAATAATCTTAGATAATTCGACAAAATCGGGAAGGTCAAGAATACGTCTTTGATAATCTTTCATTACGTTATACCATAAATCAAAGGTCCATTTATTATTAGAAAAGCCAGCATATCCGGGATCAGGAAGGTTTTTCTTTACTAGTTTATCGAAGGCGAGTGTTTGTCCCCAAAGAAACATTAATGGTTTACAGACTGCGATTGAATAATATCGACTAAAACGGTTCTCTTTGCCATCAGTTTCTTTGACACACCCCAGTTTGTTCCAGATTATCTTCAAATCTGCTTTTGGAGCTTTGTTGAAATGTAATAGATCATATTGTCGAATACGGTCATATGCATCTCCAATTTCCTCAAGATTGTGTCTTAATCGTTCTGAAATGACACTAGTTTTGAAAGGACGGTATGTCTGCCAATACCTCATTATCGGCATTAGTTTTTCATGTGTTTCAGAAACGTTATTTTGATCTAAAATATGACCATCGTTTTGTTCTATACTTATTTTCCATTTCCAAAAGGGATAATAGTTGAACCCATAATCCATGTTAACATATTTTTCGATCCTTTTGGAAAACTTCTCTAAAACAATCATTTACATTTCTTCAATACTCAAAAAAGTCGTTTAGTATATCAATTTTTGGCGTTGATTGTAGTGAAATGGTGCTTCTTCAGAGTAGAACCCATCAATAACCAGCGACTTGTATCGAGAAAGAGATATTGGTTATCGTGCGCTTTACTGAGCTAGTCTTCGTCCCTGTCTAACAGCATCATGGGCATTCTTGCCCTATCAGGTGTGCAGACGAGATCATGCAGTAGCTCTGGTGTCTGATCATCCATTAGCTTACGCATCTCCTCAGCGCATCCACGTACCTCTTCACCAGTCATTCTCCTTACGTTGGGCTCAAGGACTGGACCTGTACGACCACAGACTGGGCACTCCTCAAGGAGCGTAACCATGTCTCCTGTGATCATTGCGCCTGGATAGCTGTTTGCCATGTGGTCGATGAACGCGAACCTACCTGTCTCGCCGTATGGGAGTGGCTGGTTGTTCTCGTCCAGCACCATCGGGTAGACAAGCGTGGGTGGTAGATGCAGGTAGTGTCCCTCTGGGCACTGGATGGCGTGCCAGTTGCTCTCCACCATAGTGTACAGGTCGATGTTGTTCTCGTGAGGGATACCGAATACCCTCTCGGCCTTGTCCCTGAACTCTTTGAGCGGGATCTCCATGGTGTCGTGGAGCTTCCAGCCACCGCCGGTGATGATTGCGCCGTTCTCGCCGAAATCAAATGATCGTCCCTCTTCCTCCAGCTTGTCCATGACCCGCTGCATGATGAACGGTGCCTCGGCGATGAACACCTTGTTGTTGAGCCTCTCCTGCTCCTCGAGCCACTTGATGACGTTGCCCGTGATCTTCTTGGTTGTACCCATAAGCTGCATGGCTGCTGCCATCACCGCGTCGCTGAGTCCACGGATATCACCGTTGCTGACCCGCATTAATTGAGTAGTAATTTGTCTATCGATGGCGTATTGGACGTCCTCGAAGACATCATCCATGAGTTTGACGACCTTGCCGACCCACATGTTGGTTTTAGATGGGTTTGGCCCACAGAGGTAGGCAAATGCTGAATCATCATACCAGTGTTCCAGCATCTCGCTGATGCCCATCTTCCCGAGGGCGTACTGGCTCCTCATGTAGGTCTTGTTGTCCTTGGGGATGAAGCTGAACCTGCCACTGGTGCCGCTGCTGTAGACGGCCATGATATCCCTCTCAGCGAAGACGTCGATCATCTCGTCCAGCGATGGGTTCTTTTTACTGAGCTTTGGTTTCTCAACCTTGTTGATGCTCATGCTCATGAGCCAGTTAACAAATTCCTGTCCTTCGAGATATGCTTTGAAGAACCTGTGTGAGATTAATGGTAGTTTGTCTAGGTCATCGTATGTCTTGAGCGAGGCTGGGCTGAAATCGAACTCGTTGCAGTAGATATGGTACCATTTTGATTCCTCGTACCAGTAATTGAACGCGTGCTTGATGGCGTTGAACCTGAGCGCATCAGTCTTCTCCTTTGGTAGCTCGAATAAGGTGTCTACTCCATAGAGGGCTTCATCTACTGGGGTCCATGTCTCCTTGGGTGGCACGTAGCCTATCTCGTGCATCTTCTGTGTTGCCTTGCTGACCATCCTGATGACCGCAGGATACGTATGAACACCAAATAAAAAGGTAAGCTATGTGTTCGTGGGTTGGACATGATTCATATCCCTTCGATCCCGTGAATACCCCATGAAGGTTCTTGTAGTCTACAAGGGATTAGCCGAGAGGATCAGGAAGCGCCTACCCGAGGAAATCGAGGTAATACATCCCGAGGTGGGCACGGATGAGGAGTTGGTTGAGCTTGCACGTGACGTAAATGTCATAGTGAGTACACGTCTAAGCCCAGTTGTGGTCGAAAACGCACCTAAACTCAAATTATTACAAAAAACCGGTGCGGGAGTGGACGATATGCCGTTCGATGCGTTGAAGGAGCACACCTACATCGCCAACACAAGTGGCTCAAACCCGTTGCCCCTTGCGGAGGGAGCGGTATCCCTTGTCTGGGCGCTCGCCAAACGGATAGCACCCAGGCATAGTACCTTCATGGATGGCAGGGAGCCAACTCGGGGAATCCTCCTGAAGGGCAAAACCGCTGGTATCCTAGGGATGGGAGCCATAGGGATCGAGGTAGCGAAACTCCTCAAGGCGTCAGGGATGAAGGTCATCGGGTTACGAAGAGAAAGGGATGATAAACTCAGGGACGAGTTGGGCATTGACTGGCTTGGGGGCGTCGATGAGCTTGACCACCTCATGAGCGAGTCGGATTTCCTGGTTGTCACGGTCCCTCTTACACCAGACACGAGAGGAATGGTCGGGGAACACGAGTTCAGCCTAATGAAAGAAGGCTCCTACGTTGTCAACGTGGCTAGGGCAGCGATCATCCAGGAGAAACCGTTCTACGAGGCATTGAAGTCAGGTAGGCTCGCCGGTGCAGGGATTGATGTCTGGTGGCAGCCACATTTCTGGGACCCATTGTGGAACGTCGACGGCAACCCAGCTTCGGAGTACCCGTTCTGGGAGCAAGACAACGTGATCTGTATCGCCCACCAGATCGGGTCATCGGACAGCCAGTCGGATGCGTCACTGAAGATCATGGTAGAAAACATACTCAGGATTCGGGACGGTAAGGAGCCCATCAACCTAGTTGACAAGAAGCTCCGGTACTAGTACACGAACGGGATGAGTTTCTTCGTCCGTTTCCTGTACTCAATGTACTGCTCACCGAACTCCTCGACCAGCATCTCCTCCTCGGTTACGATCCGTACGAGGAGGAACAGGTTTCCGATCATAACAAAGACTAATCCTAACATACTGTTGAAGAACAGGGGAACACCGATGTTCCTGCATATCTCCCCCAGGTAGAGTGGATGCCTGATGTACTTGTAGACACCAGTCGTGATCAGCTTATGGTCCTCAACGATCCTGAGCCTCGCGCTCTCAACGAGTCCGAGCCCAGATTTCCGAAGGACCATGCGGCTGATTAGCCTCATGAGTCCACCCAGAAGGAGGAAGGGAATTGAAATAATCACAGAGAGGGTCCACTCGAAGCTGAACCTACGGGTCAACAGGATGTCCCATATGGATATCCCGAACCCAATCATGATGAGCACAAAGTACGGGACAACGGCCCAGTCCTTCCTGAGATTAAGTAACACCTTGTCCTTGGGTTTACTTTCCATAGTTATGCGAGTAAAACGGTGTAATAAAAATGGGTGAAGGTTAAACCTTAGACTGGACGAATTTCTCGATCCTGTCCATGGCGTCCTCAAGCATCATGCCGGGCTTGTGCTCGAACCAGCTCGCCATCTTGGTTGTGCTCAGCGGCCTAATCATGCTGAACCTGACGCTGCCTGAGCCATTGCCTGCTCCATAGCCTCCGCCAGGTACGGCCCTGACCTTTTGCTCCTTCATCAACCCCGCGACGAAGTCAGTGCAGCTGATACCTGTGCCTGTGACGTCTGGGAAGGGGTAGAACGCGCCCTCTGGTTTCGGACACTTGACGCCCGGCATCTCGTTGAACCGTTTGACCGAGTACTCGATCCTTTCCTCGTACTCTTTCCTCATGTCAGCTACGAACTGCTGTCCATCGCGTAGACCAACTAGACATCCGCGCTGGATTGGCCAGCTTGCTCCGCCTGCCTGCGCCCTTGTGACGTACTGGTTGAGCTCTGGTCCGGCGATCACCCATCCTGTCCTCATTCCCGCCCACGCGAACATCTTGGTCATCGCCATGGTGACGATGGTCCTGTTCTCCATGCCTGGGAGGGTTATGATTGGGAAGTGCTCCTCGCCTGTCCAGAGGAACTCGGTGTATGTCTCGTCGCTTATGACTAGGAAGTCATGGTCAACCGCCAGGTCTGCGATTACCTTGCACTCTTTTTTACCGTAGACCTTGCCGCTTGGGTTACCCGGGTTCTCGATGTAAAGAGCCTTGGTCTTGTCGCTGATCTTGCTCTTTAGCTCCTCCTCGTCGAAGTCGAAGAAGCCTGTGTCGTTCTTCTTCAGGTTGGCGAACACGGTCTTTGCACCGAAGTAGGCTGGAACCATGGTTCCTCCGCTGTAGGCAGGGTCAAAGGCGACCACCTCGTCTCCCGCGTTCATCGTTGCCGCATATGCCTTGAAGATGCTCTCGCTGCCACCAGCGGTGATTGAGACCTGGCTAGGGTCGGTCTCGTACCCGTACTTTGAGTAATACTTGGCGATCTCCGCCTTGAGCTCTGGGTCGCCACCGAAACAGTAGTGGGTCTGGCCAATCTTGATTGCCTCAGCGACTGCCTCGACGATGTACTCTGGGAGCAGGAAGTTGGGGTCACCTGCTGCTAGGCTGATCATCTCTGGGTCTGGTGGACCGCTGAGCCTTGTCCCTGAGCGCCTCGCTGGGCCTCGAAGCTCTTTTCTTACGAGTCTTTCGATAGACATGGCTAAGTGGTTACGCGTATCGGATAAAAATATATGCAACAAAACACGGCATTTTCTCTACTTGAACGATTTATGTATGGCGGATTCGCACATACACGCAGATATGATACACGTTTTTTACGTGTTTGACTGATCATCGGGGTACCAGGTTCTGACCCACTCGCATATGGAGTCTATGGACTTGCTGAGGTCATTACCCTTGCTGGTTAGGTCGTACTCAACCCTTGGCGGCACCTCTGGGTAGACAACCCTGTTGATTATCTCCTCCTTCTCAAGCTCCCTGAGCCTCTCAGTGAGTGTCTTGGGGCTGATGCTAGTTAATGTGCGTTTGAGTTGACTGTATCGTTGTGCCCCGTGGTAAGTCAGCTCCTTGATTATGTGGAGGGTCCATTTCTTGCCGAGTAGCTCGAAAGTGGGAAAGAGTGGGCATTTGGGTTTCATTAGGGTCACCTCTAGTGAAGATGGTTTCCTAAACCATACTTCCCAATTTATATCTTACTTCAAATAGTAATGTGCTATATTTGGTGAATATTGGGTTGGACGATGAAAAACAGAGCATGCAGGAACTTGTCAAAGGCTGGGCAGGGTTCCTTCAACGACAGGAGAGCCCGTTCAAGGTAAACATATGGAGAAACCTGGTCAAGAACCTGGCTTACAACCTTACGTACCAGTACCAGCCCATCTACATGAACAGCCTAGGCGCTTCACCTTTGGTACTCGGTTACCTCAACAGCATTGGAGGAGCGGTGAACACGCTGCTCAGCATCCCAACCGGCATCCTTGCAGACAAGGTGGGAATCAAACGGGTTCTGCTATTGACGACGTTTGTGTACATTCTTAGCTCGGTTGCATTCGGATTCGCCAACACGTGGCAGATAGCGGCTGTTGGATTGATCCTGAACGCGGTAGCCTTCATTCTTGACAGGACAACATGCCCAATGATATGTGGCTCAACCCTTGCCAGCGAGGAAAGGGTAACCGGTATGGGTATATGTGACACAGTCTCGTTTTTCCCCCAGCTAATCGCGCCAATCCTCGGGGCAGCATTGATAACGTATTTCGGTGGAATGAACGCGACTGGGATAAAGCCACTGTTCTGGATACAGGTGGTTGGATTGACAGTATCCTTCATAATTACCTGGGCCAAGTTCACGAACCCGAGAGAACACGTGGTTGGAGAGAAATCGAGCGTATTCAGCAACATATCAAACGTGTTCAAGGAGGGCACAATGGTAAGGCGATGGATCGTGCTACAGATGTTGGGCTCGTTCTGGTGGCAGGTAGCCTTCTACATCCCGCTGTACGCGGCTGAGATCAAGGGAGCAAACCAGTTCATCATAGGAGGAATGAGCACAGCATCAACGATAGTCTTCGTCTTCTTCGCGATTCCGCTAGGTCACCTTGCCGATACCCGTGGTAGGAAGAACATGATAACCGCGGGCGGGGCCCTGATGGTGTTATCGTACCTGCTCTTGATTTACGCCCAGTCCAACTTGATGCTGTTGCTATCAGGCTTCTTCAGCGGTTTTGCCATGACTATAGGTCAGACGCAGATGGCGATTGGAGTAGACCTTGTGCCCAAGAAGTACATGGGAAGCTGGTTCGGACTGACAGGGTTCTTCAGGGGGCTCGTAAGCATAGTATCTCCAATCGTCTGTGGCTATATGTGGGACGCGATCAACCCTCAGAGCGTGTTCTGGCTCATCATAGCTACGCAGATAGGCAGTTTATTGGTGCTACACACGGTGCCCACAAGTATCACCCGGTAAACCAAACCATTTTTCTTGGTGTACCCATTATCTCAAGGGATTCTAAATGAAGACAGTACTACCAGGTGAACACCCTACCCTTGAGACCGTGCCGGGAAGGTTCGGGGAGATAATCATAGTCGGTGAGAAAGCCATGATGATGAGGCTCACTGTTCAGCCTAACATACCAACGCCACCCCACAACCACCCCCACGAGCAGATGGGAATCGTGGCTGAGGGAGAGGGAGACCTTTACATCGACGGAGAGATCGAGCGCATCAAGAAGGGCACAAGCTTCTATGTGCCACCGAACGCGATGCACAACTTTGATGCGACAGGCGACAAGCCTGCGGTGCTCATCGAGTGCTTCACGCCACCAAGGGAAGACTATCTTGAGATAATCGCCAACAAGAAGTAGAGCAAAAATGCCCAGACGCGTCCATGTCGTAGGAACAAGTGGATCAGGAAAGACAACGGTAGCCAAGGCTATCGCGGAAAAGCTGGGTATAAAGCACATTGAGCTAGACGCAATCAACTGGCAGGAAGGCTGGCAAAACCTGCCCCGAGAGGAATTCAGGGAACGAGTTGCAGCAGAGATAGAGAAAGGCGACTGGACCATCGACGGCAATTATAGCGCCGTACGGGACCTCATCTGGGACAAGGTTGACACCATCGTCTGGCTCGACACACCGTTCTGGCCAGTATTTCTCAGGGTCACATGGCGAACCATCAAACGCATTCTTACACGGGAAAAGCTCTGGAACAACAACGTTGAGGGATTGGATGCCTTGGTTGGAAAGTACGGGATGCCCCTATGGGTGATCCAGACCCACGAGAAAAGAAGGAAAGAGTATCCAGATTTACTAGCAAGCCCAGAGATCAGTCACATAGAAATCAAGACATTCAAGAACCTGAAAGAGGCGAACAAGTGGATAGATTCACTTGGGGACTAACTCGACCTCGAAAAGATTCGGCCAGAATTTTCCAGTAAGCAAGAGGCTACCGGATTCAGCGTCATAGGCTATCCCGTTCAAGACATCAACCCCTTCACTGGAATCAAGCTCACCACGTAGAGACTCAAGGTCAGTCCACCCATGAGTAGAGCCATCATCAGGGTTGATAATGATGATCTGGTCAAGATTCCAGACATTGGAGTAGACAACACCATCAATGTATTCAAGCTCATTCAGGTCAGGCACCGGGGCACCATCGTAGATGACATCAACGGTTTTCATCAGCTCGAATGTTGAAGGATCGTAGAAACTAAGAGTGGATGACCCATTGCTCATAATGAGGTGGGTTCCGTCATGGGTTAACCCCCATCCCTGCCCTTGGTATCTGAAAGTGCGTTCAATCGTAAAATCGTCCAAGTTATAGACAAAACCTGTTTCCTCTTTCCATGTTATCTGGTAGACCTTGTCTTCAAGGATGGTGATTCCCTCTCCGAAGTACTGGTCTTCGAGATCAATCTGTTTGAGCACCTCTCCTGTCTCAAAGTCAACTTTCCTTAGTGATGACTCGCCATAGAGCCCGGTACCCTCGTAAAGGTAGCCCTCATAGTACACTAATCCCTGTGTGAAAGCATCTGGATCATGAGGATACTTCTCCACAACCTCAACGTCGTAATATGAGGGCGTCTTTGGTTTTGTGTTCTGGTAAACGAGTTGGAGAGCGAGAAGAATCAATATGACGGAGATGAAGAGAGTAAACCTTCGTTTCTCCGTCTCCATACAGGAGATTGGGCTGAACGGGTATTAGGGCTTCTCGCTAGGTTTACATTTAGGATACAGGATACTATGGAGGACCATCAATGAGTGATTTCCCTGAACTGGTAACTGAACGATTGATACTGAGAAAGCCCACCTACGGTGATGTCCAGCCACTGCTAAAGATATCACAGGATGAGGAAGTGATGCTTTACTTCGGCTCAGAGCCATTCAAGGAAGAGAAACAGGCAAAAGAGGAGATAGACTGGTACCTCAAGATATGGAAAGAGAAAACGGGTACACGGTGGGTGGTATCCCTAAAGGAGACAGGTGAGCTCATCGGGGAGATCGGTTTCTTTGACTACGACAAGAAACACCGCAAAGCCGAGATTGGGTACAAGCTAGCTAGTGAGCACTGGAGGAAGGGTTACATGTCCGAGGCGATGAGAGCAGTACTAGATTACATCTACAGCGAGACAGACATCAACCGGACAGAGGCACTGGTGGACCCCAGAAACCCAGCCTCGTTCCTGCTGCTTGAGAAGCACGGTTTCCAGAAAGAGGGTGTACTGCGCGACTATGAGTTCGAGAGAGGAGCATACGTGGACCTCATAATGCTGTCCGTCCTCCGCAGGGAATGGGTCAAAGAATAGGGTTGGACCTCATATCCTCAAGGTATCCGTCGATGAAACCTTGAAGCCTTTTTCTCAGATTCACAACCCATTCGGGTTCATCCTGCTCAGGCTCTCCTATTGCCCTGTGAATCCTTGCGTAGAAGTACAGGTTGTGCAGACGGATGAACACGGGTATCAACCTCAATTCTTCATCCGAGATGGGGCGTACCGACCTGTAGCCATCGATGAACGCAATAAATCGGTCTTCAGCTGGGTTGAAGCCAGAAATTTTATCGTTGAATAAGTCTCGAAGCGCGTACGCTACATCAGCCGCGTACCAGTGGACGCAGTAATCGTCGAAATCCATGAATCCAAGCGAATCCCCGTCCCACTTCACGTTGTCCATCTCGAAATCGAAGACAATCACCCCAAAGTTGGAGCGAGAGAGACTCGACAAACTATCCCTAACCGATCCAGCCTCCTTCTCAAGAACCAAATTAGAAGGAACACCGTAGAGCATATCCAGATGGGTCTCCCAGGTTGGTGCCCCTTCAAGCTCTATCCCGTGGCTCGCGTTGTGTATCATGGCTAATGCTTCTCCCCATCTCCTGAACCCGGAGAGGTCGAGGCTATCAGACTCGATGTGCTCTCCCGGAACCTCCTCAAACATCACTGCGTTGAAAACTCCTAGCTCGGTCTCGACGCTCTCGACGAGTTTGCCCGAGGATGATGTTTTGGGCTTGTTGGCGTGGATACCCTCAGAGATCAGTCGCTCAATGTATTTGAGCTCGTTCAGGATGTGGAAGACGCTTCGCTCGGTCTCGTGGTTGAAGCGGAGGAAGCAGGTGCCGTGACCTGTCTCAACCTTTGCGACGAAGTTCGCACTAGCCCTGAAAATGGATGCCTCCTCTACGTCATCCCATCTGGACGAGATTTGGTCCAGTATAGGACTCTTCTGTTCCTCGTCAACGGTATCGTAGAACCTTCGCATTGTTGAGAGCTCCATCAAGTTAGGTCTCCTCAATAATACGCGGATAAAATAAAAAGAAGCAGCCCAACCGCTAAATCGTTAGATGCAAATAATGAATCATGAATTTCTCCGAGACACGAAAGGATTTCCCGATACTTGAGAAACAGGTCTATCTCAACACCGCTGCTACCGGTCCTCTTCTCACCCCGGTAAAGGACGCTGTGGTCGGGTGGTGGGAGAGAAGGGAGGAAGCCCAGTACATGGACCTGCCTGATCCGAGGATTCCAGCGGCTGAGTTAATCCACTGCAGCATGGATGATATCGCCCTAGTCCATCGTGCGTCTCAGGGAGTTAACATCGTATCAGGTCTCGTAAAACCGGGTAAGGGGGAGAACATTGTCTTAACTGATCTATCCTACCCATCGTCGGTTTACCCTTGGGCTGGCTACGAGGAAAAAGGAGCCGAGATAAGGAGAATAATGAACAAAGAGGGAGTAATTGAGCTTCACGATTTTGAGAAGGCGATTGATGACGACACCAAAATCGTTTGCCTCAACAGCGTTGAGTGGACCAGCGGTCAACGCCACGACGTCAGGGCTATATCTGAGATAGCCCACGAGCATGGGGCTCTGGTGTTGGACGACGCGTTCCAGGCAGTAGGGGCAGTTGATGTCAACGTCAAGCGGGATGACGTTGACTTCCTCGTCTTTGGTGGGGAGAAATGGATGTGCAGCGCTGGCAGGGCAGCCGTCCTCTATGTGAAACCAGACCTAGTTGAGGAGTATGAGCCAGAATACCGGTTCTACTGGAGGGTGTACAAGAACTTCCAGTGGAACTACGCCCCCTGGGACAAGCCCGTGCACGACAACATCGAGTCATGGAAGGGGGAAACCGTCAAGACAGCAGAACGCTTCGACCCGGGATGCGTCGGCGAGGACGCCATGTGCGGTTTCCACGCCAGCCTGGAATACTTCAACAAACTAGGGATAGAGAACATCGAGGAAAGGGTACTCTCGCTGAGCCAGTACGTCATTGACGGTCTAAATGATCTAGGAGTCAAGGTCAACACCCCCTCAGACCCCGAAAACAGGGCTGGGATAGTGACATACACAAACGAATCCTACGAGCAGAACCAGAGAACCTACGAACATATGCAGAGCAACGGCATCAACGTCGCACACCGGTACACCGGCGGGGTGGGAGGAATCAGGATATCCCCCCACTTCTTCAACACCGAGGAAGAACTGGACAAAGCACTAGAAACCCAAAGAAAAGCACTGGGCTGAGCAAACAAGGACACAAGAAAAATACCCGGAGAATTTTTTTTCCTTATCCCCAGTGGTTGGTTCAACCTTAGCTCTCACCAGAGGCGACCAGAAGCGGAACCTCCACCTCCAGTGCCACCAGTAGACCAGCATCATCCCCGTCCCTGAAATAGTCCTCAAGCAACTCACCCGCTAGGGGAGTGTAACTGTAATCGTTAAGCTGAAGGATGATACCAGCACGGTCAGCGGTCCTCTGCAGGACATCCTCCACCACCGCGATGCATGGGCTAATCCTCCAGGCAACCTCCGCCTCAAACATGTTCAACTCGCGAGGGAACACGTTCAAGTCAAGGATCATCTCACCCCCAGTCGTGAAGATGTACAGGTTCCCGTCCGCGACACAGTAATGCC
>CAZPRN010000002.1:0-20465 GCA_964589605.1 uncultured Candidatus Bathyarchaeia archaeon | reverse complement strand
ATGCCCCGTCTTCAGAGTCCGAATCCAGAACCCCTCCTCAGTCTCAACCAATCCCTTCAACGCCGCGTAAGCCTGGTAGGGACATATCACATAGCTGAGGAAGGCGAAACTGAACACCCCGCTGATATCGTTTCGCAGATCCCCCTCAAGGAAGATACCCACGGCTCCCATGAAGGGGATGGCACAGAAATTCCCCAACACAAGCACCCACCCGAGGAGGGGACTCCAGAAAGGCGGGTGACGTTTACCCAGTTCAGCCACGACCCACATCGCGCTGCTGAAGATAAACAACAGAGATTGAAGATAGTAGGGTGCAAAGTACAGGAACTCGGCTTTCTCAGCCAGGGTAAGCCTATCCGACCTCATCACCCTGCCAAAGTACCGCTTCACCGCGTACGTGTGCCCCTCTGCCCACCGCATCCGCTGCTTGACCAGACGGGTGACCGATGTAGGAATCTCAGCGGGAGCCTGAATCAACGGGGTGAACGCAACCTTATACCCCTCAAGATACAGCCTGATAGTCAGCACCCAGTCCTCAGTGATACTGTCCTCCCAGCCAAGCCTCCTCATCACATCAGCGTCAAACATGAACACGCTGCCACTAACCATCTTCATCCCCCCGTACACCTCCTCTGCAAGTCGCTCCACCATATAGCTGCCGCTAAACTCTGTGCGCACCCCCTTGGTGATCCAGTTCTCGTTCCTGTTCAGGTAGTGAAGTTGATATCCTTGAACAGCGGCAATTGGCTTCTCGTCGTCAACATAGAGCTCCCACTGGGCTATGAACCGCTTTAGAATGTTAGAGGGGGGTACGAAATCCGCGTCAAAAACCACCACGTACTCCGTCAACGGGTGCATGTACTGAATTGCCTTGCCCAGCGCTCCCCCCTTGTAACCCGACCTGTCCTTCCTGTGGATAAACTTGAAAACAGGACTGCCACGCCTCCACCCACTCTCCTTAAGCACCTCAATGGTCGCGTCCCTCGAATCGTCGGCAACCATCACCTCAAAGTTTCGATAGTCGATGTCTATGCAGGCCTCAAGGATTCGCCTCGCGACGTTTAGCTCGTTGAAGAAGGGAAGATGTATAGAAACATAGGGGCTCTCATCAACCTCCTCCCATCCCATGTTTTGCTGGGCAAGAATCCTGTGAGCGGGGTGATCCTCTGGGGTTTCCAGCAAGTCCATATTGAACAAGCCCAAAGCGATGAGCCCTGACGCGTAGTATTTCAACGCGTAGATCAGGTAGAAGAACCCGAAACCCAGCGAAAGATACGACGCAGTCAGCCCGACCTGTGGATGCAACCCTGAACCCCTTACTGTCAAACAGATTTGACAGATAATCAATCCATGTGTCAAAATAATATAAAAGTTTAACCAGTCGCTACACAGGCGAATTTCCTCATAGAAGCCCTTTTACCTTGGAACCCCCTCCCATATGGCAACCATAGAAAAAATCAACCTGCAGAGTTACCGACATGTCCGCCGATGAAATGAAACTAGACGAGCTCGAAGCACAGGCAAACGAGCTACGGAAGACCAGAAACACCCTGTTCGACCAGATCAAGAAGCTCAGAGAGGAACGGGACCGCCATAACAAGCTAACCAGGGCGAACAGAGAGCAGGCAGGGAAGCACCGCACCGAGCGTGACAGGGTCAACGCGAAAATCCAAGAGATCAAACAACAGCTCGGACCACTTTTTGATGCCCTCAACGAGAAGAACGAGGCGCTTTACAACGCGGAGCAGGAAATACGCAACGAGTACAAGGGCATGCCAAGGAAGGAGACCATCCAGAAGGACCTGCAGCAGATCGAGTGGGAGGTAATGACCACACCCACAAACGAGATGCTTGGTAGGGAGGAAGAGATGCTCCAGCGAGCCTCAAGGCTCAGGAAAACCCTTGACAGTTACAAGCATATAGAGGCCAAGCAGGACAAGAAAATGGACTTCCTCGCCGACAAGAAAGCCGTGCAGGCTGAGATCGGTAAGATGCGGGACGAGATATCTGGTCTCGCTGAGCAGAGCCAGGAGCACCACGAGCGGATGATTCTCTTCTTCGAGCAGGCGGACAAGGAGAAGAAAAGGGCAGACGAGGTTCACGGCAGGTACGTGGAGAAGATACAGGAAGTTGACGCCATCAAGGAGGACCTGAACTTTGTCATGCCACAGGTCGCAGCTCTACGAGACGGACTCAAGGCTTCCGACCTGAAAGTCGCTGAGCTACGAAAGATGAACGCCCAGCAGAGAGCAGACGCCATGAAGAAGGAAGCCATGGATAAGATGAGCAAGGGTGAGAAGCTGAGCTTCGAGGACCTCAGGCTCATATACGGCGACAAGGAAGAGTAGTTCTAAACTCTTAGAATCGGGCAAGTCATACAGTGGATGCCGCCCATTCCCTTACGCATCTCCTCACCCGGAATCTGCACCACATCTATACCCCTTTCCTTGCACTCTTGCATAACACGCGGGTTACCTGTGTAGTGGAACGCCAGGTCCTTGTCTATCGTGACAAAGTTTGCCGCCATATCGAAGCACTCTTGATCAGTAATCTCCAAAATATCCCAGCCGTCCTCCTTGAGCCACTCCACAAAGCTTCCCTCCCATTTCTCGTCCCTTGACCTGAAAATGGTTGGAACCTCGTTTATCACCTCAGGGTGGATCAAAGCGACTTTACCCGGTAGCTCACAGAACTCTCCATCAATGTGAACTATCCCGTCCGGCATGTTCAGCTGCACCCAGAGATCAACATGGTTCTTGCCCAGCAGATAATCACCCATCTGGTCGAGTGCTCCCTGCGTCGCCCTATCACATAGACCTGCAACAGCTACCTTTCCCTCCAGCATGGCGAAGCCCCCACCCTCGAAAGACTCTGGCTCTTTCATCTCCAACGCGATGGGTACTCCATTTGCCTCGTGTGCTGCTTTGATGACTGGAGTCTCAACCCGTCGGGAGGGTAAGCCCATCCTGAATAGGAACGCTCCGTCGTTCGTCATTGTGCTGCTGTCCCTTACAAACACAAGGTTAGGTGCCCTGTAGCTCTGCTCAAGTGCCGCTTTGTTATCGGCGACTAGGTCCCTGACTTTCAGCACCTCTACACCTGCCTCCTCCAGTGCGTCCACCAATTCCTTATGGTCACTGATGAAACGCTTCACATCGACGGGCATGTCAAAGTGGTGTGCGACCGGGTCAGCGTTAGCCAGCTCAAGCTCCTTACCTGGGTGATGCACCATCACCCGCTTCAATGTACCAGATTCGTGGTTTATCCCAAAACTAGGCATGGGTAAAAATCATGATAATAAGTTAAAACGTTATGCGAGTTTACTGTTTTACGAAGCTTCCTTCGCCTTCTTTGCGGCTTCCTTGGCTGCCTTCTTGTCCGCCCGGACTTTCCGCTTCGTCGCGGCCTCGATCTCTTTCTCGGTGGCCCTGTACCTTCTCTGCCCATCCGCATCCTTGAAACCAGTCACCCTGTCCTTCTGGAACATGTTCTTGAGTAAACTGTATGCCTTCTTCTCCTTTACTTCCAGTATCTCGGCGACCTCTTTCAGAGATAGTGGCTTCTCCAGTAACAGGGCTCCTATTTTATTTCTCATTGTTGACGCGGACATGTTATTCAATATACAATATCCTCTATTGAATTAAAATCTGACGCGCCATCAAGGTGACATACACGTAAAATATTCCATCGAGAGGGGGAGGGGGGGTACCACTATCCACCCCTTCCCAGCCTCCTCCAACCGAATCAAGCCCTAAAACGGCTGCGTTCCCAGAGAATTACATACAAAAGTGTAATCGACCAAGGAATTTTTTTTCGTTGTAGTAGGCTACCAACTATACTTTTTTCCCGTTATCCCCACTGACTGGTTCAATCCTCGTCAAGGATTAAATACGAGGGCATTTCTATCAATGGTCATTGAAGGGATATTGATGGACAGTCAAGACAGGAGCATCATAGCGATATCAAGCAGCCACGGAATAATGCACGCATACCTCGTACTTCTTCCGGCCATGATACCAATTCTGGGAGGAGAGCTGGGGGACATAGCCACCGTTGGCATGCTAGCCTCACTGGTAACACTATTCTACGGTTGGTTCAGCCTTCCCGTCGGGTTCCTGGCGGATAGGGTCAGCAAGAAGATGCTCATCACAGGCAGTATGGTGCTGTGTGGTGGGGCTTCGATCCTCATCGGGTTGTCACCTAACATCCCAGTAACGGGTGCAGCCCTTGTCATTCTGGGGATAGGCGCTAGCCTATACCACCCGTGCGGGTACGCCCACATGAGCCTCGTATCCGACGAGCAGAGAGGCAGATACATGGGCTTCCAAGGACTCGGGGGAGACATGGGTATGGCAGTCAGCTACCTAACCTCAAGCCTCCTTGGTGCACGTTTTGGATGGAGGATGACCTTCATCATCTGGGGAGTGGTCGGACTAGCAATGGCGGCCATCGACCTCATAATCGTACAGGACATCGCATGCGAGATACCCGAGGGCGGACACCAAGGACCCGTCGCTACAATTAGGAAGATGTTTGGATCAACCGACAGGGCCAAGCTCATCATCACCCTTGGGATCGTTGTTCTCAGTGGTATGCTCTGGACAGGCGTATCCAGCTTTATCATGGTCTACATCAAGGACATGAAGGCGGTGACTCTAGTCATCGCGGGTGGTCTTAGCACACTCAAGTACACTGTGGGAGCATTCGCCCAGATGATAGGTGGTGAACTATCAGACAAGATGGGCAGGAAGAAACTGCTACTATTCGGCTACGCAGGATTCGCGTTGAGCCTACTTGGTCTAATTTATTCACCAAGCGTTCTGCCCGTGCTTTTAGTGCTAGTAGCTGTCCTCGGGTTCACTTTCTTCGTGACGCAGAGCCCAATGAACGCGCTCCTCGGTGACATCGCCTCAAAGGACACGGTTGGAGTCACCTACGGTGTCAACTTCACCCTTAAGTACGGCATCGGGTTCTTCACACCAGCTATAGGTGGATGGCTAGCAGCCAATTATGGGCTGGACAGCGTCTTCTACTTCTTCGCAGGGTTATCCGTCGTGGCTTTCCTCGTCACGAGCCTGCTGAAAGAATAATCACAGGATTTTAGGGGTTAACTTCCCTACACCCTTATGGAAACTGGTTTCTGTTAGCTTGCCGACATCTCCGAGGGCTGCCTCAAGCTCCTCACAGTAGTCGAGACTGCCAAGGTAAGTGATATCAATCTCCGCTACCTCGGATTCAATATACTCGGTCTGCTTCATCACCATATTCTCGATGACGCCCTTCACCTTTATCCCCATCTGCTTGAACAGGATTAACAGGCGTCTCACTGACTGGTATGCGACCATGCTAGGTGTTGTTATGACTACGAACTCAAGCTTTGGTATCAGCCTAATCGTGTCCAGCGTAGCGTCCCCTATTCCAGGAGGCATGTCGATAACAAGATAGTCCAACTCCTCCCACCTGGTGATAGCTAAAAGCTCGATTATCGCATTGGATACATCCATCCCTCTCAACGGGGCTGGCTCGTCCAGGCTGTAATGGGTGATACTCATGTACCTCAAATCGTGCGCTAGGGGCGGTATGATTCCATACTCTTCCTCGGGGTACAAGCCCTCCACTCCAAGAATCACATGGGTTGCCGGGCTGGTGAAGTCAAGGTCGAGTAATCCAACCTTGTAACCTTTGTCTCGTAGGTTCAAGGCTAGGCTTGTTGCGACCATGCTCTTGCCTACTCCACCCTTGCCGCTGCTGACGGCAAGAACCCTGCCTACTTTGTCGAATCTTCCCTCGATGATGGCTAGACGTGGGTCACTCATCGCCCTTCATTCCCTTGATCGTTGCGAGCCATACTCCCCTGCCCTCTGACACCTCAAAGTCTGGGCTCTCACACTCTGTGCACTTGATGTAGACATGCGCCATCTCTGGGACGAAGTGGATGGCCTCGGAGATGTCCTCTGATAGACCCTGTGACTCGAATGACCACTCGTTCCCGCAAGCCCTGCACTTGAACTTGGCGGGCTGCGTCTTTAGTACGAACTTTGCGTCCTTGAATAGCTCTGTTTTCAGTTGGTCAAACGCGAACTCAAGAACATCATGCTCCACCTGCTGGAGCTCACCCACCATAATAACCACCTCTGTAACCTGTGTGAGGCCGTTATCCTCTGCGAAGTTCTTCGCGGTGGCGATTACGCCCTCAGCCAGTGCCCATTCATGCATGTGGGGTTTTGATTCTTGGCTGGATATAGGTGTTACCCAGAACCTGTCCCGTAACACCCTTACAATACGTATTACGAAATGACGGAAACGTAATACTTAACTTGGTCGAAGCGGCAACCAGTGGATATGAAACTGCTAGTAAGTGGCAAAGGAGGGGCAGGAAAGTCAGCTGTCTCACTCCTACTGGCCAAGGAACTGAGCAAGAAGGGTCCAACCATCCTAATGGACTCCGACGAGTCCAACCGGCTCCTAGCAAAGAACCTTGGACTAGAGACCCCTGACACCATCGCGAACTACTTGGG
Source organism: uncultured Candidatus Bathyarchaeia archaeon (assembly GCA_964589605.1). Taxonomy (GTDB): domain Archaea; phylum Thermoproteota; class Bathyarchaeia; order TCS64; family TCS64; genus RBG-16-57-9. Next base: position 13,947 of record CAZPRN010000002.1, on the reverse strand, counting down.
AGGAAGATCACTCCTCCGGGACGAGATAAAGGAAAGAGAAACCATCAAAGTAACCGATCTGCCGGAAGAATACGTAGCTAAGACTGATGATGGAATCATCTTCACAGCTGTTGGTAAGATCGAGGAGTTCGGGGAAGGCTGTGCCTGTCCATACGGGTTCCTGAGTAAGGAGCTTCTCAAGAGGATTGAACTCAACGACAACGAGTACCTCATCGTGGACGCCGAGGCGGGCATCGAGCACCTTGGGCGGGGTGTCGAAGAAGGTATCGACAGGTTGATCGTAGTGATTGACCCCACTGCAGAGGGAGTCGCTATCGCCGAAAAGCTTGACTCTGAGGCAAAAAGGATCGGCAAGCCTCTTCACGTAATACTGAACAAGATGAACCCAGAGGTGGAGCCAATCATGGTCCAGCAGCTCAAGGAGAAAGGCTTGAAGGCAGACGCCGTGCTCAGCTATGACCCGGTGATCTTCAAGGCCAGTCTAGTCGGTACCGAGTTCAGCTCTGGTATCGCCGCGGAACAGATAACTGGTTTGACGGACCTCTTCTAACTGGTGGTTTATTGGCAGGAGTAAGCAGGTTCAGCGTCTCTGTAAACCCGGAGCTTCTTGAGGAGTTCGACAGGGTGATTGAGGGGCAGGGTTACAACAGGTCAACCGCTATTCAGGTCGCAATGAGGGATTTCCTCACCGAGCACAAATGGAAGGACGAGGAAGGTGTAATAGTTGGCGCAATCACGATGATCTATGACCACCACTCGGGTGGATTGATGGAGGAGCTAAACAGCCTACAGCATGACTATTACGACATAGTATCTTCAACTACTCACGTGCATATGGATCATGATAACTGCCTTGAGATACTTGCCGTGAGGGGAAACGCGTCCAGAATAAGGGACCTGAGCAACGCCCTAGCAATAATCCGAGGGGTCAAGCAGATCAAGCTAAGCCTGATGTAGAGCTAGCTCCACGAGATCTCGTACTCGGTGTATGGATGCCCCTTCGTCATAGATGAGGGGATTTTTACCTTCGGGTCTTTCCCGCCGCTGATCTCTATGCCCCTCTCCATATAGCCCCCGATCCTGTACTCGATATGGCGGTTCCAGTCCGGGAACTTTGTAACCCTCAGGATCGAGTGGTGTTTTACAGCCTCAACACAGTCAATCTTACTCGGATTGTAGTACTTCTCGATGACGCTGCCTGCTCGTTTGGCTAGGGCTTCGGGTGATCCCAGTCTTACCAAGAGCTTGTACACGCCCTTCAACCCGTAATCCGCGCTGTACCGCCCAAGCTCCCATGAAGCCTTAGGGTCACCATTGTAGAACCGTTCACAGATGCTCTTCAGGGGCACGGTGAAAGCGTCATCAAGGCTGTACCACTGGCTCGCGAGTATCTGTTTACCGTAGATTTTTTTGGACTCGGATGGTAGGGATTCCAGCCACTCTTTGAACTGGTCTTCACCGAACTTTTCCTTAATGAACGTCGGAAGGAAAACTAATGCTGTGCCCTTTACCTTCATCGACGAATGGACACCGGTTTTTATTTTAAGGATTATAGTTAAAAAAACTGAATTTATCCTCTCTTTTATGGTCACCGTGGCGCGTTTTATCCAGTTAATATGATTCTTCACCGTTAGCGAACGTAACTTGGCTGTGAGAATTGGGCTCAACCTGAAGACAATCGCTTTCATTGTCTCCGTGATCTTGACGGTGTTCACCGAGTTCCTGTACCTTGAGTACATACGTAATGATGTTGGTTTTATCGTAGCGACCAGTACTCTCGTCTGGGCGATTATATCTTGGATAATCTTCCTCAGGGTCAAGCCCGGAGATGATCTAGGTAAATGATTCTCCCTAGCCACTCTTTCCAAGGTTCTCTCGCTTGAAACCACCACGATTACTAGGAGCAGAAACATCATAGGGAGGTAAAGTATCAGCATTGGGTCAAAGAGCAAGCGATGTAACAAAAATCGACTGTGCCCCAAGCTTAACCCGTACTTCAACAACGAATAATAACCGCCGACTCATTCAACTACCGACCTATGACCCACTACCTCGACACGCTGGAGAAAACTGGAAACAGTCTTATGATTTACAAGGAGGATGAGCTCATATTCGAGAGTGACCTTGGCGGGATACGTCCCCACCTGAAAGCAATAGATGAGCTAGGCTCAGAGCTTGAGGACTCCCTCATGGTTGACAAGATACTTGGGCGCGCAGCGGCGTTTTTAGTAATTTACGCCAAGGCTGCTGAAGCCCAGACACTGCTTGTCAGCTCGCCAGGGAAGCAAGTGCTAGAAGCGAACGGTATCAAGTTCTATGCCCGCGAGGAGGTTCCCCACATTAAGATGGAGAATGGAGTCATCTATTGCCCATTCGAGAGCATGGTACAGGGAATAAACGACCCAGATGAGGCGTACAAGGCGATAGTAGCAAAGATGGAGAGCTTCAAGAACCCTTCCTGATGTTCATTAAAACGGGTAACGCCCCGAGGTTGAGTACCGCTCCTAATAGGAAAATCGTGTTGTATGGTAGTAGCAGAGTTAGGAATCCGGCGGCGACGCTGCCGATGGTTGATCCTAGACTGAAAACGCTTGAGAGGTAGGATATGCTTATTGTCTTGATCTCCGGCTCAACAAGGTCTGTTAGGAACGCCCACTCGGACACCGCCCTTGTTCCCCAGCATAGCCCGTAGAGAGCTAAAGCGACCCCGAGCATGAGTACGCTTCTTGTGTACGCGATCATCGTGTAAGAGACAACCAACAAACCGTATCCAGCAAACAGTAACGGCTTCCTCCCAATCCTGTCGCTTATACTTCCAGCAGGATACCTTGCCAAGGTGTTCGCAAAGCCCCTGACAGTAAAGAGCATGGCAACTGTTGACTCACTGAAACCCAGCTGCTCAACAGCGTACACGCTGAATAAAGCAAGGAATATTGCCTGCGCGGTGCTGAAGCTGACCCTGCAGTAGCTGAGGAGCAGCACGTTCCTATTGTGAAGGATCATTTTCATGGACTCTAGAGCCCCGATCGACGTTGCGTCTTGTTTCTGTTCTCGCTCGCGGATATTCCTAGGTGCCATGAATATTAGCAACAGTACACCAATGACGGGTACACCCGCTGACAGCCAGAACAGTCCATCATACCCGATCAATTCAACGAGTCTTGAGCAGAACGCTGGTCCGATGAGCATGCCCAGAGCGAGGAAAGTAAGGTACCTTCCCATGGCGTCGCCCTGCTTCATCGGTGGGGCAGCGTCGCTGACCGTAGACATTGCTGTCTGGTTGAAGCTGCTGTTGGTGATGCTGTTGAACGCGACCACGAGTAGTAGCTGCGTATAGGTCTCGGCATATATGTAGAGCATGGAGCTTATTCCACCGACCACTAGCCCGATGATCATGGACCTGATCCTACCTATTCGCTCTACGACTACGCTCGCGGGTATCCTGAGTATCAGCGGAATGAAGCTCTGGATACTTAGTAGGACGCCTACCTGGACAATGGACACACCCTTGCTGATCAGGAACAGGCTGTAGATTGGCTGGATGAGGGTGAAGTTTAGGACGAAGGTTGTGGCGGACAGCATGAGGGCGTAGAACCTCGCGCTGTATCCCTGTTCCGCCTCCATTGAACCACAATCAAGCTTGTTCTGATATTAAGGGTTCCTCAACGATGGGTTTAAGTCTCCTTGAGACGAGTTCATTAGATTCATCGGACGGTGACTGTGTGCTCGGCGAAGTGCTCGAACTTGTGGACATGATAGAGGACGAGGTGCTCAGGGAGAAGGTCAGGGGGCTCCTCAAGGATCCGCCCACCGACATTGATGCACCAGCATTACCCTTGGAGGAGTGCCCTGCGGGGGCGTACCAGCACCATAGCTACAGCGGTGGGCTACTCCAGCACACCGTTGGCGTCGTAAAGGTTGCCATTACCCTTTGTGATCAGATCGAGGACCTCTACGGGGGCAGGGTGAGTAGGGACACGGTTCTAGCGGGGGCTATCCTACACGATGTGATGAAATGCTATTGCTATGAGGAGAACCGTGACGGCGGGTACAGGACAAGTGACTTCGGTGGGAAGGTGGACCACCTAACCCTTATCGTCGGTGAACTGATGAAACGGGATTTCCCGGTTGATGTGGTTCATGTCGTTGCGAGTCACCATGGTGACGTTGGTCCTACAAAGCCGAAGACGGTTGAGGCTCTAATTGTCTCGGTTGCCGATCTCGCTGACAGTGACCTGAACGGTAAGTTGCTTAGGGCTGCGGAGTATTTGATGAGGCGAATGGGTACCCAGCGTCCAAGGGTTTCCAGCAGTGTTGAGGCACTGAACATCGTGAACACAAAGGACCGTGAGGGCTGGGACGGGGTAAGGCGTCTGGTTCGTCGCTCCTAGTTTTCGATTATTATTTAAGACCCCCGAGGAAACTTCAAGCATTCAGTGGTCACCTTGAACGTGAAATCAACACTTGCAGTTTTAGCCGTGGGCTTGGCACTCTACCTTGTAGGACCTGAGTCTCTCCCGTTCAGTATCATTGGTATGCTACTTGGGCTTGTCATTGTGGTTATGATTGGCGAACCCATGGTGGAAGGCTTGGGTGAGTTCGGTGAGTACACTGGGCTTTCTAGTCACCTGGTGGGTATTCTTTCGAGCCTTACCTCAAACCTTCCCGAGATGATTATGACTATGTTCATGATTTTTTCTCCCCAGCTCCGGGATGTGGCGATCCTCTCGGTTCTCCTCGCTTCCGCATTCAACGGTCTGTTATTGGGTATCTTGGTTGTTTTGCTTACATGGAAGGGTGGTAGTATCAAACTGCCCGAGAAGGCACTTGAGAACGATGTAGAGGTGATGAGGCTTTCGATTGCGTTTTGTGTAATCGTTTTCGGGACAGGGATTATACTGACGTTGAACGGTGATGGTGCTGCCCCTTTGATTCCCTGGGAGCTTCCCGTCTTTATGCTGCTTGGGTATCTCAGTTACCTGTTCTTCATTGCAAGGGGAGGCAGAGGTGGGCATGAGGGGCATCAGGCGCATATTCACGCTAAGGAGAAGTCAACGTCATTCGTTACTCCCATCGTGTTGGGTCTGGTTGGTACGGTTATCGCGGCAGAGCTAATCGCGAGCAGCAGCGAGTACTTCGTTCACATCCTGCATCTGAACGTGGTCTTCGCCGCTACCCTGATAGGGTTTGCCGGTAGCGTGCCTGAGCACGGGATGGCTGTAATTGGTGCGACTCAGGGGCATGTTGAGTTGGGTGTCTCCAATCTGCTCTCTGGTGTTGTACAGAGTATTATGCTCATCTTCCCGATTGTGGCGCTTCTTGTTCCCGTTTATCTCGACGGGTACGTGCTGTACCAGTTCCTTGCGATAGCGGTTACTCTGTGGGTGTTGAAGAAGAGTATAGTTGATGATGGCAGGTTAACGCTGGATGAGGGCGTGTTCATCATATTGATCTATGTTCTCGGTATCGTGCTCTTTGACCAGTTGAGCCTTATCTTCTAGGCGTAACGCCTAAAAGGCTACTACAGATTCTCTTTGCGGGCAGCTGTGACGGAGCGGTTATCGTGCTGGTCTCGAAAACCAGTGGCCTTTGAGCCTCAAGGGTTCGAATCCCTTCAGCTGCGCCATATTTGATCCAACTACTGGTAATAAGACCGGAAAAAAAGTATCAGGTTTTTTAACGTTTTGTAACAGGTTCTCAAGGCGATTGGGAACGCGTATAAGTTGCGTGGGCGTATCAGGTTTGATAAGATTGAGTTCCAACCGTCTGATGCCTGTCGTGGTTTTACTTGTCATCTGTATCGCAGGTTCCCTTTACATGTACACTGATGCGGTTGGTAAGGTGCAGGAAGTCGAGGCTACCGCGTTGAATCTTTCCGGAGTGGTTTCGGGTCTTCAGGTGGAGCTGGATAAGGTAACAACGCAGGTTGATGAACTGGTTGAGGAAAACAATGAGTTAGCCAACGAGAAAACCGGTTTGGAGGGGCAGTTGGAGGAAATTGAGGCCGAGATAGCGGAGCTTGTGGAACCCAAACCGGATATCGTGATTGATGTATTGGATGATGGAGAGGTAAGAAATGTCATCCTGTTCATTGGTGACGGGATGGGAGTAGGGCAGTTAACCGCAGCAGAAGTGATGAATGGAGAAGATGATCTCACAATCACAAACTTGCCATACATGACTTTTGTCACCACTTATTCCTCGTCCAACTACGTCACTGACTCGGCTGCATCCGCTACGGCTCTTGCTACGGGTTTTAAGACCCGGAACGCAATGATTGGGCTTTCCCCTGATGGAGACGAATTATATAATGTGATAGAGGACGCGGAGTCAGTTGGGAAGGCAACAGGAGTCGTCTCAACGGCCAGGGTGACGCATGCGACCCCGGCGAGTTTCTTTGCCCATGTGAACAGTCGAGATAAGGAGGCAGTCATCGCTGAGCAGCTACTTCTGAGCACGGTTGATGTCGCGTTGGGAGGAGGAGTTGAATATTTCACCGGGTTGACCCCGGAGGACTATGGATTCACAGTGGTTACGACACAGGTTGAACTAGAGGAGAGCACTGGCAGGATTCTCGGTCTTTTCTCAGACGGGTACATGAGCTATGATGATGTAAGGGAGATAAATGGTGAACCGAGTCTAACCGATATGACGGCGAAATCCATCGATCTCTTATCCTCTGATCCTGAAGGCTTCTTCCTGATGGTTGAGGGGGGCAGGATTGACCACGCGTCCCACGCAAACGACTTCGATAACACGGTTAGTGAGACCCTAGCTTTTGATGAAGCCGTGTTGTACGCGCTTGACTTCGCCAGTAGTAGAAACGATACCTTGATTCTTGTTACTGCTGACCACGAGACGGGTGGACTCTCGATTACAGGCGGATACCCGAGCAGTGGGTTGATCTACGAATGGGTTTCAGATGATCACATCGGTAGCATGGTTCCGCTCTACGGATACGGTCCAAAGGCTTCGCAGATCATCGCGTTCAACGATAATACGGACATCGGAGAGTTCCTCCTAAAAGTCATTGAGTAGCTACCAAGTTTTTTACATCAAATACCCAAGTATATTTTATGCCCAGTTTTTTCGATAAGGATGGATCAGACGAGATAATGGCGCGCGTCGCCGGGTTCAGCTCATGGGTCGAGGTTGATCTTGACGCGATTGGATTTAACCTTGAAAAGGTGAGAAAGATGACGGGGTCAGAGGTTGTACCCTGCATCAAGAAGAACTCCTATGCTCACGGTATCGTACACGTGGTCGCGTACCTGATGGAGAAGGGCGTGGAAAGATTTCTTGTTGCGAAGCTCTGGGAGGCTCGGCAGATCAGAAAAGCCGGTATTTGGTGTGGTGTAATCAATCAAGACCCGTTGTTCACCGATGATCAGTTCAAGGAGGTTGTGGAGGACAATATCACCCAGGTTATCTATCATCGGGAATCAGCTGAGAGATTGAGTAACGCAGCGGTGGAGGTTGGTAAATCCGCATCGGTCTGGGTTAAGGTTGACACTGGACTAGGTAGGGCGGGAGTAGTTCACGCAGAGGCGGTTGAGTTAATCAGTTACATAGCTTCCCTGCCAGGTATCAGGATTGATGCGCTCTACACGACATTGCTTGAGGATGATAAAGACAGCCTACAAGTTGAACGGTTGGTGGCAGTACAGGACAAGTTACTCGGCAAGGGAGTAAAAGTACCGACGTTGAGTGTAGCCAGCAGCCATGGTATATTCTTCAGACCAGAGTCCCACCTAGATGCTGTACGACCTGGTGTGATGCTGTTTGGTTGGTACCCGGTCCCAGAGGCAAGGGAGGAGGATGTCGAGTTACGGCAGGCTTTGAGCCTGAAGGGGAGACTGGAGCACGTGAAATGGGTTGACCCTGGAACGCCTTTGACCTATGGTGGGGCTTACGTCGCTGAGAAGAGGATGAAGGTGGGCACCATGCACATGGGGTATAGTGATGGGTACCTTCGCCAGCTATCGAAGAAAGGTATCGTGAAGGTTGGTGACAAGATATGCCCAATTATTGGCGGGGTTTCCATCAACCACTTCCTCATAGATCTAACTGGAACAGATGCCGAGGTGGGATCAATCGTGGATGCTGTTAGTTTTGATGGAGAGAATGATGCACATGGTCTATGTGACATAGCGGGGGTAGAACCATACCAGCTGGCAGTCTGGATGAATCCTCTGACGCCTAGGGTCTACTTCCAAGGCGGGAAAGCCGTGGCTCTGAGCGAGCTAGAGCTATGCGACAGACGATAGTTTGTTATCCCTATAACCCAACAGTTCCCTGATAATTTTGAGCACAGATGGGAAACTTTCAAGGTACTGGCTTCACCAGCTCACCCGGCCAGCTTTTGAAGACTGGCTGGAGAACGAGAAAGAGCCAGTTATTGTATTCGGGTTAGGTGCGATAGAGCAGCATGGACCGCACCTACCTCTTGGCACGGATAGTCTTGACACTGAGGCTATGATCGAGGAGATTGCGAAGCGGAGCAACAGTGTCTGCGTGATGCCTAGCTGGGTGGGGTACAGTCCTCATCATATGGGATTCAAGGGCACCGTGACCTTCAGCGAGGAGACATACCTAGGGGTCATCCTAGACACAATCGGATCACTTGCGGAGCACGGCATCAAACGGTTCGTCTTCTACAGCGGGCACGGCGGAAACATGCCTGTGCTTAACCTAGCTATGACCATCGCACGTAGAAAATACAAGGCGATGTGTTACTACGCGATGGGTCCAAGAGGAAGCGAGGTCGGAAAGAAGATCATGGAGAGGATGAAAAAGTATAACGACTTGCACAGCGGCGTAAACGAGACGAGCGCTGCGCTCCACCACTTCCCCGAACTGGTCGAGATGTGGAGGCTAGATGACTGGGAGCCCATGCTCAAGGTGGACCCACAGGTCAAGGAGTACATGGGATCAGAGCAGGAAATTGAGAGACAGGTGGCTGAGGCTAGCAGGGAGCCATCAACCCACAACTTCACCTCGGATGGTATCTATGGTACAAATGACCCTAGAACCGCCGACCCCAATGAGTACGCCAAGCGTTTCGATGAGAGGGCGCAGTACTACGCTGATTTCATCAAGCTCTGGAAGACCGTGCCAGTGCCAAAAGGCTACAAATAGGTAGATTTCTACCTATTTTATTCCTGTAGGGTTTAGGTAGAGATTGTACAGAGTTTATGATCCAATTAGGTAATAATCCTGAAATCTGTTTAAATTCAATTTTTCGAGTGTTTCGCCCGTGAAAGATACAATGGACGAAAACATTGCTAACGAAAATCCATACTGCAAAAAATGCGGTAACGCATTACCAAACAACGCAGATTACTGCCCAGCTTGTGGAGAGACAACCCACAAGACTGGGATCACCTATATCAAGAATGACAGGGGTGGAATGAGAGGAGGACAGGTCGTAGCCATCCTAATCGGAGGCTTCCTGATCCTCGTGTCACTGCCCTTCCTATTCGGAGGCAGTGCTCTCCTAGGTGTAAACGGGTTCCTAGACCAGGGAAACGGGTACATTGGAATCGACGATTTCAACCTAGTCACCAGCACTCAGGTGATAGTAGCCAAGGAACTGGACTTGGAAGATATGGTCATAGAGGACATGGACGGTCCTGAAAGGTGGGTCTGGAAACCAGACGTAGGCGACTTTGTTACATTCAGAGTCACCGCGGATAGCAACGACAACGAGGACGTGTTCATCGGGATCGTTGAAGCAGACGACGCGACAGAGTTCCTGAGAGGCGTAGAGTACGATTACCTGACAGACTTGGATGTAGAGGATCACCGCAGAGACCCATTCATCACATACAGGAGGAACCCTGGAGACGAACTGACCACCCTTCCCGCAGATACTGATATCTGGGTAGTGGAGGTCTCCGGACCCGGCGAGCAGACGCTAACATGGTCACCCGAGCCTGGAAACTACTGGCTTGTGATCATGAACGAGGACGGTAGTCCGGATGTCGATGTGGAGAGCAGCTTCGCAGTCAAAGTACCAATCATAGGAAGTATTGGAAGAGGACTATTCCTAGGCGGAGTCGTCGCTTTGGCGGTAGGTGTTCTAATCGTATACTATGGGGCGGTTAAGCCCCGATAATTGGAGGATAGAAAATGTACTGTAAAAAATGTGGAAGCGAAGTAGCAGAAGACGCAGAGTACTGTCCGTCCTGTGGAGCTGGTATAAACATCAGTGAACTGGAGCTGGCTAGCTTCGGTGAAAGATTCCTAGCCTACATCATAGACGCCATGATCATAGGATTCGTGGTGGGCATAATCGCATGGCCTTGGAGCTGGGGAATGCATCACATGGGCCCTGTAGACATCGGGCTCGATAGCGTAGCACTGTTCCTCTACTGGGCGTACACTGAGGGTACAACTGGTCAGAGCATTGGCAAGAAGATCATGAAGATCAAGGTAACCGACCTTGAGGGAGAGCCAATCGATGTGAGCAGGAGCATGTACCAGGCGCTAGGAAAGGCATTCCTGCTACCGCTAGACGTGATCGTCGGACTGCTAATGTACAACGACAAGGAGCAAAGGCTGTTCAACCACCTGAGCGAGACCATCGTAGTCAGGGAATAGACCTCTCCCTTATCCCACCCTTTTTATTAGACCGCATCTGTGGTTTTCTGGATTCAAATGGAAGCAACCTGCCCAAATCTAGTTAAGAACTTGGCTAACTGTCCATGCACATCAGAAGAATGCCCCCGAAAGGGTCTCTGTTGCGAGTGCGTGGCAAACCACAAGGCAGCCGGCAACCTGCCAGCCTGCCTCAGAGGAAACAAGTAATCTAAGGTTCATCGAACCGCGGGACTCCACCGAACTTGGTGAGGTCCATTACTTCTATCCCATTCCCATACGGGTCTTCTAAGACAGCGCATTTTCCGCATCTAATCTCGAAGGGCTCAACCAGTACCTTGTACCCTTTCTGCTCGTAAAGTTTGACGAATAATTCGACATCCTCGACTTGGAAGCTGACATTTGGGTTAGGAAGAGAGCTGTTTGTGTGTAGAACCAGCTCGGTGTCGTTACCGGGGAAGAGCATGCCGATCAGACTGTTCTCCTCATCGGTCCAGCCCCGCCTCATCCCCATAACATCCTCATAGAAAGTAGCTGCATCATTGATGTCCTCGACGAGGAACATCACAGCGTCTACTTTTTTGAGGATGGGCAAATCAGTCCACCGTGTTCCAGTGTTCCGCTATCTCCTTGGCGGTCGCGTACCATACGCCTTTGTGTTTCTTTATGAACCTCATCAGCCTGTTTTGGAGCACCATGTTACCGGGCTTCCCAATGATCTGTGGGTGGAACATGGTTGTATAGCAGAGACCATAACCATAGTAGCCCTTGAACGCGGTGGTCCATATCTCGTAACCGACCTCGGGGCTCATCATCCGTGCCTTGTACCCGCTCATGGGGTAGTCAGCGAAAAGGTGGAAGTCATCCATCTCGTAGTAGCTGGGCACGATGACCAAGCCGTTATCCAGCTTGTACGGCATGTCGCTGCCCCTAAAGCTGCTGTCGTAGAGGAACCCCAGCTCCTTGAGGATGTCATGGGTGTTGGGTCCGATCTCGCCGCCTGCAACCCTGTTTCCAACTGGTCTCACACCGGTTGCATCCTCAAGCGCCTTGATCATCTTGAGCCTTAACGCCTTCTCCTCATCGTAAGGCAGGTGATCAATCCTCTCGTGTTTCCAGCCGTGGGTTGCCACCTCGTGGCCCCTGTCCACTATCTCACCCACCACTTCAGGGTGGTTTATGGCGTTCTGGGCGACTACAAAGAATGTTGACTTGATGGCGAATTCATCCAGCTGGTCGAGTATCCGGGGCACTATATTGCTGTTCCAGACATACTCACCCTGGCTCTTTATCCTTGGCTTGTCAGCGACGCTGGGGTCGTTGCCCATGAACACCCACTCAGCATCTAGATCATACGTAAAACAGACGGCGCATCTTTTGCCGTCCGGCCAAACCGATTCCATGGGATATGAATGGGTCATGGCGATATAGGTTCAGCGATTGAAAACGGTTATATTTGCTCCGGTTTTACCCCAATCAATGTCCGATCGAAGCGTTGATACCGTCTACTACGAGGAGGTGCGAGCCCACCCGATCATGCAGTTCGTCCTTTACGGTGTCATAGCGTTACTAGCATACCTTACCACCGTTGTTGAGGAGATACCATCGGTCTTCGCGGTCCTGATGATGGGGATACTCTTCATGATAGCCAGCGTCTTCGGTAGGCTGCGAATCGTAATAGATGATAGGCGCCTCACAGTGGGTTTCAGCTTCATCAGGCACAGCATCAGCCTTGACAACATCGAGTACGCAGAGACCAGAAGGTATCCATGGTGGTACGGAGGTTTCGGCATCCGCTTCGGGTTCGATATGAGCGTCGCCTACGCTCAGAACTTTGGTGGGGGCGTCTGGGTGGTGCCAAAGAGGGGAAGAAAGTTGTTCTTCAGTTCGTACACACCAGAAGTGGTCGTGGAGAAGCTGAATTCAATGACCCGTTGATGGAACCAGATATAACGGATGAGGACAGCCGTATCAGGTAGCCCACTTTGATGTCCAAGGTCAAGAAAGAGTTCGGTTTCCTCAAGGGCAACCTGCTGGTCCTGATAGTCAGCTATATGCTTTTCAGGGTCTCCGGTGGGTTAACCAGCGCGTATTACCCGCTCTACGTCCGGGAGCTGGGTGCATCACCCTTCGTAATAGGGCTGATCAGCAGTCTCGGCTCGCTAGTAGTCGGTTTGATGCGTATCCCCGGCGGCTACTTCGCGGACAGGTACGGAAGAAAACGCATCATCGTGGTATTCACGTTCGTCGCGGCCTTTGCCTACGTCCTCTTCGCAGCAGCACCTGACTGGAGGTTCATTGTTCTCTCAACTATCGTACTCAACATTAGCTTCGTCTACTTCCCCGCCCTCAACGCGTTGGAGGCGGATAGCATCCCCGAGGAGAACAGGGGCACAGGGTATGCCGCTGCCCAGATGTTGCCACACATAACAAGTATAGGGGCTCCGCTGCTGACTGCGTATCTTATTGAGAGATACGGGTTGATTGGCGGAGTAAGAATCGCGTACATTCTATCAGGGTTTGTTGTCTTCCTGTCAGCGGTGGTTCGTCATTACTGGCTTGAGGAGACCCTGTTAAACCCGGAGCCTTTCAGAATGGAAGAGCTCAGAGGCGTTGTCACGGGTAGCGTCAATTCTGTAATCGGTGCATGGAGAGAGATGCCCGAGAACATGACCTTTTTCTCAGTTGCTCTTCTCATTCACAGCCTCCAGCAACCCATTCTGATGAACTTTCATCCATTATACGCAAACGATATAGTGGGTGTTACTGAATCCCAGTGGGGTCAGTACATATCGATAACAATGGTAGTTGGGCTAGTGTTGGCTCTACCCGTTGGACGGTTAATTGATAGGATTGGAAGGAAGAGGAGTATAACACTGTACTACCTAACATCCCTACCGACAATATGGTTACTAATTGTTACACGAGGGTACACACAGCACCTTGTTGTTATGGTGATATTCGCGATAAACGGCACCTTCTTTCCGGCTTTTACAGCATTACAGGCGGACATGATTCCAAGGGAATCAAGAGGTAGGATTCTTGGGAGTCTATGGACAATGAGAAACTTTGCGATGATCCCATCTGCATCTATCGGGGGCTTACTCTACGAGTACCACCCAGCCTCACCATTCATGTTATCATTCCTACTACAGGCAGTTTCATTCATAATCATCCAGATATGGGTGAAACCACCAAGAAACGAATAATGAAATACTAAAATGAAAAGAAAATGAAGCCCTTGGGCTTAGTTTATTACGACTGTGTCCAGCTGGAAGTACCTGTTGGCGAGGAACCTGATCTTCTTGATGTTGTCCCCGTTCTTGCCGATGGCGATGCCCTTGTCCT
>CAZPRN010000001.1:0-377997 GCA_964589605.1 uncultured Candidatus Bathyarchaeia archaeon | reverse complement strand
GTTTGAAACACTCGTTATTGATATGTTAACTGATATTATATCTGATGAAAAGATTTCTTTTCATCAAAAAAGCCTTTTAAGGAACAAAAAAACTAGCAGGGGGTCATTTAGTCGTTCTTTGTCACAGGCTCGTTCCAATGTTATATCCAGTGTTTTTACCATCGTGTTATTGAGTTATATTGGAGTGTTCGACCAAAGACCATTTGACGAGTATTACGTTTTAGCTGAAAAACTAAAAGAATACGCTACATTAACCGGTTCTAATGAGTTTAACTATGATAAGGAAACAATGAAACGTTTTGAATTTGAACTAATCAATGGAATCGTTGAACTGACCACACCAACCAGCATAAAATTGATGTGATATCACATCATATCACGTGATGTAACGCTGTCACAACCTGACCTAAAGCTGATCCTCCATCACCTGGAGGCACAATTGTATTTCTGTACACTGTCAACTTTTGTCTTTCAAGTTCATCAATCATCGTTTTAGTGATATACTCATTAACGAAAACTCCGCCTGACAGGGCTACTTTTGATATTCCTGTTGAATCGCTTTGGAGTTTAACTATCTCCGTTAATCCTTTAACAATATATTTTTGACTAAACGCTGCAATGTCAGCGTTTTTAAATCTATTTAGATTATTTATCAAATATTTAATCATTTTAGATGTATTAAGTATGTATTTATTATTATTTTTATTAATAATGGGATTATAGGGGATATTATCAGGATTACCTTGGTTAGATAAAGTTTCTAATCTCATAGCTGGCTCGCCTTCATATGTTCTATTATATGCTATACCAGTTAACGCAGCGATTGAGTCAAGTAATCTTCCACTGCTTGAAGTTTGAAGTACACCCTCACGTCGTGATTGCTGTAATATCACATCCCTTTCCTGTTTTCCGTGAGGTAATGCTTGATTTATGTGATTTTTCGTGATATCACATATCTCCTCATCGCTAAATTCCCTACTCATAAAGGCTAAAAGCATCCGGTATGGGTGATATGAACACAAATCTCCTCCAGGCATCGGTATATTTTCAAGGTGACCAACGCGTTCATAATCAATATATGTTGATTTTAACACCTCTCCGCCCCAAATTTGCCCATCTTGACCGTACCCAGCGCCGTCAAGGGCTACCCCAAGTACTTCCTCGTCTTCTATACAGTTTTCAGCCATCACCGATGTGATGTGGGCGTGATGGTGTTGTGATCTCACTAATGGAATATCCATTTCCTGTGACATCACCTCGGCTAATTGTGATGTCATATATGCTGGATGAAGGTCACAGGCCATCACGTCCGGGTTACGTGTGATATTAAGCAGATCACGCATGGTTTTCAGGGCTTTTTTCTCGGAATCAACACCCTCCAAGCTGGTAATATCTCCGAGATATTGGGTCATGAAGACTTTTCCATTGGTACCAATTGCGGCAGCGTTCCTTAACTCAGCCCCAACAGCAAACCCTATGCCATTCTTAATGGGAACATCAATCGGATCAGGCACGTATCCCCTTGATCTACGCGTAAACGCTGGCTTTTCTTTAATTACCCTGAGTACCGAATCATCCGACCTGTTAATAATGTCCCTGTTATGTAGCAGGAAATAGTCTGCCAGTCCTCCAAGTTCATCGAAAGCAGCTTCGTTTGTGATTGCCATAGGTAATCCACGCCTGTTTCCGCTTGTCATGACCAAGGCTGGCTCGTTTATTCGCTTGAATAGGAGAGTCTGGATACCAGTGTATGGTAACATGACCCCAACGGTGTCAAGTCCGGGGGCGACCAGATCTGAGATTATCCTGTGTCTCTTACGCAGGAGAACAATCGGTTTCCTCCAGTTCGTGAGATGACTTTCCTCCACATCAGTGATGTGAGCATAGCTCTTGATTGTGTTCAAGTTCGGTGACATCAACGCGTAAGGTTGGTTTTTTCTGTCCTTTCTTCTCCTGAACTCTTCAAGCACGTCATCACGAGTGGCTAACGAGGAGAGGTGGATGCCTCCTATGCCCTTTATGGCGACTATGCTTCCCTGTTTCAGGAGCTTTGCGGTTTCCGTGAACACATCATCGACATCAATCAGAGCTCCAGAAGCATCGTAGAGGCTCATGGTTGGCCCACACTGGCTGCACGTTATCCCCTGAGCGTCGAAACGCCTGTCCAGAGGATCATAGTAATCCACGTCACAGTCCTTGCACATCGGGAAATCGTGCATGTGCGTTCTTTCCCTGTCATAAGGCAAAGATTTCACTGAGGTGAACCTTGGACCACACCATGCACACGCAGTGAACGGGTACTCGTACCATCTAGCATTCGGGTCATTCATGTCTTTGAGACATTCTGGGCATATCCCTATGTCAGGTGGGTATATCCCAGAGGCGACTTTGCCCGTTATCTTACTTTTATCAATAATGAATTTGTCAAACCTACCCCTGTATGGACGATGCTCGTGGAAGATGTCCTCGATATCTGAGACCTCGGGTGCATTGCCCTCAACGTCACGGAGGAACTTGTTGATGTCTGACTCGTAACCCTCGACAACAATTTCAACACCGGCGTCGCCAAGGTTGATTACGTATCCAAGAAGCCCGTTCCTTACCGCCATCCTGTATATGAACGGCCTGAAACCAACACCTTGGACTCGTCCAGTTATGTTGATCTTCGCCTCGACCTTTCCACTCAAGGGGTATCAACTGTTAATCGAACTGCGACTTTTAAACTCATTTCAGGGAATAATTTGGTTACATGTAAACAATTTGAACAGGAATGGATTGTTTAACAGTAAACAAATAACTTACAGGGAAATGGATTGTCCCCGATTTCGATACTGTAATTAACATGTCCAACCTTGTTGTAGCCAGAGGTACTCCGATGGCCCTAGTGTACACCAACTTGGCGATGTTCGTCGTTCTTGTTGTCGCTAGCTACATCTTCTATCAACGAATCAAGATGGCTCAGATGGAGTACGATGAGAGCCGTGGAGTCGTGACCAACATCACCTCGGCGTTCACCCGACAGGTCAAGAACATGGAGTCAGAGATCGACCGCGTGGAACGAGAGGCACTCCAAGCAAAGTACATGGCAAACGAGGCAATCAATGCAGGCCAGGGCTCAGGTGACGCAACGCTCGCCGGACTTGAGAAAGTAAAAGAGCTCAACGACCGGGTCGAAAACATCGAGACAAGCATCGAAACCATGCGTGATGACCTGAAAAAGCTCGCATCACAGCCACGTGTGATATCACAGCAGCCCGTGACGGCCCCGATACCCGTTGAGGGCACCAATATTCTCCAGCAGATCACACTGACCGAGATGGAGGTCCTCAAGATGATCGTTGATCTAGGCGAGGGAACCGTCCCCGAGATCAAGAACGTTATCAGTAAGACTAGAGAGCACACTGCACGGCTCCTGAAGAAACTCTACGAGAAGGGTTACATCGACAGGAACACCAGCAGCATGCCGTACAGGTACAGTATCCGAAAGGAGATCAGGGAACTCATCCTCGAACAGAACGAGGAACCCACACTAGGTCTCTAACTTCATATAGGATAGAACCCCATACCAGACCTATGGTTCAACCAACAACCTGGGACGAGGCACCACGCTTCGAGCCCTTTGAAGGAGTAGACATCCGCATCATCGGAAACGGAATGCACGCGACCCAGTGCTACATCGTAATCCACCCTGGTGCAATAGTTGACTGGCACAGCCACCCACACGAGCAGATGGGCACACTGATCTCCGGAGCAGGAGAGCTATCAACACCAGAGAAGGTAGTTAAAGCAAAGCCAGGAGCTGCTTGGTTCCTCTCACCAAACGAAGAGCACAAGTTCGTGACAACAGGCGATGAGCCCGCTGTCATCATCGAGACCTTCGCACCTGCAAGGGTAGACTACGTAATCAAGGCGAAGTAAACACCCTATGCTGCCCGAGGAACTCTACCCGATAGTACAGAAGGCCATGGCTGAGGGCTACCAGCTCACACCGGACGCCTTCCAACTCCTCCAGGAGACGCCTATAGAAGAGGCGATCCAGATGATGGAGAAGGCTATCATAAGGGCATACGGGCAGAGTGACCTTTTCATAATTGATTCAGCGTTTCTCAAGACCGATACCCCACTGAAGAAGAAACCAGCTCCACTGGCAACGAAATCACACAACATTCTGGAGATAAAACATCCAGAGGACACCGTTTCCATTGGGTCCTCTGATGGATATATTGACTATTTCAACAGCCGGTTCAAGCAGCTTGAGAGCATAATGAAGCGCCGCATGGAGCTCAAGGACGCCATCCCTCTCGCACAGGCACTGAAGATGCCAGTGAAACAGAAATTCAAGGCAATCGGCATGGTGACCGCAAAGAGCGCGAGAAACAACAGGCTCTTCCTCGACATGGAGGACCTCGACACCTCAACCCAAGTGATGGTAGGAGGAGAAGAAAACATCAAGAAGGGACTTGAGATTCTTGAAGACCAGATCATCGGATTTGAGGGGACAAAGTTCCGAGAGAACATGATCGTCGCCAACGAACTTTACTGGCCAGACGTACCCATGAGGAGGGTCAACCGCAGCGAGGATCCCGTCTCCGCTGTATTCATCGGTGATGTACACGTGGGTAGCATCGAGTTCAGGGAAGACCTATTCGAGAAGTTCATCAGGTGGCTTAACCAGGATCTTGGGCCCCAGCCCAGTAAGACCCTCGCTTCTACTGTCAAGTACGTTGTTATCGCGGGAGACCTCGTTGAAGGCGTTGGAATCTATGTTAACCAGCTGGAGGACCTAACGATCACCAGCTCAAAGGCCCAGTATGAGAAGGCCGCTGAGCTCATTTCCAAGTTCCCCGAACACATTGAGGTTATCATAATCCCGGGTAACCACGACGCAGTAAGACGCAGCTTACCGCAGCCTCCTATACCGGAGAAATACGCGGCAGCCCTCTACGCGAACCCTAGAGTCCACATGGCTTCTAATCCTGTTCAGGTCTCGCTCAATGGGGTCAAGGTTCTAGTATCTCATGGCGATGCTCTTACTGATATCCTAGGCTCAACTCCAGGCCACGATTTCCACAGACCAGTGAACGCCATGGAGCTTCTGCTAAGATGCAACCACATATCACCTTCATATGGCCATGGTACTCCAATCGCCCCCGAGAAGGTTGACCGCTTGGTGATCTCTGAAATCCCTGACGTTCTTGTGATGGGGCATATCCATATCTACGAGTCCAAGCGATACAAGGGAGTCACTCTGGTCGCCAGCGGCAGCTTCCAGGACCAGACATCATACCAGAAACGTATGAAGCTGGAGCCTACACCCGGCGTTCTTTCTGTGTTCAACCTCAAGACTCACGACGAGTTCCCGCTTGACCTTGAAAGATTGAACTAGTTCCCTTTGCGATTAGGTTCGCGAGTCTCAATGGCTCTGGCATCCGACCATCAACTATGTTATTCCTGATCAGTCTCTCAGCTTCGGCTCGATCAGTACCAACAACCTCGAAATAAGCTGAAGGTGGTCCATCAAACTCGATCTCAATTATTTCTCCAAGAGCTTCGTATCTTCTCCACCGCTCCTCCCAGTCAGGGAAGTGTCTTCTCAGAGCACTTAACGTCGCATCCATATCGGGATACTTTGTCATGTAAACAATCACAGGAACATCAACCGACTCATGGACCCGTTTTACATCAGCCACGTTGAACCCTGCGAATGTAACTCCTCCAAGGAACACGACATCTGGTTCCCAGTCTCCAAGAATGTTTACAATGTTTACAGTGGAATCCAAGCCGTCAACGGTGATAGGAACAACCCTAAGATCCTGAAGCTCTGAACCCTGTAAACATGTGCAACAGAGACTCGTGTACTGTATGGGGTTAGATAAGCCTCGCTGGAACGGCTCGAAGCTTCCGTCTTGAACCCCTACTGCTACCGTAGAAACCGGGATCAATACTTGTCGAGTTTTCCTTGGATCTTGCACTTTATTAGGAATTGCGCGTACGCGGTCCTTGGCACCTTTACGGTTCCGGATTTAACCTGTATCCTGGTGATCTGCTGTAGGGCGTTTTTATCAACATCTTTCTCAAATACAAGGCTTCCATTGCTTTCAATGGCAAAAGGACCCATTTCGATGGCTATTTCCTTGATATCCTCCTTAGAAAGGCTGATTTCACCATCATCATCGACTGCTAGAATGAATTCTGCAGAGTTCGATAATGTGCTACCGGTCAAATCAAGTACGGCATCTGGTCCATCACTGTTGATGAACTGGTCAAGTGCCTTGTTGACAACCTCTGCGACAGTCCTGCCATCCTTCTTAGCCATGGTAAAGACTTCCGTGTAAAGTTCGGTGTCTAATCCCCTAATGGCTACTGTTTTTCGTGGCATGTTAACTGTATCACCAGATTACTTGTTTACAAGTTTACTTGTTAACAAGTATACTTATAAGCATATCGGAGCTGTAAACTTCTTGCCCCGAAAGGGGAATCCGGAGTTAGATTTAAGTGTCAAACACGGTAGCCCTAGATAAAACCATAAACAAAAATAAAAAGCGCTCGGTCCAGCGATCAGGCGTCAACGATGCTAATTTCGGTAAATACGTCGACGTTTTCCGTCAATTACTCATTCTCAACGAGAAAAACGATCTCGCCACTACTCTGAAGAATATTCAGGAGCTCATGAGCTTCAGTGAGAAGATCTTCAGCAGCAGCGCGGTTAGCGAGGCGTTCCTCTACTTCTGTCTTAACGGTGCGACAACTGCCTGGGTTCTCCAGTGCGAGCTTGGAATGCCAGAGGCGACAGTTTACAGAGCGCTCAAGAGGCTACGCGCGATGAGCGTCGTAGTTCCCGCGCTCAAGGTCAGCAAGGTCAAGAGGAGCAAGGGTGGACCAAGGCCAACCGTTTGGGCTCTGGACTCCGCCTCTCCAGACGAGGTCAGCAAGGCACTCCGCCTCCACTACAAGATGCTTTCCCCCAAGTTCAGGGTAGCGGAGGAGATAGCGCAGACAATCCTCGACGATTACCAGCAGGCAGGCAAGCCTCTGGAGATAAACTACCGTGACATCATGGGCCAGGTCAAGAGCCTGAAGATCCCGTTCAAGGGACCAGACATCGCAGACTTGGCAGCCCAGTACCTCCATGAACGTGGAATCAAGGTCTGGCGATAACACTCCCCCAAGAGCCCTCCTCCCGCTTAGGGAGGGGGGATATTCTCAACTATGCAAGTATCTTATCGAGGAGTAGCTGTACCTGTTGGTTCCATACCTTGTAGATTGTGTCCTGTGACTCCTCCGTGGACATGAATCCTCGTAGACCCGACCTGAACGATAGTATTGATACAGCTACAATTCTGGTGTCTGTTTCAGGTTTTACCAGCTTTTTCTCCATCATCTCTTCGAAGAATTCCTGGACAATGTTCACCTCGTCCATGTAGAAGCCTCGAACGCCCTTCATCAATTCTGGGTTGTTAAGCGCCATGTTTGCTATCTCCACTCCGAGCTTGTCTATTTGAGCCGTAGACTTGATCATCTTATCGAAATAGTCCCTTGACGCGAGCAGGGGTAACTCCTCGGTGGTCATTGTGCTGAAAACACTTGACTTCCTGAACCTATCCCCGCCCTTCACGACTTCTATGAGCAACTCGTCCTTGCTTTTGAAGTACTGATACAATGCGCCTTTACTGACCCCTAACGCGTTTGCTATCTCAGTCATCTTTGTGTTCTTGAATCCTTTTTCTATGAACATCTCAGTGGCCTTGTTGAGGATGCGGGCTTTGGCCTCCTCCTTGTACTCGGGGACAACTTTTGGCATGTTGAGGCTATTTAGATTGGGAGGTTTATAAACTGACTGGACGTAATATAACTGACCCGCGGTATGTTTATATTCCAGATACTAAATAACTGACCCAAGGTCAGTATAATAATGTCTGAACGGAAAACCAAGAAGATCGGTGCACTCGGACTGCTTAGCTACGTCCTGAAGAACATGAACTGGTTCAGGGCGGTCAAAATGAGGGAAAACACGAGGAAACCAATCTTCTTGGCGTATAGAGAACTGAGCAAATTAGATTATGATGATCCCATTCTTCCACGAAGATGGGAGGAATACAACCAAGCTGTCATTGACTATTACTCTGGGAAATATCTAGGCTCAAAAGCAGGGAGAACCGGTGACAAAAAGCTCTGGAGAAAATCATTCAAAGGCTTCCAGAAAGGTAAACGAATAGGTCAACAATTGTTGAAAGCGTTGAAGTCTGGATTGAATCAACCCATCGCTATCACAAACACTCCTCTTCACAGTAATGGAACGGAGATCAAGTTCGCGGATGACGTACCTTTGGTACCTGAAATCACTCCTGTTATAGTGATTAAAGGGTCCGACTACGAGATGGGCTACCAGTACGCCAAGCAACTGGTTGATGTATATGGTCATTGGATTCTTGAGATGAGGGCTGGTAGAAAATTCTCCTCTAAACAACTTGAGGAACTCAGAAAGTGGGAGGAGCAGCACAGGACTCACACCCCGTGGTTAATCGAATTCGTGAAGGGATGGACTCAGGGAGCCATCGACAAGGGTATCGAGATGAGCTTCGATGATGTAATGTACCTGTGGGTAGGTGATAGCCAGCCTTCCTACGATTTCCTTTCTTCAGATGGGTTACCTGAGATTCCACCTATGGCGTGCTCCGGGATGGCGGCCTGGGGTAGGGCAACGGAGGACGGGAAACTGGTTACAGGCTCCACTGGAGATCATGATCTTTCTTACCAAGTGATAATCGTTGCCTATCCAGATGACGGAAACCCGTTCATCTACTCGGCTTTTGGAGCCACGGGAGCCATAGCAGGTGGTGGAGACCTCTGGTTCTTTGGCCATCCCGCTATGAACAGCAAGGGTTTGGCGTATGTCCACCATGGAGGAGGACCCAAGTTCCTTGAACCAAAGAAGTACTGGGGATACGGCGTGAGAAGGGCTGCGTCAGTCATGCACATAATGAGGTACGCTGACAACGCGAAGCAGGCTCTCGACATCGAGATGAACATGCCAATCGGAGATATCGGTAAAGGTGATCAGGGAACTGTTGGAGGATTCTACGCTGACGACAACTATGGATACATCATTGAGAGCAGGTTGGAGCCAATCGCGATCAGGGAGGCCGGTTTGATGGGTGAGACAGATTTCCTCTATGCCAACAATGGGGTTGTACACCCTGAGGCTATCAAGGCTCACTGGATGAATGATTCTAAGGAAGGCTGGAAATATGATCCTCACGGAGGATGGAGACCTAAGACTCCAGTTGGTATGACCAAGTCGATTGGTCTGTTCCTAGGATGGGCCAGTGGAAGGCTCTCAACAGGAGATATGATGGTCAGAGGCATGATGATGAGCTACGATAACAGCGCGGACAGAAACCTCTACATGTTCAACATGCTTGACGCAGAGAAGGGAAACATCAACCAAGGATACATGAAGAAGATGTACAGAAAGGGTGGGAAACTACCACCAGGCGACTTTGATAAGGTAGTCAAAAACTACCAGAAGACAGGGGACTGGGGTGAAGTCTCAACGGCTCATGCATCTAATGCCATTACCGCTGTGATGAAGCCCAGTGAGGGACTTTTCTCCCTCTGTACGGGACCAGCCAAGAAAGGCATGAAACCACTCTTGCCGGGGGCGATTCTCCCGATATACAATGAGACCAATGCTTTCTACGAGCTCAAGCTGGAGGAATCACCAGAAGAGGCTCTTGAGTACACAAGAAAGTTTGCTGAGGAGTTTATCAGGGAAGCCGAGATTATACTCGAAAACGCGGAGCTAAACGAGGCATCAATGGCAATGTATCAATCGTGGTTCGCTGAGGCTCAGGAAGAGTTCATGATAGGCTGTGACGATACCGATGGACTCTACGATGTGGCTCGATCAATCAGGGCGTTCACACGTGCACAGGTTAGAGCGAGGCAGGTAATTAACGCCTTCAACCCTCCACCCTCCTAGACTGTTCTTCTACTCAGGAAGCTTTTGGTGAACCGTCTCCTTATCTCCATCTCTTTGACGTTCCTGTTGTACTCGCTTGTCTCGTCCAGTAGGTCATCGAGCTTGACTATCAACTGGTATCCCTGGTAGGTTATACCATAGACTCCGTGGTGCTTCTTCTCCACGAGTTCTTGATCTATCATTAGCTTGAGGTGATTCGACAGAGCTGATTTCTCTAGCTGGGTGATTGCCTTGATTTCCTGGAACGACTTTGCGTCATCCATCAACCCCACGAGGATGTCCAAGCGTTTGGGTGCCGAGATCACTTTACCAATACCGGAAACCAGTCCGAGCCGCGCATTGATGGACTCCCTGCGCTCTGCTCTATCCTTCATCGTCCCTCTCCTTTATCGGAACCATAAAGTCGATCTCGGATTCTGGATCGTCAAGGCTCTTGAATCGCTTGTTGTCGTACCTCTGGATGAGCATGGGGTATGACTCCACATAGTCGCTATTGGGCAGCCACTCAGTGTAGAGTTCCTCCATCTGCTCAGCCATGTTTGTGCCCTTTGCCGTGAAAACTGCGTACCTTGTCTTCGGCATCACCTTGTAGAATAGCTCAATTGGATATGGAATTGGGGCCTCGGTCTCCACTCCCACGAAGATGTGGTATTCCTGATCAACCTCCCCCGCATAGGCGATGTGAGCCTCGTAGGCGATGCCCTCCTCGACTGTGTACGCTTTGAGTGTCTCTTGGTGCTCCATCAGAATCTTGATGAAACGCTCCCAGAGTTTTCCTACCTCGTTTCCTTCGGTCCATCCTTCATGTGTATGGACTGGGTTCCCGTAGTATACCATTCCTGCGAGCTTGAGGGTGATCTCCTCGGTTATGATTGGAGCAGCGAGAGTCAACTTGGGTTAAGTAAAGGTGATTTATGGTAAAGGGGTTTACCCATAGTACTCGGGTTCGATTCCCTCCTCGGGAAGCCACTCGCCCCATTCTTTGAACCTGTCCGGTACGACAACGTCTTTCACCCTGTCCTCGGTTGGGAAATAGACCTTCAGGTCCAGAACTGGGGTATCATCAAAAGCATCAATCTGGTTCACCTCTAGTTCCCCTTTCTCGATGTCCACTCCGATTATCTTGCAGGTTGTTGTAAGGATGGGGTTGGGCCTAACTGGACTCCTTGTAGCGAATAATCCTGTTAAAATATCAGGCGCGTATGGCGGGTACATCTGCATGTCCACCTGGTGCCTATACTGCTCGTACTTGTCACCCCACCAGACGACTTTGACGTGGCTGAATGTATTGAGCGCAAGAAGGGCTGGGCGGTACTTCTCATCCAGCCTTATTATGGGGGTGTCCCCCGACCTGTCGATCTTTCCAATGCTTTTTATCTCAAACGTTTTACTCATTTTACTCAGGCTGCCAGATGGGATTGAAAATATAACATATTCCCATATTTTGTGGATATTATTCCTATGTATAACGGAATATGGGTGGTTTGAGCGGAGTTTTCATTTACCCACCAGCATTCTAGTTTACCATGAGCAAGCGAATTCAACCCCACATAATGTGCGGCATCGGAGACGTGGGCAAGTACGTGTTGATGCCCGGCGACCCAACCAGGGTCCAGAGGATCGCGAACCATTTTGACTCAGCCAAGAAAGTAGCTGACTATCGGGGATACGTAACATACACAGGTGAGACGAAGGGAATCGGAATCTCTTCTACATCATCTGGTATCGGGTGCCCATCTACCGCTATTGTAATGGAGGAATTGATGAACATCGGAGCAGACACTTTCATCCGAGTTGGCACAACTGGAGCTCTTGTGCCACACCTTGACAGCGGTGACATAGTAGTCGCAACCGGGGCAGTTCGCTGGGAGGGGACGAGTAAGACATACATTGCCACCGAGTATCCTGCTGTCGCGAGTTACCAAGTTGTGAACGCGTTGATGCAGGCTGCCGAGGAGCTAGAGATCATAGTCCACCCGGGTATAATCATCAGCAGTGACGCATATTATGGTGGGAACACTGAGGTCCTTAGACAGTTTGGAGAGGCAAACGTTCTTAGCATCGAGATGGAGGCAAGCCTCATGTTCACGTTGGCTGGCATGAAAGGAGTCAGGGCTGGCGCTATCTGCACCGTGGATGGAAACATCTTCAAAGGCACAGGCAAAGGCGAGATGGAGCCGGGTGAGAAAAGCGGCGAACTCGATGAGAAAGTGCAGAAGAGTATCGAGGATGAGATAAAGATAGCAGTCAGGGCTGTCCAGATCCTGGACGAGTCCTAGCTACTCACGTTTGTATGGCTTGTAGTCGCTGGGTGCTTTCGCCTTCCCCACGAATCCAGCCAGTATAGCTATTGTCAGCAAGTAAGGAATCATTAGGATAATCTGAGGTGGCAGTATCCCTAATGATTGCAACCTTATTTGGAGTGCATCCGCGAAGCCAAACAATAGACCTGCACCGAATACTCCAAAGGGCATCCATTTACCGAAGATCATGGCCGCCATGGCGATGAAGCCTCTTCCTCCGGTCATTCCACGGGTAAACAGGTTGAGGTGGCTTAGTGAGAGGAATGCTCCACCTAGACCGGCAAGCATACCGCCTAGGATGACACCAATGTATTTTATCCTGATAACGTCAACTCCGGCTGTCTCAGCAGCAGTTGGATGCTCCCCAACTGCCCTGATTCTCAACCCGAATGGTGTCTTGAATAGGATGTAGTAACAGGCATACACTACGAAGGGCATCAGGTATACCAACGGTGAGTGTGTTCCAAATACATCCCCAATGAATGGGATGTCCTTGATTATTGGGATGGATATATCCGATATTCCTTGAACACTGTCTGATGCTCCCCTGCTACCCCAGATGATCTGGGTCATGTAGCTTGTGAATCCAAGCGCCAATATGTTCAAACCGGTTCCGCTGACCACTTGGTCACCGACGTATCTTATCGTCAGGACGGCGTGTATGAGCGAGATCAATCCACCCATAATTATCGCCACAAGGACTCCAAACCACGGATTCCCGGTGAAGTAACTAGCTGTAACCCCGGCGAAAGCGCTGGTAAGCATGACGCCCTCCAACCCAATGTGAACTATGCCCACTCTCTCAGAGAACATTCCTCCCAGAGCAGCGTAGATTATTGGCGTAGCCATTCTTATGGCTGCGGCGAAAAGCCCCGCGCTAATAAAGTCTCCAATTGATGCCATCAGTCATCCCTCTCAATGAGTTTTCGAATAAAAGTTGGTGCCGCAACGAACAGGATAACCAGTCCCTGAAGCAGTATATTGACGTCAAGTGGTACGCCTGTAGCCCTGGACATGATCATACCTCCACTCCTAAGTGCTCCGAACAAGATTGAGGCAAGCATTGACCCAAGGGGGTCAAGCCCACCGACAAGCGCAACTGCCAATCCGTCCCAGCCGTAGCCGGGTGAGAAGCCATCAATGAATCGTTTGTGCGTCCCCATTATCTCAACTGCTCCGCCAAGACCTGCTATCGCTCCGCTGAGTACCATCGAGGTGATGATATTCCTATTGATCTTTATACCACTGTTTTCGGCAGCTGTCGGGTTTAACCCAACCGCTCTTAACTCGTAACCTAGAATTGTCTTGTTCAACAGGAACCAGACAAGCACCACGAGTGCCCCAGCGATGAAAATCCCCGAAGATAGCTGGGTAGGAGGAAGTATCCTTACCAACTCGGCTGAGCTGGGTAGCCTCTCTGTCTGTGAGACCCAGCCCGGTGCCTTGAATTGGTAGTTTACTAAGTAGCTCGAAAAATATTGGGCGACGTAGCTCAGCATCATCGTTGTGATCACCTCGTGGGCATCGAAACGTGACTTGAGTATCGCGGGTATCAGACCCCAGAGTCCACCGACCACGACACCTGCAAGCAAAGTAAGCGGAGTGTGAATAATCCATGGTAGTCCTTCAAGGTATAACCCAGTGACAGCGGCAGCTATTGCACCCATGAGGAACTGTCCCTCTCCTCCTATGTTGAACAGACCCGCCTTGTATGATACGAGGAACGCCAGAGAGGTGAAAATGATAGGTGTCGCCTGCATCAGTGTCTGTCCTACCCCGAAGATGTCACCGAACGCACCCATCAGCATACCAGCGTACGCCTCTAAGGGTGAGTATCCGGTTACGGCAAGTACTATTGCTCCAACCATGAATGCGATGATTATCGCGACAATCTGGTAGACGACCTCCTTTCTGGTGTCCACGGCGTCGGTTACCCTTCCGAGGGTTTCTATCTCGTCACTCATTGTCTCCACCCGCCATGTATCGCCCGATCTCCTGCTCGTTCGTATCATTGATGTCTCGTACTGCGACTATCTTTCCCTCGTATATCACTGCGACACGGTCGCTGAGAGCCCATATCTCGTCGAGGTCTGCGGAGATAAGCAGAACCGCTTTTCCTTGATCTCTCATCTCAACTAGCTTTTTTCTGACGTACTCCGTAGCTCCAACATCCAGGCCGCGTGTAGGTTGAGCCGCAATGATCAGTGTTGGGTCTCTGCTGAACTCACGGGCTACCACGACTCGCTGCTGGTTTCCACCGGAGAGAGTGTTAATCAATATGTCCGGTCCTGGTGTCTGCACTTGGTAGTCTTCTATCAGTGAAACTGTATACTCACGTGATCTTTCCTCGTCCAGTGTTATCCCGTTCCTAGTGAACCTATCTCGCTGACTGCCCAGTATCATGTTCTCCTGAATACTGAACTCGGGCACCATACCCCGCTTGTAACGATCTTCTGGTATGTGGCTAACTCCCATCTGTATCCGCTCGTATGGATCACTCGCAGTGATGTTCCTCCCTTCAAGCATTATCGTGCCTTGCTGTGGATACCTTAAACCAGTAAGAACCTCGATGAGCTCGGTCTGACCGTTTCCCTCTACTCCAGCAACTCCCAGAATCTCCCCACTTGTGATCTCAAAGTCAATCCCGCTGAGCGCCGGTATACCCCTGTCACTCAAGGCGTGGATACCCTGAACCTCTAAGACCTTGTACTGGTTATCAAGTTCCTTTCTATCAAACTCGTAGATTATCTTCCTGCCAACCATCATGTCAGTGAGACTTTCCTCTGTTGATTCCGAGGCTAACACTGTTCCAACGACCCTCCCCTTCTTGAGAACAGTCACCCTGTCACATATGCTGAGGACCTCCTTCAGCTTGTGACTGATGAAGATCACCGTTTTACCCTCCTCCTTCAAAGCTCGTACGGCGTTGAACAACTCCTCAGCCTCGCTTGGAGTCAGTACCGCTGTTGGCTCGTCGAGGATTAGGACATCAGCGCCCCTGTACAGTGCTTTCAGTATCTCGACTCGCTGCTGTACACCAACTGGAAGCTCGAAAATCTTTGCTTTTAGGTTTACGTCCAGCCTGTATCTGTTGCAGAACTCACCAACATCCTCAAGCATCTTCTCATAGTCTAACTCCAAGCCGTTCTTGGTGGGTTCCTTTCCGAGGATGATATTCTCGACCACGGATAGGCTTGGGATGAGCATGAAGTGCTGGTGAACCATCCCTATGCCCAGATTCATAGCCTCAGATGGACTTGAGATAGACTGCAATGCCCCATCAACCTCAATGACGCCCTCGTCCGGCTTGTAGAGACCGTACAGGATGCTCATCAGAACCGATTTACCTGCGCCGTTCTCACCGAGAAGCCCATGAATCTCGGCTTTTTCGACCTTGAAGGTTATATCGTCGTTTGCTAGAACACCGGGGAACCGTTTGGTGATGCCCTGCATGTGGATAGCTGGCTTCATTTGAATGAAAGAAAAGAAGAGGTTGTGGGGATATGGGTTTTCCGATTAATCGTAGCCGTTAGGCACGACGATCGTACCAGCTAGGATTTCACTCTTAGCTTCCTCGACCTTCTCTACGATATCGTTTGACAGCTCGGGGTGCTCGAAATCGAACAGCTCCTCCCAATAGGCTTCCTCCTCGGGTAGCCGGCACATACCGACCCAACCCTCAGCGATACCACCGCTCTTGAAGCCGCCCTCGAACTCGTCGTTCATGGCTGCCATGATCATGTCGTAGACCGCGGTGTCAACCCTCTTGGTCATTGATGCAAGCATGTGTCCGTGCAGATAGTCCTGACAGGCGTCAACGCCTAGTCCAGTGACCTCTTGCTCGTCGGCTGCCTCAAGTGCACCGAGTCCGCTTCCACCTGCTGCTGAGAAGATCATGTCTGCTCCGCCCTCGACGAGGCTTACAGCCAGCTCCTTGCCCTTGGCTGGGTCACCCCATCCACCGACGTATACTGGTGTCATGACCTCGATCTCCGGATCAGCCCACATGGCTCCTGCCTCGTAGCCCTCAAAGAAATCCAAGATCAGCGGAATCTCAATGCCTCCAACGAAACCGATCTTACCGGTCTCGCTCTTCATCGCTGCCACGACTCCTAGTAGGAAGCTGCCCTCGTTTGCCCTGAAAGTTAGGCTTGCGACGTTCTCGTTATCGACCACCATGTCGACTAACGCGAACTTTTGGTCAGGGTACTCTGAAGCAACGATCGCCAACGCGTCCGCCTGGTCGAAACCGATGCAGACGATGAGGCCGTATTCTTCGGTTTTGGCAAAGTCCCTCTGATAGCCCTCGTACTCTGAGATAGCTGTTGGCTCTACAATATCGTACTCGACATGAAGGTCTTCCACTGCTTTCTCGATTCCCGAGAACGCGATATCGTTAAAGGATTTATCCCCTAATCCGCCGGTCCCGGTCACCATTCCGACCTTGAATACGTCCCCTGGCTCCATTGGAGCCTCGGGTGCAGGTCTAAGATAGTATCCTGCTGCAATGACTACTATTAATGCGACCACGATTCCAGCGTACATTGTTGTGTTGTTATCTGACATTGATAAACACCTTTAGCGGCTCAAAGTTGCTAAATTTCTATAAAGTATTTTCCTTGGCATATTCTATGTACATATAGAATATTTTTCATGCGAAAATGGGCTAGTTTTGGGTGAAAAACCATGTTTCGCCGCGTTTCTCGCGACTGATCTCACCCATTTTCTCCAAGACAACCAGATGCGCGTATGTTTCTGTCGCCGCCATTCGCTTGGTCCAGAAGGTCATCTGGGGCCACGGCCTGCTGTCCCAGTGAACCTTGCTGCCAACATCATAAACCGTCTGGGGGCCATCGTCCAGTGTTTCTTTCATCTCGTCAAGCCTGTTCCTGTGGTGCACCTTAAGCTGCTCAATCCTTGGCTTGAGATCGTTGAACACCCACTCGTGCCCCGGAAGGATGGTATCAACCTCCAAGTCTTGCACTTTCTCAAGACTTGCCAGATACTCACCCAGTGGATCATGATCCCGGTAACTGTACAACGCTACGTGGCTGGTGATCTTCGGTAGAACATGGTCGCCGCTGAACAGTATTCTCGCCTTCTGGTTGAGGAGGCAGATGTGCTCGTAGCTGTGTCCAGGGGTCCATATCACCTCAAGTTCTTGGTCTCCGAGGGTTATCTTCTCGCCGTCCTCTAGATACCTGTCTATGGGCATGGGCTTGACATCGCTCTTGAAGACGTACTTGTTCTTTGTGATGTTGTTCCTGTACTGTTGTCCACCGAAGAGGTCAAGCTCGCTGAGTGTGTTCTCGTAGAGGTTGTCCCACTCCTTGACCATCATTTCCTGCCTTTCCTTGGCAGCTGCCCCAGCCCAAATCTCCGCGCCATAGTCCCTGATCATCTCCGCGAGCCCGATGTGGTCGTTGTGCAGGTGGGTTATGATCACACGTTCAATGTCCTTGGGCTTCAACCCATGGACCTGTAGCTGGTCGTAGAGTCCATTCCAAGCCTCATCCGTAGGCACACCCGTATCTATGAGGGTCCTTGACTCCTTTAGGAGGTAGCTGAATGTCTTACCCAGCGGGTTCCGTGACATGGGTACCTTGAGCTGGATGATGGTCTCGGTGATGTTCTCCGGCTTCACGGGGCGTATGAGGAGTTACTATCCTTTAAACCCAACCACTCACCGCCTCACCTTTATAGAAAAACAGTGGACTATTCACACAGGTAACCCCTCATGACGGACTATCAGTCACGCACATCAAACTCAAAAAAACTGTTCGAGCGGGCGAACAAGGTTCTCCCTGCCGGTGTTAGCTATGGAATAAGGGCACTCCCACCGTATCCTTTCTACCTCAAGAAGGCGAAGGGAGTCACTCTTACTGATGTTGATAGTAACACGTACACTGATTACTGGGTTGGGCACGGTGCTTTGGTTCTTGGGCACGCACCTGATGTTGTGATTGATGCTGTCAAGGAGCAGCTACCCTATGGCACCCACTTCGGGTTTACCCACGAGAAGGAGATAGAGCTTGCCGAGAGAATCGTCAAATATGTACCTTCGGCTGAGATGGTTCGATATGCCAGCAGCGGGACAGAGGCGAACATGTATGGGACCAGGCTAGCCAGAGCTTATACCGGTAGAAACAAGATGCTCAAAATTGAGGGCGGGTGGCATGGAGGATACGATAGCCTACACGCCTATGTTAGCAGACCCTATGGGAGATCAGAGTCAGCTGGGTTGAACCTCAAGACAATCGAGGACACCTACGCGGTTCCCTATAATGACCTTGAGGCTGCTAGGAAGCTGGCGAAGGAGCACGATCTAGCCTGCATCATCTTAGAACCTGTGATGGGTGCAGCCGGGTTCCTGACACCAGAGCCGGGATATCTAGAAGGCTTACGTGAGATATGCGACGAGACTGATACACTTCTGATATTCGATGAGGTTATCACCGGGTTCAGACTTGGAATGGGTGGTGCTCAAGAATACTATGGAGTCACTCCTGACATGACTATCATGGGTAAGGTCATCGGGGGCGGCTTCCCCGTTGGAGCCTTCTGTGGATCCGAGGAAATTATGGAGCGTATCGACCACAAAAAGTACCCGGACCCTGAGAAGCGAAGCGCACATGGCGGTACGTTCACCGGTAACCCCGTATCGATGGTTGCAGGTAGCGCCACGGTTGATGCGTTAGCCGACGGTAAGATACACAAGCATATTGATGCACTTGGTGAAAAGATGAGGAATGGGTTACTTGACTTAATGGAGAGGAATGATGCACCTGTCTCAGTCACTGGGGTTGGATCAACCTTCGGTATACATTTCCAAGAGAAACCGCCAAAGAATGCTGGTGATACGTCTAGGAACGATATTCCTGCTACAAGGGCTTATTTCCATCACATGCTTGAATCAGGAATCATCTACCTGAGCCCGACGGTGAGTCACAGTTGGATCAGCAGTCCCCACACAGTGGATGATGTTGAGAAATATCTTGCAGCTACTGAGGAGTACATCAGGGGCTACAAGCCCTAAACGACTCGTCAAGTATCCCAACAACAGTATCAACCTGCTCTGGTGTAATGATAAGGGGCGGCGCAATTCGTAGAGCCCTACCCCCATAACTTCCCATATTCAGAACGAATAAGCCGCGTTTGAAAGCCTCCCTGCATACCTTCCCAGCCATATCTGGGTCAGCTGTTTTCTTTTCCCGCTCCTTCACGATCTCGACACCGAGGAGCAAACCGAGACCACGAACATCTCCGATGCACTCGTAGCTGTCCATCAGCTCGACCAGTTGTCTCTTCAGATACCCACCAGTCTTCTCCGCGTTCTCGCAGAGCTTCTCGTCCCTGATAACGTCCATCGTGGCGTGAGCGGCAACTACACCGAGAGGTGTACCGCTGAAACTCTGCGCGTGAATAGGTATCGGTTCCCCATCTGTTGATGCGAGGATATCCCTAGAAAGCACCGCTGCACTTAATGGTATGCCGCTTGCCATGGATTTACCAAGTAGGATGATGTCTCCCTGCACACCCCAGTGCTCCATCGCTGTCCATTTACCGGTCCTACCGAAGGCGGTCTGAATCTCGTCAACCACCAAGAGAATTCCGTGGTCGTCACATATTCTCCGAAGTCCCTTATGCCAGCCTTCCGGTGGGACATGCCAACCAGCGTCACCCTGTATGGGCTCCACGAATACTGCCGCTATCTCATCTGAAGCGACGTAGGTCTTGAACATCACATCCTCGATATAGTCCAAGCACGCAAGCTCGCAGTTTTCTTCGTCATGTTTGAACGGGCACCTGTAACAGGCAGCGTAAGGGATATGGAAGACTCCGGGGAGCACTGGACCGTAGTCCCTTGTCATAACCGGGTCGTAACCGCTTATGCTCGCAGCTCCTATACTTACTCCGTGGTAAGCACCCGTGAAGCTCATTATGTTTGGTCTCTTGGTTATCCTCTTCGCTGCTTTTATCGCAAAATCAGTTACTATGCTTCCTGCCTGGCTCCAGTAGACTTGGCATGGGCTCAACCTTGTCATCTCTCCCAGCCTATCTGCCAGCGAGTACATCTCGGGAATCTGCCAGTGGTAGCCCTTTGATGTCTGGTCCTGGATGGCTTTCTCTATCCTCGGGTGCCTGTGACCAGTGTTAGCGACGCATCTGCCGGAGATGAGGTCGATGAAAACGTTCCCGTCCGGGTCTTGGATGTATATGCCCTCCGCGTTCTCGACGAGGGGTGATCCATAGTCCTCCTTTGTCAATCCTGCTCCTTCCAGAACCTCTGTTACTTTTGGACCTGGTGGACCTGAAACTATCCTTGGACCCGTGAGCTTCATACGCGTATGTTACCGTGTAGTCCCTTAAGAGTTATCAAACCGGCAAGATTAATACGGGAACTCACCCAAAACAACGTGATCGCATTGTCGTTTGGAGTCGTGACCTATCCCTTCATCCTTCTCAACCTGAAAACCTATGAGCAGTCCATGGGTGCAAAAGCAATAGAGTTCGCCAGGGTCGCGGAGCGGGTCCACGAGAAAACCGGGATCAGCATAGCCATCGCCCCCCAGATGCTTGATGTACAAGCTCTGGCTGATGCAACCGAGATCCCAGTGTTCAGTCAGCATATTGATCCGGTTTTCTATGGAAAATACACAGGTCACATCCTTCCAGAGATCGTATCCGAGGCGGGGTGCTACGGGACGATGCTCAACCATAGCGAGAGGCAACTCCCCATCGATGTTATTGAGGCATCAATCCACAGGGCAAAAGAGGTTGACCTCTTCACCGTTGTCTGCGCTGACACCATTGAGACAGCGAAAAAGATTGCATTACTAAACCCAGATGCTATTGCGATTGAGCCCCCGGAACTCATCGGGTCAGGAATCCCGGTATCAAAAGCTCAACCAGAAATTGTTTCTGGATCAGTCGCTGCGGTCAAAGCCGTCAACCCGGATGTAAGCGTTCTATGTGGTGCTGGTATTACAAGTGGAGAGGATGCATCAGCCTCATTGGACTTGGGTGCAAAAGGAATTCTCGTCGCCAGCGGGGTAGTGAAATCAAAGGACCCATACGCGAGCCTACTTGACCTTGCCAGGTCTATGCAGCGCTGAGTTCATCAACCACTTCTTTGACAAGAGCCTTGTGGTGCTCCATCATCTCTTGGACTCTCTCCTCGCTGTCTGACTCCGCGTACAGCCTGAAAACTGGTTCAGTGCCGCTTGGCCTGAAAAGAATCCAGCTGCCGTCACCGTAGACCAGTTTGACTCCATCCAAAGTGCTGATTTCAGGTGCATCAACCTTGGTTACAAGCGCCTTCAAGGCATCCTCCTTGAGGTGGTTTGGGCAAGGTGTCTTGTCTTTGTCTTTTACGAGCCTAGGCTGCTCGTTGATGAGTGCTGACAGCGACATCTTGCGTGTAGCAATGTAATGCAGCATCAGCGCTAGCACCATGCAGCCGTCCCTGACCGCGAGGTGTGGGCCATACATGATGCCCCCGTTCTCCTCTCCACCGATCATGTAACCGTTCTCAACCATCGCCCTTGAGACAAGGACGCTGCCAACCTTTGTCCAGAGGACCTTTCCATCATACTTGGCTACCACATCTTCGAGGCTGGGTGAGCTGCTGATCGCTGTGACTAGTGTTTCTCCCGGATGGGTCTTCATGAACTCCTGCGCGACGAGACTCAGGGTCTTGTCGCCCCACACCGCGTCCGAGTTTTCATCTATAATGATTGACCTGTCGCCGTCCCCATCGTATCCGATACCCAAATCTGAGCCTGTTGCCTTGATGAGTTCCTTCAAATCAACTAAGTTGCTTGGTGTCGGTTCGCTTCCTCGTCCAGGGAAGCTTCCATCAACCTCCGAGTTGAGTGTGTATACCTTGCACCCCAGCTTAGTGGCTACGACCGGCGCAACCATTGTCGCGGCACCGTTTCCTAGGTCTAGGCATACAGAGAGCTTTGCTGTTTTGATTGCCTCGACGTCAACGTGGCTTATGACTGAATCAGTGTACTCGTCGATGTATTCGTGGGTGTAGACCGATCCAACCTCGTCCCACTCGCATTTTGGTGGTCCACCTTTAGCAACGAGTGCCTCAATCTCGGCTTCAAGCGGCTTTGGTATCTCGACGCCGTCATGGTAGATCATTTTGACGCCGTTGAACTGAGCCGGGTTGTGGCTGGCGGTGACCATTATGCCCCCGTCGAAACTCTTCTCCCTGACCATTAACTGTAAACCTGGGGTGGTGATCAACCCGAAATCATGGACGTTACATCCCACGCTTAACAATGCGCTGACAACTACATCTCTGAACATTGGACTGGTTGTGCGTCCATCCCTGCCAACACCGATATTCTTACCTAGCAGACTCCCAGCGGACGCTGCAAGACTTGATGCTAGTTCTAGGGTAAAGTCCTCGTTGATGACTCCCCTGACCCCGTTTGAGCCGAAGAGCTTCACTACATCACCTGTTTGGGTACCAGTATGCTTTCCTCGATGGTCTTGCTGGGGCAGATTGTGACGCCTTCGGTGATTGTGACGCCGTCAGAAATCTGTGCGTAATCACCCACGAGGCTGCCTGACTCCACTTTGACCCATCGCTCTATGACAGCGTTCTCGCCGATGATGGCGTTCTTGACGCTGCTATAGTCCTCGACCGTTACACCTGGGAATAGTATGCTGTTCTCTATCCTGCAGCCTTTCCCTATCTGAACATCGTTGCCTAGTGAGACGTTGGGTCCTATGATGCTGTCGGCCCCGATCCTGATGTTGTCACCGAAACTGCATGGCTTCGTTATCTCAGCCGTTGGGTCTATCTCAGCGCCATCACCGCAGTCGATCTTTTTCATCCTCTCAAGTACGAATGCGTTCGCGCCTAAGTAGTCATGTGGTTCTCCTATATCCATCCAGAACCCGTGGGACTCGAACCCGTAGAGCTTGTGCTCCTCTGCGAGCATCGGGAAGACCTCTGTCTCTATCCTGACCTTTCTTCCATCGGGGATATAGTCGAATATCTCTGGCTCCATGATGTAGATGCCCGCGTTGATGAGGTTGCTGGGTGCCTTGCCTTCCTCGGGTTTCTCCACGAACCGGGTGATTCTTCCCTCCCAGTCCAGCTCAACCGATCCATACCTTGATGGATCGTTGACTTGTGTTAGCGCGATCGTTGCTACTCCTCCTTTTTCCTTGTGGTAGTTGAGGAGCCTCTTGTAATCAAAATCCGTGAGTATGTCCCCGTTCATAACCATGAATGCCTCCCCGTTGAGCATGTCCTTCGCCTTCTTGATGGGTCCACCTGTTCCTAGTGGACGCTGCTCACGCGAGTACATTATCCCGAGGTCATACTTGGTTGGACCAAGATAACGTACAAGGGACTCCGCCATGTAGTACACGGCGAGAATCACGGTCTCCACCCCATCGTTTGAAAGTGCCTCAAGGTTGTAATCAATAAGTGGCTTGTTGGCAATCGGGAAAAGCATCTTGGGTCTGCTGCAGCTCAAAGGTCTGAGCCGCGTCCCAAATCCACCGGCGAGGACGAGGGTTTTCATCTCACTCGTCGCCATAGGGGTCTGATGATTATATAAGAATATTTGACTCTAAAGTAGGAAGCCCAGTTCCTCGCTGAGCCGCTCGTTGCTGAGCTTGTCGTACTTCTCGATGCTTCCCACGTCGTACCAGAACGCGTCGGTCTGGTAAGCTGCGACTTTTTCGCCCTTGTCAACCATGCGCTGGACCACGTCACCCATGAGGTCAAAGCTCTGGAACTGACCCTCTATGTTCAGCTTCTCCATGTCTTCAATGACTGAGCCATCTAACACCAAGATCCCGATGCTGACTGGCGTCTCAACTCTTGGCTTTTCTTTGAAATCCTGCACCCAGTCACCGTCGAGAACTGCTGTACCTACTGATAAGTTAAATCCAGTGGACAATGCTACGGTTGCCTTCGCGCCTGTCTCTTTGTGTTGCTCAAGTAGTTTCTCCAGACTGATATTGGAAACTATGTCACCGTAGTAAACCACCAAGGTGTCATCCTTTGATATCGCGCCCTCGTTGTAAGCGTTCAAGATAGCGTTTGCACTTCCTTTCCATCCGGGCTTGTCCTGGATGTACTTGATTTCAACTCCAAACCTTTCGCCGTGATTGAAGTAGTTCTCGATCTGCAGGTACCTGTACCCGACAAGTAGAACCATGTCGGTGATTTCATGGTGCCTGAACAGCTTGATGATGTACTCTAGGATTGGTTTTTCCTGTTCACCTATGGGTATCATGCACTTCTGGACGTAGTTTGTCAATGGGCGGAACCTTGTACCGAGTCCACCCGCCATAACGATGCCTTTGACCGCCACTATTCATCACGCGCCAGCAACAGTACGAGCCCAATAATGGCTGATATCAAGCCTAACAGGTTCATCATTGCTGGGTTAACGGGGTCTGGCATAGTGGAACCCGTGTTCACAAGGAGCAGAATGCCCGTCATGAGGAACACGAATCCCGCTAGCACGGAGGTGAAACCGACGAAGTCAAGTTTTGGTAAGTCAACCATAGGCGTTCAACTGTTTCAAGTATTGGAATGAGTAAAAAAAGGTTACATATGGAGCTTGGCTGGGAGGTATTCGTCTACGATGTAGGTGAGCCCGTACCTGCTGAAAGCCTCCAACTCGGCTTTCTGGTCAAGCTCAATGAGGATGTCTAACTCGTCCTGCCAGAGCTTTCCCTCGTACCTTTGGTCCCTCTTGAGCTCGTGGAGCCTCTTTCTGTCGAACTCTGATAGGGGCTCTGTGGGCAGCTTGTAGTTGATGATATCGCTTCCCATTACTCCAATCCATTCGGCGTGGGGTGTGCTTAGTCCTCTGAGGTGCGCAGCGTTTGCTGAGCCGCTGATTATGACCATGGCGATGTGAAGTCCCCATGGATCTGCGTCCGTAAAGATAGACACCGGTAAATTGTGATCGACGTTCAACCGGTTGATGATTCCCCTCGTCGCCCTTGGGCTCTGCCCCGCTGTGTGGATTAGAATCGCGTTGAATTTCTCGTGGGCCTTTTCCTCAACTAGCCTCGTGAACATTGCACCCTTCTCGACCACCAGAACCTTGTCTGCAGTGGTCTCCACGAAGTTGCTGCTGGTTACAGCGGGTCCAATCATCGCCCCATCGGGGTGATCGGTGAGGTTCATCCTCCTTCCCTCATATCCTGGTACAGTGTACTCGATGGTAAGGTCGCCGAAGATAGATGACCGCTCCTCGGGGAAGATGTGGAACTCCTCCCTAGGCTTGTTGAGAGCTACTTCAAGGTCAGTGATTATGTTGTCGGACTCCTGCTGGCCGCTGTACTCAATGTCACGTTGACCTCTAGCTGAGTAGTAGACCTCCCTCAACGTGGATGTCTTCCGCTGGCTTACCAGCTCCTTTGCGAACCAGCTTGTCCAGACCAGCTGTGTAAATGGTCGAATATGCCTGATGTTTCTGCTATGACGCCTGATCATCCTTGGACCGAGAATGTACTGTCTCTCTGTAACATCGTACATGATGTTGTCGGTGCTTCTGCTCTGCATGTGTATCCAAGGGAACTCCCTGTTCTGGATCTGGTCGTAGATGAGCTGGCCTAGCTGGGTGAGGCTCTTCTCCATTGTTTCACGTTTTCGTTCTGCGTCATTCTGAACTTTCTTCGACAAGTGGTGGAACCTCCTCTAGTACTGGTTTCTCTGGTTTTGGCTCTGTGTTCACTGCTTGGAGCAGTGGCTCGACGTTTGGTAGCTCTGGACTCTCGCTTAGCCTCATCGCGAACTCCGCGATGACTGGCAGGTAGTTGTTGAAAATGTTTAGCCTGCGTCTCTCCCTCTGGAGCCTTGTCCTTCTGCTGATAAAGCTCCTGACTCCCCTCGCCGCTTCCCTAATTGCGTTGGTGATCTCCTTTTCTACGGCTGGCTGGTCTGCCATGAACTCCTTTCCGACGCTCTTGTAGGGTATCTTAGTGCTGCACACATGGACGGCGACCACGATTGGTGTGTCGCTTTCCACGCTGTAGGTCTTCCAGTTGATGTTCTTGTTGGCCGCCTTCCAGACGACTCCGCTTCCCTCGTCAAAGAGGAGGGGTATCTTGTTAGCGAACCTGTAAATGTGGATACCCGGGCCGTGGCTTTTCCTGATGGATGGACCCGATGCGACGGCTGCCTCTACAATGAATGGGTAACCCAGGTAAGTGCTAGGTTTCCTTGTGACTACTTTAAGATAATCGTTCTCGGTTAACCCAAGCTCCTTCGTGATCCCTGTCTCGAATAGTTCCTCGCCGATGGGGCTCAGGCAGTTGGCTATTGGGCGTTTAAAGTCCTTATACTCCTTAGTGGTTCGAACAATCCTGACAATATCCTCGGGCTTGAGGCTCTTGATTTTCATTTTAGTGCTGATGTTCGCCATTTTAAGGAATTTTTCAGCCGTTATGTTACCGATTCCCTGGAAGCTCTCCATCATGAAAGCCTTCATGTTCTTGGCTTTCGCCGTTGATAGGAGCCTCCTGAAGGTCTCCACGTCAACCCCGTGTGGGTGTGGTAGAACCGATTTCGGTAACGGTGGCATCATCTCTGTACCACGTTCGTACTTGTACAGTCTTCCTCTCGGGTCTATGTACGTGATATCCGCGTATGGTACAACCATGGCTGTCTGTTTCAGGTACTCGATGAGCCTGTACATGATGCGGCTGTAGTCGCCGTCCATCTGTATCTCGATGGATGTTCCCCGCCAGCCCGTGGGGTTCTGGCGGATCTTGTGTTTGAATATGTTGGCACGGTTGTTCTGGATATCAATGTTCATGGTGAAGTCATGGATTTCTCCACCCGTGCTGCTGCTGATCTGGACCGGTTTATGGGTTGTGATCTGCCCGTAGAGAACCGCCATTGTGCCACCCATCCCGAAGGTTCCCCTCGCCTGCTTGAGCTCGTACTTGCTCCCGTAGAAGACCTGACCGAATGCCTTTGGTATCTGCTCCGCTGGCAGCCCGCTCCCATTATCCTCGACACGCATGACGTAAATCTTGGTCTCGGTATCCTTCTGGTCGGGTACCTCACTAAGCCTGAGAATAATATTCGGAGGCGTTAGGCAGGACTCAGTGGCGTCAAGACTGTTTTCTACGAGTTCCCTGACCGCCGTGTAGATGGCTCTGCTGGGGTTGCTGAATCCTGCTATCTCACGATTCCGGTAAAAGAAATCGGATGGGCTCATCGATTGATATTCAGGCTGCGTCAATCTGTCTATGTCTCCCTTCTACGTGGGGGCTCGTACCAGAGCTCTCCCTTTTCCTTTTTCATCTTACGTCTGTAAGCATATAGGTGATTCCACACAGTTTTATGAAAACTTCCATTGACGAGCATCTCCACAGCCTCCTTGGCGACGGGGAGCATCTCGTATGGGCCGATCAAACCAACAGTTCCACCGTATACACTTACCAGACACTCGGTTAGCTCCTCCAAGAGTTCCCTGCTTTTGCCCTCTTTGCCGATGATCCTTCCCCGAACCCTGTTTTGGGCTTTTCTGCTTGTGCCAACGTACTCTTCAAGGTCTATTACCATGATGTCCTTATCCTCGTCTTGGAGAGCCATGGCATTCCTTGGGCTGAATCCTCGTCCAATGGCTTGCACTATACTCTTCACCGTGAAGAGCACTGATACGTCTGTTTGATCTTCCTTGACCTGTATCTCGACGTTGCCTGTGTCACTCTCCACAGTGATGGTTACGCCGAAGGTTGCCTCGATTTTTCTCCTGTTCTTACCTTTTGGTCCTATGAGGACGCCAACTCGGTCCTCTGGTATCCTAATAAACGTCTTCTGTGCCACCTGTTATCCACTCCTTGAGCTCGTCTGGGTCGCGTGTGTCCGCGTCTAGTCTTCTGAAAAACCGGTTTACGTTGCCGATGTCCCTCACGATGAGGGTCTCGGCTAATTGGTGTGATGTGAGCATTGCCTGGCTCACGTCGAATATGACTGGCTTGTCCTCATGCACCATGATGTTGTACTCGCTGAGGTCGCCATGTGCTAACCCCGCCTTTTGCCATAGAAGCTGCATCTCCACTACCACCTGATCGTAGAACGCCTGAGGGTCAGAGGGGTCCATCTCTCTGAGTAAAGGTGCTGGTATCCCGTCTTCTCCTATGAACTCCATCACGAGGATGTTTCTGATGAAATCGTACGGTCTTGGACTGTTGACTCCTGCATCCTCACAGAGCTGGAGGTTGTTGAACTCTTTCTGGTTCCATGTGTAGATCATGGAACGCGTGTTCTTACGGATGCGTTTGAAACGTGGGTCGCCCTCGATGTACTGCATCATCCCTTTCCTGAACTCGGCTGTGTGGGTGTAGTAGATCTTGACAGCAAGCTCCCGTTCATTTTTGTCGGTAGCATAATACACTCTCGCCTCCTTGCCTGCGTTGACGACGCCGTGGAGGGTGTCTATTGTGCCTTTTGTGAAGAGCTTGAGCATCCCTTTCAGGGTTAATCTGTCGAAAACCTCCTCAATGACCCTGAACTCTTCCTTGTTCTTGTCTTTGAAGAGGGCGTCCTCCTCATACTTCCTAGTAATCCTGTCGTCGGTATCCTCATAGTTCCTCTTTCTTGACATGTAAAGCCTCGATGGGCTAATCAATCAGAATACCTTTCGGCGGAGGTCATCGGCCTTCTCGGCCAGCCGCTTATTCCCGCGGCCCTAGGATGTGGCTCGCCTCAATATTCCATTGAGTGCCTCTACGAAAATACAGATGGTTTCCCTTTCTTTTAAACCTAATCTGGGATATTAGGCGTTTTATAGGCTTTTTTCGCCTAAATTCGCCATAAAAACGGTTTTTTGGGTTTATTTCTGTTTAAAACCGTTAATCTAGGTTGACTGGAACCCGTTTTTTTAATGAAATCGTGCTAAGATTGATGTCGCAGATGTAAGCGTAGGCCTCGACTCCTGCATCAACGGCTCCTCTAATTGACTCTGTGAAAACAGGGTCCATCGCCTTGTTGGGTCGCCACTCATTTGCATCGTTCCTCTGGATGACGAAACATACTACTGCTCTTCCATGTTCCAATGCCTTAACGAGGGTGTTCATGTGTCTCGCTCCACGCTTAGTTGGAGCATCTGGGAACAGTGCGATTCCATCCTCAACGAGGGTGCAGGATTTCGCCTCCAGCAACACCTGTTTTTCACCGTTGGTCAACTTGAGGTCAAACCTTGAATCGTGGAAAGTTGGCTCCATCCGCTCCACCTTGTACCCCATGAACTCTTCCAGCCCCGCGTTGATGGTTTCCCGTAACATGTAATTGGGCAGCCTGCTGTCGATGCTAACCAGTGTATTGTTGTACTCTACCAGAGTCAGGTCGTAACCTGTTTTACGGTGCTCTCCTTCCCTTGGGAT
The DNA here is from genome assembly GCA_964589605.1 of uncultured Candidatus Bathyarchaeia archaeon. Classification (GTDB taxonomy): domain Archaea; phylum Thermoproteota; class Bathyarchaeia; order TCS64; family TCS64; genus RBG-16-57-9. The sequence goes on along the minus strand of CAZPRN010000001.1, from coordinate 348,324 downwards.
AACGTAAACCTTGATTCCAGGCACCATTAACTCGCTCATCCTACCCGGGTTAGGTATGAAGCACTGGACTCGTTTTCCCCCCAACTCTACTATTCCTAGGAACCGGTTTGGTCGCTCGATAAATGTAGCTGGGATGAGCTTGTCTGGATGTTTCATCCCATGATTTCCTCTATTTCTGTCAGCAGCCTTTCGTTGCTCGCTGCAATGATCTCCACCCGAGTATCACGTGTCAGTACCAGCTCTCCGAATAACTCGCCGTCAACCGTGTAGACTCCACCAGCCTCCTTGATTATGAACAAGCCAGCCGAGATATCAGTCGCCCTGACTATACCCCTTAGGTCAATATGAGCATCAAGTATCCCTGTCGCCACGTTACATAGGCTCATCGCGCTGCAACCTTCCTGCCTGACATGCCTAGATGCACCTATGAGCTTTCCAAGACGATCCATCTCCGGGTTTTTGCTGATGTCCATCCCGATCATGCCGTTCTTGTACTTGATGTCAGAGGCTACCTTGATTGGTGCTCCGTCTAGGGTAACTTTGCCTTTCTCCGCGTAGAAGGTCTCACCTGTGAAGAAGTTGGATACGATTCCAGCGATAACTCTATTTTGATTCCCGCTCTCGCTCACACTAACACTACAGACTGAGGGGTTTAGCCCCCTTGCCAAGTTGGTCGTTCCATCAACAGGGTCTGCGACCATCGTGTAAGTGCCATCCCCGAACACTTTGTCTCCCTCCTCGCTAACGAGAGTGACATCAATCCCTAGTCTCTCAAGGCTATCCAATATCGCGTCTTGTGCCTGCTTGTCGAGGAGGTTCTTGAACCGATTAACCGGCATCGTGTTCCGTTGATGTAGCACTGAAAGGACCTTGCTCTGTACATTTGAGTTAATCTCGTGGAGGACTTTGTGCCAGTCAACCAATCTTATCGATGTAAGAGGCTGCAAAGCCTCTTTTATATTATCTTGGCGAAGGATGAGGTGATGTCCATCCTCGGCAAAGACTTCTATGCAAGGGACACTGAGACCGTCGCCCGCGACCTGCTAGGCAAGAAACTTGTCAGGAGGCTGAATGGTGAGCTTCTTGGTGGTTTAATCGTAGAAACGGAGGCGTATTTCGGCTCAGAGGACCCGGCTTCAAGGGCTTTCCATGGCAAGAAACAGTACAACTCGGTGATGTTCGGGGAACCCGGGCACCTGTTCATCTACAACGTTCACCAGTACTGGATGCTCAACTTCATCTCCCACGACAACGGCGTCGGTGGAATACTGATCAGGGCAATAGAGCCAACCATGGGAGTCGAAATAATGATGGATAACCGTCCAGTCAAACGTCCAAGAGACCTAACCAGTGGTCCCGGGAAGCTAACCCTTGCCCTTGATGTGGATAAGTCGCTAAACGGGCTTCCAGCCACATGTACAGACAGCATAATCCATGTTCTTGACAACCAGCTAGACTATGAGCTGGGGACAAGCCACAGGATCGGGGTAACAAAAGATCTGCCAGAACATCTCAGGTTCTATGTAAAGGATAACATGTTTGTGTCAAAATAGGTGGAGGATTACTCCTTCCACTGGACGATGGCGCCTTGCTTCGTGAGCGCCTCAAGCTCCTCATCTGTCTTGCCCAGCTTCTCCTTGAGAACCTCGTAGGTTTGCTGGCCAAGCATGGGTGCGGCTGATGTTACCTCACCGGGGGTCTCGCTGAAGACAACCGGGAAGTTTGGCGCCTTGTACTTGCCCACCGATTTGTGGTCAACCTCAACCCACATGCCCCTTGCGACGCTGTGTGGGTCCTCCATTGCCTCGTAGACTGGTCCACATGGGAAGCCCATACCCGCCAGGTACTGGTGTGCCTCCTTACGTGTCATGTCTCCTATCTTACTCATAACGAGTTCACGGGTGAGCTCATCGACTCCCAGCTCTGCCTTGAGTGCCTCTACGGCCCTCGGCCTCTCCGTCATCAGGTAGACCCAGCCGTCCTTTACCTCAAGCAGTCCTCCCACACGTGGCGGTCTGGGGTTCTTACGGCGTCTCTCGATTGGGCTCTCCTTGAACAGGTCATACGCGACGCTGGCTGTGCAGTTGAATGCAGCCATTGTGTCGAACTGTGCGACGTCCACCATCTGTCCTTTTCCTGTCTTGTCCCTGTACCTGATAGCTGAGACGATCGCGAACGCCGCGTACATCGCGGGCCCGAGGTCTCCAAGGGCTCCAGCCATGCTGATTGGTGGGCCATCGTAGTTGTAGTACTTGCCTGTTGCGTATGTGTGGCCGCTCATGGCCTCTGCGATACTTGCGTAGCTTGCGTTCCCACTGTATGGTCCTGTTTGACCGAAGCCGCTTAGCGCTGCGTAGATGATGTCAGGTTTCCACTCTTTGAGCACGTCGTACCCGAAGCCCAGCTTCTCCATGGTTCCCGGTGCAAAGTTCTGTATGACAACGTCGCTCTGCTTGACCATCTCCTTGATCATTTCTTTGACCTCGGGGTTCTTGAGGTCCATGCTGATATCCTTCTTGTTGAGGTTCAACGCGTAGAAGGTGGTAGATACACCGTTCTTGAGCTCGCCTGGCCCCATCCTGCCGATGGTTCCCCATGGTGGCTCGACCTTGATTACCTCTGCGCCTAGCTCCGCCAGCATCATCGTGGTGTAGGGTCCGAACCAGACGTGTGTAAAGTCTAGAATCTTGATGTCCTCTAGTATCTTCTTCATGATACGCAAAATGGGCGGATACTGGTACATAATGTTTGCTTAGTGTGATGCTTATACACCTCTTCAATGTCGTGCTTAGTACACCGCAAATTCTTGTTGGAGTAATCTCAAAGCTCCTTCCCGCTCTTCGTTTCGACAAGTATTCCAAGGCGCGCTTGATGCCTACAAATTATCACGTTTTTGTGCAAGTATAAAAATCATGTAACCTAAAAATGGAAACATCTCTTCCACGGTCTGATATAACCTAAACATCAATTTATTACCAGACAACCTCTCCTGAGGTGACCCTCTTACTACTGGAAATATTTTCTTTTTCCTTATCTCAAAACCCGCATAGTTCATTATTTCTTGCAGTTCATATGGACAGTATTCACGGATATGACCAGCAAAAACCTTGTCACCATTTTTAACTATATGTGGATCATCCCTGTACCATCTCTCAATTGGATAGTTCACGCTCAATCCAAAGAGAAGCCGCATTCGATTTTTTAGGTTAGCATGATTTGGAGTAAATATCATCAAATGTCCCTCTGGTTTCAATACACGGTTGCATTCATCAAGAAGCTTGTTTGGATGATACAAATGCTCAATGACATTATTCATCATAATTAGGTCTGCGCTGTCAGTTGGTATCTTTAGATTTTCTCCGTCTATGTTGGCCTTTTGATATTCGATTCCTTCATAGTTCTCAGTGGGGGCATCCTCTAGATCTATACCAATACAACGTGAAGCTCCAATTTTTTTAGTTGTTTTAAATCGTGAAACGTCGAGCCACACCCCAAATCCACTACTGTGTCAATTTTAATTCGCTCTTCGCGTAAAACTGGTAGGGATTTTATCAGGTATTGATACATTGATATGATTCTAAAATTTTCTTTATATAATGACTGTTATGTCTTTTTTGAAAATAACAAATTAATTAATGGACTAGGGGTGATCAGGCTACTTCTTTCCCAGCGTCGGGACCCGGTGATAGGTAGTAGATCTCTTGTGGTGTGAGGATGATGGCTTCCTTTGCTGGTAGCTGCATTCCTCTTTCCTCGAAGATCTTCTTTGCCATGGCTTTACCCTGCTCGTACTCTGGTCCCTCTGTCTTGAACTCGACGGTTCCCTTGATCTGGTATGCCTTGTGGATATCCATATCGAAGGCCGCTACGCTTGCCCAGCCCGTCTCCTCCATGTTCTTCCTAGTCTTGTCTAGGAAGTTATTGATCATTACGATCTTGTCGCCCTGGAACCACCAGAACCGTACATAACAACAATTTGGTTTTCCGTTTTTGTCCGCTGTCGCCACGCTGATGTTGGCTGTTTTCTTGAATATCGCTTCCGCGTCTTCTGGTATCTTTACCATACCACCACCTACCACAGTAACTAATATAACTGGTAGGGTAATTATTCTAACCTATGAGGCTTGATGAGGAGATCAGCGAGCTACGAAAGGAGATCAACCAGTTCAGGACCGAGACCCGGCAACGGCTAGAGGTCATCGAGAACGAGGTCAACAAGCAGGTAGCCCTCAACTACAATAGAACAATCATCGATTACGTCACCGAGATGAGTAAGGACCTCGTCAGCAACCTGAAATGCGAGAGACCAGAGGAGGAGGGATTCTGTAAAAGTCAGATGGACGCTCTCCAGCAGGAGTACCTGTCCCTGCTTAGGGCCGGCAGGTTCACCGAGTCATACGAGGCTATAGAGGTGGCCAGGGAGACTCTTGGGAAACTCAAGGTCCAGTTCGCCGAGGATGGAAGGAAGGGATGCGTCAAGTGTCTGAAGAACGAGGACGGGCTGATGGAGTCTAACATGCAGCTGCTGAGCCAGTTGAAACTCATCGAGACTCATGCGGTGTCACTTGCCCAGAACACAGCCACGGTGAACGCCATCGACGCGGAGAAGGTGAACGATCTCATCGTGAACCCAATAAGCAACAAGGTAAGGATACAGATCCTCCAGTCGATTTACAGGGGCGAGAACCGGTTCAACGACCTATCCAAGGCAACCGGGCAGGAAGGTGGACAGCTCCTTTATCATATCAGGAAGTTAAAGTCCGCTGAGTACGTGGACCAGTTCGAGTCAAAGGACTATGCCTTGACTCCAAAGGGAATGAAGGCCTTGGTGATGCTGGCGCAGCTCAGCCACGAGTTAGATTAACTTGATTGAGGGGCGATGGGACGCCGTAGTAAAGCTGCGGGAAAGGGACTATGCGTCCTGGTTTGAGATATCTGACAACAATGGATTTCAAGGAAGGTTCGTTGGGATCGAGGGAAATGCTAGACCTATGACCGAGGTACGTTTCAGCGACAACGTTCTCTATTTCAGGCTTCCACCTCAGTACGAGAAACGGGATGGGGACTTGATATTTGAAGGAAAACTCATCGACGGGATTATCATAGGGAAAACAAACGACGATGATTGCAACTGGATCGAGTTTTCTGCGGTCCCAGCGCCTGAACTAGAGTACAGGGAAGCTGAGTGGGGGGAACCTATCGACCTCATTGGAGAGGACTTGTCTAACTGGGGCAAACGGTTCCAGGATGGCCCATATGGCTGGACTGTTGAGAATGGGGTTCTCAGTAACTCCCCGCCCAGTGTTGATATTATTACTATGGAAAAATATCGTGATTTCAAGCTCCATGCGGAGTGGAGGATTCCGGAGAACGGAAACAGTGGAATCTACCTGAGGGGCAGATACGAGGTCCAGATTCTTGACGACCACGATAAGGAGCCCGGTGACAAGTCCACTGGTTCCGTGTATGGTTACTTGAAGCCATCCAAAAAAATGACGAAGCCCATAGGTGAGTGGAATATCTTCGACATCACTCTAATTGGTAGATGGGTGACCATCGTGCTAAACGGTGAGACAATCATCGAGAAGCAGGAGATACCTGGTTTAACCGGTGGTGCACTGGATTCAGAAGAGGGAGAACCTGGAGTAATTATGCTCCAAGGTGACCACAGGGCTGTCCAGTTCAGGAGCCTCGTCCTTACCCCAGCTCTCTAGGCTTTTTCCACTTGCACGAGTACCGAGTGGGTTCTCGACCCGTGGCTTGGCAGCGTGGGCACCGTTGATGTAAGTATGTTTGCGGAGCCGTTATACTCGATCCCGTCTTTGATGTCCAACCATGCTCCCTCGTAGAGGCATACAACTCCTTGGATGATGTCCTCCGTTACGTATGCTTCTATCCTTACCTCTCCTTGAGGGGTGAACACCCTGATTCTATCCTTGTCAATGACTCCTCTGGCTTTAGCATCAGCGGGGTTCATCCTCAACCCGTTTCTCTCCCGCTCGTTGAACCACTGGATGTTGTAGTTCTGGCTGTGGATGTGGTAACGGGACTTGGGTGTGACCAGCCTCAACGGGTAATCATCCTGTGTGTCTATGTGCTTGCTGGTTGGTATGGGTGATCCTCCAGTCATCGCGTAGGTGTCCGAGCTTAGCTGAATCAACCCTGAAGGCGTGTCTAGAGCATACTTATCCGGGTCTGAGATGAAATCAGTGAACGCAACTCTGCTCTGATTTGCTCCCCAGAGGATGCCTGAACGCTTGAACCCGTCAAAGTCGGGTATCTCTGAGTCTTGGACGAACTCTTTGAGCCAGTCCTCCTCCGTTTTTCCTTCCGTGAACTCTTCACCAAAGCCCAATCTTTCCGCTAGGTGGTTGAAGATATCGTAGTCATTTTTCGCGTCGCTTGGTGGATCGAGTACCTTGTGGGAGTAGAGAACATAGTTCCCACCACCTGCGACGATGTCGTTGCGCTCCAGGAACGTTGTTGCTGGTAGCACGACATCACAGTATCTCATCGAGTCCGTCAGGAACCTGTCGATCCCGAGGTTGAACTCGGTTGACTCGAATGCCTTGATGCTCTTGTGGGTGTCGCTTCCTTGTATCAGGTAGTTACCGCCCACGTTGATGATCGACTTTACATTCGCTGGGTATCCTCCCGCCTTCCCCTCAAGAACCATGTTAGGCCATGTGTATATTGGCACCAGTAGGTTCGCCAGGTTCTCGGGGACATTGATCGCTCCAACTTTCGGTCCCGGAAGAGTAACAGCCATGTACGATCCTGAAGAGCCCCCGGGGACACCAATGTTCCCTGTAGCTGCTTGTAATGAAATTGCCAACCTTACCGCTTCCTCTCCACCCATCGTCCTCTGGATTGATAGCCCAGGTATCAGCGCGGCAGGGCGAGTTCCTCCGTAGAGCCTTGCAAACCACTCAATCTGATCCTTTGGTGTGCCACAAATCTTCTCAGCCCACTCAGGTGTCTTGGGTACTCCATCATCCAGTCCCAGGACGTGCCTCTCCAATGCTTCGAAACCGTAACAATAATTCTCAATGTATTCACGATCAACCAAGTTCTCGCTGATCAGGATGTATAGCACGCCAAGCATCATCGCCGAGTCCGTCCCTGGGTAGATCGGTATCCAGTCAGTACCGAGAGTTTTCACCGTCCTCGTTTTCCTTGGCTCGATGACCACAACCTTGACGCCCCGCTCCTTGGCCTCCCTTATCCTTCCTTCAAGCTCTGAGCCGAACCTGTTGTCGATGACGTTAGCTCCCCACAGGATGATCAGCTTGCTGTCAACAAGGCTTCCAGCGTCCTGTCCAACCTGGTTAGTGCCGAGGACGTATGGGGTTGCAAATGATGTCGCGGCTGTGCTGTAGCTGTTTCCCCGCTCGATGTAGCCCCCGTACATGCTCAGGAACCGTCTGGTCAAAAGTTTTGGGTTGTGGAGTGACCCCCTCGGTGCACCTGAGCCCCCGAGGTAGAGCACCGTATCCATCCCGTGCTTTCGTTTGATGTCTCTGAGCCTATCGGCGGCATGGTCCAGTGCCTCCTCCCATGAAGCCTCCCTGAACTCACCCGATCCCCTCGGTCCTGATGCTATCAACGGCTTTGTGAGCCTGTCCTTTGCTTCTTGCACTCTCGCCTGCTGGAGTCCCCTGACGCATGGGATATGGTATTTCCCTGCCTCCGGGTTACCCACGATCTTGGTTATCTTGCCGTCTGATGTATACGCGAGAAGGGCGCATCCTCCACCACAGTCAAAGTTGCACGCAACAGGTACTCCAGCCATAATAGTCACCCTCTCCCTTCATCGATATTAGAGGTTATCACTAGAAAGATACTGGAAAATGGTACTAGAACCTCAGCACAGCGTCTAGGTCTCTATCCCATTCCTTGTAAACGGCCTCGATTCCGTCTCCAACGACCTCGATGTCCTTGATCTCCCCGATTCCAGCCTCGTTAAGCCACTTTACATGCTCAATGATGTCCGGGTCGAGTCCAATGCATCTCGCCGCTGTCGCGTCAGCTGCTACTGCATCAACGCTTGCGATGATGGTGTCCATCTTGACCGGGTTTCCTTGCCATGGACCCTTGCCTTCCTTCCCGTAGAACCCATCAATCACGCTCAGGTGGGGTGGCAGCGTTTTCACTATATCATAGATAATGTTGTTCATCCCGTGGCGGTGTAAAGTGAATTTTTTCCGTGTGGTTAGCATCCCGAACATGTTCTTGAGCCCCATCGTTATCACCGTGTGATGTAGAAGCTTCATCGTCGGAACCGTGATAATGGCGTTCTCTGTCGCCATCCTCGCAACCTTGAACTTTTTTATCTTCCTCGGCTCATCGACCACAAGCTCAACCTTGTCCTTGAGCTTCCGCATGTTCACGTACTCGGCTCCTAGGCGCTCGATCACTTCCATCATACCTGTTGCATGGATTGCCTCGTCGGGTGACGTTATCCCGCCCTCGGTCTCAACTACTATTGCCTTCTTCCCGAGCTCTTGGACCTTGTTGATCACAGCCTCGACGACTATTGGGTCAGTTGTTACCCCTGTCTCGTAGGTGTGGGATGTGATGAGGTTGGGCTTGACAAGCACTGTATCATAGTGCTCAAGTGCTTCCCTGTACGGGATCATGTCCAACGCCCGGTAAACTGGCTCCAGTCCGCGTTCGCCTTTAACTACGGCTACCTTTGAAGTCACGGGATTTACTCGCAGTTGGGCGATAATAAGGGCTTACACCATCTCCGAGCGGACATAGTAGAGGAGGGGTATCGCCAAAAGGATGGTGTTTCTTCCTTTCTTTGTCAGGATATACTCCACGCTTAGCGGTGGGCCCTCGTCAACCTTCCTGCTGACATACCCGTTATCTGCAAGAAACTTGAGCTTGTCAGACAGCGTCCTTGAGTTTACGCCCAGCGCTTTCTTGATTTCGTTGAACCCGATAGCGTTCTTGAGGCTCAACGTGTACAGTATCTCTAGGTTCCACTTCTGGAAGAGCTGGTGGAACGTCTTCTCCAAGCTATCGATGTTCTCCTTCATCTCAAGCTCGGTGATCTCACGTACCTCTCCTATTCTTTCCAGCGTGTCCTCGATACCAGCGAGGGTGATGATCATACGCTCCTCTATGAGCTTGACGAGTTCCTCGTTTAACGGAAAGGGGATGCTCATGGTTCCACACCAAGTGTACTGAAACTCACTTCCATACTTATTAACGGTTTACCAAATCTACCCAGTGTAGAAAATACATCATTTGGTGGTTTGATGGATAAATACGATGTAATAATAGTTGGAGCTGGAACAGCGGGCTCCCTGGCAGCCAAGACCGTGGCAGAAGCGGGATTATCAACGCTGATTATTGACTCCAAGACCAAGGGTCAGGTAGGGAACAAGGTCTGCGGTGATGTCATCGGTGAGCACCACTTCAAGGAGCTGGGTATAACCGACCCAAAGAACGGGTCATTCAGGAACAGGGTGAAGGGAATCAAGGTCTTCTCCCCTGACGAGGAAACCGTGTTCACTGTCGCCAACCAGGACTTTATGGGTTTCATGCTTAACAGGCAGCGCTTCGGGCAGTGGCTGCTGGATGATGCCATCGAGGCAGGTGCCGAGATGATGGACTCGACAATGTTCATAGAGCCTGTAATCAACAACAGCGCTGTCCGCGGAGTAGTCGCGAAGGACTGTGCAGGAAACAAGGTCACAATAGGTGCCAAGGTTGTCGTTGATGCCAGTGGATACTTCGGAGTCGTCCGCAACAAGCTACCAGTCTCAATGGGAATCGAGGGCAAGCTAGCAAACGAGGACGTTGAGCTCTGTTACAGGGAAGTTCGACAACTAGAGCAGCCCATCGAGGACGAGGAGTACTGCCAAATCATCCTTAACCAGCAAAACACTCCTGGGGGATATACCTGGGTGTTCCCACTAGACGGTGCACAGGTCAACGTCGGGCTGGGCATCTACATGCATGGTAACTACCCGAGCCCCAAGGAAGTATTCTACAAGCATCTGATCCCCAAACCATACTTCAAGGGCTCAACCATCCTCAAACAGGGCGGAGGCTTCGACCCAACGAGGAGGCCAATCGACAAACTCGTTGGAAATGGTGTGGTGTTGACGGGTGATGCTGCCAGTCTGGTGAACCCGGTACACGGTGGAGGAATCGGACCATCAATGAAGAGCGGGTACTTTGCGGGTAAGGCAATCATTGAGGCTTTGAGCAAAGGTGATGCAACCGAGGAGAACCTATGGTCCTATCCATGCGATTTCATGAAGGATTACGGCAAGAAGCAGGCAAGTCTCGACGTGTTCAGGCGTTTCCTAATAGCAACTGACGATCAGGACTTGAACTATGGTATGAAGTATCAGCTACTTACCCAAGAAGACATCTATAACGCCGGTATGGGCGAAGAGTTCGACTCAAACATCACCGACACGGCGAGAAGGGTGTTCAGGGGCATCAGCAAGCTTCATTTCCTCAAGAAGCTGAGCCTCACCGTGAAGATGATGAAGGATGTTAGGGCACATTACGACACGTACCCTGAGACTCCTGAAGATTTCAAGCCATGGAGAAAGAAAACCGTCAGCATCATTGACGAGGCTCGGACTACCCTCCAGCATTAGTCCTTCTCCATGAAAGGTAGAAGACAAGTGCGAATCCAATCACCGCTCCAAACAGGGTGTAACGGGTGTTGACTTCCTTTTCTTCAACTATCCATCGATCAGTTTGCACCCAGTAGATATCATTTTCAATAAACGCATCACGCTGGTTCTCCTCGTCAAGCACATAATCGTGGCTGGTAATGTTCCACGCAATGATCGTTGATTCACGCCAGTAGTACGCCTCATTGATGGCATCAACGGGACGCAACCCATCAGTCATGGTAAGATCAACCGGCAACCATCCATGTGGATGGCTATACACCATAGCCCAGGCGTGCCACCCAGCGCCATCAAAGATATAACTGTAATGCCCCTCCCAGTCCGTTTCATCAAGTTGGAGGCTCTCGCCCAGTACCAGTCCTCCCTGAAGAAAGGCTGGAATACCTTGGCTCCTGCACATCGACACGAACAGTAGCCCCAAGTCATCGCAGTCCCCCCTCGGGTCCCGCACAGTTGCCCATGGACGCTTAGGTAGCGCGTTCACCGAGTAGGTGCTGTACTCCCCGAACCACTCGATGATGCTTAGGGTCTTCCCGAGGACCGTTTCCTCGCCCTCCGTCAGGTTGTTTGCTAGGTTGATTATGTCCGGGATATCCCAAGGGTAAAGCTCGTTTGGCTCAATGTACCCCAGCATCTCTGGTGACGGCTCCCATGTCGCGTTTAGGTCGTACAACTCTGGAACTATCCGAGGCTCAGAGTGGATGTTGAAACGAGCTGTTACGGTGTATTCTTCCCCTGGGCTGATTGATATCTCTTCAACCGGTGCCGCTTTGAGGAATCCCGGGTTCAATTCGACAAACTCCCACTCAGCGTAGCCGGGGTTCATCATTACTGTCTGTGATGATGTGTTCTGGAAAACCCGTATCCCCAGATCCTTCAACGTTAACTCGTAAACATCAACGCCCTTGTTCTCGTAACTCCAACTCAACTCGTAGATGTACTCAGATTGACCCGAGACAACAGGAATTGGTACCAATAGAAGAATCATGAGAAGGTATCTGAGCTTCAAATTGACCTAAAAAACGCTGGCTCGTTTAACCGGGTTTCGGTGAAAAGAAATATCGTAGAAACCCTTACACGAAATCATTTCCAAGGAGATTACGTCCAAACGTTAGGACACAATATTTCGTGTTAAGGGTTACACCGAATCCAGCAAGGGGGGGGGGGTACCTGCGTTAACGTTGAAACCAACCCTTTTTACTTAAAAGAAGGCGTAAAACACCTTCTTTTCCATTTCAATTAATACAAAAACGTACCCCAGTAACGGTGTTAGAGTGCACAAAATGTGCATGGTAAGCATGATTTCGTCCCGAAGTTGTGAAAAATCTAACCTAAGATATGGTAGAAGGGATTCTACCAAATCAAAAAAAACTTCACAACTCAAAACGCCACAACGTTATGATGTAAAAAAAGGGAAAACGACCTAACCTTAGGTCACCGTGGACTTGTCGTCACTGAACTTTTCCACATCACCGTCATCGATGATGGCCTTCAGGACCTGTGCCACCTTCCACACGTCATGGTAACTCACGTACAACGGAATTGGTGCCAGCCTGATGATGTTGGGTGGGCGGAAGTCCGGGATAACCCCACGGGCAACCAGCGCCTGGTTGATCCTCCAAGCCTCCTTATGATAGACCCCAACGTGTCCACCCCTACGCTTGTCCTCCCGAGGAGTCGCTATGCCATAATTGTATGGCTCCTCGCTGAGCATCTCATCGATGAGATACATGAGGTACTTGGTTATCATGAGACTCTTCTCCCTGATGTTCTCGATCCCCGCTTCCCTCATCATCCTTAGGCTACCCTCGATGGGAGCAGTGGATAGCATCGTGGTTGTACCGATCTGCCAAGCCGTCGCGCTCCTAGCGGAGTCGAACTCTGTCCTCATCTCGAACATGGTGCTCCTCTTGTTGCCGAACCATCCAGCCATCCCGGGCATCTCGTCCCAGTGTTTCTTGTTCACGTAGATGCTGCCAGTCGAGCCGGGCCCCCCGTTCATGTACTTGTAGTTGCACCAGAACGCGAAATCGCTGCCCCACTCGCTGAAGTGGTGGGGGATAACGCCTGTGCTGTGGCTGCAGTCGAAACCGATGATGATGTCTCTCTTGTGAGCTTCTTTGGTCAGCCTCTCCATGTCGAGTAGCTGCCCGCTTTTGTAGTAGACGCTGGGCAGGAGGGCTAGCTGAACCTCGTCGGTCATAGCGTCGATTATATCGTCTTCCTCGATAGTCATGCCGTCCCTGCTCTTCACCAAAATCAGGTCCTCGTCCGGGTCTCCTCCCTTGAGCCTGATCTGTGCGCTCAATGCATAAAGGTCGCTCGGGAAGTTCAACTCGTCTGCCAGAATCTTCCTCCTCTTGCCCTTCGGCTTGTAGAACGTCGAGACTAGTGTGTGTAGGTTGACTGTGGTTCCACCTGTGACGACGCACTCGTTCTCCTCTGCTCCTACCAGTGGTGCCTGCAGGTTACCGAGGTCATCCGCGTAGCTGATCCACGGAATCTCTCCGCCTCCCCAGCCTTTGATTCCTAGAACTTTCCACTCCTCGATTAGCCGTAGCAGCGTCCTCTCGGCGTCCTTGCTCATCAAGCCGAGGCTGTTGCCGTCCATGTAGATTGAGCCCTCAAGATGATAGAACCGATCCTTGTACATCGCCAGTTTGTCCTTGGCGTCCATCTCAAGAGCGAAATCCTCGCCTAACTTGAACTCCAATTTAATCGAGGAAAAGTAGTGGTGATGCGTTTTAAACAATTATACGTGGAGGAGGGTAATCTCCACCTCATCGCCCTCGGCAATGGTTGTTGACCCGATGGGCAGGATGATGAATCCATCCGCGTGGGTCATGCTGGTGATGTCCCCGCTCTGCTTGTAGACCCTGAACGCTTTACCGTCCTCGATTCTTACAGTGATGAACTGCTCCCTGTCACTCTTGGAGACCATCTCATGACCCATAGGTACCTTGACCTTGACCCAATGCTTGGGTTTTAGCCTCGCCATCTTACGGAGCGCTGGAAGCAAGTACACGTAGCTGTTGTTTAGGCAACTCGTGGGGTATCCCGGCATCCCAAAGATAATTGTACTATTTACCTCACCGAAAAGTGTGGGTTTACCCGGCTTGGTCTTGACGCCATGGAAGTAAACCTCTCCCATCTCCTCAAGCACCTCACCGAATAGGTCCTTGGTACCAACACTGCTGCCCCCGCTGACTACTCCAATATCGAATGTGGAGGCGTCTAGGAGTGATTCCTTTACGGATTCCAATGTGTCCTCGATTATCGGGCGCTTCACAGCTTCTCCACCGTTCTGCTCGATGACGGCAGCCAAAGTGAAACTGTTGATATCGTAAATCTGACCGGGCTTCAACACCTCGCCCTGCGGGGCAATCTCCGGTCCACTGCTATAGATAGCGATTCTGGGCTTTCTGTATACCTCAACTTCGATGTATCCGAGGGCTGCAAGGGCACCGATCACTCCCGGGGTTATCTTTTCCTCTTTCGATAGAACATGCGTACCTGTCTTCATGTCCTCACCTGCCTCCGCCATGTTCTTCATGGGCTTCACTGGGCGTTCGATGTAGACGGTTTCACCTTCCTTTCGCGTGTATTCGACCATGACCACCGCGTCAGCTCCATCGGGCATTGGTGCTCCTGTTGCGATCTCTAAGCATTCGCCGTCCTTGATTGTTCCCTCGAATACTCCTCCCGTGTGATGGATGCCGATTAACTTGAGCTTGATAGGTGTTTCAACTGTTGCACCTGTTGTGTCCTGCGCCTTGACGGCGTACCCGTCCATGCTTGCCCTCGGGAAAGGAGGTACGTCAAATCCAGCGACCACATCCTCTGCAAGAACTCGTCCGTTTGATTCTCCTATTGGGACCTTTTCAGTCCCCTGAATCGGTTTGATGTGGCTGTCAATGATTCTAAGTGCCTCTAATCGAGGCGTCAGCTCCTTGAATGGCTTCATTGTCATCTTCTGTTCAGCTCCCATAGCATGTGTCCTGCGCCCGGCAGGATGATCTCGTTGAGGGCTGTCCTCATGGCTCCCCTGCTTCCCGGAAGGCAGAATATCATCTTCTTTTGGACTACTCCTGCAGTTGATCTGCTCATAAGTCCAGGTATCCCAACCTCATCATAACTTAGGCGTCTAAAGTGTTCCCCAAATCCTGGTAGCTCTTTCTCAAACAGCTCCTTTACCATGTCAACTGTCTTGTCCACCGATCCGATCCCGGTTCCACCGCTCGTGATTATGATTTGTGCCTCTCCCTCGATGGCTTCATGAAGCCAATCCTTGATCTTTTCTCCGTCATTTGGGACGATACCGTACCTTACTACCTCGTGTCCTGCCTCGGATAGTATACTCTTGGCGAGTTTACCGGTCTCATCCGTCTCGGGTGTACGAGAATCACTGGTTACGAGTAACGCGAACTTGGCCGAGACTTTTTGGTCCCTTGGATGGTGGTTACTCACTCGCCTTTCACCTTCTCTATTACCCGCACATCGGTGATAACTGCATCCGGGTACTGCCCATTCTCATCCTTTTCCAGGTACTTGGTCATATCCCAGATGTTGAGGAGAGCAGTAGTTACACCAGTTAGTGCCTCCATCTCCACACCCGTCTGAGCTATTGTTGTAACCGTGCACCTAGCCTCGATCGTGTCCGTGCCCAGCGTGTACATGACGTGTGCCTTTCCAATTGGGATGTTGTGGCAGAGCGGTATCAGGTCCGGTGTATTCTTCACCGCGAGTATCGCGGCTACCTCTCCAACAGTCAACGGGTCTCCCTTCTTGATCTTTCCATTCCTTATCGTGTCAACTGTTGATGCCTTGAGCTTGATGACACCCGAGGCTACTGCTTTCCTTGAAACCTTCCTCTTATCCGAGACATCAATCATTTTTATCGGGTCACTCACGTTTCTCTCCCTCCACCCAGAACTCGCCGTCCGGCGTAACCTCTTTCTTCCATATTGGCACCCTCTGCTTTAACTCATCGATGAAATACATGCTGGCTTTGAAAGCCTCCTTCCTGTGCCCAGCGGATACAGCAATGAAAACCAACTCGTCGCCCACTTTGAAATCGCCGTACCTATGTACAATACCTACCTCGTGGACTCCAAACTTCTCCTTGCACTCGGAGCTGATCTCCTCAAGTTGCTTGCGGGCCATCTCCTCGTAGACCTCCACGGTCATGTTGGAGACCTCCTTTCCCTCGCTGTTGTCCCTGACAACTCCAACGAACTGGACGACGCATCCACTTGCATCAGTCCTCACCATCTCTGTGATGGCGTCCCTGTTTGCTGGCTCTTTCTGTATGAATATCATCTTATCCACCACTCACCGGAGGGAACAATGCCACCTCGTCTTCCTGGTTGATCACTGTTTCCAATGGGGCGAACGTGTTGTTCACAGCCACAAGCACCTCGCGTTTAGCAGCTATCCTTGGATACTTTTCCCTGATCTGCTCCCGAAGCTCTATCACCGTTATCCCCTCGGAGACTTCGATCTCCTCCTCTTTGAGACCGGTGATGTCCCTGAACTGACCGAAATATCTTACTTTGATCCTCATTTAATCCCTCCAGAACGGCTCCCGTCTCTTCACTGCCTCCATGAACGCGCCAAGAATCTCCTCGTCTGATGCACCCGCCCTCATCAGCGACACGAATGGGACATGGTTGTCGTCCCTCATTAAACATGACTTGAGCTTGCCATCACTGGTCACCCTGATCCTTGTGCAGTAGGCGCAGAACTTGCTGTTGTGCATAGGTCTGACCACCTCAACCCTGCCACCTTCCTTGAGGTGGTATATCTTCCTGAGGTGCATCTCCCGCTCCACCACCTTCTCGGAACGCTTGGCTAGTTCCTCCTCGATCGGAACCAAGTCGTAGTGGTATTTCCCATAGTGGGCGACTCCGTCCTCAAGCTCTTGGAACTCTATGAGCTGCAATGTTGCTCCCACCTTGTTGCTGTACTGTATCATCTCGTCGATCTCGTCGTGGTTGACGTCCTTCATGACCACCATGTTGAGCTTGACGGGGTTCAAGCCACATTTCACCGCGGCCTCGATACCCTTTGTTACGTGCTCTGTGCCGTTCCCGGTTATCTTCTCAAAGCTCTCTGGACACAACGTGTGTAAGCTCACGTTTACCCTCGCCAGTCCGACTTCCTTTAACGGGCAGGCTAGCTCTTCGAGCCTGCTGGCGTTTGTCGTCATTGATACCTCATCTACAAGGGGGCTGATTCGTCTCACTATCTCGACAAGGTCATCCCGGACAAGGGGTTCTCCCCCCGTCAGTTTGACCTTCCGTACGCCTTGGTCTGCGACCAGCTTGACGATTCTCTCCACCTCATCGACCGATAACTCATCCCCTGACCCGTGCTCTCCCTCGTGGTGGCAGAAGAAACAGTTAAAGTTACATCGCTGGGTCAGGCTAATCCTTAGGCTCTTTATGGGTCGTCCATAGGGGTCGTGTAGGGTCAATTAACTGGTCGCCTTCCTAGGTGTAAATTATCCATCTTTTATATTGTTATGTATGGGCACACATATCGTATAGCCGATATGTATAAATAAACATATCAATACTTGTGGGCTATCAAAATGTCCGGATTTAAACTCAACAGGAACGCGCTCCTCGTAGGTGTAGTACTCGTCCTCGTAATCGGGGGAGGAATCTACTGGAACGCAACCACCCCAAAACCACAGGAGCACCTAATCATCTCAACCACCACCAGTCTCTACGAGACAGGCGTATTAGACTCCATCAAACCCATGTTCGAGGCTGAACACCCCGGCTATAACGTGAGCTTCATCAGCCAAGGAACCGGGTTAGCGATCGAGACTGCAAAGAACGGGGATGCAGACATGATTCTAGTCCACAGCCCAGGACAGGAGAAAGGGTTCCTTGAGAGCGGCTACGGAGTAAACAGGAAACTGTTCGCGTACAACTTTTTCATAATCGTCGGACCCGAGTCCGATCCAGCTGGTATCAAGGACATGAGCCCGGGGGACGCGCTTCAGGCACTCTACGATGAGGGTCTTGCAGGTAACTCACAGTGGGTCTCAAGGGGCGACAACTCAGGCACACACAGCAAGGAGAAGGGGCTCTGGAAGTCAACTGGATTCGAGTTGGACTCGATCAAGGCCGAGACCAGCGAGTCAGGGGAGCCATGGTACATCGAGGCAGGCGCCGGGATGACAGCTACGCTGCAACTGGCCAACGAGAAAGAAGCATACACCCTCACAGATATGGCAACATACCTCAAGAACTTCAAAAACGGCAACATCGAGCTTGTCACCATCGTGGGTCAGGGAAAAGAGACTCTGAACGTCTACGCAGCGGTTCTCTGTGATCCTGTGGAGAACCCGAGGGGCATGTATGATGGGGCTCTTCTGTTCATGGAGTACATCTTAGAAGAGGAGGTTCAGGCAATGCTAGTGGACTACGGTGTAGAGGAGTTTGGATCAACCCTGTTCAAGCCTTGGATACCAGAACTGGACACACCTGACACCGAGATCGTGCAGTGGGTCGAGGAGTACGCCTACATCGATGGCTCAGAGTGTCCCGAGATGTACAGGCACCTCCCAGGCAACCTATACGATTAACAATAACCACAAACATTTGTCTACAATGAGCTGGCTGGCAATTTCCGAGGGCATCACGGAGGCGATGAGACTGATCCTCACCCTCGACAGGACAGTGATGGAGATCACCTTCCGGTCCCTCTACACCGCAAGCCTTGCTACGATTCTCTCAACAATCATTGGGTTACCGCTGAGCGTTCTCATCACGATGAAAGAGTTCCCCGGAAAGAACACGTTAAAGTTCATCTTCAACAGCCTCGTGGGTATTCCCACTGTCACGCTGGGGCTCTTCCTTTACACATTATTCTCCCGGAGTGGACCATTGGGGTCCATGGAGCTGCTCTATACAATCAGAGGGATGTCGATTGGTCAGGCTATCCTGATACTACCCATCACTGTCTCGTTCATAATTAGCGCGATAGAGAGCAAAGACAAGGAGCTGCGTGACCTTACCCGCACTTTGGGGGCAAGTGAGCTTGAGACATCAATCGCCGTGTTGAGGGAAGCCTACAATGGCGTTAGTTTAGCGTTGGTGTCCAGCTTCAACAGGGCTTTCGCAGAGCTTGGCATCGCCACGATGCTGGGTGCTAACATCAGCGGTTTAACACGGGTTCTGACAACGGCTATTGCTCTTGAGACATCAAAGGGCGAGCTAGGGCTCAGCTTCGCCCTGAGCTTCATACTATTGCTTGTCGTTCTCTCGTTGAACTACGTAATACGCAGGCTGCAGGGAGGCGGCGAATGATGAACGTCTACACCTTATCCGATCTTTCCGTGGAGTTTGGCGCTAAGAAAGCCCTAGACGGAGTCAACATGGACATCAGCGATGAGCCTCTTGGAATCATCGGCAAGAGTGGGGCTGGAAAGACCACACTTCTCAAAGTTCTAGCAGGACTACAGAGCTCATCCGAAGGTAGAATTGAGTACCGGGGAAAATCCATTGATTCCAATTCTGTAGCAGATTTGCGCAAGCATGTGACTATGATCTTCCAGTCACCACTGTTTCTAAGAGGAGATGTCTACACGAACCTCTCGTACGGGTTAAGGCTCAGGGGTACTTCGGAGGAGTTGGTCAAGTCTAAGATCAACGACGCCTTGGAGCTAGTGTCGCTCACAGGATACGAGAACAGAGACGCCAAGAGCCTCTCAGGTGGCGAGCAGCAGAGGGTCGCACTAGCCCGTGCGTTGATCCTTGACCCAGATGTGCTTCTACTCGATGAACCGACAAGTAACCTTGACCCCGTAAACGCTGGACTGATCACGGATATTCTGATCAAGGAGTCAACGAAACGAGTCGTCATTATCGCTACCCATGACCTTGACCAAGTCAAAAGGGTCGCAAGGAGAGTGATCTTCCTTGAGGATGGACTAGTCACAGAGGAAGGCGACCCACTTCAACTTGACTCCATCCAACGCTTCACCGAGAACGTCTACACGGGAATCTCCAAGATGGATGATGGAGTCTCCCATGTCTCCATCGGCAAAATAATCATCAAGACAAGTCAGCCACAGACGGGTAGGGTCTCTCTCCACGTTAGGCCGCAGGACATCATCATAAGCAAGGACTGGATCGAGACAAGTGCTAGGAACCAGTTCAGAGGACCTATAACGGGTGTCCATGAGCAGAACGGTATCGTGATGATTGACGTTGATGTCGGCGAGGTCTTCACCATCCAGATCACCCGCAGGAGCTTTGATGAGATGGGTCTAAAACTGGGTGACCCCGTAAACATTTCTTTTAAGGCTTCCTCAGTTATCCCCCTCTAGTTAACCAACCTATTTATCCGACGATTCAAGGGGATTATGAAATGGAAAAGCCAGTGACGGTGACGGTTTTCCCGAAACTCAACGTGGACAGCTGCGGCACTAGCTGCGGGGTCTCCTGTAACTCCTGCACTGGGTGCGACTCTAACTGCGGGTTTACCCAGAACGAGGAGGAGCAGATGAATGAGCTTTACTTTGCCCTTGAGGAGGTCGGGTACAAGGCTTGCCAGAACTGTAGAGTCGAGTTCATCAATACCGCGGACATTGACTACTCCATCGAGAGGCTTAACATGGCCCTAGTTACCAGCGGTAAATCCACCGTCACGCATTATACGTACGGCGAGTACATGAACCAGCATGCACCGATAATCGCGTTGAACAGTAACATCGTCTCTGAAGGCCGCGTACCGTCAAAGGACGAGCTGGACAAGGCTTTCGAGAAATACTCCTAGCCCTGGTCTTCCTTTACCTTCTGCTCCAACGTCTTCAGTTCGCCTTTCTCGCTGATCCTGATCTTAGTGTTCAGGCGCACCGGTAACCCAACCTGCCTGAAGAAACCCATCAAAGCTGCCCCATCAATGATGTCAGTTATCTTGCCTTCCTTGATACCCTCAACAAGTATGGTCTCCACCTGCCCGATCACCTGCGGGTACTGGTAGGCTGCTGCGTTGAAGACCTCCCAGGCCCTTTCACCGAACATTGCGTCCAGTATCTCCTGGT
The DNA here is from genome assembly GCA_964589605.1 of uncultured Candidatus Bathyarchaeia archaeon. GTDB lineage: Archaea > Thermoproteota > Bathyarchaeia > TCS64 > TCS64 > RBG-16-57-9. The sequence goes on along the minus strand of CAZPRN010000001.1, from coordinate 327,600 downwards.
TGGTTGGCTCGCGTTTTACCTCTGGCTCCGGCTCCTTTTCCTTGATCTGTTTGAGAAGCATCTGCCTCTTCATCTCTTCGAGGCGTCTCTGTTTTATCCTTTCGAGCTCGTCGTCCATTTGCTTCACGCAGTTGATATGCACGGTGTGCTTCGTTTTAATCCTTACTGAGCGATGGATGGTTTGATGTTGCTGATCCTGATGCTGTTCAGGATAACCAGCAACGCTAGACCGACATCGCCGAGTATGATGGACTGCCAGAGGCTTATCGTCCCCATCGCAGCGAGTACAACGATCACCAGTTTCATTCCAAGGGATACGCTGATGTTCTCCTTGATCCTGACAAGTGTGGACTTGCTAAGCCTCTGGAGGTAGTTCAACCTCGTCAGGTCATCCTCAAGCAACACTATATCAGCGGTCTCCAACGCTATGTCGCTTCCCAGTCCACCCATAGCGATACCTACGTCTGCCGTTGCCAGTGCTGGAGCATCGTTAACTCCGTCACCAATCATCACGACTTTTCCATCTGATTTTAGATCCTCTATCGCCCTGAGTTTATCCTCTGGTAGAAGATTAGCATGGTATCCATTGAATCCAAGCTGCTCCGCTATCGCGGCAGCGGTTGTCTCGTTGTCGCCTGTGAGCATCTCGACCTTCATTCCATTGTTTTGGAGCTCCGATACCGTTGCTTTAGCTCCTTTTCTCCGCTCGTCACGCAGACTTATGATTCCTATTGTTTCGTTATCACGGGCGACTAGGATCGTTGTCTTGCCCTGTATCTCCAGCTCCTGTATCGCGTCCTCTGGACATGCTATCTGGTTCTCTGTGAACAGCCTCAAGTTACCGATACAGTAACCGGTTCCCTCGATAGTCGCCTCGACTCCTCTGCCTGTCCGGCTCTGGAACTCGGTTGTCTCACGTATCTCGATGCCCTCCTCACGTGCGAGCTCTTTGATCGCCTCTGCAATCGGATGCTTGCTGTTCTCCTCAAGTGTAGCAGACACCGATAGCAGCTCTTCACGACTCACCCCGTAGGGGATGACGTCTGTCACCTTCAGTCTACCCTGTGTAAGTGTCCCGGTCTTGTCAAACGCGAACACTTTGGCCTTGTTTACCTCTTCGATGAACGTGCTTCCCTTGATGAGAACACCGTTTCTACTGGCGCTGGTGATTGCCGATACCATGGCTACAGGTGTGGCTATCGTGAATGCACATGGGCAACCTATGACTAATAGTACTAGGGCGTTGTAAAACGACTGCACTGGTGATGCGTTGAGTAGTAATGGAGGTACAATCGCGAAGAGTGACGCAATTCCGATTATGATCGGAGTATAGTGCCTCGCGAACCTGTTCACTATTGTCTCAGTGGGGCTTCTCCTCTCCTCAGCCTCGTTAACCATCCTGAGAATGTTTGACAGCATGGACTCGGTTGACGCCCGCTTCGTTTTGACAGCAACCACACCATCAAGGTTGATGGTCCCAGCGAACACCTCCTCAAGGTATCCCTTGTGAATAGGCACTGATTCCCCTGTCATCATGGACTGATCAACCGTAGTATCTCCATCAACCACTGTTCCATCTAACGGAATCCTGTCCCCTAGCTTAACCACGAAAACCTCACCCGGCACAACTTGGTCAACGGGTACCTCCATCTCATCTCCGTTCCGCTTGATCAACGCTACCTCGGGTCGTAGGTCCATCAACGCCTCTATGGCGTGCCTCGCCCGGTTCGATGCCAGAATCTCCAGCTTCATCGAGATGTCCTTCAGGAACAGGACCATAGCGCCTTCAGCGTACTCGCCGATGATTACTGCACCCACCGCCGCAACGGTCATCAAGAGGTCTATCCCGATGACTCCCCTGCCCAGGGCTTTCAAGCCATTTCTGGCAGGTTTATGTCCCTCGACAAGTATCACCGAAAGCAGCATCAACCTAGGGATTATACCGCCAATCCCATAGAATTCGAGCAGTATCCCTGCCGCGATGATGACACCCGATAGGAGGGTGATAGTCCAGTTGATTTCACCGTGCTCATGGTCGTGGCTGTGGTCATGCCCACAAGCTGAACACGAGTCATCTAGGTCATGATCATGTGCGTGTTCAGTGAGGCCTGAACAAGCAGCGCAGATCTCCTCGGCCTCGTGCTGGTGTCCGCATCCACATGAATCCTCATGTTTTGCCTGTTCATGGCTACATTCACAGGACTCGCTTTGTTGCTCATCGTGTGCGTCGTGGTTATGGTCGGACATTGTATTGCTCACATTTTCGCGGCGTTTCCTTTTATTAACTTAATGTTATAAAACCCCGCATTTTTATTAGAAATTAATAAAATCTAGACCTGTTTTTATTAAACTATGACTGTTATCAGCGTCAGCCTCACCAACGACCTCTTGGACAGGCTGGACGAGTTCGTGGAGAAGTCAGGCTACAGCAGCCGCTCAGAGGCGCTACGTTTAGCCATCAGGAACAGCTTGAACCAGTACAGCCTCAACCGTATGGAGAAGGGAACCGTTCTCTCCACGGTTACAATCCTCTCTGAGAGTCATCAGGCAACCACCCATGTGGGACTGATGGACCTCCGTAACGGGTTTGACCACATAATCTTCGGCAACATGCACCTGCACATCGAGGGCGGTTACTGTATCGAGATATTTCTCGTGAAGGGTGACTCCGAGGAGGTGATGAGCTTCGTGTCTCGGAGTAAGAGTGTCAGAGGGGTGATGGAGGTGAACTATACTATCACTCCAATCAGTGACTGATGATTTCACCAGAAACATATCTTGCTTCTAACCATTTGTACAGGTATCTTTGCGAACCTTGCTGGCTCGTGGGCTAATTCTTATAATCTGACGGCTTATTCATTTCTTCAATGTCAAACCACGCTTACAAGGTTCTGGGGAAGGACACCCAGAGGCAGGATGGTATCGCAAAGGTCACGGGGCGCGAGAAGTACGCCTCCGATATCGTCTTGCCAAATATGCTCCACGCGAGGATATTGAAGAGCCCGTATCCTCACGCGAGAGTAAAGTCCATTGACGTTTCAGGCGTCACCGGGGACGCGGTAACTTCGCTTGTCCCGGATGAGATTCCAGATGTCCTGTTCTGTCCTAGACTGGTTAGCATTCCATCCAGCACGTACAAGGACTGGAAGGTGCTCTCAGATAACCCCCGGTACGTGGGCGAGCCTATCGCTGCAGTCGCAGCGGAGTCCGAGGAAGAAGCCCAAGCAGCTCTTGAGCAGATCAAGGTGGAGTACGAGCAGTTCCCTGCAGTTTTCGATGCACTTGAATCCACAAAGGATGATGCACCAGCTATTCACACGGACATTGAGCTGGCTGACGACAGAATCAAGATCGAGAACAACATCGCTTGCAGTCTTGATATCGAGGAGGGTGACGTGGAGCTCGGGTTCACCCACTGCGACCATATCGTCGAGCACACGTACAGGACAAACAGGCGTTACCACACACAGATGGAGACCAAGAGCGTGGTTGTCCGCCCCGAGGCGGACGGAGGGGTCACCATCTGGAGCACGACCCAGACACTGCACAACACCAGGATCCTATTGCACGAGATATTCGGAATCCCAATGGGAAAGATAAGAGTAATCAAGGTACCACTGGGTGGAAGCTTCGGCTCAAGCATCCAAGTCAACCCACCGATCCCAATCGCCGTTGCTTTGGCTTTGAAGACCCAGAGGCCTGTCAAGCTCAGCTATACGCGAGAAGAAGACCTGCATGATCATAGCAGCTACCAGATGATTTTCAGGCTCAAGCTAGGAGCCAAGGCTGATGGAACACTCCACGCAGGGCATCTGGACGCATGGCTGGACATCGGCGGACACCAGATACAGGCATACCCACTTCTGGGCTGTGTTGTGGGATGGTGGGTCAGCCTCTACAAACTCGCGCACAAGAGCTATCATGGAAAGGCAGTGTACACCAACAAGGTTCCGGCATGCGCTTTCAGGGGTTACGGCAACCCCCAGATCACGTGGGTAGTCGAGACCATGATGGATGAGCTCGCCCACAAGGTTGGCATGGACCCGGTTGATTTCAGGCTCAAGAACTACATCGGAGAGGGTGATCTTTTCTGGGGTCAGGGGCCAAGCGTAAAGTCCATCATCGAGAGTTGTGGAGTCGAGGAGATTCTTAAGACTGGTGCGGAGATGAGTGGATGGTACGAGCGGCCAAAAGCCGAGGATCAAACCGGAAGATACCGGACAGGTATCGGAATGGGAAGAGGCTACCACACTAGCAGTGCAGGTGCGCCTGTACCCGGGTCAGTAGTTGACTTCGGCGGAGCCATGCTGAAACTCAACGAGGACGGCACATTCGACTATATCTCGGCTCTGATGGACCATGGCGGTGGAACCATGGACGCCAACGCGAAACTTGTGGCTGAGGAGATGAGCGTGCCCTACCACATGGTCAATATAGTTGACGCTGACACCGGGACAACCGTTTACGATGTCTGCACTCACGCATCCAGAGGCATCTATAGCGGCGGAGGGGCCGCGTTGAAGGTCGCTGGACAGGTCAAGGAGAAGATTAGACAGGCAGCGGCACGTTCACTGGACGCTTACTCACATGCGCTTCGTTTCAAGTGGAGCGAGGAGAAGCAGCAGGCAGTGGTATACGCCGAGGGGATCGAGGGCAGGGAGATCACACTCAAGGACCTCGCATACGAGATGCGTCACAAGAACCTCGGGACTATAGCGGCGGTAGACAGCTACAGGCAGCCAGCCTGTCCACCGCACTTTACCGGCTACTTCGTTGAGGTAGAGGTGGATACATGGACCGGCAAGATCAGGCTGGTCAGGGTAATCGCTGGGGCTGATATCGGAACGGTCATCAACCCTAAACTAGCCATGGGACAAGTCCACGGAGGGTTCGCCCAAGGATGGAGTATGACCGTCAATGAGGACACACCATACGATGAGAAGACCGGCGACCTGAGGAACCACGGCTTCATGGCGGACTACAAGATACCCACACCGCTGGACCTGCCAGACCTGGATGACTTCTACGTGTTCTTCGCAGACACTTACGAGCCCACTGGGCCGTATGGCGCCAAAGGAATCGGTGAGGGAGCACTCAACCCAGTAGCAGGAGCAATAGCAAACGCAATACAGAACGCGTTGGGGGTACAGTTCTTCGAGCTACCCATCACCAAGGACAAGGTTCTGGCAGCCCTCAAGGAGAAGGAGGCATGACAATGAGCAACATCAACAAGTTCAACACCCACATCATCGGCAAACCATTCAACTATCATCAACCTGAAACCGTCGAGGAAGCAGTAAAGCTTCTCGACAAGCTTGACAACGCGAGGGTCATCGCCGGAGGAACCGACCTAATTCCCAAGATGAAGCAGCGGCTATTCGAGCCGACTGATCTGGTCAACCTGAAGAAGATACCTGAACTGGTTGGAGTAAAGGAAACTGATGGAGGAATCTGGATAGGTGCAGCTACCAAACTACGGGATATCGAGAAGAACAAGCTGGTTCAGGAGAAGATTCCACTCCAGTACCTCTGTACCAAGACCATTGGAAGTGTCCAGATACGTAACATGGGAACCCTTGGGGGAAACGTGTGCAACGCTTCACCAGCAGCGGACGGGGCCCTTGGACTGGTCACACTCAACGCGACAGCCCACTTAGCCGGAGTTAAAGGTATACGTGATGTTCCTGTTGAGGAGTTTTTCACAGGACCCGGGGCATCAGTCCTAGAGAAGGATGAGATAGTCACAGGCTTCACTGTCCCGATCCCCGAGAAGAACACTGGCTACCACTTCATCAGTATCGGCAGAATGGCGCTGGACATCAGCACCATCAGCATCGCGGTCACAGTTACAATTGAGGATGGCAAGGTCAAGGCTTCAAGGATAGCTCTAGGGAGCGTTGCCCCTGTACCCTTGAGGCTACCAGATATAGACAAGTTCATCGAAGGGAAGGAGCTGACTGATGAGTTGATCATCAAAGCAGCTGAGAAGGTAAGCGCAGGCATCAAACCCATCGACGACATCAGGGCGACCGCCGAGTATCGGCGTGAGGCGGCCAAGGGGATGGCGATGGAGGCGTATAAACTGGCGAAAGACAAGTCGGAGGCGAGCTAGATGAAGATCAAGATAACCATCAACGGAAGAAAACGCGAGTTCGACGTAGAACCAAGCAAGCTACTGCTAAACCTCCTCAGAGATGACTTGGATCTAACCGGAGCCAAGTATGGCTGCGGAATAGGCGAGTGCGGTGCATGCACGGTCCACCTTGACGGAGAACCAGTGCTAGGCTGTATGACCCTAGCCGTAGACTGTGACGGCAAGAGCGTGGAGACCATCGAGAACCTTAGTGAAGGAAAGGAGCTTCACCCCATCCAGCAGGCGTACCTAGACGAGGGCGCCGTCCAGTGTGGCTTCTGCACACCTGGCTTCATCATGACAACCAAGGCACTGCTCACAGAGAACTCTGAACCCTCCGAGACTGAGATCAGGGGCTACCTCAAGGGCAACCTCTGCAGGTGCACTGGGTACGTCAACATCGTGAAAGCTGTCCAGACGGCAGCTGAAAGGATGCAATGAGGACCGCTGCTATAGTCCTTGCTGCTGGAAAATCCAGCCGCATGGGGTCTAACAAGCTACTCTTAAGGGTCGGGTGCAAGCGGGTTCTCGACCATATATTATCAAAACTCGGCCCAATCCAAACAATAGTGGTTCTTGGTCACAAACCGGAGGACATCAAAGGTCTGGCCGAGGATCATGGAGCTACAACGGTTCACAACCCAGACTACGAGAAAGGTATGACCACCAGTTTCCAAGCTGGGCTAAAGGAGCTCCCCGATGATATCGAGGCTGTATTCATGGTATTAAGCGATACCTTCGGGTTCAAACCGGATCTACTAGCAGATATGATCGAGAAAATGAACGCGGACCCTAATGCGTTAATCGTGAGCCCACGATACATGACCAAGCGAGGTCACCCCGTGTTATTCCAGAGGAAGATACTGGACGAGTTCATGGCACTCGGGGAAAAAGAGACCATGAAAGATGTAGTAAACCGCCACAAGGCGGGGCACATCTATGTGGAGTCCGATATCTGGACCACAATCGATCTGGATACACCCGAGGACCTTGAGCGAATCAGAGAGCTCTGGGTTAACCGAGAGCCCTTCCTATAGCCTCGACGATCTCCTCTTCCTCGTACTCGTTAAGGCAATCGAAGGCGATACCTATCCTGTTATCGTGTTTACCGGTCATGCTTGTCTCAACCCATATGCTGGGGTCCAGTTCACGGAGCTTGAATGCTAGGTCACGGGCTGAAACCGTATCATCGAAAGTAACCATAGCCCTGACGTTCCACGGTTCAGGTGCCAACACTTCACCCCTTTCTACCCCCATGTAGGGTCCCAGCTCATCCACAACCCACCGAGCCTTGTCACTCCACGACTTGAACTCTGTTTCCTCTTCTTCCGGTGTAACATTCAGGAACAGCCTGAGTGCAACGAGCAACCCAACCATCTGCGTCCTGTCAACCTTCATACCCCTACCGATCCCATTGAAAGGTGATGCCTGCAGTTTCGCCATCTCGATCAGGTCGCTTCGCCCATAGAGGATACCAGTGTCATTTGGCCCCTTGATTTGTTTCCCCCCACTCACAGCCACTAGGTCTGCACCCGAATCCGCGTACTTTTTCAGGTTAGACCGAGGCAAAACGCTGCCAGCAGCGTCAACAATGACCGGGACATCATGTTTCCTTCCTAGTTTAACGGCTTCCTCAAGCGAGACTCCCCTACTCTCCCTGTGGGCGCTAAACGCAATCAGACATGTGTACTCGGTGATGGACTCCTCAAGCTCCTCGACTGTGCACCCTCCTGCTGTTCCAGCGTACTTGATGGTGCACCCGATGCTTGTGTAGGCGAACTCGTACGGGTTCCGGTGTGTTCTCTGAAGAATTACCTCACCTTCGATGTCTGGAATGCGCTGAATAATCTTTTTCCACGGTCCATCGATGGGCTGTAACCGTTCATAGGGCTTCACGGAGTGTCCCTCAAGACCGCTGCCTCGAAGTAAACAAGCTGCCGCCCCCAGTTGGAGAGACGATGTCGCCCCAGCCGTTACCATGGCAGCCTCAGCACCAATCAAACCAGCGATCTCCACGCTGACCTGATCCTGCAGCTCCTGCATTATCACGTACTGACCTGCGGCTTCCTTCATGGCCTCCATGACCCTCGCGTCAACTATGCTGCCTCCCAGGTGGGTCGCTGTACTGCACGCGTTGATAACACGCCTAACTCCGAGCTCTCGGTAGGGCTTCAAAACTATCAAAATATCGTGTTCAGGTGAATGTTTAACGTTTTTCAGAGAACTTTTCCTTCTCAATCCAGACGCTGCCCGACCACCCGGCAAGAACCAAGCCTGCTCCTATGGCAAACAACGCCCCAGTTTTCAACTGTCCAGGGCTACTGAGTAAATAAACAACGATACCGCTTAACGCAACACCGACGCCGATCATCCAGTTCCTGCGGTACGACTTCATGCCCAAAGTTGACCGCTAAAAGTATAAGAAAAAATGGGTTAGCCGCGCTTCTTGTTGATGAGCTCAGCGACAATGCTGACCCCGATCTCCTCAGGCGTCTCAGCTGAGATGTCCAAGCCTATTGGTCCCTTGATTGAATCAACGATATCTGCGTCCAGTCCCTCGGCTTTAAGCTGCTTTACGTGCTCCTTACGTTTGTTTCCGCTACCGAGGAGTCCAATGTACGCTGGGTTAGACTTGACGGCGTACCTGAGTCCATCAATCTCGAAACCAGTCTCACCGTGGAGCATGGCGACATAGTCGCTTCTCCTGATATCAACCTGTTTCAGGCTCTCAGGGTACTTGTCGCTAATGATCGTGGTTCCTTCAGGGAACCAGTCGGCTCTCGCTGACTCTGCGTCGTCAACAACGATAATATCGAAGTTGCATTCCTTTACGTACCGGGCTACGGCTTGGGCTATCCAACCGCTGCCCATTATGACTAGTCTCGGGTCTGGTTTTATCGGGTCCATGAATATCTTCACCTCTCCACCGCATTTGCTATCAACTGGGATCATGCCCTCTCGGGCTGGTATCCCCATCGCGAAGTGGTAGGTCTCGGGCTTTCCCTTCTCCATCACTTCCAATGCGTTCCTGATCAGGAGCCTCTCCATGCCTCCCCCACCGATTGTGCCCGTAGCTTTCCCGTCAGCTGTTACCAGCATCTTGGCTCCCGGCTCCCTCGGTCCTGAACCCTCCTTGAAGATGAGGCTGCAGAGGACCGCGCTCTCACCTTTGGCTAGGGCTTTGTTGAGGCGATGGATGATCTCCTGCTCACTCAGGCGCTATCCTCTCCGCGGCGTCCAGCACCGCTTCGATGATCTTCGTGAAGCCGGTGCATCTGCATATGTTTCCCTCGATGCCCACCTTCACCTCCTCCGGTGATGGGTGGCGGTTATCCCTGAGCAGGGCATAGCTGCTGATGAGCATCCCAGGTGTACAGAAACCACACTGGATAGCTCCGTTCTCGATGAACGCGTTCCTGAGGTCGATCATCAGTGCCTTGTTTTCAAGTCCCTCAAGTGTGGTGATGTGTTTTCCTTCCACCTGTGGTGCAAGCATGATGCAGCTGGCCATTGGTATCCCGTTGACCAGTATGGTGCATGCTCCGCACTCGCCGTGCTCGCAACCTTTCTTGACTGACTGGATTCCCATCTCCTCTCGAAGCATGTCTGTAAGCGACATGTAGGGTGGGACTTCTGCTGTTACCTTCTCGCCGTTTAGCTCGTAGTCTATCTTCATTTTACATCACCCTCTCCAAGCATTCCGCTATCGCCCGTTTCATCAAAACCGGACACATGTCCTTCCTGTACTCCGCTGTTCCACGCACGTCGGTGATTGGTTTCACCGCCTCGTATACGACATCAGACGCAGCTTTCATTGCATCCTCGTCCAGACTGGAGCCTTTCAACAATGCTTCAGCCTCCGGCACACGTATCGGCGTCATCGCGACGCTGCCAAAGGCAACCTTCGCATCCATACAGGTATCATTCTCCATATGGATGAAAGCCGCTGCACTCACAACCGAGAGTGTGAACGCCTTCCTCCTGCCTATCCGCTTGTAACTGGACGCTGATCCACCGTTAGGTACAGGTACTCTGATCTCAGTTAGCAGTTCATCTGGCTCCAAGCAGTTAATCTTGGGTCCAACGAAGAGCTCGTCGATTGGTATGATCTTCTCCTCATCCAGTGATTTGAGCACGACTTCAGCGTCATGTACCATCAGAGGCGGAGCAGAGTCTGCCGCTGGTGACGCGTTTACAATGTTACCTGTGACTGTTCCACGGTTCCTTATCTGAGGACTGCCAATTCTACTCACTGAGTCAATCAATGCAGGTAGTTTAGCTGTGACAGGGTTTGACGCCACTTGTGCGTGCGTTGTGGTGGCTCCGATCTTGATGTAGCCTTCTTCCTCACGGATATAGTTCAACTCGGCTACCTCGTTGAGATCAACCAAGTTGCTAGGTGTGCAAGCTGCTTCCCTCATAGCGATGATAAGGTCTGTTCCCCCGATGATGGGTTTGACCTTTTCAAGCTCAGCCATCAACTCAAGAGCCTCGTTTAGACTCTGGGGAGCGTGGTACTCTATCTTGGGTATTGGGTTCATTTGTCTGCCTCCTTCAATGCCTTGTGCATGTCCCACGGCCTGATTGGTATGGTGCTGAAGCGTTGCCCTGTTGCGTGGAATATCGCGTTTGTGATTGTTGGCACGATGCTAATGATTGCAGGCTCTCCTACTCCCTTGGCACCGAAAGCTCCGTGCTTGTAAGGCTTCTCGACGATGATGCATGGCTCGATTTCAGGTGTGTCAAGGCTTGATGGAACCACATAGTCGGTAAAGTTGGGGTTGATGACCTCGCCCTTATCGTTTATCTCCATGTTCTCCATCAACGCGAAGCCCATCCCCTGGCTGATCGCTCCCTCGATCTGCCCCTCAATCATCAGTGGGTCGATTGCCTTGCCACAGTCCATGGCTGGCCATATTTTGATTACTGATGTCTCGCCGGTCTCGGTGTCCACCTCTACCTCCGCCACTGTTGCGGCGAAAGTGTAGACGCTGTAGTTGACTCCTAGGCCCGTCTCGGGGTCGAAGAACCGTTTGGGTGCCTTGAAGTAGCCGTGTGCACCCGGGTCGTAGCCCCTGAGGTACATCTCCTCGGCTAGCTCCTTGATGCTGATGACGTTGTCCTTGTCCTTCTTGTCGTAAGCATTGTTGTCCCTGAGCTCGATCCTGTCCGCGTCTACCTCGAATAGCTCCGCTGCGCAGTTGACCATGCTCTCCCTGAGCATCAACGCGGCTTTTGCTGCTGCTGTTCCGCCGACCATCAATCCTCTGCTACCGTGTGTTGGTTTTGCGTTGAGGGTGCTGTCTGTGTCTGGTAAATCAATCCTGATCTTCTCTGGTGAGACGCCTATGATTTCGCTTACTATCTTGACATGTCCGAATGGGCTTCCCTGCCCGATCTCAACGATGCCTGTACGGTAGTTGCAGCTTCCATCCTGGTTCATCAGGAGGCTTGCCGCGCTCCAGTCGGGCGTACTCCGGCTAGTGCTGATGCCATGATACGCTAGTCCAACTCCGAATCCTCGTACTTTGGTTCCATCCCAGACAGGTTCACGGTTGTTTGCCCAGTCTGATGCGTCTCTTACTGCTTCCAGGCATTCCTTTACTCCGACGCTGCTGTCCAGTATCTGGTCGCAGGTAGTGCTGCCACCCTCTACTAGTACGTTCTTGAGCCTGAACTCGATGGGGTCCATCCCTATCGCGTGTGCCAGCTTGTCCATCTGCTGCTCGCAGGCAAAGTGGAGTGCCAGGTCTCCGAATCCTCGGTAGCTTCCACCGTACACCTTGTTTGTGTACACTGCCTGTCCGTCGATGAAGCAGTTGGGTATCTCGTATGGTCCTCCGGCGTGGGCTGTCTGCCTCCAAAGCCAGAATGGGCTCCTGTTAGCGTAGGCTCCACACTCTAATGTGATCTTAACCTCGATTCCAGTGACTTTACCATCTTTGGTGCACGCGCTCTTGTAATGGATGCGTGCCGGGAACCGTTTGTTGCTGAACTTGAGGCTCTCCTCCCTGTTCCAGATGTGAACCACAGGTTTACCGAGTTTGAGTGCCGCGAAAGCCGCGTAAGCCATTAAGAGTGGTCCTTGGTCGTCCTTTCCTCCAAAGGCTCCACCTGTGAGGCACTGTATGATCTGCACCTGATTTAGGTCCCAGCCGAGTACGTGTGCTACCTTCTCTCTGCAAAGGAACGGGCTTTGACCGTTACCGATTACTGTGACCTTTGATTCTCCGGGTATCGCGTACGCTGCCTCTGTCTCGATGTACATGTGGTCCTGGTATGGGCTCCAGTAAGTGTCCTCAACCACCGCGTCTGCGTTCTCGAAGACCCCCTCGATGTCACCTTTCCTAATCTTGGTGACAACCGCGACGTTTCCGCCATCATGGATGTCCACCGCGTCCTCTACTATGGCTGCGTCGATGTCCAAGTAAGCGGGGAGTTCCTCATAGTCAACCTTGATCTTCTCCATCGCCTCTGCAGCGGCGTATTCGTCTTTCGCACAGATCAACGCGATTGGGTCACCGACGTAGTGGACCTTCTTGTCGTTGAGGAACGGCTGGTCCGGTAAGGCGTACCCTATCTGGTTGCTCCCGGTCACGTCTGCGCCGGTGTAGATTGCCTCCACTCCCGGTATCTTGAGCGCCTCGTCTGTGTCGATTGACTTGATCCTCGCGTGTGCAAAGGTGCTTCTGTACACCTTGAGGATGGTCGTGTCCTTGGGGACATAGTCAGCAGTGTACTTTGCCTTGCCCAGTGCCTTGTCTAGGGCGTCGGTGCGTATCACGTTCTTGCCGACTACGAGGAAGTCCTTCCTTCCCAGTATGTCCGTTAATATCTTGTCGTATTCCAAAATGGACCTTCCACGAAATTCTATGGGGATATTGGTGCATGATTGTCTAAATAAAAGAATCTGCTAGTGTCGCCATGAACTCTTTCTGGGCTGCTTCCATGACCAGTACACGTGTCTCGTTCTGCTTGAATAGCCTTAGAACGTTGTCTATTTTGTTCGTTCTGCACAAAACCAGCAGTTTTCCCTCCCCCAGGGCATCAACGACCATGCTTAGACCCGGGTAGACCCCGAAGCCCCTAGCCTCCAAGTGCCCGTACTCGTCAATTACAACCAGAGTCTTGGAGGTCATCCTGTACGCTGCTTCCTTCAGTAGATTGTTAGCATCCTTGAACGCTGATTTTCTGTACTGGAACGGTCCTCTGAGACTCTCCCAGCCATCATCCTCCGCGTAATCCTGTTTGAACACCATTGGCTGAGTCTTACCCGACTGGAGATCAACCATATCGTAACCAATGGTTTCCCTATCTTTGATTACCCGCTTGCTGAGTATTCCATGTACGTCGTACCCGTTCACCTTCGCCCTGTCCGCTATCTGCTCAGCCCTATTGGTTTTGCCGGACGCGATCTCTCCGTGGACGATTAGGACCTGGTACTTCAACTTGGACATGAATGAAGTCGAGGGGTCTTTAAGTCTATATAATCCGTGGGGCACCCCTTGGGTATGGCTAATCTCAAACATTTCTCCCCCGAGTCGCTTACAAGGTTCAGGACCGTGGGGGACCCGCAGACCAGTCCCTGCGGTGGATACGTGGCTTACACCCTCACAGAGTACGATATGGAGGGGGATAAACAGGTCACGGACATCTACAAGGTGAGGCTGGAGGACAACATAATCACAAGACTCACTGAGGATGGGAGCAGTAACACCCCTCGCTGGAGTCCAGATGGGTCAAAACTAGCATATTTTACTACTGATGAGAAGCAGAAAAAGCTCTGCATAATGGAAGCAGATGGGGAGAACAAGAAAGAGATCGTTGATGTCGAGAGCAGCAACGCGTTCATCCACAGGTCCGGCGAGAAGCTGAGCTGGAGCCACGACGGTGAGAAACTGCTCTACACCGCAACTCCTGACCCTAAACCCGACCACGAGAACATCATCGTGACTGATCGACAGATCATGTACAACCTCACCGGGCATGTCGATGACAGGAGGACACAGGTCTACATGGTTGACGTCGATGGAGGGAAAACCATCCAGCACACAAGCGGTATTTTCGATAACCACAGCCCAGTCTGGACTCCTGACCGCAAGATAGTGTTCATCAGCGACAGGACTCCACTCCACGACCAGCACGTCAACTACCAAGTCTACATACTCGACCCGGAGACCGGTGAGGAAACCAAACTCACCGACACCGAGGGAGCCTTCTACCGTCCATCTGTGAGCCCAAACGGTGAATGGGTCTCGGTTCAGCACGTGAAACGCCCAATGACAAGCAACGACAGCGTCAGCGAGGACAGCCACCTCTGGGCGATCGAGTTGAAGACTGGATACGAGAAGCCATTGTCTGAGTACCTTGACAGACCCGTCTACAGTCACACATGGACTCCTGACAACAAGCCACTATACGTAGCTAACAACCAGGGCATGTTCAACCTGTACCTCGGGGACTTTGACGGCAGCTACATCTGTCTGGACAGGGGAGCCAGCATGATTCCATGGGGATGCACCCCATCAATGGTAGGAACCACAATCGCCTACACCAAATCAACACCAACAAGCCCACCAGAGCTATATGTCATCGAGAAAGGCGTGGAACGTAAGGTAACAAGCTACAACTCCTTCGTTGATGAGTACGAGGTGGCCCCAACCGAGGGTTTCTGGTTCCAGACATGGGACTCAACCCAGTGCAAGGGCTGGATCACTAAGCCAGCCGGGTATAAAGATGGGGATAAGTATCCAACCATCCTCTTGATCCACGGTGGACCCCACGGGAGCTTCGGCGAAGGATTCGATGTCAGGGCTCAGCTGTTGGCTGGTTCGGGCTATGCGGTCATCAAGGTTGACCCCAGAGGCAGCAGCGGCTACGGTCAGGCTTGGAGCGATGGATGCCTCCTCAACTGGGGCGGTGGCGACTACCAAGACATCATGGCTGGAGTGGACCATTGTACCCAGAAGTACGGCTTCGTTGACCCCGACAAGATGGGTATAACAGGTGGAAGCTACGGAGGCTACATGACCAACTGGGTGATCACCCACACCGACAGGTTCAAGGCGGCAGTCAGCCGGGCATGTGTAAGTAACTTGCTCAGCTTCTACGGTACAAGTGCTGTTGGGAGTCTTATCGAGCAAGAGTTCAACGGCAACCCGTGGGACAACTTGGCCCTCCTAGCCCAGTGGAGCCCAATCACCCACGCCCACAAGGCGAAGACACCTCTCCTACTGCTACATGGTACAGCGGACATGACTTGTCCGATGGGGCAGAGCGAGGAGATGTTCAGGGCCTTGAAGCGACATGGGGTGCCAACGAGGATCGTGAGGTACAAGGGCGAGGGACATGGCATCAGGAAAAAGCCCAGCAACCTCATCTACTACTACCAGGCGCACCTTGACTGGTTCAAGGAATATATCTAACATATTCTACCCCCGTTCCTCTTTTAACCAACCCCACGATTCTTGATACTATGGCTCTTCCCTTCATCCGCAGCAAGATCGTGTGCACAATCGGACCAGCATCAAATGATCCCAAGATTCTGGACGCGATGATCGATGCAGGGATGGATGTTGCTCGAATCAACACCAGCCACGGGTCAGAAGAGGAACATCGGAGGGTCTTCGCCCACTTGAGACAGTATGAAGGGTGCAGCATCCTCTTCGACCTCCCCGGACCCAAGATCAGACTGGGCCAGTTCGATACACCAGTTGATCTCGTCGAGGGACAGGAGATACATTTCACCACCGAGGACGTCAAGGGCACACCCGAAGAGCTGCCAGTCAACTATGAAAAGTTGCCCGAGGAGGTACAGGTCGGGGGGCACTTGTTCATCAATGATGGCGTTATCGACGTCGAGGTCACTTGCATTGACGAGGATATGCTTGGATTCGACGCCATGGTAGTCTCTGGAGGAGTCGCCTCAAGCAGGAAAGGGGTGAACGCGCCCGGCGCATACCTCACCCTCTGTCCACCGACAAAAAAGGACCTTGCCGGTATCAAGTTGGGCGTCGAGCTGGGATGTGACTGGTTTGCAGCTAGCTTTGTGCGCTCAAAGGATGATGTTGACGCGGTCAGGGAGGCTATCAGGATGGCAGGCGGGGATCAACCCATTATCAGCAAGATCGAGCACGGTGACGGAGTACAGAACATCGCTGAGATCATCGAGGCGAGTGACGGAATTATGGTTGCCCGTGGCGACCTCGGCATCGAGATACCTCCATGGGATGTACCGCTTCTCCAGAAGAAGATCATCGAGGCATGCAATATCAAGGGGAAGCCTGTCATCGTGGCAACCCAGATGCTTGAATCCATGATTGAGAACCCCCGACCAACCAGAGCAGAGGCAAGCGATGTAGCAAACGCACTTCTAGATGGAGCGGACGCGGTGATGCTGAGCGGAGAGACCGCTGTAGGAAAATATCCAGTTGAATCGGTGCGCACGATGAACAGCATCGGAGCGGTGGTTCAGGAGCAGATACACCAGAAGGATCACCCGGAGATGAAGGGGCTCCCAATCAAGGACATCGTGGGTGACCTAGCAACAAGGGCAGTGGAGGCAGTAGAACCAGCCGCCATTTTGGTTATCACTCGTAGCGGCAAGAGCGCGTTGATGGTAAGCAAGCACAGACCGAGGGGTCTGATTATCACTGTCGCCAAGGACCCCAAGATCAGCCGAAGGATGAACATGTACTGGGGCGTCAAACCGATCCATGTGCCTTGGACTGATGACAGGGACGAGCTTGTTGTTAGGGTGATGGAGGAAGGGTTGAGGCGTCAACTGTTCTACATGAGCGACATCATCCAGATCGTGTCAGGTTCGACTCTCATCGCACCGGGCCTCACAACCACCCTTGAGATACTGAAAGTCGAGGACATCATGTACATGGCTGGCCGCCGAGACTAAGTTTTAAGCCCCCAAACCACCCCATTTCATGTATGACTCCTTATCACCTACCAACAATCACAGAGCCGGAGCCACTTGAGGACAACGAGATAGTCCTCGTTACTAGCGGCGACCTACGGCTCTCAGCCAACCAGGAGTGCTGGCCCGCCCAGGCGGAGATGGAAATAAAGCTTAGAGCGGTCTTCGAGAAGGAAGGTTACCACATCATGCGTGGTCACCCCTACGATGACGAGCTTAGGCACGGCTTTATCTGGAACCAGAGGATGGGGATGGATGTTTTCAAGAACATACCAAAGGACGCGAAGATCATTGTCGCCGAAGCAGTCTGGCAGTACAGCCACCACGTGTTGGCTGGTCTACGCGACCACAAGGGACCGATTCTGACCCTCGCCAACTGGAGCGGACAGTGGCCTGGACTGGTCGGGATGCTCAACCTCAACGCCAGCCTCACAAAGATGGGCGTCGAGTACAGCACAATCTGGAGCGCGGACTTTGACGACGAGTTTTTCCTCACCTCAATCCGTGAGTGGCTCAGGGACGGCAGGATCACCCATGACTACAGCCACGTCCGACCACTAGACCCATCAAAACTGCCAGCCGAGGAAGTCAAGCTAGGAAAAGCTTTAGCTGAACAGCTAAGACATGACAAAGTCGTGATGGGAATCTTCGACGAAGGCTGCATGGGCATGTACAACGGTATCATCGAGGACGAATTACTCAACCCGATGGGCGTCTACAAGGAACGACTCAGCCAGAGCGCCCTAGTAGCCAAGATGAGGACAGTCTCAGACGAGGAAGCCCAGAAGGTACGTGACTGGCTCGACGCCAAGGGCATGACTTTCGTCACGGGCACCGACGAGGCGACCGAGTTAACTGATAGACAGATTCTGGAACAGTGCAAGATGTACATCTCAGCTATCAGAATCGCCGACGAGTTTGGATGTGCTCTAATCGGAATTCAGTACCAGCAAGGACTCAAAGACATGGCACCAGCCAGCGACCTAGTAGAGGGGCTACTCAACTGCACGGACCGTCCACCCGTTACCCATGAGGTGAGCGGCGAGATCCTATTCGAGGGAAAGGCGTTACCACACTTCAACGAGGTAGATGAGGGGGCTGGACTAGACGCATTAATCACAAACCACATCTGGACTGCGATGGGATTCAACCCCGACACCACCCTCCACGACGTACGATGGGGGGACTGGTACGATGGAGAATACGTCTGGGTGTTCCTAATAAGCGGAAGCGCACCTCCAAGCCACTTCAAGGGCGGATACAAGGGGGCAAGCAGCGAACGCCAACCACCCATGTACTTCCCACTCGGAGGAGGCACATTGAAGGGAGACAGCAAGAACGGCGAGATTGTCTGGAGCCGGATATACGTGAAACCCGACGGTGTCCACTTTGACATCGGCAGGGGATCAGTCGTCGAGCTACCAGCTGAGGAGACCCAGCGTAGATGGGACGCAACAACTCCTGCATGGCCAATCATGAGCGCGGTGCTCCATGGGGTTACCCGTGACCAGTTCATGGCGCAGCACAAGGCAAACCACATACAGGTCGTGTACGCTCCAACCGCCGAGGACGCGGACAAGGCGCTGGCGGCAAAGGCAGCCATGTTCCATGAGCTAGGCGTCAAGGTCCACGTCTGCGGGGACGTGAAGGTAGGGTAAAGCCATGCACGTCATAGCTGTTGACCTTGGGGCGAGCAACGGCAGGGTGATGAAGGTCGAGTACGGCGACGGCTTCCAATTGGAGGAGGTTCACCGGTTCCCCAACACACCCGTCGAGAAGAGCGGACGCATTCAATGGAACATCCAGCAGCTATGGCGAGAGACAATCAAAGGAATAGAGTGGGCGATGGATGGCGCCCAGAGCATCGGCATCGACTCATGGGGAGTAGATTTCGGGTTACTGGACACCCAAGGAACGCTGATAGAGGATCCTTTCCATTACAGGGACCCTCGAACCGAGGATATGATGGAGTGGGTCTTCGAGAAAATGGATAGACGGGAGATATTCGACCGCACAGGCATCCAGTTCCTACCGTTGAACACCCTCTACCAGCTAGCAAGCCTGGCTCGGAGAAGAAAACGGACCCTGAAGAAGGCAACCACTTACCTTGGATTCCCGGACCTCTTCAACTACTGGTTGACTGGAGTGAAAAGATGCGAAGTCACCCACGCAACCACCACACAGATGTACAACCCAGCCGAGAAAACATGGGACATAGAAATAATTCAAGCAGTCGGGTTACCCGAGGACATATTCCCCCCGATAGCCCAACCGGGCACCATACTTGGCGTCATGAAGAACGCTAATGTGACAGCCCCCGCTTGCCACGACACGGGAAGCGCCGTGGCTGCTGTCCCGACGAAATCAAGGGATTTCTGTTACATAAGCAGCGGCACATGGAGTCTACTCGGAACAGAGATATCCTCCCCGATAATCAACGACAAGACCTACGAGCTCAACTTCACAAACGAGGGTGGAGTGGAGGGCACGACAAGGCTCCTCAGAAACCTACCAGGCCTCTGGTTTGAGCAGGAGCTGCTCAGGGAGTGGGTTAGTAAGGGAGAGGCGGTGACCCACGATGACATGCAGACCATGGCGTCCTTATCGGTGCCCTTCAGGAGCTTCATTGACCCATGGGATGCCTCGTTCTTGGCCCCAGGGGAGATGACGCCGAGAATAGTCCAGTACTGCAGGTCTACGGATCAGGAGGAGCCAATGTCAATGGGGCAGCATATCAGGTGCGTCTATGACAGCCTCGCTGTTCTCTACAAGTATGCTTTACGGCAACTGGAGTCCATCACAGGTAAGGAGTACAAGTACATCTACATGATAGGCGGAGGATCAAGAAACCGGATGATGAACCAGTTCACGGCTGACGCCACAGGTAGAACGGTGATAGCTGGACCTGTTGAGGCAACAGCCCTGGGGAACGCCATCATGCAGCTTAGGGGCATCGGTCTACTCAAGGACGTCTGGGAGGCTCGTGAGATTCTATCCGAGACCCTTGAGCTTAAGATGTATCACCCTCAACCCGGTGCCGACTGGGATACTGCTTATACGCGCTTCATGGGTTTGATACAGCAATGATAATCGGCATCATCTCCGACACCCATGACAGGCTACCCTATATCGAGAAAGCAGTTGAACGTCTCAAGGAAGAGTGGGTCAAACTAGTTCTCCACGGAGGGGATTACATATCACTCTTCACAGCCAAGCCATTCGCTGAGCTGGATGTTCCAATGATCGGCGTCTTTGGGAACAACTGCGCCATGACCAAGGAGCTAAAGGAGGGATACGCCAAAGTTGGGTGTGACATCCGCGGCTACTTCGCTGAGGTCGAGGCGGATGGCTTGAAAATCGCCCTGACACATGGTCACATCAAGTCCGAGGTAGACAAGGCAATGAACGGCGACTATGATGTGGTCGTACAGGGGCACTCACACCGCTCATCAATCAAAAAGGAGAACGGAAGACTGTTCATCAACCCCGGAGAGGTATGCGGCTACATTACAGGTACCAGCACTGTGGCTTTCCTAGACACAGAGAAAAGGTTCGCCTGGATCAGCGAACTAAAATAAAAAGAGGGGTCAACTGACCCATCCCGGGAAGACCGGGTGCTTGCTGCAGATGAACTCCAGCAGGTAAGGCTTGTTTGACGCGTTTGCCTTCAACGCCCGTTTGAGGGCCGGTATCACCTCGTCGGGGTCGTCCACCCTCTCGGCTTTGATGCCCAATGCCTCGGCTACCTTCGCGCTGCTCTGCACCTTGTGGCTTGCCAACTCGTAGGTGTACGGACTGTGTCCCTGGCCCCAGAAACCGGGGCCGTACCCAGCAAACCCGTCATTGTTTATGTGCACCGTGGTTATCCCCATCTCGTACCTGACCATGGTCTCCCAGTTGCCCATCTGGTATCCAACCCCGGCGTCGCCCGTGACGCTCATTACCTGCCAGTCCCGGAAGGCTAGCTTTGCTCCCATCGCTCCACCCAGCCCGTAACCCAGAGTCGTGACGTTTCCCCACCCGAGGAACCCGTGAGGTACATGAGACTTGTACACCGCGCTTAACTGGTCCCTTGTGTTCCCCGACTCGTGAGTGACGAGGCTCTTCCCCATATCCAGAACCTTCATCATGTCCCCGTAGATTCTGTACGGGTTGATGGGGCTCTCACTGGACTCCATGAGGGGAGTGTACTGGTCCATCATGACCTTCCACGCGTCCTCGATCTCCTTGTGAAGCGCCTCTTTGAGACTTACAGTGCCCTGTTTCTCCAGTTCCTCTATCAGCTGTCTCAGTACAAGCTTGGCGTCACCCATAATCGCGTGGTCCACACGGTAATCGTTGTTGATGTCGCTGTCATCGATGGTCACCTGTATGACCTTCTTGTTGACGGCGTCGGGTATCTTGTGCATGAAGTGGCTCGGCGTATGCCCCATACCAACGGTGAACACTAGGTCCGCCTTCTTCAGGAAACGCTCAGCTGGCTCTCCCCTGACCCCCAGTGACAGTGGATGGGTCTCGGGGAAGCTGCTCTTTCCCTGTAATGTTGTCAACACTGGTAGCTGCGCGGCTTCGGCGAACTCTAGCAACTCTGAAGCTGCGTCAGCCGAGAACACTCCCTGCCCAACGAACAGTATGGGATTTTTTGCCTTTTTGAGAGCTTTCACCGCTCTTTCAACGTCTTTCGGGTCTCCCATGCTCTTCCATCCCTGGACCCTGGCGTAGGGATACTCGGAAGTATCGTACTCACCTAGGTCTCTAGGAATCTGCAGGAGTACCGGTGCCGGTCTACCCGTCTTGAGCTTTGTGAACGCCCTGCGCATATACTCAGGCATTCTTTCAGCCTGGTTGACATACCCACACCATTTTGTCACCGATCTAAATCCCTCATCGATACTGTACCGGGTTCTTCCGAAAGCATCTGCTTCCACTCCGTCAGTTAGACAGAGTAGTGGAACCGAGTCCTCATACGCCTGTGCCAGCGCCCCGTACGCCATCTGTGTTCCAGCCGCGTTGACTCCACCCATCACCGTGCAGACGCCAAAGTCCTTCCCATCCATGACCCTGCTATAAGCGTCGGCTACCGCCACCGCGTACCGCTCGTCTCTTACCATGAAAATGTTGATATCGGGATCAGCGCCGATGGCGTTGTTTATCTGGGTCGTGGGGAACGTGGCTACACCCCGGACTCCCTCCGCCCTTAACGCCTCGACTAATCCCTCGACTGCCTTTACCTTCAACCTAACTCACAGGATAGTCTTGGAAGGATGAGAAGAAAAAACCAGTGGGTGAGTGGGCTAGATAACGCCCTTCTTCCTCAGACCCTCTATCTCATCCTCGGATAAACCGAGGACACTGGAGTAGACCTCCACGTTGTGCTCACCAAGCAGTGGTGAGGGAGCAGTGATATCTCCTTCAGTCTCGCTGAACTTGATGGGGAACCCTGGCTGAACAATCTCACCCATCTTGGGGTGGTCCACCTTCACAAACATCTCGCGAGCAGTTGCCTGGGGGCTAACCTGAACCTCGTCTAGGTCCATGACCTTTGCCACGGGGACGCCTATCTCGGCAAGGATCTTGACAACCTCGTCTGTAGTCTGTTCCTTAACCCAACTATCCACCAACTCAGGGGTCAACTCCTCGACCTCCAGGTGCTGGGTGAGTGCATCCATGATTCTTCCTGGTGGCAATGCGAACATAACGTAGCCGTCGCTGGTCTCCCTGAGACCCGAAACGCCTACCCTTCCAGACCTGCCTGCTCTCATCCAAGCCATCTCGGTTAGGTTCCAGAAGCTGAAACTCTGCATGGTGCCGATCATGCTGTCCATCTGGGCCACGTCCACCTTCTGGCCTTTACCTGTCTCGTTTCTGCTTAAGAGGGCTGCAAGTATTCCGATGAGTGCTGTGAATCCGGGGACGGTGTCAGCTATCGCTTCGGGTGCCTGGAGTGGTGGGCCCTCCGGAGCTATGGCATCCTTTGTGATCCACATATACCCGCTGGCTGCCTGTGCGATGGGGTCGAAGCTCTTTCTGTTTACCCATGGACCAGTGTGCCCGAAACCGCTGATACACGCGTAGACAATCTTTGGGTTGACTTCCTTGAGCACCTCGTAGCCGAGCCCGAGTCTATCCATTGTGCCCGGACTGAAGTTCTCCATTACGACATCAGCCTTCTTCACCAGCTCCTTGAACATCTCGTTTCCTTCCGGGTTTTTGAGGTCCAGTGTCACTCCCTTCTTTCCCCTGCCGAGGAACAGGAAGTATGGGCTCTCCCCCTGTACTAACGGTGGGAACATACGGGTCATGTCTCCCCACTTTGGCTCTATCTTGATGACCTCGGCTCCCATCGCCGCCATGTACATGGTGCAGATGGGCCCAGCGTGTGCGTGTGTGAGGTCGAGAACTCTGATTCCTTTAAGCGCAGTCATAAAAGAGACTTGGATTCATGGGGATTTAACCTAAACGAAAGAAGATTCGGATGCAGTACTATCTGCTGTGCAGTTTGGAAATAAAGAAAAAGATTTGATGTAACGGTCTACATTTCACGTAGCCGTTTAACCCTTTCCTCGATTGGAGGATGGGTGCTGTAGAGGGCATCCAGTGCGCTCCTGTTTGGGTCGCTGATGAACAGGTGGCTCACTGACTCGCTTACCTTCATATCACCGGTGTTGTGTTTGTGTAGTTTCTCTAATGCGTCCGCTAACCCATCTGGGTAACGTGTTATCTCCGCTGCTGATGCATCCGCGAGGTACTCTCTTCTTCTGCTGACCGCTAGCTGGACCAGCCTGGTCACTATGGGTGCAAGTATTGCTAGCAGGAAGCCTACAACCATGATTATTATACCGAGGCTGTTGTCGTCCTTGTCCCTGCTCCGCCTTCTCCCACCGTACCACCGTGCACGTAGTATCATGTTGCTCAGGATACCCGCCACTCCGACTAGCACAGCAACCAGGGTCATGAACTGTACGTCCTTGTTCTGGATGTGGCTGATCTCGTGGGCGATGACGCCCTCCAGCTCCTGCCTGTCAAGCTTATCCAGCAGTCCCTGCGTTACCGCGATTGACGCGTTCTCCGGGTTCTTACCCGTAGCGTACGCGTTGAGCTCTGTGCTTGGCATCACGTAGACTGCTGGTTTGGGGATTCCAGCAGCTATCGCTAGTCCCTCAACCGTGTCGTTGAGGAAGATGTACCTTGAACCTTCGGCCGGCTGGGCGTTCGTAGCCATCAACACCACCCTGTCGCCGAACTGGTAGCTGCTCCACGTGTACCCGAGGGTCATGATGACGCCTAACGGTACCATGAACGCTACGCTGTCCGGGTCAAAGATGTAGCTGATGGAGATAATCAACGCGAAGAGCACCAAGCTAACGACTATCGCTAGCAGGATGCTGTCCCGCTGGTTGCGGGCCTGTTCGTCGTGGAAACTTCTTCTCTCCATACTAGAACTCTACCTTCGGGACCTCTCTGGCCTCGTCCGGGATCTCTAGGAACTCTTCTTTTCCTCGTCCACCTGCGAACCAGACGCCTGGGATTGTGGTCACCAGGTTGTTAAAGTCCAGCACTGTGTCGTTGTAGAACTGGCGGGCGTAAGCGATCTTGTTCTCGATGCCCTCCAGCTGCTCCTGTAGTAGCCTAAAGTTCTCCTGTGCCTTCAGGTCGGGGTATGCCTCGGCGACGGCGAATAGCCTGCCCAGTGCCTGGGTGACCATGTTGTCCGCCTCGATCCTCGCCTGCCTGCTTCCCGTTACCATTCCAGCCCTTACGGCTGATATGGACTCGAATATCTCCCTCTCGTGGCTAGCGTAGCCTTTGACCGTGTTCACGAGGTTGGGTACGAGGTCGTACCGTTTCTGTAACTGGACATCAATCTGTGCCCATGCCTCCTCGATGCGGTTGCTTAGGGTTTGAATCCTGTTGTAGTAGTTTACGTATAGTAATACTAGGGCGCCGCCTATGATTACGGCTGCGCCTATTATTGTCCAAATCATTTGATTTGTTTCACCTAACAAGAATGGTTGAACGTCTGGTTATAAACGATGTTCAGAATCTGATCATAATCAGTTCCAATTCTTGAGCACGTAGAGGGCTCGCAGGGTCACCCATTTACTTGGCTTGTGCTTCTCCTCGATGTCCATTATCATGTTCTTGTACGTGTTCTTCAGTAGCCATCTCCCGTCATTCTGCCTTTTCTCGTTGATGACATCGATGGCGTCCTGCATCCTGTCGTCCTTTACTCCAAGCCTAGTTAGTGTCCCAGTGATCTCTAGGATGTCTGCCTGATAGAACAAGGGGAACCCGAAGTTGGTCCATCCTCTTTTAGCTTTCCGTGTCCCGTCCTCGTTTCTGAGGTACTTGTAGACCTTATTCTCCAGTATCTCCCCAACCTCTAGCTCGATGATCTTCCTCATCTCGGGGGCTCTTTCCGTCTCAGGTATGTAGCTGAATGCCTTGAGGACCTTGGTCCTGCCCATGAAGCAGTTGACGGGGAAAACTCTTGAGGGATCAATCGGGTACGCCCTGCATTTCCATCCGGTGTTCTCGTCGTCATAGTAATCGTACGTGAAGTCAAGGAGCTTTCTTGTCCTGGGGTCCTCCTGGTACCCGAAGTGGTTGAGGTAGAACAGTATGTTGCCGTCGTAGCAGCACCCGTCCTTTACTATGGTGTTTCTTCCCTTTTCTGATTTTGGAAGCTTTGTGAGGAAGTGCCCGCTGTTGCGCTGGAACCTGTACACTTGCTCCATAGCTGCTTCTATCCCGGCTGTCCTTGTAGCTCCTAGCTCCGCCAGTATCAACAACTGGTGGGTTGTAGCCCTGTATTTCGGGAGGTAGAGGTCCTCCTCCTCAGCCCAGTAGCCCTCGGGGTTCTGCTCCGCAAGGATTTTCTTTACGATATCCGAGCCCATGATCAACCTTTTTGACTCGATGACCTCGCTGTGGTTGTCATTCAGTCCAAGTATCATTCTCTGAGTGTGGTACCTCACTGATGGATTACTTGGTTCAAGTAGCCAGTCAAGAGTGTCCTCCGCTATCTCCAAGGGATGTCAAAATTGTCTATGGTTTATCTGGATTTGATTATTACGTAGCTTTTTAGAGTCACATGAACTCGAAGTAGACGATCTTTTTCCTCTTCTTCTTTGACTCCATCCGCAGGTCCTTGATCTTACCGATATCACCCGTGTTCTTAACGTGGGTGCCCATACAGAACGTCTCTGCGTACTCGCCTATCCTGACCATCCTCAAGGTCTCGACGTTCTTTGGTATCTTCTCTAGGAAGCTCTGTTTGCGCTCGTCGTCACCAATATCGAGTTCCTCGCGGATTGTGTAGTACACCTCAACTGGTACATCTAGTTCGATGATCTCATCGAACCTCTTCCAGACCTTCTGCACCATTTCATCCTCGATCTCGCTGGGCTTGAAATCGAGCTGGCTGAAGCTACTAAAGACCTTTGGTCCGCTTCCAAGGCTCTCGAACAACCCAGTGAGCAAGTGCTCTCCGCTGTGGAGCCTCATGTACTTGAAACGGGTGTCCCAGTCAATGACCCCGTGCACTTTCTCGCCAACCGCGATGTCTTTGTCGAGGTAGTGGAAGACCTGGTCCCCCCTCTTCATCACCTTGATTACCTTGACCTCGTCTCCGTCAACGATGAGCTTGCCAGTGTCGCTTGGCTGTCCGCCGCCCTCCGGGTAGAACCCTGTCTGGTCGAGGACTACGAACTTTGGTCCTGTCCGGGTTACTGTGGCGTCGAACTCTTTGAGCTCTGGGTTGTCGGTGTAGAGGAGCACGCTGTCATCCATTTTATTCGTATGGAGAACCGTTGACTCGTTTAAGAGTCTTTCAGGCTACTTCAGGGAATCCAATATGTATGGCAGGTTAAACACAAAGGAGCTTGGAATGATCATGGAGACAAACCTGATGCTTTGTACAGGCCGTTGTAGCGATTTAGAACTGTAATACTCAAATAATCATACCGCGGTTAAAGTTCATGGCATCCGCGGGAAAAAAGGGCTCCAGGCTCCAGTTCATCGATTTCACCCGCGGACTGGTGATGGCGATAATGGCATGGGACCATGCCTCGGGGTTCTGGAACCGAGCCCACCAGGGAGGCGAAGGGCTCATGGGGGCTATGCGCCCCTTCTTGAACACCACCTGGTTCCTCGCACGGTTTGTGAGCCATTACTGCGCCCCCACATTCATCTTCCTAGCTGGTACGGTGCTTGCGTTATCAACAATCAAAAGGGAGTCGCGGGGGGAGAAACAGTTCGATATCAGTCTCAGGATGGTGATTAGGGGAGTCGTGCTCCTCGTAGCGGAGGCATTGATAGTTGCTCCCGCTTTCGGAACGCCTTGGGCGTACTTTGGAGTAATAGCGTGTATCGGAGTCTGTTTCATGATATTCAGCCTCGCCAGGAGGCTTCCAAGGTGGCTCATCCTCACACTGAGCCTGTTAATCGTGCTCAACCACAACTTCATCAACCTTGACTTCATCCCCAACGACATCGCTTGGGGGCATTACCTGCGGGTTATCCTCCATGAGCCAAACTTCGAGATGAGGCCCTGGGTAGGGCTGTATCCCATCTTCCCGTGGATCGGGGTGATGGGACTGGGTTGGACGTTTGGGTCAACCCTCAGTGGTTACACGCCTGAGCAGGTCAAGGGTCTTGAGAAGCCCCTTCAGAGGGTTGGAATTGCCTCAATAGCCCTATTCTTCCTTGTACGAGGGATGAACGGTTACGGTAACCTGCTCCCAAGGCTTGGTTATAGTGTCGTTGACTGGCTTTACGTCAGCAAGTACCCGCCCAGCCAAGCGTTCCTACTGTGGAGCCTCGGGGGCATGTGCCTGTTCATGGCTTACGCGTTGAAGAGGCAGGATAACCTTGACTTCAACGAGGGCTTGACAGGCGTGCTTAACCAGTATGGCAGGGTTCCCCTGTTCTTCTACCTGACACACCTGTGGCTGTACCGTTTGAGGCCACCGGGCACACGGTGGCTGTTCTCAATGCCAATGACACCAACGATTGGACTCTGGATACTAGGGCTGGGCGTATTATACGAGCTCTGCAAACGGTATGAGAAACTGAAAAGGAAGCACCCGACATCGGTGCTCCAGTACATATAGGGGTGACATGATGGAGAAAGAGATCAACCGGAACACATTCCTCGCGATTTTAGGAGTCGTCATCCTCATAACCGGTTACAACATCATAGCAAACCCGATTGAGGTTGAGGCAGCCGAGGAGGAGTACGAGGGATACAACGCCGCCGGTGTGGGCTTTGAGGGTCCAACTGGTATGCGTTTCAACTACAGCAGGCTAGGGGATTCTGGGCTCAGCTACAACGAGGGGCTATACTACCGGTTGCTCTACGAGCACAACGAGACCCATCTCAACTATTTGGCGGTAACCTGGACCAAGTCTGAGTATGTGAACCAATCCGAGATGATCAGGCGCAGCTACAACTACTCTGACCCGGATGATACCATTTACTCGTTCGGTGATACCGTTAACGAGACCATCCACCAGCAGATCAACGAGCACTTCATACTTTACAGCAGCTTCAAGAAGACATCAACGGAGGGTAACAGGACCGGGTACGTCGGCCAGTGGAACTGCACAAACAGCGGAAGGATACACACGCTTCTCGTTGAAAATGAAGACGGGTACAACCAGAGTGAGCTGTTCATTCTATTCAACCACACGAGGGCCACCACCAATTGCCATTACCCGGGCCAGCGACCCGCTGGATCCCAGTCCATCGAGCTGCCCTTTGACCCCAACACGGTTATCAACGTCGCGTTGATGATCATGCTCACCGTCGGGTTCAGCTTCACGTACATGATGGAGGGCTTCCCCAACTTTGCGCACACATCAGTCGCCGGCGTCGGTGCCCTCGCCAGCTTCTACCTAACCCGTTTCTTCGACTTTAACCCCTACGATACGTGGCCCTTCGCCGCCATATTCGGTGGACTCGTGGGAGTAGCATTGTACGTTGGACTTGTGAAACCTATCAGGCGCAATGGAGGCTACCAAGATATCACCCTTACATTCACGTTCCTCATGGTCGCAACCGTCCTGCCCTACTTTTTCCTCATCTTCAACTACTGGGCACGGTACTTCGGTGATGTCCCTACCCGTGGGTACAATCTACGCTGGTACGATTTCAATTACAACGGGATACCAGGCATCGCTATAATGAGCAGCGCACTGTGCATCCTGCTCATAATCGGATTACATTACTTCCTCACGCGTAACAAGATAGGTATGAGCCTCCGCGCGGTAGCCGAGAACCCTGACCTTGCCGCAACCATAGGTATCAATACGGAGCATGCCCACTACGCGAGCTGGTTCATCTCCGGGGCACTATCCGCTATAGTCGGTAGCGTGATGACCATTCACCGTGGGGTGGGCCTTGGTGGAC
Source organism: uncultured Candidatus Bathyarchaeia archaeon (assembly GCA_964589605.1). GTDB lineage: Archaea > Thermoproteota > Bathyarchaeia > TCS64 > TCS64 > RBG-16-57-9. Next base: position 298,128 of record CAZPRN010000001.1, on the reverse strand, counting down.
CCGACGGTATGATCATCAGCGTCATGTCAGGGGCAATCCTAGGTGGAGTCTACAACGTGTATGGAGCTATCATCGGTGGTATCTTCGTCGCGTTAGCCGAGGATTTCCTCAAGAAACTCGCGTTCCAAGTAGTAGGATTGGGCGCTGACAAGTGGCAGAGCCTTTTCCCAATAATGTTCCTAGTGATCACTCTGACCATCTTCCCCAACGGTATCACCGGGACGGGTGGGATTGACCGTCAGAGGCTCGTTGACCTCTGGACAGACATCAAAAAATGGTTTAATCGAGAAGACACTGCATCATAGCGACGCCAAAGTTCGCACGGCAGGCATCACAACGGATACATGTCGTCTCCTTCGCACCGCTCTTTAGCTTCTTGACAAGGTCAGGCTCGCGTATGAACGGTCTGCTGAGGCTCACCATGTCAGTAAGGTCGTTCTCAACGGCTTTCTCCATTGTCTCAAGTTTGGTGAACCCGTGGACGAGTCCCATTGGAGTGGGTTTTGTAGCCTCCCTGATCTTCACTGCGTGCCCAGCGAAATCAAGCTCCGGGTAGTCCGGGTTCTTCGCCCTCTCCCTGAGGTCAACCCGCCTTCCACGACCACCGCCGCTAACCTCGATCAGGTCAATGCCCTTCGCTGCAATCGACTTGGCGACGATGATGCACTCATCAACCGTTACCCCCTCATCGCTGAAGTCGTCGCTGTTAATCTTGACCATCACTGGAGCGTTACCGAGTCTTCCACGAACTTCGTCGTAGACCTCGTGCAGTAGCCTCATCCTGTTCTCAAGGCTTCCACCCCACTTGTCGGTTCTCTTGTTTACCTGTTTGCTGAGGAACTGGTTGACAAGGTATCCGTGGGCTCCATGTATCTGCACTCCGTCGAATCCTGCCTGCATGGCCCTCTCCGCTGCGTCTCCAAAGCCCTGGATGATTGCCTCGATCTCGTCCTCGGTGAACGCCCTTGCCGTCCAGTCGTCCTCAGTGTACTCGCTGGGTCCAACCCTTTCCGGTGCATGGACTACGCCCGCGTGGTTGATCTGGGCAACAATGTGACCATCATGCTCGTGGACGGCATCCGTGAGCTTCTTCAGCATTGGAATCTGGCTGTCGTTGCTTATCCCAGCCATACCGGCGTGGGCTTTCCCGTTGTCCATGATGTACAGGTGCCCCTTGATTATCAGTCCGCACTCTCCCTTGCTCATCCGTTCATAGTGCTTGATGATGGTGTCGTTGACTATCCCGTTCTCGTCCGCGTACGCGCTGGTGGTCGCGCTTCTCATGAAGCGGTTCCTGACAAGCATGTCCCGGATCATGTATGGCTCGAAAATATCTGACATGGCATAGAAGCATACTCCGCCTTTTTTCAAGGTTGCCTCAGAGGTGTTTTTAATGTCTTTACTGACGGTTATTTATGAAGCTGGAGAAAGGAGAGCAGAAACGGTACTTCAAGGCGGGGGGTGAGTGGTGTTACATATGGACGCCACCGGGGTTCGATCCAGGTAAACCTGCACCTGTTTTGATCCACCACCACGGTGCAAGGGGGTACGTGAGGGAGAACGAGTCAGACTGGCTTGACACACCGAGTAAAGCAGCCTACCTGAAGGCAGCCATGGACGGCTCCGGGTGTGTGGTTGCAGGCTCCCATGCATGTGGGGACCACTGGGGTAACCCATTTTCCGTGGAGGCAAACGCTGCATTGTTTGATTGCCTTGGGGACGTGGAAGGCATAGACACCGGTCACCTAGGACTCATGGGTGGGGGACTAGGAGGAGCTTTGATCTGGAACAGTGTTCTTGGTCCATTCGCTGGCAAGGTGAAGGCGGTTGCCGTCATGCAGGCGGTGGCGAACCTATCAGCAGTCGTCAGGGAGCAGAAGTTCAAAGCGGTCATGCTGGAAGCCTACGGTGTTCCAGGGGATACACCTGACGATGAAGCAATAGCTCAGATAATAAAGTACGATCCCATGTCTGGACTTCAGGCATTGGAGAAAGGAATTGCCCTCCCTAGAACCATCATATACCATGGTGCTAAGGATGAAAACATACCGCCGGACACAAGCGCCAAGATGTTGGAGGAGGCATTGTCACGGGCTGGAGCAGATGTAACATTAGAGCTGTTCGACGAGGTGGAGCACAACACCTACGCGATGGGAAAGCCTATGGAGGATAGACTGAGGGCGTTTTTCTCGGGCCTCTAAGTTTCAACGATGTTTTAAGTGACTGTTCACACTCCTTGTGCCATGTCGAGAAATATTCTCATTATTGGCGGTGTGGCCACTGGACCTAAGACCGCTGCTAGGCTCAGGAGGCTTGACCCTGAAGCCGATATTACCGTTATTGAAAGGCAGGACCTGCTCAGCTACGCTGGCTGTGGTATGCCTTACTATATCGAGAAGGTCATCGAGGAGTGGGACCAGCTGCTGGGCGGCGCCAACATCAGGGACGCAGAGTATTTCAGGAAACACAAGGGATTCACGGTCCTAGACCAGACCGAGGCCAAGAAGATCAACAGAGAAGCGAAGACGGTAACCGTGGAGGACCTGAGAACTGGTGAGGTCAAGGAGCTACCATACGATAAACTGGTTCTGGCGACCGGTGCCAACCCCTTCGTGCCGAGGATGGAGGGGGTTGAGCTTCATGGAGTGCACAGACTCTACAACCCGCATGACGCCAAGGCGATCAGGACCGCCGTTGACATGGGCGCCAAGAAGGTAACCGTTGTTGGTGGGGGACTAATCGGCATCGAGAGCTGCGGAGCGTTCGTGGCTAGGGGGTGCGAGGTATCAGTTATCGAGATGATGCCAACTCTGGTGCCCAACCTTCTTGACGAGGAGATGGGGCTTCTGCTTGAGAACTATCTCAAGGGGAAAGGCGTCAACGTCGTGAAAGGCAGCCCTGTTGCCAAGATGGTTGATGACGGCTCGGGGAAGGTGAAAGCCGTCGAGACAGCCGACGGACGGGTGATCGAAGCCGACCTTGTCATCGTTGCTATTGGAGTCAGGCCCAACACCGAGCTAGCGGTTGATGCAGGCTTGGAGATAGGTTCAACCCGAGCCATAGTGGTTAACGAGTTCATGCAGACCAGCGACCCGGACATCTACTCGGGCGGCGACTGCGTCGAGTCCACCCACTTGCTAACAGGGGAGAAGATTTACGCCCCCCTCGGTAGCACCGCTAACAAGCACGGCAGGGTGATCGCGGACAACATCATGGGTAAGGGCACCACCTTCAAGGGGGTGAACGGCACAGCCGTGTTCAAGGTCCTTGACTGGGACTGCGGCACCACTGGTATAACCGAGAAGAAGGCGAGGGAACTTGGCTACGATGTGGTAACCACGATAGCTCCCCGTGACGATTACAGCGGGTACATCCCGGGCAACAAGAAGACCATCATCAAGCTCATCGCTGACAGGGAGAGCTGCAAGGTCCTAGGATGCCAAGTCGTTGGTGAGGGCGAGGGTGTGAAACGGATTGATGTCGTGGTCACGGCGATGAAGTTCGGGTCCAACCTGAAAGCGATCGCTGACCTTGACTTGGGATATGCACCAGCATACAGCACCGCAATTGACGCAATTGCACACGCGGCGAACATACTCAGGAACAAGATACAGGGAATCGCCCACGGGGTGAGCCCCCTTGAGCTTAAGGCAAAGCTGGACGCTGGCGAGGATTTCATCCTGCTGGATGTGAGAAGGCGTGACGAGTTCGATAAATGCACGTTCAAGGACGCGAGGTGCCTTCACATCCCTGTCACCGAGATAAAAGAAAGGGCTGACGAGATACCCAGAGGCAAGGAGATCATTACCTTCTGCGTCATCGGGGTAAGGGCATATATCGCGGAGAGAATCCTGCGTGGATTGGGCTTCGACCAGGCAAAGTATCTGGACGGCTGCCTTACCAGCTGGCCGTATCCCGAGTACCTCACCTAGGCTTGAAGGCTATAGCCCTCACAGGGCACCCTGTTCCATTCCTTATCTTTAGGGGTAAACCAATGAAATAAGCCCCCTTGGGTGGTAACTCACCTAGATTTTTCGCGTTTTCAAGCACCAGAACATGGGCTGGAAGCAAAACCCTGTGCGCTGGTTCCGTTGGGTTTGCGTCTGAGTCAATCGTGGGTACGTCCCCTCCGACTAGCTTGACACCTCTTTCGACGAGGAGCTTTGCTGCTTCCTCGCTTAAACCTGGGTTGTTCTTGAGGTAGGGCTGATTCTCGACACCATGTTCTGTAGTCCAGGCTTTCTCCCAGTTGAAGTGGAATAGCGCGATGGAGTCTTTCTCGATGGTTCCGTGTCGTTTCTCCCATTCTATTATCTCCTCGGCTGACACTTCCTCTCTCTCACCCTTGTTGGACATATCCAGGACACTGCATGGTCCCATCCATTTCTCTGGAGGTATCTCCTCGATGGACTGACCCTCAACGCCTCCAAGGTGGATAGGTGCGTCAACATGGGTTCCCGCGTGCTCGAAAACAAGGAACATGAAGGTGTTGAACTCGTCTCCCCTCTCGTACGATTTCCACGGGATATGACCGTATGGTACCTGTGGTCTGGGCATGCCCTCCTCAAACGTGTGGGAGAGATCAACTATCTCATACTTTTCAAGTAATGTCTCTATGTTCATCCTGATTCCTCCATATGCTCACCGAGGAGCCTCAGACCCTCCACGAGTGAATCGTTGTTGGACCCTGTGTTTATTCGGAGGTAACCTTCCTTTCCGAACTGTGTCCCTGGGCTCAGCATCAATGATTTTTTCTCCAGCAATTCCCGGCACAGCCGTTCGGATGGGATCTCCTTCGAGTATCTTGGGAAGCCTGTGAACCCTGCTTCTGGAGTTCTCATAAAGAACTCATCATTACCGTTCACCCAGTTTGTCAGGGTCTCAATGTTTCTACTGCTGATGGCTAGGTTTCTCTCGACCAGCTTCTTCCTCATCCCCAGTATCTTCAGGGCGATGATCTCACCGAGTCCACTGTGTCCTAGAGTAGTGTAGTCCTTGGTCACCCAGCACCTTTCAATGGTCTCCGGGTCAGCAATCACCCAGCCGATTCTGGGGCTCGTTGCTCCCAGCTTCGAGATGCTACCTGTAACAATAGCCTTCTCGTAGTAGTCTAACGGAGTCTCACCGGGCTTTCCTGATAACTCCGAGCCCCTCAACGCGTTGTCACAGTGAACGTACGCATCCACTCCCTCCGCAATCTCACATATAGCCTTCATCTCGCCTCTAGTGAGAAGCGCACCGGTTGGGTTGTTTGGGTTATCTATGAAGACTATTTTTGTCTCCTTTGTGACTTTTTCAGCTAGTTCATCCAAGTCAGGCTTCCAGTCCTCCTCTGTCAACTGGAACTCGGTGGTCTTCACCCCCATGCTTTCAACGAACCGTGTTGTCTGCTCGTACTGCGGGTTCTCCGTTAGGTAATGGTCTCCGGGCTCAAGTAACGTGTAATTTACTAGGAGGTTTGCCTCGCTCGTACCGGAGGTTACGAGGATCCTGTCATGGTCTATGCCCCCAAACCAGTCGGATATAGCGGTCTTCAGCTCAAGTCCTCCATCGGTTCTTCCATACTTGAGGGTATGGTCCTTGGGGAGTTCGTCCAAAACCTCTCCGAGGGTGAGCTTGGTGACCCCTCCGCCACCGAGATCAATCTCGGCTTTCTCCAGGAGCCATCTTTCCAGTCTAAAAGGCTTAATCTTCATTGATACATCACAGAACCAATACTAGTTCGCTCCATGGTTGGAAAAAACTATCGCGTTACCCGATCTCTTTCCTAATCCTATCGGCTATTTTCTCGAAGTATTCTTTCTTTCTCGGCCTCACACGGGCGACGTTGGAGAAGAAGTTTCCACTGATGCGTTTCGGCCTCGGGATGATGTGGACGTGTACATGTGGGACTATCTGCCCAGCGTTTGGCCCGTTGTTTATGATGATGTTCGACGCAGGCGCACCCATCGAGTCCTGCACAGGTTTCACCAGCTTCCTGATCGTGGCGAACAACGCGTCGTGTATCTCCATCGGTAGGTTCTCGACGAAGGGCTCATGGAGCCTAGGAACTGCCAGAACGTGCCCGTCAGTGACCGGGTTGATGTCAAGGAACGCAAACGTGTGCTCGTCCTCGTACACCTTGTAGCTGGGAGCCGTTCCTTCAACGATCTTGCAGAAGATGCACATCATTCATCCGGCCTGATTGCCTTCATTGCTCCCTGAGGACATAGCTCACAGCAGCAGAAGCATTGTATGCATTTGTCCATGTTGAACTCAGGTAACTCGGCTATTGTGATGACGTCAGCGGGACAGACTTTGGCGCATACCCCGCACGCTATGCACTTTTCGGGGTCAACTACTATCGGCATCCTGATGTCTAGGAACATCTGGCCGTCCTGGTGTGTCACTGGTTTTTTCATCTGGTGCATAACTGATTCAATGCTCTCACCGAGCATCTCAACTTCATCCATCCCTTTGGGGCCCAGCCCTCTCTGGATGGCCAAGTAGTTGGTTCCCACCTCGTTAACAGGGTCCCAACCCATTATGGAGGAAGCGACTAAATCAACAGCCACTGCGTCTCCACCCGCAATAATGAGTCCAAGTTCTACGGGATCACCCGCCATTGGACCCTCCCCCTCCATCGCAACATGGGCGTCTACAACGTGAAGCTTAACCTGATCCCTGATAGCCATGTACAGGTCAAGTAGTAGGTGGCTGAAAGCTTCCGAGTCGTTTTTCATAATGACATGATGATGCGCCTTGGTTCCTCCCTGCTGGAGACCAAACAGGTTCTTCACAGCACACGTTAGGGTAGTGAGGACATGGGTTTTGAGGGTGGGGAAATTAATCACGGGCATCCTAGTTGCTGACTCAGGGAACCAGAACTCGTTTAGGGACACTCCGTCTACCTTTCTCTTAACAGGAGGCTCCCTGTCAAGTACGTTCACCTCGATATCGTTCTCCTCGCAGACCTTCCTTACGCCGAGACCATCAAAAACGATGTCCGGTCTAGTGTAGGATCCAGTCGCCGGGCACTCACCTAGAACCGTTTTGCTTCCTTGATCTCTCAGCAGCTCATGGACCCCCAGAACTACCCGCATATCCGTGGTAGCACCCGTCTCGGGTCCCTTGACTGTGAACAGGTTTGGCTTAAGAAGTGTCTTCTGACCTGGTTCGATGAACTTGTCTATGCCTCCAAGAAGCTCAATGGCTTTCTTTGTTGCCTCTCCAACACCGATATCGGTCTTGACCACTGCAACCCTGTAACTCATGGGTCTTCTCAGGCGTCGGGTCATGATAAATCCATGCCTCCCTAGCTCGCGTTTTTATACGGGTGTAACGGTGAGTCTTTGATCACCATGGGTTACAGCGAGGAGACCATACATTTCACTGAGGACATCAAGCAGAGAGCGCACAGATACGGTTTCCCCCTTGTTGGAATCGTGTCAGCCGAGGACTATGACGCCTACGAGGGGCACTTCATCGGCCACCGGGACTATATGTGCGACACTGGCAGGACATCGGACTATTTGGAGGGTGCCAAGAGCCTCATCATCCTTGGCGTACAGGTCTGGGACAGCCTCTTCGACATGGTCGTAAAGGTGGATGATCACCACGAGTACCCCGACGAGTGGAGGGGAAGGTATTACGCTAGGAGGATGATGCGTCACCTACACAAGCTGGGGTACAAGACGGTGCTTGAGCCCGACCTGCTCAGCAAGAAGCGGATGGCCCAGATGGGAGGCATCGGTAACTTCGGTAAGCAGAGCCTCATAATCAACCCGGAGTTCGGCCCATGGATGCGACTAAGAAGTATACTCACAGACGCTGAGTTGGTTCCCACTGCTCCCTTCACCGAGGACCTGTGCAAGGACTGCGACGAGTGCGTCAAGTCTTGCCCGGTTGATGCTCTTACCCCGTACAAGGTTGATCCCAACAGGTGCCTACTGGGTATGAAATGGGAGGAGCGGTACAGCCCCGAGCTCAAAGATATCTACATGGAGCACTGCCCAGACCTGACTGAGAACACTTGGCTGATGTGTAACACCTGCCAGCAGGCGTGTCCGATTGGACATGATCTTCGTTTCCAGAAAAAGGGCAGACAGATTTAATCCATTTCTTGGGTCCCTTTACGCATCGTTTTCCCTAACACTTATATTAATCATAATAATTATGATGATTATAACTATGATGAATGTGATAGGCGTTGATGACGAACAGTAGACCCGACCTGTACTGGTTTGAGACTGTCTCAGGCATATACCTGAAAACCAAGAAGATAACAGAGGAATCACTCAAACCACACGACCTTACTTGGCCACAGTACGGAGCGTTGATGGCGATGAGTGGACATGAACCATTGTCCCAGCGAGAGCTAGCCAACGCAATGGAGGTGGACACCACCAACGCGATGGTTATCTGTGACTCGCTTGAAAAGAAAGGTCTCATCGAGCGTAGACGTGACCCTTCGGATCGGAGGATAAACAGGCTTCACATGACTGATGAAGGCAAAACCAGGTTCAATGCATCATCCTCCAGCGTTATGGCTGGGTATACCTCGATAACACGCGAAGTAAGCGCAGACGAACTAGCCTCAATAACTCCAGTCCTCTCCAAGCTATACTCTGTGATTTCAGGAATCTATGCTCAACTCGGCAAAGAGGAGGTGAGGAGTTGAATCGAATGATGATCCTTAGGGGTGTACTGATCCTTCTGATACTCGTTTGGACCGGCACAGCTGTCTCAACGGTTATTCCCAGCGATAATGCCTCCAAGGCAAACAGGATGGGGTACAAATCAATCTGTAGCTACACACCCATTAGCACGGCTATTCTCGTATCCCTAGCCGTGGTCACAGTTGGCGTTGGATTCAAGTTCGGGGTCTTCTAAGCGGCTATTAGTTTCCTGTTTGATTCCTTAATCCAACCATTTTCGTTGTGAATCTTGATCATCGGTATGATGTCCCTGAGATCCCCGGTTGTTATCACTTCATCCGCTTTCCTGACACAGGTGCGTTCCCCGAAACCGATTCCCAGTCCTGCCTCCATAAGCATTGGAACATCGTTAGCCCCATCCCCAATGGCAACGCACCTTTCAACGGGCACGCCTAGCCAGCTCGCAAGTGCTCTCAGTTTAAGCCGCTTCTGCTCCTCGTCCACGATTGGAGTTTGAACGCCCTCGATTCTCCCGTTGAATACCTTGAACCTGTTGCACGCAACGTACTTGATTCCCAGTCTCCGTGCTATCTGACCCGCTAATATACTGAATCCCCCAGTAATGATGACAGGATGCGCCCCAAGCAGCTTAACCTGATCCACGGCCTCTAGTGCTCCCCGCTGGAGGGGGAGGTCCATAGACAGTTGGATGACCCTGTAGATGCTGGTTCCCCTGATCAGCTCTACTCGCTGACTCAGGCTGGACGCGAAACCCACCTCGCCGTCCATGGCTTGGGATGTCAATGCCTCAAGCCTCTGGCGTACCCCCACATCGTTCCCGATGCATGGGAGTAGCTCACCGTCAACCAAAGTTCCTTCAAGGTCAAATGCTACTATCATCTTGTTGCTCACCAAAAAACTACCAGGGATTTTCGGCGGCGTCCTAACTAGAGGAGCCACTAGATATGGAGGATACACTTGAGATGTATGCTGTGTTCATATCTTCACCTGGATGCAATATCTGCCCGGTGACGAAAATATAAAGGGTGTTGTGTGTTTCGTGGGTACACCAGCTCACTCCAGTTGATAATGTTAAATCACTCTTAATCCAATCATTTTTCATGAGTGATTTTAACTGGAGCATCTACGACCGAAAATGGCTAGGATATCCACCCAACAAACAAGGAGAGATACTAATCAAGGAGCTGGAGCTCTACGGGGACGCCATCGCGTTAGCGTGGTGGCCCCACAAGACCATGCCTCCCAAGCTGGAGGAGCACATCTACCGTGGACCTGTCAAACTGATGCACTGCCAATTCATGCAGCGCGCAAGGTTCAGAGGCGAGACATACATTCTCGATGGTATATCGAGTAGACCGGAACCACCTGTTTGCAACGGCGACGCCTACATGGGGTTGACGGAGGTCTTCCCAAACCTTCTGAGCGGAACGGGACATACAAGGGCTGACCCTGACAAAGGCGATTCATGGATGGGCATTTACGGTACCCCAGCGGCGTCTAGGCGTAACCTGATTCACGATTACAGCATCATCCCACCGGACATCCAGTACATGGGAATCGCACCCCTCAGCGACTGCCCATTTGACCCAGACATCGTGGTAATCATCGGCAACCCACGGCAGACAACCATGGCTGCCCGTGCCCTCCAGTATTACAGCGGGTTGACTCCCAAAAGTGAGACAGGACCCGGCACATGCAGTAGCAGCTGGGCTGCCGCTTTCCTGAAAGGCGAGGCGCGCTACACGTTAGGGTGTCATGGCGTCTTCGGGACCATGGGTATCGACCCTAACGAGATATGTCTGAGTATCCCCAGCGAGAAGATGCCCTCCCTGTGCGAGGCTTTGGAGACGTGGCGCGAGAGGGACAAGCTGATGTACACCGAGGCGCCGCCGAACGAGGAACGAGAGTTCGTGAGAGTCTCCAGCGAAGATGAGTACATCAAGGGCGACTACCTCAAACCAGATTATGAGCCCGCTAAGGCATACAATGATTGGGTTACGAGACGCAAGTCAAAGGGAAAATGGGTGCCAAAGGAAAGGCATACCTAAGACAAATAGTCAGCCTATCAGGCAACTACTTTCTCTTTCTTCTCAGGCTCAACCGTTACCAGGTCCCGTAGTGTGATGTAACCCACAAGTTCCCTGTCAACCACCGGTATCGTGTTGATCCTGGACTCTGTGAAGATTGATCTGACATCAGACAAGGCTGTGCTTGGCCTAGCCAGCATAATATCCTCGTTTGTTATGCCCTCGATTGATGTCTTCGCCGGGTTGAAGTCAGGAGTGTAAGTGTAACGCAGGATATCATTGATGGTCACTGTTCCCAGTATCTCGTCCTTCTTCGTCACGACGATGGTGTCGATACCAGCTGTGATCATGGTCTGGGCTGTCTCGGTGACCGTTGCGTTGTGTGGCACCGTAAACGGGTGCCCCTTCATGGCGTGTTTAACTTTGAGACTCATAGATACATCACGAAATCTAGGTTCTTCATGAGCTCCTTGTACCTGTTACGGATCGTAACTTCCGTGATCTGTGCTGTCTTGGCGATCTCGCCCTGGGTCCTGTGCTCCTCTGTGAGCCTGCACGCGATGTACAGTGAAGCCGCGGTGATGCCCTCCGGTGCCCTACCGATGGTCAAACGCTGCTTTTTAGCCATATCCATTATCTTTCTACAGAGCTGCTCGGATAACCCGCTGACCCTGAGCTTGCTGACATACTTTGTGATCAACGCGTCCTTGTTTACCTGAGGGACCTCGGGTTGAAGCTGCTTGTAGAGGTAACGATAGTTCCTTGCTGCTTCTTTCCTTGTGACTGTGGCTGCCTTTGCTACGTCTTCGAGGCTCCTGATGACGTTACACTGTCTACAGGCCATGTAGACTGCCGAGGCTACTACTGTTTGGATGGTTCTGCCACGGATCAGTCCCTGTGTGACTGCTTTCCTGTATAGGTGCGCGGCTGTCTCCTTGACGCTCTGGGGGAGGCTCATCTCGTCCGCGATTCTATTAAGCTCTGACAGCGCCTGAGTGAGGTTCCGTTGGATGCTGTCATTTGTGGTGGTCCTCCTCTGCCATTTCCTGAGACGGTGCTGGCGTTCCTGCTCTTCAAGGGTTAGGCGTCTACCGGTTCCGTCCTGGCTCTTCCAAGAAATAGTTGTGCTGAGTCCCTTGTCGTGGATGAGGTTAGTGAGTGGTGCACCGACGCGGTTGAGTTTGTCTGCCTGCTGGGGGTCAAACGCCCTCCATTCAGGTCCCTGGTCGAACATCACGGTGTTAAGCACCGTTCCGCACACTGTGCAGATCTGTTCTCCGGAGTTGTTGTCTGTTACGATGTCTGTTCCACCGCATTCGCATGTGAGCGTCTGAGCCATCCTTTGAACCTCTTGTAAGACCGATTAATGTTCTATATCATTTATCTCCGTGTGTGTGGTTGCGCCATACAACAAGTCTGACGAAAATTTCATAAATACCTGAGACTCCGGGCTATCCATGAGCTGGTTCTCCGAGCTATTCAAGACAAGTAAACCCATCATCGCCATGGCGCATCTTCCCGCGCTTCCCGGTACTCCTCTATTCGACAAAGGGATGGGCATGGGGAAAATCGTCAAGTCCGTAAAGAAGGACGTTAAACATCTCGTGGATGGCGGGGTTGACGCCATCATGTTCTGTAACGAGGACGACAGACCATACGTGTTCGAGGCTGGGATAGAGCAGATAGCGGCAATGAGTAGGGTGATCGCGGAGACCAGACCAGATGACATCCCCTATGGTGTGGACTTCCTCTGGGACCCCAAAGCCGCGATAGCCATGGCCAACGCGACGGGTGCCAGTTTCATGAGGGAGGTTATCTCCGGCACTTACGAGTCCGATATGGGGCTTTGGAGTCCAGACCCCGGTGGGTTCGCCAGATTTAAGGCTAATATCGGGGCGGATGATGTACGGGTTTTCTTCAACGTGGTGCCCGAGTTTGCTTCACCTCTGGGATCGAGGAGCCCGGTTGAGCTTGCCCATAGCACCGTGGTGTCCAGCCTCGCCGATGTAATACTGGTGTCGGGAAAGATGGCTGGAGCGGAAGCAGACCTTTCTGTCATCGAAGCGATCAAGGAGAAAGTGGATGTTCCTGTGCTTGTGAACACTGGGGTAAAACTACACAACGTGGAGGAGTACTTATCTGTGGCTGATGGTGCAGTTGTGGGGTCCAGCCTCAAGGTTGATGGCTACACTTGGAACCCTGTTGACCCTGAACGAGTCAAGGCGTTCATGGACAAGGTGAAGAGCCTCCGTTAGGTCTGGAGAATACGCCGGAGGTTGTCCGTCATCAAGACTATGGCATCCTCTATGGGTAACCCGATGTGTCGAAGTGCCTCTTTTTGGAGCACTATCTGTTCTAGCATCCCGGACATGTACATAAAGTTCAGCTGGTTTAGGTGAGCCGCCTCTATGTCTGAGCGAATGGAGCCGTCCTTCTGTCCCGTCCTGATGGCTTTGTTCCATATCTCAACGTATTTTTGCAGCTCGTGGAAGTAGCGTAACATTATCGTGTCGCCCGTGGGCTCCAAGGCGTCCAGCTCCTCCTCGGTCATGCCGTTGTACGTGTCCTCTATGGGGGTCTCAGCCTCGTTGTTCTTCTCCATGAACCTTCGCAGGATGTCATAGTTCAACGGGTCCTCCAGGATGCTATGGAAACCAATGGGAATGAGGTTAACAACCATGTCTATCCCGGTGGCTTCATTAGCCATTACCTGTGGCAGTACTCCCTGCACCTCTACCCACGCCTCCAGACCCACCTCTAAGTATAGTGTCTCCTTGTTCTCGAAGTAGTTGTAGAGGGTGGCTCGACTCAGTAGGGCTTTTTCGGCTATTTCACCCATGTTGACGTCGTCGAAGGGATGGTTGCTGAATGCTTCCTGTGCGGCCTTGATGATGATTCCCCTCATCCGCTGTTTTTTGAGCTGCCTTCTGGACATTTTAGTACGGTACAGTCTCTGTACACCCCCATATAAATATACTCAATGTCTAAATTTTAGACGCAGTGTAGAAATACTTATATTTTACATCCAAATAATAGACGCTGTGTCTAAAAATGTGTGATATAACAGAACTCGTGGGTAAAAATGCCCAGAGTGGAAACACAGAGAAGATGGCAATGACCATCAGCAGGAAAGTCAATGGCGAACTCATAGCAGATTCCATGCCGGGGGACTTGTAGGTGGACAGGATGAGCAACACTATCGCGTCAATAGTCATCGGCCTAGTTGTAGCAGGGTACCTTTACGCCCTCAACGCCGGGTGGAGTCTGCCTTTTTCAGGTAATCCACGGAACGCGTTCATCGCCTTCCTTGTCGTCGGTATGGCCTTCTGCAGCGTAGGTATCGGTCACAGCGTCGAGACCGTCGGGTTTGGAAACCCCATGGTCCTAGTCGGGATGGGGTTCGGTGTCCTGAACTTGTACATCGCCTACATGGCGTTCACAGGCGGCCAGTTCATGTTCGTGAACAGCTACTCGACGGCAACAATGGCCATCGGCGGGGTAATGCTGGTGAAAGTAGCGGTGAAGGTTCTGATGAACCTTATCTATCTTTAGAGAATCGGATCTTTTTCTTTACCCTCTCAGATGCGTCCTCAAGCCTCTCGATGTTTCTCATCATTATCTCAAGAAACTCTTTGGTCTCAGGGTCTATGTCCTCTTTTCCGTTCAGGAGCTCCGTGTATCCCTTGAGCACCGAGAGCGGGGTGTTGACCTCGTGCAGTACCTCCTTGAGGAGATCGTCAACGTTTTCCTTGAGGTCTTTCTTGTCCACTGGCTGGACAACGCTGATTATCACGTCGCTGGTCTCTTCGTTGAAGAGTCCGTGGCTGCTTATACAGGAGACCGTTGATCCATCGTTCTTAATGAAATCCACGAGAGTGGTGCCTCCCTCCCTTGTCTCGATCACCTTTTTGGACTGTATCCTCACGGTCTCCCCGTCCTTCTCGGATAGGATGTCTTCCCGTCTCTTTCCTATGACATCGATGGGGCTCTTGTAACCCAGGAGCTCGGCGGCGTCGTTGTTGCACCAGAGAATCTCGTCGGGTGAGTGGATGAAAACTATCTCTCCAAGATCGTCGCTGTCTCTTTCCATGGGTTCCTCCCAAACTGCTCTGGAACAATGACATAAAAATATAGTAAAAACGTGGTTTAGCTAGCGAGGCTCCAAGAGTTCCCTCACTTCAGGTCCTCTAGGGCCTCGTTGATGCCCTGCAGCTCTTTTTCCAGGCACTCCTTTTTGTGGAGGAGGTACTTTTCCTTCTCTTCCTTGGTCGGGTGCTGTCTTCCCTTGCAGCAGCCTCCGTGGCCGCCGTGTCCGCATCCGCATGATTTCTTGTACATTTCAGTCACGGCTATACTACAAAAAGGGAAGCATTTATACTATCGAGTTTATAGTATAATAGCTGCTTCAGGTGAGAATAGTAATGGAGACATGTTTCTGCCCGGTGAAAGGCGTCATAGACCTGGTAGGCAAGAAGTGGGCCCTGCTCATAGTGAACACCATCGGTAACTTCGAGGTCCAGCGGTTCAAGGACCTGCAGAAGAGGCTCAAGGGCATCAGCCCCAAGACCCTCAGTGATACCCTCACCAGGCTCCAGAACGAGGGATTGGTGTCCCGTGAGAGCTTCAACGAGATCCCGCCAAGGGTGGAGTACAGGCTGACCCTGGATGGTGATGAGTTCAAGGCGATTATACAGCCATTGATTATGTGGTCCGCCAAACGGGATGGTTGGAACAGTAAGAAATGCCCATCGTGCTCGGATCATCATGGCGGCGAGGGCTGCTACTGCCATAAGGGAGCCTAGGCTTCCTTCAGTCTCTCGTAGAGGTCTGGATTCTCTAGCAATGTCAGCATCGGTGGCGCTATCTCTAGTAGTGCCTGTATGTGGTCGAAGGTGAGTTCTTCTAGTAGGTCGGCTAGGTTGCCGTTTGATGATATGTCCTCCATGAGGTGGACTGTTGTTTCTTGCTGCTTCTTGAAGAACTCCACAACCAGGGCACTTAACTTGTCCCGGTCACCCATTTTCTCCCTGGTTCTCCAAAGAAGCTCGGTTAATGAGTTCAGGAACAGTTCTCCGTCCTCGGAGTTTACCCAGTCCTTGCTCTTGGACATCGAATCTGTGTATAGTTTCGCGGACCTGCAGTAGAGTTTCTCAAGGCTGCGTGCTCCCTTGTACTTGCGGTGGCCAGCGACCTTGACGAGTCCCTGTTTTTCGAGGGCGTCCAGGTGTCTGTACACGGTCTTGAGGGTCTTGGTGTATGTTCCGTCCTCTTGCTTGTACATGCTGTGGAGTTCTTTGACTGTCATGTTGCCTTTGGAGAGCTTGTAGAGGAGTTCCTTGTACTCTTTGGCCTTGGCGAATTGGTCTGGGTCTAGTAGTCTGAAGCCCTCGGGCCTGTCTATGATGTAGTCCTCGTACTCCTCGACCATGAGTGGTTGTTGTCACTCACTGTATTTGAATGTTATTTATTGGTAACCAATATCTTTATATAAGAACCAATGACATGTAGTGACAACGGTGAACAATATGATGGAATGGTTGATGGGAAGTGCCGAGCCCCAGGAAGTACCTCTGTCCGAGAAGGTAGACGCCCTTGAGAAGAGCGTCGCCGAGGTCCAGAAGTACGAGCTCCTCACTACGAACCAGTACCTCCAGCAGATGGACATTATCGTCTCTATCCTGGAGGACATACAGGAGCACCTGGACGAAGAGGCCAACGCCTAGGCACAAGCTTATTATTCCGATAAAACGTGAAGCGGGTTAACATGAACCTGCTAGACATTGTAAAACGTGATCCAGCGCCCCAGCCATGGAGCGAGGGCGAGAAGATCCCGTGGAACGACCACGAGTTCAGCAAACGTATGCTTGATTACCACCTCTCACAGGATCATGACCTAGCGAGCAGGCGGTTCAGCGTCATCGACAAGCACGTCAAGTTCATTGACAGGCTAGCCGGTGGACCAACCAAGGTGCTAGACCTTGGGAGTGGACCCGGTTTCTACTGCTCAAGGCTGACTGATCTCGGTTACAGGTGCAAGGGAATCGATTTCGGACCGGCATCGATCCAGTACGCCAAGGAGAAGGCGTCGGAGGCTGGGCAGGATATCGAGTACGTATGCGAGGACATCAGGACCACTGAGTATGGTGGGGGCTATGGGCTCGTGTTGATGGTGTACGGGGAGTTCAACGTTTTCAGGGAGTCAGATATCAGGCTGATACTTGGGAAAGCATATGATTCGCTGGAGGAAGGTGGTTTGGTCATCACTGAGCCCCACACCTTCAAGGCGATCAAGGGCTTCGGGGAGTCTCCCGCCTCATGGTACAGCTCCGAGTCAGCCCTTTTCAGCGACAAGCCACACATAGTGCTGTTTGAGAGCTTCTGGAACGAGAAGCACAGGGCGACAATCAACAGGCATATCGTGATTGATGCATCAACCGGGGAGACGGCTGTACACGCGGACGCGATGCAGGCGTACACCAACGAGGAGTATGAGGGACTATTGCATGACGCCGGGTTCAGCGAGGTGGAGTATCACCGTAGCCTCACCGGGGACGACGATGCCAGCGAGCACCTGATGGTTCTGGTTGCCAGAAAGTAGCTACCCGTACGTGGGGATGGACTCGCGTATCAGGTTAGATGTCCTGCGCATGTCCTCTATGTTGCGTTTTATCTCCCCTAGGGACTCGGCGAGCATGGATTTGTTGAGGTTCATCCTGTTGATTAGATCGGTGTTGCCCTCGATAACCGAGTCGGGGACGTTGATGTTGCTGCGGACCAGCTCAAGGAATCTTACAACGTTCTCCTCCGCATTGTCTTTCATCAGTGGACGGATGATTGCGATGAATGCGCATTCCTCGATGCTGTAGGCGTACCTTATCAGGCATGGAACCAGGTTATCCTCCCTGTGGATCAAGGTGCAGAGGATGCTGTTGCTCTTGCCCGTGCTCAGGGATGTCTTGGCGCCCATCATGAGGTCAAAGTAGTGCTCATCTGATACCAGCTCGAAGGGCTCCCTGCCTACGAGGTGGTCCGGGGTGATGTACCCGAGTAAGCCGGCTGCCTTCTCGTTGCACCATGTTATCTCTTCGAGCGTGAAAGCGATGACCGCCTCGTCAAGGTTACCGATGTGCATCCAAGTGAAGCCGGTTGTAGTGAATATAAGTTTAATTTGATGATAAATAGGAAAAATAAGTTAGTATTTTAACTCGGGTTTAGGTTTTGCAGAACTTTTCGTCCTTCACGACCAGCACCGGGACGGTACAGGCGTCGGTTACCTGCCTGCTGACGCTTCCCAGCATCCAGCTGAGTATTCCGCCTTTGCCCCTGTTGCCGAGGATGATTAGGTCGGCCATCTGGTTCCCGGACTCCTGGACGATCATCCTTGCCGGGTTGCCGTTTGTGATGATGGCGTTGACCTTGAGGTCGGGGTGTTTCACGGAGAGGTCTTTCATCTGCTTGGCGAGCATCTTCTTGTAGCTCTCCTCTAGCTCACCGCTGAAGTCCGCGGAGTAGTGAGGCATATCTCCCTCCACCATGGGTGGTAGTGGTGGCACGACTGTGAGCATGACTAGCTCTGCCTCGTTCTGCATGGCTACGGTTGAGGCTACATCCAGGGCGTGTAGGCTTGGGTCTGAGCCGTCAACTGCGACTAGGATCTTGTTGAACATGGTATAATGTGGGTAATGGCGGTATTTAACCGGGTAATTCACCGCTCTTTATCGGGGGTCGTCTTCTCTTCTTCGTCTTCCTCTTTCTTGTTGAACTGGTCCAGGTTTAGCAGTTTCATGAATGGTTTTTCGTGTTTCACCTGTGCCCTGTCTCGTTCACGTATTTAACGTGGGTTCAGGTCTTGTTGGGTGGGGCTGGTGAACTTAGAGTGCCTTCATCCGGTTGCCTCGGCTCTTGTGCTCGACCTCTGCCAAGCCCATAGCCTCTAGCACTGGCGGTATGTAGTTACCGAACCTTCCCCTGAGCCCCTTTTTGAGGCCATACCAGCCGCCGACTGGGTTGTCGGGTGATCTTGCCCACGCCTCGACGGTTCCCTCCTTTGCGGGTTTCTGTTCGTCGGCGTTGCCGAGGGGCATCCAGTCTCCGTGCTCCTTGAGCATTGCGTGCAGGTCCTCTATGGCGCTTAGGTGGTAGGATAGCTTGGTTTTGCCCACTATGCAGACGAGTGCGGGTGGGTCCAGTGATGGGTCTCTGTATATTGTGTACTCTGATCTCAGGCTTGGTGTCTTTAGCACCCACGGGTTTTCGGGTGTTCTTTCTCCACTCATGGTTTGTGGTTTCTTTTGGCGTGATATAAACCCGGTCTTAACGAAAAAGGGGTGTTCCTCTTGGAACGGAGTGATTCGGGGATTATTTGATCTTCATCCTTGTCGCGTCACAGTTTCTACACGAGTATTTTCCGTACACGAATGACTTCTTCCAGTTGTGCTGGTCCGCAACGCATGTTCCTGCGTCGGCGGTGTGAAGTGCTTCCTCGGTCGGGTAAGTGGTTTCGCCAAGATTGTACTCGAATTTCTGGTCGGGTTTAGGCAATAAACTCTCGTCCATTACGCCATGGGTGGGGTGGTTAATAACATGATGCGGAGAAAAAACCCTTTTTATGCGTTTTTTCGCTTTTTTAGGCTGTTTTATCACTCGAAAAGCTCGGTGGTTAGATTTTTTTTCTTTTTTCCTAGCTCGTTAATTAGTGTGTCGTACTCGTCCAGTTGATGCTGGTATCTTGCGAGGATCTCTTTGGACTGGTCGCTGTTGCGTCGCACCTGTACCTTTTTCTGGGTGTCGGGGTCCTCTACCTCTATTATCGCGTTCCCGGACCTTGCCTTGAGCTTGGTGATGTTCAGGTTGATTTGCCTGAATCTTTTGCTCTTCCGTACCCTCTTTATCTCGTCCTCGATGCGCATTATGCGCATTAACGCGGATGCTCTTGTAGAACCCACGGATATTATACGGCTTATTCGTTAATGAATCCTCGTTATTTTACGCTGCTTGGTGGTTACTGTTTTAACTTTTTTGTTAAATCCCAAGGCTTAATACATGCCCCATCGTCCTATGGTTCGATTTTGGTATTGGTCCGGTCTGACCGGGTTTGTGCTCGAAATCATGGATATGAGTATGTATGAAGTCTGATGTGGCGGAGGTGAACTAGAATACCGACACACGGTTCACTTACAAAGGCAGGTAAGGTCAGGGCTCAGACCCCGAAGATCGATAAGACCACTTCGAAGAAGAGCGCGAGCCCTCTACGGAGGAATTTCCGTAACTACAGCAGTAGGGTGAAGTACCAGCCAGACGATCGACGTTTTAGAAGAAGGAGGAGGTAAACCCCTCTCTGGGGTGATTTACCCCTTTTGGAAGATGCTATATGCACTTTTTACTAGTTTTATGTGAATGAAAATATCCAGATATGTGCTTATACTCGTTCTCGCGAGTTTAGCATTGGTATTTCTGTTGATGTATCCACCCTTGAATCAGTATTACGTTTTGTCGAGATCAAAGTATAATTACGATTTCTTTGTTTTTGATAGTTACAATCAATCCTTTGTGGGGTTTGGCCCAGTGGTTCACCTTGGGAGGACTGGTGTGACTACTAGCTTTTACATTCATCCAGTTGGACTTGGGGTGACTGTTTATCATTATAGGTTCCTTGGTTTGTTTGTTGGCAGCCTGTTGCCAGTTCTCCTCATTGTTGGCGTCATTATCGCGCTGGCTATGGGCAAACGCTTTGAGGGTGATGCACCGAGACCTGTGTATGAGGACCAGGGTTGACGCTGGGTTTGTTATAGGGTGGGACGGTGAGTCTCACAGGATTCTGCGGGATTGTGTTGTCGTGTATGAGGGTGACACAATCGTTCATGTCGGTAAATCGTACAGCGGGCAGGTTGACGAGGTTGTAGATGCCAGTCGGCAGATGGTGATTCCGGGTTTCGTGAACCTCCACTCCCACATCACCCAGAGCCCGCTGAGCATGGGCTTGAAGGAGGATATGCCGCGGAACGCGAGGATTCCGGGCTCGGGTACGTTATCCGCTAACCCTTGGGTGCCGGAGGATTGGATGGGGGAGGCGATGGCCAGGAGCAGCGTGTATGAGCTGCTGAGGAGTGGTGTTACGACTCTGGTTGAGCTTGGTGCGCCGGATTGGCTGGGCTATAGGGAGAGCGTGGACATCATCGGTGGGTACGGGATCAGGACGTACATGAGCGCGGGTTACAGGAGCGGCGTACGGGTTGATGGGGAACTGTCCCATGATAACGAGATGGGGTTCAAGCAGATGGAGAACGCGTTACGGTATCAAAAAGAGCTGGAGGGGAGCCACGATGACAGGATGCGGTTCATCCTCTACCCACGGACCGCTGACCTGGTGTCTCCCGAGCTGTTCAAAGAGACGATGAGGGTGGCAGAGGAGAGGGACCTGCCCGTAGAGACCCACGCAGCCCAGTTCTACGGCGAGCTCAGGGACATCAAGAAGCTGTACGGGGTTGACCCGATCCGGTACCTCCATGACCTCGGGGTGCTGACTCCCCGTACTATTCTTGGTCATGTCATCTACATCACGAGTCACCAGGAGATCAAGGAGACCGTTGATGCCCCGGACCTAGATTTGATTGCGAATGGTGGTTCGACGGTTGCTCACTGCCCGTGGGTGTTCGCCCGTGTTGGACGTGCCCTTGAGTCTTACAGCATGTACCGTGACAGGGGCGTGCGGATCGGGCTGGGGACGGATATCTTCCCCCAGAACATGCTCAACGAGATACGGCTGGGTGCGGTCATCAGCAAGGTGATTGACTGTGATAGCGTGGCTGGCACCGCCGCTGACCTGTTCAACTCTGCTACTGTCTACGGTGCGGATGCGCTGGGCAGGGGTGATCTGGGCAGGATAGCGGTTGGGGCGAAGGCGGACCTTGTTTTCATCAACCTTGACTCGGTGCGGATGAGACCAGTCAGGGACCCGGTCCGGAACCTTGTCTATGCGGCTAGCGAGGAGGACGTGGACAGGGTGGTGATTGATGGACGGGTGGTTGTGGAGGATGGTAAGGTGTTGGGGATGGATGAGGGCAGGATAGCGTCCGAGCTCCAGCGGATAGGGGACCACTTCATAGACACGATACCCGGTAGGAACAAGGAAGGAAAGACAGCGGAGGAGATATCACCACTGAGCTTTATAGAATGGTATTAAATTATCCTCAGTTAATTATTTCAGGTCTTCTGGTGTTGATATAATGCATAATTAAATCCAATGCATAATCAAATTCTACACATGATAATTCGTTTTTTCATTGTATGCCGTACCATTCTTGGAAACATTTTCGACAACAAGTTGCTGTAGCATGTTTTGCATATTCGACCAAATTACCGTGCAATTGAGTCTGACTTCCATCACGCCAGATCCATTTTTTATTTGGAGGTGCAAGTCTTTCATTTGGATAAGGTGCTAGTTTATTTTCTAAATCAGTTACCGCCCAATCTCTAATCTTATCTAAATCATTTTTTCTCGCCCATTTTATTGCCTTCTTACCTATCGGCCTATACCAATAGAAATTTCTTATCCATTCATTTTGTAAGGAATTCACAGTAAACTTGATATCCTTAATATCACACTTTTCTAATCTATTCCAATCGATTATATCGATATCACATGAAATACAGGTATCGACTCTGTATGTTTCTCCTTTCTTTGGGCGCTCGTTTCTAAAACTATGTAAACCATCTTTACATTCGGTATTCCTACAATGTATGTCCTTTATCTTTCCTTTTCTTGCCCAATATTCTTGATCCAATGAACACCACCTATCTTAAGATTTTATTAAAGCTCTCGCTATAGTAAGTTACCTACTATACGTTTTTTCCCGCCTTATTACTGGTGACTGGAGCAGAACCCACCTTTACAGTTTATTTACCCTACACCCCACCAGTATCCCATGAAGTTCTTTATCAGCGTAGACATGGAAGGCATCAGCGGCATCGTCGACGCCAGCATGGTCTCACGAAAACACGCCGACTACGAGCGCGGAAGAAAACTCATGGCAAAAGACACCAACGCCGCCATCGAAGCCATACTCGAAACCCACCCCGACGCAGAGATAACCGTCTGCGACGCCCACGGAGCCATGAACAACATCGACCCCAACGACCTCCACAAGCGAGCAGTACTCGTCAGAGGATCACCCAAACCCCAGAGCCAGCTAGCCGCCCTAGACGACTCATACACCGCCTGCCTCTTCGTGGGCTACCACAGCAAGAAAGGCACACTGGAAGGCATAATGAGCCACACCTACAGCGGAGGAAACATCGAGAAACTCCAAGTCAACGGAAGAGAAGTCGGAGAGACAGAGCTCAACGCCGGCATAGCAGGACACTACGACGTACCACTAATCTTCGTAGCAGGCGACGATGCAACATGCGTCGAGGCAACAGAGATACACCCCAGGATCGCGACAGCATGCGTCAAAGAGGCAATAGGCAGGACATCAGCCGCATGCCTCCACCCCGAGGAGGCACGGGAAAAGATACGCGAAGGAGTCAAACAGGCACTCAACGACCAAAACAAGATACCACCCCACAAGGTAGCCGTACCCGTCACCTTCACCATAACCTTCACCGACGCCAAACGGGCAGACGGGGCAGCCATGATCCCCACCATCAAACGACTCACCGGCAAAACACTGGAGCTAACAGCCGACGACTACATCACCGCATACCACGGATTCATCGCAGCGGTCCTATGCGGCACAGCCGTCTCCATGTAGATGGAGACCTAATCCCTTTATTGATAAACTAGTCCTGGACGAAGCCGGGGAAGAAGAAATCCAAAGCATCAGGAATCGCCTTCAACGGCAGGTTGCTGTGATCCGCGTCACCGTACCTCTTGTACACCCAATCAAAGTCATCCCCAGCTTTCTCCTCCAGTACCCCTTTCATCTTCACGATACGGTCCTCGATACCAGGGCTGGTGATAGGCTCATGGGCAACGTAGAACAGCAGCCTCTTGTCGAATCCATTCTTCAACCTCTCCCCTATCGCATCAACCATCTGTTTATCCACCTCACCCAGCCAAGGACTGCTAGCCAGATAAGCCCTGAACAGCTCAGGACGGGTAGCCATCACGTGGCTGACAAACAAGCCACCGTAGGAGTGACCGATCAACACCCTGTAATCCCTCGTCGGGTACTTTTCCTCAACCACGGGGAACAGCTCCCCCTCAAGGAACTTGACAAACTCATCGGCTCCACCCCCACCAAAACTACCGTCATAAGACACCCTCTCATAAGGAGTGAAATCCCTCAAACGGTCCGTGCTAGCTACACCCACCACAATCGCCTCGGGAATACGCTCCCTGCCCGAGTAATGCTGGACGAAGCCAGCGCACACGTTATGGAGGCTATGCCCATCAAGCAGGTAAATCACGGGGTAATGCAACCCAGAATCCTCCATACCCGGTGGAAGATACACGTAGATCTCCCGGGTCTCACCCAAAACCTTCGATTCAACCGTAAAAGAGTCGTTCACAACTGACCTCAAATTAACCACTAGGAACAGAGTGAAACAAGGCTATATATCGGCTACGAAACCTCTCACGCCACCGCTGTGTTAAATACATGAAAAAACTATCCAAATCCATGAAGATTCTCAACATGGTCCTCGGTGGAGTCATGATCCTGCTAGGCTTGTTCGTCCTCTTCTCGGCATACCAGATGATCATCCACGCCTTCAGAGGCATCAGCGGCATGATACAGGGAGGCTTAGTCATCGCCATAGGAGCCGCCCTCATATACTTCGGATACAAGCGGTTCAGGAAAGAGTGAGTACAACCCTAAATACACCTCAAACAACCACTCATAGATGGGCATGAACAGGAACACGGTCATCGCAGCAGTTATTATCGCTGGAGTTCTTCTACTCGCGCCAAGGTTCCTGAGAAACGACCAGAACTACGACCTCGACGGTGAGTTACCAAGGTTCGTTTCCCACGAGGTCACCCAGCTAGAGAAGATCAGTCACATCAGCAAGTTCAGAAGCGGAGCAGGACACGATTTCAGCGACGAGACCGAGACATGCCGCAGCATGAAACACTATTACGCCCCCTTCCCCGAGTATGCTGGTAACGATATTGAGATTTACAGCCCAGTGGACGGAAACATCGTTGAGCTATGGAAGGGCGGGCGGTGGGGAGATGAAGCCAACGACCACCAGATACACATCGAGCCATCCTCACACCCAGCCTTCGCTGTCCGAATCTTCCACATATCAATCGATGACCTAAAGATTGGAGACAGGGTGGAGGCAGGGCAGCTTCTAGGTACGGCATACATGATTAGCCCCGACAACCAGACGGCCAACGACTTCGATATAGCCGTCCACGTTGACACCCGGGAGGGACGCAGGTACGTCCCTTACTTCAGCGTCATGACCGATCAGGTGTTCCAAGCCTACGTCGACAGGGGAGCCATAAGCAGGGACCAGTTCATAATCACCAAGGAGTATAGGGACGCCAACCCGCTAGAGTGCGATGGGGAATGGTTCACCGAGGGATCCGTTGACTCCGACTGGGTTTACCTTAACTAACTATGTACGACCAATGCAAACAAATACCCCGACAAACCAACACACCCCCATGACCAAACGGGACACAAGGTGGATAACAACAACATTAGCATCATGCACTGCCTCCACAGGACCACAGCTACTAGCCCTAAGCCTGCTCATGCCCGAGATCACACGGGCACTAAACGCCACAGTCCCGAAGCTAGGGCAGCTAAACACAGCCTTTAGCATCGTCTCCACGATAGGCGCTATCATAATGGGCGCACTAACCGTACGCTACCCACCCAAAAGGCTCCTACTCGCAGGGATAACAACGCTCCTTCTAAGCGTCACACTAGCCTCCATAAGCGGCTCGTTCACACAGATACTGGCAGCCTTCCTACTCTACGGTGTTGGATTAAGCCTAACAATACCCAACATCACGATCCTGCTGACCCTCTACCCCCCAGAGGAAAGAACCAAGGCCCTCGGGCGAATATACAGCGGCAGAAGCGTCACCAGCATCATCGCCACACCCATAATCGGCGCACTCGCAACAACCTACGGGTGGAGAACCGGGTACATCGGCTTCGGTGCACCACTAATGATCCTAGCAATCATACTAGTCGCCACGCGCATCCCTGAGCAGCCAACAAAACAGGACCAGTCCGACCTCCTCAGCGGGTTCAGAAATATAGCAAAAAACAGAA
The DNA here is from genome assembly GCA_964589605.1 of uncultured Candidatus Bathyarchaeia archaeon. GTDB lineage: Archaea > Thermoproteota > Bathyarchaeia > TCS64 > TCS64 > RBG-16-57-9. The sequence goes on along the minus strand of CAZPRN010000001.1, from coordinate 272,208 downwards.
GCGCCCTAGCCTGCCTAGCAGGCACAGCTCTGAGCCTGGCGTTCTTCAACAGCCTCATGGTCTTCAATGGTTCCTACCTCAGAACCACCCTCGGCATCCCACTCGACCAGGCAAGCATCGCCATGAGCCTCACATTCATCGCCGTCGGAGTCGGACAAATCATGAGCGGAGCCCTCGCCGAGAGAATTGGCGTCAAGACCGCCACATGGCTCTCAGCGCTCATCGGGGGAATCACCCTACTCTCATACTTCAGCCTACCACTCCCCATACCAATCGCAATCGCCGCATCTATAATCGGAACAGGCATGGCAGGAACCACCATGACCACCACCGCCACCCTCAGCCTCGAACAGGAACCGGAAAGCAGGGGCACCATGATGAGCCTCAACTCCGCGGCCATGAGCGTGGGAAGCATGCTAAGCACCGTCATCGGGGGCACGGCAATCAACGCCTTCGGCTGGACCGGGTACGGCGTGACAATGTTCACCGTATCCCTAGCCTCGGTTCTCGTCTACTATGCTTGGACAAGGGAAGCATAACCCGGGGGGGGGGGGGTACAGCATCCCAGCGATTTCCAAGCCCATTTCCATGAAACAAGCCCAAAACAAGGCGTCCATCCTCCCAGTCACATCAAAAAAGCGTCACGGTAAGCCACATTTCTGTAAAACTTTTTCGCCTTATCCCCAGTGACTGGTTCAAGACCAACCGTAGACACCCAACACGGGAGCCCACTCCGCCGCAATCTCATCAAACCCACCGCACACCACGCCCTCATCCAGCTCATGCTCCACCAGGCGCAGACTCCGAAGGCACATGAAAATGTCCTCAACCGGGTTAGGCCTGTGCAAGTGCTGGCACTCCAGACAGGTGATCCCGGTACGATGAGTCAGAGACTCCATGAATCATTGATCAATAACAATCAATCATAAACACAAGTATGTAGAACCAGCGACATACACAGGCTCCCAAAACCCCTTCAACTCCTCGAAGCCCTCGCACTCCACGATATCCTCGATCTCGTGGGTAATCGTCCTCAGGCTCCGCAGACACATCAACACGTCCTCAGCTGGGTTAGGCTGATACAGGTGCTGACACTCCAAGCAGTTTATGTTAGCCTCAAAGACTACGGGAACCTCGATCTCCATACAGGAAAAGGAACTGAAAAACGATAAATCCCCGTGGATGCGTCCAGTGAACGCAAACACTAGCTGAGGTAATCGAAGGCAGACAGGACGTGCACCTTCACGATGTCAAAGAACTCCTCAACCTCCACGTAGTCGTCCTTGCCCCCCATGCCCTTCGCGTAGGGACCGTACACGTACGCGGGAACCCCCTCGTACCTCCACAGACGTGCATCCGTTCCACCCATCGCGATCAAGGTCTTGGACTCCCTACCCTCAACGAGCCTAATATTCTCCTTCAGGATACCCACCATCTCTCCGTCCGGGTCACAGTGGCTCGGAGCCGTGTAGTTCATCTCCTCACAGGAAACATGCGGGTAACCCTCCAGCACCTTCTCCACGACGGGCAGCACCTGCTCCTTCATCATCCCCACGGGAAGCCGGATATCCGCCTCGATAACCACCTCACCCGGGATCATGTTCACCTTCAAACCACCCTCAATCGTACCAAAGTTAATCGTCGGGCTCTGAAGCGTCTCAAAAGCACCCTCACCGTAACCCTCCTCGATTATATCCCGCGCATCCTCCAACGCCAGCCTGACGTTCTCAGGAGCATTGTAGTCGATACCATGAATCGCCTCATCAAGCTCCAGCATCAACTTAGCCGCTATCTTGGTCGCACTGGGACTTGCGTGCTCATACGCACCATGCGCCCCAGGCGTACTCACCGTGAACTCAAGCCAGAGAATCCCCTTCTCCCCAAACCGTATCTGGTGTGCACAGGGCTCACCGTTGAGCAGCGTGTCACCGTGCACCTCCGGGTGGTGCTTCATCAAGTACCTTGCCCCATATGGTCCGAATGTCTCCTCATCCGAGACGCAGGTAAGAGTAAGCTTACCTTTCAACTGGTCCCTGATCCGGTGGAGGTACCTGTAAACGAATATCGAAGCCGTGGTACCCGCCTTCATATCGTTGCTGCCCCTCCCGAATATCTTACCCTCATCGATGACTCCACCCCAAGGGTCATACTTCCAGCCCTTCGCATCACCCACCGGGTAAACATCAATGTGACCGTTCAATACGAGGTGCTTTCCCTCATCCCCACACTCGTAGGAGCCCACTATGTTCACCATCTCTTCCATTGGAGCGATGATTCTGTAAGGCAACTCCTCCCCATCAAGGAAATCAGTGATAACCTTCGCCGCCTCACGGGTATCCCCCGGAGGGTTAGGACTCTTAGCCTGGAGGAACCTGCTAAGGAAGCCCAATAATAGCTCCCTGTCCTCCTCGATCCAATCAATCAACCGCTGTTTCTGGGCATTCATACCCTATCAGCGTAACGCAAAATGGATAAAACCTGTTATCAAAAAATTATTGGAAGGCTGGAGGAGTAGGAACCTCCTTCCACCGCCTGATAAAATCAGCCATGAACTCCACGCGCTCCTCCAGACGAGTCCTATACTCCTCCGGGTCCGCGTCAAGAGGACTATTCATCCCGTAGATACCGTCACTCGTGAAATCATCAGTATCAGGCTCCGTCGAGGCCCTGAACAACTGACTCACCATCTCATAATCCTCCCGGTCTGGGTCAAGATACGCCTTCAAGTCTGGGTCGATACTGTTACTGGGCTCCCAATCCCTTGGAACCCTCCACATCTCCACCAGTTCAGGGAATAACGCCAAGGCTGCCCCAGTCTCATTGGTGCCACTGTGAACATCCCAGAACCGTTTACTCCTGTCCGCCTGCCTCTTCGCCAACTCTGTGCCCGCAGGACCCGAGGGAACGAACACCATGACATCATACTCCCGTTTCCCGAGCTGAGAAACCAAGTTCATGATCTGGGTGTTACCACCATGACCGTTTACTAGCACAAACCGTTTGATCCCATGATGCGCCAAGGAGCCTATGGTGTCCATCAACACCCCCATCAAGGTCTCCCAACTAAACGTCACAGTCCCCTTGAAGCCCATATGGTGAGGACTATACCCCGGCCAACACGGGTGCACGCAAACACTGTTCGACCTGCTAGCAACCATGTGAATAATATCCTTCACCGCCAACGAGTCCATCCCCAAAGGCAGGTGGGGGCCATGCTGCTCAATAGAACCAATACCTATCACCACGACTGGAGTCTCCTCGTGCTCCAACCAATCCTCAAACGCTGGCCTGGTCAACTCTGTCAACCAGAACTTCTCAAGTTTACCTTTAACCGACATAGAAACCAGTAAGAAAAAAGGTCCACGATAATAAAACACCTACCAGAACCTTTACCACGGTATAAAACCCGCCGTTCTCCAACAGTTTTACCTACCATGAGAAGGACCATCACCATTCTTGCACTAATAGCAGCCATAACGCTCCTATTCATGTACAATCCAACCGAGACAACGTCACCTGAAAAAGAGAATATTGACCTCTCAAAGTACGAGGTTTCCACCTTCGCAGGCGGATGCTTCTGGTGCATGGAGGCAGCTTTTGAAGCCGAGGACGGCGTGATCGAAGCCATCAGCGGGTATACCGGTGGAACCGTCGCAAACCCCACGTACGAGCAGGTGATCTCAAAAACCACTGGACACCTCGAAGCCGTACAGGTCTACTATGACCCGGATCAGATTTCATACAATGAAATACTCGACGTCTTCTGGCGAAACATTGATCCCACAGATGACGGTGGCCAGTTCGTAGACAGGGGCTCCCAGTACCTCACTGCGATCTTCTACCATGACTCTCAGTAAAAGGACAAAGCCGAAGAGTCCAAGGAGAGCCTCATAGAGAGCGGAAGATTCAACGACCCCATCGTCACCGAAATCCAAGAGCTTGACATATTCTACGAGGCAGAGGAATCCCACCAGGATTACTATCTGAAACGTGTTCTAAACTACAACAGATACTCGAGCAACAGTGGAAGAAAGGAGTTCAAAGAAGAATACTGGGGAGAGTAATCTACCTCTTCATTATCCTGTAAACGAAGACTCCGTCCAACTCCTCGACTCCTAGCACCTTGTGTCCTAGCCGTCTGGCCATCGCCGGTACATCTGACCTGCCAGCCTTGCCGTCAGTGGTGACCTCAAGGATTTCCCCAGCCTGGATCCCATCCAACGCTTTCCTAGTATTGTATCCCGGCAGTGGACACTGCAGCCCTACACAGTCGAGTCTCTTCATATGAAAAACGTGGGAACAACGGGATATACGTGTTACCTGTTACGCTGCGTATCATCGGTCTCGACGTCAAGTTCACTGACTTGCTCCAATGAGAGCTCTCTTAACTCAAAGTTGATCGTCCTGCGCAGCTCCAATATCTTGGCGTCGAGATCAACAATCTCAGCCTGTGAACCCTTCTCCCGCTTCAGCTTTGCCTGCCTGAGCTGCTTCGTGACCATCTCCTCGGTCAGCTCCCTTACCCTTTCCTCACTCATAGACCCCACATGACTACGATTGCTTATAGAATTAACTACACGCCACGAACTGTTTAAACGAGGCATACCGTCAGAATTAACTGATGATCAACGCCGTCATTCTAGCACTCTTGGTCCTTTTCAGCCTCGGATTCATCGTACTCCAGTCGACTATTCTGGCTAAACCAACTGGCACCTATGAGACCACGATCATTGACAAACGCGAGCAGGACACAGTAATCTACACTGGAGTGTTCGTTCCGATGAAGATGTACACCCTTGAAACATCCGAACTGCACCAACTCAACGTGAAAAAGCATGTCTACAATAGAATAAGTGTGGGTGACAGGGTAACCGTAACCCGTTACAGCAACGGTCGGAGAAAGCTACAGGGCTAACTCGTCTTCCTCGAATAGGAACACCTTCTCTACAGTCTCCTCGAAAGCCCTTGCGATTCTCACCGCAAGTAGCAGGGATGGATTATACTCCCCGTTCTCCACGAAGCTGATGGTCTCCCTCCTCACGCCTACTAACTTGGCAAGGTCTGCCTGGGTCAATCCATCCCTAGCCCTCAGCATCTTGATGATAGTATTCAAGAACTACACCTTGTTCCTATAGTAGGCCAGTGAGGCGAAGTAGATGCCCAGGTTTACTAGTAATCCCAGGAGCAGTGCCTGCTGTGTGTTCAACAGTGACCAGTCTGTGAAGTTGTCTCCCACGAAATCGTACCAGATTATAGCGAGCCAGACGTAGTTCCCGAACAGGAACCCGTTCCTACCCGCTTTTCCTTCAAGCAGAATGGTTCTTTCATCCTTAACTGCGAACCCGTCTCGCTCATCTTGTTTCATATCCAGGAATTTTCCTAGTGTGAATCCAGCGATCCCGATTATCACAGCGACGTTCAGCGCACTCATCAATCCGAATGTTCCTGTTCCAAGCCACCTTGTGGCTGCTACTCCTCCAATTACTGCTATTATGGCGGTGACTATGTTTCTTGTTTTCATACCTCCTTTCTCCATGTTATGTGTACCACACACGTTGTACGATATAACACACATTGTGTAATATAAACCTAACTTTCATCCTTGGGGGCTCCCCGTAACACACAAAAACACCCGCAACGAATCAAACCACATGCTCCAAATCAGGTGGCACGGTCACAGCCTTTTCGAGATTTTCGACGGGCAGACCACTATCGTCACGGACCCCCACGATGGAGCAAGCATGAATCTACCAAACCCCAGCTTTAAGGCAGACGCTGTAACCGTCAGCCATGATCATCAAGACCACGCTAACGGGGTGCACCTATTTGATTGCCCTGTCTTCACTGATCCCATCGATACTTCTATCGGAACAGCTAGGCTCAGAGGGGTTGCATGCTACCACGATGATGTCCGAGGGAGCAGATTGGGGTCCAACGTCGCTTGGAACATCACTATGCAAGGTATTCAGGTGACACACCTAGGCGACTTAGGACATTATCTTAGCCCAAGCCAGATGTTCCAGATAGGGTTCCCGGACATCCTCATCGTGAACACCGGTGCAAACATAGCCCTCGCAGAGGACAATATCGCGCTTCTAAGCCCCAAGGTCATCATTCCGATGCACTATTATACACCGGGTATCGAGTTTCCTTACTATCACATGAAATCGGTGCTGGACTTCACCGAGGGTAAGTCCGATGTCGAACAAGTGGAGGAGGTCCAAGTCTATACCAGGGACAGTTTATCTGGTAGGTCTAGGATACACGTTTTCAAGCCTCCAAGGAAACCAAGATAAACCCAAGCCACCAAGTTTCTCTCATGAAATCCCCAAAGCTCCTCGACATCATAAAAGCACATGAGAGAATCAAGCCATACCTGAACCCGTCACCCCTGTACTCTTACCCCACCTTGAACGATTACCTCGGGTTCACGGCATACATAAAACACGAGAACTACAACCCCACTGGTGCGTTCAAGATAAGAGGAGGCATCAACCTCATCAGCCAGTTGACTCCCGAAGAGAAAGAGAAAGGAGTCATAACCGCAAGCACAGGCAACCACGGGCAGAGCATCGCCCTCGCGTCCAAGATTTACAGGGTTCAGGCTCACATCTGTGTCCCTGTTGGAGCGAACCCGAACAAGGTAGCCGCGATTAGGAGTCACGGGGCGAAGATCCACGAGCATGGAAAGGATTTCGATGATGCCGTGCAGCATGGTATTGAGCTCGCGGAGGAGAAGGGTTACATGTTTATCAGCAGCGGTAATGAGCCTAGGTTAATCGAAGGCGTGGGAACCATTGGTCTTGAGATCATGCAACAGCTTCCTGATGTTGAAGTTGTTTTCAGCCCCGTAGGCTCTGGTACAGGTGCTGGTGGGACCGCAACAGCTGTCAAATCGTTGAACCCGGACGTGATGACAGTCTCGGTTCAGGCTGAGAAGGCTCCCAGCATATACAGGAGCTATCGGAGTGGGAAGATGGAGTCAACTCCAACCGCTGATACGTTCGCGGATGGATTGGCGACTAGGAACGCGTTTGAGCTTCCACTGGGCATTCTCCGGGAGCACCTAGACGATTTCATCCTCGTCTCGGAGGAGGAGATGCGGGAAGCCATCAAGTTCTACGTTGAGCACTGCCATACGATTGCTGAGGGGGCAGGTGCAGCGACTTTAGCCGGTGCTATTAAGCTCAAAGATAAACTCAAGGGCAAGAAGGTGGCGCTCGTGCTTAGCGGTGGCAACCTTACCTATGACGAGTTGATGAAATGCCTGAGGTGACCTGATGTACGTCTACACTGTTTACGTGAAATGGAGCAAGGCGGCCAAGGAGAAAGGGCTAGAGTTCTTTACAGATGTATGGCTTCCCTATCATGGCGAAGTATGCGAGAAGCACGGGATCAGGTTGCATCGTTGGGCTCTGCCTATGGGTGTCTCTGAGGACCATGTTTACTTCTACGAGTCTGGGATAGATGCCGAACGGTTCCTTGATTTCAAGGGAGAGGCTTCAACCTACGAGGGTGAATCCCTCTGGGAGTACAGCCGGACGGATATCTCGGTGATTCCGGAGGGTACGCGTTGATCGAGGATGTGGTCAGGAAGGCTACTGAGAGTCTTAGGGAACGCGAGAAGGCAAGGGACGAGGCTTACCGCAGGGCTAGGAGGGCGAGGGTGCTCAGCAAGCAGGCGATTCTGCTTCTTCACAACGGAGAGCAGGATAAGGCGGAGGCTAACCTGGATGAAGCTGACAAGCTTCTGGCTGAGATCAAGGGATACTGTGACCAGTTCACCGAGATCGGGTATTACGAGGCTGTGGTGGGTGCACGTCAGGAGTACGCCGAGGCGAGAATCCTGTACGGGTTGAACACAGGTGAAGGTTACCCATCCCCGGAGGAGCTGGGGCTGGGGTACGCTGACTACCTTCTGGGCCTCGCAGATGTTCCGGGTGAGCTTCGAAGGCAGAGCCTTGACCTGCTGCGCGAGGGTGACATTGCTGGGGCTGAGGTGAACTTAGCTAAGATGGAGGAGGTATATCTTCAGTTGACGGGTATGGAGGAGGCGAGTTTGCTGTTGAAAGGGTTGAGGAGGAAGCTGGACGTCACGAGGAGTGTCAATGAGCGGACTAGGGCTGAGATCACCACGGAGGTGAGCAGGGAGAGGCTCAGGAGGAGGCTCGCCGAGCTGGGGGACAGGCTCTGATCTGACCACTCATAAGGCTGGGATAAATCGAATAGTTGGTAGCCTACTATAGTGCAAAATTTTTCCCGTGGTGGATTACACTTTTGTATGTAATTCTATTCTAGGGAAGCCGTTTTAGGGCTTCTTTGGATTAACGAGGGCTGGGAACCGCTGGAATGGGGTGACCCCCCCTCCCCTACCTATGAGCTATGCGATTTCGATTGCCGCGTACATTCTCACGTCTGCTCCATAGAAACTAGCCAACTCTCGGATTGCCCTCGCTCCTTTTCTGGTACCTTGGTACACGCTGTACTGGACTCTTCTACCACCAACCTTTGAGATGATTTCAACAAAATTACACCAGAACCTCGGGTTGGGTTTCTCCTCGATGAAATCGTAGACTACGAGGAATAGTTCCTCGGTTTCCTCTTCCTCCTTGAGGTTTTCGAGTATCTTCTGGGCGGTGCTTTTCCTCCCCATCTCTATTTCGTTAGTTAATACTATAGTTATTTGTGCGATATTCCCTCATACTTGGTTGGTTCAGTTACTTGCTATTTTCAACACAATAAATCAACCGTAATTTATTGAATCGCATCATCTTTTTTCATGTTTAAAAAACGAGAGAAATATCGCTAGTCAATACTAGCGTTATTTTTCCTCCCATCTTTGAAGAAGTGGTCGAGTGATCCACATATCATTTATATTACCCAAGTTCCATCCCTACTCTGCTAGAAGGGAAGATTGAGACTATTGTGTCGAATACTCTAACCAGTAATTCACCGCTACCCCGTCTAGTCGATTCTATGGAGGATGAACAATGACAGATAACCCCATTGAGATCTACGATACCATGACCCGGAGTAAACGCCGGTTTGATCCACTTAACCCACCGGAGGTATCGATGTACGTGTGTGGACCCACGGTTTACGGGGACCCCCACATCGGCAACATTAGGAGCTTTACCAGCGGGGACCTTATTCGCAGGTGGCTTGAGTACAGGGGCTACCATGTCAAGTACATCATGAACATCACGGACATAGACGACAAGACCATCAGGGACAGCGGCGCGGAGGGCAAGACCTTGAAGGATTTCACCGAGCATTACACTGGTGTGTTCTTCAGGGGACTGGACCTCCTGAACATTAAACGTGCCACCTCTCACCCGAGGGCCACCGTCTACGTCGAGCAGATGGTGGACTTCATCAAGACCCTTGAGGAGATGGGGTACGCGTACGACGCCGAGGATGGCGTGTACTTTGACATAGACAAGTTCGAGGGCTACGGAAAGCTCAGCGGCATGGATATCGAGCAGGTCGAGCAGACCGAGCGAGTCAGCAAGGACGAGTACGACAAGGAGGACGCCCAGGACTTTGCGCTATGGAAAAAGGCGACAGCCGAGGAGATTGAAAGAAAGATCTACTACGAGTCACCATGGGGCAAAGGTAGACCTGGCTGGCACATCGAGTGCAGCGTCATGAGCAAAGAGCTACTCGGCGAGACCATCGATATCCACGCGGGCGGCGAGGACTTGGCTTTCCCACACCACGAGAACGAGGTAGCCCAGAGCGAGGCGCTTACAGGAAAACAGTTCGTAAGATACTGGATACACATGAGGCACCTGCTGATTGATGGAGGAAAGATGAGCAAGAGCCTGGGCAACTACGTGAGCTTCGATGATGTACTCGCGAAGCACAGCCCGGACGCGTTCAGGTACTTCTACATAAGCACCCATTACAGGCGTCCATTGAACTTTACGTGGAGCGCGATGGAGAGCAGCGAGAACACCGTGAAACGACTGGAGAACACCCTAAGCCTATCCGAGAGTGCGTTGAAGGGACCGGACACCAACATTGACTACGGTGACAGGGAGGACAAGATGATAACCACTGTCAGGGCCGAGAAAGCCGGCTTCATCGAGGCCATGGATGATGACATCAACACCCCTGTGGCGTTGGGTCATCTCCACAACATCTCGGGAGCCATCAACGAGTACGTCCAGGAACCCGCAAACAAGGGCGTCGTGCTTGAAGCCTACACAGTCTACAAGGAACTCCTCGCAGTCCTAGGGTTGTTCGAGAAGAGAAGCACCAGCGAAGGCGATATCGCTGACAAGCTGATGGGCTTCATAGCTGAGCTACGACAGGAGCAGCGGAAAGCCAAGAACTGGGAGCTAGCCGACCAGATAAGGGACAAACTCAAGGAGCTCGGCGTTGAGCTTCAGGACACCTCCGATGGGGCAACCTGGAAGTTCAACTGATCTTTCCACAGTGCACGGTCCAGTCACCAGGGTACACCGTGGGCTGGAACCTGGTGTCAAAGATCACTGACCTGTAGGGGGCATAGACCTCCTCGATCAGTTCCCCGATAGGGTTTCGGAGCTCCCCGACTTTTTCATCTTTTTTAACAACAGCGTTGAGTCTGCACGTATTAGTGAACAAGCCACCCATTGATGTTTTGGGCCAGCTACTCTCCGAGGCGACTAACTGTTTTACGTCTTGTCCAATAGGCTCGTCTTCTACCATGCCCAGACCAATCATGATATTCCAGACACCTTGAACACCGATCTCGACTAAGTCATCCCACAGCCTTCCCCCACCTCCGAGTTCCACTCCAATACATGGGATATCCCTCAAGCCTGCTTGCAGGCTCAACGAACCAAGCATGTATGTTTGAGTGCGAACACCACCTAGAACCGGGATTCCCTGTCCAAACCACTTGTAGAGCTGCCTGTTCGTGTCTCCAACCCGCTTCTCGGTCTCCGCTATCCCTCTCGCGTGGATGTACTTCGCCATAAACGCCTTGCCTCCCTCATGCATGTCCAAGATAACATCGCAGTCAACGATCATTTCCTCCCACATCCTCGCGGCGATTCGTTCAGTCAGGAGTCCCTTTCGGTTTCCAGGCCACACCCTGTTCATGTTTAGGTGCTCGTATCCAACGCTGGGAGGGGTGATACGGTATCCCGTGTTGAACGCCATAGGGTTGGCAACGGGGACAGCTAGGAGGTTGCCCGACAAGGCATTAGGGTCAACTCTTTCGATTATCCTGTTGATTATCTCTACACCGCTGTACTCGTCTCCATGTTGGGCTCCAAGGAGTGTTAGTGTTGGGCCATCATTTTGTCCATGTACAGCTCGCACCCACAGACCAATTGGTGTCCCGTCCGGGTAGCTCGCTACTTCAGTCTTGAAACTAGCTGTTTTTCCTCTGTCGATTGATGAGCCGAAAACCTTCATACATTGACATGTGCCTCATGTTTGAAGGCTTTTATCCTCTGAGACCCTGCGTAAATCCATGAGTTCTAATGTAAAGGAGTCAGCCCTCGCTTGGCTTGAGGACAACTCCTCTGAGATGTACAAGATGAGTGACACTCTCTTCGAGTGGGCGGAGCCCGGGTTGAGGGAGTACAAGTCCAGCAAGTTGCTGGCCGACTATATGGAAAAGCTCGGGTTCAAGGTCGAGATGGGTGTCTCAGATATGCCCACCGCTTTCAACAGCACGTGGGGTGATGAAGGGCCCATCATTGGCTTGTTCGCGGAGTACGATGCAACTCCGGGGCATAGCCAGAAACCTGTGCCCTATGAGGCTCCAATAGTTCCATACGCCCCGGGGTTCACGGACGCTCACAATATGCTTGGAGTTGCCAGCTGTGTTTGTGCGGGTGCGTTGAAAGCTGTCATCGAGGACCACGGCTTAAAGGCAAGGATCAGGCTCTTGGGTACACCAGCTGAGAAGCTGTGTGTCGGTAAGCCCTACATGGCAAGGGATGGCTGGTTCGATGGAATGGATTTTCTGTTAGCTTGGCACCCTGGTGGTCCAACTACTGTTCTAGGTGAGGTTTGGCCCAGAACCTACAAGTCCAAGGTTTACAGCTTCAAGGTTGACGCTGCAGCCGAGGGTCAGAGTGGGGCGGTCACATACCCGGGTGCACTTGACGCTTCTGTGTTGATGTACAACAATGTGAACATGATGAAGGAGCACATGCCTGCCGTCATGAGGCGTGGGGGCAGCATTAACGAGTTCATGATGACGGGCGGCCAGTGCACTGTCGCTAACCCCATCCTCAGCCAGCTAGTCTACGCCTGGAGGAACAGCAACATAGACGATCAAACCGACATTGAGAAGGTGATCGACCGCTGCTCCGAGGGTGCCGCGCTCGTGGCTGACTTAAACGTCGAACCTAGGGTCCTGACTGCCGTTAGAACCGGTCTACCAAACGCGGTTATGCGGGATGTGATGTTGAAGAACTTACACGAGATTGGTGGCCTCCATTACACCGAGGAAGACAAGGAGTTCGCCCGTGAGATACAGAAAAACTTGGGACTGGAACCATTGGATGAGCCTCTATACACCGAGATCGTTCCACCGGAGAAGGCGTACGGTGATTTCCACCCTGCGGATGATGTTAACGAGTTTACTTGGCACTGTCCAACAGCGAGGCTTTACGTCAGCAAAGTTATGGAACCCATACCCGGAGTTAGATATCCGAGATGGGCTAGCAGTGCCCTCTGCGGTTCAGGTGTCACTCATCGTATGGGTATGTGTGCTGCTCAGGTTATGGCGGTAAGTGCGTTGGACGTAATCAATGACCCCAAGATGCTAAAGGATGCATGGGCAGAGTTCAACGTAAGGAAAGAGAAACACAATGAGCCTCCACTGCTACCCGCTGGCTTGAAGCCTCCGACGGAGCTCCGTTGGCCCGAGTGGGTTGACCGCCCCGGATCGGAGTGGTGGATCCCACCCCAGTAACCCTGTATTCAATTTCAAGAAAAGGATGGGTACCTAGAAAAAGCTAGGCGGAACGGTCTCAGCCTTAATATTCTTGAGACCTTTCCTTATTCCCTCGTGTACGGCCCAGAAAGCGTCGGGTATTCCCTCCTCGTCTCTGTATAGCTCCTCCATACGGGCTAGCTTCTCAAGATGCTTGGTCACCCTGACGCTGAACTGCTGGACGTACATCTCCTCGGTGTAATCCCGGTCGAAGACCTGTTTGAACAGCTCTCTCAGGTCTTGGTATAATGGAATGTAACCGATTGGAGTCTCGATGGCGTCATATTCGCCATGCACCCTTCCTTCCGCCCACAGGAGCCATACTTTCTTGTCCACCTTCTCGTTGGTGTACTTGCCCTCGTGTTTGAGGAAGTAGTTGGTGCTGAAGACCTTAGGAACCCTGCTCAGCTTGTTTCCGAACTCGATGTGGTTGTTCAGGTAGCGTCCAAAGGGTACGACCATGAAGTCCATGATCGCCATTGGGCTACTCTTCCTGACTCCTGCCTGTCCTAGAGTGGCAGCGGTGGTCTCGGACTCGATGATGGCACCCATGTAGACACCGTGCTCCCAGCTCAATGCTTGACTGACCGGAACGTTGGTGTCGCTGTCCCTTCCTCCGTAGAGCACCCCATCGATGACTAGTCCATCTGGGTCATTGTAGTGTGGGTCGGCGTTCTCAAGTTCGTTGATCCTGATTGTGTATCGGGCGTTCTTGTGTGCGACTCCGACCTCGTTGTCCTTGGAGTCCTTCATACCCGTCTCCCACTTTCCGATGTGGTTGAGTCCATCAGTCGGGTACTCCTCCTCTGGGATACCCATGTTGAGCCAGTACGGCTTGCCGTCCTTGACTAGGACGTTGCTGAAAATCATCTCTCGGGGGCTCGTAAGCGTCTTGTAGATGAACGGGTCATCAGTTGGGTTTACATCTGTGATGATCCCAAAGACTCCCTGCTCTATGTTAACTGCCATGCAGTTGCCATCATCGTCTATTCTCAGGTAGGCAATGTCGTCACCTACGATGCACTGTCCCGGGATCATAGCTGTGCTTGTCTTACCGCATGCACTCGGATACGCACCCGTGAAGTATGTGACTCTATTCTTGCCCTCGGGCTTGACACCCATGATAAGCATGTGCTCCGCTAGCCAGTCCTCGTTATTTGCCTTATAGACTGCCAGCCTCAATGCAAGCTTCTTGAGTCCCAGACTGTTCCCAGCGTACTGGTTGTTCACCGTGTAGACCTTGTTGTCAAGCAGGTCAATGTAGATGCGCCGCTTGTCAATGTTGACCGTCGTTTTTCTCTCGTCAACTTTACCTGCACTGTGGATGAACGTGAAGAACTCGCCGCTTCCGTCAAGCTTCTTGAACTGCTCATAACCCTTCCTGTACAGAACGTCCTCGCTGTGGGCGACGTACGCGCTGTCAGTCAACTGAAGCGCACAAAGTGTGAACCTGCTATCCGTTGGACCAAGACTGAAGAAGCGAATGATACACTCTTTTCCTCTCATGGCTCCATCCATGAAACCAAGGACCTCGTCCAGTCCCTCCTCCCTAGGCACCGTGTTGATGCCTTTACTCATCTTCATCTCGGGGGTGACCAGCACCTTCGTGTTGCCTTTGTCCCTTGCCTGGTCCTGGTACCCGTCCCAGTGGACGGTGTGACCCTCCATCTCCAACGGATGCTCCTCCCCGTTCTCGATGGATAGGTTCCGCACGTACTCCACGTCAGCGTCGTCATCGGTGACAACAGTGGTCTTGGCGGGTTTGCATAAAGCGAGGAACCTTGCGACCTGTTCCTCTACATGGGGGTTGTTCAGTGCCCTGAGCTTGTCAAGGTTCTCCCTGTCCATGTATTCCAAAAGTGACTCCAATATGCCTCTCATGATATTGAAGGAACAGGGTAAAAGGATTGTTGTGCAGACGGCTAAAGGGTTAATCTGGGACCCTTTTTTGGATTAAATTTTCAACAATTACGCCATCCTTTGAGCAGTGTTCCATCTCCTGTTGATATCTTGGACGTTATTCCTCCTCAGGAGGCTTGATGTCCTTGAACGTGAACCACAACGCGATGTCGTAACCAGCCTTGATGACACCAGCAATCAGGAACGGGGTGCTCACTCCAATAAACTGCATAATGTAAGCGGATATGCTTGGACCAATCGCCATGGTGAAACTCCTCGGCAGGTTAAGTAACGCCTGGAACCTACTCCTCTCCTCTGGTTTCACTATAGCCATAGTGTAGCTCTGCCTCGTGGGCACATCCATCTGGCTCAGCAGGCTCTTCCCGAGCCAGAAGAATAGACTCATCTCCAGTGAGGGCATGTACGGAACCGCGGCTATCATCAGGTTGGAAGGCAGGTGACTGAACACCATAGTGTTGATGAGCCCAATCCTCTTACTAACCCTCGCAGCCATCATGAATGATATCGCTGCCAAGAGGCTTGATGCACTGAAAATCAAACCGATCTGGTCCATTCCCAACCCAAACCTTTCAAAGAACCAGTAAGCCGTCAAGCCCTGGCTTATGAACGCGCTACCAAGCGAGTCCATGCTGAACAAGAACGAAAGAAGCACCGCGTACCTCTTGGTCTCCGGGCTCAACGGAGCATGAACAGCTTTTTCCTCCTCAATCTCCGCTCCTTCATCTAGCAATAAATAGAGAAGCACTATCACCGCGTTCAGGAACGCGAACACGGCGAACAACATCCTGTATGCCACCGGCTCAGCGTATCCCCACCTTTGGATAACCACTATAACCCCCGCGAAAAGGGAACCGGCTGACCTAGCCAGTGAACCCATGGTGCTCCTTACAGCGTACATATTTGTCCTGTCCTCGTCCGCACAGCACTGCGCGAGGATTACTCTCTCCAACATCTGGGCAACCCCGAAGCCACCTCCAGACCCCATCGATGCTAGTATAGCTGTGACAACCAGGATCGTGTGGTTTGTCGAAAACGTGAATACCACGCCTGCTCCGACCCTTATCAGGCCCAGAAAGACCAACAGTCTTCTTCTGCCTATCCTATCGGCGACGTATCCTGCTACAAGATTCAGGAGAGTAGACATGGCTAGTCCACCGGATAGTACCAGACCAGTCTGCCAGAGCTCCATCCCGAGTGAGTTCAGGTAAATCGTGAAAATGATGCTTACAAATACCCCTGCGAACGCCTGTATCGGGTTCATGGCGAGGAGAATTTTGCCGTTCCTGTTGACCCAGTCGAGCATGTACGTATACCAGTACACCCGTTGATAATTTTACCCATGAAAAAGTTATATCAGCCTCAACCAATCTTCAACTATGTCTGAAAACGGTAAACTTTCCAGATTCTGGATACAGGAACTCACCCGCCCTGCCTTCGAGGACTGGCTGGAGTACGAGCCTGAGCCATTAGTGATCATCGGCATCGGTGCCATTGAGCAGCACGGCGTTCACCTCCCGCTGGGCACGGACAGTCTTGGGGTGCACGAGTACATCCACGAGATCGCCAGTCGCACAAATAGCGTCTGCATCCACCCCTGCTGGGCAGGGTTCAGCCCCCACCACATGGATTTCAAGGGCAGCCTCACCTTCACAGCGGAGACGCTGCTTAATATCCTCCTTGAGACCATCGAGGGCTTTGCCCACCACGGTGTCAAACGCTTCGTCATGATCAATCACCACGGCGGCAACACCCAGACCATGAACCTCGCCGCCCAGATCGCCCGTAGGAAGTACAAGGTGATGATCGGGATGCCAAGCGGTCCGAGGAACACCGAGCTCGCCAAGAAGATACAGGAACGGATGACCCGGTATTTTGAGGTGCACAGCGGACCAAGGGAGACCGCGTACGCGCTTCACTACTTCCCCGAGCTGGTGGAGATGTGGAGGCTCGATGATTGGGAGAGCGGGGTTATCATCCCGGAGCAGCTACGAGAGTTCATGGATCCTGACCGGGAGGATTTCGAGCTGGTGAACCAGGTGTTCATGTCCAGCCTGCCTCCTAACACCATCGATATCACGAGGAATGGGCAATACGCCACAACTGATCCGCGGACTGCTGACCCCAAGGAGGCAGAGGCCTCGATGGAGGAGTCCATCCAGTTCGTAGTGGACTTTATCGAGCTATGGAAGACCATCCCTGTACCCAAGGGGTACTAGGGCTACTTCCCTAGCACTATACCCGCCGGGTCTATCTCCTCTCTTAGAATCCTCAACTCGTCTTCTGTGGGGGCATCAGTCTTAACAACGTCACCGATGAGTAACTCGAAACCAGTGTTCTCTACCACATCATCCACCGTAACTCCGGGATGAACTTGGAGGAGTGTCATCTCCTTGGTCTCATCATCGAACCCCATCACTCCTAGCTGGGTGATCACTCTGTACGGACCTGTCTCTGATGGCAACCCCGCGGCTTCCCTTGAACCTGGTCCAGTCAAATATCCCGGAGTGGTAAGGTAGTCAAGTTTCTTCACGAACCTGAGCTTGTCCTGACGCATCAACGTGATCGTTTGGTGGCAGAGGCTCCCGAGGTCGTTGGCTCCACCGCTTCCTGGTAGGCGTACCTTTGGGTTATCGTGGTCGCCGATCACCGTAGTGTTTAGGTTTCCGTACTTGTCGATTTGAGCGGCTCCTAGGAACCCGTAATCCACCAACCCCAGTTGAGCCATCGCCATTGTGTAGTCCATGCTTGCTGCCATCACACCCTTGTGGAACGTTCGACTATCACCCACGCTGATTGGTATGGTTGGCAGCTTTGGTCCGATACCTCCTGCCTCGAAAACCACAAGCAGGTCGGGTGCGTGTAGCTTCTGTGCGAGCATAGTGGCGATTATCGGTAGTCCCGTGCCCACGAAGATGGATTTCCCGTTCTCTAATATCCTGCTAGCAACGCAGGCCATAATCTCAGTTGTATTATAGGACATTACTTACCCCTCCGCGCCCAAGGGGCGTCAAGCGGAACCTCAAGTCGTTCCAGCTTCCCGAGGTAATCCATTTTTTCATCCCCGCCAACCAGTTCAAGATACTCATCGAAATCCTTGACACCGTATACGTAGCGGTCCATATAGTCCTGAACCCCCTCCTCAGTTCTACTGAGACTCAACCACTCAGACATGTGAACCTCATCACTGTAATAGAGACCCGGCATGTTACCCGGGTGACTACCATAGGGGGACTCCACCACCGCGTCCACGATGAAATGGGGGATAACAGTCCTACCCGGCTCCGATGTGATGACATCGTCCTCAACTATTTCCTCTGTTGTAATGATCAACCGTTTTGCGGCACGAGCAAGCTCAACATCCTCCATCGTGGTTCCGTCAATCTGACAGTTACCGTACTTGTCACACCTGTGCACATGAATGAACGCAAAGTCAGGGTAACAAGCTGGCAGCAGGGTGATGGGATCACCCGTGAAAGGGTCTTCAACGATCTTGGCTGAGCTGTACTTGAACGTGTCCGTGCCCATCATTACTCTCGCCGGGTACCATGGAAGTCCCATCGCGGCTGCCTTGAATCTCCACTGGAAAGCCGCATTGCTTAGCTCAGCTACGATTCTAACTTTACCCGACTCCGTCGCGCGTCTACCGCAGGGTGAAAGCCCCCTCAGCTCATGGCCGTGGGCGTAGGCGCAGTCGATCCTGTCCACGACTCCACCCCCGATAAGAATGTCAACATCATGGACGCTGGTCTTCCCAGCCATGATCAGGTTCCTACGTTTCTGCCTGATCATCTCGTAGATGCCGTTCATGCTCAGACGGATGTGGCCGAATCCACCCATAGCGAAATAGTCGCCGTCCTTTGTGAAACGTTCAACGGCTTCCTTGAGGCTCATCCGCCTGTCCACTAGTGCCCTTGTCTTGTTGTCCCGCATCCACCTGCGCGCCTCGTCGGGGGGCATCCATGCGTGTAACTCGCCCTGCCCCTCGGCTAGAATCTTCATGCAAACAATAGAGCATGTGAGAAGTTTGTCTCTTTCGCCCTAATGCTAGTAGATTTCCCTCTCCCCGCTCCATAGGAGCTTGTTCAACTCGATCAAGTACCTGTCCCGCCACGCCTCAAGCTCCTCGAGAGACTTGTCACCCACTACCTCGTTCACTCCATCAACAGCCTTACCTTTGACGGACTCCGGAAACTCGGTCCACTGGGCCATGTCCTTGAGCCACTCCTGCTTCTTTACGCCGATGTGATCCATCAGGTACTTGATTCCACCCTTCCCTCCGCCTAGATGATACGTGAGGAACGGCCCCATCATCGCCCACCTTATTCCTGGTCCCGCCATGATCGCCTTATCCACGTCCTCTACTGAGGCTATGCCCCTGTCCACGATGTCCAAAGCCTCCCTCCATAGTGCCACGGATATCCTGTTGGCGATGAACCCGAGCGCCTCCTTCTTGAGAACCACTGGCACCCTACCGATGTCCTCCATCAACCTGTAGGTTACATCAATCGCCTCCTTGCTCGTTACCTGGCTTGGCGCTATCTCAACGAGGGGCACTAGGTGAACTGGGTTCCACGGGTGAGCCACGATTGCTCTCTCTGGGTACCTCTTCATGTCCCGGCTTATCTCGCTGATCTTGTACCCAGACGTGCTACTCGCGAAAACCACATGTTTCCCTGCTAGCTCGTCCATCTTGGCGTACAGAGGTTGTTTAACCTCAAGGCTCTCGTAGACAGACTCGATGACAAAATCCGCATCCTCAAGGGCTTCACCCAGATCAACGACTTTATTGAGCCTTTTCTTAGCCTTCTTGGGGTTCTCTCCTAGCCCTGCCTTCACCAGTGTGTCAATGTGGTGTTTTGTCCTTTCAACCGCCTCAACAAGCTTCTCCTCAGTCAGGTCCTGTAACGTGACCTTGTACCCTTTTAACGCGAGGAGCGCCGCCCAGCCCTGACCAACCAACCCTGAGCCGACACATGCGACATTTCGTATACCATCAATCATGGTATCAATACCATCGCCTCCGTTTTTCATCTTATCGCAGTCGTTACGGTTATCTCACCCTAACCCCACCATGTAACCATGTCACATGTTTTCACGCGTGGAGCGATGAACCTCCACGAAATGGTCAAAGGGAAGGGAGTTCACGTTTGGTCAAAGGAAGGAAAAAAGTTCATAGACGGTAGCGCTGGACCCATCTGCGTCAACATAGGGCACGGGGTAAAGGAGGTAGCCGAGGCCGTGAAGGAGCAAATGGAGCAGGTCAGCTATGTGCACAGCAGCCACTTCACAACGAAGTCGGTGCTGGACTGCGCAGAGAAGATAGCAAGGTTCGCACCTGAATCCCTCAACCACGTTTACTTCTGCAGCGGAGGCTCCGAGGCAACCGAGGCAGCTGCAAAGATGGCGCGTCAGTACTACCTGTTGACAGGTGAGCCCAAGCGGAGCAAGGTGATAGCCCGTTGGCAGAGCTACCATGGAAATACGTTGGGCTCCCTGAGCATGTCTGGGAACATCGCCAGGCGTAGGCGGTATGTGCCCATGCTTTTGGACTTTCCCCACATACCTCCCTGCTACTGCTACCGTTGCTGGTATGGCAAGACCTGCGACACATGTGACCTTGAATGCGCCAGAGCCCTAGACATGGAGATAAAGGCAAACGGTCCCGATCACATATCCGCCTTCATTGCTGAGCCATATGTGGGGGCCACCCTTGGTGCCCTGCCAGCTGCACCCGGATACTTCCAGCTAATACGCGAGATATGCGACGAACACGATGTGCTCTTCATCGCCGACGAAGTGATGACAGGGTTCGGCAGAACCGGAAAGAAATGGGGATTGGACCACTGGGACACCGTCCCAGACATTATTACAACAGCCAAAGGTCTGTCAGGTGGATACATACCACTTGGAGCCACTATCGCCAGCGACAAGGTCTACGAGGGCTTCGGAGAGCCATTCGCCCATGGGCATACCTATGGGAGCCATCCTGTCGCGTGCGCCGTCGGGTCAGCGGTTCTTGATTATGTTGAGAAGCATAAGCTCGTGGAGAAGTCCAAGGTGAACGGTGAGTACATGCACAAAGAGTTGGAGTCCCTGTACGATCACCCCTCCGTGGGTGACATCAGAGGGTCCGGTTTATTCGCTGGGATAGAGTTCGTCAAAAACAAGGAATCGAAGGAAACCTATGACCCTGAGATAAGGTTCAACGGGTTAGTGGTTGACAGGTGCTTCGAGAACGGTTTACTGGTCTATCCGGGGTCCGGTACAGTGGATGGATTCAGGGGTGACCACATAATCGTGGCTCCACCTCTAGTCGTTTCCAGGGAGGAGATTGATGAAATCGTGGTGCTCCTCGACAAGTCCATCACGGAGGCCGAGGAGAAGGCAGACTCTATCTGATCCTGCCGTTTACGACCTTCTCGATGGGTATAACCTCCGAGTCAGTCCTCAATAGCTTGCCCATCAGATACGGTTTACCGTCCTTTGCCTCGAAGGTGTACTTCATGAAGTTCTCGAACTGGAGGATATCCTCGCTGTACTCTTCGACTCCCTCGACCTTTACTTGGTCACCCGGCTTGGATTTCTGGGGGTTCAGGATTCCTACGTTCTCGCCGTCGTCACCTGCCAAGAGCATTCCCTCGCTGAGTTCACCCCTGAGCTTCGCTGGAGCAAGGTTGGTGATAACCGCTAAGTGCTTGCCTAGAAGATCGTTTGGATCCGGGTAGAATGGCTTCAATCCAGCGCAGAGCTGCCTCTGCTCCTCCCCCAGATCGACCTTGAGGACGTAGAGCTTGTCCGCCGAGGGATGGTTCTGGATATCCACAACCTTACCGACCTTGATGTTCAGCTTGCTCACATCAGCAGCGTTGAGGAGCCTGTAAGTTCCACCCGCGTACTTTGTGATGAGCTCGCACATCTCAGTGATCGCCTCCTCAAGGTACTGGTTCGTGGTCTCCTTGTTACCCTGCACGTACAGGAGCAGGTTGCTACTGTTGAGACCAACCTTGGTGTGCTGTCCCTGCTTTACGTCCAACCAGCAGAGCACCTTCTCCTCGTCCATTATGGCGAACTTGCCCGGCTGAATCTTCATGGGCTCCGTCTCGCCCAACGGGATGTACAGCTCGTTACCCTGAGTCACCCAGAGCTTGACGTCACCCTTGACGTTGTCAAGATCGTGTAGACCCGCGCTGATGAGCCTTTTGGCTGATACAATGTTGTAGCTATCAACCGCCGTGTTGATTGTGGGGAAGCCGCCGTTACCCTGTATCAGCTTTAACAGGTGGACGCTGCTGACCTCCTCGTCTACCTTGAACTTTTTGTAGATCTGGTTGTATTCCTCGATGATCTGGTTGCCCTCGATCTGGAAGTCCTTGAGCTCCTCGGCTACCTCCTTCTTGAGCCTGTCCAGCTCGCTGCTGGACTTTTTGATGTTAGCGCCCTCGATTATAGCCAGCTTTACGTCGATTCCCAGCTTAGCGATCTTCTTGTGTATCTCAAAGTTGACCTCTCGTTCACCGGCTGGTACTGGTGTCTTGATCTCGATGGGCTCGATCTTCCTGAGGATGATCTCTGCCTTGCCCAGCTTGTGGTTCTCTATCCTATCATCGACGTCAGACCATGTCAGGTTCTCCCTGTTGAGCTGCTTCTCGATCTTCTCCGCGAAAAGAGGCATGATGGGCTTGATCATGATTGCTATGTTCTTGACTATGTTCACGCAGTCAGTGAGTACCCTCTGGGTATCATCCCTGTCGGATTTCACTCCCTCCCATGGCTTGTTGTCCTGGAAGTACTTGTTGCCCATGCTGCTGATCTCCATGATCCTGTTCACGGCGTCCCTGAACTCTACTCCTTCGAACGCGTTGTAGACGCCCATGGTTTTCTCGTTGACCCCTGCGAGAAGCTTCTCGTCCTTGACCGTGCTTAGCTCTCCACCATAGTTCTTGCCAGTGAAGCTCATCACCCTGTACACCAGGTTGGCGACGTTGGCAACCAGCTCGTTATTGATCCTGTTCTCAAGGTTCTTCAGGTCAAGGTCGATGTCAGTCATGGTGTGGCTGAGGTTGGATGCGAAGTAGAACCTGAGCAGCTCCGGGTCGAGGTACTCCTTGAACTCCTCTGCCGTGAGGAACGTGCCCCTGCTCTTGCTCATCTTCTCCCCGTTGACGGTGAGGAACCCGTGTACAACGACGTTGTCGGGTACGTGGAAACCCGCACCATGTAGGACGGCTGGCCAGAATAATAAGTGGAAATAGATGATGTCCTTCCCGATGAAGTGGATGATCTCGGCCTCGTCCTTCTGCCAGTAATCATCCGCCGTGAAAGGCTTGTCCTTACAGTAGTTTGCAGTCGTCGCCATGTAACCTATCGGCGCGTCCAGCCAGACGTAGAAGTACTTGTCCTCCTCGCCTGGTATCTTGAAACCGAAGTATGGACCATCCCGGCTTATGCACCAGTCGTCCAGCCCCTCGTTGACCCATGTCAGAATCTGGTTCCTGATCTCCGGTTGGAGCCTGTGGTTGCCGTTGAGCCATCGTCTGAGCCAGTCAGTGAACTCGCCTAATTTGAAGAAGTAGTGGTTACTCATCCTCCTGATCGGGGGGTTTCCGCAGATGCTGCAGTACGGGTTTATCAGGTCTGTGGTGTTGTGGGTGGCGTTGCATTTCTCGCACACGTCACCGTACTGGTCGGGTGCACCACAGTTGGGGCATGTGCCCTTCACGTACCTGTCAGGCAGGTAGCGTTCACAGCTTTCACAGTATGTGAGCTCGATTTCCTTCTGGTAGATGTGACCTGCATCTTGGAGACGTTTGAACACCAGTTCGGTGTAATACTGGTTCTCGGGGCTGTTGGTGCTGTAATAACTGTCAAAGTCCACTAGGTAATCGTCATAGTCCCTCTTGTGCTCGTGCCACCAGCGATCAATGAACTCCTCGGGTGTGACTCCCTCCTTTGAGGCGTTGATCTCGATGGGTGCGCCGTGGGTGTCATCCGCGCCACAGTAGGCCACGTCCCTGCCCGCTAGTTTGAGGAACCGCACGTAGATGTCGGTCTGTATGTATTCCACCATGTGCCCGATGTGCACCGGACCGTTGGCGTAGATCAGTGCTGATGTTACCAGCGTCTTCTTTGACATGTCCACCATTTTGCAGTCTCCGATATTTTGGTATCCAATGGAGACGTTGCTTTATATTTCCATGCCTTGTTTTCCGTCTCCCAGATTCCTATCGGAATATGTACCCGTATCTATCGCTGATAGCTTATTATCCACGTTTGCCCCTTCCATCAGGAACATGGAGAGGGTTTCCAACATCCAGTGGTGGGAGGACACCAAGAAGCTGGGCTCCCAGCCTGGCCTTGAATCCATCAAGGAGCTACTGGAGTTACTTGGTGCCCCGCAGAACGGGTACAAGTCCATTCACGTGACGGGCACCAACGGGAAAGGGTCAACCTCAGCTATGGCGGCTTCTGTACTCAGAGAAGCAGGATACAAGGTCGGGTTGTTCACATCGCCGCACCTGTCACGATGGAACGAGAGCATCCAGATAAACGGCGAGGAGATCAGTGTCGAGGAGATGAGCAAAGTCCTCGAAACAGTTCGCACCAAGGTTGATTCACTTGAGGCACGGCACCCTACGCATTTCGAGGTGCTTGTTGCCGCTTGTTTCCTGTATTTCAAGGAAAAGGGAGTCGAGTTTGCAGTCGTAGAGGTTGGAATGGGTGGAAGGGATGATGCCACCAACGTAATCCCTAGCAGTGTCTCGGTTTTAACCAACGTGAGCCTTGAGCACACGGCTTGGCTCGGGGACTCAGTTGAGGAGATCGCAGAGGTTAAGACAGGAATCCTGCGCCAAGGAACCGTGTTGGTAACCGCGTCTATCGATTCCAGTGTGATTGATGTTCTTGAGAGCGTCACAACCGAGAGGAACAGCCAACTTATCCGAATAGGAGTTGACTACATCCCGATCCCAACAAAGATTGATCTCACTGGGCAGACCTTCCACCTATCAACCCCCAGCGGTGAGATCAGTGACCTGGAAATTCCCTTGCTTGGAGTTCACCAAGTGCTCAACGCATCATGTGCCGTCGCAGCGGTACAGCAACTCAACGACCCACAAATAACCACTGAGAGCATCAGAGATGGTTTGAGGAAAGTTGTCTGGCCTGGAAGATTCGAGATCGTCGAGAGAAAACCGTTGATCATTCTCGACGGGGCCAAGGACCTCAAGGCAGTAGAGAGACTCGTCGAGACCGTGAAAACCTACTTACCCGGACTAGACCTGTTTACAGTTCTCGGTACATCAAGCGACAAGGACTACGAGGGGATGGTCAAAGCCTTAGCAGATGTGACTGGACGTTTCATCATCACAGAGCACCGCGTCAAACAACGCACAGCTACCGTGGAGATGATCGAGGAAGCCGTCAAGAAGACTGGAATACCGTACGAGACTGTTGTACCTGTTCACATGGCGATTAAAGTCGCAAAGTCCATGTCTCTTGAGGAGGACGCCATACTAATTACTGGATCAATCTTCCTCGTCGGCGAAGCTAAGGAGTATTGGTATCACTCCAATAGCTCGGGGTAAACCCTGCGCACAGCGATGATCAGACTGGTACCGAATACCGTTGCCCCTATTGTAATACCTATTCTTTCCAGTGTTGCGATCGCTAAGATTCCTATGAACACGGCTGGAGCCGGGTCAAATAAGACCACGAACAGCAGGTTACCCAGCATGTGACCCGTAATCGTTGACGGGAAGCTGCACAGTAGAATTCCCTTGGTCAACTCGGATCGATCCTCGGACTTTATCCATTTACCGATCCTGTCCCTGAACAGTAAAATGATCGCCAACCCAGCGTACTGCAGCAAGGGGTAGAACGGTACAACCCTTCCCGTGTCAAAAAGATACCAACTAGCTGTGAGTATCCCAAGCACTCCCGCCGCAGTCATCCATCCTTTCTGGTCCCCTCTACCAAGCATCGCAGCTACGAAAGCCGAGACTGCCGCAAGTGGCGTAAAGAAAAGACTCTGACCCTTCAAGAGCTTTCCAATGATCGCCCCCATAAACGCTGTAACTGGCCCATAAACCGGACCCAGTATCAACCCATATCCTATTTCAAGCATCCGTACAAGGTCTATCGTTGACCCCTCTGCCCCTATCATTGGCATACCGGGCAGCAGACTCAGGACAGCGTAAGCCGAAGCCAGCATAGCTATCAAGGTCAGTTTCTTCGTGTTCATTCCGCTCATCAGTTTACCCCCTAGTTGAAATACTATCTACAATCCTCTTGGTAGGTCGTTAACTTCATAACCGTAAAAGTTTTTTACTCAATGACGGGACATGGCGGAAGATTCTGAGCCCAGTAGCACCGAATACATGATGACCGCGATACTCTCATACGCGTCAGTTTATCTCATGAGCTGGGTTATCACCCAGTACCCCACCAGCAGGACTATCGCTGCACTTGCCTACCCAGTGTATCTTCTCGGTAACCTGTACAGCGTCTTTCTTCTAACCAGTAGAGCAGGTGATAGACACCTCGCCATTGGAATAAAATCCAGCGTAACCAACTGGATGTTCTCAGGGTTCAGCCTCTGGATCCTCACAGGGACAACCAGCTTCATCTACCTTGTACTCCTGTTCATCAGCTTCTTTACAGGTGGAGTCACGGGCGCGTTCATCGCCCGTAGACGCAAACTCCAGCGTGAAATCGATGCAGAGCTTGAGGAAGCGACAAATACCGAATAACCCAAGATATACCCGGAGAAAGGATTGTTCTGGGACATAGACGTAACCGACGAGGACGCAGACGAGCTCATCCAGAAAGCTGCTGATAAGATTATAGAGTACAAGATGGAGACCATCGCCATCTTAACCCTTGAGAGCATTAAACCATGGAGTTTTGTAGGAGGCGAGCTGTCCCGCGCAGCTCTCGCGCCCTTCCTTCCAGCCCTAGGAGAATCCACCGGGATTTTCAGCGAGAAGATGCTAAGAGTCTTCGAGGATAGAAGAAATATTGAGAAGCTCATCAAAATTCTTGAGGAACAGGTCAAGAAGGAAGAGGCGGAGAAAAAGCGAAAAAAGGCTGAGGCAAAGGCAAAACGCGAGGAGGATAAACGTCGAAAAGACGCTGTAAACGAGGCGTTGAAATCCGCGAATAGTAAAAACAGTAATGACTCTACGGATTATTTTTCCATACCTTCAGCCTTCGAAGAGACCTCAAAATTAGAAATATTTAAGCGTCGCCTGTCGCGACTGAATGGTGAATCATAATGGCAACCCTCAGTAAGCCAACAGAGGAAATGCAGTACATTATTGCCACAGACGTAGGTTCAACCACCACCAAAGCCCGGTTCTTCCACAAGAAGGACGGTGAGTGGAGGTTCCTAGTGGCAGGTGAAGCACCAACGACAGTTGAAGCCCCATACGAGGACGTAACCTTGGGGGTTCAAAACGCAGTAAGAGAAATCGAGGAGTTGACCGGACACAAGCTCTTAGCCTCGGGTGGAGGAATGATAATCCCATACGACGGCGAGAAGGGAGTCGACCTATACTGTACAACCAGCAGCGCAGGCGGCGGGCTACAGATGATGGTCTCTGGTCTAATTAAATCGATGACAGCAGAATCAGCAAACAGAGCAGCACTAGGAGCAGGAGCCATAGTCATGGACGTAATCGCCAGGGACGATGGCAGGCAGAGCTACCAGAAGATCCAGAGGATCAGGAGCCTACGCCCAGACATGATTTTGATGGCGGGAGGCACCGATGGAGGAGCCAGCCAGCACGTCATGGAGATCGCAGAGCTAATCAAGGCGGCAGAGCCCAAGCCAAGGCTGGGCGTCGCATACGAGCTACCCATCGTCTACGCGGGCAACAAGGCACTGAGACCCCAGATCGAGGAGCTACTCAATGAAGGGTTCGCCTTAGACATGGTCGATAACATCAGACCAGTACTGGAGCAGGAGAACACTGAGCCAGCGAGACGTGCAGTACACGAACTTTTCATGGAGCACGTCATGAGCCACGCACCAGGATACACCAACCTGATGAAGTGGACCGACATCGACATCATGCCAACTCCAGCGGGCGAGGGAATGGCAATTCAGCTTATCGCCAACACCTACAACCAGAACGTAATGGGCGTAGGACTCGGTGGAGCAACCACAAACGTATACTCAATAGTTGAAGGCAGGTTTGTCCGTAGCGTATCAGCCAACCTAGGCATGAGCTACAGCGTGACCAACGTCATGAAAGAAGCCGGCATCGAGAACATCATGCGTTGGATACCCTTCGACCTCGACGAGGAAGAAGTTGCGTCACGACTCATGAACAAGATGATCCGGCCAACAACCATCCCCCAGACACTTGAAGACCTCATCGTCGAGCACAGCGTCGCACGTGAGGCACTAAGGCTAGGACTCAAACATCACAAGAGTATCGCAACAAGGCTCAAGGGAATACAGGTCCAGCGAACCATCAGCGACATGTTCGAGCAGGCACTCTCTGAGAGCTACATCGACATGATGGAGATGGACATCTGCGCCGGAACAGGAGGACTCCTGAGCCACGCACCACGAAGGATACAGAGCATGCTAATCCTTACGGACGCTTGGCAGACAGAGGGTATCACAAGGATGATGCAGGACAGTGTCTTCATGATGCCACACCTAGGCGTCGTGAGCACGGTCTACCGTGACGCGGCATGGAGTATCTTCGATAAGGACTGCCTACTAAGGCTCGGTACCAGCGTCGTAGCTAAGGGACAGGCAAAACCAGGCGAGCATGTTATGGATGTAATCGTCACAATGCCGGACGGCGAGGAGACCACATACAACATGAACCTCGGAGACCTGAAGCTGATCAAGCTTGGACCAGAAGAAGAGGCAAATGTACACGTCACACCAGCCAAGGAATATGACCTAGGCGAGGGTCCAGGCAAGGAGCTTGAAGCGACTGTACAGGGTGGAGTAGCAGGACTACTCATTGACGCCCGAGGACGCCCAATCTACTTCCCAGAGGAGGACGCAAAGCGCAAGGAAATGATCCTTGAATGGTTCAAGGAGACCAACATGTACGACGAGAATGAACTGGAGAGGTTGATCTAAGATGGTAGACGCAGCAGAGAAGAAGCCAAATGGAAACGGCGAGACCGAAGAGGCTCACGCTTATACTCCTGGGCTCAAAGTCAAGAAGGCAACCACTGTTGACAAGATAAGGAGGCTCCCTCTTTTGGGCGAGGTTTTCCCCACGGTCGGCGACCAGGTCAACTACGATGATATCGTAGCAAAGACGGAGATCAGTGGTGACCCTGAGATCGTCAAGCTGTCAATGCAGCTAGGACTTGAGCCAGAGGATTGCCCCAAGTTCCTTACAAGGCAGTTGGGTGACAAAGTCGAGAAAGGGGATGTTATCGCCTTCTACAGTGCCCTCTGGGGCTTAATTAAGAAAGAGATCAAGGCACCTGTCTCAGGTACAATCGAGAGCTTCAGCGAGGTTACGGGCCAGCTAATCATGCGTGGTGCACCTATCCCAGTCGAGGTTGATGCCTATATTCCAGGCAAGGTCATCGAGGTTCTGCCTAGGGAGGGAGCTGTCATCGAGACAAACGCGGCTTTCATCCAAGGAATCTTCGGGATCGGCGGAGAGGTCCACGGCGACATCCACGTCATCGTTGAGAACAACGACCAGATACTGGACGCAAACATGATCACATCCGAGCACCACGATAAGGTCCTCATCAGCGGAAACATGGTCACACTTGACGCACTCAGGAAGGCAGTCGAGGTTGGCGTAGCAGCCATCGTCAGCGGCGGAGTCCGCCACGACGACCTGACCACCTTCACCGGCGAAGAGATCGGCGTAGCTATCACAGGACAGGAGGAGGTTGGTCTCACACTCATCATCACCGAGGGATTCGGAATGATGAACATGAGCCAGAGGACATTCGACCTACTCAAGGAGTTTGAGGGCTACAGGGCATCAGTCAACGGCACTACCCAGATCAGGGCAGGCGTTCTGAGACCGGAGATCATCGTCCCACACGAGCTCCATGCGGAGGAGGAAGGCGAAGGTTTGACTCAAGGAATGATTCCAGGTACTCCAATCAGGATTATCAGGCAGCCATACTTCGGTGCTATCGGCGTCGTCCACAGCCTACCTGTCGAGCTTCAGAGGCTTGAATCGGAGAGCGCTGTACGTGTCGTTAACATCGAGCTACCGGGCAACAACGTAGTCACGGTGCCAAGGGCGAACGTAGAGATAATCGAGGAGTAAAATCCTCCACCTTATTTGTTATTATCATTACTTGCGTAATTTAGTCATTATCTCATTCAGTCTGCTATTAATCGAAATGTCTCTGTACCTTTTATTCCCAGACGAGAACACCCTTTGATGAAATATATCCAGGTCCCGGCGTGGGAATGGTATGGCAAGGAGCCAGAGAATCTTGGGTTTCCAGACTCGTGGACCGTGCATGAGCAAAGAATGAATGGACATTCCAGCCCGGCGCTTTCACACAGAAGGATTGCAGAGAAGATAGCAGACCCCATTGGTCAGGACACTATAGCCAACTTGGCTAAAGGTAAGAGAAAATGCTGTATCCTCTTCGATGACATGACCAGGCCGACCAAGACATACCAGATGCTCCCGTCTGTCCTTCAGGAACTCCACAAGGCTGGGCTCACAGAAGACCAGATCACGTTCATCATGGCGGGAGGAGCCCATGCTGGGCGTCTTCTCCCCGATTTCCAGAAAAAACTTGGATTGGATGTCCCAGAAAAGTACCTTGTCTTCAACCACAACTGCTACGAGCACCTCGAAGACCTAGGCGTAACCAGCAGAGGAACTCCAGTAAAGATAAACAAGGAGCTCATGAGCGCGGACCTGAAAATCAGCCTAGGGTGCATGATTCCCCACTTCGGGTACGGCTTTGGAGGAGGGAGCAAGATGCTTCTTCCAGGGGTCGCCGGGTATGAGACAATTGTAGCCAACCACGCTATAGGTGCGGGAACGGGTACTGGAAGGGTGAACGCCAACGCGAGGAGGCTTGACAGCGAGGAAGCCGCAAGGATTGCGGGGCTTGATTTCATCGTGAACGCGTTTCTCAATAGCGACGGCGATGTTGTTGATCTCGTGGCTGGTGACCCAGTTGATGCCCACCGGGCGGGCGTTGAGATCGGACGTAGGCATTACGCGACAGAGGTGGTAAAGAACGTTGACATCGCAATCGGGAACGGCTACCCCATGAGCAACGAGGGGTACAAGGCAAACCGCATTCTTGTAGAATCCGTCAGGAAGGGAGGGGATATCGTCATGCTCCTGTACACACCCGAAGGTTGTAGAATTCATAACTACAATGGGCGGTTCGGCGAAGAATTTGGTGGAGTTGGCTGGAGCCCCGACAAATACGTCAAACGGCCTTGGAAGATGGAACGGGTGATATGCGTAGCCCCTGAGCTGAGCCGGGTGGACCAGCTATACTATGGTAGGGGAAGCCAGTGGGTGAAAACCTGGGACCAGTGCCTTGAATTGTTAAAGGAGAAACACGGCAACCACGCCGAGGTAGCTGTCTACCCCATGGCTACGACTCAGATGTCCATCGAGAAGGCTGGATACACCTAGAGGGCTCTCGCGAACACTCTCTTTACGGACTCAACCGAGTCCCCGACTACTGTTGGATGCATTGAGCCAAACCCACTCTCGTCGGCCCACCTGATGTGATCAATCCTTTCCGGGTTGAACCCCATTATCCTCGAAGCCGTCGCATCAGCCGCAACTACATCCGTGCTAGCGATGACCGTGTCCATCTTGACGGGTTTACCATGGACAGGTCCCCTGCCCTCCATACCCACAAAGCCATCGATCACCGTCAGCTGCGGTGGGAGCGTCAACGCTATGTCGTGTACAACCTTGTCCATCCCCCGAAGATGGAACTTGCCCTTGAACTTTGTCGTGAGCATCCCGAACAGGTTCTTCATCCCAAGTGTCACTTGGGTGCTCATATGGGTCTTGAGCTTTGCGGCTGAAACAATACCGGACTCGGTCGCTATCTTGGCGACCTTGATCTTTTTCAGCTCCCGTCCCCCCTCGACCTGGACCTCCACCTTCGCCTCCTCATGCCTCATGTTCACGAAGGGAACACCCAGCCGCTCTCCCATCTCTTCCATCCCGCTGGCGACCCACGCCTTATCGGCGTTTGTCGTCTGCGCGTCCGACTCCACGATAACCACCTCCTTCCCGATGTCCTGAAGCCTACTCACAATCGCCTCAACGATAATTGGGTCAGTAGTCGCCCCTGTCCTCCAGTCCTTTGTCGTGATAAAGTTGACCTTGATGAGAACCCTGTCCCACTCACTGAAAGCATCCCTGTACTGGATAAGGTCCAGCGCCCTGTACACTGTCTCAAGGCTCCTCTCACCTTTAACGACGGCTACCGTACTCATGCTCATTTCCCTATAACGGCAATTATTATGGTTTCATCTCACCCACAGCTATAAATTATGAAAACCGTTAGGAGACCAAAGGAGTCGATACATTGATCAAGCCTGACCTTGTCGTAGCCGGTGGTATGCGTTGCGCGACGGGCTGGATCAGGCAGTGCCTCATGGAGCACCCGGAAATCTACATGGCAAGGAAGGAGCCACATTACTTTGACAGGAACTACGACAAGGGAAACGGGTGGTACCAAGGGTTCTTTGAGGATATATCGGACGAGAAACTGATCGGGGAGAAAACGGCAACATATTTCCACTACAAGGAAGCCCCAAGAAACATAACCGACACCAACCCGGACATGAGGGTCATCATATGTCTACGAGACCCCGTGGAGCGAATGTATAGCCATTTCAGCATGCTCGCACAGAACGACCAACTCCTACGTGAGACCGGTTTCATTGGCGCAGCCAAGCCAGGCACAGATTTCGTCAATTGGAGCAGATATGCTCCCCAGATCAAGCTCTACCAAGAGACGATCCCCGTTGAGAACCTCAAATTCATTATTTACGAGGAAAAAGACGATGACCCAGTTGGATTCATCCAGAACCTCTACGAGTTTCTAGGTGTCGATTCCTCCTACCGGCCTGAATCAGCAGAGTTGAGGACTAAACAGGGTCAGTTCGAGCACAACCACTGGTTCTGGGGACCGGTGTCCAAGGTTCTCCTTCACCTTCGTGCACCCACCTCGTTCAGAAAGCTGTACACAGATTTCAGACCTAAACCTGACACTGGCATCAAGGAATCCACGTATGAAGAGTTGTCACCCTACTTTGACATCAAAAGGGTTGAATTACTACTTGGAAGAGAACTAGACTGCTGGAGGACCAGACGATACGCAGCGCACTGAAAAACCTCCTAGCGGATGCCTGGGCGCTCAACCCGTTCAAGGAAGGACAACTCAAGAACTATTTCACCGTAATCCACTACCACAAGGCGACACCAGAACAGTTCAAGAACCATATAGTGTATCTTCAAGAAGCCTTCAACGCGCGCCCCCTTTCGCTCCTCCGGGACCATTACTTGCATGGTGTCGAGCTGCCCGAGAAAGCTCTCTTCATCACCTTCGATGATGGCTGGAAAAGCAACTACGAGCTCCTCCCAGTCGTGGAGGACCACGATTTCCCCGCCACAATATTCCTCTCCACTGGTCTCGTGGGCACTGACAGGAAACCGGGGAAGAAGGTACTCTACGATGATTTCAGGCTCGACGAGGACCTGTTGAAACTAATCACTGGTGAACACCAAGAACCAGTCGAGGACCTCCCATACGAGAAACGGATAATGCTCAGCAGGGATGAGGTTAAGGAGATGAGTAGAGTGTTCGATTTCCAATCTCATGGAGTTAACCACCATGTCTCATCTGCTATACCTCTGGAGCTATTGGATTACGAGTTAAGGGAGTCTAAACGGTTCATCGAAGAACTTACAGGGAAAGACGTTTTTGCGTTCGCGTTCCCGTACAACATAGTATCTGAAAATGCGAACGAACTATTATCAAAACACAAATACAAGTTGGCTAGGGCAGGAACGAGACGGTTCACTAAGAAAGGGTCAGACCCTTACCGGTTAAACAGCATAGGGATTGACCCTGTTTGGTCCATAAAGCAGCTTAAAAGGGCGTTCCACCTGGCAGAGTTCAAGACCTTAACGTAGGGCAACCTTTTTCTTAGAGTTGATGGGGCTGTACGTATGACATTTTCAAAAGAGGTCTTGGAGTTCTGGGAAAAGGTGAAAACCGAGACCGGTATCACTGGCGATTTCGTTGATGCTTGGGGATTCGGGGACAACCCGGCTTTGAAGGACGAGTTATTGGGCTATATTCTTCAGGGTATCAAACGTTCAAGCACATCCTTGCTCAAGGAGTCAGAGATAGAGGGATATCCCGACGATAACGAGGGAGACTACAACATCATCCTAAACGGCAAGGATGAACCAGCCGCGGTAATCAAAACTGTCAGCGTACGACGAGTCAAGTACAGGGATGTGGACGCTGACCACGCGTACTGGGAGGGTGAGGGTGACAGAACCCTTGAGACATACTTCATGGAGCACGACAAGTACTACAAGAGGATCGGGGAGTCTCTAGGATTCGAGTTCAACAAGGACATGCTGGTTGATCTAGTTCGCTTCGAGCTGGTCTACCCGCAGTAACCCATTTTTACCAACCCCCACCATGAATACCACAGTTCGATTCATATACAAGTGAAACATAATGAGGTGTCACGCTTCTGAGGTATCTCCAGTGAAGGGCATATTGGTGATGTAGTATGAGTGAGTATATCGAAGTAATTGGTGCCCGCGAGCACAACCTGAAGAACATAGACGTAAAGATACCGAAAAAGAAGCTTGTGTGTTTCACAGGTGTTTCCGGGTCAGGCAAGAGCAGCTTGGTCTTCGACACGGTTTACTCGGAGGCACAGCGTCAGCTAATTGAAACTTTTAGCAGCTTCGCGAGGAGGAGGCTGCCCAAGATCAGTCGCCCAGATGTGGACGAGATCAGGGATATCACCACGACGATCACGATTGACCAGAAAAGGATGGGCGGCAACCCACGGTCAACGGTGGGCACAGCCACGGAGGTCTACACTTACCTTCGTCTACTCTTCAGCAGGATTGGTACACCTGTCATCGAGTGGGATAGCAGGTACTTTGGGTTTAACAATCCGTACGGGATGTGCAACACCTGCAAGGGGCTGGGACGTGAACTTGTCGTCAACATGGAGAACCTCATCAACATGGACCAATCACTGGACGAGGAAGCCGTCAAGCACCCGGATTTCAGGCGAGAGGGCTGGTACTTCAGGGGATTGAAGGCCAGCAACGTCTTCGATATGGACAAACCGTTGAAGGAGTTCACCGAGGAGGAGCTGGACAAGCTCCTGTACAGCGAGAAACACACGGTACGGAAGCACACGGACGAGATTCATTTCAACATCCACATCGAGGGCATCATTAGCATCTTGAAGAGGCGGTACATCAACAACGAGCACGCGGAGAGCAGGATCGCTAGGTACCCAGAGTTCTTCCATTACAGGCCATGCCCGGCCTGCGGCGGTTCAAGGATTAATGAAAAGGCTAGGAACGTAAAGGTAAACGGCAAGACCATCCCGGAGCTGGTGGAGATGGAGTTAACAGATTTCTACGAGTACCTCCAAGACATCGGTGGCCCAATCGCAGAACCCATAGTGGGTAGAATGAAGCCAATCGTGAAGAACCTCATCGACATCGGCGTGGGGTACCTCAACCTGAACCGTGCCGTAGGCACTCTGAGTGGTGGCGAGTCCCAGAGGGTCAAGATGGCGAGGCAGCTCGGGTGTGACCTGACTGATATCACCTACGTGTTCGATGAGCCCAGCATAGGGCTGCACCAGCGGGACATCGGCAAGCTCGTTGATATGCTCCAGAGGATCAAGAACAAGGGAAACAACATCTTCGTCGTCGAGCATGACCCAGCCGTCATCAGCAACGCCGACTATATCATCGACCTTGGCCCCGAGGCAGGCATCAACGGCGGTCACGTTGTGTTCGCCGGTACCTATAACCAGCTCCTCCAGTCCGAGAGCATAACTGGCAGGATGCTAAACCACAAAACATCAACTAGGAAGATTAGACGCAAGCCTAGAGGCATGTTCCACGTGGAGAATGCCACCAAGCACAATCTCAAGAACCTTGATATCGACATACCAAAGGGCATATTCGTCTGCATTACCGGCGTAGCTGGATCAGGTAAGAGTAGCCTAATCATGGATGAGTTCGTGCCTAAGCACGGTGACGCGATAGTAATCGACCAGACACCGATAGGGCGTTCTAGCAGGAGCAACCCTGCTACTTACACAAAGATTTTCGGTCCTGTCCGCGACATTTTCGAACGAGCTACTGGGCACCCGGCTAAGCTGTTCAGTTTCAACAGTGAAGGGGCGTGCCCCAAGTGCAAGGGCTCCGGCAAGTTGAGCGTCGAGATGGGGTTCCTTGAGAGCGTTCATATCACCTGTGACGAGTGCAAGGGCAAGCGGTACAAAGCTGAGGTGCTAGAGCTTAGGTACAAGGGCAAGAACATCAGCGAGGTACTGCAGATGACGGCCAGCGAAGCCCTGCAGTTTTTCGACCACACCAAGATCACTCGCAGGCTCAAAGTGCTCAACGATGTTGGGCTGGGTTACCTTACTCTTGGCCAAACTGTGAGTAGCCTGAGTGGTGGGGAGGCCCAGAGGATCAAATTAGCTAGAGAGCTTCACAAGAGGGGTAACATTTACGTTCTTGACGAACCCACAACTGGCCTGCATATGGCTGACATCGAGAAACTGCTTGATGTCATCAACCGTCTGGTTGACAGAGGTAACTCGGTTGTCGTGATCGAGCATAACATGGATGTCATCAAGGACTGTGACTGGGTGATAGACTTGGGGCCTGAAGGTGGAAGTAAAGGAGGAGAACTAATCGCCGAGGGTACACCAGAGGAGATCGCCAACAATAGGCGCAGCTACACAGGCCAGTACCTCTGGCAGGTGTTACAGTAACTCGCCTTTAACGTCCTTCCTGAGCCTATCGTAGAACTGCGCCATGAACCTCACTTTTTCTTCTGCAACTTGTTTCGCCTTCTCCGTGTAGAGCTTCGAGGGTATACGTTTGAACTTGAGCTCGAACTCTAGGTTCGATGCATGTTTAGTAAAATCAAGAATAATGCCATCTGGGTCACCGTTTGATAGATTCTCCGCTATGTACTCCTCTATGTCCACGTCCCTGTACATTGGCTCACTCATTTGGCCACCGATCATGAAGGAACGCGCTATCCCGATGGCTCCGAGCACGTCAAGCTTGTCGGCATCAAACAAGACCTGAGCCTCGATGGTCTCCGCCCTCAAGTTGCCTCTGAACCTGTGAGTCCGTATGCAGTGTTCAACTGCGTGAATCTTGATCTCAGGGTACCCATTTTCATGAAGAATCTTCCTCGCCATTGATGCTCCTAACTCGGCGTGGTTAACTGTTCTTGTCCGGTCCTCGTCCTCCATGACCCGGGCTATATCGTGGAGGATCACCGCTGACCTGAGGACAACCTCATCGACATCTAAACCTTCCGATAGAATCATGGCTAGCTTCTCAACACGTCTAACGTGCTCAAGGTCGTGCCCTGAGCATGAGAGATGTTTGTCAACTTCTTTCCATAGTTTCTCGTAGGCTGGCTTGAACGGCATATCACCCTACGCTTTAGCCGTTTTCACATAAAAATGAAGGTCATGCTTCGGGGTACCACTGGACAGTCTTCCCGGTTGTCTCTACGAGTAGGACATCTCTGCCTTTATCATCCACAGCCGTGTAGACGAGCTTTGTCTTCGATACTTCCACTATCAATGTCTGATACGTGACATTCTCGTACCCGCCCAGATACTGTTTTGTGTACTTGGTCACTATGCATCCCATACTCTGTATATCCGCTACTGTCTGGTTCATGGTCTTGAGCTCTCCGGTCTTTATAGGTGCAGGAGTGAAGAGGGTAGTCTCCCCGCTGCCGCTGATCATTGACGCCTCACTAAGTAACCAGAAAATGCAGCCCACAAACATGGCTACACTGAACATTAGAATTAAAGTCGCCGCTGTGCCTATCCTACCGCTGCGGGCTCTCACACACGTTCCCCGACAGTCCAGTCCGGTCTTAAATAATACACTTTGTGGAAACTCGGTATCTACCGGTAAAACTATTCTATTGTTATGTACCAGCCGATATGGAGTAATGATAACTTTCTGATATCACTAATAGATTTCAAACTTCTTACGATGACCTAGTCAGTGTTATCATTACGGCTCATATCATAGGATAGTAGATTGAGGAAAAAAACCGGTTTTGAAAGAGTGGTTACTCTTTCTGCATCATCGAGACACCGAATGTCACGATAAAGCTTAATGGGATACTCACGATACCCGGGTTGGCTAGTGGGAATATGGCTCCCGCACCCATGATTGTGGGTCCAAGCATGATCAATCCCGTTGAGCTGATCAACCCAGTCCAGATACCGTACTCAACACCCTTAGCGGTTGTTCCCTTCCAGAAAAGCACGCTTACTAGTGCCGGAAGGTTCGCTGATGCTGCGATCGCAAAGGCAAGCCCCACCAAGAACGCGACGTTTTGACCCTTTGCTATGATACCAAGGATAATTGCTGCTATTCCTACCCCAACAGCCGTTATCTTTGTCATCCTCAGTGTCTCCTCGTCACTCATCTCGTTGCCCAGGTAGACAGTCCAAATATCGTGAGCTATTGCACCTGCAGCAGCCATGATCAAACCGGAAACGGTGCCCAAGATCGTAGCGAAAGCGATTGAAGATATTATGCCGAAGAATATTTCACCACCAATGAACTCCGCAAGCAGCGGTGCTGATAGGTTTTGGTTACCCAAGTCCACGGTCATGAAATGCATCGCACCCAACCCTAAGAATAGGGTCAACATGTAGAAGACACCAATCGCTGCAATGGCTATCACTGTCGATCTCCTCGCATCAGCTGGTGTTGGAACTGTATAGTACCGGATGAGCACGTGTGGCAGGGCCGCTGTCCCGAGGATTAACGCCATGGCTAATGACGCAAAGTCCAGCGGGTTCGTGAATTTGATGCCCGGAGCCATAAACAATGCCCCATCAATCGTACCCCGGGGGGTCACCAAAGCAGGATTATCGATGATGTTTGCGATGAACTCAGTTGGACCCATCCCCGTCACCCAGAGGACTCCGATCGTAAGCATGAAAGCAGCGATTAGAAGGAGGAAGCCTTTGATGAACTGAACATAGGTTGTGGAGACCATGCCTGCAGTCGCTGTTATGTAGATGACTAATGCGCCTACTAGCACAACCCCAACCTCATATCTAAGACCAATGAGTGGCTGGACTATGCTTCCTGCGCCTACGATCTGGGGGATCAAATAGAACAGGCTAACAACAAGGGTGCTTACAGCACCAGCAAGCCGTACTCCTCGATCCTCAAGCCTGAACAGGAGAGCGTCACAGAAAGTGTACTTTCCGCATCGCCTCAGTGGCTCCGCTACTATGAGAAGTGCGACGATCCAACCCGCTAGGAACCCGATACTGTAAAGGAATCCATCAAACCCGAAGAACGCTATCATACCAGCGATCCCAAGGAACGAAGCTGCGCTCAGGTAGTCACCCGCGAAAGCTATTCCGTTCACAAGCCATTTGACTCCGCCACCTGCTACGAAGTAGTGACTGGCTGTCTTGACCTGTCTAGCCGCGTACCAACTAATTCCTAGAGTTAAAGCCGTGATAAACATGAACAACGCGAACGCGATTGGCTGGAAAACATACTCCATTATACTTTTGCCTCCATTTTACCTGCGTACCAGTTATAATACACTGCAATCAGTATCGCACCCGCAATAATCGACATTCCTCCTACTACTCCGAGGTTCACACCGAAGACGCGGATCATTAGAATCTCTTTACGCACCGTACCTGCTATTGTAAAAAGCGCGTAGACGACAATGTAAATGATGAAAAGCTGCAAGCCCCGCCGGAAGGTCTTCCGATCCTCCTCTGGGACTGCGATGATCTCATCTGGTTTCTTATCTTGTGTCATGTCATAGCCTCAAAACGCATGAATGGTAACCTATAATGTATTTATGATATGAATTTTTGCAGATGCTCAAACTCCGAACCACTTAACCTCTCTCTATACCAATACCCCCCATGAAGATTAGTCAAGGAGCCAAGACGCTGGCGGTACCCACACCCGTCTGGCTAGTAGGAACCTACGATAAAGAAGGAAAACCTAACATCATGGCGGCTGCGTGGGGAGGAATCTGTAACAGTGACCCTCCATGTATTCAGGTCAGCATCAGACCAGCAAGGAATACATATGAGGCGATTGTACAGAGGAAAGCCTTCACCCTCAGCGTCCCCGGTGAGGAGTTCTGGCGTGAATCAGACTACGTTGGGATGGTCTCCGGCAAGGACGCTAACAAGTTTGAGAACACAGTATTCACACCAACCAAGAGCGATTTGGTCGATGCACCTTTCGTTGAGGAGTGTGGGATGGTTATCGAGTGCTCTCTGAGAGAATCGGTTGATCTCGGCTCACACATGATGGTTGTAGGCGAGATACTGGACGTCAAGGTTGACGAGGAATCTTTGACCGATGGAAACCCAGACATCCAGCTTCTCAAGCCCTTCATCTACAGCCCGGGGGATGGTGGATACCATGCCCTAGGTGTTAGGATAGGGGACGCCCTGGTCCAGAGCACCCCGCCCGAGTAGCTAGGCTGAGGCATAGTACAGGCTGTTGAATAGCAGCTTGAACGTCGCCCTGTTCTGGTTCCTGAAGTGTGGTGGACACCCTATCATGATGATTGTTCCGTCACCGGCTGGAATCTCAGCCACAGCTGTCCTACCTCGTAGATGTTTCTCACCCAACACCCATCCACTGATCAAAGGATCAGCCTCCGGATACCAAGCAACCGATTCACCCTCAGATAACTCGAAGACAGGACTATGCAAATACATTATTGTCTCCTCCCGACTGAACCCGTAACCCACCGGGTGGGTGTTGTCAACCAGAACCCTCAACAGGCTTCCGGGGCAGTAGAACTCCTTGTCGCTCAGACCCTCAAGGGGCAACTCGGCTCCAGCCCACAGCTCCTTGACCGCGTACTCGTTGCTCCTGTTCAGGCAGACAATAGTGCCGCCAGCCTCCACGTACTTGCTGACGTTCCGGTTACCGATCACTCCAATTCCCTGGGTGTACTTCTTCTCGTACTCTGCAGGGTTGTAATAGGTCTGACCCTTCATGCCCTCCATCACCGCAGTTCGGTTCAGGTCAGGGAACACAAGCACATCGATCATGTCCTCGAAGCCTCCCTTTCTTATGTCCTCAGGGTTCAGGTTGATGTATTCGAACCCGTACTCGTCCAGCACCATCCTGAGCCAGCCTTCATCCGCGTTGGGTAGCCAAGCCCTATAGATTCCAATTCTAGGTGTCTTGAGCTCGAATACATCCGTCTCAAGCTCTTCCACCCCAATGAAATCCAAGCCATGAGTCAGTGCAAGGACATCCAATGCCTCTTCAAGCCCATCCTTATTCTCCACAACGAAAGTCCCTGCCTTCATGAAAGTGCCCTCAAGATCAGTCTCCTCGATTGTCCTGTTAACCGTGAAACCTTCTTTCATGAGGGTGTTCACAGCCTTCGCCGCGTAGTTGGGCACAGGTGATAACATGTACAGTGGCTTGCCTTCGTCTACAACGCTTCCAGGCTTTAGACCAGGGTCATCAACCTCGACCATCGCAGCGTCGAACTCCTCAGCCACCTCGACAACCTCAACGCCTAACTGAAGGCTCAATGTATGTGCCGTTACATCGTAAGGGACCTTCGGTGGCATGTCTGGGCTGTCACGTAAGTCAGGGTATACTTGGTTCTCAAGCATGGTCTTTGCGAAGCCACCATATGGTTGGGCGAACCTGACGAAGTAGCTTCCAGCGGGGTAAACAATCCCGTCAGCTGTGAAGGCCTCAACTGCCTTATCAACCTCAACATCACCCATCCTGAGCACCCAGATCAACTCACTCAAAGCTCCTTGATCCCTCTGCTCCGCTGATATCACAAAACCATGCGGCCCATTTGGGTTCAGAGCCCTTTTCCCTATCTCGTAGGTTCCTCTGAGCCATCTCTTCCTGAACTTGGCTACAGTCTGCAAACAAGCGAACGCGACGATGTACTCATACTCAACGATATCGCCAAGAGTCCAAGTCCCGCCCTCCCAAGGCATCGGGTGATTCCAACGGGCATCGTGGGGTGTGTAGCCCCTTGAGTCAGATAGTTCATCCTTCGTGACTTCGATTGGGGTAGCTATCTTTACTGAGGCAGCCTCTGAGAGAATCCTGATACCTCCATGGTAGTGCTGATACGCCCTAGCAGGGGTCCACGCATCGAACACCCAGTTAGTTGCCACACCCTTCTTGCTCTCTCTAGCCAATGCATCAGCCATGCTCATGCCCATGAAGTTAACCCCACTCGTCAACACCGGGTCGATGTTAGGCTCATATGGGTCGGTGAACGGTGGCACGTAGAACCTTGGACCATACCTGCCCATCTGGTGAATATCGTAAACTATCTGGGGGTGCCAAACGTTGTGCACCTTGCCTATTGCTAGCTGCGTCTCCTTGAGTGTGAACATGTACCAGTCTCGGTTGTTGTCATGGCCGGCATACTTGTGGTAGACATAGGGCGGGTTGCTTCCCTCGTACTCTGTTCCTAGGTACTTTTTGTACCACTCGACAACTTTCCTGTTGCCGTCTGGGTTCAGTGACGGTACTAG
The DNA here is from genome assembly GCA_964589605.1 of uncultured Candidatus Bathyarchaeia archaeon. Taxonomy (GTDB): domain Archaea; phylum Thermoproteota; class Bathyarchaeia; order TCS64; family TCS64; genus RBG-16-57-9. The sequence continues at coordinate 229,540 of CAZPRN010000001.1, read as the reverse complement.
CAGGAAAACCGTGTTATCCAGTATTTCTCTCACTTCATCCCCGTCATCGGATGCGAGCCTGTGCAGAAGCTCCATGCTCATCTGGCTTCCACCAACCTCGGTGCTGTGGATGCTGCACGTGATCAGAACAACTGCCTTACCCTTCTCGATGAGTCTAGCCGCGTCCTCCTCAGAAAGTTCTGCTGGGTTACACAGCTTCAGTTGAACATCCCTAATCTCATCGAGTCGTGAGTGGTTATCCTCGGATGTGATCGTTGCTAGGATGAACGGGTTACCCTCCGTGGTCTCCCCCAAGTCCTTGACCTTGATTCTCGGTGATGCTTCCCCCACTTTCATGAAATAATCCACAATCTCGGGCCAATCAGCTAAGTTCCTGTCAGACCCAACCTTAAACCCCAGATGGTCCTCCGGGGAAAGTATGCTAGATGCCATACCCGAGAATTCATTCCTGAGTAGTTAAACAAATCGAACCCAATGAACGATGGAGTCTTAACCACGCAGAACTCCTATGAGATAATGAGCGAAGAAGAAAAACAGGAAATCGAAGAAACGTCTCCGGAGGAGGACGAGCCTGAAGAGCAGTCTGAGAAAACTATCGAGAAGCCACCCACTCAGCCTGACAACGACTTTATGGCTGGGGCAATACTCGCAAATGGGATCTCGTTCGTTTGGATGCAGCTCCTCAGCGTTGCCAGGGACTTTTTCAGCCGCATTCCCCCTGTAATTCTTGTCGATATCAGCTACATTATCTACATCTTCGCTGGCTACTACTCCACCAATCAAGTCCTTAAGCGCTCAAAAGGAGAACACCTCCGAGCTGCATTCAAGACAGCGGGTTATAGCTCCGTCATGGGGCTACTCATCATCTTCACGATGTTTAACGACCCAAATTTTAGACTAGCTATCACCGTATCCCTCTGTTACTTCTTCGGAAGCATCATTGCAAGCTATATGACTATCAAACGCAGAATCCGGAGCTAAAAATGGACTCTCAAACCTTTTTAATGCCCTCAACAGAGTACCGATGAACCATGTTCTGGGATGAAGAGCTAACTCTGGAAGAAGAGGAAGAGATCATTGAATGGACAGCCAAAGAGTTGTTCAAATATGGGATGGAAACCGCTGCGATACTATTCCTTGAAAGCTATAAACCAGTGAGTAGACTCGGCACCAGTATGGGTACCATGTTTTTCGCTCCGCTTTTACCTCTCTTTGGTGACAACACTGCTATACGTAGTCAAAAAGTTATGAAGCTTTTCCAAGAGGATAAGAATGTTGAGAGGTTAATCAAACGTTTGGAAGAAATAGCTAACGAGTACACTGACAAAGAGAAGGAACTAAAAAAACAAAGACAAGATGAGAAGAAAAGCGAGAACGACGAGAAACCCTGGTGGAAGAAATATCTCCCTTTTTAATTGATTGGAATACATTATTGACCAAAAAAACATAACTTGTTGAATATAATAAAAATGTCAATCAAAATACTATTCATTTTAATTATGAGTAAAAAGTGACTGTATTTTTCGTTATTTAATCTTAATGAAAAACACGCCTTAAATATTAATTTTACATCGATTTTTGAAAAAAGTATTATATATACAGAAAAGAGATACAACTTTAAGTCTAACATTCACATCAGCCGAAAATTGCTTCCATCAGAGGTAATTTTGCGAGGCTTTGTGGATTAGGCTACAAAAAACGGAAGGAAAACAATGGCAATTATAGTAGAAGGACGACTGATGACTTTCGTAATAATGGTTGTTACTTTCGGGGTAATGTATTATTACATGTCGATAAGCAAGAAGAACGACTACAGGATCAGAACCCTACCTGCCATGACTGCGATTCCTGAAGCAGTAGGAAGAGCAGCGGAGATGGGAAAGCCTGTTTTCTGGACTCCTGGAATTGGAGGTGGACTTAACGATGCCACGCAAGGACCACAAATCCTCGCAAGCATCAGCATCCTCGAGTACCTTACAGAGGAGTGTGTTAAGGCCGGCGTTAAGCTAGACGCTTACTGTCCGCTGCCCGACGCTCTCCCTCTCGTTGAGGAGACGATGAGGACAGCCTACCTCTCACAGGGAAAACCAGAAGAGTTCGATATTGAGTCAATCACCTTCATCTCTGGACAGTCCGCATACCTTAGCGGTGTGCTTGGATACTTCCAGAGGGAGCGACCAGCCTCCAACATACTAATGGGTGGATTCTATTACGAGTCCGTCGTAGTTGGTGAGGCAGGAAACGCAATCGAAGCAATGCAAATTGGCGGTACAAACAACACACACCAGATGCCTTTCCTTGTTGCCACATGTGACTACATGCTATTAGCTGAAGAGCTGTTCGCCGCGGGTGCCTCTGTTAGCAATGATCCCGACATGCTCGGATCAATCAAGGGCGAAGACATGATCAAGCTACTCCTCGGAGTAGTAACCGGTCTTGGCTTCCTGCTCGGTGCTGCAGGTATCACGGTGATCGCCGATCTATTGGGGGTATGATGAGAAATGTCACAGATACTTAAACGTGAAGTCGTATACGCTTTTACAGGAATAGTTACCGTACTCATGTTCGTTGAGTACTTCTTCTTTACGGAGACATGGACTCTAGCAGAGACCGTTAGGACTTGGACTGTAATCGTATACAACATCTCATTGGGTCTAGGAGCTATCCAGCTTCTACGACAGCATACACTTAACCTCCAGCGACGAAGATCAAACTATGGCTTCAGTGGACTCATACTGGTAGCCTTTGTTGTGATGTTCCTCACTGGAATGGCCGGATACGTCTCAACAGGTCAGCAGACTAGCAACGAGATCTACAATTGGTTATTCGTAAACGTGTATACACCACTAGGTGCAACGCTATACCCAATTACAGGATTCTACATCTTCTCAGCAGCCTACAGAGCCTTTAGAGCGAGAAACATTGATGCAGCGTTAATGCTCATCGCAGGTTGTTTCGTCATACTGAGTAACGCACCAGTTGGCGAGGCGATTTGGGGAGGATTCGCTACCATCGGTCAATGGTTCAGATTCACTGGACAGATTCCAGGGATGAGGACCTTTGCTTTGGTAGGTGCATTAGGAATGATCGCCTATGGATTCAGAGCGCTGCTTGGTAAGGAGCGAGGCTTCTATGCAGGAGGAGGAGAGGAATGAGTCTCACAGAGAGACTAGCAAACGTAGACAGAAGAGTATTCTATTGGATTCTCTTCGTCGCGTTGATGGTTCCGTTCCTTAACCCAATCGGATTCCCGCTCAGCGTCGCTGAAAATACTCGTGACCTCTATGATGGTATCACGGGGGACTCGGTTGAACCAGGAGAGGTATGGATCATTAACTTGGGCTATGGAGTAAGTGCGTGGTCTGAGTGTCACCCAGGTGTCACTGTAGTAACCAAGGCTCTCCTTAGAGAGGATGCTAAGCTAATAATCATGGGGCCACATTATGACGTCGAGCTAACATACAACAAGCTGCTTGACACTGCTGGCGCAGACTTTGCCAACAAGGTATACGGAGAGGACTATGTCTTCCTCGGATACATCACGGGCGGAGAGTCAGCAATCACACAGCTTGCTGGAAACATGAGGAGCGTTTATCCAAATGACCACTTCGGTACTGATTTGGATGACATTCCTATGATGCAGGACGTCAATGGCTGGCAAGAGATATCCGGAGTGCTTTCATCAGACACAGGCGACTGGGGATCATACTTCCTACGCCAGTGGCAGGAGCCACATGATGTCAAGATGGCACAGATCGGTATCGCGATGCTTGGTTCATCTGGAATGGGTTACTACCTAGCCGGCAACTACTTCGGAATGAGCGTAGGCTCACGAGGCGGTGCAGAGCTAGAGCTACTCATAAATGAGCTAGGCGAGGCAACTACAGCAATGGATAGCATCAGCGTAAGTCACCTGTTAATCGTACTCGCGGTTATACTGGCTAACGTGGATGTTATTACCAAACTAGGGAGGAATGACTAATGGCTTATCCAACGGCAACATTGGACATAATCGGTCTTTGGACTGGATGGGTATTGATGCTGATGATCTACAGCTACCCGCTTTACAAGGAGAACCCAGTTTACAGGTTCGCAGAGCACCTGTACATCGCCATATTCTTGGCGATTAACGTTGTTACCAACATTAACAACGTTATGAGGATCTGTGTTACTCCGCTAATGGAAGGAGATATCCTAATGATAGTACCATTGATAATGGGTATTATGATCTACGCGATGCTAATACCTGAATATCGATGGGTGAGCCGGTATCCGGTCGCACTTCTGGTAGGCGCAGGCTTCGGCCTCGGTATCAGAGGAACAATCGGACCTAACATCCAGGATGCTATCGTGAGCACCATCACTGCACCCACTGAGGGAGGAGCGATGGCGTGGATTAACTTCCTGTATATCGCGGTTGGTTTGATCTGCAGCTTGATGTACTTCTTGTTGACCTTTGAGCACACAGGACCACTACGAGCTCCGACCAGAATTGGGCGGCTGTTCATCATGATTGGTCTAGGCGCTTACTTCGGTAACACCGTGTTGTTCAGGTTCACAATGCTTACAGGCAGAGCTCAGTTCTTCCTACAAGTCCTGAAATTGATTCCGATGTAAAAACACCACTTTTCTTTTTTATCTTTTTATAACATAACTTAAGACAGCGGTAGCCGACCTTTACCCATGGAAGAGCCCACCCTCACCCGTTTCATTGATGAACCTCTCATAGTGCCTAAGGCAAAACTTGAGAGCTTCCTGGCACCCCTCCTTGGTTTACGTCCAGCCAGCCAAGTCACCATCCCAGCTGAACTACCAAACGGTGTGGAGATGGGGCAGAGGATCGATGCGGAGGTCAAGCCCCACATCATGAAGCTGCAGACTATCCAGGATATGAGGGCAAGGGCTCTGGCGGTCCAAGCGATGAAGGTGCTTCTTGAGAAACAGTTTGAGACGGTAGTCGAGGAATCAGACTCATACAAGGCATATTATCGGTGGGCTGAGGAGCTGGGACTCAGGAACAACCAGATCAAGGTAAGGCCGACCGTCCATGAGCTGTACATGTTCAAGGACAGGAAAGTGGGTGATCTCCTGAGGAACCTTGTCAGGAATAGGGAAAAGATAAGGCGGAAGGTCCAGAGGAAGCCAGGTAAGGAGGTTGACAGCATCAGGTTCGCCTACCCCGAGGAGTTTGACAGGAAGTGGCTCATCAAGAACGGCTCCCTTCTCGGGTACCCAGACTGCTGCACCAAACGGTACGCAGATGATAGGGTCAACGGCATCAACGTCGAAGCGAGGGCTTCCCAGCAGCTTCTCGATGCATTGAAGGAGGGCGAGGTAGACTCCCATGTATACTATACAGGGTTCTTCTTCCCATGCAGCCCACACTGCGAAAAAGCGTTGGCCGAGGGCAAGAAATGGCACGATGCCTTCAAAGACTTGGACCCAAGGCTGTCTAACCTCTACGAGAACGTTCTATTGGTCAACGCTGAGTTGGTCCTGCGTCAACCTGAGCTAATCAACAAGTATCTTGGGCAGTTCAAGCAAGCGAATTAGGGGTTGGGGTAGGGTGGTGGGTAATCTCCCTTCTCAACCTTGATTCTTTCAACCTTGAAGACTACCGGTCTCTCCGAGTCAGGGCAACTGTAGTAGGCTATCTTGTCCATGTAATCCCATGGCTCAGTGACCTCCCTCATCATCGCACTTGTTAATGGAAGGATAGCACTCAAAGCCGCTAAGCACACCGCATCGGTCTCATCCATCACCAGCTGACCCGGGTTACCGACCACCGTCATCTTGTCCCCCACCTTGTACATCTTGCAGGGACCAGAAACATGGGTTGGGCCACCATCCACGCTCTTCGGCTCCCCGACATCAACCACCGTATAAACTACCTTATACATGGCGTATTCATGAGGGCGAGGCTGTAAAAGAGTTTAGAGACGTATCCGGTAGTAGCATCCTTGATTGCGCTTGGAGGAGATTCAACCCTTGAACCAAGTGGTTCAAAATTGACGAGGGGTTGAGGTGCAGCCAGATATGCAGTACCACCAGATCCTAACAGAGCGATGCGGCTCTTGAACTCACTGAATCGGGCCTGCTTGATCCCGCTGTGTTTGATTACCCCGAGATAAACAACGGGTGCGAGATCATCCCCTGACAACCTAAATACCTCTACATCCAATCATAGTTGTCGCCATTGGATCCAGAATACATTTCATTGATCAGGGAGCATTTTCCCATCGACACCGACTCCGCTACCAAGATATCACTCTCATCCACCTCACCGGAGACCCGTGTCTACCAAGTGAATACAACTGCATCTCCTTTAATCGGGGAAGATCTGGGTGACTGCTTCATCCTCGACACACCTCATGCTCAGAGAATCGCTTCACACCCGCACTTGGTTGGCTCTGATCTGGCGGACCTATGCTTATCGACTGCATACGAGTTCAAGGCATTGATAGAAGAGTTGGGTGTTATAGGAGAATCAACTGGGATTCTCCACATTCTACGGGGAAGCGCTGGTTATATGGTACAGGATGCGATGCCCCTGCTCCCACTTATCAATATCAGGACAGAGTACAGGGAGGACGGGTATCGGTCCCACAGCGACACCTCGCGAAGGATCGAGGTGACGTACAGCGATTATCACGGGCAAAAGCTCGACGCTCTCATCGTTCCTGATACCTACGCAACGGGAAGGTCAGTGGAGGCAGCCTTGGTCTCCCTCTGTAAGACAGGGTTCAAACCTGAAACAATTATCGTCTACGGGTTCATCGCCATCCCGGGCATTAAACGAATTCAAACATTATGCCACGAACTTGGGTGTAGACTTGTTACCGTCGCCCTCTGCGACGTTACCCAGCTTGCCGCCAACAACTACGACATGACCCTGTTTGGTCCAGACGAGCACCTGCACACAACTACAGGTCAGTTAAACAACTTAGGCTCAGTTGTCGGTCCTGAGACCCTCGAAGACATGGCGAAAGTGTTTATTCCGGGATTGGACCAGCCCGGGGACTGGAGTGAGAGACAGTCAAAGCTGTTCAATGGGCTCGGTCTAGAGGACGGTGACATTCGGGGACACCTGTCCAAGTCTATCAAGTTCATAAGAGAGCTTGAAAGAATCAACTCCTCTCAGCCATGGTACAACGAGTCCATCAAAGAGCTGATCATCAACGAAATAGCTGCACTTAGGAAAACCATCGCAAGGTACTAGACCCGAGTATACTCTTTGAGCTTCATATACTCCATGTTCTTGTAGTTGAACTCCTCTCCGCACCTGATGCAGTGGTGAACCATCTCGGGGCGGCTAAACCTTGTCTGGCAGTCCTCGCACTCGAAAGCGTTGCCGAGTACTAGGTACCCCTCCTTGTCCATATCCGTGGGAGACATTAGCTGTTCTCTGAGATTGACCTTACAGTTGGGGCAGGTCAACCCAGTCTCAGTGATGAAGGTACGCCGGTCCCCAGTGTAACCGCAGAATGGGTGGCTGAGGAAGTTGAGCCTGATAATATTCTTGCTGCGGCAGTTGGAACAGATATAGTTGCTCCTCTCTCCGTCGGTTATAGCGGCATCACATATGGGGCATATGATTAACCTTTTTTCCGCTTTCTCCTTGAGCACGCCCTTTGCTGCAAGTTGCTCAAGAACTAGAGCTGTTACCTCGTTTCCGTTCTTCCGGGTAAAACGTTTGAGCCCATTGTAGTAGAGCCTCCCCTGATCAGTCTGTATCGAGACATCAGAGCCATCCATTGAGTCCATCTCCTTTACTGCCTCAGATTCGAGTTCTGACAGCTCAACTGAAGGTCTCGTCTTATCATCCTGTTTTAGTAACCGCTTTCTTATTGTTTCGATGAACTCGTTGGTCTGTATCTCGCTTTTAATTATGTAATCCTCTACTCCAGCCCTCATAGCCTCGACCGCTATCCGTTCACTTCCCATCCCGGTCAGAAATATCACTGGCACGGTCTTCCCCTCCGCGCGCAGCTCTTCCAAGAACTCCAACCCGGTTTTGTCGGGGAGTCGGTAGTCTAGGAAAATTAGGTCGTACTCGTTGGCATTGATCTTGACTAATCCTTCTGCCGCTGTCTCAGCTACATCGAACTTGATGTCTACATTGATGCTGTTTTTGAGGGTCCTGCGCAGTATAAGCTGGTCATCGATGTTGTCCTCTATGTATATGACTGATAACGAGCTTTGTTGGGTCATTTGATTCTCACTTGATGGGTACTTTACAGAGCTGTAGCCAGTACTCTTGGGCGTTGATCACCACTTCGAGGAACTTTTGGAAGTTCACAGGCTTCACGATGTAGCTGTTGCAGCCTAGAGCGTATGCCCTGTCGATGTCTTTGTCCCTCTCGCTGGTGGTCAGCATGATGACGGGTATCTTGCGTAGCTCTTGGTCGCTTTTGATCTTCTCAAGCACTTGGAAGCCGTTCATTAGGGGCATGTTGATGTCGAGAAGTATCAATGCAGGTACTGGAACGTCGGAGTATTCTCCTTCTTGTTTGAGGAACTTTATCGCCTCGACTCCATTCTCCACCGTGTAGAGCTTGTTCCTTATTTTGCCTTTCTTAAATGCCCGCTTTGTAATCAATATGTCATCGGGGTTGTCCTCTACTAGTAATATCGGGTATTCTATCATGTTATCGTCCATAAGCTACGCCCCCACCTCCTTTCTTGGGTAAGTGAAATAAAAGGTACTTCCCTCACCGACATCACTTTCCACCCACAACCTACCTCCCAGGTTCTCGACAATTTTTTTACAGATTGTTAACCCGGCTCCGGTTCCCTCATATTCTGTTTTTGTGTGCAGCCGCTCGAAGAGATCAAATATCTTGCTGTGGTACTCGGGGGAAATCCCTATGCCATTGTCATTTATGGAAAAAGTGTAAAAGTCGTTAGTTTCGTCAACATTGATGGTTATTGTGGGATGCTCCGATTTGTTGAACTTCAACCCGTTCGTAATGAGGTTCATGAACAACTGCCTGACCCAAGTCTTCTGACCGACAACAAGTGGGAGCTCGTCTCGAACAATCACGGCGTTTCTCTCTTGAATCGTGGCGTAGATGTCTTCTCCTATACTATCGATGAGCTCATTGACATCTATTTTCTCAACTTCTGTAAACTTGCGCCCAACTCGGGACAACAACAAAAGGTCGCCTATCAGGTCATCCATGTGCGTAGCAGCGTTAATTATCCTGTCCATGTACTCCTTTCCCTCAACGTTGAGTTGATCAGAATTATCTTCCATGATGAAGCTCCCAAAGCTTCTGATGCTCCTTAGAGGTGCCTTCAGATCATGACTCACCACGTAGGTATAGTTCTCAAGGTCGGTGTTGGACCTCTCTAGCTCCTTATTGAGAACCTGCATCTGGTCAAGAAGCTCAATAATCTTCTCCTGTTGCTCTTTTTGCTCAGTCACATCTCTCATGATAAATAGAGCGTGTGGTTTTCCTTCCAACTCGATTACTGATGCCGTGAACCCGACCTGTATCTCAACACCATCGTCTCGTCGCGCCACCGATTCCATAGCTCGACCACCTGTTCCTTTTCTCTCAAATATCTCGTTATACTCGAAAAAGAAAGCATCACGTCGCTCCGGGGGAACTATTAGGTCTTCTATCTTCTTTGATTTTATCGTCTGCTCATCAAGCCCAAACATAATTAGCGTCGATGGATTCCATGAAATGATATCTCGATCCTTGGACGCCAAGAAAATTGCATCGACTGCGTTCTGACTCAAAATCCGGACTCTTTCTTCGCTTTCCTTTAATTCCTTTGTTCTCGCTATTCTTTCTAGTTCACCCGCAGTGTGCAACGCTAGAATCTCAACTAATTTTCTCTCAGACTCGCCCAGTTCTTCTTCTTTTGTAGATTCAATATTTATGAGGGCACGAATCTCCTCTCCAACAAAAACTGGTACGACGAGTTCTGATACATAGACAATATCCGGTTCAACAGAGACGTAATCAGGATCACTTGATAAATCCTCGACAAATACTGTCCTTTTCTCTCGATATGCTCTTAGAACTATTGATTTTGCGTCGTATGGGAGCATGAATTTCTCGTCGGAACTATAACTAGAGGTCAATGCTATCTGCATCCCCTCCTCGATAGGTTCAGCTATCCCAATCCACTGAGTTCCCAAGACTTCCTTGATTATTATGATGATGGCTTCGAATACCTGTTCTTTTGTCTGTGCCTGTTTGAGTATCAAAGCGCTCCGGTGAAGTGTCTCAAGTCTTTGCTCGTACTTTTTTCTCTCCTCATCGGCTCTTAGTCTTCCGAGGGTTGACGCTATTGATTCGACTAGGATATCTACCATTCTTAGATCCTCATCTGTGAATTTTTTTACATCTGAAGACTCAATGTTAAAGACTCCGACAACTTGGTCGTCTATCTTTATTGGGATATCTAATTCGACGCGTGTCTCGTTATCGTAAACTTCTGTCGAGTCAGTGACATAATCAGGATCAAGCCTTACATCCTTTACGAACTGAGGTTCGCCTGTGTTTACCGCTCGAACCGATATGCCTTTTCCGTCTAGCGGGGTTCTCCACCAGGCTTCTTTTGGTCTATCTGAAACGAAAACAAGATGGTTATTCTCAACAAGTGCAACCGTGCCATGATTCACTCCAAATACTAAATTTGTTGCCTCCCTTGTTACCTTGTGTATATCGTAAACATTTCTGGCTCGTGAAAGACTCGCTGAATGTTGATAAAGTAACTCAAGCCTTTGTTCGTACTTTTTCCTCTCCGAGGCGTCCCTGACAAGGCGCAATACATGGGGCTTTCCGTCATATTGCACCATTGAGTGGGACACCTCAACAACGATCTTCTCGCCTGTCTTCTTCTTACAAATGCACTCCATGGATGGGAGGTCGTTGTCCAGTCCCATTCCAAGGAGCATTTTCCGGTTTTCTCGGTATTTCTCCTTAAAACTGTCTGGTACCAGAAGGTCATAGAATGTCTCGTTCAAGGCTTCCTTCATAGAGTAATTGAACATCGTCTCCGCGGCAGGATTCCAGAATACTATCCTATCCTTGATATCCATCAGTATGATAGCGTCAGCGGCCTGGTTCATTATAGCTTGGACTCTTGTCTCGCCCTCCATTATCTCATGGATCTGGTCAATTCGCTCAAAGGCACTTGCAATATGCATTCCAAGAATCTCTAGAATATCAACGTCTGATTTAGCGAAATAGTTAGGCTCTGTTGATTCAAGGTTTAGAATTGCCCTAACTTCATCTCCCACGAGTACCGGAACAACAAGACTGCTCAAGGCTTGTGGTCCGCTGTTCGGGTCCTGAGGACCTGCATAATAATCTGGGTCTTCTCTGACATCTTTCACTAGTTGTGTCTTCTTTTCCCTCAACGCCCTTGCTGACACGGAGGGAGCGGAAAGAGGTAGCGAGAAATCTGTGCCATGCGTCTCATGTAGTGTTCGTACAAAGTGAAGATATTCTACGTCAGGGATAGCTAAACCTGACAAATCGTATCCGAGGGTTTCCTGAAGAATCTTGATGACAGCATTGTACAGTTCGTCTTTGGTGCTGGCTTGACCGATCATCGCTGCGCCAGTGTGGAGTGACTTGATTTTCTCCTCGAATGTTACGCCGTTCGAGTTTTTTCTCTCGTTAGTATTACTGTCCAATAAGGGTCCCTCGCGAACGGGTAGGATGATTTGAACAGTTATATATAATTTAAATGAATTTCAAGTACTTTTAGGAGGATTTAGTAACTTTTTTCTTGATGCGGGGTACCCCTTACCCATGTCAGAGCATCGTTTATATAAACTCACTCGACCAGAGGTCGAGGAGTACCTGAAAAAGAATGATACAGTGCTTGTTCCAATCGGCTCAACGGAGCAGCACGGCAAGCATATGGCGGTTGACACCGACGCATTCACCGCCCAGGAAATCTCGATGAGGGTTGCTGAGAAGACCGGCGTACTGGTTGCGCCTGTAATTAGCTACGGCTACTCTCCACACCACATGAACTTCCCAGGATCAATCACACTCACGTTCCAGACCCTCATCAACGTCATCAAGGAGGTATGTGGAAGCCTCCTCCACCACGGGTTCAAGAAGATCGTGCTAATGAACGCACACGGTGGAAACACCAACCCCATCAGGCAGGCCATGAAGGAAATCGAGATGGAGAAAGGTGTCCGAGTCTGGGCTACAATGGTCTACCCCTCATCAAGCGGATTTGGAGCCGATGGCACCAAAGTCATCGAGCAGGACGGCGGAGGACATGCCTGTGAGCTTGAGACCAGCGTTGGCATGGAGCTTGGGCACAGGATTCTCTTCGACAAAGCGGAGAAGTGGAAGCCAGAGTACAGTAGCATTGACCCCAAGTACAAAGGCAAGGTTGCAGCGGCTTACATGTTCGACGAGTACACCAGCATCGGTAGCCTTGGTGACCCGACGCTGGCGACTCCCGAGAAGGGAAAGATTCTCGTTGACGCGGTAGTCAAGGATCTTGCCGAGTTTATCGAGGACCTGAAGAAGAAATAAATCCCCACCTCCCTCTATGCTGGTATGAGTAGGGATTTTGGTGTTTTCATCAACCCTGAGCGCCCCAACTATTCATTAATCAGGGACGAGGTATTGCACGCTGAGAACCTAAGATTTAATTCGGTTTGGCTCAGCGACCACGTATATGGGCTTGTTGGTAGCCCAGCGAACCCTTTCTACGAGTGCTGGACAACATGCTCAGCCCTTGCAGCCGAGACCAGCAGGATAAAGATCGGTCAACTTGTGCTCTGCAACCCTTTCAGGCACCCACCGCTCCTAGCAAAGATGGGTGCCACGCTTGATTCCATAAGTGGAGGGAGGCTGATTCTGGGGCTTGGCACAGGATGGGCAGAGAATGAGTTCAGGGGCTATGGTGTTCCATTCGAGAAACCATCTATCAGGGTGCGAAGGGTTGCCGAGGCAGCCCAAATCATCCGCCGGATGTGGGTTGACGGGAAAGCCACATTCAAGGGACGGCACTACCAGGTAGACGATGCTTACTGTTACCCAAAGCCTGTTCAACAACCCCATCCACCCATCATGATCGCCGGGAGCGGCGAACAACTCACCCTCAAAACCGTTGCCCGATATGCCGACTGGAGCAATTTCACCGCCTGGTTCGGCTCAACAGATGCATTTGCGGGTAAGGTTGATGTACTGACCAAGCATTGTGAGAGAGTTGGCCGAGACATCAACGAGATAACAAAGAGCTTCGCCGTCTATGTACTGATTGGGGAGGATAGGAAGGAGGCTGACGCCAAGGAGGCTTACTTCAACGAGACAATGAAGAAAAGGTGGGGTGAAGGGTTCGACCGGAAGGCTCCGCTTAGGGGAACACCCGAGGACATAACCAAACAGATAGCTGACTACAGGAGAGTCGGGGTGGACTACTTCATAGTCCGCTTCATGGGAGGGGATTTTACCCGCGAGGCGACGCTATTCGCCGAACAGGTGCTCCCCAACCTGTAACACTACTCGCTCCACTGGTAGTTGCTGAACTCTATCGCGCGGATCACCCTCTGGGAGAAGTCGCTGTCCTTGCACTGGAACGTGTACATTACGAAGCCATCGAAGGCAAAGAAATGCATCCTACCCCGTTGGTAGATTATCCTCGGCTGGGCGATCTGCACAAGCTCAAGGAACTCGTCCCGCTTGAACTTGACCCTGTAGCTGCTTGCGGTTATGGACGCCGCTGCGGTTGATCCTGCCGTTGCGCCTGCTACTGCCATCATGTCACCTCCTTCTCGTCCTCGAAGCTGAACACGTCATCAACCTTCATCTCGAAGACCTTCGCTATCTTCCATGCAAGGCGGAGGCTTGGGTTGTACTTTCCCTTCTCAAGAAACAGTATCGTCTGCCTAGTCACGTCAACTATGTCCGCGAGTCCCTGCTGAGTTATCCCGTCTCGTTCCCGCAGCTCCTTGATCCTCGTCTTCAAGAGTCTATTCTCCCTTGTAGTTGGCGTGGTAGACCCATGAGGCTAGGAACACAGCCCAGCTCAGGTAGACCACGAACTTGATCTGATCGATAAGTGGCACACTAGCTATTGCCGTGTATTGCAGTACCTCTCCGAAGAAAACGACGAAGCTGAATCCGGCGTTGACCATGACGAACGCGTTTCTCGCTGCCTTGCTGAACATTGCACTCATCCGCTCATCGTAGAGCCTGTCCCATTTGAGCCCAACAACGAAGCTGAACCCTATTCCCGCTGACACTCCCTCGATTACGTTGCCTTTGAGTACCCCGAACAGTGCTGACCCCAGCAACAGGGTTCCAAGGAGAGACCAGGACATCCTGCGTCTTGTTTTTTTGTCCTTGATTAGCTCCTCGCCTGTGAGGCTCTGGCTGATTGCGATGCCAACGCTTATTCCGATGGGGATTCCTAGGGCGATATTATCCATCATCATCCCGTAGATGACTCCCAGTACTACCCCGATTGCTATTACAACTAGTCTTGCGTTTTGCTTGTTTTTCATCAAACCTATTTACCTTGTTAACTATTTCTAACGTTAGAAATACATTACGTTAGAAATATATAACGTTATATATTTCTAACATCAAACAAGTTAACCCTTAACGTTATGTAAACGAGAAAACAAGGATACGATATGCGAGTCAGGGAAGCAACGGCCAAGGACAACGACCAGCTCCTAGCCCTCCAGATAACGAGCCCAATGGGCAAAGACCTAGTCATCCAGCTAGACGGCAGCCCTGATTTCTTCAACAGGTCAAGAGGGTACGAGAACTGGCACGTTCTTGTCGCCGAAGATGAGGATAAGCTCCTAGGAGCGGCCTGCTATGCTGTCCAAGAAAAAACATTAGGTGGTGAAATTCACTCGATGGCATACGAGTATGGGTTCATGGTTGATCCCTCTGCCCGGCGTATGGGCGTCGCCACGACTCTCCAGAAGAGTATCGAGGAAAGAAACTTGGATGTAGACTACTTCCACCTCAACATCACCGAGGACAACGTTCCATCCCACTCTTTCTTCACAAGGATGGGGTTCAAACCCATCAGGAGCTGCGCACCCTACATGCTGATGGCGTACAAGAAACACGTGGTTGACCAATACAAGATCCGCCCAGTGAGGGCTGGTGACATTCCTGTTGTCGTAGAGTTGATAAACGAGACATACTCTGGGTACGATTTCTTCACTCCATACACTCCTGAGTCTTTCAAAGCATTCGTTGATCGCCTGCCTTTCCTCAACCTTGAGGACGTCTACCTTTACGATCATGACACCATCAAGGCCGTTGCTGGGTTCTGGGACTATGATAAGGTGATGAAGTTCAAGATGCTGGGGTTCAATACAAGGTGGCGACTAATGCGTATGATGACAAACTTCCTCGGCAAGTTCATGGACATGCCAAGGATGCCCGGAATAGGGGAGGACATGACCAACGGGTATCTCACGCCACTAGGGTTCAGGGACCCGGTCGCCGGTGAACAGCTTATCGCACACATCCTTAACGTTGCCTACGAGAAAGGCGTCTCCATGGTGAGCTTGCCTCTGGATACTGAGAGCCACGTCAAGGAGATCTTTTCAAAGTTTAGGCATGGGGAAGGAAGCTTCACCTGGTATATCAAGCCAAACGGGGAGCGACAGATGCCTGTCCTCAGTAATAAACCTCTGTTCGTCGATGTGATCGACGTTTAAACAACCTGTTTATATATAGTTTATATAGGCTATATAGATATGAATGGTTGGCAGGCGCTTTTAGATCAAATTGAAATTGGGTTACAACTCGTCCTTGCCCTAGGGTTGGGTGGAATCATTGGGTTCGAACGTGAGAAATACCATAAACCGGCCGGGCTCCGGACCCACATGCTCCTAGCCATCGGTTCAACAATGTTAACCATCCTCAGCACATCGTTCCCAAACCCAACCAACAACAGCCGGATCGCCGCAGCAATTATCACAGGGATAGGTTTCATTGGCGCCGGTACGGTGCTACAGATGAGGGAGAGGGTGGTCGGGCTAACAACGGCTGCATCCATCTGGTTGACTGCGGCGGTAAGCTTAGCTGTGGGGACAAAACAGATTGCCCTGGCTATAGTGGGAACGATACTCGGGTATATTATTCTTGAGAGTAAGCCACTGGAAAGAACTGGAAAAGAATAAAGAAAGAAAAGGGTTTGAGGCTTACTGGAACAGGTACACGATGTGTACGCTCACCGATACGCTCAGGTCACCGCTTACTATTGGTGTAGGCGCCCTTGAGGAAATAGCCGAGTCCATTCCTGCCTCTGCAAAGTCTACGTATGTCCTGACGGGTGTGTAGCTGCTCTCGGACACGCTCTGGACGCCTGTTATGGTCAGTCCGAGAGTCTCCGCGATCAGGTCAGCCTTATCCTGGGCGTCGCCCATGGCTAACACATATGCGGTTGTCTTTAGCTCTGCAGTTGCCTCGTCACTTAGACCGAAGCTGATACCGTGGATGCTGTTCGCACCTGCATCGCCTGCTACATCAATCACGTTTCCCACGTTGTCGATGTCCTTAACGGTCACCTGAACCATGTTGCTGACTGTGTAGCCGACTAGCTCTCTGCCGTCCTCCTTCCAGTCATACTGGGCGTAGACATTGTAGCTTGTGGTCTTGATATCATCCTCGCTAATTCCTTGAGCCTTCAGGGCAGCTATGACCTCCGCCATTAACTCCGCGTTGTCGGCGATTGCCTCGCCGGCTGTGTCCCTAGTAACCTCTACTCCAAGGGTTAGGGTTGCCTGGTCGGCTGTTGCTGTCGCCACGCCTGAGCCTGTTAGGCTAATGGTCTTCTGGCTAGCCTCCTCAGAGATGAGGGTAGGCGTAGCCTCGTAAAGGGTTGGGATTGCCTGGCTTACGCCAACACCGCTGGGGTACCTGAATCCAACTGGAAGCGAGGCTCCTACCTGCTCAACTACTCCGGGTTTGTAGGCGACTATCGCGCCAGCCATAATGATGCTTAGGCAGACTGAGAGTACTGCGAAAGCCTGTTGATTTTTATTCATTTTTTCTTCAAACCCCATAATGGATGGGGTGGATATATACCCATCAAATAGAACAGGCGTTCAAAGACATAGAACGCCGCCTAATATTCCTTGTATGCCTTGAAGCTGTCGTAGATTTTCAATGCTGCCGGCTTGATCGACTCGGGTATTTTCTCGTCGTTTTTGATCATCCTGACAAGGTAGGCCAGCCGGTGCTTCATCCAGTAATAATCCTCGATGATCACCGCGTACCCCATCTCAAAGTCAGCCGCTCGTAGGTGCGCCTCATATAGCTTCTCCACGTCCGTCTCGGGCACGGTCTTCTCACCAATTTCTACGCCCATGCGCATCAACTCGCTGATCTCAACTACCACGTGTACCATCATGTACTCGTTTCCGACGATATCCCTGAGGGTCACCCTCTCGTTTGTTATCTTCCCCCCCGCGAGGAAGCCGTAGAACTGTTCAGCCGTGCACTTGTTTAGCTCGTACTCGAACTCCTCCAGTAACTCGTGGGTCTGGTTGAGTCTGAACTCGATCATCTCCTGTATCTCGTCTAACGGCGGGGATGCCATGTAGAATGAGCCGCCATTCATGGGTTTAAAACTAGTGGGGGGAAGAAGGAGTCACTTCTTCTTAGGGGTGGGGATATGCCAGTCGTACCCCCTCTCCGTGACAACGTACTCGGGCCACGGAAGGTCGATTGGGGGGTCCCACGACGGGTCGAGTTGAGGCTCCTCGTACTCGTGCTTAATCCGCTTAGCCCACTCGTCCTTGCACTCCTTTAGTTTTGCCGGGTTCTCAGCCAAGTCCATCAGGGTACCCGCGATAGCCTTTCCAGCGGTGTAGATGGTCCTGTCGATTGGTCCCCTCTTGCCTCCCAAGTAGTAGTAGGGCCACCTTGGCAGCCTCTCTCCTGGTACGCTAATTAGTGGTCTGTAAACCTGTATCCATACTCCGGGGCACTCCCACTGGAACTCGACATAGTCGTCGCTCCCGTGTTTCTTCTGGTGGCTTGGGATTCCGCTCCTCCACATCGCCTCCCACTCCTGGGGGGTTGTGAGTCTCTCGTTGAATGGTTCCTCCTGCTCCTCGTACCCCATGTTGCGCAGCAGCTCGTTGGCTATCGCCTTGTCGCCGTCGGTGAACTTGGGTGGACCGATGAGTTCAAGGTTCTCGTATGAAAGGTCAGCCAATGCCTTGTTGAACAAGCCTGTCCTCTGCTTTGTGACCCACCTGATTGTCAGCTTTGTTCCGGTGATCCTCGCCACGTTTTCCGCGTTGTTGATGAGCACCTTGGCGATCTGCTCCTGCTGGGTGAGGCTTGGGCTCCTGAAAGCGTACTGGATGATGCCAACCCTCGGGGACATGTTATCAGCTGTGGCCTGTCCCGCGGCCATCACGGCCTCGTTTATTGTCCATAGTCCAGTCCTTGGAAGCATGGCCTCCTTGGTGTACTTGGTGTTGGTGTACATCATCGCGACTGCATCTAACGCGCCTGGAGCCCTCGCGTTCCTTGGCAAGTCATCCGCATATGACATCCACTTCTCGGGCTCATCGCACTCATATACGAACGCTACGTTCCAGTAGCTGCCCCACTGGGTCTCGTACATTACCGTGGTTGCTGCCCTCGGATGCCAGCCAACCATGGCATCAAGCCCGCTGAACAGTCCCTTAGATGCGAACCAGCTCTTGGCGCAAACCTTCTCGGCGGGTGTACCGAAGACCTTGATCTGTCCCTCGATTCCGTGCTGTTCCATTGCGTGCTTCAGTGCGATCGATCCAGCCAGTGCTCCTAGTCCTAGGGCACTGTGGGGGTCCGTGTGTCCCGCCTTGTATGGGTTGTCCGCTGACCTGTATGGTACTTGGTCCTGCCACGCGGAAGGAACCGCATCGTACTCCTCGTATGTGGATAGAACCGGTTTGCCCTCCCCCCATGTCGCTATAAACGCGGTGGGCATACCAGCAACTCCATGCTCTACCTCAAAACCTTCCTCCCTATGGAAGTCAACAAATGCTTGAGCCGACTTGTACTCCCTGAAGCTGGTCTCAGCATAGTTCCAGATCAGCTGGTGGAAATCAGATAGTCTCTCGGCGTTGTCATCAATCCATTTGAACGCCGTCTTCTTGGCATCGGTTAATTTAGCCAAAATGATTCACGTATTCATACGACCCACTCATCGTATAAAACTGCTAGTTCGGTAGAAATAATAGAAAAAAGGGTGAGTTTATTTTACTTCCGTAATGACCCTTCGGGTCTCGTCTGGGAAGTCTCGGAGCAGGTTTGCTAGGACAACTTTTGCGACGTACTCCTTGAACCCAGCCTCATCGTATTTGGCTGAGTAGATACGCCTGTGTCCACCCTTCCCTGTTGTCTCCGTGTAGTTAAGCACACCCTCGTCTACCATGGAGTTTAGGAAGTTGATGATTGAAGCTCGGCTTATAGTTCTCTTATCTTCTAGGTCCTCGTTTACCTGCATCCAGACGTCTCGGCTTGATGCGCCTTTCCCGTCTATTCGCCATAGGTAGCGGAGCGCGACTTCCTGATAGTCCTTAAGGACCATCGCCAGTCCCTCCCCAGAGGTGTCAATTGTTAATGTCAGTTATAGTCACCAACGAGCAGAATCAGGAGTCTCATAATATTTAAACATTCATTTTATTATAATGCTGTAAACATGAAATAATTTTTGGATGTTTTTTCAATTAAATTAACTAGAAACCATACATTTTCTACATATTTACGGATAAAACGATGATTAATAGACTGTTACTAATAGTTAACATTTGGTAAATTGATTGGGAAGTGTTTTTATCTCTGGAAACAATGTTTGGCAGAAGGATGGAACCATCCCGTTAATCATCCGCCTACGAGGTAAGCCCAATGATAAACGCTGAAAGAGTTCTCTTACTCATCTCATCAACCCTGTTCCTAAGCTACCTTAGCGGCATCATTTACAACCGTACAAAGATACCCGACATCGTCTGGCTCCTTTTATTCGGGATGATTCTGGGCCCAGGGTTGAGCATATTCGACGCAGAGTTATTCCTCAACATCTTCGACCTCATGCTCCTCGTAACGGTCTCCCTGTTCTCTTTCAGCACCGGTCTAAACATCAATATTCAGCACATCCTCGGGAACACGGCGAAGGCGTTCAACATGGCAATAGTCAGCTTCTTAACAACTTCCCTTGTCGTAGGAGTCATACTCGAATCCATACTTCCCAGCTACTTCAACCTGGTTACAGGATTTCTTCTAGGCGCGATGATCGCCGGGATTGACGGCGTCTCCATAAGCAGCCTCGTGAACAACCTCAGCAGCGACTCCAAGGAGATGGGGGTCTCAGGGGCGTTCCTCCAGCTTGAGTCAACCTTCGCCGACCCAATCAAGGTGGTTGGCGTGTTAACTATAATCAAGATGGTGACCCTAACGGGAGCCGGACCGAGGACCGCCATCAGGGACATCGTTTTCACACTCATATTCGCCTCTCTGCTTGGGGTTGGCGCTGGGTTGACGTGGGGCGAGATCCTGAGCAGGCTCAGGGACAGGCCCCTCAACTACATGCTTACGATTGCCGCCCTGTTCCCGATCTACCTATTATCCGAGATGGTGACCGGTGGCGGTGGTGGGCCAATCTCCGTGTTCCTTTTCGGAGTTGTCTTGATGAACTACGGCATCGTCACCAAGAGTCTTCGGATGAACAGGCGGTCAAGGATTGATAGACGCAAGATAAGGGAGTACCACGACGAGATCACGTTCCTGATGAAAGCCATGTTCTTCGTGTACCTTGGGCTTATCGTGCGCCTCGATTTACGGTTCTTCGCGGTGGGTGTGTTCCTGACAATGGTGATCATCCTCGTGCGTTTTGTCACAGCGAGCCTACTGGGCATGGCTCAGGGTATCCACGAGGAGGAGGTGAACTATGCCCGTTTCTTCTTCATCCAGGGAGCAGGTAGCCTTGTTCTCAGCCAGTTCGTCACAAAGTACGACCCAACCGGGCTGTTTTTCCCGAGCCCCCAGATATTCACCAACATCGTCGTGCCCGTTGTGTTCATATCAATCCTGTTCACATCAATCGCCGCGCCTATCCTCGCCAAGCAGCGAGCCCCTAGGATTGATGATATCGAGGCAGGATTCGAGGTAGAAAAAGAGGAAGAGGGCTAGTCGAAGTACTTCTTGAACCATCGAACCATGTGTTCAAGCCTTTCTGCCCTGTGCTTTGGCTTACCCGACCTGCTTAGCTCGTGGCTCTCACCGGGGAACCGGATAAACTCGGAGTCAACCCCCAGCACCTTCAACGCCGTGTAGAGCTGCTCTGCCTGCTCCATGGGGCACCGGTAATCCTCCTCGCTGTGGATGATCATGGTTGGTGTCTTTACGTTCTGCACGTGGGTGATGGGGCTCTTCTCCTTGAACGCGTCGTAGATGTCCCACCAGTTGCCGCCTAGCTCGGTCTTGCCGAAGGTCCACCCGATATCGCTTACTCCATAGAAGCTCATCCAGTTGGATATGCTCCTCAACGTGACGGCTGCCGCGAACCTGTCCGTCTGGGTGATGATCCAGTTGGTCATGACGCCGCCGTAGCTGCCTCCAGTAACTCCCAGCTTGTCCACATCGACCCACGGGTTCGCCTTGATCACGACATCAACGGCCTTCATCAGGTCATCATAGTCCTGCTCGTGGTAGTTGCCCGGTAATCCAGCCTGGAACGCCTCATCGTAACCCCCGCTGCCCCACGGGTTGATGTACATCACTGCCCATCCCTGTGCTGCCAGCACCTGGAACTCGTGGTTCATGCTGTTGCCGTAGGCTCCCCGTGGTCCACCGTGTATGTGGAGGATTAACGGGTACTTTTTGGAGGTGTCAAGACCTGGTGGTTTAACGAGCCAGCCCTCCACTCTGTGACCGGCGTTGCTCTCGAATGTGAAATGCTCATGCCCGAGGATGTCCACCTTCCTCTTGTATGCCTTGTTAAGGTTCGTTATCTGCTTGGATTTCTTTCCATCCCATACCCAGAGCTCGATAAGGTCATCAGTCTTCAGCACCGTGTACGCGATCTTACCCTCTTTGCTGATGGTGAAGGACTCCACGCTGTGATCAACCTCACCGATAACCTTCTCGACGGGTCCACCCTTCCTGCTGACCCTGTAAAGGCTGGACACTCCCTCATAGCAGGAGGTGAAGTACAGGTGGTCCTTGTGCCACGTCGGGTTCACGTTGGGGCTGCTGACCCTGATATCGGAGCTTAGGCGTGTGCCTAGGTCTTGGTCGAACTCAGAGGTCAGGTTCTTAGAATCACCGTTCTCAAGCACCCACACATCGTTTACGGTACCTGACCCGTTGTGGTAGTCGTGCCCAGCGTACGCGATCCGCTTCTTCTGGGGCGCAATACCTCCGATGCTCATCAACGTGTCCGTGATCTGCTCCGGCTCTCCACCCTTGGCGTCCACCTTGTAGAGGAACCACCTGCGCACAAGGTCCGCGTCCTCGTTGAGGTTGCCGTAGAATACTATGCTCTTCCCGTCACCGCTCCACTGGGGGTTAGTGACATCGTACTCGCCCTCTGTGAGCTGCTTGGGCTTGCCGCCCGACGCCCTCACCGTGAACAGGTGCTTCCTGATGTTCTCGAAGAAACCCTTGCCCTGGAACTTGTAGACGAGGCGGTCGATGACCTTGACGTCGCTCTCCCCCCTGTCCGTCCTCTCGACGCTGCTCACGAAGAGGACGTTCTTGCCGTTGGGGCTCCATTGGGGAGACTCCACTCCCTTCCCGACATCAGTCACCTTCCTTGCCTCACCGCCGTCCACATCAATGATGTAGACTTGGGTCTTGGGCTTCTCGTCACCCTTCACTGGTGGAGTGGACGTAAACATAATCTGTTTCCCGTCCGGGCTCCACTGGGGGTTCTTGTCCTTACCCCTTCCGCTCGTGAACTGGTAGGTTTTCTTTGTTTCAAGGTCGGCCATCCACAGGTTATTGATGTAGGTGTCCTCCTCGAAGTCCATCTTTGTGTGGACGAAAATGATCTTTTTTCCGTCCGGGCTGATCTTCGGGGCGCTGACTGCTGTTATCTCGCCAAGGTCCCTGATCTCCACGTTTCGTTTATCAGCCATTTTAATCGATGAATAATTTACGTGTGAAGTTAAAAAATGGGACCCTAGAACCGTTTCCGCTTTGATGGGTAGGGCTGGAACGGCGTCCTCGGCTCTGATCCCACCCAGTCAGCGTCCTTCCCAAGGTCTCCCAGAGTCCTCAACAGGTCATACGTGACCCATTTTGATGCCTGGGGCTTGGATGAGTACTCCCAGAGCCCGTTCTCCCCTCTCTGCTCCACCACGAACCTGGTTAACTCCTCCACCCTCGGGTCCTCGACGCTTGCGCCGAGCCTCACGCAGAGCTTCAGTATGTGTGCCAGGTCGAACCTTGCGTAATACGTGATGAACCCGGTTGACTCCTCCGCTCCAACGGTTCTCGCCGTATCGTACCCGATGTGATACCTCTCTCTCGTTTCCCGCCCCAGCAACAGGTCCAGCGCCCTCCTCGCCTCCTCTCCCCTGCTCCTCTCCGGATGGAGGCTGAGGCAGGTTAATGCTGCCGTCGTGTTGCTTCTGCAGCCCCACCTGCTGTGGGCAATTCGCCGGTACCCCGCAACGTATCCATAGACCCCGTCAGCGATACCGGTAGGCCATGCGCCGTCATCAAGCCGCTGGTCTATCAACCAGTCATAGGATGTTTCTGCTCGTGGGTCCACCGCGTGCCCCGTAGCCACGATTCCCGTCAACGGGAGACTCGTCTGCAGGCTCATCTCATCATAGTTGTCCTGCCCCTCCGCGTCAGTCCTGTAATTGCCCAGCGGCCAGGAGCCATCCCTTTCCTGTTTGCTGAACAGGTATTCCACACCCCTTTTCACGGCTGGGTGGTCTGGTTCAAACTCCAGGAAACCAAGCCGTGTCAACGCCTGTGATGTTGTCTGCACATCTCCCTGGGGCGAGTTACCCGCGATCGCCGATGGACTCCATGAGCCATCGCTGTTCTGAAGGCTCAGCAAGCCTTTGACTAGAGGGTCTTCTTCCCGTAGTCTCGTCAACTCGTCGGCTTCATCTGATTCAAGGATGTGTTTGAGCACCAGGTATCTCAGGTTCACGGATCTGTCGGTTAATAGGTTCCAGCTCATCTTCCCATCTCCTTCATGATGTACGGCGCTGTCGGGGTGTCCACAATCGTTTCGGGTGCGCCTTCCGCGATGACTTTACCCCCATCAGGCCCACCTTCGGGGCCTAGCTCGATCACCCAGTCACATGAGGCTAGTATACTCGGGTGATGCTCCACCACGAGCACCGTGTTGCCCTCGTCAACCAGCCTATGCAGCACCCCTTTGAGCCGTTCAACGTCCTCCATGTGCTGCCCAAGGGTGGGCTCGTCCAGGATGTACAGTGTCTCGCCCTTCCTCTTCTTGGATAACTCAGCCGCTATCCTTAGCCTCTGAGCCTCGCCACCGGACATGCTGAAACCCGGTTGATGCAAAAGAAGGTAACCCAAGCCGACATCAATCGCCGCCCTCAGTGGAGCACTAATCCTCTCGTGGTCCCTGAACAGGTCGTGTACCTGCTCCAGTGTCAGGTCGTTTAGTTCAGGCAGGCTATACCCCTGTAGTTTGATGTCCCACGCCTCTGGGCTGTACCCTGTTCCCCTGCAAGTCTCGCATTCAGTGAATATGTCCGGCAGGAACTCCATCTCTGTCCTGACCGTGCCTGAACCCCTGCACACACCGCAACGCCTCATGATCGCCTTGCTGTCTAGTCCTTTGGCTACTGCCTCTGATGTCTCAGAGTAGACCTTACCCAGCTGCTTGTCCACTTTGAGGAACCTAGCTGGGCTCTGTATCCCCCTTTTTCTCTGATCGATGATCAGCGTACTCTTCGGTGTGTTCTCGATGGACTCGTATGCCCCGGGGTCCACCGGCTCGTACGCCACGCTCGTGGTCTGTTTCCTCGGGTTCAATGCCCTTCCGAGGGTGTCGATTATGAGGGTGCTCTTTCCGCTTCCTGAGACACCGCACACCCCCGTGAGTACGCCTCGGGGTATCCTCACTGTGTCCCCCCTCAGGTTGTTCTCCGATGCTCCCTTGACTGTAATCCAGCCCTTTGGCTGCCGTGTTTCGCGTTGAGGTGTTTCCTGTTGTCTCATCCACTTCGCGGTAGCGGAACCTGTCTCCATAATAGATTCGGGGGAACCTTGTGCGACCACCTCGCCACCATGGGTACCGGCTCCGGGGCCCATATCGATGATATGGTCAGCTTTCTCGATTAGCTCC
The DNA here is from genome assembly GCA_964589605.1 of uncultured Candidatus Bathyarchaeia archaeon. Lineage (GTDB taxonomy): Archaea > Thermoproteota > Bathyarchaeia > TCS64 > TCS64 > RBG-16-57-9. The sequence continues at coordinate 204,235 of CAZPRN010000001.1, read as the reverse complement.
ATATCGTGCTCGACGAGTATCACCGTGTTGCCCTCGTCCCTGAGCTCCGTCAAAGCCTCGTATAGGGCGTTTACCTCTCTTGGGTGCATGCCCCTTGTTGGCTCGTCCAGTAGAACCGTGAGGCTTGTCAAACCACTCCCGAGGAGACCTGCGAGTTTAATCCGCTGTGCCTCACCCGCGCTCAGGGTCGCTGAGACCCTGTTCAGGTGGACGTATCCCAGCCCCACCTGTTGCAGGAATCGTAGCCTGCGCTTGATAGTGTTTAGGTTGATGTTAGCAGGGTTTTTCTCGTTGATCTCAAGCCCGTTGATTACCTTGTTCAGTTCTTTGAGTGGAAGCATGGTTAACTCATGGATGTTGAGTCCACCCAGTTTGACCGCCAGGTATTCGGGTCTGAGCCTAGCACCCTTACAGGATGGGCAGACCTTGTTATCCGTGTACGTCCCACCCACGTCCCAGTCCCTAATCCAGCCGTAGAATCCGGGGAAGTGACGCGTGCTCTTGCGTGTCTTCCCCTTCGGGTTGACGAAGGTAACCTCAAAGGGCTCCGGGTCCCCTGTGTAGAACATCTGTCTCACATTCTCTGGAACCTCCTCCCATGGAGTCTCCACAGGATCGAACCCGTGCTTGGTTGCGAAAGCCCTGATAACATCATACCCACCATTTCCGGGTTTGCACAGATACCCTTGGGGGAAGAATCCGGGGCTGTACATCGCACCCTTGCACAGGGGTAGCTTTGGCTCAATTATCAGTTTGCTCGGGTTAGGTATCTGGAGTGACCCTACTCCGTTGCATGTCGTGCATGCTGCGGCGTAGGTTGATGGGTTGAATCTCCTAGGTGAGGCTATCAGGGCTGTCATTTCACAGCTGGGGCATGTCCATTCCCTCTCACGCTTCATCTCTGCTCCACATTCTGCGCATTTCCGGGTTCCCACCGCCGAGAAAAGCGCGGCGATGTTGTGCTCGATCTCGGTCACTGTCCCAATTGTTGACCTTCTGCTGTACAGTTTCCTCTCAGGAGTGATCGTAACCGTAACACCCAGCCCCGTCACCTCGTCAACCGGTGCCTCTGGGCCCTCCTTGGTCCCCTGCCTCTCGTACATTGAAAGGGTTTCAAGGTACCTTTTCCTCGCCTCGGCTTCTAATGTATCCGATACCAGGCTACTTTTACCACTTCCAGAGACCCCAGTGACTACCGTTATTTTGCCCTTCGGAATCTCGACGTTGATGTCCCGGAGGTTATGCACCTTCGCTCCCTTTACCGAAATAACACGTTTACCTTCAACGTCTACGCTTCCACCATTTGATGGCTCAACGTTTTCCTCCTCAAGTATCGCCGCCCCGGTCTTGGATTCAGTGCAACTGGGCAGTCCATCGTATGGACCCATATAGATGAGCTCCCCTCCGCTTGGTCCCGCTCCGGGTCCAAGGTCGATCACCCAGTCCGCAGCCCTGATTATGTCTGTGTTATGTTCGACTACGAGAGCCGTTGCGCCCCGGTCCACTAGGCTGTTTAGTGCCGTCAATAGTCCATGGATGTCCTGCGGGTGGAGTCCTGTTGAAGGCTCGTCTAGCACTATCAGCTTGTCGCTGAGTTTTCCTCTCCCGAGGTATTTCGCCAGTTTAACCCGCTGTGATTCTCCCCCTGATAGCGTGGGGCTTGGCTGTCCCAAGCCTAGGTACCCTAGCCCTATCTCAAGTAGCGCCCCAAGCAGGCTCATCGCTTTCTCTCTGCGCTTCAACTCCATCCCTGAGCCCTCGATCATCCTGTAAGCGTCCTCGACGCTCAGGTCGTAGAAATCTGCAACGGAGAGCATCAGCCCATTGAAGGAAAGCTTCTCCTCAAGCACCTGGTCTTTGTACCTTCTGCCCCCACAATCATGGCAAGTTATCCATGTACTTGGGAGGTAACGCATCTTCATCTCAATGGCACCCATCCCGTTGCAGGTTGGGCATGCTCCTTCCGGTCGGTTGAAGCTGAAGTGGCTGGCACTCAACCCTGTCTCGTGTGCGTAGTGGTCGCGGATGATGTCGCTCAGCTTGGTGTAGGTCGCCGGTGTGCTTCTTGGGTTTTTTCCGATTGGGCTCTGGTCCACCATCACGGGCTTCAAAGGGTTGACGACCTCCTTGCATCCAACCGGTTTACCTTTCAGGCTCTGAACCAGGACATCCTCCACGAGCGTACTCTTGCCGCTACCAGAGACACCGGTTACCGCCGTCAGTCTTCCTTTTGGTATGCTGACATCAATCCCCTTCAGGTTGTGCATTGACGCCCCCTTTAACTCTAGGAATGGTGTTGGTGGCTGTCTCTTCTTTGCCCCCTCAACCCTACTTTTCAGGCTGAAGTATTGCCCGGTCGCCGTGTCGGAATCCCACAGCGTCCTCGGGGTCCCGGTGAAAACAATCTCTCCTCCCTTTGAACCCGCCCCGGGCCCAATATCAACAACATTGTCCGCATGGGCAGCGGCTACCCTGTCATGCTCAACGTATATCACTGGTCCTTTCAGGTCCCTGAAGGCTGGCACCAGCCTGTTCACGTCGTATGGGTGCTGGCCTATCGTTGGCTCGTCAAGGATGTGGAGAACATCCTCTAGCCTGCTCGTGAGTGCAACCGCGAGCCTGACCCTTTGTGACTCGCCTCTTGAGAGAGTGGGGCTGGGTCTGTTCAGGTGGATGTAGCCGAGTCCCACCCTGCAAAGCGACTCAAGTCGCTTTACAACCTCTCTTTGCAGCCTGTCTGAGGCCACTGGACTGTCATTGAATAACTCGTACGCTTCGTCTATGTCGAGTTCCTGTATCTCCTTGAAACCGTAACCCGACCAAGTAACGTGCGCTGCTTCAGGTGATAATCCTGTTTCCCTGCACTCGATACACCCCTCCCCTTTGCAAAATGGACAGGACTGGTTGAAGTGCTGAGGCCGTAGGTCCCTGAACCATGTGCCACACGAGCCGCATGTGGGGGCGGTTGAGTATGTTTTTCCTTCAACATGCAATGTCGTTGTGCCTAGGCTCAAACCTTTCTCTACTAGCTCTTTGACTTTCAACTTATCCCGGGTGATTTCACCGATCTTTATACTGATGCTATGATTCATGGATACGTCCAGTGGTCTCCTGTTGTACTGGGCTCCGTCAACTATGATATCCTCCGCCTGGTACTCCTCACCAAGCATCTTGAGGAGCGTCTTATGGCTCCCCACTGCATCTATTATCAGTGGAGCGATCAACGTCCCCTTTTCCGTTGAAAGTATGTCCACTATCTCATCAACTGTGTGGACGCTGAGCTCCTCCCCACAAGTCCGACATTTCCTTACACCGAACCGGGCGTAGAGAAGCCTAAAGAAAGGGTGGAGCCCGGACGCTGATGCCAGTGTGGAGTTTGGGTTCCTGTTCAAAAGGTTCTGGCCAACCGCTACGGAGGGACCCAGTCCCGTTATCTCATCAACGTCAGATGGGCTGTACCTTTGGCTGGCGCTCCCGAACTCGTATATTTCCTGGAACCGCCTGCGTGACTCGTGGTAAAGTGTCTCGAAGATCAGGCTGGTCTTGCCGCTACCGCTGACGCCCGTTACGACGGTTAAACCGTCCCCGAACTCTGCGTCGATGTTTTTGAGGTTGTTCTCCCTTGCACCCTTGACCCTGATCTTCAAACTGTTCCCTATCTTCTCTGGTGATGGGGTTTATGAAAGATGGTATTATTTTTCGCGGTGGTACCATTCAAGTATGTCCAAGGTCTGGTCGAGGGGCAACGCGTGCCTCGTGTGCCCCATGTAACCTGTCATCGTCTCCGCCATGAAGAGGGCGTTGATTATAGCCTCCTCTGTAGCCTCAACCACCCCCTTGTACAATGGGCTCAGGAAACCATCATCTTTCTGCGGCTCAACCGGGACTTTTCCCGTTGTGAAGCTGATTGTAAAGTCCCCGCTGCCGTTGCTGCTGAACGCGCCTGTTCTAGCCAAGCCTAGGCTGGTTCTCTTCGCGAGCTTCCAGAGCTGCCGTGTATCGATGTCGAGGTCGGTTGCGACTATCATCATGATGCTGTTGCCTGGGCTCTTCTCGGGCTCAGTGGGCAGATCAACTTTCCTTCCTACTGGTGCACCCATAATGGTCAGGTCGTCCTTCCTTCCACAGTTTAGCTGAACCAAGACGCCCACTGTTGCATCTCCAGCCTTCCTGCTGGCTGTACCAATGCCGCCCTTGAACCCATAACCTGTCATGGGGGTTCCTGCCCCCACAGCCCCCTCTTCCACCTTACCTTCGCAGCCCCTTGCCGACTCTATCGCCTCATATACATGCTCACCTGTTACAGCCCGGTTGAAGTTGTCCGTGAGGTACCCCCCGTTGGTCTCACCTACAACCGCGTTGAGACTCCTGGGTCTGTAACCCATAATATCATCATAATAATCGATGACCGCATCCGCCACCCTGTAAGTGTTCAGGGTCTCAGTGAGCAATATGGGCGTCTCAAGCCGACCCTCGAATAATACCTGGCTAAGACCCACGGTCTTACCGTACCCGTTGAGGATATCTACGGCAGCGGGGACCCTGTTCTCGAACAGGTTTCCACTGTGGGGAGTGATGGCTGTAACGCCCGTCCTGATGTCATCTCCCTCAATCAAGGTGACGTGTCCAACACCAACCCCATCAACGTCAGTTATCGCGTTGTACCTGCCAGGCTCCATTTCCCCCGGCTTGTAACCGAGGTCCCTTATCCTCTGCCGCTTCATGAGATATCCTCGCTGTTCCCGCCATTAAGAGATTCCATGGAAATATATTGGGTGAAGCCATATCAGACATGATTCTTATGGGCAGGGAGGACGTCATCGAGCTGTACACGAGCATGGGGGGCTCTGTGACAGGTGATGAGACTACTCCGCAGGCGATACGCGTCAACTCCCTGAAGACTAGGGATGAGGCAATCGTTGAGACTCTAACCAGTCAAGGGGTGGAGCTTGAACGAATACCCTTCCTCGACCATGGATACCGGGTGGTCTCCTCTCCCTTCAGTCTGGGGGCGTCTATCGAGTATCTTCTCGGATATTATTCACTTCAAGAGACCGCATCACAGTTACCAGTGCAGGTTCTCTCCCCAACAGAGGATGATAGGGTCCTTGACATGACTGCTGCACCTGGTGGAAAGACAACGCAGATGGCTGCGTACATGGAGAACAGAGGAACAGTCACCGCCGTTGACATCAACCGCAGGAGGCTCTACGCACTCGAAAACAACGTAGAGCGAACAGGAGTCATGAACACAATTGTCTACCACCTCGATGCCCTCGAAATGCCAGATGAGCATCTCTTCACGAAGGTATTGCTTGACGCACCATGCTCTGGGAATTATGTAACTGACAAGAACTGGTTCGAGAAGCGGACCAAGGCGCATATTAAGAGCAACTCGTTGGTGCAGCGTAGGCTCATAGGGAAAGCCATCGACCTTTTGGAGAAAGGAGGAGTCCTTCTCTACTCAACGTGCAGCCTTGAGTCCGAGGAGAACGAGCTCAACGTGGCTTGGATGCTTGAGAATTATGATATTGAGTTGCAGGAAATAGACGCACCGGGATCACCCGGCGTCACCAGCATATTCCTCGACGAGCTGGATGAGTCTATTAAGAAATGCAGGAGGCTTTGGCCCAACGATGTGGGCAGTCAGGGCTTCTTCATGGCGAAGGCGGTGAAACTATGAGGTTATTGGACAGGTTCCTCTCACAGGTAGGATCATCGTATCAACCCGAGGACGTTTTCAGGGTCAACAATCTCCGCTTTACAGACCCGATTGATGTCAAACTGCAACGGGACAAGGTTGTCTACAACGGCTTCTACCTTGGGCAGAACAAGAAATGGTTCCAACCAAGCAGCCTGCTCCTCCAGAAACTAGGGAATGAGGACTCAACGAGGAAATGCTTCCTAGGTAGGGACGCTGCGTGGCTCTTCGTCGTGGGGAAGGACGTATTCGAGGAGAACGTTGAACGGTTCACCGACAACGTTGAGCTTGGCAACTACTGCCTAGTGATGTTCGGGGAGGACTGTATCGGGTATGGGAGATACGAGACCTCGGGGAACAGGAGGGTCATCAAGAACATGTTCGACCTGGGCGACTTTCTAAGGCGAGAATAACTGGCAAACTGTTTTATCCGTTTTTAGCTGATTGGTAGCCATGAGCATATATTCTCGGTACGGCGCGAAACGAGTTGTGAACGCCGCTTTTCATTTGACCAGACTGGGCGGAAGCACACTGACGCCCGAGGTAATCGAGGCAATGGAGGAAGCCAACAGTGCATACACGTACATGTGGGACCTCATAGAGAAAGGAAGTAAACACATCGCGGAAAAGATCAATGCACCCGCCGCTTGGATCACCAGTGGCGCTTTCAACGCCTTGGTGCTCGCCGCGGCGGCCTGCATGGCGGGTAGTGACACGGAGAAGATGCGTCGCCTACCACAGACAGACGGGATGAAGGACGAGTTCATCATTCAGCGCAGCGCGAGGCTCCTCGTCTACGACAGGAGCATCGAGGTCGCCGGAGGTAAGTTCGTTTTCGTCGGCGACGAGAGGTGGGGCTGTACACCAGAGCAGATGGAGAACGCCATCACCGAGAGGACAGCAGGAATCCACTACGCCTACCCAGCGATGGGACCTAACCCATCAATCTGCCCACTTGAGAAAGTTATTGAGATTGGGAAGAAGCATGGAATTCCAGTAATCGTTGACGGAGCAGGTATGACGTACCCCAAGGATGTGCAGGCGAAGTTCATGGAGATGGGATGCGACCTAGTTGCGGTCGGGGGAAAATACGTTGGAGGACCCAACAGCACTGGCTACATCTACGGCAGGAAAGACCTGATCGATGCCATCGCGTTGCACAGCTTCATCGGAGCCGAGGCTGGCCCCAAGGAGCAGAGCGGTGTCTACAGGAGCCTTGGAAGGGGCTACAAGCTTGACAGGCAGGAAATCATCGGCATGCTGGTTGCCTTCGACCAGTGGTTCGAGATGGACCACGACAAGGAAAGGTTCCAGCCAGCCTGGGAGAAGACCAAGTACATCGAGAAGGGTGTCAAGGACCTGCCGGGTCTAAAGGACGCCAGGTTAAGCTACTACCCCAAGAGCGGTGAAGGCACTGGTTACCACACCATTGGACTCAGGGTGATGCTTGACGACCTAAGCATACCAGAAACTAATGCGCTGGTCAAGAAGATGCGGGAAGGAGACCCCGAGGTCTGGGTCAGGTACTGGGGCAACAGCAACGACTTCATCATCAACACCATCAACCTCCAGCCCGGAGACGAGGAAATCATCGTCGAACGGTTCAAGGAAATCTTTGGCTGACATTGGAGACCCTGAAACGCCTGCAGGTTGGCTTCGACAGGGATATCACCCTCCTCACAGGGAGCATGTTCACCCGTCGAATCGTGATGGGGTTCCTTCAGGTAGTTAGGGCCATCTATTTTGCGTTACTCGGGTACAGCGCCGTTGAGATAGGTATCCTGTTGAGTATCGCTACTTTCCTCAGCGCGATTCACCATATCACCTTCGGGTATCTTTGCGATCGTTATGGAAGGAAGCCTTTCCTTATTCTTGGCACTCTTTTCGCCGCGGGGCGTACAGCTTTGTTTGCCATTTCCACTGATTTCTGGACACTGGCGCTCGCACAGAGCCTCGGCGCGATGGGTGAGGGTGTCGGTGCTGGGCAACCCGTGGTCTCGGGGTACATCACCGACAAGGTGGAGGCGGAGAACCGCCCAAACATCTACAGTACTATGGCTATCACAAACAGCCTCGCATCAACCATCGGGTTGAGCTTAGGGGGCTTACCAGTCTACCTTGAGAATAATTTCGGTTACAGTGTAGTCTCGGCGCATCAACTGTTATGGTGGATATGCACGGCAGTCAACCTGCTTTCCCTTTTCTATCTTCTCCCCCTCAAGGAGGGTGCGAGGGGTGAGGTTGTTGAATCCGAGAAGGGTGCAGGTATAAAGAACTGGGGCGTAATCGCAAAGTTCAGTCTAACGAGGAGCACCAGTGGCTTGGGCTGGGGCATGGTTGACAGCCTCATGACCCTGTACTTCTATGAGAGGTTCTTGGTGGGCAGCGAGGTGCTTGGACCCATCTACGCATTCGCAAGGTTCCTGAGTATCTTCACTTACCTCGTTACCCCGAGGCTTGTTGAGAGGTACGGCGCGATACCAACGATCATCGGGACTCGAATATTGTCAGCCTTCGTCACCGTTGCTTTTGCGTTGTCAAGCTGGTACCCGTTGGCTGTGTTCTTCATGGTCTTGAACCGTATCATCGTTCTTTTCACGATGCCGATACGTCAGACCTTCGCGTCGGGGATGGTGTCCCCCGAGGAAACCGCCACCGCTATTGGAATCAGTAACTCAGCTAGGATGGGGGTCAGAACCATTGCTCCGACCCTTGCTGGCTACATGTTTGAGTCCATCAGTCTGACATTGCCCTTCTACACCGGGGCTGTGCTCATGGCGTTGAACGGTGTTCTTTACTGGCGTTTCTTCACGGAGAAGGACTAGGCAGAAACCTTCCAGTATTTTTTATTCAATAATAGTTAATGGGCACATCCACACATTCATGTTCATGCTCCCCACGGATGAGGCGTTGGGCTTGATTGACGGGTCCAATAAAATGAATCATTCCATCCTAGTCTCAAGGATTCTAGTGGTTCTAGCTAAACACCTCGGGGAAAACGTGGATAAGTGGGAGCTAGCTGGGCTCCTGCATGACCTTGATTATGATGAAACCATCGAAGACAGAACTCGACACGGCATTATCGCTGCCCAAAAGTTAGATGGAAGGGTATCCGAGAGCATTTTACACGCAATAAGGTCACATGACCACCGCACCGGGGTGGTACCCACAACACTTCTCGACAAAAGCCTCCGGTTCGCTGACGCCATGTCCAAGCTCGTTGAAAAACCAGAAGCACTCGATGGAAAGCCATGGATAAGGGCATTGATTGATGACTACGAGCTCCCAGAGGGGCTCACTGTTGACGATCTAGTTAAGCAGGTCTCTTGTTGAGCAGGTTCCATGTCCAGTCCCAGAGTTCGTCCTGAAGCTCCTCGTCGTAGGTTTCATCCGCTGACTTGGTCTCCTGTTTATTCCTAAATGTCTTGCCCGTCGTGCATTCGAGGCTTTCCTCGGTGGCAGCCCAGATGCTGGTCTCGGCTCCTTTCTTGGCGCTCGTTTGGATCGGGCGAACGATCGCGAAGACAAGCCTATCCCTGAGCCCACCCATGTTTTTCCCGAGGTTTGTAGCCACGAACCCAGGCTCAACCACGTTCGCGGTAACGCCTGTTCCCTCCAATCTCCTCGACAGCGCGTAGGTAAGGGTCGCCACAATGAGCTTGCTGTTGGCGTACTGTTTCATGCTGGCGTAGTTCTTCGTCATCATGATATCATCAAGGTTGATCTTGCCCGTCTTGTGCATCCCTGAACCGAGGTTGATGATTCTAGTCGGAGCACTTTCCTTGAGGAATGGCAGCAGGTTCCATGTGAGTCTGAACAATCCTAGGTAGTTGGTGGCTATCGTCTTCTCGTAGCCAGTCTCAGTCTCTTGGCGGCTGCTAAACGCAGCTCCAGCGTTGTTGATGAGCACGTTGAGACACATGAAACGTTTCTTGAACGCATCGGTGAACCTGTCAACGCTCTTCATGTCGCTGACATCGCAGTGCATCAGGTATACACTGCTTGCCCCGGTTGCCTCTTTGATCTCAGCCATGGCTTTCTCGCCCTTCTCCATGTCTCGGACAACCATCACCACCGTCGCGCCTTTCTCTGCCAGTCCCCACGCTGTATGGTAACCTATACCTGAGTTGGCACCAGTGACGATCATCACCTGTCCGGTGCAGACCTTATCGTTCATCCCGTACAGATACGGGAATCATGCTCTAAAAACAGTGCCTCGCAAGTGTCAAAAACACCAGACCGTCCTCATACTCAGGTGAACGTTTTGGGTGAAGAGTTCAGGGTACACGGGTACACCGAGACCCAGCTTATGAAGATGAAGATGGATGACCTGCGGGCGGTCTTCCACGAGAGAACCCACCACACAATCGAGGTGTATTATTACAGGATTCTCAACGGCAGCTACGAGATGCCTGACGATTATGGTGTTGTAGCAGAAAAGCTGCTGGACGTATGGAAGCGGAGAGGCTTCCCTGTTGATCCCCCGGACATCGAGTGGTGCATCAAGTACATCGATGCGGCTAGGAGGATGAGGGAGGGTAAGGAGCCTGAATTAGATGTAACCCCTTGGGAGAGTTTCAGCGAGGCTGAGGCGGATACGGTTGAACGGTTGATTTACGGTAGGAAGAGCATCAGGCAGTTCAAACCTGACCCAGTGCCGGATCACATGATTAGAAGAATACTCAAGGCAGGGCTCTACGCTCCCCACGGATGCAACGTCGGGTGCACCAGGTTCCTAGTTCTCCGAGACCCCGAGGAGCAGAAGCTTGTGAGCAGCGACATACCAATCGAAAACTGCGTAATGATCGTTGTTCTCCAAGAGTTAAGCATGTACCACACCCTCCGATTCGAGAAATACGTTCCACAGAACCTCTACTTCGACGCAGGGGCAGCGGCAGACCACATCTCCTTGATGGCACACGCCCTAGGACTCGGGCACTGCTGGCTCACACACGGCGAGGAGACCCAGAAAAAGCTCAGGGAGCACTTCAACCTCAGCCCCACCATGACTAGCAGAAACCACATAATCATCGGATGGCCCGACGAGGAGACACTGAAATCAGAGCGGATGAGCCTAGACGAGGCCATCCTCAACTAGGTGCCCAGCCTGAAGCCGCTAGTACTATTCGATATGGATGGGACCCTCATCATCCTGAAGAAGAAGCCCACGTACACCGGGGTGACGAACAAGCACCTCCCATACCTCTCCATCAAGGTCCAGATGAAGAAAGTCGCCGTGGAGAACGGCGTACCTTCTAATCTTGTAGAGGATCTGGATCGCATGGCTCACATCTGGAACGCCGTAAGGAAGTACGGCGAGGAAAACTTTCCGGATGGGGTTGATGAGTTGATGAGAAAGATCAATGACCCATTCATGGTTGAAGAAAGAACGGAGCACGACCTAAGCATCCTACTACCAGACACCATCGACGGACTCAAAGAACTGAAAGCAGAAGGATACGAGATGGGCCTGGTAACCACCGCCTCAAGGGAATCATACAGCAGGCTGAGCACCAGCGACGAGTTCAAGTGTTTTGGCTCATTTTTCGGGAAATCCATCACCCGCAACGACGTAAACTACATCAAACCAAACCCCGAGCCACTCAACCTGATGAAGAGCCTATGCGGACGGGACGATGTCGTATACGTTGGAGACTCTGACCACGATGCGCTATCAGCGAACGCAGCCGGATGCAAGTTCGTGCTGATAAACACCCGCGAGTACGACGAGGAGACCATAAACTCCCTCAACGCAGATGGGGTAATCAAACGTTTATCCGAGCTCCCGAGCCTACTAGAAAAGATATAAGACCCCCATCAGGCCCTTCCTCGGCCCAATACATTTCTATATGGCTCCATAAAAAAACCAAAAGTTACGGGCCACTGATACCAGCCTAGAGAAAACCAAGGTGAGTCAAAACAATCCTCACCCCTATGAGAATCAAGACAACCCCCCCAAACACCTGCGCCCTCTTCCCAAACCTCTGACCGGTCCTGTTCCCGATGCTCAACCCGAGGAACGTGAATAACAGGGTTCCCACACCCATGTAGAGGCTGGGCACCCAGATGCTGAGCCCCTGCACGCTGAAGCTTAATCCAACCGCGAGGGCATCGATGCTCACCGCGACCGTGAACATTAGCAGACTTACGAAGCTAAGCAGGTCGCTAGCGTTGATACTCTCAACCTCATCGTCAAGCCCTTCCTTCAGCATCTTACCCCCAACGAAGCCAAGGAGCACGAACGCTATCCAGTGATCCCACCTCTGGATAACATCAATTACCGTTGAGCCGAGGAACCATCCAATAACCGGCATCACCACATGGGCTAACCCGAATAATCCACTCACCTTCAACGAGTCCTCCAACCTGACCTTACCCAAACCGAAACCCGTCACCAAAGCAACGCTAAACGCGTCCATGGCCAAACCCACTGAGAGGAGGATCAAAGTGTAGACATCGGGGTTCATCGGTCAAGATACTGAATTATCACCCGGTTTAAGGGTTCCCCAATGCTACTCCCGGTAGAAGTAGGGAACCTTACCAAGAGGCGCATCCACCTCAACCCACACCCCTCCCCTGTGAACCTTTCCAGCATCATCCCTCCACCTGGCACCCGCTGGCAGGTAGAGTGTCCGCTTCCTAGCCCCCATCTCCACGACTGGAGCTACCATTATCTTTGATCCAAACATGTACTGGTCCTCCGGCTTGTAGCACTGGTGGTCATCCGGGAAATCGTAGAAGAGGGGACGCATCACGGGGGCACCGTGGAGGTGTGCCTCCCTCATCTGGTCAAGAACGTAGGGCCTGAGCTCCTCCCTTAGCTCCAACAGCCCCTTGATTATCTCGTATGCCTCATCCCCGAAGCTCCACGCCTCGTTTGGTCCACCGGTTACGCCTATCGTGGGCTTCCTGTGGCCATGAAGCCTAGTTACCGGGCTGAAGACGCCGAACTGGAACCAGCGCACCAGCAGCTCCCTGAACTCCGGGTCATCTGGGTCTCCCCCGTGGAACCCTCCAATATCCGTGTTCCACCATGGGATTCCGCTCATAGCGATATTGAGCCCAGCCTTGATCTGCGTCCGCAACGCTTCGAACGTGCTTGGTATGTCGCCGCTCCAGACCAATGCGCCATACCTCTGGCTACCAGCCCACGCGGAGCGGGTCAGGAGGATTATCTCATCCTCCCCCTCCTCCTTCATACCCTCGTAGAACGCCTTGCTGTTAAGCATCGGGTAGATGTTGGAGACCATCTCGCCGTTACCTATGCTGTACCGCAGGTTCTCCGGGCTCATCGGGTATATCTCCGGCTCGCAGGCGTCCAGCCACCACGTCTTGATGCCGTGCTGATAGTAGCCTTCCCTTGCCTTACTCCAGACGTACCTCTGTGCTTCCGGGTTGGTGGCATCGTAATAGCACATATGCAGAGGGCCCTCTGGTTTGTGGTCGAGGAACTGGGTGTGAGACTCGTCCCCGTGCTCCGACCCAACGAGGTAGCCCTTGGATTTCATCTCCTCAAAGTTCTCGCTGAGCTGGTTCACCGTCGGCCATACCGATACCATGAGCCTGACCCCCATCTCGTCCAGCTCCTTCACCATCCTCGGTACATCTGGCCACTTCTCTGGGTCAAACTTCCATTCCCCCATCAACGTCCAGTGGAAGAAATCCGCTACTATGACGCTGAGGGGTAATTCTCTCCTCTTGTACTCCCTCGCAACCTCCATCAACTCCTCCTGACTCTGGTAGCGGAGCTTACACTGCCAGAACCCAGTGGCGTACTCGGGCATCATCGGTGCGTGACCAGTGGCATCCGCGTACTGCTTCATAATCTGGGCGGGTGAATCACCTGTGGTCACCCAGTAATCCATCTGTCTTGTCCGGTCAGCTATCCACGTTGTACCGTTGTACCCTAGTTCTACCCTTCCCACTGCGGGATTATTCCAGAGGAACCCGTATCCTTTTGTGCTGTACATGAACGGAATACAAACCTCGGTATTCCTTTGCAGTAGCTCAATGACGCATCCCTTGTTGTCAAGTCTGCCATGCTGGTGTTGCCCGAGTCCGTAGAGCCTCTCCCCCTCATATGCCTTGAACCGTGCCTCACATGTGAACGAGTCCCCGCCCTTTGGTTTCAGGTAGACCCCTCGCCACCGTTTGAACCGATGGTGGTTCTCTGATAGCAGTTCCTCACCTGTTGACTTGTAGAATGATATGCTCCATGGCTGACCAGAGATGCTGTCTGGGTTGATGTTCACGTGGCACATGATTCCACCATTCGTGACCGAGACAAGGCAGTCATTGGAGGAGACCACTGGTTTGATCTGATCCTGCTCAAGTATCGCCCAGTCCAGCGAATCATCAATGTCCAATAGAGACGCTCTTACTCTCAGGCTGTTCCTTCCCCACGTCTCGATTCTAAACCTGAGCTGCTGGTGACGCAGCTCCACCCCATTTTCTATCCTGGATACATCAACCATGAAGACACCAAAGGAATCTACTCCTTGGACGTATATTTCACCTATCTTGAACCCTTATATCCTCGAACCCAATCTATTCCTCGGTGAAAATGAGGGATAATATTCCGATCCGGACACCAAAATTCTACAGAACAGCTCTACAATGAGCTAGCATGGGTCTACGACCTACTATACCAGCAACACTGGAGCTATAAGGGACTCTTTGATGAACTGAAACCGATTCTGGAAAGCCACGACGTGAACAAGGTTCTCGAAGTGGCTTGCGGAACAGGCGTATTCATGAACCTACTTGAGGAAGCAGGATTCGATGTGACTGGGATTGATCTCAGCAACGAGATGCTGAGTATTGCCAAGCCCCGCGTCAAAGGAGAACTGCACCAGATGGACATGAGGGAGATCAACCTCCCAGGTTTCTACGATGCGGTTCTCTGCCTTGGCTCCAGCTTCACATACATGGAGACCGACGATGACGTTGATCGAGCCTTGAAATGTTTCAACAAGATGCTTCCCGAGGGAGGAGTCCTTGTCTTTGACAGCTTCAACTCGGAAAACACTGACCCCGAGAGACACAGCCAGTGGCAGGAGGCAACATACGAGGTCCCTGATCTGGTTATCAAACGGAGGTCAAGGAACATCGAGTGGTCAGATGACTATAAACACTGGACCACCGAGTGGAGATACAAGATAACTAGGAACGGAGAAACCGAGGAGATCACGGACTACTCCAGACTCAGAGCCTTCGATCTTGAATATCTGATTGAGAAGCTGGCGGAAAACGGTTTCAAGTACGTCAAGACCTTGGAGGAGAACAGGTTAAGGGTGATGGCGGTGAAAGAGAAGCCGCGTCTCTAACGTTAAATAGAGTCTCAAACACGGTTGATCCATGAAAAAAGTACGAATCGGGAAACACAACCCAGATGCAATGGACCTACCAATTTCCATCAAACCCATTTCTCGTGCCAAGACGCGCACTCTCAAACGCCTAGACTACCTAATTGGAACGTTATCGGATAGGCATCCTGAGAACCTTCAGGAATACATTCAGGGACTCACGCACCGATACACAACTCTGAACAGTGTCAACCATCTTGAGGAGGCTGGACTTGACCTGACTCCCCTGATAGATGACTCCGGACAACTCAAAGAATACCCAGCCCTTTCAACCTCGTATCTCAACTATTACCTCAACCTACTGGACATCGAACCTGAAGCAATCCTACATGATAACGAGGTGACTGTATCCAACAGAAACTATCTCAAATCGTTCCTTTTCCCCGACTACTACAACCTTCTAACCCTGACTGATGTCTACGGGAGAGATGAAACGGTCGGAATCTGGAAACGTTACATCACCGAGTACATCATCGACAACAGGACACCTAGGGAACCCATGGAGGATGTTCAAGAGTACTTCGAAAGCAGGAACCGTGGGAACACCGAATCCGAATGGGTGATAGTCCACGGAGTGATCGCGGACGGCAAGTACGCGTACAAGAACGAGAACTGCACATGGGTTGACGCCATGGAGGAGCTGCCCGACCCCGAGCTAAAATACCTAGTCTGTTGCTACGGTGACTACGAGGGGGCAAGGTCACGAGGAAACCACCTCGTGTTCACAATGGAACACACCATCGCGGAGGGCGACCCCTACTGCTCAAGGGTTATACATGACACAAGAGTAAACTGGGTGCTAGATCACCCACCAAAGAAGTTCTGGGACGACTTCAACCCTTAGAGGTTTCTGCCTATCTCTTTCGCCCTTTCAATCAGGCCTAGTCGTTCGCTTACTGGATTGTTGTCAGTTCCAGAAGCGGCTAGGTTAATTGTTTCAGGCATTCCGTACCAGTCCCAGATTCCCTTATACCAGTCGAATATATGGTCGTAGGCGTCATCCTCCTCCCTAGCGTAGGTCAGAACGTTCACGACTTTTGCCTTGGGCCATTTCTCTGCGTTCTCCTCGCTATAGGACCGGTTGTAGACGTAGGTACGGTTGATGAAGTTGAAGGTGCGCGTGTCAACGTGCCCGTACCAGATTGGGGAACCTATGACTAGGGCTCCCATTGACTCTAGGTCGCCCTGCATCTTCTCGAAATCATCGTTGGGCGGCAACAGCTCGTCCGCGAAGTGACCAATATGCCCTATGTAGATGTCCTTGAGCCTCCAAGTCACCACTGTGTGCCCCGCGTCCAACGCTCCATCCAGTACAGCCCTAACCAGATTGTATGTATTCCCTTCTGTCTTCGGTCCGCCGATTATTCCTACAACCTTCAACTATATCCCTCTGAGTTTGAGTATCCATGACAATAGTAGGAGAAAAAGGGTTGGGTTAGCGTCTGTCTACCTCGACGACGCCTTCCTTCATAACTACCTTGATGTTCTCAAGGTTCTGAAGCACCGATATATCGTTTAACGGATTTCCGTCAACCACAATGAGGTCCGCGAATTTACCCCTCTCAATGGTGCCTAACCCGTCCAGCTTGCCCAGTGCGTCAGCTGCGTTCCGTGTAGCTAGTAACAATGCCTCAGCTGGAGTCATGTCCAGCTTTTTCACGTATAGCTCCAGCTCCCAGCTGTTCGCTCCCGGAGGGAAGACATGCCCGCAGTCTGTACCCATCACCATCTTGACGCCTGCCTCTATTGCGTCCTTTTGGCTCTGCAGATGGCGTTTATCAAACTCTTCGCCGCCCAACTTCTTTGGAAGATACTGTGTTGGCAAACCCATTACCTCTGACCTGTAATACGCTGGGGCAAGGGTGGGCGTAATGTGGAGCCCTTTCTTCAATATCATCTCGATAACATCCTCCTCCAGCTCCGAAGCATGCTCGATAGTGTCCATCCCCACCTCTGCCGCCATCCTACACCCGATCCTCCCCTCCGTGTGGCTCGCAGCCTTGATGCCAAAATGGTGGGCTTCGTCAACGATCACCTTAAGCTCATCGATGGTGTACTGCCTGAAGTTGGGGTCGTTCGTGAAACCGCCAGCCATTCCACCAGTTGTACAGGTCTTAAGCCAGTCAACCTGCTCCCTAACGCAGATTCTGGACATCTTTCTGACCTCGTCTTCTCCATCGGCCGTGATGTGCAAGTGCCTCAAGGGGTGGGGGCGGATCACATCAAGGTGACTTGCCGTTGATGTTACAACTCCAGCCACTTCAAGTCTACATCCTTGGATCATTCTACTCTCCAGAGCGGTCCGGACCTGCACCGCATCCCTTCCCGTGTACTCTGGGAACGGGTAAACAAGGTCCCTACATGTGATGTACCCAGCCTCAAGAAGCTGCTTGGCGTGCTTAACCGCGTAGAGAAGCGACATACTCTCGGGTACAAGATGTCTTTCATGGTAGTCCAGTGGGCCAACCATTTGGAAAATGTGGACGTGAAGGTCCATTAATCCGGGCATCATCAGTTTTCCCTGGGCATCGACTATCTCAGCCCCCTTTGGTATCTCGACATCTCGTGATGACCCAACATCAACTATTGTCTTGTCCTTGACCAGAACAACTGCGTCACTCAGTGGGTCGTCACCTGTTCCATCCCAGAGCGAGCCGTTTTTTACTGCAAGAATTTTCTCCGACATGAAAAGAAACAGTCATGCTGGTAATATAGCACTTCTCACCACTCACCTAGTTAATCTGAGTCCTCTTCTCCATAATTTTAACACCATCCAGACCCATACTGTTCCGTTATGAAAGACAAGGCATGGAGCTGGATCGAAGAGCACAAGGAAGAGTTCATCGAGGTCAGCGACAAGGTTTGGGAGTACGCGGAGCTGGGGCTTGTCGAGCACAAGTCGGCTCAGATACATGTAGACACGTTGAGGAAACACGGATTCCAGGTTGAGCACGGGGTAGCTGGGATGCCCAGCGCGTTTGTTGCCACTTGGGGTGAGGGAAAGCCAGTCATCGGGTTCCTAGGGGAGTATGACGCACTACCGGGAATCAGTAACAAACCCGTTCCATACAAGGAGTGGGAGGTTGTTGACGGTCCGGGCCATGGATGCGGTCACAATGTGCACGGAACCAGCGGGTTCATGGCAGCCATTGCAGCCCGGTACATTCTAGAGGAAGAAGGACTGCCCGGCACCATCAAGTGCTACGGGAGCCCAGCCGAGGAGAACTATGACGGC
Source organism: uncultured Candidatus Bathyarchaeia archaeon (assembly GCA_964589605.1). GTDB lineage: Archaea > Thermoproteota > Bathyarchaeia > TCS64 > TCS64 > RBG-16-57-9. The sequence goes on along the minus strand of CAZPRN010000001.1, from coordinate 185,934 downwards.
AAGGTCTACCTCGTCAGGAGCGGCTACCTTGACGGTGTTGACGCCTGCCTGAGCCACCACCCGGGAAGCATGAACGTCGCCGGATTATCATCCAGCAACGCTGTGAACAGCGTCAAGTACGAGTACTTCGGAAAAACAGCCCACGCCGCGGGAAGCCCAGAGCATGGCAGGAGCGCGTTGGACGCCATTGAGCTGATGAACATTGGCGTCAACTTCCTCAGGGAGCACGTGGTGCAGGACGCGAGAATACACTACGTCATCGAGGAGGGTGGAGGACAGCCAAACGTCGTACCCGATTACGCTCGCTCATGGTACTATATCAGGGCACCAGAGCGCGCCATGGTCTCCCACATCTATGAGCGTATCAACAAGATCGCTGAAGGAGCCAAGCTGATGACCGAGACCGATCTAAAGATCGACCTCATCGCCGCAATATACAACAAGGTTCCCAACAGGACACTCAGCGAGCTTGTCACAGCTAACATGAGAGAGGTAGGGCACCCAGGTTGGACCGAGGAGGAAGAAGCCTTTGCCGCTGATATAGCCAAGACTCTTGACCCCGACGCAAAGATGGCTGGACTCAAAAAGTATGGAGTCCCCAACCCGGAGAAGTACAAGGACGTCAATCTCATGACCGATATACTTGACGCGTGGAACGACGGTGAGGTCAGCAAAGGATCGACAGATGTAAGCGATGTCTCATGGCAGTGCCCCACAATGGAGTTTGGCACAGCCTGTAACGTGCTAGGTGCACCGGGACACGATTGGAGGTTTACGGCTGTATCTGGTATGAGCATTGGGCACAAGAGCCTCGTGTTCGCCGCGAAGACCATGGTCGGTGCAGCCTTGGACCTGTTCACGAAGCCTGAGTGGATCAAGAAGGCATGGGAGGAGCACGAGGAGCGCATCGGTGGACGAGAGTACGTTACCCCCATCCCTGAGGGCGTTGACCCTCCGCTGGAGATCGCCGAAGAGGCATGGCAAAAGCTCAAGGGGAAGCGCTAGCCTCCCCTGGCAAGTATTAACTATTTTTACGGTGAAACCTAGTTATGGACCACTCTGACCTCCTATCTCTCATCGAGTCCGAGACCCTTCTCAAGGTAGAGAAGCACCGGGTCATCCCTGAGGGATGGGATAATGTTGTGGTTGAGGTGAACGATACCCTTGTCTTCAGGTTCACCCGTAGAGAGGAGGTCCAGCACCAGTTCCTGAAAGAGATTGAGCTGCTACCCGTACTAGACGAGTATCTCACCGTCAGCGTCCCCTTTCCGATCTACACTAAGATCAACGAGCCCCCATACTTTATGGGCTACAGGAAGATCGAGGGTGTCAGGCTCCGCTCATCCCACGTAAACAATTACCTAGAAACCGTGTCCTCAGCCATTGGAAACTTCCTATCTGAGCTTCATCGGATTAAGGGAGACGAGTTAAGAAGGATCGACTACTTCGACCCCAGCGCATGGAAAGCACAGTACCAGCTACTCTACAACAGGATTGAAGACGATCTGTCGGAATACTTCAACGCTCGCATATGGCGACGCATCAACTATGTGTTCAACAGTTACCTGAGTGAGTCAAACAACTTCATCTTCGAGCCAGTTCTCTGTCACAGGGACCTTTCAGGTGAGCATATTCTACACATCATCGGGAACTTGACCGGAGTCATCGATTGGGGAGACGCATGCTACGGGGACCCAGCTTTCGACCTGACTGGACTATACGCGGAGTATGGGCGATCATTCGCCGAGAACATATGCCGCAGGGTTGAGCTCCCGTTGACCTACCTTGAACGCTGCGAGTTCTACGTGATGATTATTCCTTTCTACGAGGCATTGTATGGATTGGAAACTGGGAAACAGGACCGATTAGATGAAGGTCTCAAGAGGATAAAATCAGTTTTCGGTTAGGAAACACGTATGACAACACCATTTGTGCGAGGATTTTATTGGACCCTCACGGAAGACCTATTTTAAACCCCCTCTAAATTCTCTACCATGGACCTTGCGAAACTCGCCGACTATCATCTCTGGGCCAACGACCGTGTGAGGAGTATAATCATTGGGTTGACCCCCGAAGAGTATGAGCGGGAAATCATCCCCCCATACGATAGTATCAAGAGACTGATCCTCCACTCCGTATTGGCTGTCGAGTTCAACCTAAAAGCAAGAGTCGAAGAAGACGATGTAGACCCTTATCAGATTGGGGATACGATCTCCGCAATGACAATAGATGAGGTGTGCGAGCACTGGAGGAATATTGACCTCGACCTTGTCTCGTTTGCCTCATCCCATCTGGACCTTGAAGCCGTGTTCCCTAATTTCCTGAAGGATGGACAGATGACCGTAGACCACGACGATTACTTCATCCAGTACATTATCCACACCGCATACCATAGGAGTCAGATAATGAGTGCCATGAGAATTCTGGGCAAGGAGGGAGTTGGGACTGATTACCTCTTCTATTTGTCCAGTCTCACTTGAGTCATCAATACGACCCAGATGTTCATCATTAATATTCCAAACGCTTCCACAGTAGCTGTCGAAGGCCAATCAATAAGAGCCGCTAGGACTGGACCAACAAAGCTCATGATGAGAAGGGTCCTCCCAATCCTATCATTCTCTCCTCCCAGCAACTCAAGCCCCCACACACCGATAGCTAAATCCGTCATGCCAAAAAACCCGACTGAAACGGGGAAATGGAGCGCTGTCCCAGTTGGATATGCACCGATAAGGAATAGCAGTATTCCAGACAATATCGATAGAGCGCTTCCGATCTTCCCTGAGGTCTTTTTCACGATTGATGTTTGATACACTCCGTATAGTACTACCATCAATCCAGTGCACATCATCCCATAGTTGAACACCCAAACGTTCTCAGCCAGCCTCCCTCCCAAGTCACTGAATGCATGCTCCGTGAAAACGAACCAAGGGTTCTGGATTATTGCTACCAGTATCACCACCCATCCACTGATCCCGGAGACTACTCCAATGTACTTTAGCCGATGGTCCATACTGTATCTCTCTTTTCTCCGTGTTTAGCTGTTTTGAGCATTAATTGACATTGTTTATTAACAGTAATCTCGTTAATCACTTGGTTTCTATGCAAGCTATCGGTTTGATGATGATTGAACATAGACTCATCGAGAAGATCGTGCCAATACTAGAGGCTGAACTGAAACGTCTGGACGATGGAGGAAAGCCCAATCCAATCTTCATCGTGCAAGCAGTGGATTTCTTCAGGACATATGCGGACCGTACACATCACGGCAAAGAAGAAGACATACTATTTAGGGAACTCAAGACGAAAAAACTCGACTTGGACCATCAGAGGATTATGGATGAGCTTGAGAATGAACATGTCATAGCACGAGCCACCGTGAAGGGTTTACTCAAGGCTAAGGATGACTGGGTTAGAGGAGACTCCAATGCTCTGGATGATATTAAGACTCAGATTAGGAAGCTGATCGAGCTATATCCTCCCCATATCTACAAGGAGGACAAGGAGTTCTTCCTTCAGACTCGGAAATACTTTGATGAGGACGAGATGGCAGAGCTTCTCAGAGAGTCACTGGAGTTTGACCAGAAAATGATCCACGAAAAGTACGGAAAAGTGATTGAGAGCCTTAGTTAGGCGGTACGATCATGTACTTCTGGAACAGGTCAAGGTACTCATCCATCGAGACGCTGTCCCTATCAAGAAGCAGGCTGAACTCCTTCAATAGCCTGTGATGGCGTTTCTCCTCCTCGACAAGATACTCGATGAATTTCTTCACCCTGTCATCCTTGATCAATTCCCCTATCTCGCCCAGCAACTCAACCATATTCATCTCCACCCTAACATGCTGCTTGATGCTCTGATTAAGCGTCGTCGCAGGTCCAAGGTCCATATCCAGTTTTGTAGGAACCTCACCTGCCTCAACATCAATCAAAGCCTGGGCGATAGATGCATGTTTCTTGCTATCATGCACGATGCTCTCTAAGACGACTCTCACCATTGGGTTCACGATGTCCTCCATGGTCTTCCCTATGGCCTCAACGTGACTCAACTCTAGCCTTTTCTGCTCTTTCAGAAGGTCAATTACTTCAGTCAATAGAATCAAGTAATCAGAATTATCGGGAGGATTTAATTCTTAACCGTTGAATGACCATAAACCGGTCTAATTCTGTACTTATCCGTGCGCCACTTTTTTACATTCACTCGCATATTTTCACTGCATGCTCAAGGATAAGGCATGGAAATGGATTGATGAACACAAGGACGAGTTCATCGAGGTATCCGACAAGGTCTGGCAATACGCTGAGCTGGGTCTGGTCGAGACAAAATCAAGCAAACTCATCGCTGAGAAGCTAGAGGAGCACGGGTTCAAGGTTAAGCACGGTTTGGCTGGAATGCCAACCGCGATCGTAGCTGAGTGGGGCAAAGGGAAGCCGGTCATCGGGTTCCAGGGCGAGTACGATGCCCTTCCTGGAATAAGTAACAAGGTGAAACCTTCACAGGACCCATTGGTTAAAGGTGCACCAGGGCATGGATGTGGTCACAACGTACACGGTGCAACAGCCCTAGCTGTAGTTGTTGGTCTTAGATATCTTCTCGAAGAAGAAGGAATGGAGGGAACCATCAAGTTCTTCGGAACCCCGGCAGAGGAAAACTACGGTGGAAAGGTCTTCATGGCAAGGGAAGGACACTACGACGGGTTGGATGCCTGTCTGAGTCACCACCCGTCCAGCATGAACGGGGCAAGCCTCAAGTCAAGCACGGCGGTCAACGGTGTCAAGTTCATCTATAGAGGCAAGACTGCACACGCAGCGGGAAACCCGGAGATGGGTAGAAGCGCGTTGGACGCCATCGAGCTCATGAACATCGGCGTCAACTACCTGAGGGAGCACATCATCAGCGATGCACGTATCCACTACGTCATCGAGGAGGGTGGAGGGCAGCCAAACGTAGTCCCGGACTATGCACGTTCATGGTACTACATCAGAGCACCTGAGAGGACCCAGCTTGACCCCATCTACAAGAGGATTCTAAAGATCGCGGAGGGAGCCGCGTTAATGACTGAGACAGAGCTTGAGGTGCTGTTCCTGGATGCCTTGTACAACATTATCCCGAACAAACCGTTGGCTGACCTTGTAGTCAAGAATATGAGGGAGGTGGGAGCCCCTGAGTGGAGCGATGACGAGTTGGCTTTCGCGAAGGAGATCGCGTCTAATTTCAGTGTGGACGCCAAGATGGACGCGCTACGTAGACAGAAGATTCCTGACTACCAGAAATACAGGGATGTACACCTGATGACTGATATCCTCGACCCGTTGGGTGATGGCGAGACGAGTCCCGGCAGCAGCGACGTAGGTGACATTAGCTGGATATGCCCGACCATCGAGTTTGGTACAGCTTGTAACGTATTAGGCGCGCCAGGTCATAGCTGGGCATTTGTCGCAGCATGTGGCTCAACCATCGGACACAAGAGCCTCGTGTTCGCCGCTAAGACGATGGCTGGCGCTGCATTGGAGCTACTGACCGATGAGAAGATCCTTGAAGACGCAAAAGAGGATCATCTGAAGCGATTAGGAGGCAAAACCTATAGCACTCCATTACCGGAGGGCGTTGAGGTTCCTCTGGCTATCGCCGAGGAGAACTGGGAAAAGTCTCCCAAACAATAACCCTACCACACTTTCTTTACTAGCTCTAGCGCGTTTCCCCCGATGATCTTCTTTATCTCTGTGTCACTGTACCCGTGTTTTATCATCCATCGGCATATATTCTGAAGGCACTCGCTGGGGTTCTCCATTCCTCTGACATATTTGAGCTTCTTTAACTGCTCGACGTTCATGTCTATGCCGAGGAACTTGCTCTCTCCTCCCTTCCCTGGACGGGTGTAGTGTCCTAGTCCACGCTTTTTATTCATCTCGATGTTCGTCAAGTAGAGTCCGACGTGGTCACCATAGTTGGTATCTGGTCCACAGCCTACATGGTCTATCCCGATTAGGTCGATACAATACTCGATGTGCTCCATGTAGCTATCAATACCGTGCAGAGGGTTCTTCTCGGTTACAGTGAGGTTAGGGGCTGCCTCTATCGCCATCAACCCACCGCTGTCACCAAGAGCCGTTATCACCTCGTCTGGGAACATCCGGGTGGTTGGTGTCAAAGCTCTAGCCCCTGCGTGACTGACGATTATCGGGTCTCTGCTGAGCTCAATCGTCTCCAGTGCAGTTCCATCACTGACGTGGCTGATATCAACCAAAAGACCCAACTTGTTCATTCTGACCAACGCATCGTACCCGAAATCTGTCAAGCCTCCATCCCTGTGCTCCTTCAGACCGCTACCTAGCATGTTGGACTCACTGTAGTTGATTCCAATGCTGCGGACTCCTAACCCATAGAGAATGTCAAGTCGATCAACCTCGTTCTCGATGCAGCTTGCTGACTCTAATACCGCCACCCAGGCAATTTTTCCGTCCTTGTGGGCGTACTCGATATCCTCAGCAGTCTTGCAGTGAACGAGGAAATCCTGTTTCGCTATATCTGCCAGATGCATACCAAGGTCATGTATCGTGCTATTCCAGTCCCATCCGTGCTTTGTGTTGCTAAAGCAGCTACCATCCTGCATGTTATCGAAGACGCAGTCCAGACCAGAACGTGATAACGCCTCATATGCGATAAAGTTCCTGCCCTCCCTGTCGTAATCCCTAATCTCATATGGATCCTCTGGGCTGATGTCAGCGTGTGCATGCAGGTCAATCACTACGCTTCCAGCCATCAGCTCCTCGAACCTCTCCTCCTCAGTCTTGCTGAGGTGCACTGGCTCCCACCACTCCTCGATTATCGCTTTCCTGAGCTTGAACTCCCTATAGTCTACCCCTTGCTCAAGGTACTGGAACGCCTTGTAGCCATCATACTTCTTGTTCCTACCCATTTCAATCGAAGAGAACTCGGCTTGAGTGTTATTTAACAGGTATTTGAGTAAGAAGGGGGGGGGGGGGGGGTACCCGCGTTACCGCGAAACCAGCCCCGTTTTTCCAAAACCAGACAAAATATCGCTTCTTTTTGATCAAATCATATACAAAAGTGTAACCCACCACGAGGGTTAGGAGTTGAGCTTTTCAAAGAAGCTCTTGATTGATGAACGGATTGTCTCCTCGTCTACCATGCCTCTTGCGCTGGGGGTTTCGAATATCCTGCTGGGTATCCTCAACTCGTTGGGTTTGAAGCCCTCCCTCTTCTTGAACGCGTACTTCAACCTGTGAACCTTCTTTCCGAACGCGTTCAGGGCATCAACGCTCATATCGTGCCCAGTAACTTTGAGCATCTCGGACACCGAGTCTGGGTCAAAGATTCCCCTGGCAAAGAAACACACTACTAGACTGCTGAGGACCTGCCTCCACGCCTCCTCTGCGAGAAGCTTGTCAACAGTCTCCTCGTCCGTCATCGCGTTCCCCTTGAGGATGTTCTGGTCCACGCTATATCCTCCTCCATCGAGGTGGCTGTGCCTAGAACCAACCAGGTGGCTGATGTGCGCCCCTGATCCGGTGTGGTATCCCGGCATCTCGTTTCCTCCGAAGGCGAGGGCGTACTCCTCTCCACCGTATCTTGCTGAAGCGACATCAACGCCTGCCGCTAGGCAATTATAGAACTCGTTCTTCTGGGAGACGATATTCTCTATAACCCGCAAGTAGCCCTCAAGATTACCCCATTTGAGCTCAAGCCCCATTGTCTCCTCGGTTGAGATCAACCCTTTTTCCTGTGCCTCAGTTGCCCAGGCTAGAACCACTCCAGCACTCATGGCATCCAAGCCATAAATCTCGACCTTGTCGATAAGCCTCAGCATATCCTCAACGTCAAACAAACCCACCATGGAGCCGAGCGCATAGATAAGCTCGTAGTCGTATGGAATCATAGTGGTCTTGTAGAAGAACAGCTCCTTCTCGTATGGCTCACGAAGAGCCGCGACGTGGATGCATGCCACTGGACAGTGGGCGCATGCCACACGTCTGCCAAGGTAATTCTCAGCGAGTGTCTCCCCCGAGATGTTCTCGGCTTCAGGTGAAGAAACAGCGTTGAGGTTTCGTGTAGGTAAACCCTTCAGCAAGTTAAGTGGGACTATGTTCGCAGCCGTACCATAATCATGGTACTTCTTCATCAGTGTTGATTCGACTGCCTTCTTATACACCTCATCGTAGGTGGTCCTGTACGTCTTTGGATCTTTAACCGAAACACTGTGTCCACCAGATATACAGATCGCTTTCAGCATCTTGCTTCCGAATACTGCCCCTAGCCCAAGTCTCCCAAAGTGTCGGTATGTCTCAGTCGTGACACACGCGTACTTGACCATCTTTTCACCCGCTCCACCGATCCTCATGATGGTTCTCATGCCTGGAGCATCCTCAAGTTCACGCACGATCCTGCCCACGATGTTACTGTTCACAATTCCCCAGATACCGGATGCGTCCCTGAACCTGACCGCCTCGTTGTTTATTGAAAGATATACTGGGCTCTCGCTCTTTCCCTTGATCACTAATGCACCATACCCTGCTGAGGCTATGGCAACAGCGCTTCTCCCACCTGCGTGGCTTTCCCCAAGGTTCCCGGTTAATGGTGATTTGAACATCGCGACTGTCTTTGAAGCCAATGGGTATAGCCCGGTGAAAGGACCAACCGTGAACACGATCGGGTTATCTGGCCCAAGAGGGTCCGCGCCCTTTGGGCAGTTCTCCTCAAGCAGCTTGATACCTACACCCGCCCCTCCGATATATTTATTGAAAAGGTCGGGACGCTCATCAACTGAGAACCTTCTGTTGGTAAGATCCATTGTCAGGACATTGTTTCTGCGCTTCATACCTGAACCTCCTCCATCCTAAGCACCTCGTGTGGACAGTAGTTGACGCAGTATCCACAGTGGTTACAGATGTCCGGCTTGTTGGTCTCATAGTCCCAGAACACGGCTCCAATTGGGCAAGCCTCCCTGCATCTGCCACAGCCAATGCATTTATTCTGGTCGAGGAGCACTCCACCTCCCTCTCTTAGCTTTAATGCATCTGTTGGACATGTCCTTTCACACGGGGGGTCCTCGCATGCCCTACACACTATTACTACGAACCCGCGCTCCACACCCCCCGCTGAGCGGGCCCGTATCGATGATTTAGCTAAGCCACCGGACCCAAACCTGCGGTTGCACGCGAACATGCACATTTGGCAACCTACGCAGCGCTCGGTGTCCATGACCTCGATCTGTTTCATATTACTGAGAAAATTTGTGCACTCAGTTAAAACGATTGTTAAAATTAGTTAAAATGGAAAAAGAGGTTTAAGGAACCGTTGGAGGTGCCTGAGGTGGTAGGTTCTTGACGAATCTCTCCAGCCTGTCACAGACTTCTCCTAGCTCCTTGATTGGCTTGACGAGCGCGAACCTGATATGGCCTTCACCCATCTCGCCGTATCCTGCTCCTGGTGCACACCGGACTTTCTCCTGCTGGAAGAAATCCATCGCGAACTTCATTGATGGCACACCGAAGCTACTGATATCCGGGAACGCGTAGAATGCTCCCTGTGGCTTGACACATTTCACGCCTTCGATCTCGTTGAGCCTTCCTACAAAGTAGTCGATCCTCTTCTCGTACTCAGCCCTCATCTCATCGACAAAGTCCCAGCCCTTCTCCAATGCAACGATGGCTGCCTTCTGGAATGGAACTGGTACGCTACAGATGCCAACTGGAACCGCGTTGAGTGCCTTCATCATCTCTGGACCAGCGATGATGTATCCAGCACGGCAACCTGTCCACGCAAAGGTCTTGCTGAAGCTCATGAGGACGATGGTCCTCTCCCACATGCCTGGTAGGTCAATGATGGTCTCGTGCTTCTTTCCGCCCCATATGAACTCGGTGTAGATCTCGTCACTGATCACGACGATGTCGTGCTTAACTGCGATCTCCGCCAGCTTCTTGAGCTCGTCCTTTGTCCAGACTGTGCCCGTTGGGTTGTCTGGTGTACAGAACAGGATTGCCTTTGTCTTTTCGCTGATGACTGCCTCTAGGTTTCCCCAGTCAGGTCTGAAGTGGCCGTCCTTGTCCTTTACCTGCTTAGCCCTCACCATCTTTGCGCCGAAGTAGGCGATTGGTGTATTGTAGCCGGTGTACGCCGGATCGAAGACAATTATCTCGTCACCAGGGTCAAGGATAGCTGCGAACGCTTGGAAGATAGCCTGGCTACCTCCGCTGCATACAAGTACCTGGGTCTTTGGGTCAACTGTTACGCCGTACTTTTCATAGTACTTTGCGATTGCTTCCTTAAAGTCAGGCTCGCCTGAGAAGCTATAGTGGGTGTGTCCATCCACCATGGCGTTGTAGACTGCCTTGTTTATGATTTCGGGTTGATTGAAGTCAGGGTCGCCTGCTCCGAGGTTTATCATTCCCTCGATTGGCCCCACTGAGGCTCGGGTGCTACTACCCGCCCTGCTCATGAGTGCGGCGACTTCTTTCTTCGCGAACTTCTCTACTCCCATTTTGATCACGAATCCTAAAAGCTACACAAGATGTGCTTAAAACGTCTTCTATAACTCAGTAATTTGTATAAATACGATAATAAAAAGGGTTGAAGGGGAGAAAAAAGCTAGCCCAGAAGGGCGTTGAACAGCAGCTTGAACGTCGAGTCAGGTTGTGCCCTCATCTGGGGCTGGAAACCGTAGAGAACTACCTTACCTTTGCCCTTCTTAGCCTCTACCAGTGCAGCCTTGTGGCTCAGATGCTTCTCTCCTGTAAGCCAGCCGCTCTGCATGATTCGCTCCTCTGGATAGCTTAGCACTACCTGGTAGTCCTCGTTATTCACCCGTGGCTTCACCTCGAACGCGGGGTGATGCCTGAAGATGATGAGCAGGTCGTCCTGAACTCCCCAAGCCAATGGGTGATCGATGTTAATGTTCACGTGCAGTGTACTTCCTGGGCACACAAAATCAGTGTTCTTGACATCCTTTAGCACGTTCTTTACCGGTAGCTTTAGTTCCTCGATGGCAAAGTTACTGGACTCCCCGAAGCAGAGTAGGGTTCCTCCGTCCTCGACGAACTCGGTGAGCTTCTCTACTCCATCTTTACCGAATCCGCTGCGGTACTCCTCTGGGTAGTTGGGCATTGTGAAGCCTCCTCCCCAGCGTTTCTCATAGTAACCCTCAATATCATCACCCATTAGCATCTCTTTCGCATCAGAAGGAAGGATGATCACATCGTACTTGGATGCCAGTTTTCCTCGCTGGATGTCCTTGTCCATGATAGTCCTGTACCTGAACCTGTACTGCTCAAGCAGCCACCTTGTCCATCCCTCATCTGCGTTTCCTCCATAGTACCTCTGGTACATCCCGAGGCGCAGCATCTTAACCTGCTTAGACTTCAGCGCTACTGGGGCTGTCACGAACTGGACGTGGCACCGTTTGCACAGCTTCTCCAACTCGTCCTCGACTCCCTCGGTCTTGGGTATGTAGAAGCTTCCCGGTTTCAGTTCAACTTCTTCGACCATAACTGGCTCTGATATCCGGTGAACCTCGTATCCCTTCCGGAGGAGCCTGTTTACCGCTAAAAAGCCCTCGTTGACCTTTCCATCTAGGAGCCAGCCGTTTGATGCGTCCGATGCAACCTCTCCTCTAGGGTACCTGATGCTGCTCAAGAGCTCGAAGCTTCCCTCGAATGACTTCTCCACCTCGTGAATCCTAACTCCCATAAACTCCGCGATGGTATACGTGGACAGGTCATAGGGGACCACGGGTGTCCCGTCTGGGTACTTGCTGAATGGTCCAAGGTGATAGTATGTCCGTTTGAGCAGGCTTACAACGTATGGTCTGCAGTGCTGGCTCGCGAAAACCACGCATGTGCCCCTCGGGTAAACGACTCCATCTGCAACGAACTCTCGCTGGCTCCTGCTTACCTCGACTCCCATGTCCATGAGTGTCTTCATTAGCTTGAACTGGACGAGCTCGTCGTGCTGGTCGGGCTTGATGATGAACGCGTATGGTCCCTCTTCAGCTCCCTTCTTGATGGCGTTGGTTGCCTTCTTGTGCATGTTCCTAAGGATTAGCTCCTTAAACTTGGCGGCGGACTCCAGTGTACCGTAGGCGCTGATCTTCTGCTGTTCCACGATGTCCCTCAGCTTCCACCAACCCCCTTCCCATGGGTGTGGGAAGCCCATCTGAGTCCTATACTCTGGTCTTCCCCTCCTGCTACCCCTCAACTGGTGGTAGTGGATGTAGAGTGGTGTAGCCAGCTTCGCTGACGCTGACTCTGTCAGCATACCACAAGTGTTGTGCCAGCATGGCACATAGTTGAAAGTGGGCATGAACTCGCCTGGGTAGGTCGCGGCTGATTCAACTCCATACTTGTCTTGCTCCTCTAGCATCACATGGGTTAATCCACCGTAGAGCTCCTGTTCAGTCCAAACCAGTGGGTCAACTTTGTCATCTATGGGGTTAGCAAAGGGTGCAATGTAGAACCGTGCGCCGTAGCTTCCCATGTGGTGGAAGTCGATGTATGCTTGCGGGCTCCACTCAAGGTACATGACTTTGGACACCATCTTGCTCTCCACCATGTTGTTGTGGATAGCATCGCGGTTGTTGTCATGCCCAGTGTACTTGTGGTAAAGCATCGGTGGACTGGTTCCCTCATACTCTGTTCCAAGATACTTTTCATAGAACTCGGTGACCATAATCTGACCATCCGGGTTGAAGCAAGGGAACATGAGGAGAACCGTCTTGTCCAGAACCTCCTTGTTCTTAGGTAACGTGATTAACTCGTAGGCTAGCTCGGGTGCCATCTGTGTACCACCCACCTCGGTGGCGTGGATACTCATGCTCATAGACACGACTGCCACCCCGTTCTCAACTATACTGTCGATCTCGTCCTGGGGCACACCCTTTGGGTGTGCGAGCTTCCAGCTCATCTCACGGATATCATCCAGACGACCCATGTTCTCCTCCGACGTAATAATTGCCAAGAGGAAGGGGTTGCCTTCCGTGCTCTTGCCCAGGTTCTCGACCTTGACCATTGGGGACTTGTCCAGTTCCCAGAAGTAATCAACAAGCTTGTTCCAGTGCGCCAGTTTCCTGTCGGCACCTAACTGGTGTCCGAAGTACTCCTCCGGCGCTGGGATATTAATGGACATTGCATCAAAAAGCGCCAAATCAGTATAAAAAATCATGCATAGGGTATGAGAAAACCATATAAAAGGCGGTGTTTTTACAGAAAAACCCTGATACCGATAAATATTCCATTTGGGTGGTGTTATATCGTAAAATATCCAATCATACCTGATAGTTATGGCGAGGAATATAGCCATCAAGGATTTACGCAAGTTCATATTCATTTCTGACCCCCAGACCAGCCCTGATGGGTCAAAAGTCGCGTACGTACAGACCTCAATCGACTACGAGAACAACGATTACATCAAACACGTCTGGCTACATGATGTCGAATCTGGTGAAAAAATTCAGTTCACCCATGGAGATGGGAAAGACAGCTACCCACGATGGGCCCCATCTGGCGACAGGCTGCTCTTTCTATCAAGTGGCAGGCAATCCGAGAAAAAGACCCAGCTCTACGTGATCAATGTCTCGGGCGGAGAGGCTCGATTAGTTGTTGATTTGGAGACCGGTGTCCAAAATCCCATGTGGAGCCCTGATGGGAAATCAATCCTGTTCAGTAGTAGAGTCTGGGACCCAAAGAAACCGGACACCGATGTGGTCGTTGTTAAGCGGATATCGTTCAAGCTAAACGGTGTTGGTATGTTCGCTGGTAAACGCGTGCACCTCTTCACTGTGAAACCCGGCGGCAAGCCGAAGCAGGTGACCAAGGGTGAGTACGATGTCTCCGCTTACACATGGAGCCCAGACAGTTCAGAGGTCGCGTATGTAACAAACAAGAACCCTGACCAGGACACCAGTTATGTCAAGGACATCTACTTGATGTCAGCCAAGGGTGGCGAAGCTAGGAAAGTTACAGACTGGAAGCACCAAATCTCAAGCCTCTCATGGAGCAAAAACGGTCTCGCCTACCTGGGTCATGATTTCCACGCCCAAGGAGCCACAAACACAGACATCTGGGTCATGAAGACGCTGACATCGGAACCAGTTAACATCACCGAGGGGTTCGACAGAGGCGTTGGTAGGGGCATAGGTAGCGATCTGAGTTTTTCCACTCCCTCCCCCGGAGCGGTATGGGGCCCTGACGGGGAGTATATCTATTTCCTTACCGGTGATGTACCCCATAGCAGCATCTACCGGGTAGGAACGAAAACCCACAAAGTCGAACAGGTAACCGAGGGGGCAACTATTGACGGGTTCAGCTACTCCAACGATTACGAGGTTTTAGCCTACAACGCAATGAGCGCTGTAGAGCCCTGCGAACTGTATGTGAACGGAGAGAAGGTGACTAATGTCAACAGACGCCACCTGAGTAACCTCAAACTCAGCAAACCCGAGATGTATACCTGGACAAACGAGCTAGGAGAAGAGGTCCATGGATGGGTGATGAAGCCTCAAGACTATGTGGATGGCGAGAAATATCCCACCATCCTCCAGATACACGGTGGCCCACTCGGCATATATGGTGATGGTATCTACCATGAGTTCCAGTTGATGACTGCGTCCGGTTACTGTGTAATTTATACAAACCCCAGAGGCAGCGCTGGGTACGGTGAGGCGTACGCTTCAACCCTCAACGGCAGGCATGGATCAGTCGATTACATGGACGTGATTGATTTCACAGAGGACGCAATCAAACGATTCTCCTTTATCGACGCTGAACGACTAGGTGTAACCGGTGGAAGCTACGGTGGATACCTGACGAACTGGATAATCACCCAGACAGACATGTTCAAAACAGCAGTTGCTTGTCGGAGCACGTGTAACAGGCATAGCCACCACGGTTATAGCGATTTTGGGTACAACCATGGCCCAAGCGGAAACATGGGGTATCCATGGAAAGACGAGGAAAAGCTACTAGCGCAGAGCCCAATCAGGTTCGCCGAGAATGTGAAAACACCTCTTCTATTCATACACAGCGAGAACGACCTACGCTGTACCATACAGCAGGCTGAGGAGTTCTTCGTCGCGTTGATGGAGTTGGGTGTCCCAACTGAACTGGTGCGGTTCCCTGACGAGAACCACGAACTGAGCAGGAGCGGTAAGCCCAAGCACAGAGAGGAACGGTTCCAGCACATCTTGCGGTGGTTCGACAAGTATCTCAAATAACCAATTCTTATAACCCATCAAACCAGCGGGTTCTTTGATACCCGTTGATTCTCCTAGACCCTTCCAAGTGTCAAGGCTGCCGCATCTGCGAGGCGGCGTGTGGCTTTCATCATACCAACCACAAAGCGTTCGACCCATCCAAAACAAGCACAATCATCAGTAGGGACAACGACACCGCCGTTGTATCAATGAGCATTGACAGCACATGCGACCTCTGTGAAGGCGAAGAGGTTCCACTCTGCGTCAAGTACTGCGCTTACGGTGCACGGGGGGTAAAGAGATGAAGCCTCATGGTTACGGCGGAAAGATCCTCCGGGTAGACCTCACCAGTGGAAAACTGGTTGAAGAGCCCACAGAGAAGTACGCGAAACTCTGGGTCGGAGGCAGGGGCATCAACGAGTGGATTCTTTTCAACGAGCTGCCAGTGCTATGTGATCCATATGACCCTGAGAACATATTCACCATAGGCGTGGGGCCCTTGGTTGGTACCCTATCACCTTTCTGTAGCAGAGTCAGCGTTGACACCAAGAACGCCTTCACCGGAGGTGTAGGGTCAGCCAACTGTGGAGGACACTTCGGTGCTGAGATGAAGTATGCGGGATACGACAACCTAATCTTCACCGGAAAATCAGAAACTCCAGTATATCTATGGCTTAACGATGGTGAGGCTGAGCTTAGAGACGCTTCACACATCTGGGGCAAGACTACTTGGGCAACTGAGAAACAGATCAGAACCGATGAACGAGACAACGAGGTCAGAGTCATTGGAATTGGTCAGGCAGGAGAGAACTTGGTTAGATCAGCCTGCGTTATCTCCGATCGAGCTAAGGCAGCCGGTGGGAGCGGAGTCGGAGCTGTCATGGGCTCAAAAAACCTCAAAGCGGTTGCAGCAAGAGGGAGTCTCCCTATTTCAGTCGCAGAACCAGAACGTTTTATCAAAGCCGTGGATCGAGCCAGGGCAAAAGTTGAGACCTTTCCCAAGGCAGCCAAGTATAGGAAAGACGGATACTATGGCGTCGAGAGCTATCATGGCAGTCCTGCTTGGGAGGCTGGATTCAGACCAGTCAGGAATGGACAGGATGGCTACTGGGAAGACGAGAAGATCAAAAAAGTAGCTGGTGACACCATCAAAAAGTACAGGAAGAAAATACTAGCATGTTTCGGGTGCCCAGTTGGGTGCATGCCATGGATGGACATACCCGATGGACCTTATGCCATCAAGGGTGAGGGCTTCTGGAATAACAGCAGCAACAGCTTCTGCACACGAGTTGATGTTGACACCCCTGAGCCTGCAATCAAGGCACACCTACTCACCAACCAATACGGGTTAGACGGTGATAATGCATCAGTAGTCATCGGGTGGGCGTTCGAGGCCTACGAAAAGGGACTGATCACTAAGGAGGACACCGATGGGTTAGAGCTAACGTGGGGAAACCATGACGCAATGCTTGCTCTCATCGAAAAACTGGCGCACCGGGAAGGTTTTGGTGACTTTCTTGCTGACGGCGTGAAGATGGCGGCAGAGAAACTGGGTAAAGGCTCAGAGGATTTCGCCATCCACATCAAGGGACAGGACTCCGTTGACGGTGTAAGGATCAGCAAAGGCTGGGGCTTTGGGGTCGTGACAAGCCCCGCAGCAGGCAGGCATTTACGAGGTGCCCTTCACAGCTTCAGTCCGGACAAGTTTAGGTCATGGGACAATGTCGCATACAACGTGCACATGCAGGAGCAGTTCAAGGGAATCCTCGACATTACGGGTACATGCCTCTACAACAACAGTCTCCTGAGCTGGGAGACCGAGATCACTCCCAAGTCAGCCGAGTACATAGCTGAGTTGACTTCATCCCTTATCGGGATGGACCTGAACTATGAACGGTTCACGTTGATTGGGAAACGCCTCCATAACATCGAGAAGGCAATCAATACCCTCCATGGAGGCTTTGGTCGGAAGGATGATTACCCACCTAAGCGGTACTGGGAGGAGCCAGTTAAGTCAGGCCCATACAAGGGAGAGCACATCGACCACGAGATATGGGAGAAGACTCTGGACGAGTACTATAGTCTGCATGGTTGGGACAAGAAAAGTGGACTCCAGACAAGAAGTGGACTTGAGGAGCTTGACCTTGGCTTCATCGCGGATAGACTGGGTCTAGCATAACTTAACTTTCCAAAAACCCATTCCAGTTTATGGCTAAACGCAAGATCAAAGTGGAAGATCTTCGCCGCTTCAAATTTGTCTCAGATCCAAAGATAAGCCCAGATGGGTCAAGCATCGCCTTCGTTGTCAGCGTCATTAACTATGACGAGGACAAGTACAGGAGAAACATCTGGCTGGCTGACACAGGGACTGGTAAGGTAAATCAGTTCACACATGGACCCGGATCAGATTCATATCCCAGATGGAGCCCAGACGGGAAACGCCTCCTCTTCCTCTCCAACGGAAGGCAGAAGGATAGGAAAACCCAGCTTTACACAATCAACCTGTCCGGTGGAGAAGCCCAGCTTGCGGCTGACATGGAGAACGGCTTGGGGAACCCAGAGTGGAGCCCAGACGGTAAACTGATTCTATTCACAAGCAGAACTTGGATGGACAAGAAACCCAAGACCGATGTAAAGCACATCAAGCGCATCAGGTACAAGTTCAACAACATGGGCTTCTTCGAGGGGCGCAGGGTGCACCTCTACACAGTCAAACCCGGTGGCAAACCAAAACAGGTGACAAAAGGTGCCTTTGATGTTAACAACCCACGTTGGGCGAAAGACGGCAAGAGCATCACTTTCCTATGCAATATGGAGTCAGACGCAGACACCAGTCGAGTTCAGGACATCTACAAGGTAGACACAAAGGGAGGAGGCCCACAGCTGCTTACAGATGGGAAATACTCGATTGCGTCTCACAGCCACAGCCCAGATGGTAAACGAATCGCGTTCGTCGGCCACGACCAGCCGAAGGAACTCGCGGTTGACTACGACTTCTGGACTATGCCGTCCGAGGGAGGAAAACCTAACCTTGAGACTGGTGACTTTAACCGTAGCCTCCTGATGGGTATCGGAAGCGACCTGCGTGTAGGAAGCCCTAACCCTGGAGCCGTGTGGAGCAAGGACGGTGAGAGCATCTATTTCAACACCGCTGATACGCCTTACCTTAACATCTATAAACAGAAACTTGGCGGGGAACTGGAGACACTCGTCACTGGTAAGACCGCTGAGGGCTTCAGCGTATCCGATGACGGGAAGATTGCGTTCGTCGCGATGAATGCCTTGGCTCCCGCTGAGTTATTCCTCTTTGATGGTGAGGAAAAGAAGCTGAGTAGCTTCAACGACAGGCTTCTCGCTGGACTTGATCTGGTTCGGCCTGAGCATTTCACGTTCAAGAACCGGCTCGGGAGATCCGTGGATGGGTGGATTATGAAACCTGTTGGATGGGTTGAAGGGGAAACTTATCCATGTGTACTAGAGATGCACGGAGGCCCCCGAGGAGTCTATGGGGACGGCATCTATCAAGAGTTCCACCTGCTAACTGCAGAAGGCTATGCTGTAATCTATACTAATCCTAGAGGTAGTGCCGGTTATGAGGAACCCTACACTCAAGCAGTAATGCGACACTACGGCGAGGTGGACACCGAGGACTTTATGGACTTTACCGACGAAGCGTTGAAACGGTATCCCTGGATCGACGAGAACCGCCTGGGGCTAACAGGTGGAAGCTACGGTGGCTACACCACTAACTGGATCATCAGCCACACCGACCGGTTCAAGGCAGCCGTCACATGTCGCAGTATTTGCAACTGGGTCAGCAAGTTTGGAGTCAGTGATATCGGGTTCATGCAGCCAGAGTCCATCAGCGGCGAGAAAACCTACTGGGGTGACGCCCTGGTGGAGCAGATGAAGCACAGTCCACTCTACTACGTTGACAACGTCAAGACACCGTGCCTCATCATCCACAGTGAGAAAGATTACAGGTGCCCCATGGCGGAGGCTGAGCAATGGTTCACTGCACTGAAACTTCTCGGAGTGCCTACGGAGCTTGTCAGATTCCCGGATGAGAACCACGAGCTTAGCAGGAGTGGAAAGCCGAAGCACCGTGAGGAGAGGCTTGAACACATTCTACGATGGTTCCGCGAGTACCTCTAATTACTTTACCAGATTGAATCGGTGAAGAAACCTCAGTATCTTCTCCGGTGTTTCTTTTCTAACCTTCTCCGCCCAGGAGTATAGTGCCACGAGGACTCCAGCGGGTAGGAGGAGCCACAAGTATGTGCTCTGGGACGAGTAACCTGCTGATACGTTGAAGTGGATGAAGGCTACGACTCCCATGAAAGCCGATATGCTTCCAAGAATGAACAGCCTGCTCCATAGGTTAACGGCGTCTGTGATGAACGCGTCTTGGCTGGTCTTGGTCTCGACTAGCATCTCCAGGTCCACATCGTCTAGGTTCTTGGTCAACCCGTTCAGGGTGGACACTGCCTTCAGCCCTAGTGGGGAGAGGTGATACCGTCTGCTCTCGTCTCTTTCGATGAGTCCTTCCAGGAGTTTGAGGTGGTAGTTGAGTTTGCCGGTGTTCATGTCCAGCTCGTGGAGTATCTCGCTGTAGATGACTCCCTCGCTTGCCGCCGCTATTATCCTGAGTATGCTTCTCCGTTCCTGGTTTCCGATACCCTGGATCACCAGCTCCTCGACCTCTTTCGCGATTCTTTGCGTCACTTTTCTCAGGTTCATGTTGTGCGGGGTCCTCAAAATGCTTTTTGAGCATTTTTCCAGTCAAGAAAAACCAGTCAAACTCATCGCTTAACTTAAAGCAGCCCCTGAAACTATCCATAATATGCCATTCTGTTCCAAGTGCGGTAAGGAGCACACAGACGAGGATCTTTTCTGCAGTAAATGCGGGGCTTCACTGAAGGGAAGAGGTGAAGCCATCACCGAGGTGATTGAGGTTGATTACCCCGTTGATGAGAACCCTATGCTTGAACTTGGGGTTCCTGTGAGCGGGAGGCTTGAGATTAATCCCGGTGGGGAGAAACTTGTTGAGGGTTCTATCCATTATGATGTTCCCCAGTGGAAGCCACATATTACAGAGACATCCAACCGTGTATCCATTCGTCAGGAGGAGCGTTGGCTTCACACACATTTTGATAACCCGAGGAATGATTGGAGTCTCAATCTTGGGAAATCCAAGCCTTTCAGCCTCCACGTGAAAACTGGTGTCAGCAGGTCCAAGCTCTCCCTTGGAGGGGTTCCTCTTACGAAGTTGAGGGTTAACTCGGGTGTCGGTGCCTGCAGGATGAAGTTTGATGAAGTTAACCCGGAGACGATGCAGCTCTTGAGGGTAGAGTCAGGTGTGGGCCAGACCGAGGTGCAGGATATCCTTAATGCTAATCCCCGTGAGATCAAGGTCGCAGGTGATGTGGGTGAGGTTAAACTGGGTTTCACGGGGGAGCCTCTTCAGAGTGATCTCCACGCTAGGATCGAGGCAGGCGTCGGTGGCTTCGAGTTATCAATCAGGGAGGACGTTTCCGCGGTTATCAGGGTCAACGGCTTAGCTGGGGTCAGCCTCCGTGGAGCTATGAGGATTCGTAGGAAGAGCTTCGGCAGCGGCGTCTACGAAACTGAAGCTTACACCGGTGAGGGTGCTTCTCTTGATATCCGGGTCTCGATGGGGCTGGGCGGGCTTACCCTCCGCACTGTCTAAACTGTTTTTATCACGCCACCTCCTGAGTTATTCATGGAGAACCGTTTCCCCTGCGCCAAGTGCGGTAACTGCTGCAGGAAGCTAGGCGAGGGGGAGTGGACGGGTATCTCGCTTTTCCCGTGGGAGAAGCATCTCTTCCCTGAGGATGATGTTAAACCCAATCTTGGTCTCGGGGAGTTCCCGGATGATCCAGGGTTCAGGACTGTTCTATATCTCTATGACAACCTTGGGTGTGTTCACCTTGACGGTGACTTGTGTCTTATCCATGACGATAGGCCCATCGTCTGCCGTAGTTACCCTTTCAGGGTGAGTTTCAAGGTG
The DNA here is from genome assembly GCA_964589605.1 of uncultured Candidatus Bathyarchaeia archaeon. GTDB lineage: Archaea > Thermoproteota > Bathyarchaeia > TCS64 > TCS64 > RBG-16-57-9. The sequence goes on along the minus strand of CAZPRN010000001.1, from coordinate 164,701 downwards.
TCGGGGAAGCGTGTGTACGAGGTTGCGCCGGAGTGCACCTCCATCACGTCGTGGCCCGACAAGTCCACGACGGATGAACGGTACGTGGAGATGGACGCGGCTGAGCTTATCGGCGACCATCTGAGCCGTTTCTATAGGTCTGATCTGCCCAAGTGGAAGTATAGGGATGGGTGGGTTTCATTGGAAAGGGTTAAGAACCCGTAACCGTTGAACCTGTCTGCCCGTAGATACTCGACGCGGCCACAAAGACGGACTTTGATGAGGTTATCGGTGATTCGGGGTTACCCACTAGTGGCACAGACGGGCAGGCTCAGGGAGCCCGATATACCCGCAATTTGAGAGAGGTTAGCCAAGTACGGCGGAAGCCGCTTCTGTGAGGCTAGAAGTTTGCTGTGGGTGACAGGATCACTCTCTGGGCCACCCGGTTTTGCACTGGTGACTAGTAATAAGGCTGGAAAAAATTTCTCTGTGATATATTTGATGTGTTCCTGAGGGCTGGTGACGTAGATATTAATTAACCGAGCCCCACTTGGCTTAGAAAATATAGTATTTCTTGATTTTGCCTTAAATTATTAATGGGATACATTATATTTCTTTATAAATTAAACCCTCATGGTGTAACTATGTCCGAAGAAATGAAGAAAGTAGACTGTTGCGATGAAGCCGAGACCGGCTGTGACTGTTCAGAAAAGGAAGAAAAAGAAGAGGCAAAGGGCTGCTGCGAGTAAACTAGGTAATCGTATTGTCTGGTGGATCATCGATTCTGAAGGAGAATTCTGACTTCCTGTACTATCGTCTGTCCAAGACGTTGGAAGGGGTGAGCCCCGAGGAAGCGGAGTGGAAGCCCAACAAGGAAGCCCATAATATTCTATGGCAACTCAACCATCTTAGCAGGATAACCAACCTCAGCTTTCCTCGCCTTCTCACTGGTGACAAGGATTGGGAGCCTGAAGGTTGGCCGGCTAACTACAGGGACGCGGATATTGGTGTCCAGAAACTGCTTGAGGACCTGAAGAATGGGTCTGAGTATGTTTCCGAGCTATTAGCCAAGCTCCAAGACGAGGACTTGGAAACGGACACAAAGTACTGGGGAGGTACAAGGAAACTCAAGGAAGGGTTGTTCGCCTACTTGGCTGAGGTTGCCCACCATAAAGGGCAGATAGCGTATATTCGAGGAACCTACGCCCGAGCACATAGGACGAAGTGGAAGTACCCCTAATTTCACTCCTTTTTTAGACTCTAGGTTGATGAGAACTCCACTCAAGACTCTGAATTACTTGATAAACCGACGACGTGTTACTAAATCAGGCGTTGTCAATCATAAATGCGATCACTGGTGATCTTGAATCAATCGAGTATATAGCCTCCAAAGCATACCGGGTCTATCTTGATAGAATGGATAAACCTCCGGCACCGATGTTGGATGACTATGCTGGACTCATCCACAAGGAAGATGTCTATGTTATTGAAATCGAGGATACTATCTGTGGGTTCCTCGTTTTGAAACGGATGGAGAGTTATGTGCTTCTTGATAATATCGCGGTTCACCCTGATTTTCAGTCAAGAGGGTTGGGGAAGAAGTTGATGGGGTTCGCTGAGGATGAATCAATGCGAATGGGGTATTCTGAGATTCAACTGTACACCCATGAGAAGATGGTCGAGAATTACCAGTTCTACCTATCCCTAGGCTGGAGTGAGTTCAAAAGGCAAACCGGTAACGGGTATCCTCGTATCTACATGAAAAAGGAACTAAAGTAGGCTTTTCAGTCTCCTCGATTCCCCGCTAAGACAGCGGAACCTGTCCTATAGGCTTAATAATCTTCAATCGAATAAGGGCAGTTGACAAAAAATGGATACCGACACCCGTTTCAGATTAGTGTCCCAGAACCTTCAGGAGATCATCACAAAGGATGAGCTCCGTAGCCTACTTGAAACCAAGGACAACCCACGTGGATACGTCGGATTTGAGCCCAGCGGCATGATGCACGCGGGCACCGGATTGATCGTGGGCAAGAAGATGAGGGACTATGCTGACGCTGGTTTCCATTTCATCATTTTCCTTGCGGACTGGCACGGCTGGATAAACAACAAGATGGGCGGCAACATGGAGAACATCCAGGCCGCCGGCGAGTACTTCAAGGACTGCTTCACCGCTCTCGGCTTACCAGAGGGCAAGGTAGAGTACCTGTGGACGAGCGACCTAGTTGACACCAAGACCTACTGGGAGAAAGTAGTCAGGGTCATGAAAGCAACCACACTTAAGCGCACACTCAGGGCGATGCCAATCATGGGCAGGAGCGCCGACAGTGTTGATGTCGAGTCAGCCTGGGCTCTATACCCGGCTCTCCAGACAACTGACATCTTCCAGATGAACCTGGACGTAGCCGCTGCTGGTATGGATCAGCGTAAGGTCCACATGTTAGCGAGGGAGGTTGCACCCAAGATGGGTTACAAGCCACCTGTGTGCCTCCACAACTCACTGCTACCAGGGCTCCAGGATATGACCCTTGAGGGCAGCTTCGACGAGGACGAGGCAATCAACAAGACCATCCAAGGCAAGATGAGCAAGAGCGCCGGAAAGGGAGCCATCTGGGTTAACGATTCGCCCAAGGAGATCAAGGAAAAGTACCGTGCAGCGTTCTGCCCCGAGAAGGTTGTTGAGGGAAACCCTGTTCTTGACCATGCAAGGCTAGTCGTGTTCCCACATCTAGGAGAGTTGAACATCGAGCGTCCATCCAAGTACGGTGGTGACCTCAGCTTCACCAGTTTTGAGGAACTGGCGACCACGTTTAGTAAAGGCGAACTTCACCCGTTGGACCTAAAGAACGGTGTAGCTGCTTCTATGGAAAAGCTACTACAGCCAGTGGCTGATTTCTTCGAGAAGAAACCCGAAAACCTGGAAAAAATGCGTACCCTGAATGTGACTAGGTAAGACTAGAGGAGCCTCTCGGCTACCTCGATCAATCTACTCACGTACCCCCACTCGTTATCGTACCAGGAGACAACTTTTACCATCTCACCCATTGAGCGGGTTTCCAAGCTATCAACAACTGAGCTGAACGGGCAGTGGACATAATCAGCTGATACTAGTGGCTCATCGCTGTACCCGAGGATTCCCATCATCGGTCCCTCCGATGCCTTCTTCAGCGCCTCGTTCACCTCATCCCTCGAAGCCGTCTTTTTTAGATTAACAACAAAGTCGATGAGGCTAACATCCGGGGTTGGTACCCTGAATGACATCCCATCTAGTTTTCCATCCAGTTCCGGGATCACCTCACCGATGGCTTTTGTTGCCCCCGTCGTGGTAGGTATGATGCTCATGGCTGCTGCCCTGGCCCGTCTCATGTCCTTGTGGCTCTTATCGAGGATGTTCTGCGTGGTCGTATAGGCGTGGATCGTGCTCATGTATCCGTTCACGATGCCGTACTCGTCGTTGAGCACCTTTGCTACGGGTGCAACGCAGTTGGTGGTGCAGCTTGCGTTGGAGATGATATTGTGTTTATCTTTGTCGTAAATCTCCTCATTGACGCCTCTAACCACTGTCACGTCCGGGTTTTTAGCTGGTGCACTGATGAGTACCTTTGATGCACCTGCTTTCAGGTGCTTGGATGCTCCGTCTCTATCCCTGAAGAATCCACTGCACTCCAATGCGATATTAACCTCAAGTTCTTTCCATGGTAGCTTCTCGGGGTCTGACTCGTAGAGAACCTTGATCTCCTTCCCATCAACGATGATACAGTCCTTCCCTACCTTAACTGAGAATGGGGCTTTCCCATGAACACTGTCATATTTCAGGAGATGAGCCAACATCTCCGGTTTACCCCTGTTAATAGCTACAAAGTCCAGGTCTGAGCCGTTCTCCACGGCTGCCCTGAGAGCTAATCGACCCATACGGCCGAATCCATTGATCGCAACACGTGTTCCCAAGTGTTAAGCCTCTCCATACTGCATTGCATCATACACTTAAAGGAATCTCTAATCGGGAACCTTTTTATGCACTAAACCATCAAGGTCACCTGCGTCATCAGACGCAGATCACATGATCACCTTCACTAGCAGGGGAAACCCCGATGCATGCGGTTCTCCTGCGCTTTCACGAAACGGAAACACCAAGGGTTTAAAGGAAACCCAGGGCAGGCCCAATCGTTCTAGGGGCCCCTGCGGTAAGGGTGACATAACATATAGAGATGATCATAGGTGAAAGACACAGAAAAATTCGCAGGCGCAAAATACGTAGTAAAAGCCAGCTTCACCGTTGACGGCGTAGTCGAGAAACACGACGTGATCGGGGCCATTTTCGGCCAGACCGAGGGACTTTTCCCAAAGGAGTTTGAGCTCCGTGAGCTCCAGAAATCTGGAAAGATCGGACGCATTGATATAACTCTGAGATCCGCCAAGGATAGGACCACTGGAGTCATAGAGGCTCCAAGTAGCCTTGACAGGGCGGAGACAGCGCTCATCGCAGCGGCGATGGAGACAGTTGACAGGGTTGGACCATGCGAGTCCAAGATTACTGTTGAGAGTATCACAGACGTGAGAAGCGAGAAGCGTGCAGCCATAGTCGCGAGGGCCAAGGAGCTCATGAAGGCTTGGGTTGTCAAGGACGGTCACGAGATCGAGAAGCTTCTAGGCGAGGTTCAGCGCGAGGACAAGCAGATCAAGGCGGTCAATTATGGACGCGAGAGATTAACTGCAACACCCGACATCAGCAAATCCAAGGAGATTATCGTTGTCGAGGGTAGAGCCGACGTTAACAACCTAATCAGGAACGGCATCCCCGGCGTTATCGCTATGGAGGGCGTCAAGGTTCCCAACACGATAAAGAACCTGGCCAAGAGAAAGATATTAACAGCTTTCCTGGACGGTGACCGTGGAGGAGACCTAATCCTACAGGAGCTAATGCAGGTAGCGCCACCAAAATACGTTGCACGTGCACCGAGGGGCAAGGAAGTCGAGGAACTATCTCCAGAGGAGATCAAGTTCGCGCTAGACAACCGTGTTGCTCCAGGTGAGCCAACGGTAGAGCCACCGACAGAGACTCCGACGAGGACTAGAGCACCGAGGAGGGCACGAGCCGCCCCGGAGCCAGCGCCAGCACCGGAGCCAAAAGCACCCAGTCCACTTCTCCCATTCGTTGAGGAGCTGAAGGGTACCCTTGAGGCAATATTGCTGAGCGAGGAGCTTGAGCAGACCGGCAGGATTCCGGTACACGAGCTGGTGAACACATTGAAGGAGGGCGAGGGTATCGCCACAGTTGTGTTCGACGGTATCGTCACTGGCAGGCTCATCGACACCGCCCGCGAGAAGGATATCAAGACCATCGTAGGTGAGCGTGTTGCTGAGGGCGTCAGGATTCCACGAGGAATCAAGGTCCGCAGCTTCCGCGACCTCTAATCTTTTTTACCCATTTCTTATTCTTCTACGCAAACCAGGTTTTTCGCGGCTTAGCGTTTCGAACACGTCGCCGAATGACTCATCTGGGGCTAGCTCCCGTTTGATGTAAACACCGGTTCTACCGACCTTGCCCCGCCTTTCCAGAGTCCTTACCCTTTCACGCACAATCCTGGTGTCTACTCCGAGCTGTTTGGCTACGATTCCCTCCATCCCTTGGATTGGAGTCTCTGTGTGACCCGTCTCAGTTGGGGTGACGAGTTTCAGTTCCTTGTTTACACCAATCGTCCTTGCTTCTTCCATCAGTTCAGGATAGGATAGTTGACCTGCGAAACGGGTGAACTCTGCCTCTGAGGCACGCATTGGTATCAACGGGAAACTGTAGCCGTGAAGGTCATCAATCATCATGTACGCTTTCGCGACGTAACTAGGGGTCGCCTGAATGATCAGTCTCTCTGAGATACGGATACCGTATGCCTCCAGTGTCGCCTCGATGATTGTAGGTGAGGGTGGAGTACCGAGGAAGACATCAACATCGCTGGTCTCCGAGACATCCCCCCTGGCGATGCTCCCGTACACGATTGGGTTGAGGTGTTTCCTGTGGAGTGGCTTCATCATTTCCACCGCCTGCCCACGTTTCAACCTCAACGTGGCCCAGTGAGAGTCCGAGTAGTTTACCTCCACAGAATTCATCACTCCTGATTGCGGTCTCCTTATATTTTGAGGTTCCCAACTAGATTGAGCCATGTCCGAGCAATTGAACACATTAACACTCATCATTGGGGCCTGGGTTGTATTCTACTTCGCGGCAAAACAGTTCAAACTGGACGAGAAGGGCTGGGACATCGCACCCTACTACGCTCTATACAAGTCAACACGGCTCAACAACATAATCATAAAGCTGGGCAACTGGAACCCAAGGTTCTGGCGAACCCTCGGAAACATAGGAATAGCGGCGAGCATCGGACAAGTGGCATTCATCTCATATATCCTCGGGAAGAACATCTGGAGCTTTATCTTCGTACCAGAGCAGGCGAGCCCGGTCCAGCCGTTGATCCCCGGAGTCACTATCAGCGTAAACAGTATGCCATGGTTCCTACTAGGTGCTGGAATAATCATTCTAACCCACGAACTCGGTCACGGGATCATGTGCGTAGTGGAGCAAGTCAAGGTCAAATCCTCGGCGTTGATGTTCGCTGTCATCACCTTCGGTGGAGCAGTTGAACCAGACGAGGAGGACATGAACAAGGCATCGGTGATGTCCAAGATGAGAATATACGCCATAGGCAGCATCATCAACCTAATCACTGGAATCCTGATGATTCCCGTATTCATCTTTCTGTTCCCCGTTCTACCCATCCAGCTCAGGGTATTCTTCAACTGGGTATACTTCATCGCCATCAACCTAGCCATGATGAACATGCTACCCATCGGTCCACTGGACGGCGGACAGATGTGGCGCACATACACGGAGAACAAGCCCAACGGCAAGCTGCTCCAGCAGGCAACAACCTATGGGTTCATCATGCTGATTCTGATGAACATCATCCTGAGCTTCATCAAGTTCGGATTCGTCCAAATCTAGGCTTTTCACATAACGTTTAAACCAAACTCCACCGAAAAGTAGTTGCAGCGGTAGGTAGGACCGGGGAGCTAGCCCTGCCCCACACCTCAAACGGGACATATGGAGGGGTCAGTAACCTGCAAAGGAATCGGAAGCGCACGGCGAAAGACACACCGCTCTTCGTCGATGTCCTGCCCGACGGGGTCGGCGGTTCACCTGTGTACGGTCGTAGGACCGCAACTAGGTATTAAAGGGGCGAACCTGGCCAGGCCCGGGAGGGAGCAACCTAAGTCCTAACGTTTGACGCTCGGCGGATCTCGGGACGGAGAAGGGTACTGTGACCCTGCGCCCTGTTAATCCGTGAACGGAGCGGGGGCTACCGCTGCACTTTTCCTTCATCCAAGTTGATATGGTGCTGGAACTCTTCTTTTAGCCCCTCGATGTGGCTGATTACTATTATCTGGGGGAAGTGCTGACGCAGGTCTTCCCTTACTAGCTTCATGAAGCCGTCTCTTCTCTGGGCATCAAAGCCGCTCAGGGGCTCGTCAAGGAATATGAACCCGGGTCTGGCTCCCCTGCTCTGGGGGATGGTGCTTATCGCGAAGGCCAGTCTCAGGGCTAGGCTGAACTGGTCCTGGGTGGCTCCGCTGAACACGCCTTTCCCCCTCCACTGTTTTGCCTCCCTGTCGTAGACGTTGATCCTGTAGTTGGTCTCATCGATCTTTGCCATGTTGTACCGGTTATCCGTGAGGGTGGGGAGGAACTGCATCATGTTCTTCTCGACGCTTTGCTTAACCCCACCCATTATCCCATCCCTTGTGGTATCCAGCAGGGTCACAGCGTTTTTCATCGCGTCAAGCTGGAACGCTTCGCGCTCCGCCTGCTCCTCGAGCGCGGGGAACTCTTTTCCAATCTTCTTGGTTTTCTCGATGATCGATTTGGCTTCCTCAATCACCCGCTTGTTTGATGTCTCCTCGTTGCGCAGACTGGTTGATCTGTCCCTAAACTGGTCCCGGGCCCTACTAGTATCTCCTTCCTGGTCTAAGCCGAGACCGTGCTCCGACTCCAGGGATTCTAGTTTCTCCGTGTTTTCCTTGATCGTCCCCAAGAGCTTCTCGATCTCCTCACGTATCTTCTGGAGGGACTCCAGCATCTCGGGTTTTCTCTCGATGCTGTCCCTGTACTGTTTCAGGTTGGCCTTGAGCCGTGTGAGTGTGTTCTCTGCTTCCCTTCGTGTTTTCCTAACCTCGTTTTCTTCTTCAACCGTAACCTCGGCTTCCTTTTCGCTGAAACTTAAGGATGCCTTGAGTGCCTTGATCTTCTCCTCGCTCTCCATAAACTCGGCATCAATCGCCTGAAGAGATTCCACGCACTCCTCTAACTGCATTGCCTTCCCCTCGTAGCTTCCCTTCTCGGTCTCGAAACGTACGAGGCTGCGCAGGTCCTCCTGTATCGCTGATCGCACTTCGTCGATAGTTGACGGCTCCTCCAACCTGATCAACTGCCTGTAATCTCTAGGCTTGTTGGGCAGAGTTGTGAGTTCAATCTCAATCTGACTTTCCGGCGATGACATTATCTCACTTGGCCTGATCTGCCGGCCCTCAAGCGTCTCCAAGGTCTCCCGGTACTCGGCTATCCGGGCAATCTCCCCGATGATGCTCTCCCGATTCCGTCTAATCTCTTCCAACTTCTCTTCGAGGGGCTCTGTCCTGCTCTGGCTGAGCATGAACACGCCGCTACCTAGTAGCACCAAGCCGATCAAAGGGTAGTAGAGGTTCACACTGAACAGCAACACTCCCACGACTCCGAGGGTACCAAGTACGATACTGATAGTCCTGTTCCTCTGAGCCCTCTTCAACTCAGCCTCCTTCTCACGCTGGCTTCCCTCTAGGACCTTGATCTGGTCTTCGGTCTCGGCCTGCTTGTCAAGCCGCTGCTTGACCTGGTTCATCTCCGCTTCGATCTGTTTAGCTTCCCGCTGGACATCGATGTGCTCGACAAGTATCTCCTCGGCCCGGTTGATGACCTCCTCGGCTTCCCGTGCGGGCTCGTATTCCTTGATTTTTTCTAGTGTCTCCCGGAGCTTTTCGGCTGCTTCCTTGGACTCTTGGTGGTTCCGGATCGCCTCCTCTTGTTTGACTGTGATTACCCGTTTTTTTGCCTCTAGTTCAGCTATCTCAGTGTTGAGCTGGATCAGGTTCTCTATCGCTGCCAGTTTCTCGGTGGCTGCCTCTAATGCTACCTCGGCTCCTGGTATCTCTGCCTCTACCTCGTTGATACTGCTCTCTGCTTCTTCGATCTGCTCGATTCTCTCCACTATGAGCTTCTCGTTCGCAAGAGTTCCTTTGAGGCGCACATCACTCGTGTCCACTGTTGACTTGAGCCGCTTCATCTCGACGATGATTGAAAGCTCCTTGTCGAGCCTTTCAAGGGTCTCCTGAACCTCGACCTTCTCAACAGCTATCTCCTCCAGCCGTTTCTCGCAGGTCTCTTTCCGGTTGACAGCGTTCTCGTAATCCGTGGCAGCTCGCCTAGCGTTGTCGAGCTGTCTCTCTGTCTCCCGGTGGGTCTTGTCCAGCTCGCTTCGATCTTTTCTGATTCCCTCTCGGGCATTGATGAAGGACTCCATGTTTAGGAGGCTGGACATTGCCTTGATTCGCTCCTGCTTGTTGGAGTCCTCAAGATTGTCTAGGCGTTTCTGCTCGACCAGACAGCTGTTCAGCAGGGCGTCGCTGTCGATGCCATGTAGAGTCTCAAGGATGCTTTCGTTCACAGCCCTTGCCCCAGTTGAGACTCTGGAGAGGCTGCCGTCGGGGTCACGTTTGTTGAGTATGTGCTCATTGCTTCCCCGTTTCTTGAGAACCCGCCTTACCTGGTACTCCTCGTCGTCGATGACAAACTCTAACTCGATGACCGCCTCGCGTCTACCATAGTTCACAAGGTCCTCAGTACTGGCACGCTTGTTTGGACGCAACGATAGCCCGTAGAGGGCGTAATGGATCGTCTCAAGTATCGTTGATTTACCGCTCTCGTTCCTCCCGTAGACCAGTAGCCGCCCATCGTGGAACTCTAGCTTATCCGTCAGGTCCAATCGCTTGAACCCGCTTGCCTTGAGGGAGACGAGTTTGAACACTACTGTTCGTCCTCCCTCATGTAGTAGGTGACCGCATACTCCAGGGCCCGCAGCCAGACCTCCTTTTCTCTACCCTGAAGCCCCTCGATGACCTCGTTCGCCATCTCCTCAAGCCGTTTCCGTGGGTTCAAACCCTCGCTCTGAGTGAACTCTATGCCCTCTCCGGTGGGTCTGATGATGTCGATGTACTCAAAGTAAAAGTTGAGCTCTTTCCCGATGTCGCACATCTCGCTGAAGTTGATGGAAGCGTACCTGCTGAAGGGTATCTCGCCTTCAAGTATGATCTGGTAGAGGCCGTCAGGGTTTGCGTCCTCCCTTACCTGTTCAATTATTGATCCTGTTAAGTCGTCGTGGTCCATGTGACTCGTGTGGAGCCTAGTCTGCTTCATTGGCTGGGACTCTACCTCTACGTACTCGGTTGATAACTCACCATCCTTGTACTCAACCACGACGAAGCCGGTCTCCTTGTCCCATTCACCGAAGTTGTACCTCTCGGTGCCCCCCGGGTACACGATGAGGCTGTCATTGACCTTGGTCTCCTGGTGGCTGTGGATGTGTCCCATCGCGAATAACTGGATTTCACTGTTAGCCTCGATGGTCTCCATCTTGACCACTGGCTCCTCCCAGATTGGGGGAGCGATCTTCTCTATGCTGTAGTGAAGAACCGCGATGTTGAGGTCGGCACCCGCAGGAATCTTCACTTCCTTCAACGGATCGTCCCTTGAGTCAAGGTTCCTGTTATAGCTCTTACCGGCAAGTGATATCTCTACTCCGTCAACCTCAACCTTGTACTGCTGGAGCTCAGTGTACGAATCGAAAACATATGCTAGTTCTGCCTCTGATAGTAACGTGTGTGGGCTGGCACCGTCCCTACTGTTTGCCGGTGCCTCGTGGTTCCCTGCGACGATGTACGCTTTCACACCCGCTTCCTGTAACTCTTTGAATCCCTCGACCACTCTTGCCCTAGGCGGGTTTCTGGGTGATATTTGGTCGAACAGGTCACCGGTGTGAATGTAGATGTCTATATCGTTCTCCTTGGCGTACTCGATCGTTCTCCACCACGCCCTTCCTATTCTTGCCCTGCGCTCGGTTAGTTTCGCTCCGAGTCTCTGGTTGTAGAGGTTGAGGTGGTTGTCACCGGTGACTAGTATCTTGACCAATTTACCACCTTGATTTTGGTTCCTTTACCTTGGCTTTCTCCGGTTCCAGCTTTCTTGACCTGTTGTACTCGTCCAGTGCTTCCTTCAGCGCCGCGTCCAAGTCAATGTCGCTGCCTCCCTCACCAGTGGTCCTTCCTGACACCTTGACCATGGTTGGTATCTTGGTGAGATCACCGACAACCACCGCTTCGCCCTTGTTTAACCCCGGTAGGTCGTTGAATAGGTCCTCGCTGAGCCTCTCGCTGCTGTTTCTGGCTGCCTTCATGTCCTCGGGGTTAGTTAGCCTCATGATTATCTGGCTGTTGCACTGGCTCAGGACGTTGCTGTTGATCTTTCCTGGTCTCTGGGTGATTACGAGAAGGAATATACCGAACTTTCGTCCCTCAGCTGCGATCCTTTCTATAATTCTTGTGCTGAATCCTCCTTGGTCTGCAGGTGCAAAGTTGTGCGCTTCCTCCAGCACCACGAATATGGGGAACCTCAGTCCACCTGTGACCGCTACCTGCCACACATCATCCAGTGTTTTCTGCACGATGTACTGGATCACGTTCCGCTGTAACCCAGCTAGGTCTATGACGCTCATGTGTTTTGGCTGGGTTAGGTCCTCCAGTGGGACGTTCTTTGATCCCCAGACCTTGTAGCCTGTCAGTCGCCTGACGTAGTTTACAGCTCTCGCCGCTGATTCTCTTCTCTGCCTGTCCTCGTCGTTGATAGCTATCCAGTTTAGCCTGTCCATCAACTGTTTTGGTCCATATGTTCCCTCCATTGATTTCAAAGCATCAGTGATTATTCCCCTGAGGTGAACCCATTTCTCGTTTATGCCAGCGACCGCGAATATCTCATCGTCCTTGAGCTGGTTGAACTCCACCGTGTACGACTCGACTCCTCCGATATCCTCGTCGCTGTACCTCCTGCCCTTGATTCCCGGTGGACGGTAGATGGTCACGTCCTCGCTGATAACGCTTGGTCCCCCGCTCCGGTTATTCTTCATCATCACGTAGTCACTGTTGGGGTCGAGTACGATGATTGATGCTCCAAGTGGTAGCAGTTTCTCAAGCACCAGCCCAACGAGGTAGCTCTTACCCGCACCGGTCTGGGCGATAACCGCGACATGCCGTCTGAATCCGTTGGGGTCAAGCTGTACTTTCACCTCGTCGCGGGTGATGAGTCCACCGATATGTATGCCTCGTCCTTCCTTCTTTGTGAAGAACTGCTCGAGGAGTGCGCTGGGAGCGATTCTTACCGCCTGACCCGGCACCGTCGCGCTCCTCGGCATGATAACATCACCCACCTCGTCGATGTATCCGAGGACCTTTGCCTCCCCAAAGACCTTGGTGGTCCCACTGTAGATGCCGATGATCTTCTCGACTTCTTCCAGACTCAGTACATCGCTGAGGATGTCAGACCTGTTACTGATCCTGTTCACCTGTGCGAGGACATCAACCCGCTTGAAATCGTCTCCATGCCTCTCCTTGACGCCCTTCACCAGCAGGTACTCGTGCCTCGGCGGATAGTTCTCAAGGTCACTTACAAACGCGAAATATCCTGTCTCTGCCTGTCCAACAATGTATCCTATCTTCTCATCAATCAAAACGTGAACCTCCGTGAACTCCTATCATAATCAAGCGGGATGCCCAATTCCTTCCCCAGCACCGACTTGTACACAGTGTCAACCGCCTTCCCGGTGAGCCTGACCTCCCTGTCAACGATGTACAGGAGCGCGTTGTACACGTCTCTTCCACCGAAATCCGAGACCAGTTGACTCACAACGGGCTCAACCAGCTCCGGGTCAAGGAAATCAAAGGGCTCGACCTCCATTATCTTCTTGGTGTTACCCAGGCAGTTTGCTGGTATATCCACCCTCATGGGCTGGGCGTAGGGATCATGTGGAACATTACGACAGCCGGTGCATCCGGGAAGCTCCTGATTACATCGGTCGCCCACTGCTGCCTCCCCGGGTCCTGTATGCTGCCAAAGTTATCCTTCCTGTACTTTGTGGGCTTGGTGATACTCGCCGCGTTCTTAACCGCGTAGGTTCCGATCATCAACGGCCTGGTGTACCCGGTCTCCCCGTTTTTCCACCTGTACAGCATCTCGATGTCAAGGTACTCCGGGCCAGTGACGCTGTACCCCAGCTCTCTCTTCAACGCGGCTGTCAACACCCTTGTCTTGCTGAACTTGGAGACTCCAACCAGCATTATCTGCCTTCTCTGGCAGACCTTGTAGAGCTCCTGCATCGCATCAATCAGCTCCAGTGGCAGGTCCCGCCAGTTCTCGATGTTGATCTCGGCGGAGAGATGCGTGTACCTGCCATACAGGTTGCCGTCAATCAGCACGATTGAGCCGTCCTGCACCTTGTCCATGTTCTCGATGATGATCTGGATCTCCATCAAGTCACGCTGTATTCGCTCAAAGTCAGCCGTAGCCGAGTAGTCGGTTGATCCCTTGATCATCTCGAACCGTAGCATGGGCTCGCTGAGGCTGTCGGAACCCAGCATCAACGCCCGTGTTATGAAGAACTCGATGCCGTTAGCCAGTGACCTTGAAGCACTGCTGCTGTCAATAGCGTACTCAGCGGTGTACGACGGGGCTTCCTTGGGTAGCGGGTACCATTTCCTGTCAAGCTCCTTTTCCAGCTCTGACTCCAGTTTAACCGTCTTCTCGTCGAGTCCAAGGAGCTGGGTGAACTCGGACTGCTTCCTCCGTATCTCCTCTACAAACTCCCCGACGAACTTCAGTGCATCTCACCCTGTATCCACAATAACGCCTAGCACTGATTTATCAATTTCTTAACAAACATGCAGCGGGGAGACGGGTGAACGTGGCTACCTGCTGGTCCTTGGCTTGTACTTTTTCTCCTTGTACTTGCCCGTCAGCCTGACATGTGTACCCTTCCTAGTCACAGCTGACTCTATGGACTTGTCCATGTCCTTGCATTGACTGGCATACTCGCATTCCTCACACTCGGGCTCAAAGCCGTACATGCCGATGCACTCGGGTCTTGACATACAGGAAAATCGGTAAATGATGATGTAAAAACTTGTCGGATTTCTAGTTGCGCCTACGCGCTGCTTCCCAGAAGTCCGACATCTTGAAGGGGTAGAGCTCCGCCAAATCATGGGCTTCCTCCGGGGGTATGCCTTGGGCGATGAGCTGTCTCCTGAACTCTCGTTTGGCTCTCTTGTAGCCGTTACTGTAGCTCAGTATCCAGCCCGGTGCCCGTATGGCTATGCCCAGTGCGGATGGTACCATGCGGAGGGCTGTCCACGCCAAGGCTTACTCGTCCCTGTAGCGGTGTTCCCCGACGTTGAACTCGTTGACCATGCCCTTCCAGTTTGTGACTGTCTGCATGTACTCGCGGGTCATCTTCATGGCCTCGTCCTCCGGGATTCCTCCTTCGATGAGGGTTTTCCTGAACTCTGCCACGCTTTTTGCCATGTCCTTGGCTGCCTCGGGGCTGAAGAAGGCGCCGATGATGCCTTTGATCATGGTGGGTACCTTCTCGGATACGGTGTCTAGGAGGAGCGCGATGTCCTCGGGGGATTCTATTGCTTCTCTTCTGTGTCGTCTTGGATGTTCGTCCATTTGTTTCACGAGTCTATTATGGGTGGACACTTTACTTATTCAGTGTGGAAAAAACTGATCACTTGTTGATCAATCGTGATGGTATCTTTTTCGCCCGTGTTCATTCTATTTAAACCATCCAATTACCTTTTTCTGCAAATTTCCTGTTTAGGACTGCATCATTTTTGCTGTTTTACTACAATTTCCCTGTTCTGGGCGCTGGTCTCCCCAAGCTCTGTAAAATAAAATGTTTAAAGCAACTTTAGGTGTTTTTTCATATTGATTTTATTGTTTTCTGTACAAGAAGTGATTATGTCTCACTCGGGTATCGTGGTTTTCTGTAAACGAGGTAAATTGTGATGCCTACATGTACTATTTGTGGAGAAGAGGTGGAGCACACCTTCAACTGTAAGATGTGTGGAGCTAGTTTCTGTGCCGGATGCGGTGACCCCGATGAGGAGGTCTGCACATACTGCCTCGGGGACGGAGAAGAGGAAACCTTCGAGGACGACTGGTAGTCCAAACATTCTTTTTCTTGATTCTTTTACTCAAATCAATTAGGTGATGGTATCATCGGATTCCCTTTAATTAACAATAAAAGGGCTTGTCGGACTGATATCCTATGACTGATTTTTCAAGCATCCTGGAAAACGTGCCCCACTTTAAACGGTACATGACCGTTGATGAGCTTCACCAGCGGAACGCCGAGATTATTAACGAGTACCCCGGCAAGGTCGAGCTCATCGACCTGGGGAAATCAACTGATGGAGAGGTTATTGACTGCCTCAAGATCGGTGACGGTAAGTACAACGGGTTGATCCATGGGTTCCCCAACTGCGAGGAGCCGTTTGGCGGCAACCTGCTGGACTATTTCGCGGAGGCTCTTCTTCAGGATGACGAGTTGAGGGAGTCGCTGGACTATACGTGGTACCTTGTTAAGTGTAGTGACCCGGATGGTGCTAGGCGAAACGAGGGATTCCAGCTTGGACCACACACGCCCATGAATTTCACCCTGAACTATTACAGGACCCCCAACACGTTGACCGCCGAGAGCTGTTTCCCTTACAGGTTCGGTCCACTGGACCTGAACGACCCGGTGCCTGAGACCAAAGCGTTGATGAAGGTGATGGACCAGGTGCCCATGACGTTCATCAGCAGCCTCCACATGATGAAGTGGGGAGGTATCACCTACGAGGTACCAGAACCCTGTGAGCCAATATACCCCGCCCTCTGGGATGTAGCCAAGCAGTTCAACGTGTTCCCGAGGAAACGGCTGGGCACCATGTACGCCCCCGGTATCCAGTACGCGGCGTACCTGAGCCCCGCTAGGAGCTGGGTCAAGGCGTGGAATGCTGGTAACAAGAACCTTGAGCCCATCCGGGGCTGCTACATCTACGAGTACGGGCAGCAGCTTAACCCCAACATGTTCATGCAGATACCCGAGTGCTGCATCTGGTACGAGCCAAGGATGTGGGACAACACGCCAACAGAATCCACTCTTGGAGAGGCTATAGATTACGGTCAGAAGAAGATGGATGACATGAACAGCTTCATGTTAAAGGTCTGGAACAAGGCACTTCCACTCCTGAAGACGGAGAGCGTCTACAAGGTGATGATGGACGAGTGGATGGCACCCATCATCAGCGCCCACACAAACGTCACAGATCCGGCTTTCAGCTACGACGAGAAGACCAGGTCCAAGAAGGCGACAGTCGCGGAGAAGATCGGAGTGGAGGGTCATGATGACCTTTACAGGATGTTCTACATCGGAGGATTGATCCGGACGTTCGAGGCGGAGCTTGAGGCTGGAGGCAGTGAGAAGCTTGACGGACTCAACCAAGAGGTCATGGGGACGCTTCAGGAATACGACAATTTCCTCCACGACAACTACACGATACTTGCGCACCCAATCAGGAACCTTGTTGGTATGAGTCTTGGTAGCATACTGCACAGCGCAGAGCACGCGAAGACCAAGCAACCAGCCGTTGTCACCGGGTACAAGCTCTAACCCCTTCCGCTCAGTAGCGGAACTTCGCCTCTTTTTTGTACGTAACTCTTAATGTAGCCAGTGTTTAGGGTCAGGTATGGCTGATTTTCGCATTCAAGAGGTCACCGCGAAGAACCTGGATGAGGTTGGGCTCTTCTGCAGCAGGAGCAAACCCAAGGCGGAGGGGTACCAGGCGAAGCTTGACTGGATCAGGGAGCGGTTCAAGGAGGGGATGGAGTACCATGTCCTTCGCGTTGATGAGGGCAGGAGGGACCTTGCGTACAGGGGCATGATTGAGTACATGCCCGGCGAGGTTTGCTGGAGGGGCGTCGAAGCCCCTGGCTATATGGTGATTCACTGCCTATGGGTTGTGGGCAGGCACAAGGGGAAAGGCTACGGGGGGATGCTTGTAGACAAGGCAATCGAGTCAGCCAAAGCCAAGGACATGAACGGGGTAGCTGTCATTACGATCAAGAAGGGCGGATGGAGCCCCAAGAAGGGGCTTTTCGAGAAGAAGGGATTCCAGAGCTACGATGTGGAGGGCGAGAACTATGAGCTGTACGCGTTGAAGCTCAAGGAGGATGCGCCGGACCCAGGTTTCTGTGAGATTAAACCAGCTGAGAGTGTAGAAGGTTTCCGCGTATTCACGTCCGGGCAGTGCCCATACATGCCCATGACTGTTGATGGAGTAAAAGAGATGGGTGAGGAAACGGGTAAGCCGGTTGAGGTTGTGGAGATGAAGAGCCGAGATGATGTGCTGATGAACTGCATGGACCCGTACGGTGTCTTCCATGTCCTCATGGATGATGTCTACGTGACTCCCCTTCCTGGTGGACCAGGGTTCATCAAGAAGGCTGTCGGTAAACTCTCCGAGTAGACAACTTCCACAGAGAATAAGTAGGATGACCATTCCTTCTATTTGTTAGAAATGAGTGAACATGATCACTACCTTGGGGATGAATATCCCCGTTCAGACGAGATCCAGATGGGCATGATAGCTGCCTTCCTCGTCATCTGGGCCGTAGACAGTTTCTGGCTGCATCTAACAACGATGCCTCAATTACTTCCATTGATTATCCGTGTCCCACTGGGGGGCTTGATATTCCTATTTGGTGGGTACCTGATGAACGAGGCTCACAAGCTTGTGCTTGACCCAAAAGTGCCTGAATTCGTTGACTACGGCGTTTTTGGGATGGCTAGACACCCAATGTACCTTGGAACATTGTTCCTGTACTTGGGTTTCGCCATCGCGACTCTTTCTGTTGCCTCCATTGGGCTCTGGGTGATCTACTTCGTGATATATGACAGGTTTGCCGCGTATGAGGAAAAGGAGCTTGTAGGGATACTGGGTGATACCTACACGAATTATAAGAAAAAAGTGAGGAGATGGGGTCTCCTCTAGGGTCACTTGACCTTCTTGCCCACTGGTCGCATATAGAGTGGCAGGTTTAGCCGTACAGCTCCAAACTGGCAATCCATCATGCATGATCCACAATGGCTGCACTCCTCGGGGTAGACCACGACTGGTTTACCGTCACCCTCTCTGAGTATGTCTCCGGGGCATATCTCGACGCATTTGAAGCAGGCTGTGCATTTCTCATTGAATACTGGTGGCATCTAGTTGGCCTCCTTTGGTGGGTACTTTACGTTAATTGGATGTGCCCTGAACTTGGGTTCGCCTTCCTCCAGTTTGCCGAGGAACCAGATTCCGCGTTTGAACTGGTCTTCCTCGAAGGCTGCCCTTACCATGAGGGTTCCGACGTCGATGAGGTTCATTACCTCGTTGCATCGGACTAGCTCGTGGGGGTCGTTTGCTTTCATCTTGGCTTTCTTGAGGTCTGCTAGCATGTCTAGGCAGTTCTGGAGCCCTGTGAAGCTCATCTTGTCCTTCTTGCCCGGTGGGTTGAAGCCCGCGACGTACTTCTTGTACTCCTCCATGATCTGGTTGAGCTCGATGTTGACCTCCTGCCATGTGAAGCCCTCCTCGTCCCTGATGGGTTGAAGTACGCGCTCCTCCTCTGACTGGACCTGAGCGTCGTCAACATCTGGCACGGGTTGCTCGTTGGCGAACATTGCTGCCTTCTCTCCTGACCTCCACCCTAGTACGGTGTAGGTTGGTGCTGCTACCTCGCCTGCGAACTGGACTGGGCTGCAAGCGAACAAGCCCTCTAGGTTTGTCTTGCAGTCGGTGTCGATGAATGGTGCCAGGAATCCTCCTCCGTTTCTACCAGGCTCTTCTAGCTCTATCTCGATCATGTGGGTCCTGAAGTCGAGTCCCTGATCCTTCATGATCTCCTTGAGCGCCCAGCATAGTCCCTCGTTGTCATACGCCCACTCAGCGTACTGGATCTCTTCCTCTGATGCGTCGGTCCAGTCTAGGTAGAAAGGTGTCTTGCCCTCGGCGACACTGTCCTCTACGACCTGCCTGTATTTTCGCATTGGCTCACGTGCAGCTGGGTGTCGAATCATGACTTCCCTGTCGGCGTTGACGATTCTTCCAGCTGGGTAGCATGTGGTTGCCTCTGGGCTGCTCCTCATGATGTTTCGCCAGTACTGGAACCCGTTGTGCTGGCTTTTTCCTGCTTGGAGTATGAATACCTCGGCTCCTGCCCTTACCGCCATAGCTTCCCCATCACCGGTGATGTATGGTGGGCTCTGGCTGTTGAACCATTTTCCATTGTGGGGCTTGAATAGCCTACATTGGTCCATGCCCGTCGCCATGACGACTGCCTTTGCCTCGAAGACGTGGAACTCGCCTGTCCTCATGTGGACGCCTGTGGCTCCAATGACTGTGCAGTCCTTGGTGAGTAGTCCTGTTCCGGCTACCCTGTTGAAAATCTCGACTCCTCGCTTCTCGCACTGCTCTGTGAGGCGTTTCTTGATGTCCCTGCCGTCATAGTTGAGGGTGTCCATCTCTGACTGGAACTGGGGGACGATTCTGTACCTTTTCTCGCCCGGGGACCCGTACTGGAGGTTCCACGGGTAGATTTTATCGTACTTGAACTGGACTCCCCATGACTCTAGGCGGTCAACCGCAGCTTTGGTTCCCTCAGCTACGATCTCCAGTAGCTCCTGGTCCATGAGTCCTCCCTTAGTCTTACCGTACTCGCCGTCAGTGCTGATGTCCCTGACCATGTCTGGGATGGTCCAGCCCCTTGGCTCGTGTATCTCGGGGTCGTAGAACCAGAAGTGATCGTTTCCGGTTCCAGCCGCACCGCTCCGTTCGGTGTGGCTCTTCTCCATGATAGCGACCTTTGCCCCGTTATCTGAGGCGTTGATGGCTGCCATACAGCCGCTTAGCCCGCCTCCGATAACGAGTACCTCGGTCTTGATAGTCTTCGTCATAATAACCACTAATGATACGCTTACGCAGCATCAATTAGATAAAAGGAAAATGGGCATGTAGGGCTGTCCAATTCATAGACTCCGTTATATCTTTAATTTCCAGGTTTTAAACCGATAATCAGAATAGGAGTATCTAGTGGTATTGCTTTGAAGTGTTCAGTTGCATAGAAGAAAGTCGCCATATTCCGAATACTTCCTCTTTCTCTAAGTGGCCGCGCGCGCATGAGGATGACACCATCGTTCACTGTCACTGGAGTCGGCACTG
Organism: uncultured Candidatus Bathyarchaeia archaeon; assembly: GCA_964589605.1. Classification (GTDB taxonomy): domain Archaea; phylum Thermoproteota; class Bathyarchaeia; order TCS64; family TCS64; genus RBG-16-57-9. Next base: position 144,292 of record CAZPRN010000001.1, on the reverse strand, counting down.
ATGCCCCCTCCTTCCAGAGGGTCCTCAACGCATTCCACTCCTCCATCACCCACCGCTTCTGGATGTACTGCTGACCGTACCGCGTCATCCTGTCGATGGCTCTCTGGTTGGCCTTGCCCACCATCTGCCATCCAGCCCTGTACACCTGCTCGTTCTTGAAGTTCCTGTGCTTCTTGTCCAGGTGGACCTTGCTCACGACGTAGATGTCCCTGTCCTTCTTGTGCCTGACCGTGAGGTATATCTCGGCTTCCTTTCCGCTCTTGATGATGCGGATCACCTCGTTTATGACGCCCCTGTTGATGAATTGGTCAAACATCGGATACTTGGACACTTTTCGTCAAACCCACTTCCACACTAGACACATAGATCAAAAGAACTACGATATAAGTCTATTTCAATAAAAGAAGAGATAATATTCCTTCTTTTCAGTAGGGTTGAGGTGTTAAACGTTCACAGAAACCGGCATGGTTACGCCTAGAGGAAAAAATCGGACCCACATTACTTTCTCACCAAACAGTTGATAGATTTCCAGAGTGGATAAAAAGGTAACTGATTCAGGCTAGGCGATCATTTCAGCTGAAACAGGGGGTTTAGGCGGCTTCGCAAAGAAGTACAATACTACTCCAATTACAGCCAGCCCCAGTGTGGTTGTGAATGCCTGCGTGTAGCTCCCGGTGATATCGTAGATCCATCCCGCGAATATTGGGGAACCAATCTGGGAAGGCAATATTATCAACGCCTGCAGCCCCGTGATCGTGCCATAGTTCTTCCTACCAAAGAAACGGGAAACCATCGCTGGTTTCGCCGTGGTCCTGATGCCTATGCCTAAACCAAAGAACGCTATCGTGAAGTAGATCGCCATCATGCTCTGGCTTCTCGTCACTAGCATAACCATAAGGAACATGCCAATCGCGTAGCACAGGTTGCTTCCAATCATCAGGTACTTTATCCTTGCAGTATCCAACCGGTCCGCCACGACCCCACCGATTATCCTTCCCGGTGTGCTCATGAAAACCATGAAACCCATTGCGGCAGCTGCGAGCACCGGGTCAACGCCCCTGTCAGTCAGGAACGGGATCAGGTGAACCGTCACCGCTGGGTAGATACCGGCCGCGAAGATGTCCGCTATCTCCGGGACCCACAATGCACTGGTTTTGAAGGCTTCCCGTGTAGTGAACTCGTACTCACCCATTGAAGCGGTGTACGCCTCACCTATCTTGATGAGCTCGTCCGTGTCCGTGGTTGTTGCGGCCTCCCCGTCTGGGAGCATACCGTAGTACTCCGGTCTCCTTGGTTTGATGAGGTACCATGCAGTGGGCAGACCGATTATCCACGTCACTACTCCCATTATGACGAATGATATCCTCCAACCATAGCCTAGAAGGAGGAAAGTCATAATCGGGGGCATGATCGTGCCACCAAGAACCCTCCCAAGCCTGCCTATTGTGATTGCTACGCCCCTTTTCTTCACGAACCAGTCCGTCACCGCTTTGTCCAGAGGCCCTGCGTATCCTAGGTTGAACCCGATACTGGCGATGACCCAGAAGATCATGCAGGTGGTGAAATCTGTGGTGAAGTACATGAGCACAAAGCCCAACCCAGAGAAGATTACACCCAGCAGGTGGATAGCCCTCGGGCCCCAACGGTCAGTCGCTATACCCCCGAATGGACCCTCCAAGCCACCCTCGAACCTGCCCAACGACCAAAGGCTTGAGGTCTGCGCCCTCGTCCAGCCAAACTCCTGCGATAGCGGCTTGAAATATGCACCGAAACCGTAATACCATGTCCCTGCCTGCCACACGCCCGTCAGACTGGACACGAGCACCGTGTACCAGCCAAAGAATATCTTGCCATCACCAGTCCTGAAATATGAAAGCCAGTCCTTTTTCTTCTCAGAAGCCATAACAGAACAGCGTGGATAGTTAATATAATATATACTATTTTTAGCTTCAACTGCCTGTACTGTTAGCTAATCGGCTCTCTTAGCTCGACTAAGCCTATTATTTCACCCAGAAAAATGCGTCATGTATGCAAGAAACTTAAATTCGCCCATCCTGTAGAGGGCACAGGATTGCATCAACGTGGGAAAGCGATTAGTAAAATCGGAGGGAGACATCCGGAAAGGGATGATGCTCCCCAACAAGTTCGACCTGTTAGGGGTAGTAATAAAGAACCTCGGTCAGGCACGTATGAGCGTAAAGTGCCAAGACGGCTTCACTCGGGTGGCCCGTGTCCGGGGTAAGATGAAGAAGCGCAGATGGGTGCGTGAGGGCGACGTTGTCCTCGTCAGCCCATGGGAGTTCGACGCGGAGACCCGCGGCGACATTGTTTTCAGGTACACTGACAACCAGGCGCACTGGCTCCGTAACAACGGATACCTGAGTGTAGACGCCTAGGTTTAACGGTTAATCTTGTTGAAATAACGATGGACCCCAGTGGATACTAGGCTTACTTGGGGCTATCCCTGTGGAAGGGTATCTTTTCCTCCACCAGTTTCTCGACGATCCTCTGGTGGGCCTCAGTCCTTATCCACGGCTCCCTTATCGCCTCGGCGAAGAAGAAAATAGTCAGGTTCATCCCGTGGTACCGTTCCTCCATGTTGGATAACTCAAACCGGACCCCATGAACAGAGTCGATTATCACGCCCTCGATGTGGTTCACTACCTCCCTCATCAGCTCCTTCGCCCTCTCATAATCCGCCATATAGTCCAGCTTTACCGTGATGGTGGTCATGCCGTACTTTGAGCCACTCGTCATGTTCACTATGTTGCTCTGGGCGAGCTTCGTGTTGGGTATGCTAACGATGTTATTGTCAAAGGTCCTGATCTCGGTGGTTCGAAGCTTGATGATCCTTACCACTCCGTAGATGTCACCCACCTTGACCACGTCGCTTACGTTGATAGTGTTCTCGAAGATGAGGAAGATTCCGTTGAGCAAGTTGGATAACAGGTCCTGAGCAGCAAAACCAGCCGCAATTCCGACAATCCCTAGGCTGGTTAGAAGTATAGTAGGCGTTACGCCGGCAAAGTTGAGCACGAGGATGAACGCCGAGAGGAAGATGATGTACCTTGAGACGAGTCCAACCTGGCGCACTAGACGCCTATCAACGTTCCTTGACTTCAACAAACCCTCGATGGATCGCGTCACGAGTATGTTCACGATGATGGCGCCGATCACTGTAAGCACGATGTTGAGTATCATCGGGTATAGTGTAGCCAGGTTGATCTGGGCGATGAGTTCGTTCAGCTCAGCCATCAATATCTTTGAAGACTGGACGGGTATTAAGATTTGACTGAATATACGATGTTTTTTTGTATCACCGTGGAAAGTTTAGATACATGATTTTTGAGAGACTCAAATCTAGGGTGGTATCCCACCTATCATACCTGATAGGAGCCGGGACCGATGCGTTCGTGGTTGACCCTCAGAGGGACGTCCAGCCGTACATCGACCTCGCCAAGAAGCATGGAGTCAATATCTGTTACATCTTCGAGACCCACCGTAACGAGGACTATGTGATTGGCAGCGTCGAGCTAGCCGAAAAGACAGGAGCCGAGATTTACCACGGCATGTGGCCCGACTTCAAGTACGGCAACAAGCTAGAGGATGGACAAAAGTTCAAGGTTGGCTCACTTGAGGTTACAGCCATCCATACACCTGGGCACACACCGGGCGATTTCTCCTACTGCGTCACCGATACCTTGACCGGGGACAAACCTGTGCTAGTCTGCACGGGTGATACACTGTTCATCGGTGACACCGGTAGGACTGATTTTGGTGGACCCGATCTCCGACATGAATGGTCAACTAACCTCTACGAGAGCATCTACCAAAAACTTCTGCCACTTGGCGACCATGTCATTATCTGTCCAGCACACGGGAGTGGTTCCGTGTGTGGCAGCAAGATTGCATCCAGAGAGGACAGCACCTTAGGCTCTGAGCGATTGATGAATCCCCAGCTATCTATGAGTCGGGAGGAGTTCATCAGCTACAAAGCACTTGAGCATCACGAGTACGCTCCCTATTTCCGAGTAATGGAAAAGTACAACATGGAAGGGGCACCACCGTACGGAGTTGGGACTCTGCCTAAGGCGTTGACCCCCATGCAGTTCGAGGAGATGGTGGACCAGGGAGCAATCGTTGTTGACACTCGTCCACCACCCGCATTCGCGGCTGGACACATCAAGGGTTCCTACAGTATAGCTGAGGCTCGTTTAGCGTTCTCCGGTTGGGTTCTACCCTTTGATAAGCCAATTATACTCGTGCTGGGTAATCAAGCGAACCTCGAATGGATCACCACCAGCCTCGCAAGGATCGGGTACGACAACGTTGTCGGGTACCTGAAGGGCACAATCGTGTCATGGTACCTTGCATCCAAACCCGTCCAGAAATTGGACTTGATGCTAGCACGTGATGTCAAGGAAATATACGATGACCCCAACTGGCACGTGCTCGATGTAAGGAGCGCCGAGGAGTACGAGGCAGGACATGTCCCCGGTAGTACCAACGTGTACGTCGGCACCATCCCAAGCAACCTGGACAAGATTCCACGCGACAAGAAGGTAGCAGTCATCTGCAAGTCCGGCACACGCTCCGGGTTCGGATGCAGTATTCTGTTGAGACACGGCTACACCATGGTAAACAACGTCCTAGGTGGCTTCACTAGCTGGAAAGTCGCTGGCTTCAAATACGAGTCCTAGCCTTTTAGGCTACCATTCCTTTTTCCACCTGTGTCCGAGATTCTTGACGTTAACGCAGCCGAGTTGTTGGAGATAGTGTCCAAAGAGTCACCGGTCATTGTGCTCGTCTGGGTCAGGTCATGCAGCGCTTGTGCCAAGTTCAAGCCGGTGTTCAACCAGCTACCTAAGCACATGGATGGTGTCAGTTTCCTCAGGATGAACCAGTTGAAGACCATCGAGAACCTTCGACTCTCCGAAGGACACGGTATGGATGAGACTCCAACGACTTTTGTTTACTGTAACGGTGAGTATTTTGACTCACTTCTTGGGTACCACCCACTTGAGGAGACCATCGTGAAGCTGAACGAGATCATCGCGAAATGTAAGTGAGAGCTAAGGGTTTTTACCTCCCGAATCAAAACTATTTTTCATGTTTCCTAACGGCATCTCCTCCTACATGGCAGGCGGATTGATCATCGGCCTCGCGGTGTCCTTGGTGTACATCCTGACTGGCACCCATGCGACACAGAGTAGCCTGTTCACATCAACGTTGAGCTACTTCTCCAAGCTTCCTTTCTTTCAAAGGCAGGTGTACTTGGATACGAGGGAGTGGAGACTGTACTTTGCATCAGGCGTCATCGTGGGAGCATTACTTTACACTTTAACTATATCCCCGGATGGGTTCTGGGTGACAAGTCTTCCCATTTGGAAGCTTGCGTTAGGGGGCTTCTTCGTCGGATTCGGAACCAGGCTATCCAGAGGATGTACGTCAGGGCATGGAATCAGTGGGCTAGCGTCCCTATCCGTTACTAGCCTGTACGCGGTTATCACGTTCATTGGGGTTGGTGTTATCACAGTATGGGTTCTGGGGGTGCTAGGGATATGAAGGAGAAGAACGGCATTCTGTTCCTCGGTGGCGTCATCTTCGGTTTAGGGCTAGCAATCGGGGGCATGAGTAAACCTGAGACGGTTCTTGATTTCCTCGCATTAGACGACTTAGGGCTGCTAGTGTTGATGTTCAGTGCTGCAGGTATCAACTTCGTCGCCATCAATGTGGTGCCCAGATTCATGGAGAAGCCACTGCTAGGAGGCGAGTTCAAGCCTAGGGAGCGTAAATTCGGCAAGCACACTCTGATTGGGGCAATAATCTTCGGTACGGGTTGGGGACTTTCGGGTCAGTGCCCCGGTGCAGCTATCTCAAGCATCGGTATAGGCAACCTGCCTGTGCTTGTCGGTATAGCGGGTATGTTCGCAGGTTCCTACGTGATGGGTCGATGGTTTAGTTAGGAGTCATACAATGGATGAGATGATGCGACTCGGGTTGCTGTTTGTGCTTTCATTCGGTTCAGGGGTGATCGACCTGTGCCTCGGTATGGGGTTCGGGTTCACCATCACCCCATTGATGCTATTACTTGGATACACTCCAAGCGTCGCTGTGCCAAGTGTCCTTTTCAGTAGCTTCGTGGGCGGTGTTTTCAGCTCCATATTCAACCACCGGATTCACAACGTGGACTTCACATGGAACAGCAGGGCTACACGGATAGCAGTGTTCACCGCCGCAATGGGGGTCATCGGCTCAATAGCAGGTGTATCAATCAGCTTCAACCTCCCTCAGCGAACCCTAGGGCTGTACATTGGATTACTCGTTATCGCCTCCGGTGCCCTTGTCCTCTACAGCAAGGGACTGGTCAGTGGCTTTTCATGGTCTAAGATGAGCGTCATCAGCCTCATCGGTAGCCTGAACAAGGGACTTACGGGAAGTGGTTTCGGCCCAGTCATTACCACAGGTGCTATGCTATCGGGTATCGACGAGAAGTCCTCTGTCAGCATTCAGTCCCTTAGCGAGTCATCAGTCAGCTTGGTAGGCTTCCTAACCTACCTTTTCCTACGTGAGCCCATCAGTTACAGTCCTTTGATCGTAATGTCAGTAGCGGTAGTTGTTGCGGCCCCAATCGCGGCGAGGCTCATGCACAGACTAGAAGGGGACAGGATGAGGACCATGGTTGGGGTATTAGCGTTGATAATCGGGTCGAGTACCCTCTACAAGTACTGGTAGCTACTCGACCATCTGGTACGAGTGTCCCTCGGCTTTTTCAACGACGCCTTCCTCGACAAGCTCAGTGATCTTTTTACGAACCGTGACCCTGCTACCTGTGCCTCTCTCGATCTGAACTTCACGGGCTAAACCGCTTATGTTCTGGGGTCCCTTGATGGCGAGGACGTTGAGGATTATCCTGCTGATCTCGTCTCGGTGCTCGTCGCTTCGCTTGAGCCTCCTCTGGACACTCATCAGTCGCTGGATAAGCTTCAACGGTTCCGAATAGAGACTGGTACCAACTTTCAACGAGCTCATCACCCTGCTAAGCTCCGGGTATTCCTGGTTCTGGGTCAGCAACGCCTCCATGTAGTCAAGTCGCTTCATCATAATTCCTAGCTTTTCGTTGAGCTCCTTGATGTCGTCTTCGAGGCCAGACAAGTCTACGGAATGCTAATGTTAATCCCTTTTTTGAGTCTACCCCCTTTGACAAGTGTTATTATGGGTTAAGCCCGGTATCAACGTATGATTGATTTCTCAGATATCTACGACAACGTCCCCAAATGGGACCGTTACATGACCGTAGACGAGCAGAACGAGGCATCCAAGAAATTGGCTGATGATAACCCAGAGAAGGTTGAGCTTATGGACATCGGCAAGTCCACCATGGGTGAATCCATACTCTGCCTCAAGATAGGCGACGGCAAGTTCAACGCATTCGTCCACGGGTTCCCCAACTGCGAGGAGCCGTATGGTGGAAACCATCTCACATATTTCAGCGAGGCGCTGGTCGAGCACGACGAGATCAGGAAGGCGCTGGACTATACATGGTACATTGTCAAGTGTAGCGACCCAGATGGTGCAAGGCGCAACGAGGACTTCCAGAAAGGACCATTGGACCCCCTCAACTTCTCACTCAACTACTACAGAACCCCCCACAGCATCACCCCTGACGGGTGCTTCCCCTTCAGGTACGGTCCACTAGACCTCAACAAGCCAACCGCTGAGACCAAGGCTATGATGAGCATCTTTGACAACATAAAGATGAGCTTCCTTAGCAGCCTCCACATGATGAAGTGGGGTGGAATCAGCTTCATGGTACCCCATGAGTGCCCAGAGCTGTACGCGCCACTCCAGAACGCCGCTAAGAGGTTCAACGTATTCCTCAGGAAACGACCGGGAACAATGTTGGCACCGGGCATCATGCACGCCCAGTACCTCCAGCCAGCCCGAAACTATGTCAGGCACTGGGCGGCGGGAAACCATGACCTTGAGCCCATCAATGGTTGCGACAGCTACGAGTACGTCCAAATATGGAACCCTGACAGCTTCATCATCATCCCCGAGTGCTGTCTCTGGTACGAGCCGAGGATGCTGGACGATAGGGAGAGCGACACCACTCTAGGCGAGGCGTTCGAGTACGGTAACGAGAAGATGAACGAGGCGAACAACTTCCTGCTAGATACATGGAAGGAGGGCGAGCCACACCTGAAGACGCAGACACCGTGGAAGCAGATGACTTGGGAGAACGTGGAGCCGCTGATCGCGAAATACACCAACGTGAGCAACCCGCCTTTCAAGTTCAACCCCAAGGTACACGCAAGAAAGGCGACAACCGCGGAGAAGATTGGCATCGAGGGGCACGACGACCTCTACAGGATGTTCAACATCGGAGGCATGTACAAGATGTTTGACGAGGAAGTCAAGGCATCAGGCAGCGAGAAGGCTCAGGAGCTCAAGGACAGGTGCCACGCCAAGCTGGTGGATTACAACAAGTTCCTATATGAGAACTATGAGATCATCCAGACACCAATCCGGAACTTGGTAGGGATGAGTATCGGGGCACTCCTAGAGGCCAGCCAATACACAAGGGGGCTCGTCAGGAACCCCTGATCCACCCGTGGTGGATTACACTTTTGGATATAATTCTTTTCTAAAGAACCGTTTTTCGTGCTTCTTTTCGTAAAATAAGGATGTTTTAGGCTGGATCGGGGTACCCCCCCTCCCCCCTAAACCTCAGTTCTCTCGATGTCCATGGTTCCCGGTCGCATCAGCTCAAGGTAGCTGGGCTTTATCTGCATCAGGATGAATGCGGGGTCCTGCGGGTTGTCCCAGAAGCTCTGAGTGAATCCCACACAGTCCCATACCTCTTGGCGGACATCCTCGTTTGTCACGAACTCGATCTCTCCCCTAATCCTTAGGCTTCCCCCGTTCTCTCCCTCCCCGAGTAGGACGCATATCTCGACCTTGGGGTTCTGGGTGACCTGCTCGAACTTTTTGTCGTTAGAGAACGTGGCATAGTAGAACCTTCCCCCACCCCGGTTGATGAGCATCATTGGCCGTACGTAGGGCTGGTCATCGACACTGGTAGCCATGTAACTCACGGGCAACTCGTCAATGTACCCGTAAGCGTCTTCAACAATCGTCATAACTATTCGTTCGCTGTCGTTTTCTTAAGTTCTGCCCCAAGAAAACAGAAATATGGATTCGGTTTAGGTTACACGATAAACATTGGACAAGAAGCTACTGGAAAGGCTAAGCAACGCCTTCGGACCACCAGGGGACGAGGGGGAGCCAGCAAAGATTTTGATCGAGGAGCTTGAGGACTACGCCGACGAGGTACGAACCGACAAGCTGGGCAATGTCTTCTTCACCCATAGGGGGGACGAGGCAGCGCCAACTATTATGCTTGCAGCGCACACGGACGAGGTCGCCGTTCTTATTACGGATGTTGATGACAAGGGATTCCTCCGTTTCCACCCATGGGGGATCGTGGCAAACGTTCTCCCTGGACAACGGATGATGCTTAGGGGCAAGAAGGGGAACCTTTACGGTATCCTCGGAACAAAGCCCCCACACGTGCTCAGCGACGCCGAGAAGAAGGCAGCAATCCCCGCTGACCAGCTGTTCATCGATATCGGTGCATCAACCCGCGAGATGGCTGAAGAGAAGGGAGCGTACATCGGCATGAAGGGCGTCTTCGATGTCCAGTTCAAGGAACTTGGTGACGGCTACCTCTGGGGTAAGGCATTCGATGACAGGGTTGGATGCTACGTTATGGCTGAGGTGTTTAAGTGGGCAAAGGACAAGCCTTACAACATCGTCGCTGTCGGAACAGTTCAGGAGGAGGTTGGGCTCAGGGGCAGCAAGACCGCGGCATGGCAGGTAGACCCAGATTACGGTCTAGCTCTTGAGAATACGTTCGCAATGGACATGCCCGGTGTACCGCCACATAAGCAGAGCGCGGGGCTACACAAGGGACCTGTCGTAACAATTGCTGATAGGAGCGTTATTACTCACCCTAAGGTGCTTGGAAGCATTCAGGAGGCAGCCGCAGCCGAGGGCATCCCATATCAGTACAAGAAAATCCCAAGTGGAGGTACTGACGCTGGAAGCATCCACCTCACAAAGGCTGGTATTCCAAGTGGGGTGATCGCTAACCCGTGCAGGTACATCCACGGACCATGCGGTATCACCTCAGAGGAGGACATCGAGAACACCGTTGCACTGGTCAAGGCGTTCATCAAGAGGATCAGCTCCTAACCCCTCAACTATCTTTTTCACAACCGAATATCCGCAGCAGAATATACGGGGCTGCGTCTCTGTAAGGCATGAATACGCAGGCCAACAGCGTGTTCATCAAATTTTCTAGAATTTGTGATTGAGAAAGGATACGAGGCTGGTCGGAAATCACCGCTCCAGGATAAACTCCCTGCTCGGAGCAAATACCTTACCTATCCTCTTCTTGAGCATTGTCTCGCCTACCTTTTTCCCGATCTCCATGGGGTTCAATGTTTCAAGCAGCTTGATAGCGTTCTCAAGCTTGGATGCCTTCTCACTGTAGATCCTATACAGCAGGTCCCCCTCCGCGACCTTGTCCCCTGTCTTAGCGAACAACTGAATGCCTGAACCCTTGTCGTTCGGGGTACCGGCTGACCTCGCAATCTTGACCAGGTCCCTGTTGTTGAACCAGAGTATCCGCCCATCCTTGGGTGATGGTACATCGTAGAAGAACTTACCTGGCACCAAGTCCATAGGCTGAACCTCGGGGTCTCCACCTTGTGCCTCAATGATCTCCTTCATCTTCTCAAGGCTCTTGCCCTTCATGATAATGTCGTGAGCCATCTGCTTGCCGTTCTCATGTCCCACCATCTCTAACAGGATACCAGCCAGTGTCGTGGACTTGTCCATTAGCTCGTGTGGACCTTCACCGTATAGTGTCTTCAACGCCTCCCTTGCCTCAAGTATGGGTCCGATGCTAAACGAGATAGGCTGACTACCCTCGGTTATGGCGCACTGTATCTTCATGTCAAACCTGCTGCCAAGCTCGATAAAGTCCGAGGCAAGTTGCTCAGCCTCGCTGAGGGTGGCTATCTTTGCCCCAATCCCGGTGGGGATATCAATCACGACATGGGTGCTTCCCATCGCCTTCTTCTTGCTCAGGATGCTAGGAAGCAACAAAGGGTCTATACTCAGAGGGTACTCCACTCGGATAAACAGGTCGTCAGCTGGTGCAAGGTCGATGCTTCCACCCCAGACGATGCACGCCCCAATCTTGTTGACCATATCCTGAATCTCGTCGAACGGGATATCAACAGGAGCTAGTGTCTCCATCCTGTCAGCCGTACCCGCTGGACTGGTGATCGCCCTGCTACTGCTCTTGGGGATGGTGTATCCAGCAGCGGCGATGGTCGGTGTGACGATCAGCGTGGTCTTGTCACCGGGAACTCCACCGATGCTGTGCTTGTCGAGAATCGGGCTCCGACCGAAGTCGATGGTCTTTCCGCTCCAGATCATCGTCCGGCTCAATGCCTCCACCTCCTCCATGCTCACACCATGGATGTGAAGGGAAGTGACGAAAGCAGCCAGCTCGATGTCGCTGAGATGCCTCTCAACCACATCACCCACGATACGCTCGATTTTCCAAGGCACAAGCCGTTCCCCGTTGATCTTCTCCCTGACAAAGTCAAGGCTCTCCGGTCTACGCGCCGGCTCAACCCGCATCTCGTCGCCCTTGATGACACCCAGCTTCTTGGCAACCTCACGGTATACCCCTAGATGCCCCTTTTCGTCCCTGCTACTCAGGTTCAGGATACAGATTGCGTAGGTCTCCTGGTGCCTCACATAGATACGGTCACTGCTCGTAACACCCAGATCAGCCGCATCCTCGGTGTTCATGACAACGATGAGCGGGCCACCCGCTTCGAGCTCCAGTGGATTTGCCTTTAACTGCAACAGTTATTCCCCCAAGAATCCTCTATTTGGTTATTTGATGAGTAAAGGTAAAAATATTGGGGCACCAAAGTCCATTATGATTGTTTATGCGATACATTGATTTCGTTGACCTCAAGTACAGGCCCAATGACACGGACCTGATCTGCGATTTCTATCTAGAGCCACTGAACTTCCCCCTCGACGTAATCGCGGGTGGGGTGGCTGCCGAGAGCAGCGTCGGAACATGGACCGAACTCACCACGGAGAAGCCTTACATCAAGGAGAAGGCAGCGACAGTGTTCGACATACAGGGCAACGACATCAGAATCGCTTACCCCATCGAGTTATTCGAGCCAGGTAACATGCCTAACATCCTCAGCAGCATCGCGGGCAACGTGTTCGGGCTTGAGGACATCGCGAACCTACGTCTCAACGACATAACTTTCCCGAATGAGCTCATCAAGAGCTTCCCCGGCCCCAAGTATGGAATCCAAGGTGTAAGAAAGCTTACCGGAGTCTTCGACCGTCCACTCGTCGGCACCATAGTAAAGCCCAAGCTGGGACTCGTGGTCAAAGACCATGCAAAAGTAGCCTATGATGCATGGCTGGGAGGCTGTGACGTTGTCAAGGACGACGAGAACCTGAGCAGCCAAAAGTTCAACCCATTCAACGAGCGGGTCATCGAGACCATCGAGAAACGGGACAGGGCGGAATCCGAGACTGGGGAGAAGAAAGTCTACCTCATCAACGTAACCGCAGAGGTCGAGGAGATGAAGAAACGCGCACAGTTCGTCGAGGACATCGGCGGTCGGTACATGATGATCGATATCCTCACCACCGGTTGGAGTAGCCTCCAGACTATGAGGGACGCCGGGTTCAACCTCATCGTCCATGCCCACAGGGCTGGGCACGCTGCTTTCACACGCAGCCACAAGCATGGTATCAACATGGTGGTGCTGGCTAGGGTTTCCAGGCTACTCGGTGTTGATCAGCTACATGTGGGAACAGCTGTGGGAAAGATGGCGGAGACCAAAGACGAGGTTATCGCTAACAAGGATGCATGTATTGAACCAATGGGCAATATCAAACCGGTTCTACCGGTCGCATCTGGAGGGCTACATCCGGGAATGGTGCCAAAACTTGTCGAGTTCTTCGGCAAGGACACCGTTATTCAGGCGGGTGGAGGAATCCACGGACACCCCGATGGCTCTGTGAAGGGAGCCAAGGCGCTGCGGCAGGCTGTAGACGCAGCAATGGATGGGATTCCGCTAGAGGAGTATGGCCGGACTCACGAGGAGTTGCGCAAAGCCCTCACTCTATGGCCAGTGCTCTAATCTTCCTTGTTTCCAAGGTACATGGTGTAACCCTGCACCCCAATGGCTACCACCACGAGTAACTGTAACAGGTAAGACATCGTTGAAGGCTTTCCCTCTACTACCGAGTCATATTCAGCCTCTAGGATGATCTCCCTGACTATGAAGTTCTCCTCAGCATATACAGAAATTATATGCCTCTTCGTCTGGTCCTCGGGTGTGTATGTAATTGATCCCTCATCCAAGGAGAACGTGGCTAAGTATTCATCTGGTGCCTCGCCTGAGGCACTGTTCTCGAATTGGCTCTTGGTCTGCACGAAAAGGCTGATAGTGGTGTTTGATGTGAACGAGTAGTTCAACCGGTGTGGCGTTGGGTTGACTGCCTCAAGAGTGAACAGTGTGTCTGCTTTTCCTCTCTTGGCTTGAGGGAAGTCTCTCACCACTGTTGTGTTTGTCGTTGACGGGTTTGATATGTAGAATGATAATACAAGTACCGCAACGAGGATGACCAATGACGCGGCTTGGTTTCTCTTGAAACTCATGCAATACTGGAATCGGGTTTGTGTTAAAAATATGGCGGAAATGCAAAAGCCTACTCAAGTATCCACGGGTAGTGCCTATGGATGGCCTCGAGGGTGCTGTGGGGGCTGATGATTCCCTCCTCTGTGATCAACCCGTGGACGTAGTCACGTCTCGTCACGTCAAACGCGGGGTTTCTGATCTTCAGCCCCTCCGGTGGGTCATCCCAGATCTCAGATGTGCTCCGCTCCTCGATGGCCTCGTAGTGGCCGTGGATGGTCACCGGATCGAACTTGAGGAGGGTGCCCAGTACATAGAAGGGTATTCTGGCCTCGTATGCTGCTTGTGCGACCTGGCTGGTGCCAATCTTGTTGATGACGTTGCCCTCACTGGTGATAGCGTCACAGCCAACGACTACGAAATCCATCTCCTTCATGTAATGGCGTGCAGCCGAGTCAACTATCATAGTAGTATCTATTCCCGCCTCGACTAGTTCCTTGGCGGTAATCCTGCCCTGATATTTTGGGCGTGTCTCCGTCTGTATTACCTTGAAATCTTTGCCCTGTTCGTGTGCAAGCAATAATGCTCCGGTTACCGCGCTGCTATGGCAGTGGGTGAGTAACACGTCCCCGTCCTTGATCCTCTTTGCCCCTATTTCCATTATCCGCTGCCTTGACTCCTTGAACATCCCGAGGACATCATCCTCGATGTGGGTGACCCTCTCCTTGAAGCTCTCCCTGCTTACCGAATCGAGGGTTGATAGCGCGGTTTCGATGTACCTGAGCCCATTCCTCAGCATGGGTTCTGTTGCCCTAGCCTCAATCAACATCCTTGAGCCTTCGTTGAGTAGCGTCCACATCTCCTCCTTGGAGCCATCAAAGTCTCTCAGCTCCTGGCTGAGGGCTTTCGCTGCCTGTATAGCGATGTTTGTGGCTCCCTGTATCTCCAGTCTCTCTATTCTTCCGGCTATATCTGGGACGGTCTTCAAAATCGATCAAATAGAGGGTATTTTCCTGTATTTTTAAAGTGTTACATGAGATTTTCGCGTCGCCCCATATTATATGGGAGACATGATAGGCGAAAAGCGTAACCTTTATAAAGGATTATGTAGCACTTTTTAGTGAATATGGGTAAAATACCCATAGGTAATTTTGGAGTAACAAAATGAACCGACTAGAAAGAGATAATGGGGACATTACGTCCAGCTGCCCCCACTGTGGAGGCAGTAAAATAGTGAGCGACAGACAGAGCGGGGAACGCGTCTGCGCCAACTGTGGCCTAGTGGTCACAGACACCGTGGTAGACACGGGACCCGAGTACAGGGTATTCAACCTCCAGGAAAACGACAGACGCAGGACTGGAACCGGATACAGCTACAGCATCTACGACAAAGGCCTGTCAACCGTAATCAAGGGAGACAAGGACGCCTCTGGAAAGCGTCTAGACTACGAGACTCAGCGCAGGATGAAGAGGCTCCAGCGCCAGGACAATAGAAGCAAGGTAAACGAGACACACGCAAGGAACCTCAGCATAGCCATGGCGGAGCTAGACAGAATGACAAGCGAGCTCCACCTACCACAAAACGTCAAGGAGAACGCCGCGCTGATTTACAGGAAATCACTGAAGAAGGACCTGATCAGGGGCAGAAACATCGACGCGTTCGTCGCTGCAAGCGTATACGCAGCGTGCCGAATGCTGGGTGTGCCTAGGCCCTTGAAGGAAGTCAGCAAGGCAAGCAAACGAGTGCACAGTGAGGTAGCTATGACATATAGGCTGCTTCACAAGGAGCTAAAGCTACGCCCACCAGTGGATGGTCCGTTCAAGTTCATCCCAAGCATAGCGGCTAAACTCGGAGTATCACAGATAACCGAGCAGACCGCTATAAGGATACTGAGGAAGGCAAACGAGAAGAAGGCGTTGACCGGGAAGGACCCGCGTGGCCTCGCAGCGGCAGCCCTATACATGGCGTGCCAGGAGACCAAGGAGAAGCGCGTCCAGAGAGTAATCGCCAAAGCCGCGGGTACAACAGAGGTTACACTCCGTAACAGGTACCGTGGACTCAAGGAAGCCCTCCAAGAGGTTGACGTTGCACCGGCTGAGCTAGTTCCCCAGTTCGCCTAAGTTTTATTACCAGAGTTTTTTAACCCGGACCGCATCCTGAGATGGCATGTCCGAACCCTTCGACAAGCAGCGTTCGCTTTACATGTTAATGCTTGTGCAACTGGTCACCAATTTTCGCATGGGGATCATAGCACCTATTCTCAGCCTGTTTGTCAGGAGCCAGGGACTATCAATGGCCCAGATTGGTATCCTGGGCACCGCATCCATGTTAGGGTGGTTCATATTTGAGCCCCTTATGGGTGAGATAGCGGACAGGTGGAACAAGCGTTGGATGCTAGCAGGATCGCTGCTACTAACCACCCTGCTCAACGGTCTTTACCCTTGGGCTACCGGCTTCTGGTTCTTCGTAACTCTGGAGTTCCTGAAGACAAGCATCATGTCCGCATACAGCATCCCAGTTAAAGCGTTAACAGCTGAGCTGCTTCCAACCGAGGACAGGGGGAAGGCATACGGCAGGTTCATGACGGTGATAGCTCTAGGTGGGATGATAAGCCCCCTCATAGGTGGCTATGTATCCGAGAACCTCGGGAAAACCTTGCCTTTCTATCTCTCAGCAGGTATTGGACTGATAGGTGTCTTTGCAGTTTTCTCAATCAAGTACGATGAAACTCCCGAGGCGTCAACATCAACGGAATCCAACGGTTGGAGGAGCCTGTTGACTGGATCGGTCCTATCCATCTTCTCTGTAAGGGGGCTGTTCTTCTTCAACGTGGGCTTCGTCCACAACTTTATGCCAATCTACCTCAACGAGTCAGTGTACAACGCATCAGAGTCACAGATAGGCGCATTCTACACCTTCACCAGACTAGCAGGAGCGGCTGCAAGATCAATTCTCGGTGACCTATGTGATAGGATCGGGAACAAGAAGCTAATCGTCTCCAGCCTGCTGGGGATGGGCTTGACCTATATCCTGTTGATCAACGGGTCCAGTATCTACGTGATGTACCTCGTCGGGGTGTTGATGGGCATAACCCAGGCAGCGGCGGACACCAGTATGATGCTTCAACTTATCTCGGTGATGTCCAAGGAGCGGTCGGGGTTGACGATGGGACTGTACTCGGAAGCAGAGAACATCGGTGGCTTGATCTCAACACCTACAGTGGGCTACCTGTACCAGTCCATTGGAGGGAACACGGCTTTGACGTTCGTGATAGTTGCCCTGTTCGTCAACTCCGTGTACTCGTACTTCGTAATCAAGGACCCCGAGTAGTTTTCCACCTTTTATACGGGCTTCATGGATACTCTATGAGATGTCACTGGACAGCGTCCGCGAGTTCCTGTCTTGGGTAACGCTATATAAGCCCCTCGCGGTTAGTCTATGAGATGTCACTGGACAGCGTCCGCGAGTTCCTGGGCAACCGGAACATCGTTCTTGTCATGATCACCCAGACCCTGAGCATGTTCCTCGCGTGGCTCTGGTGGCCATATAAGAGCCTGTTCATACTTGAACTGGGTGCCACAAACGAACTCCTCGGACTCCTAGTGATGATCGAAACACTGGGAGGCATGTTCCTGCAGATACCCGGAGGTGTTCTAGCAGACAGGTACGGTAGGAAGCGAGTGATCATCGCCGCAGCGGTCCTAGGTTTAGGGTCACCTTTGATCTACCTCGTCGCTGGTGATTGGCTACAGTTGGTACCCGCTTTGCTGCTGGCATCAACTGCCTCGCTGAGCCGAGGCGCGATGAACGCGTTGATAGCCGAGAGTCTGCCAAGTGATAAGCGTGGAGCCGGGTTCGCGGCAATCAGTTTCGTACAGAAGATACCCAACGTGTTCACTGGGATTGTTGGGGGGCGGATTATGGACTTGTTTGGAGTTATTCAAGGTGTCCGTTTGGTTCTAATGGGCTCAATCGCGGTTTCAGCCTTAACAATAATCATCTACTGGCTCTACCTTGAAGAGACCTTTGCACCCGAGGAAAGGAAACAGACAAAGATGAACGTGAATCTGGGGGCTATACGTGAACTTGGTTCAATGCCTAGGAATGCCTGGGTTCTAACTATCGTCGCTGGGATAAGCTCTTTCTCGGTCAGGATGGTGTTCAGCTTCACAGTTCCATACGTAATCAACGTGATTGGACTTTCCAAGACCGAGTATGGGGCAATTGGCACCGCTGTGAGCCTGATATCAATGTTCCTGACACTACCCGGTGGCGTACTCAGCGATAGGATCGGTAGAAAGCAGACAGTCATCATCAGCAGGGTCATCTCCAGTCTTAGCACCATTGGTGTTCCACTGAGCTGGAATATGCTGAGCCTTGGAGCATTCAGGATCACGGGCAGCATAGGATCAGGACTGGGTGGAACCTTCATGCGAGTGAGAGGTGGACCGGTCTGGCAAGCCCTAGTAGCCGATGTGACCCCACCGGAGGGGCGGGCTCGAATAATGAGCTTGATGGGCACCTTTGTCAGCATAATAAGCACACCAGCCAGCTACGTAGGCGGCTACCTTGTTGATAACGTGTCCCCGGAGTCAACCTTCTACGCAAGCTTCCTGCTCAACACGATGGGGTCGGTACTTATCCTACTCTTGTTGAAGACGGAAGACGGTTGACACTTACCGTGCGAATGGACGCCCATAATATCTATTGGAAACTGGATGAATGTGCGATCCTGCTATCACGAACTGCCTGACTGTTCAGTATTCTTAGATGATTTCATATAACCAGAACCGAATAACAGGATATGAAGAGTGAAAACCTGGTCCTGAAAGATGCCATGTATATCATAACAGATGCATCCACCATCAAGAAGGATCACTCAATCTTAATTAAAGGCAACAAGATCGAAGCAGTTGCACCGTACAAGAACATCAAATCCAATTACACAATCGACAGGGAGCGAGACTGCAGCACACAGGCGATTCTACCCGGCTTGGTAAACACCCACACCCACATCCATGAGACAATGATGAGGGGCCTGGGGCACGACTTCCCATTCCACCAGTGGTGTGACAGGCTGGTCTTCCCAACAGCCAAAGCGATGGAGGATGAGGGTGAGGAATTGTACCGCGCTCTAACGATCCTCACGGCAATGGAGGCAGCCAGCAGCGGCTCAACGGCTCTCATTGAGCACAGCGTGAACTTCGCCAAGCGTCACAGCCTCACCATGGCTCACGCCTTGCGCGAGTTCGGGTTAAGGGGAGCGATCGCCAAAGGCGCGGAGGATTTCAGCGTCATCGATCAGGGACACGTTGGAAAGGACATGGATCAAGAGCTGAGGGAGACCAAGCTTTTCCTCGATTCTTGGAGGAAAGAGAAACCCGATGACATTGTTCAAGCCTGGGTTGGCCCATCAGGGGGTAAACGAACCGTTGGAGGGTGTACAAACGAGGCCCTTGTCGAGCTCAAGAAGATGGCTGACGCGTATGATACAAGGTATCATCTTCACTGGGCTGGGACCTCCCCTGAGATCAAGATAGTCCAACGAGACACAGGGTACGTTGGAAGCGTCGCCATGGCCTACAACCTTGGGATTCTTGATGAAAGAACAAGCCTAGCCCACTGCATTTGGATGGTTGAGGCCGAGATGGACATGATCAAGGAGACGGGGGCAAGTATAGCCCACTGTCCGAGCTGTAACCAGATATGTGCCATCGGTGTCCTGCCGTTGGTTGAGTTGCTTGAGAAGGGCATCACAGTTGGTATCGGCACCGATGGAGCCCCCCAGAATGATAGCCTTGACATGTACAGGGATATGCGTCAAGCAGTGCTGCTTCAAAGGATCACCAAGATGAAGGCAGACGCAGTGAGCCACCTAGATGCTTTCAAAATGGCCACAACTAATGGAGCGAGTATGCTAGGGCATAACGACCTTGGCACCATTGAACCGGGACAACTGGCGGATATAACAGCAGTCAGGGTCAAGGGAAACCACTTCCTCACCCCCCTGTTTGAGCCCCTTGAAACACTTGTCTACGCGGGTTCCGGTGGTAGGGACACGGCGTGGACAATGGTTAATGGGGAGATGGTTTACGATAATGGCACCTTCCCTACGGTTGATTCCGAGGAGATCGTGAACATTGTGTCTGATGCCGCTAAACGGATCAAAAAACACATTGTATTCTAGTTTTCCAACCGTTAGCCACCGCTAACATTATATCAGGTTTTAACAAAACTAACACTAATTCAGGTGTAAGTATTGCTCAGAGCTCTCACGATTGCATCCTATGTTGCATTCTCCCTCGTCCTGCTACCCTACGGGTACAACACACTGGTTTTGCTTATTGGAGCCACCCGTTATCGAAACCCTGAGCCTACACATCTTAACGAGTATCCCTCGGTTACAAACCAGCTTCCAGTCTACAACGAAGCAAACGTAATTGAACGGTTGATTGATTCCATCTGCGAGCTAGATTGGTCGAAGGACCGGCTTGAAATTCAGGTACTCGATGACAGCAACGATGAAACCGTTGATCTGGTTGACTCAAAGGTAAGGTTCTATCAGAGTAGGGGCTACCAGATCGAGGCTATTCGAAGAGATATTCGAGAGGGGTACAAGGCTGGGGCCCTACAATATGGATTGGAAACGGCTACAAGCGAATACATCCACCCTGTTTGATGCAGACTTTTGTCCTCCCCCTGATTTTCTCTTGAAATCAGTGCCACATCTAACAAGCGATCCATCACTTGGGTTCATCCAGACTCGATGGGGGTACCTGAACAGGAACCAGAACCTCCTCACAAAAGCCGTGGGGATATCCCTTGACTCTTATCATCTCCTCGACCAGTCTGGAAGGCAGGCGATGGGGTGCTTCGTTGGGTTCAACGGCTCCGCAGGCGTGTTTAGGACTGATGCCCTTCGTGATGTTGGGGGCTGGACGTGGGACATGTTGAGCGAGGACATGGATATGAGCTTCAAGCTCCAGCTCAACGGGTGGCGTGGTAGGTATCTCCGGGACACCGTTGTCGAGGGTGAGCTCCCACCAACTATGTCAGCTTACCGGGTCCAGCAGGCACGGTGGTCAAAGGGCAGCATACAGTGCGCTATCAAACATATGCCGCAAGTGTGGGCGTCAGAGATATCCCTGTTCCAGAAGGTGCAGGCGTCTCTCCAGTTGACCAGTTACACTATATCCCTGTTAATGTTCATGACCTTCCTTCTTGCATTCTCGGTCTCCGCTCTGGGATATTACGCCCTCCCGGAGACCAACGGTATCGGGTTCTTCACCAGCATAGTCTCAAATCCGCTCGTTAGCGCGTTCCTTACACTGGGTACGCTGTGCATTGGATTCTACTACCTGTCCCCAATCTGGATACTTTGTCTGCCTTTCCCTGATGGACTCACCAGCATCTTGTCTTTGATTGTCCTCGGATACGGCATTTCGGCAATCTGCGCAGTCTCGCTCATTGAAGGAGCGTTCACTAATGGAGGCGTGTTCCTTCGTGTGCCAAAGTTCAACTCACATGGGAAAATCCAGTACAACGCTCCAAAACTGTTTACGGGTCTTGAGCCATTGTCAGTTGCATTGTGTGTCCTAGGTATGGTCTTCGCTTCATCACTCCACACTCTTTCCCTTCTATCAACCTTGGTAATGTACTGCCTCGGTTTCATGGCTGTTGGATACGAGGGATTGACCCCCATCTGGTTGCTAAATGCCTTAAGAAACGTACCACCATCTACTCCCTAGCATGGCTCCCAAGGACTTCGATGACGTATATCCCACGAAAGACGACATCAAACGGTTTGATGCAAGGGAAACCGCTTTCGGTCAAGCTCTGAAGAAGACAGGCAAGATGCTCCAGTTCTCATCACTAGAGAACACCGCTGAACGGATTCTATCAGGGAGAGATGGGTTTGGGTTGAAGGACTACTCGCTGAGCCGCGCTGCTGGCATGTACGAGACACCATTCGGTGAACGCCATACCCAGGACAGGGGCTACTATAGTTGGGGAAGTCTGGGGAAGACAAAGAAGTACCCCGGTGTCCCGAAATGGGAGGGCTCACCCAAGGAGGCTTCCAAAATAGTCACCAAGGCGTGTAAATTCTACGGAGCTGGAGGCGTGGGCTTCGCTCCTCTGGATAGGAAATGGGTGTACAGCCATACACGATATGGAAAGCCCATCGTCTTTGAGGACGTTGAGGAAGGTTATACAACCGAGGAGAAAGCGGTGATCCCGGAGAGCCACAAGTGGGTTATCGCGTTGACGGTGCCTATGGACCTTGAGATGTTCTCGTACGCTCCTGCTGCGACTGAGTCAGCGAGCGGGATGGGGTACAGCAAGATGCACATCATGGCTGGTATGGTCGCTGAGTTCATTAGGGGGCTTGGATATCACGCCGTCCCGTGCGGCAACGACACGGCGTTAAGCGTGCCAATCGCAATCGAGGCTGGGCTTGGGCATCTGGGAAGACATGGACGCCTGATCACGTGGAGTCACGGATCGATGGTCAGGATACTTAAAGTTTTCACGGATATGCCTCTTGAGCCCAGCGGTTTGGCTACGGGTGGAATAATCGAGTTTTGTGAGAGTTGTAAGAAATGTGCCAAGCAGTGCCCAAGCCAGGCACTTTCAATGGGTCCAAGGGGCTGGGATCCAGTGTGCGATGCGAACAACCCAGGTTCCTACAAGTGGTACTGTGACGCCGAGAAGTGTCTGGATTACTGGAACACGGTCGAGTCCGGGTGTGGTATCTGTTTCAGAGTCTGTGCTTTCAACAAGGAACCGGGGCTGCTCCACGATATGGTACAATGGTTTATACGAAATATTCCTGTATTGAATCCGCTCTGGGCATGGGCTGATGATATCGTAGGGTACGGGAAAAGAGTGTCCCCTTCAAAATTCTGGGAAGACTAGAGAAGCATGTAGCTGGCGGTTGATGCCTCGTACATGACCATGCCCTGCTCAACGAGCCTGGTCAACGCACTGTTGATCTGCCTCTTGGTCAGGTTGACGTGGAACTCTAAGTCTGTTATCCTTGCCTTTCCCTCCTCTAGCAGTAGTGCGAGGGTTACCTTGTCCATGTTTGTGATTCTTCTTAGGTGCTCCATGTCGGATCAGCGTCTAGTGCTTGGGATCAACGATATAAACCTTGTCGCCAACCAACGATGAACCATTCGGCGTTTGACGTAGAAACACGGGCTTAGAGGATGTTTATTCGTTGAAAGATGGAAAAAAGGGTTACTTGATCACTTTCCGTGTTCCTCAACCAGCCTCTTGAGCTCCTCGTATCCTGCTGACATAATCATGTCCTCAGTGACACCTGGAACAGAAGCTGGGTCAACACGTAGCCTGTATCGAAGCTGAGCCGCTTTATGGAGTACCTGTCTCCGCTCAACGTTCTCCGGAGTGTCCGCGTGTAGCTCCGTCATCAGGTATCCCGGTACCTCTGGTAACGGTGCTAACTCGCTCTCGTCCTGAATCGGCTCCCATGGTTTGTGGGGCTCAACTTGGTACCACATTGCGACGCTACTATAGTCCTCCTGAAGTATGTTGCCGTGGCAGTGCTCCATGGTTACCCGGATAGATTTCGTGAATGATATCGGGTCTGGTACGTGGTGCCTGTACGCGGAAACCTTGGCGTTCTCCTTGTCGAACAGGGTCAACCCATGGAAAGGCGCAGCGAACTCGCCGTCGAGGAAATACCACGCCCCCTGGAAATAGTCCTCAGTCCCTGTCCCGTAGATACTGGGCTCCTCCTCGCCGTCAATATAGATCATCTCGTCGCCCTCGAGGAAGACAAGACTGCCCTTGACGTAGCTCTGCATGCTCATTAGGCAGCCAACGAAATGCCCCTCGCCCTCAGCGTCAAGAATGAGATAGTTCTCTCCAATTGTCGTTGGGTTCTCCCTCCTCCACTGGGCATGGAACCTTGTTGGGCCTACCTCCCCTGTTTCTTGGTACTGGATGTTGTAGTACAGGTGGCTGATGGGGGTCTTACCTAGGTTCACCAGCTCAAGGTGGGCCCCATCAGAGTACGGCATTGGCCAATAGCTGTGAAACCCTCCACTGGTAGTTCCCTGCATCAACGCGGTGTGGTGCCTGTACTCCGCGAAACCTGTCCCAAAGAAATCCCCGAATGGAACCTCGACACTTGGATGTTTCTCACCATCCCATGAATACCTCAGCACAGCGTTCCTAAGCAGTAAAGGGTCTCGGTTCCTGAGAGTAAACCATTGCCTGTTAAGAACTCCAGAACCATTCAGATCTGCCAAGGTAACTGCCTCACCCGGCTCCACCGAGAGATAATCCCTATTACCATGACCCCTGTCATAGCTGCTAACCATTCTGGACTTGCCTTTCTTCAGACTGGGTATGTCCGAGAGGGAGAAGAACGCCATGAAAAACCATGATTTCAGACTGTTTTAACGCTTGAGGTGGGAAACCGTAAATGCGTGTCCACGGGTACCATGTACTATGAGTAGCTACGATGATAAGCTTCGCGAGTACATCTCCGAGAACGGGATAGACGCTGAGGTAATTTCCTTTGAGCAATCCACTCACAGCGTCGCTGACGCAGCGAAAGCTGTAGGCGCTGAACCTGGGGATTTCGTTAAGAGCATATGCATGGTTACAATGGGAGGTAAGCTCATCGTGGCGATTGTGAAGGGTGAGCACAGGGCAAGCACATCAAGAGTTTCCAAAGCGTTAGGAATCCCACGTCCAAGAATCGCTGAGCCCGACGAGATTCTTGCGCTTACGGGCTACCCCGTTGGTGGTACACCAGCATTCGGTTACGATGCAATGTTCCTCATGGACCCCAAGGTGCTTGAAAAAGAGAGGGTCTACTCGGGGGGCGGCTCCAACGATGCTCTCACCTACATGTCCACCGAGGAAATAAAACGTGTAAACGAAGCCCAAGTAGCTAGACTCCGCAAGTAGATGCTCTTTTCAATTCATGGATCAATCATCACCCATGACCCGCAGCTACAAGATTTTAGGGATGATTGGGGATGGAATCGCCTACGAGCTCGTACCCGAGGCTCTCAAGATTCTGGAAGCCGTCGAGCGTACCTACAGCCTCGACCTTGAAGTCATCGGACCATACGAGTTCGGCTCAAGGTACTACGCCAAACACGACATGAAGGAGGGCTGGGACCCGGAGGTTACGCGGGACCTATTGTTCGAGGTTGACTGTTGGTTCAAGGGACCCGTAGGGTTACCCGAGTACATCGGTAAGCACGGGCATTACCTGCCCATCAACCAGAGACTGGAGCAGGACCTTTACGCCAACATCAGACCATGCAGGCTACGACCTGGAGTGGATGGAGTTCTCAAGGGAAGGGAGACGGGGGACATCGATTACCTCATCCTCCGCGAGAACACTGAGCACATGTATGTTCGTGTTGGGGGGCACCTTACTCGTGCTGGGGAGACCGAGATAGCTGTAGACAACTACATCCAGACGAGGAAAGGCTGCGAACGGGTGATCAAGAAAGGCTACGAGCTGGCGAGAAGCGGCGACTACAAAGGAGAACCCGGTGCACCGAGGGACGGCAAGCGACGACTCACGGTAGCAGCCAAGTGGGGAATTTGCCACGGGGACAACCTGTTCAAAGCGGTTGCCGAGGAGCTGGAGCCGGGCTACGCTGATGTTGAGACAGACTATGCGTGGATTGATGCATGGAGCTATTGGGCAATCATGCGACCCGATTTCTACGACGTATGCGTCATGCCCAACCAGTACGGTGACATCATGAGTGATATGAGCGGGGCACTTCAGGGAAGCATGGGGCTGGCTGGCAGCATAAACGCAGGAGACGATTATTGTTACGCTGAGCCAACCCATGGATCAGCACCTGATATAGCTGGGAAGGGAATCTCCAACCCGACATCAATGGCGCTGTCGGTTGGAATGATGCTTAACTGGCTCGGAGACAAGCGGGGAGATCAACGGCTCAAGGATGCATGGACTGGTATCGATAAGGCTGTTGACAAGGTTTTGATGGAGAAAAAGGTGAGGACACCAGACCTAGGTGGAGCTAATTCAACCATTGAGTTTGGTGACGCAATAGTCGAAGCTCTTCTTACCAGTTGATCTTGCCGTCCTCCACGAGGACGGTGCCTTCTTTAATCACTGTCTTGATGTTTGCTCGACTCTGAAGGACGCTGATGTCTTTCAATGGATCACCGTCAACGATGATTAGGTCAGCCTTCTTACCTACCTCAAGCGTACCCACATCAGGTAGGGCACAGTTCTCTGCGTTCGTCTTGGTCGCGCTGATGATCGCATCCATTGGCTTCATGCCACCGTGCTTAACGTAGGTGTGTAGTTCCCATGCAACTCCAGGCGCGTCCCAGTATGTGTTATCCGTACCTGCGGCGATCTTGACCCCTGCCTTTAGGCAAGCCTTGAAGTTCTTAACCAGCCCCGGTTTCATCGCCTCGAACTCGTCACGGGTCCCAGGAGCCGCTCCATCATAGGCGTCAACCAGCGGATCGTAGTAGAACATGCCCAAAGTGGGGACTAGGAATTGACCGTTCTCCACCATATGGTCGATTAGTTCGGGTTGCTCGTATAGGTAGGTGCCGTGCTCGATGCTATTTACGCCCTCCTCGACCGCGAACTTTAATCCAGGACCGTTCTTGGCGTGGGCTGCAATAGGCACACCTTTCCAGTGGGCTTCCTCGACTGCTGCCGCTATCTCCTCCCTTGTCATGCATGTGTGCTCTGGTCCTGGACCGGGTTTGAACCTCTTATGCCCTGGTCCGATTAGCTTGATGAAGTCAACCTCATGCTGGAGGCACTCTCTCGCCTGTTTCCTTACCTCCCATGGACCATCTGCGCCCCACCAGCCCTTGTTCATCACATATGGTGGACCCATACTGTTGAGGTGCCCACCTGTCGGTAGCACGCACCCACCGGCTACAACCCTTGGAGCCGGGAAGTATTTTCGCTCTACCGCTTTCCTGAGCGCCACAAGCCACTCACCCCTGAGCTCAGGGGCGTTAGCAATGGTGGGGTGAGGAATCCTGATCGTGGTGATTCCCCTCGAGAGGAGTCCTTGGATAACTTGGATTCCTTTCATCAACGCTAGGGCTGGGCTGTTCACCATGTTGTCATAATACTTCTTGAACCCGGGGTCACCGAACTCCCGCTCTCCGAGGGGGTGGTTGTGTCCCTCGATTAAACCCGGCATAACCGTGAGCCCTGTGGCATCAATCTCCTTTTTTCCCTTCTTGATATCCCCAATCTCAACTATCTTACCTTTTTCAATCCTGATATCCACCTGTTTCAGTGGTGCACCTGTCCCGTCAATGACGGTTCCGCCACGTACAATCTTACCCATAAGTCTCAGGTATAGGGTCACCCGGTCTGGATTTAACACAATCTACAGGTATTTGATCAATGTACTCACCGAAAAGGAACCTTATGTCATCAATCAAATCAGTGATTATTCTTGTGTTAATATCGGGGTAGCTTGGATGACCCGGTCTATGTTCTTTCAGACGCCATAGTACTTTGAACAAGGCTTGCCCTTCCCCGTATTTCATTTGATCTACGGTCATGGGTTCTATCTGGTCTGCTAGTGTTATTGTGACGTAAGGAATCTCGTTTTCAAATATTCGGTGCCTTCTAGTCATTCTGAAATATGGTACCCTTTTTTCCTTGATTTCACTGTGTTGGACTAAAAATGGTACCATTTCAGAGACATTTGTTTCATATTTGGTACCATTTTTACGTGTTCTCATGTACCTGATGGGGAAACCTGAAAAAACTATGAAAATGGTACCATATTTCCGAAAAAATCGATCTCTTCACTCAACTTTGGTACCAAATATTGATGGTTTCCATTTTGAGTGGTTGAAAGAGTCGCGGTTTGAAGAAAACAATGGTACCATATTTTGTAATCGAATCACAAACTCTCCTCTCTCCTTCAAATAATTGGTACCATTTTCATGGACAACTCTAAATCCCCACACTCCTCACTTTCAGCATGGCAGAGATCACTTCTCCCGAGGCGTTCTTCGGTCACGTTCTAGGAGCTGACCGCAAGATCGCCCGATGGGACAAGATTGTCGAATACTTCAACCTTCTAGACAATGAGTCCGATAGGATCAAGGTCGTCAACATGGGCGACACCACCGAAGGAAATCCTTTCCTCGTTGCATACATCAGCAGCAAGGAGAACCTGGCCAACATGGACAGGTTACGGGAGGTCAACCAATCCATCACCGACCCCGAGGACCGGGACCTAGACGAGATTACAGGATTAGTCTCCGAGGGCAAGGCGGTTATTGTCCAGACGATGAGCCTCCACGCCACCGAGATAGGAGGCACCCAGATGGCCGGTGAACTGGCGTACGAACAGATCACCCGAGAGGACGAGGAAGCGAAGAGGATACGCGATGAGGTAATCAGCATCATCGTGCCCAGCTTTAACCCAGACGGCCAGATAATGGTCACGGACTGGTACAACCAGTGGCTGGACACCGAGTACGAGGGCGGATCACCCCCAGACCTGTACCACAAGTACTGTGGACACGACAACAACCGGGACGCCTTCATGACCAACACCGTAGAGAGTCAGTACCTCGCCGAGGTCATGTTCAGGGACTGGCCACCACAGGCGTACCAGGACCATCACCACATGGGCTCATACGGTGCAAGGCTCTACGTTGCACCATACAGTGACCCGATTCACCCCCACGGAGACCCATTGGTATGGAGGGAGCTGCAATGGTACGGCAGCCACATGGCGTACAAGCTTGAGCAGGAAGGCAAGACAGGCATAGTTAACGCCGCTATCTTCAGCGGCTGGGCCCATATGGGTTACCACTGGATCGGCATCTACCACAACATACCATCGATGCTCACGGAGTCAGCCAGCGCAAGACTCGCAACCCCACTTTACATCCACCCAGAGCAGCTCAAGGCACAAACAAAGGAGAGCAGCCTAGTCGGTACACGGATGATGCCCCACTACAAGCCTTCAACCAACTTCCCCAACCCGTGGCCCGGAGGCTGGTGGACGCTCAGGGATATTGTTGAGCAGCAGAAGGTATCAGCCTGGGCACTACTGGATCACGTTGCCCGTAACAGGGAGACAGTTCTCTGGAACCAGTACCAGAAAGCCATAAGGCAGACCGAGAGAGGAGCCGAGGGCTCACCCCAGGTACTCATCGTTCCATCCGACCAGCATGACCCAAGAACCGCCGAGTTGATGATCGAGAAGCTCATGGTTCAGGGTCTCAAGATATTCAAGGCAAAGGAGCCGTTCACGGCTGACGGTTACATCCATGGAGCGGACAGCTACCTCATCCCGTTAGCTCAACCAAAGTCAGGGCTAATCAAGACCCTTCTCACACAGACAAGGTTCCCGGATGACAGCTTCACCCGTCAGGGTGATGGAACACCGAACCGTCCCTATGACACTGCTACTGACACTATGGCGGAGTTCATGGGAGTAGCAATCCACCCCGCTGACTACCTCAACGAGTTCCAGGTAGAGCCCGTAACAGATTACAAGCGTCCAGTTGGCTACGTCGACGAGGACAGCAAGGTAGGATATCTGCTCGATACACGCGAGAACGCATCGTTCAAGGCTGTCAACCTGCTACTGAAAGACGGAGTTCCCGTCAAGCGTATACTAGAACCGGTGATCGCTGGGGAGCACGAGCTACCTGCTGGTTGCTTCATCGTCGAGCCCGGACACGAGGAGAAGCTCAACGAGATCGCAGTCCACGTTGGAGTGGACTTCCACGCGTTAGCCGAGCTTGAGGCCGAGATGAAGGAGATCAAGAGCCTCAAGGTTGGAATGTACCAGCGTTACTGGGGTGGCAACATGGACATGGGCTGGGCAAGACTGGTCCTTGAACAGTTCTGCTTCGACTACACACTGCTACAGGACAAGGACATCCAGGAGGGTGACCTGTCTGAGTATGATGTCATCATCCTAGCTCATGACAGCAAAGAGATGCTCGCCGGCGGGGACGAGATGAAGAAGTGGTGGGCCGAGACAAGACCCGGTTGGCCATTAACCAAATACCCACCGGACTACGAAACCGGACTAGGTGAGGAGGGCAAGGAGAAGCTTGTCGAGTGGACTAAGGCAGGAGGCACACTGTTCACCATTGGTGGAGCAACCGAGTATGCTATTGATGCCCTTGAGTTACCCGTCACCAACGTCGTGAATGGATTGGGCTTCAAGGAGTTCCACTGCCCCGGAAGCACATTGCATATGGAAGTTGAGAACACCCACCCGGCAGCGTACGGGATGCCCGAGGAGGCACTGGCTTTGTTCTGGGGTAGCCCAGCATTCAAGGTCAACCCGGGACCCAACAACCATCTTTATGAGGTGATCGCTGTCTACCCGGACAGCGACATCCTTGAGTCGGGCTGGCTCATCGGTGAGGAGAAGATCGCCAACATGATGGCAGCCATCAACGCGAGAGTCGGTGATGGCAACGCTGTTCTCATGGGTCCACGTGTCCAGCACAGATGCCAAACCCACGGCACCTTCAAGCTACTGTTCAACAGCTTGCTGGGCTGATCCCCTCCCTTACTTTATATCCCATTGATTCCCTTTTCTATCGAATAATCTTGTCCGGTGCCCAGTTTGAAGACGTACGCGAGAGAGCGACACCCTACCTCATTAACACCCTGTTCGACTCGGTTTTCACAATCATGGGCATCGTTGTCGGAAGTGCCTTCAGCTCAACGATTGATGTCAGGGGCATCGTCGGCACTGTGTTGACTGCCAGCATCTCCCTCGGCGTCTCCAGTGGTTTCAGTGTCTACGAGGCCGAGACCATCCAGGAGGAGCAGCGTATCGACGAGATCGAGGAAGCGCTTCTGGAGGACCTTGAGGACACAATGATCATGGAGGAGTCGAGGAGCGTCACGTTGATCTCATCCGTTGTGGTTTTCTTTACACCGATTTTCTCGTGTCTCGTAACTCTCATACCCTTTGCGTTGGTTTATCTTGGTCTGTTAAGCGCCCCAAGAAGTGTCTACGCTGCATTACTCATAGACCTCGGGCTGATTTTCATGGCTGGCTTGGTCTTTGGCGGCGAGAAACGACTACTGAAGGGAGTAAGGATGACCGTACTGGGTATCCTCGTGTTCCTGATGGGTTACGCCCTTAACAACCTACTCTAGCTAGTGAAGTACTCGTATGCCTTGAGGCTGACCTGTGCGATGGCTTCCTCCGCAGCGTAGACATCAGCCGCGTTCTTTGTGAAGCAGGTCAACGCGTACTTTTCACCATTTGACTTTACTGTGATGACTCCGACATCGTTCCTGACTCCGGGTAGGCTTCCAGTCTTCCTCTGGAGGCTTACCTCCTTTGAGGGAAGGTACTTGGGTATCCTGTAGGTGCCCGTCTGGCACTTTTCCATGATTCCCAGAATCTCGTCGCAGCTCTCCCTTGAAGCAGCCTCACCTTTCACGATCATTTCAAGTAACCTCGTCATCTCGTCCGGTGTCGAGATATCGTTATTCTCCACCCCGAGGCTCCATGAGCCCACGTAATCGCCATCCTCTGATGACTTCTTGAATACATCAATCGTCATCTCCTCCATGCTCAGGTCGTTGATACCAACCAGGTCAAACAATATCTCTCGACAGTACCTGGTGATACTTGTCTTCTTCAGCCCCAGCTTTTTCATGGTCTTGTTCACGTTGTCAAAGCTTACCTTTGAGGCGATGAGGTCGGTGGCTGTGTTGTCGCTCACGATCATCATCAGGTGTAGTAGGTCCCTGTAGTTGACGGGCATGCCTTCCGAGAGCTCCTTGAGTATACCGCTTCCGGGTACTTTGTCCTCCTCCTTTAGGTAGTGTAGTTCGTTTGGGTCTAGTGTTCCCTTGTCTACCTGTCTGAAGTACTCCACGATGACTGGAACCTTGAAGACGCTAGCCGTTGGGAACAACGTGTCACCGTTGATGCTTGCTGTTTCACTTGTTGACAGGTGTTTGACGGATACACCGATCACCCCGTTCAATTCATCTGCCACTTCTGAAATCAGGTCATTCAAACTCATGTGAAAGACTGGGGAGGTGTCCGCTAAAACAGTTATCAACCTAAAGAGCCTCCTATACTTGATTGATATGGCGGAAGAACCAATCTATGAAGCAGAGGTCGTCAGCGTGCTCAAGAACTGCAGTGCAGGGCACAAGGTGGGCGACAAGTTCGAGGTCAACACCCACAAGACGGGTGGAATCTGCGGGTACTGCTACCACGCGATGTTCCCAACCTTGATGAACATGTGCTATGGTGGGCAGATTCCTTGGTACAACAACGATGAGTGGAAGTACGAGTGCCCAGACAGGTACAACTTGGTCACGTTCAAGGTCACAAAGAATTGACCTAACCTTTTTCATTCAACGCTTTTGCGACCCTTCTACCTGTAGCTGTGTTAGCCAGTCCACCCTCAGCAGTCTCCTTGAGGCTGTCAGGCAACGCTTCCCCTACTTCACGCATTGCATCAATCACCTCGTCCACTGGAATCCGACTTATTACCCCAGAGAGTGAAAGCTCAGATGCTAGAATCCCTTGCATCAACGCACCTGCGTTTCTCAGTATACATGGCACCTCAACCAGCCCAGCAACAGGGTCACAAACAAGCCCCATGATGTTTGTAAGCGTCAAAGCCACTGCGTGACCCACCATATCGGGTGAACCGCCGGCTAACTCTGTCATAGCACCAGCAGCCATAGCCGCTGCCACGCCACATTCAGCTTGGCATCCGCCTTCCGCACCCGAGATACTTGCGTTGATGCTGCATACAATCCCGATACCTGCCGATGTGAACAGTGCAGAAACAATCTCCTCCTCGGTTGATCCTAGCTTGCCTTTCGCGTACGTCATTGCTGCCGGCACGATACCGCAGCTCCCCGCTGTTGGACAAGCAACGATTTTACCCATGCAGGCGTTTAGCTCTGCAACTCCCAGAGCCATAGCAACCGCTTCCGAAAGTTCCGCATCGAGGAAAACAGGCTTGCTGGTGTTAAGTCTCTTCGCGTCTCCACCGCTCAACCCGCTCATTGATTGGTTGTCAGCCGTCAAGCCTTCCAAGATTGATGCTCTCATAACCCTCCATACGTTAGTCATCTCATCCTCCACCGACTCGACTGTGCGGTAGTCTTGCTCAGCTTCAACCTGTGCGACTATCTCACCTATCTTACACCCTTTCTCATCGGCGAGTCCCATGAGTTCCTTCAAACTGTTATAGTTCATCACTTTCACCTCAGTAGATGGGCGGGATAACCCGCACCGTCTCTACCACCTTCTCCAGCTCTGTGACCGCATGCTCTGGTAGCCCGTGATCCAGCTCTATCGCCATCACCGCCTTCCCCCCACGTTTCTGCCTGCTCACGTTCATCGTTGATATGTTGACCTCGTGTTCTGCGATGATACTCGTCACCTGAGCTACCACTCCGGGCCTGTCATCGTGTATTGTTACCAGTGTATCGTTCTCCCCACTGAGCTCAAGGGTCAACCCGTTGATCTCAACGACGCTGATTGTCCCACCTCCTAGTGATGACGCCGTAACCGTGAACTCTGTTCCCTCCACTCCCTTGACCGTGAGGCGAACGGTGTTTGGGTGATAATCATCACCCAGG
The DNA here is from genome assembly GCA_964589605.1 of uncultured Candidatus Bathyarchaeia archaeon. Lineage (GTDB taxonomy): Archaea > Thermoproteota > Bathyarchaeia > TCS64 > TCS64 > RBG-16-57-9. Next base: position 110,907 of record CAZPRN010000001.1, on the reverse strand, counting down.
TCAATCTTCTCGAACGTAATCTTGATGCCCTCGTTCTCGGCAGTCATCAACGCGCCTCTTATCCTCGGGTCATCCGGCTTGTAACCAAGTAACCCCGCAGCCAATGCCTTGTCAGTCCCGTGCCCTGTCCCCGTTGACGCAAAAGAGCCGTGGAGCTGTATCCTCGCCTCTTCTACCTTTTCACCAATCAACGCCCCTGTTATCTGTCCAATTCGCACAGCCGCCGCCGTGTGGCTGCTGGATGGACCTATCATTATCGGACCAATTACCTCGAAAACGCTGTCAGCTTTCCCCATCTCGTTCAAGTGCTCTGAGTGCGAGGACTAAGATATTGGTTACTCCAAGTTTCAGTAACCCCTATTTGCTACAATCCAGTGTAGCGATGTAACAACGTTTATTAGTCATTCATCCCCCACCTGTTTGAATTTCTGGTTAAAGTTGAAGGGGCGTCCATCGACCGACCAGAGGTGACACAGCATGACAGCAATAACGGAACAGGAAAAGAAAGGCATGTTCTGGTTCATCCAGGGCAACATCAAGATACTAATGATATGCAGACTCATGTGGAGCCTCAGCACAAGCATCGTGTACCCATACTTCAGCTTCTACGTGTTAGCGTTAGGCGGGTCATCCCAGGAGGTCGGGTTAATCAGCAGCCTAGGAATCCTCTCTGGTATGTTACTGTATCCCCTCGGTGGGTTCCTGGCTGATAAGGCTGGACGTGTTAAACTCATCGGGTATAGCACCGTGCTCTACGGGTTAGCCCATATACCCTTCTTCCTAGCCAGCACATGGCAGCACCTCGCGATAGGGCAGCTTCTATCACACTTGCTCCTGTTCTACACGCCCGCAATGAATGCCCTCAGCAGCGATAGCCTTCCTCCAGGGGTAAGGGGCAGAGGATTTGCAATCATGATGGCTGTTCCTCAGGCAATCCGTATCATCGCCCCGGTGATCGGAGGTCAGTTGATTGGGTACTATCAGACTTCATCCGGGCTTAGTCCTAATGATGCACTAATTCAGGCGGTCAAAGTGGCGTGGTTTGCAGCTTTCCTAACCTCACTGGTTGTAGCATGGCTCAGGTTGAGATATCTTGAGGAGACCATCGAGGAGGACGAGTCGGAGACCTATAGTTGGGGTGATGCTTTCACGGTCCTCAAGGAGAGCTACAAGAGTATCATAGAGTCGTATCGATGGATGAGCAGCTCATTGAAGATAATCATGGTCATAGAGATGGTGGCAGCGTTTTTTGTCGCGATGAGCGCCCCGTTCTGGTCAGTGTTCGCCAAGGATGTAGTATTGCTCACCGTCGTCGAGTGGGGCAACGTAAACCTTTGGAGCGGTATTATTGCGCTCATGTTCGCGCTTCCGCTGGGTGGAGCCGTTGACAAGTTTGGGGCAAAGAAGTCTGTGATGGCGGGCATGCTCGTTGCGCCTGTGATCATCTACCTGTTCCAGTATGCTAACGGCTTCTGGGCGGTAACAGGCTTCATTACGGTGATCTCCCTCTGCAACAAGATCATGATCCCCGCATTCAGCACACTGATCGCCAACATGATTCCTAGAGAGCGAAGGGGCAGGCTCTACAGCCTATTAGGTGAGAGAGGCGTCATGATCAGCTGGGGCAACTTCTGGGGTGGAGGCTTCTTTATCTTCCCACCGGCTGCACTGGGTGCGTGGGTTGGAGGGCACCTTTACGCATTCAGCCCAACGCTGATGTGGCAGGTGACAAGTATCGCAATACTGGCTTGCGCTCTGATGATTCAGTTCCTGGTCAAGGAGCCTGAAAAGGCTGCGCTTTAATCCTTTTTCTTCTTGAACTCTTCTACTTTCTCAGCGTAGTCATCCAGGTTTTCGACAGTTGGGCTCCAGTGTATAAACGACGTGGGATCAGACGTGTCTACCGGAATATCAGGAAGTTCCTGCACTAGGTCTGTTTCCTTGAATTCTGATAGGCTCCAACTATTCGGCTTGAACATCTTCCAAGACGCGTAGAGGAAAACCACCAAGTACAATGCAACCACAAATTTGATCCTGCCAGGCCCAACATTCAAAGGATCAGGGGAGGAAAGCACTGATCTAGCCCAACCCAAAATAACAATCCATCCGCCCATAATTACAATAGAAACTTGAAATTTCTGCCCTTTCTCCATCACATGTATCTTCATGTGGATGTAACATAAGGATTGTCCAAACGGCTACAATAAGGATTGGTAAAACAAAGGAAAAAAGGTTAAACTGTAAGTGGAACAGCTACGCTGATCGGTGGCTCAGGCTTCTTGGCGAAGTACATGAATATCAACGCCATTGCCTGTAGCCCTGTGACGATCCAGAAAGCCTGTGTGTAGCTTCCAGTCGTGTCGTAGATCCATCCAGCGAACACCGGGTACGCGACGTTCGTAATAGCGATGAACATCGTGGTGTATCCGGTAATGGTGGCGTATGCCTTCCTTCCGAAGTAACTCGCCCTCAGGCTTGTCTGCGACGGGATTGTGATTCCGTAGCCGACGCCGTAGACTAGGGCGAACACCATGATCATCGGGATCGTCCTCGCGTAGATGAAGATCACGAGTCCAACGGTCCTCAAAGCGTAGCCCAGCATGATGTACTGGCGCTCTGTGAACTTGTTTCCCATGGTCGCCGTGATGAACCTGCCTCCAAGGCTGATGGTTGCCATCAATCCAAGGATTCCTGCTGCCTGCATTGCGTCAATACCTAGGTCTGTGTGGAATGGCATCTGGTGCATTGTGATCATTGCTAGTGTTCCGCCGTTGAGCATGAACGCGATGATCATCATCCAGAAGGTCCTGGTCTTGAGTGCCTCCTGTGGAGTGAAGTCGTAGCCATAGTCAAGTGTGACCAGCTCCTCGTCCTCCTCATCACCGTTGTTCTTGATGTGGTCGCCGTCCGGGAGCATTCCGTATGCCTCTGGTGGCCTGTCCTTCATGAAGAACCATGCAAGTGGGATACAGATAGCGGCTGTTGAGCCGACTACGAATACAAGTGCCGTCCTCCAGCTATAGTTCTCGATGATCCATGTCATGATTGGCACGATGACTGGCGCACCCAGTCCACCGCCAATGGTGACTAGGCCGATCGCCCGGCTCCTGTCCTTATGGAACCACTTGGCTACCGCGCTGTTGACCGTGTCGTATAGTCCTAAGTTGAATCCTAGGCTGACGATGAAACCCCAGACGATTGTGAACTGCCAAATAGTCTTGACGTACAGGACTGCGATTAGTCCGAGGCACGCGATGACGGTTGAAATTATAGTTATCTTTCTTTCGCCGTACTTATCGATGAGCCATCCACCGATTGGTCCCTCTAGGCCGCCCTCGATGCTCCTCATGCTAAAGGCGAGGCTCAGCTGGGTCCTTGTCCATCCGTACTCTGCGATGAGTGGCTTGAACAAGGCGCCCATACCGTAGTACCAGCTTCCATAACCCCAGCATGCAATGATAGCTCCAGCGATAACAGTCTTCCATCCGAAGAACATGCTATCCCAACGTTCTTTTAGTGATCGATTTTGGGTCATAATGCCCCAAAGGGTGAGCTAATCAGATATAAAATTAAGCATTGTAAAATGAGTAGGTTGACATGAAGGTTAATTTTAATTACCTCTGGGGAGCCCGTCCAACCTTTTTCATATGTAAAATGACATATTTCATCCATGAAACCCAAGGTATTGATCAGTACGGGAACGATTAACATCCCGGAGGATGTCTCGGATAAACTCAAGGAGTACGCCGAGGTTGAGTACGTTAAGCGACCGTATGACGGCAAGCTCGATGATCGTGTTGTTGCAGTTTTAGTCGGCACTGAGCCGGTGAACGCCGAGTATCTGGATAAGGCACCTAACATCAAACTGGTAGCAAGGTTTGGAGTTGGCTACGATTCGGTTGATGTAGAGGAGTGCACAAAAAGAGGGGTCATGGCGACTCACACGCCGGAGGTGCTCAGCAGTGGAGTAGCTGACCACACGTGGGCGATGATATTGGGATACAACAGGCATATACCGTTGGCGGATGAGTACGCCAAGACTCGGTGGGAGAAGCGTGACGGTTCGGTGCCCTTTGGATGGGACACCGAGGACAAGACCCTTGGTATCTTGGGTTTGGGCAGGATTGGTGTTGAGGTGCTGAAACGAGCGACAGGCTTCCCGATGAAGCTCATCTACCACGATGTTGTCAGGAAGGAGAAGCTTGAGGAGAAGTACGGTGTCGAGTACGTCAAGCTAGACGACCTGCTTGCCCAGAGTGATATTCTCACCATCCACGTTGACCTCAACCCCTCGTCAAGGGGACTGATCAACTCGGAGGCTCTCACGAAGATGAAGCCATCCGCAGTAATCGTGAACACAAGCAGGGGACCAGTGATTGATGAATCAGCGCTAGTCAAAGCTTTGAAGGATGGAACTATCGCAGGTGCAGCACTGGATGTATTCGAGGTTGAGCCATCACCCACGGCTAACCCGTTGTTCAGTTTACCAAACGTTCTCGCGACGCCTCACATCGCGTCGGCTTCATGGGAGACTCGTAGGAAGATGGCTGTCAGGTCAACGGGCAACGTGTTGGCTTACTTCAAGGGTGAGAGACCGCCACACATCGTGCCCGAGCAGAGGGGCATTGATTTCCCCCTCAGATAATTTCTTCCTTATAACATCCTGTACTATCGAGTTGTTAGGCAGACTTTAGATTCCTCTTTTGTCCCATAGTCCGGGATGATGAGCCAACTTATCATGTGCGAGGAATGCAGCGGACCGCTGGAGCATTACCGGTCTGGTGAGGAGAAGATGAGCGACGGGCGTCTACATAGTTTCGAGGAGTACCTCTGCCGCCCGTGCAGGACATTCGTTAAGGTTGACGTTGGCGTCACAGCCACACAGCGGGTTCAAGTTTAAGAGTTAATACGTCACCCGTTATGCATGGTGGGCACCGGAAGCAACCTACTTGTCATGGCTGCCTGCTACGGGTACATCATCGCAATAATCCTGTTATCCGGTTTAATCAAGAGGAGCGGTTTGACCGATCCGAAGACCAGCCGCAAGTTCCTGCACGCCATGATCGGTAACCTCCCGTTGATCATGCCCTACTTCACCGACGCGATCTATCCGGTACTGGTGGCGAGCCCATTCATAATCGTAACATTCCTGGCAACACCATACTCGCCTTTCCCTGGACTACTTGACAGGCTGGGTAGTCTCAGCGAGCTCACAGAGGAGGGGCACAGCACGGGATTGGTGATGTACGCACTGAGCTACACGCTGCTTGCCTATCTATTTGGAGCAACCCCATACATTGTTGCTGCGGGGATATTCCCGATGGCGTATGGGGACAGCATAGCCGCCTTGATTGGCACAAGGTACGGGAGAACCAGGTTCAAGGTATTCGAGGAGAAGACCGTGCAGGGGTCAGTAGGCATGTTTGCCGGGAGCCTGATCAGCCTCTTCTTAGGAATGATGTACTTCTCGGGCATCTACGGGTTCAGCCTAACAGATCAATTGGTACCAATCCTCGGTGTCTCAGTGGTAACCACCTTACTTGAGGCTGTCAGCCCAAAGGGTATCGATAATATACTGGTGCCTCTCGTGGGTGCTTACACGTTCATCTTCATGGGGGGAGGCGTCTAATGTTCATCATCATTGACGGACTGGACGGATCGGGAAAGAGCACGCAAGCCGAGTTGCTCTGTAAGCACATCGAGTCCTCGGGCAAGTCATACGTTCTTCGTACCCACCCCAACGGCGACAATTATCTGGGGAGGAAGGGCAGAGACTACCTTCTCAGATCGGGCTCATATGCGCGAATCATGGCCAGCGTCTTCTATATGCTGGATGTGATTAGGTCGGTGCTTCTCCACCGGTGGTCGGGCAAGGAGTACATTGTGTTTGTGCGGTACCTGATGGGCACGGCGTATCTTCCCAGCCCACTCCACCGCTACGCTTACGCTGTTTTCAAATTCATCATGCCCCTTGGCGACCACATGTTCTATATCGACGTCACCCCGGAGGAGGCGCACAAGCGTATCGAGGAGAACCGCACCGAGATCGAGATGTTCGAGTCACTGGAGCGACTTCAGAAGGTCCGTGGAAGAGTGCTGGAGCTATCCTCTAGGAAAGAGTGGACCATCATCGACGGAGATCAGGCGCTTGACGCTATTCAGGCTGAGCTTCGTCAGGCTGTTGGGCTCTGAGTCGCAGGATTATAGCCGCTATCAAGACAAGCAATACAGCCTGCACCATCAACGGTGCGTTGAACCCGTACCTCTCGTAGAGGACTCCACCCAGCCAAGGGGCGGGTATTGAACCGATCCTGCCGTACGCGTCCAGCTTGCCCATTATCCTGCTTCTGCTATCCTGTGAGACCGACTGGCTCACGTAGCTGGTGTATGAGGGCATCCAGAAACCGATGTCCACAGCGCTCATCCCGTTGAACACGATGAACGCCCACGGGTGCTTGAACACGATGAAACCCATCACAGTTACAAACGCCATGATTATGCTCATCAGCATACCGTTGAGTTTCCCGATCCTGTCCACGACTTTACCCAGTGGGATCGAGTCCACCGCCCATACTAGGTTGAAGCTAGTGCTCATCAACCCGAGTTGGAACGTCGTCAATCCGTACGTGTCCGTCAAGGTCCCGTAGAAGAGGCTGTACGCGACAGCATAGCTGAACCCCTGAATGAGTATGATTGTGTATAGCGGTAGGAACTCTAGCTCCGGAACCAGCATTTCCTTCAGCTGCTCTGTGATTGACCTGCCTTCCTCGACGTCGTTATTGGGCTCGTGTGTTTCCTTGATGTACCTCCACATTATGAGGGTGCCAATGATGTCCCCGGCGATTGAGATGTAGAATATGGGCATGTACCCCATCTTCAGGGCGATATATCCTCCAGCTGATGCAACGAGGGTACTGATTCCTTGACTGATGGTGATGAGGGTGCTCAACGCCGTACCCATTCTATCCCCCTCGACTGACTCCGCTATCAGCGCGTTCCTAGCCGGGTTACCCATCATGAACATGGCCGTGAATCCGACGAAGAACCCGAAAGCGATCAACGCGAAGTAGTGTTGACTCACAATCAGGCAGAGTAAGGCGAGTATCCTGCATGTGGCTGAACCAATTACCGCGGGCTTTCGTCCTATCCTGTCGCTGATGTTCCCCCAGAATATTAGCCCGAGACTGGTGCTGATGTTGATCATCGTCTGTATGAACCCCAGCTGACTCACCGTGATTCCAGTACTCAGCAGGTAGGGCTGCCATATCACGTAGAACATTCCTAATCCGATCTGGCTCACGAACGTCTGGGCCGCGAGCACACGGATGTTGCCCTCTAGGGCAAGGAATTTACTGAGTCGTTGCATGGCTACCAGAACCTACGGGTTTGATGTTCACCTGAGATAAAAAGAGTGCGCACTAACTGGGGAGGGCTTCCTCCATCATCTCAAGGTTGGAGTACACGTCATCCATATCATACATGCCAATGTTCCACGCGTCTATGAAGTCGTGGAACTGGTATGCCCATCGTATCGCATCATGCGCGCTTGATCTGAGCCTGCCAGCGTTGAGAATCTTGATAATGTAGATGCCCCTGCCATCCTCCTTCAGAGCCCGGATTGCACTAATGTGCTCCTCCAAAGTCCCATCGTCTATCACTGCCCCAGCCATGTTCAGCGTCGTGCATACCACATCAATCTCTGGCACCTCCAGAACCTGCCTGAGAACTGTTGTGCTGTGCGTCGATAGAGCCGTAGCCCTGACCGCCCCAGACTCCTTCGCCTCATTCCAAGCTGTCAACGCCCCCATACGGTCCTTGATTGTTCCATTATGGTAAGGTCTCCCGAGGGCGTCATTCCTATCCACGGCAACCGGCATGACGTTGTGCAGGAACATTATGTCAACGTAATCCGTTCCAAGGGCGTCATTAGCGTACTCCAGCGCCTTCCAACCCTCCTCAACGCTAAGCGCGTTTGATTTGTCCGCTATGATCACGTCACTTCTCTTCACCATCGTCAACGCCTCCTTGACGTGGGGGTGGGTTCCATAGTCGTCGCTGGTGTCCCAGACATTGACGCCTAGCTCCAGTGCCTGTTTCAGTATCTCCGCTGCTTGTTCAGGTGTCTTGTCTCCCTGTGTCTTCTGTCCGTCTGGCCCTTTCTTGAAGTTGAACGGCTCCGTACCGTAGATCAACCGTCCTATTCTTAGCCCCGACTGTCCGAGACGTGTATAATGCATAGGGAACCGTGTGAACGATTCGAGATAAAGCTATTCAGGTGTCTCCTCGGTCAAGGATTTCTCCCATGCCTCCTCAAGGCTTCGCACCTGTGGCACGAGGAATCCTACTCCGCTACCAATCATGAACATTATACCTGACATCATGAACCAGAACCTTAGTCCTGTCACCTCAACCACGGGTCCAGCGATGGCGAGTCCAATCGGTGACACAGCAACGCTGGTACTCATAATAAGTGTGAAAACCCTGCCCTGCATCTCGTGGGGGATCATCGCTTGAAGCACTGAGAAGAAGCTGCTGTTGGCAATGCTGTTCATGAACCCGAAGATGAAAACGGATCCGACTGCCATCCAGAGCATCCCGGGTGGTGTCTGGCTGAATAATAACAGTCCAATGCTTGCCATGAAAAGCCCGCTGAACGCTGTAGTGACCTTGCTCTTGAAGCCACCCCAGACACCCAGTATAATCCCGCCAAGTATCATCCCCACGCCGTTGGCTGACTGAATCCATGCAAGTTCGATGGCTCCACCCATGAACACCTCGGTGATTAACAGAGGAAGCATCGTGAAGGAGGGAGTTATGATCATGTTGATGCACAAGCTCATGAGCATGATGATCAACAAACCCTTCTGGCTCATTATCCAGCGGAAACCCTCTTTCATGTCTCCTATAACCCCCCTAGCTGACCCCCCATCTTGTTCGGGGTGGGGGACTGTAATGAACAGAAGAGGCCCGACAGCCAGTATCGCGGTAGCCACATCAATCGCTAGAACGTATTCAATGGGTATCAGCTCCAGAAGAAGCGCACCAGCCGGTGGAGCCGATATCGCCACCAGTCCATTGAGACTCTGGTTTAGCCCCGCCACTCTAGAGAGGTGGTTCTTTGACACCATCATGCTTGTGGAAGCCTGCATTGCAGGCCACTGGAATGCTCCTCCAGCAGCCCGAAACATCATCACCGCGTAGATGTGCCATACCTGAATCCTACCTGTGCTGAATATGAACGCCAAGAGTAATACTGACAAAGCAACCAAGGTATCAGCAACCATCATCACCTTCTTTCTGTCCCACCTGTCAACCAGAGCGCCAGCGAAGGGACCGATGAACACCTGTGGGAGAAGGGCTGCAATGCTAGCCGTGGCAAGAACAGTAGGTGACTTTGTCTGCTCGGTGAGGTACCAGACCAGCGCAAACTGTACGAGCCTGCTCCCGAAGAGACTGAACGCCTGACCCGAGAACATGACTAGGAAGGGCGCCATCGCCTTTGACAGGAAGCCTGGTTCATCCTCCAAACTGAATCAACAGTACCTGAACGCTCATTCCTCTCAAAAATTTATTGGATAAATTGACTAAAATGATCAAAATATATTGGTAAAAGCGTTACATTGTTTACTTTGAGCGCAAAGCTAAGAAAAATAAAGCCAAGGATATCCCCTTCACCGCTAATCATACTTGTTAGACACGGGGAGGCAGAGCACTTGGTTTCAAACCTGACGGGCGGCTGGACCGACACATCGTTGACTGAAAACGGTCGCCTTCAAGCAAAAGCAGTAGCAGAGTGGCTACATGAAGAACTTCATGGCAAGAAGCTGAACCTATACTGCAGCGACTTGAAACGAGCAAAAGAGACAGCTGAGCCAATCGCTGAGGTACTTGGATTATCCCCGGGCTACTATATCGAGCTGAGGGAGAAGAACAATGGAAAGGCAGCTGGGTTGACGGTGGAGGAGGCGGAGAAGTACTTTACAGAGCCCCCTTCCAACAAGTTTCCCTTGGACTGGCTACCCTATGAAGGGGGAGAGACTTGGCGGCAGTTCTACGCAAGGGTATGTGGGTTCATGGACGAGTTATTCCCCTCGATCAACGACACATCAATCATCGTGAGCCATGGGGGAACCATCCACATGATGGTCTCATGGTGGCTCAAACTCTCCCCAGAGTCCATGAATGATGTATTCTTCAACGTAGAAACCACTGGTGTGACGGTTCTTCATAAACCACCGACTGGGGAGCACCTGATAGACCGTCTCAATGACACTTCCCACCTAGCCAAGCATAAAGTGGGGGCTCCATTCCCCCTCTACGAGACGTAAACCACTTACATCCTGAACCCACCACTTACTCATGGACATCCAGGACATCCGAAGGCAGCTCCACTTGCGTGACGAGGTAATCGCTTTGAACGCCGGCTCATGGGGGCCGCTCTGTCAGGCTGCGAGGATCGCAATTCTTCAAGGATACACAGATGAGGGCTCTAGCAGAGGCGATGATCCTAACTCTATGCTGGCAAAAGGCTCAGGCTTGGCTAGGTACAGCGAGGTTGTGTCGGATGCTAAGGCTGTTCTCGCAAGATTCCTAGAATGCTCCGAGACCGAGATAGCCCTCTGTGACTCGACGACAACCGGGATGAACATCTTCATGTGGGGCTACGATTGGGAACCAGGTGACGAGATCATCGCTGGTAGCCTCGAAAACCCGGCTGCAAAGGTCCCGTTGATGGTGCTCGCGAAGCGCAGAGGGGTAAAACTCACTTACATCAGTCAGAACGGAGACACCATCAGCGAGCTTCAGGACGCAATCAGCGACAGGACACGGATGGTCCTTCTAAGCGACGTGAACTTTGCCAACGGTGCACGAGTTGACCTCAGAGAGGCTTCAAAGATAGCCCACAGTCACGGCGCGTTGCTGTTAGCTGATGGAATCCAAGCCGTTGGAACTAGCTACGTTGACGTGAATAAGCTGGGTGTGGACGGGTATGCAATGGCGAGGCACAAGTTCATGTGTGGACCTGACGGTGCTGGTGCTCTGTATGTATCTAAAAACGCAATGGAGCACATTCATCCAACCTACTCTGGGGTGTTCTCGGATGCCAACCACGGCTCAGGAGAGCTGACATACCCCGACTCGGCTCAGCGATACGAGGTAAGCACTCGACCGCTACCCGTGATTCAGGGGGGAACCGCATCGACCGAGTGGATCATGGACAAGGTATCAGCGCCCTTCATCGTAGAGCACACTGAGGAGCTATACAAGAACCTATGGGACGGGCTGAATGATGCCAGTAAGGTTGATCTTGTTTCTGCTAGGGATCAGAACAGCCTTCTCAGCTTCAGGGTTGATGGCTATGAGTCAAAGGAGGTTGTGGATGAGATGAGGAATCAATACATCTTCAGCAGGACAGTCGGGGCGCTTGATCCACCGACTGTACGTCTCGCCATCGGATTCTGGAACCGTGAGTCAGATATCGAAAAGATCGTTGATGTGGTGAAGGGTCTCTAGCTGTCACCATAAGGGGTGGTGTACTCACAGAACTCCACCGCGTATCCGCCGGGGTCAGTGACCGCGAAAGCCTTGATTTTGAGTATTTTTCCCTCCACGAGCTCGTCCTTGCTGGGCTTCAACCCTTTCTCCTTGACATAATCGTACCAACTCTGGGCGTCGTCAACCATCAACTGGAGTCTGGTTGATTTCTCCTCCATTACCTTGTGGCTGCCCATACTAACGTCAACCAGCCCTACATGGCAATCCGTGGCATACTTGAGTATCTTGACCCATTCCCGGTCCAACTTTAACTCGAAGCCTAAGATGTCCTCGTAGAAACTTGCCGCTTCCTCTATCCCATCGTAGTAGAGGAACATCAGTCCCCCGTAAATGTTGAGATTCATGGTAGAAGGTGCATCACCGTACTTTTCATGTTGTCGATGACGTTATCAGTCCAACCCTCATTCATATCCCATGAACATCGAGAAGATCAGGGAGAACTTTCCCCACATCGATGATATGATATACCTTGGCGCGGCTGGGAGCGCCCCGTTTAACCTCATCAACTACAACGCTGTGATGGAGTGCTGGAACCGCAGAAGATACGGTAGCACGCTTGGGGGGACTGATCATGCCTGGTTCAGCGAGAAAGACCCACTCGCAAGGGAGGAGGGGGCTAAACTCATTGGTTGCACCCCTGATGAACTCTGTATTGTGAGTCGAGTCGTACAGGGGCTAAACATGATCAAGGACATCCTCGGCTACAACGAGCCGTGGAAAAAGGGGGACAACGTGGTCATCACTGACCAGGGATACCCCAGCACAGGGCATACAATGCTGGCATTGAGGAGGCTGGGCGTTGAGCTTCGTGTCGTCAAGAACCGTGAGGGCAGGATAATGCGGGAGGATATGGAGAAAACCATAGATGAGGACACTCGCATAGTGATAATCAACCGAACCAGTGTCGGCAGCGGGTTCACATTCGACGTAAAACAGGTATGCGAGATAGCCCACGAGAAAGGAGCGTACGTCCTAGACGATGCAGTCCAAACAATCGGCTCCAAAGTAGTTGATTTACACGACGATGACGTAGATTTCATGGTCACCGGGAGCTACAAGTGGCAGTGCGGACCACCCGAGGCAGGTTTCCTATACTTCAAGCAGAAACTCTGCGAGGAGCTGCTGCCCAGCTTCTGGAGCTACATCAACGTTGACAAGGGACCCGGAGTCACCGGTTTTGACAAGTTCCCCTTCGGGGCAGAGGACCATGACAGCGTCAAGAGCTACGACTACCCGTTCCCTGAGACGGCTCAACGCTTCGAGCCTGGTACCACCGCCACTGATGAGATTTGGGCTTGGCACGCGGTGCTCAAGTGGCTCAATGGGTTGGGCAAGGAGAACATCGAGAAACGCAACATGAAACTGGGTCACTACGTATCCGAACAGCTGGAGGGAATCGGGTGCACGGTCAAGACGCCTTGGGACCCGGAACCAGACGCGTTGAACACTCACAGGCACGCGTTGACCATGTACACGACCGGAAGCGATGCACAGGACCGGAAAACAATAGCTGGATTGAGGAGTAGACCCATCAAGATGGTTAGGGGTCCCACAATGAAGTACCAAGCAGGTTTCGGTGGGGTGAGGGTTAGCCCCCACATCTACAATACCGAGGAAGAGATCGACCTCTTCGTCTCGTACCTGAAGAAGCTGATGTCCTAGCTCCAACGCTCGTGGATGCAGCGCTCGCTGTACCCGAGGAGCTTGCCGAACCTCACAGCTATATCTCTCCTTGCTTCACCCTCGTATTTTCCTGACTCAACTAGGCTCGCTCTATCCTCTTTCAACTTGAGGTAGGCGTCCAGGGTCTTCTGGTGCTTGTAGATGAGGAAAACCCAGATACCTGACAGGTCCATGTCACCGAAAAGGTCCGTGATGATGAGGCTCTTCTCAAGGTAATAGTTGACGTTATTCCTCTCTGCCTGCTCCTTCATGTGAGGCAGTATTGTTTCGTAGTAGTCTGGCTTGAAGGGTGCGCTTAGGCTGAGCTCCTTTGCCTCGTTCTTGGCTGCCTCACACCATGCCTTGATCTCACCGACTTGTTTCCCTAACTTGAATTGGTCCATCATATCACCTAGTAGTTACTGAAATGGCAGTGGGCTATTTTGAAACCATCCTTGGTCCTCAGGTAAACCATTGTAACTGGACCTTTCTGGGGCTTCTCCGCGTCCTTTCTCAGGAACAGCCACTCAGCTTTCACAAGAACGGTGTCGCTGAACTCCTCGATCTCCACGTCCTCAAGCCATAGCTTGTTTCCTGTATCCTTTCCTCCCTCGACGAACCCGAAGCCCTCATGATGCTTCATGAGATTATCATACCCCATGATCAAGCCCTCATACTCGCTGCTAAAATACGTCACCCTGTCATCTGTCAGGAAGAGCTTGGGTACCTTCTCCAGCTTGAAATCGTTCCAGAAAAGTATCCAGTCGTCCACTAGTGTAGAATCAAAACCCATGGCTATCCATATGGATCATGGAGATTTGAATAGTTAAAGAAAAAAATGGGTTACACGAAGAGACCTGATAACCCAAGGATGATTAGCGCGTATGCGATCACAACCCCGAGCACCACGTTAACCACGGCAACTATAGCTGCTTTCACCCAACCCGTCTCGTAGTACCTTGTCACAAGGTAGAGGTAGATTAGCAGCTGAGCCAGTCCACCGATCTCCTGCCCAACGAAAGCTCCAAGCACATAGTTAGCCGTCGTCGCGAGGGCGCTGATCATGAAGGCGTCACCGAACGTCGCCTGATCTGACCCATTTTTTTCCCTCCTAATATCCTATTGCTACGGGATCATGAAGGCGTCACCGAACGTCGCCTGATCTGACCCCACGATCATTCTTCCAGATATCCAGAGGATCGGAGCAGCGATGATGCTGCCAATTACGATGCTAACGATTAAATCAACAACCATGGGTTGAACTCTCTGACACTGTTTTATAGATTTTACCCGGTTTTCTTAAAATCTAAATAACATCAGCCACCATCTCAACCCAACATGAAAGGCAAGATTCTGCTAACCGGCTACGAGCCGTTCCTAGATTTCAAGGCAAACCCCAGCATGGAGGCTATCAGGCTTCTTGAGGGGATGGAGTACAACGGCTACGAGGTCGTCATCGAGGAGCTGCCCATGAGGTACGCAGAGGTCAGGGACATTATTCGGGGCTTAGTTGACAAACACCAGCCAGCAGCGGTGATATGCACCGGTATATCCAGTATCGGAACCGGGATAGCCGTTGAGCGTGTAGCGATTAACGTTGGTAGCGCGGATGGTGGACCCAACTTTGGATACGAGCGTCTCGACCAGACTCTAAACCCCGAAGGACCAGCCGCTTACTGGTCAACGTTGCCGATCAGGGAGATCGTGAAGGAGATCAATGACAACGGTATCCCCGCTTATGTCAGCAACTCCGCCGGCACGCAGGGATGCAACCTTGTCTTCTACCACCTGATGGACTATATCAACGAGAAGAAACTGGACATACCCGGAGGGTTCATCCATGTCCCGCGGCTCCCCCAGAACGCTGTCAACTCAAGAAACCCGTCGATGAGCCTGCTGGACAGCGCAAAGGCAATAGAGTTCGCCGCCAACGTGACCGCGTGCAAGCTGCCCTAGCAACTTCTTATAAAATCTGAAACCTAATCTATTCCGTGCGCAGGATTTACCTCCGCAACTTTGCGGGAATAATCGGTTTAGGGCTGACTTCAGCTCTCTTCACCATGTTTAACCTCAACCTGGACAACGTGTACGTGTTCATCTTCCTCAAACTCATCAGCTTCGGAGTGATACCCATCACCCTATGCTTCAGCTGGATATGGTTCTGGAGGGGAAACCCGTACCCGTTCCAGTTCCTGAGCCTCTGGAACTGTGGAACCCAGTTTATCTTCCTGTTGATGAACGTGCTCAGGATCAGGTCCGGACGCATCGGCATATTTGGGCTGCTCTACATCCTTCTTTCGGTGTTTCTGATCATCATCTATGTCACCGATTGGCCGTACTCCAAGCTAGGTTTCTTCTTCACAGGGGGCTTCATCCTGCTCAACGTGTTGTTCGCATTCGGTTTGATCATGACAACCTTCGATCACATCCACCCATACTTCAACAGTGGAGGACCCGGGTTGATGGCAGTGGGAGCATTCATCACCGAACTCAGCGTCATGGGTGCGCTGTTGACGGCTAGCAGCCAGCTCTACTGGCACGAGGTGCTCCAGAAGCGTAGGGAGGAGCAGATCATCGAGGCAATCTTCGCCGAGATGGACGCCGAGGACGACTAGCGAACTGCTGGCTCGATGAACCGTTCCGGCAGTCTTATCGTGTAGTCGAATGTATCCGGTGATCCACCGGTGAAAACGGCTATCAGCTCATGCTCCGGGTAGACGAAGATGAATTGTCCCTGGTAGCCTAACGCTAGGTAATAATCGTCACCAACCCACCACTGGTACCCGTATCCTTCAACGATGTTAGCATCAATCCGGTGAGTAGTCGCCTCCCTAACCCAGTTCTCCGATACTATCTGTTCACCGTCCCATTCCCCGTTGTTCAGGAACAGGAAACCTATCTTAGCCATGTCATGCGGTGTGAGGTGGATTCGGTTGTATCCCCAGTTTCGCCCCATGTTATCGGAGTCCCAAGTGTAGTTTGTGATACCTAGCGGCTCGAACAGGTGCGTCTCCGCGTACTCGGCAGCTGGCATCCCTGTTTTCTCGGTGATTACGCAGCTTAACAGGTGGCTGACTCCGTTGGTGTACTCGAACCTGCTTCCCGGCTCGAAATCCATGGGAAGGTCTAGCATATACTGGACCGCGTCCTCAGCCTCGTGTAGTGGTGTCAAACCCTCCCACTGGTAAATCCAGCTATCCCGAGCATCAAACCCCCCGCTCATCATCAGAAGATCTCTTAGAGTAATCGCGCTCTTCCATTCGCCCTGATTCTGGGGGGTGATATCCGGGTATACATCAACGAGTTTCGTGTCGAGGCTGGGTATCTCACCGTTCTCGTGTGCGATACCGAAAATGGTTGACACGACGCTCTTGGTGCAGCTGTAGATGATGTGCAGGTCGTCTTTCCCGTATTCACCAAAGTACTCGTCAAGCACGATGTAACCATCCTTGATGACCATGGCGCTGTCTACCTCGTACGAGCTCCCCCTGATGTCATCCACCATCTGCTGAAGTCGCCCCCCATCCATTCCAACATGGGCTGGTGAAGCATACTTCCACCCACTGGTTGGCCAGTAGGCTTCCAGCAGGTATGGCTCCTCAGGTTCCTCAAAACTCATTGTTCTGATGCTTTTCTCGACTACTCCCAAGCTATCACCGTAGCTCCCTGGGTAGCCAAGGTGGAATGGGATAATCAACCTGCCATATGGACCGACAAACGCAGAGATCACTCCCGGGATTACGATCTCCTCGACGCCTAGGTCAATATCAACATAGACAACCTCGTAATCCGCTACCGATTTTGTCTGAACCTCGCCCCAGCTAAGACCAGGGTTTTCTTGAACTGCCATCTCAAGCACAAACGCGAGCCCGTCCTCCTTTGAGTTGGCGATCCCGGTTGCCCAGAAGAGACCGATCAACTCGGCTCCTCCACTCATGTCCTCTCCGATGACACCTCCCTCCCAGTAGCTCTGCGTCCACCCGGGAGGCGTGTTTAGATTCATCTGCATGTTTTGTGGGAAGTTGAACTTGATGCCGTGGTCATCTAGTGTGGTCCAGCCAACCGGTGGATCATTCCTGTGCAGCCACATGTTTCCCCCTGTCACAAGGATTGATGCTGCGAGTATCACGGCGAGGCTTTTACTGTCTACCGGTTCCCACATTTCCCTTCACTATATGTACTGTAAGATTGGCTTCGGGTACTTTCTCTTCAGCTTCTCATACTCCCTGCACATGTACCAGAGCACAATGATCCCCACAAACCAGAAGGCAAGTGTTGGACCCAGCTCAAGGTAGAAGGGTGCCCCTGTCCCTCCTGGTGTGAAGTCAGGCCATCTCGCCCGGTACAGCCATAGGTGTACCAAGTAGAAGAACAATGGGTTCCTGCCAATCGTCAGAATACCCGACACAATCCTGTTGTCGTTGAGACCTCTCTCCTCAAGGAGGAGTCCAACTGTTAGGAATACGCACATACCCCCGAGGCTCCAGAGTAGGAACGCGACGCTTGGCGGGTACTTGCTCACGTAGAGCCAGTCAACCAATTTGTTTCCATTCCGTGCTAGCAGGTTGCCGTACCCGTTTAGGTACCGCACAACGAAAAAAACCACTACGCTGGCAACCCCCGTGCCCAGTATCCTGTTCCTAAGCGCCGCTATCTCTTCCCTGCTCTTAGTCTCTAGGAACGAGCCAAGGCTCCAACCCATTCCCATTACTCCTATCCAGGGGATGATGGGGTATAACCCAAAGTACGGGAACCTCTCAAAGTTGGGCTCATGGATGATTATTCTTAGGTACCTGCCCCAGTTCACGTTGTTTGGGATGAAGTCGAGGCTGAGCCAACCATGGTTGAGTAGGATAAGCAGGCTAAGGACGAGAATCACCTTGTCAGGAAGCCTCCGAGCTACGCTGAATATTATCAGGCATACTCCGATGCACGCGATCACCCCAAAGTATGTCCATGGAAGGCTGAAAGCGGGTGATACGAAAGCCGCCTCAAGGAATAACAGGATCAAGCCTCGCTTGATGAGGTGCAAGGTGATTTCCCTTTGGCTGTCCCCTTTTTCCAGTCTCCTCTTCGCGCTGATTGCCAACACGGTTCCAGCTAGGAACACGAAGGATGGAGCACAGTAGTGGCTCACGAATCGCAGCAGGAATCGTGTCGTGTTGATAAACGGTGGGGCCCTTCCTAGTACACCCTCTCCACCGTGGTGATACTGGTTCCAGAAGCCAGCGACGTGATCCCACGCCATGATTATCATGACTATCCCACGCGCGAAATCTATGAAACTCAACCTGCCGGAGAACTTTTTTGCTATATCAACCGTGTCCTGAACTATATCCAAGGCAAATCACCAGTAGTTACTGTGCTTATAACTTAACTAGTATTCAAGACTAATCTTGACAAACCAGTACCCGTTCTGAGCTGGCCGCCCTCAAACTGTTTATCAGTGATATTAATAACGGTGATCTGAAAATATTGGTTATACTCCATGTCTATTGAAACTCTGTGCGATCTGTTCTTCGAGTTCAGCAACGAGGACAGACTGCGCATGCTCAGACGATTGCAGAGTGAACAGTTAACAGTAACAGCGTTGAGCAAGGAGCTGGGATTAACGACACAGGAGACAAGCAGGCACCTATCGAGGCTTGGAGACACCGGGTTGACAGTCAAGAACCCGGACGGAACTCACAGCCTCACCGGGTACGGCGAGTTATCTCTGAAGCAGATTGATGGGTTCCTGTTCACCAGTATGCACAGGGACTACTTCCAGAACCATGACCTTTCCAGATTACCCAAGGAGTACGTCTCCCGGATTGGAGAGCTCAAAGAGACGAGGTATATCGACGATATCATGGTTATATTCCACCTCATCGAGGAGCTGGGCAGGGAGTCCAACGAGTATATTTACAGGCTAACCGACAGATACATCCTCACCGCGATTCCGGCATGGGAGCAGGCACTGAAGAAGGGCGTTGATTTCAGGCTCCTTGAGCCAGCTAACATCGTGGTACCACCAGAGTTTGACCGTGGGCCAATCATCAGGGAGGCAGTGATGAGCAACCAGTTCCAGATACGTGTGGCCGAAAAGGTTAACGTGTTCATGGCCCTAAACGAGGAGAAAGTAGCTGCGATAAGCTTCCCCACCAATGACGGTAGGATGGACTATCGGGGCTTTGTCAGCGAGGACCCGGTTGTACATATGTGGGCCAAGGATCTGTTTGAGCACTACTGGGAGCAAGCAGTTCCGAAAGAAGCATCTTAATTGTAAGTCTCCCTGTAGGAAGGAAAACAATGGCAATCATATGATTGTCAATGCCAGGGAGACTCACGCTTTATCGAAATGGTTCCTTTTAAACAATTACTCTACATCGACATTAACAGATATACGCTAGTAAAAGATAGCCCAGACCCTAAATTTGATTAAATCACCTAAACATAATCATCTACTACGTTGATAACCGACCTATTCTTCGAGCTTTCCCACCCTACTAGGCTGGAGATGCTCGGGATTCTCAAGTCAACACCTTCCAAGGTTTCTCAGCTATCGCGTTCAATGGGTATTACTAACCAGGAGTGTAGTAGACACCTTGGTAGGCTGGTTGAGGCAGGGCTACTGGGTAAATCCCATGATGGGCATCATTCTCTCACCCCTTTCGGTGATCTAACGTTGAGAAATGTTAGTTTCAGCGTGTTCACGAGTCGAAACAAGGGGTATTTCAATGAACACGATCTTGGTTTGATTCCAACTCCTTTTATCAACAGGTTAGGTGAGTTAACAGATTCTACCATTATAGACGATGTCATGCAGGTGACCTACAATATTCAGAAGATGGTGGAGGGGTCCGAGGAGTATGTTTACAGGATCACCGACCGATACCTGTTCAACCTCGTAAAACCAATCTCCGATGCAATTAAGCGTGGAGTGGATTTCAAACTCATCGAGGAGGTAGACGTAAACTATACTGAGACCTATGACCCGGCCGTGCTTCGTGAGATGATACCGGGCGCAGTTCACATCCTCATAGATGCACCCGTTTTCCTCGCCATGAACGAGAAAGAGGTTACCGCCCTCGGGTTCAGGGTGGTGGACGGAAGATTTGACTATCATGGGTTCAGATCAAGTTCACCCGAGTTCCATGCATGGTGTAAGGACCTTTTCGAGTACTACTGGGATGAAACAGAGGGAAAAAACGAGTACCAAACAAGGAGGAGAAGGATGGAGGCTAGCTCCGGTAGACAACCTTCCCGTCTATGACGGTGACAAGGTTCTTAACATTCCTGATATCATCCGGGTCAATGGTTAGGGGATCCCTGTCAATGACAACCATGTCCGCCAGTTTTCCCGGCTCAATCGTGCCTTTGATATTCTCCTCCCAAGCAGCGTACGCACCGTCGATAGCGTAAGCCCTTATCGCCTCGACTGGTTCTATGCCCTCCGGTGCATACAACACGTCACCACTGCTTGTCTTTCGGGTGACCATGCTGTACATGGCTAGCCACGGGTTGGCGTCGCATATGCTTGCATCGCTGTGCCCGGGAGCTGGTATGCCTCTGTCTATGAGGGTTCGGTGGGGCCACATGTACTTCATCGCCTCCTCGCCCCTGTTCGCCTTGTAGGCGTCACCAAGGTCATGGTGGAATCCTGTGGCAGAGGCGTCAATCACGTTCAGCTCAATGAGTCTATCCTGTATCGCCGGGGTGACATAGCAGCAGTGCTCTATCCTGTGCCTGTGATCCTCCCGAGGCAGCTTCTTCAACGCCTTCTCTATAGCGTCCAGCGACCTGTCTATCCCTCTGTCTCCAACTCCATCGATTCCAACCCTGATGCCTGCCTTATGTGTCTCCCAGACCCGTCTCTCTAAATCGTCTTGGTCATAGAGCAGTATTCCCGTGTTATCCGGTTCTCCGACGTATGGCTCGTAGTACGCGGCAGTCCTACCGCTGGTGCTGGTGTCGAAGACCCACTCTGCTGCTGTGATCTTGAGCCAATTGTCCCCAAACGGTGTCTGAATACCAGCGGCTATTGCCCCCTCGACCATTCCATGGTCCCTACCGCTAAGATGTACCGCAACCCTGATGCCCAGCTTTCCCTCTCGTTTCAGGGTCTGCATAGCCTTGAACTCTAATGGACCCACCATGCTTGCGTGAATGCTTGTCAACCCAAGGCTGATGCACTCTTCGAACACAATCTGCAGCCCCTTGTAGAACTCCTCGAAGCTGTACGGGGGCATGATATGGTAAACAAGGTCTTTTGCTGACTCACGTAGAAGTCCATTGGGCTCCCCGTTCTCGTCCCGCTCAATCTTACCGTGGTGAGGGTCGGGAGTGTCCCTCGTGATTTTAGCTGCTGCCAGTGCAAGGCTGTTCGCCACACCGTTGTGTCCGTCCCTTCTCTGAATGTATAGCGGGTTATCAGGTGATGCCTCGTCCAGCTCCGCCCTAGTCGGGTACCGTCCCATCTTGACGTCGTCCATCCTGAAACCAAGAATCCAGTTTCCCGGCTGGGTCTGGGCTACCTTTTCCTTGACCGCTTCAAGCATCTGGTCAACCGAGTTGAAGTGAGGGCCGCAAGCGACTCCACGTACAAGGTACGCGCCCCAGCTTCCACCTGGGTGCATGTGACTGTCTATTAGCCCTGGTAGGAGGGTCTTTCCCTTAAGGTCAATTACCTCGGTTTTATCACCGAAGGTCTCCTTCACGTAATCGTTGGAGCCAACTCGTAGAATCTTATTTCCCCTGACCGATACAGCCTCATTTATGCTGTTCTCATCGTCCAGTGTGACAATTTTCCCATTAACAAACGCCAGATCAGCGCACAGTTCATCTGGTAGAGCCATGAATGTACGTGGGCTTCCTAGTTTTAAGTCACTCCACGTGGAGCAGATTCTGTAATTTGATTATGACAGCCCTGTTGAGCTCGATGTTGTGCTGAAGAAGCATATAGGATTCAAGTGTCTGGGAGGCGTCACTTGGGATATCCCGGATATTAAACTCCTCTCTATCCATCTCGTTGATGGCCATGTCCTCAATCACCAGCTTCATGATGTGACGTATCTCATCGTTGTCCAAGATCAACGCGTACTTGTCGATTGACCTGTTCCAGTCACCAGTCTTGTCCTGCTCCAGCATCCTTGAGACCGTCTCGGCTATGAGGTTGATGAGCTTGATCTCCTCATCAAGAAACGGCCCCCTGTCTCCAAGGGAGGTTCTCTCTCTGTACCCGATTGTTAGTTTACCCATTATCACGCCGAAGGATTGGATAATGGCGCTGTACCTGTACGGGGTTTCCTCGTATCCCTCAGAGGAGAATGACTTGTCCTCGATATCCAATCGAGCGACCGAAATATCCGGGTGCTGCATAGCTCCCGGGATAAGTGAAACAATAAGGCTCAGCATCTCCTCCGTGGTAATGTCCTTGTTTTCCTGTATCTTGCTGATCTTGTACAGGCTGTCCAGCTGGTTGATCCTTAAACGGTACTGGTATAGCAGGTCCTTTTGCTCTGCTTCAAGCTCCAATCGTTTGGTTTCCTCGTCCAGATGAGCTAAAGCGATACCGATGCTCTCCCCCAGTCCCTCAAGGAACCATATCAGCTCCTCCGTGAATTTTCCGGGGATTTCATCGTTGATCTGGAGCAAGCCTATGCTTTCCTGCTTTGCTTTTAGGGGAATCAACGCGACCGACCTGTAACCCTGTGCGTTACAGACGTTTCTAGTGTGTCCTAACACTTCAACGGGTGTTTCTGCCAGTAGCTCATCGGTGTTGTTTGTCCAGAAGCTGCCGTAATCGGTGAAATACTCTTCCTCTGAGCGCACATTTCCCATGATTACCCTGCCGCACATGCACTCAAGAAATGGAAAATCATTCTTATCGCGCATCACCGAGCCATCTGGCAAGTGCACGCATAACCTGTCCTCCATCTCGACATGGATATCACTGAAACCATCAAACACGTAGTAAGGGTAATCGGAACCATCCTTCAGCCTAATCGCGGTAGCTGATACTTCCAGATGATTCTTGAGGTGCTCCAGTATCTGCTCGATGGCCTGGACCCGTGTTCCTGCGCGGTTTAACGACTGAAGGACATCAATAGCCAATGACTTTGCGTCGAATAGCTGATGGTCTGTTCTCCTCACTGTGACGTTAAACCTCCCCTTGCTGCTATTTGAGCTTAGGGAGATTTGACTTTTATTACCCATATTAAATTTTCTAATGAAAGTAACTAATTTATAACTAATACAGCAGAGTTATCAAGTTCCGCGATCACCCTATCCCCTGACGTGATCCTGTACGTGTAATTTCCGGGTTCATCGAACCTGAACGGGAAGACGTAGCTCCCTTCCGTCATCGGGGCAACACTAACTTCCTTCATCACACTAAGCACTGGTTCATCTATTCCCTCCTTGAAGTACTCGCACAAGTAGTCTTCTCTGATGCTGTGAATCCGAGTGGGGTTGTAGACCTCAACCTGAACATATCCTCCCTCATTGATATCAAGAGATGTAATGCTAGCACCGTCAAACCGCTTCCACTCCGAGCCCTCATAGTCTAGGTATGGAACCCTCACCAAGGTGTGTCTTTTAACCTGGAACGGTAGCCACGTATCTAGGAACAATAGGTGTACATTCACTTGTCCTCTGAACTCGACCTTAACCTCGCCTGCATACTTCTCGGCTGACTCCTCCACGATTTCCCTGAGCACTTCAACGTCATCGATATCAACCTGTATTTCCCTGTCCTTCAACCCGAGGTAGTTCACCCTCTCCTTCGGGAAGCTGTACAATGCCCGGTCAACAACGACATCCTCAACCAGCATCTCGAAATCGACATCAGATGCCTCCGGCTGGTTTACCCTTATGGGGCTCACAGTCACCCCGATGAGCCAGCGCCTGACATAATCCGGCTGCGAGATCACAATATCAATTGAGTTGTCCGCCCTAGGAGACGTTATCGAGTACCCGATATCTAGTGAGGTGTCCCGCTCCTCAAGGGAATCAATGAGGAACCTCGAAAGCTCCTCCTCGGTGACCTCGAATAATACCTTTAGCTGGGTCATCTCCTCGTATGTGCTGAGATAGTTGCCTATCTCCCGTCCACCTACAACGGATACGAACAGGATTAGCAGGAAAAGGACGCTTCTCAGGTCATCCCTGTTGATGGGTTTGCGTTCAGCCATTCTTCAAAAACTTTGGGCGATGGTCTGTTATGTAGTTATCTAAGTGTTTAAATAAAATCCAAAAGCTGGGTCAAGTATGTACCCGGTTGGAAGCGTCGCTGTTGATCGTGTGAACGGTTCAGATGATATGAAGAGAACCCTAGGTGACAATTTCGTTAATGCGGACACCGTGCTAGTCAAACCTAACTGGTACAGTCCGCACCCATCCAACTTCACGGACGCCGAGACACTGGGATATGTACTAGATTCTATCGACTCCAAAGTAGTGGTTATCGAGGGTCACAGCATTGACAGGCAGGACAGATCCATGAAGTTCACAGTTGATGGCGCTCAGGTGAACTGGGCTTGGCTCATGAAACACCCTGACTGGGGCTGGATCAAGGAGGAGGAAAGGTGGGATGAGCTCAAGGGGCAGGAACAGTGGTTCCTTGACCACTACGGTTTCACCGATGTCCTCGAAAAGCACGGTGCAACGTACATCAACGTCACTGATGAGATATGGGAAGGAAACGTCGTTGACGCCACAAAGATCAGGTCAGATGTCGAGTCCAAGTACCCACCCGTACACAGGAACGAGGTCTACGGATTCATGCCCACCAAACTGATGGAGTTCAAGGGCTCTCCGTTGATCAGCTTGGCAAGGATGAAGGGATATGGGGGAGAGTACCCGAGTCTTTGCCTAAAAAACATGTTTGGACTCATCCCAGACCCGTTGAGAGCTTCATGGCATGGCCCAAAGAACAAGCATTTGGATGATAGCATCATCGACATCAACAAGCTATACTACACGTACTTTGACATGTACGGCATCTGCGAGGCGATAAAGACATACACCGTGATTGATCCCAAAGGTGAACACAAAGTTCCATGGGGAAACTACCGGGTAAAGGACGGTGGAGGGCTGGTAGCCCATGGAGAGGACCTGGTTGAGCTTGACGCGGTTGTCAGCGCGATGATCAAGGTTCGCCCAGAGAAGGTAGGATACCTCAAGAAAGCCAAGAAAATGCTGGGACGATACAGCAAGGACTCTGTAAAACAAGCGGAAGAGATAGCAACCAAGCTTTTCCCCGGGTAAACCTCGGGACTTTGCCAAATCCTTTAAAAAAAACGGTGAATTCTATCAAAGCCATTAGAGGTCGCGGAATGGAGTCAATGCATCACAACGGCGTCATGGTGCCCCCGGTATACGAGGCTAAGGGGTACTCGGTGAAGATCAAGGGAACGCTGCGGAAACTTAAGCCAAGGGAAGAGGAACGAATCGTCGCGTGGGCCAAAAAGATTGGCACACCCTACGTCGAGGACCCGGTGTTTGCCAGTAACTTCCATAACGACCTCAGCGCGCTGATGGGCGAGAAGATTCTGCTGGGAGACGTTGACTACTCCGAGATATACGCTGACGTTGTCGAAGAAAGAGAGTACAAGAAAGCCCTACCACGGGAAGAGAAGAAACGGCTAGCCGAGGAGCGCAAGATCATCCGCGAGGCGAACAAGGAGAAATACGGGTACGCCACCATCGACGGGGACCGCTGCGAGCTGGGCAACTACATGGTCGAGCCCAGCAGCATATTCATGGGCAGGGGCGAGCACCCCTTCAGGGGCAAATGGAAGGAGGGACCACGCCATGGAGACATTATCCTCAACCACAGCAAGGATGTGGCTCCACCGGAGGGTAACTGGCTCAGGGTGGACTGGGACAGCGAGAGCATCTGGATCGCAAAGTGGAAGGACAAGCTGACGGGCAAGATGAAGTACGTCTGGCCACACGACAGCAGCCCCGTCAAGCAGAAAAAGGAGATAGCCAAGTTCAATAAAGCCATCGAGCTCAGGAAGAACCTTGACAAGGTACAGGAGTTTATCCATCACAACCTCAGCGGAGAAGACCTGAAGCGAAGGAAGACCGCCACCGTCTGCTACCTCATCAACGAGCTCAAGTTCAGGGTCGGTGACGAGAAGGACGAGGATGAGGAAGCCGACACAGTCGGTGCATCAAGTCTCCGAGCCGAGCACATCTGCATCAACGAGGATGAGACTGTTACATTCGATTTCCTAGGTAAGGACAGCGTCAGGCTTCTACTGACAGCAGAGATAGACACGGATGTTGTCAGGAACCTCAAAGAGTTCATGGATTCAAGCGACGGGAGTACCCTCTTCGATGAGGTGAACAGCAGCGTCGTCAGCGAGTTCCTCGACGAGGTCATGGAGGGAATCACCGCCAAGGTTTTCAGGACATGCCACGCCACCGAGGCAGTGGAATCAAAGCTCAAGGAGATCAAGGTCAAGGATGATGCCCCCGAGTACTACAAGAAACATGTCGCAACGATTGCCAACCTTGAGGCAGCGGTTCAGTGCAACCACAAGCGAACCATCTCAGCCTCATGGGCTGCGAGCCTTGAACGCCAGAAGGAGCGGCTCAAGAACAGGAAGACCAAGGCACGGGAGAACACCCGCAAGTACAAACAACGTATCAAGGATACCAACCAGAGGTATACCGAGCGTATCTCCAAGTACGAGGCGAAACTCTCTACCGACAAGGAGAAGCTTGAGGAGTACAAGAAGGAGCTCGTGGAAAGGGAAGCTGCCGGAAAGGCGACAAAGGGCACCAAGAACAGGATCGCCAGCAAGAAGAAAACCATCAGCAACGGTAGGAAGCGAATCAGGGCGACGAAGGTAAAGCACAGGGAGGCCATCGCCAAGCTCAAGGACAGAATGGCTACTCGACAGCAGAAGGACAAGGAGGGCATCGAGAAGGCTTCACTGCAGATAGAGGCCAAAGAGATGACAAAGGACTATAATCTGGGTACGAGTCTCAAGAGCTACGTTGACCCTCGTGTCTACTTTGAGTGGGGCAAACAAGTGGACTATGACTGGCGCAACTATTACAGTAAGACCTTGGAGAAAAAGTTCAGCTGGGTTGACCCGGAGCCTCCGGTTCAGGAAGCCTAATCCCTTTAACTCACCCATTCTTCTATGGCTGGATGGACGTCAAGGGTATCCTCAAGCGTATTCTTCCACGGTGGACCCAGTTCAACATCATCGTGACGGGGGTCTCGATAATCTCTGCGGTCATCATCTACGTGACCCAGAACGTGCTGCCATCCGGGCTTGACTTGCTCCAGCTGACTGTCGTGGGTCTCCTGAACATGATTTTCATCCTCTACTGGACTCTTTGGTTCATCTTCGCTGTACCGCCAATCGTCATCGGTTTATATTTCCGTGAGGAGAACGAGGGCTACTATATTCTTGCTGTTCAGAACTTAATCGCTGTGGTCGTTTTGTATGCAATTAAGATCGCGTTTAACTTTGATCTCACGCCCATTCTGGGCTAGCCCCCACCAATGGGAGGCATTATCTGCACGAAGTCATCATTAGCGAGTTTGGTTTCTAACCCGTCAAGTGTAACTATACTTGTACGGTTGACTGCTATCTCAAGGTAATCCCTGAAGACGCCTTCCATGTAGACCCAGTCATGGATTACTGGATACGCTTCGATGACTGTGTCAAGCAGGGAACCTACCGTTGATCCTTCCTCAACCTCGTATACGTTCTCCCTGGAGCCGATTTCGTCATATACCAGCCCGTAGAACCTTACTCGTACCTTCAATATGTTTCACCGTGCGTTTCGGAACGCTTTTCACCGCAATCCTTCATGGATTACATGGTTTTTATGGCTGATATAGGTGGCTATGCCGGTAAAACGTTAAGGATCAACCTCACCGAGGGCGAGATAACTGAGGAGGTTTACGATGAGGAGTTCCTCCGCAAGTACATTGGAGGGACGGCTCTAGGAGTCAAACTGCTCTATGATGAGGTTCCTCGGGACATCGAGTACGATGACCCACGGAACATGTACTTTATCGGAACAGGTCCAATCAACGGCACTGTTGTTGGAGGAAGTGGCACCATTAGTATTGTTACCAAGGGTGCCTTGACAGGCGGATCAACCAGCTGTCAGGCAAACGGTCTTTTCGGTGCATATGTTAAGTTCAGCGGCTTCGACAACATTATCCTAACTGGAGCAACCTCCAAGTGGAGTTACATCGTAATCAAGGATGGGAAAGCTGAGGTCAGAGACGCCTCAGACCTACTTGGGCTGGATACCTACGAGGTCACCGACAAGCTCCTTGAGATTCACGGCGTCAAGAATCGAGGCGCGAGTGTACTCTCAATTGGTCCAGCCGGTGAGAATAAGGTCCGTTGGGCTGGAACCTTCGTTGACCATGGGCATAGTGCGAGTCACAACGGCACGGGTGGAGTCCTAGGCAGCAAGAAAATCAAGGCAATCATCGCTTTCAGGGGCGACGCCAAGCAGCCAGTCAACGACAGGGCTGCGCTCCAGAAGGTGGCACAGGAAATCTACGAGGACGTCGAGTACTTCAGGGGTACCATCGGGGGCGTCGCTAACATGTGGAAAGGTCAGAGCGGGGCCTTACCGGTCAAGAACTATAGCACCTACGAGTGGGGTATCTCTGACGAGGAGATCGACGAGTTCGTCGAGCCCACACTGAGGGACAAGTACCAGATAGCCCGTGTTCCCTGTTGGGGCTGCAGGCTTCTTCACGCAACCATGTTCGAGGTCAAGGAGGGCCCATACAAGTGCATGGTTGACGAACCCGAGTACGAGCAGATGGCGGCTTGGGGACCGGTGGTGGGGATCACTGATGTTGAGGCGTCCATGATGCTCAGCGGACTGACAGACAGGCTGGGGGTTGACAACAACGAGGCGGGCTGGGTGGTCGGCTGGGTCATGGAGGGATTGGAGAAGGGCTGGCTCACCGAGGAGCAAGTCGGGGTCAAGACCACTTGGGGGGAGGCAGAGGGAGTTGAAAAGATTCTCAAAATGGTATCTAACCGAGAAGGCTTCGGTGACCTGTTAGCCGAGGGCATCAAACGGGCATCCCAGAAGATTGGAGGAGAAGCTGCGGAGGCTGGAATCTACACCATGAAAGGCAACAGCCCAAGAGGGCACGATCACAGGTACCGTTGGGCCGAGATGTTCGACACATGCGTCAGCGGCACCAGCACCATCGAGACCCACATGAGCGCGATGAACGCTGACGCACAGGGACCTGCTAACCCCATCAACGTCAGCAGCGAGGTCGCCAGAACCAAGGGATTGATGCAGCTTGAGGACAGCGTAGTGACTTGCAGGTTCAACACAAGGATGAACCACAAAAGGCTGGCAAGAGCTATTTCAGCCGCAACTGGCTGGGATATGAGTCCAGATGAAGCATGGGATGTGGGTAAAAGGGCTGTCAACCTGATGAGGGCGTTCAACCTGCAAACCGGGTTAAGTTCAGAGCATGACAGACCATCGTTCAGGTACGGGTCAACGCCCGTTGATGGGCCCACCAAGGGAATCAGCATACAGCCACACTGGGACGAGATGCTGAGGAACTATTACGAGAAGATGGGCTGGAACCCAGAGACAGGTGTACCAACGAAAGAGACCCTTGAAAGACTTGGAATCGGCTCGGTATGGGATGACCTAGACTAGCAGGATCATCCCGCCGATCACAATCAGCAGGGCTCCAATCCCTGTCTTGATGGTCAAAGGCTCCCCGAAAATTATCCACGCAAGAACCACCGTTAGCAGTGGATACGCCCCAACGAGGCTGACGCTGAGTGTTACACCCGCTTTATTGATTGCTGTATAGTAGAAGTAGTGTCCAACAGCGAAGCTGACGATACCAGCCAGACCATAATAGAATCCTGACTGGTTGAATAGGTCCGAGTTAAGTTTTCCATTCAAAGCAAGATATACGAAGAACACGACCCCAGCCGCCACGCAACCGATACCCGTACCAGTAAGCGAGTCAATGCCATCCCCCGCAGCCCTAACGATAATCGCCTCCGCGCCCCAGCAGACAATCGCCAGAACAGCGTACATCCAGCCTTCCATGGTTACCACCCACACATTCGGTTAGAGTCTTTCAAGGTTATCGCTCCGACCCAGATTTTTTATCCCCAAGAATCCACGGTTCACCTATGAAGAACCTTGTTAAACGTAAACTCAAGGCAGGGAAGCCTGCCTTGGGTACATGGGTGACGGTAGGGCACCCCGATATGACCATGTACCTGGCCGATATGGGATGGGACTGGCTGGTTTGCGACATGGAGCACAGCGCGTATGGGCCCGAGACATACCACTTCATGGTGCAGTCAATGCTCTGGGGCAGGGACAAGTGCATGCCCATGTGCAGGATACCATGGCACGACCTCATCTGGATCAAGAAGGTGATGGACGCCGGGGCGACCGGCATCGTTAGTCCACGCATCGAGACCAAGGAGCAGGCGGAGGACATGGTACGGTTGATGAAGTACCCGCCGTGGGGAGAGAGGGGAGCAGGACCAAGGCTCGCTGCTTTCCGTGACCCAGACTACTTCAAGACGGCAAACGAGGAAACCCTCTGTGTCGTGATGATAGAGACCGTAAAGGGCGTTGAGAACATCGAAGACGTATTCAGCGTCGAAGGCGTAGACGCCTGCTTCGTCGGACCCAGCGACCTGAGCCTAGACATGGGCATACACCGCGACTATACCAACCCCAAGTTCCTAGCAACACTGAATAGAATCGTTCAGGCAGGCAATGACGCCGGAGTAGCACCAGGAATGCACTGCTTCACAACACCCGGACCAACAAACATCAACGAAGCGATTGACCGAGGTTTCCTGTTTTGTGCCGTAAACTCCGATACAGCGTACCTTCGGAACGGTGTTAACGCGGCTTTCAACCACATCAAGGGCTGGAAGCCGGGTGAAGCAGGAGAAGAGGTTGACCTCTAAACCCTTTTGAATGTCTCTTCCTGAGTGGGCTCCTCAAAGTACCTGTGGAACCCCTTGGGGAGACTCAGGTAATCCACTGTCGCGGCTTTATCCCTCAAATCAACCGAGTTGTACGTGTTCCAGAAGAGAACTTTCCTGTCTTGCTCTCCCCGTTTCTTTAACCAGTCCAGTCCACCCGCCAACGCCTTCCCGGTGTAGGTTTGGTCGAGGGGTATGCCCTCAAGATCCCGCATCTCATCAACGACGCAGCACCCCTCCTCGGTAAAGCACGCATACTCCTCGCCAAGGTAATCACCCAGCAGAATCAAGTCCTCTTTTCTCACCATCAGCTTGGGCACCGACCTGTCATATCGCCTCATCAAGTCGTTGATGTGACCAATCATCCGGCGCATCCTCCACTTTGTCACTAGCCATGGCATCGCAACCCGTACCCCGATGATCCGGGTGTTGAGTCCAGCCAGCCTACACCCGAGGCTCAAACCAGCCGTGGTCCCTATTGACCCGCACGCTGCGATTATGTAATCTGGTTCAGGCACCTCACCCGTATCAACCTGTGCCTTGAGCTCAAAGGCAGCGTTCACGAAACCCATGTTTCCAAAGGGCTGCTCGCCCCTGCCGTCACGAAGTATGGTTTCCCGCCACCCAGCTCCGCCTTCAAGTACCTTGAGATGAATCCCAGAACCTCACTGACCTCATCCTTTGCGTAGACTAGCTCCACTTCATAGTACTTGTCCAGTAGCAGGTTCTTTCTCACGTACTCCGCGTTGGGCTGGTGGAGCATTATTCCCACTGTCCTGAACCCATGCTGAGCACCGAAAATAGCTGAAGCAAGTACTTGGTTGCTTCCAGCTCCCCCGAGGGTGACCAGAGTCTTCCTGTCCCTCTTCCTCGCGTCGGCGAGCAGGTACTCAAGCTTCCTAAGCTTGTTGCCCCCGTAGAGCTCGTGGGCGCAGTCGTCACGTTTGATGTATAGGTCCTTGAACCCGTGTGCCTCGCCCATCTGTTCAAGTTTCTCGACCCTGCTGGGGTAGTTACCTATCTCGATCCATGGAATCTTGGATAAACCCGGGTACGTCTCGTTGATGATGGGGCTCAAATCAATGAATTATTCTTTTTTAGATAAATAAGACTAACCAGTTTCCTCTTCGTGCCACTCTACCTCGATGCGCCTCCCCTCGACCAGTGCAAGGGCTATCTTCCTTCTTGCGCTCTGGAGCAGCCTCCAGATAGTTCCCCTGCTGGTATTCATCCTTACACCTGCCTCCTGTTGGTTTAGATCCTCGATGTCCACGAGCCTGATTACCTCTAACTCTGCTGCGTCAAGGTGAATTGGCTCAGATGATCCCTCAGGGTCGGGGGTCATTGATTTGAGGTGTACTGGGTGCTCTATTTTCACGGGATGTGGCATCCTACCGAATCGTCCCCTTCGTCGCCTTCCACGCATCATACCTCATATTGTGCAATACCACAATATTTAAATAATTACGTGCAATAACACAGAATGAGAAGTGTGCATATGCACACAAAGGAGATGAGAAAATGAGATATGGAAGAAATATGGGAAACGGACGCGGACGAAACCAGTTCGGCAGAAGGGGCATGGGTTACGGAAGGCAACTAAACGGTACGTGCAGACTATACCCTTGGCTACCCTCAGGCTGGAGACACACTCCAGAGTATGCCAACATTAGTGATGTGCCAGGCGCACCCACAAAGGAGCAGCACAAGCAATTCCTAGAGGACCAGAAAGCCGCAATTGAGAGCCAGATAAAGACGCTCGAAGACCAGCCAGAGAGCTAGGCGATGCATTTAGCTTGATAGCTATCCCCGTGGACGATCAGAGAAGACACCACTCCAAAATCTCGGAGACGCTATCGAGGGCAAAATACATCATGTTAGCTACAATAGACAAAACTCCAGATATCACCGATATACTGGATAATCCTTTTTTCAATCTCAATCAAGGAGCTGGACCATTATTCGCGTATCATCTCAAGGTACTCAAAGTGGAGACTGTAATCACTAGGCAGGTTGGGCCAAGTGCAAGAAGACAATTAGAGGATTTAGGGATCACAGTTCACGTGATTCCCCATATTGCACGGGTTGATGACGTGTTAAGCCTGATTAGTGATCGAGGCTGTGAAGACAACCCTCAGTTAACTCCGGCAGATTCCCCGCGTTAAACTCCTCTAGGGCCTCTTCAGACCCGTTGACCTCTGATTTCAGAACAGCTACTCCAGCTTGCTGAAACAAGTTGATTGCCTTCATGCCCATACCCATACTGATGACCACCTCTGCCCCAAGACTCAAAATTTTCTCAGGAGGATTTCCGGATCCCCCAAAGTGATCAGATGAGTTAGGCACGACCTCTGGGCCCACAACCTCTCCATCCACAATATCGTATGACGCAAAGAAAGGTGCTCGTCCAAAGTGCTCAGAGAGCAGCGCCGCTTTCTTATCCTCTACCGGAATTACAACTTTCATCGTTTTTCCACCTTTTCCTCAATCTGCTCAACTATATTCTTGAACACTTGGGCCGCTGGTGAGTCCGGGTGAGAGTAGATGAACGGGACACCGCTGTCGCTGTCCGACGCGATCTTTGGGTCCATAGGTATGCTTCCCAGTAGTTCTACATCCATCTCGGATGATACTTTTTCTCCTCCACCTTTGCTGAAGACATTAATCAAATCTCCACAGTGGGGACAAACCATTCCACTCATGTTCTCCACTATGCCGAAAATAGGTACCTTCATCTGGCGAGCGAAAGTGACCGCCTTCTTTACGACTGCTTGACTAACCTCGCTAGGGATAGTGACGATGACTACTCCATCCATCTCGGGCAGGAGCTGTAGGATGCTCAAGCTTTCATCTCCTGTACCAGGGGGCAGGTCTACCAGCAGGTATTCTTGGTTCCCCCATGCAACCTCGCCGAGGAACTGGCGGATGGCCCCCATCTTGAGTGGCCCCCTCCATATTACGGGTGCATCATCGCTTGGTAGCAGGAAGTCCATTGATACTACTCCGATACCTTCCGGTCCCTCGGTTGGTAAGATACCAACTGGACCCAAGTCCAGCTTTCTTCCCTTCAGTCCCAGCATCTTGGGTACGCATGGACCGGTTAGGTCGGCGTCAAGTATCGCTACCTTCCCGTTCCTGCCCTTCGCTGCCAATGCGGCTGCGAGGTTTACCGTGACGAGGCTCTTCCCGACGCCTCCCTTTCCGCTGATTATCGCTATCTTGTGTTTGATGTTTGCCATCTTTTCCTTGACTAGTTCCATCTGCTTGTCCTTCTGCTCGAAGGGGTTCGGAACATCATTGGTGTCTGTCAAATCTTTTCCTTCTTTTAGCCTAGCTTAAATCGCATAAGAGTTGAGTAAACCCACTTAAAGGCTTCTAAATTGGCGAAAAAAGTTCTATGAATAATATTTCCAGTATGTCCTCTCCGAGCGCAACCTTTTAGATGAACAAGGTATTCACTGATACGGATCACCGTTGCGGGCAAAGGAGAAACTATCCAGTTTACAGGCGAAGCTTCTCGACACACCAGACGAGGACTCCCACGCAGCGGTAGCCATAATGATCAGGGAGCGCAACGACGACCTAGAGTTCTTCCTAGTTAAGCGCGCTGAGGTCGAGGGTGATCCTTGGAGCGGGGACATGGCGTTCCCAGGAGGAAAAAAGTCAAGTCAGGACAATGACCTCGTTGACACTGCCTCACGGGAGACACTTGAGGAGACAGCGATCGATCTCAGGGAGAAAGCCAAGCTGGGGTACATGAAGCCAATCTACAGCTCCGTGAGAACCAACATGAAGGTCCAGCCCGTTGTCTACATTTACGAAGATGATCCGGAGGTGCAACTCAACGAGGAGCTAACCAGGTACCTCTGGGCACCATTGAGCGAGCTGGTCAATTCTGGCACTGAGGACCATGTCAAGGGCTGGTTCGGCGAGATATACAAGTACGACGGCGAGGTCGTATGGGGTCTCACCTACAAGATGCTGAAAAAGTTAATCGAGATAATAGAGGATTAGAGAATCTCCCTCAGAGCTTCAGCTACCTGACCGGGCAACTCACCGACGGATACACCTGCATTTCTCAACGCGGATATCTTGCTGTCAGCTGAACCAGTTCCACCCTGAATTATTGCTCCAGCGTGGCCCATCCTCTTACCCGGTACCGCTGCTCTACCAGCGACGTAAGCAGCAATCGGCTTGTTGAAACCCCCATCCTTAATGAATTGGGCTGCACGCTCCTCCGCGTCACCGCCGATCTCACCGATCATGGCGACCGCCTTGGTCTCCGGGTCGTTCTCAAACCACTTGAGGATGTCAATGTAATCCAGCCCGACAACGGGGTCTCCTCCCAGACCGACACAAGTGCTCTGTCCGAGTCCAACCCGGGTCACGTGTGCGGCTATCTCGTAGAACAGGGTTCCACTGCGGCTAATGATGCCTACTTCGCCTTTCTTGAAGACTTGAGCGGGCATGATCCCCATCTTGGACTCCCCCGCTTTGATCAGTCCCGGGGTGTTTGGTCCAACGATTGTGGTTCCCTTGAGCTCCGCCCTTGCGACAAGCTCGATGCTGTCCCTCACCGGGATTCCCTCGGTGATTACTACAACCGGGTCAAGGTCCGCCTCGATGGATTCAAGCGCTGCGTCAAGTGAGAATGGAGCTGGCACGAAGATGATGCTAGCATCTATTTCACGGTTTTCCTGAGCCTCCCTGACTGTATTGTAGACCGGGATACCCTCTACTTCCTGTCCACCTCTGCCCGGTGTGACGCCAGCAACGATCTTGGTTCCGTACTCCTTCATCAGCTTGGTGTGGAAGCCTCCCTGCCCGCCTGTGATTCCCTGAACCACTACTCGCGTGTCCTTGTCTATGAATCGCGTCATCTTAGTTTCCTCCTGCGAGCTCAACCGCGAGCCTCGCTCCCTCTTCCATGGTGTCCAGGGTCTCGATTCCAGCCTTCTTGAGAATCTCCTTTCCCTCTGCCTCGTTTGTTCCCATCATTCTAACTACGATGGGCTTGTCCGAGTTCAATACTCGGCGCGCCGTCACGATACCCTGTGCTGTGTGGTCGCATCGGGTGATGCCCCCGAGAACGTTGACGAAAAGTGCCTTAGTTCTCTCGTCGCCAAGAACGAACTTGACCGCTTTACCGATCCTTTCCGGTGTGGCTCCTCCACCAAGGTCCAGGAAGTTCGCTGCCTTACCTCCCTGAAGCATAACCGTGTCAAGGGTAGCCATTGTGAGTCCTGCACCGTTCCCGATGATACCGATATTTCCATCAAGCTCAACGTAAGTAAGGTCCTGCTCCTTTGCCTCCATCTCTCTTCCACTGAACTCGCCCTGATAGCTGTCCAGTAGCTTCTCCTCAAGCTCCTTGTGCCTGAACAGGCTGTTATTGTCAACGTTGAGCCTTGCGTCTGCTGCTAGGAAGCCGTCCTCAACCTCTGCCAATGGATTGATCTCCGTCAACTCGGCGTCCATTCCAACTGCAAGCTCATATAGCTTGGTTACGAAGGCACCGAACTGCCTCATCTTCCTGCCCGAGTATCCTAGCTTTGTCGCGATGTAGTTGCAGTGGTAGCTCCTCAGTCCATCAACGGGGTTTACGAGGTGCCTGACTATCTTCTCCGGTGTATGGGCTGCAACTTCCTCGATGTCCATCCCGCCCTCGTTTGAAGCGAGAATAACGTGCTTCTTGTTGTTCCTGTCAACCGTGACGCCTAGGTAGATCTCGTTCACGATGCCCACTTTCTCCTCGACGTACAGTTTCTCCACCTGTAGGTCTTTGATTGTCATCCCGAGGAGAGCCTTTGCCGCCTCCGCTACCTCGTCAGGTGTATCCGCGAACTTGACTCCCCCAGCCTTGCCCCTTCCTCCAACCGGTAGCTGTACCTTGATCACCACTGGCTTCCCGAGCTCAGCCGTGTACTCCTTGGCGGCCTCGGGTGATGTCACCATCCTCCCCGCCGGGGTGGGGATGCCGTATTTCTTGAAATATTCCTTTGCCTCGTATTCGAGAAGCTTCAACCATATCGCCTCGTTCCTTTCATCTTACCGATGGGTGGTAAATATTCGTTCTGGGAAACGTGAAAACCTTTTTTCCTAACTGATTGACCAGCTTGTTCGAATACCTTTTTTCCCTCATCAATCATCTCTTGGCTCCCTTTATTCAACTGAAAAACAGGTTTTTCAAACATTTTTTCAGGCGTAAGGGTAGCCTTCTACCATGGACAGGCAGGCTCTTAAGGACAAAGTGATCAATGCAATCGATTCCAAAGCGAAGGAACTCATACAGATTGGCGATGACCTATGGAAGATACCCGAGGTTGGGTACCGCGAGTTCAAGACATCAGCGTATGTTGTGGAGCAGTACAAGAAGATGGGCTGGTTCTACGAGGACGAGCTAGCTATCACAGGTAGTAAAGCGTATCTTAAGGAGAAAGGAGTCAAACCAACAGTTGCTGTCGTTGGGGAGCTGGACAGCCTAGATATTCCCACTCACCTAGACGCTGACCCCAAGACTGGCTGGGTTCACGCCTGCGGTCACCACGCTCAGGTTACGGCTATGCTAGGCGCTGGATTCGGATTGGATGTGATCAAAGAGGAGCTTGACGGCAATATCGTGATGATGGCTGTGCCAGCCGAGGAGCTCATCCAGATGGATTTCAGGAACAGGCTCGTGGAGGACGGGAAGATCACCTTCATGGGTGGCAAGCAGGAGTTCATCCACATCGGAGCAATGGATGACATCGACATGGCCATCGGTAGTCACAGCACGGGAGCACTGAAAGGAGCCAAACTGGGAACAGGAGGCACCGAGAACGGGTTCATCGCAAAACTCACCCGTTACTCAGGGGTGGAGGCACAC
Organism: uncultured Candidatus Bathyarchaeia archaeon; assembly: GCA_964589605.1. Classification (GTDB taxonomy): domain Archaea; phylum Thermoproteota; class Bathyarchaeia; order TCS64; family TCS64; genus RBG-16-57-9. The sequence continues at coordinate 72,849 of CAZPRN010000001.1, read as the reverse complement.
GCAGGGGATCACCCTGACAAGGCAATCAACGCCCTGAACGCCGCCATGCTCGGGATAATGGGTGCCCACGCCAACAGGGAGACCTTCAGGGACGAGGATCACATCAGGTTCCACCCAATAATCACGAAGGGAGGATCAATCGTCAACAACGTACCCGCCGATGTCCACATGGAGAGCTTCGTTAGGGGCGCTACGGTTGAGGCAATAAAGGACGCCAACGAGAAGGTGAACAACGCGCTAAGGGCTGGTGCAATGGCTGTTGGAGCCGAGGTCGAGCTTATCGATGTACCAGGTTACATGCCCTACCACCGTGATCCCAACCTCGACGAGGTTTTGAGAGATAACTGTCTAGCCTTGACGGACGAGGTTCCACTGGGCGGGCATAGCTGTGGTAGTACCGACATGGGTGATTTCAGCTGCATCCATCCCACTACCAACCTTGTGATGGGTGGAGTATCAGGGAGCCACCACCACAGGACATTCAAGGTCGAGGACAAGCTGAACCTGTACGTCTTACCTGCAAAAGCACTCGCATGCACCGTGATTGATCTTCTTTATAATGGAGCCAAGAAGGCACATGAGGTCATCGACAAGTTTGAACCAGTTATCCAGAGGAACGAGTACACGAGTTTCATGAAGAAACTAGTCGAATAACCCCCTTTTTCTCCATCATTCGTCTTAAATCCACGTACCCCAGTGCATATACGATTGATTATGGATAAGGCAGCACTCAAAAAGAAGGTATTAGCCGAGATAGACCGCAAGGCGGATGAAATCATCGCCTACGCGGATGCTATCTGGAAGTACCCTGAGCTAGGTTTCAAGGAGTTCAAGACTGCGGAGCTCACAGAGAAAAAGTACGAGGAGATGGGTTGGAGGTTTGAGAAAGAGATCGCCATCACCGGCAGTAAGGCGTACCTCAAAGGTGACGGATCGAAGCCGTCAGTAGGCATCGTTGGGGAGCTTGACGCCCTCCACATACCTGTCCACCCGGAGGCTCACACCGCATCAGGCAACGTCCACGCATGTGGACACCACAGCCAGATGGCGGCTATGGTAGGGGCGGGCTACGGTCTTGATGTCATAAAGGAGTACCTGACAGGCGAGATCGTCATGGTTGCCGTTCCAGCTGAGGAGTACATCGAGATTGATTACAGGAACCGCCTCAGGAAGGAAGGGAAACTGGAGTTCTTCGGAGGCAAACAGGAGTTCATCAGACTCGGAGCAATGAAGGACATCGACATCAGCATCGGCAGCCATAGCGCGATGGATCAGGTTGAGTTGATAGGAGTCGGTGGAAGCAACAACGGTTTCATCGGTAAGCTAGTTCACTACATAGGTAGGGAAGCACACGCAGGAGGAAGTCCACACAAAGGAGTTAACGCCCTAAACGCTGCCATGGTCGGGTTGATGGGCATCCACGCTAACCGTGAGACCTTCCGAGACCAGGACACCATAAGGGTACACCCCATCATAACCAAGGGTGGCGAGATCGTGAACAATGTGCCCGCTGACGTCCGAATGGAGAGCTACGTCAGAGGGAAAACAGTTGATGCGATAAAGGACGCAAACGACAAGGTGAACCGGGCACTAAGAGCTGGTGCGATGGCAGTAGGTGCCGAGGTTGAGTTACACGACCACCCGGGCTACATGCCTTACACAAGGAATGATGCACTTGAAGGGGTACTCATTTCAGCTTGTGAGGATTATGTCGGGGCGGATGAGCTCAAGCACCGAGGACACAGCACCGGCAGCACCGATATGGGTGACTTTAGCTGCATCATGCCCACCACCAGCATCGGGATGGGTGGATGTGATGGGCCTGGCCACAGCAGGGACTTCAAGATCACCGACCCGGTGAGGCAGTACATCGTTCCAGCTAAAGCGTTGGCTATGACTGTTGTTGACCTGCTCTACGATGACGCAAAGGCTGCAACAAAAGTCATCAAAGGATTCAAGCCCACGATAAAAAGGGATGAGTACACCGAGTTTATGAAGAAACTGGTGGAGTAAGCCTAACGGCTACTCCTTCGCCGGTACGAGGTCGCACCAGTTGCGGGCTCGTCTTTCGCCGGTTTCTCCTTTTCCTCACCTGGCGCCTTCTTCGATGCCTTACCGATTATTCCTCTGACGATTCCCGTCTTGTGCTCACCATAAGCCAAACCGGTGGTCACCAAACCAACGGGCACCACCAATAGGGGCATCACGGTGAACCTCATGAGGAACACCGTAACCTTCTCCACTGGCGTCATGTTGATTACGTTGAACTCCTTTAGCTCAGCCGAGGAAGCCCGTACGTATTCTGTCTCGATGATCTGTGGAAGTATCTGCCACTCCCCCGTCTCCTCGGGTGTGAACATTATAGAGAACTTTCCGTCGTTTCTCGTTGTTGTTAGCTCCTCAAAGGTCTCCCTCTCCGAGACGATTAGGAACTTTACTGTCGCTCCCGCCACTGAAGGTGTTGTCGCTCCCTTGACCTCGAACTCCAGGTTCTTCTTGGGCTGGGACGGGCTCAACACGTAGCTGATGAGCGGCTTTTGCTTTTCCATTGTGAACGTGACCTCCCTGCTTGAGACAGCAGGGTGGGTCTCGTCGCCCTCGAAGAATGCTTGAGCTGTGTAGATCCCCTGGTTGGGTGGAGTGTACTTGTACTCCCAGTCACCTAACTCGTCTGCGCTGACGAGAGTCTCGAAATGAGTGTCTGCTCGGGTGATGTTCAGCTTAACTACGCTGAACGGGAGTGATTCTCCTCTTATCTCCATGGATTCTCCTCCATAGACCTTGAGTTTCTCTGTTTCGATGTGTACATCGACAGAGTCCATTACTATGAAGCTTGATTCGTTCATCCCTGTGTTGTCTATCTCGTCCTCGGCGTAGACTCGGTACTCAACCTCGTCCAACAGGTCGAAACGTGGCAACCAGCAAACGTACTGGTCGTTGTATGGCTCGAATTCTGCTCTCTTCTCTGTGATCCAACCGTCAGTAGAATAGTTCAGCCATAGGGTATCGATATCAGCTGCACTCTCCAGGTCAACCATTATCCTGGTCTCTCTACCCGTGAGTGCAATCTCCGGAGCCTCGACGAAGGTGATGTTAACCTCCCTGTAATCGGTCTTCACGAAGAACTTGATCTCGCCCTGGTAGTACTCTGCCAGCATCACCATGTAGTAGAAGACATCTTTCTCATCCAGCACCAGCTCCGTCTCGTTGTGGAATGGCTTACCAAAGGTTACATCCATGTCCTCTCCGGCGTACTCACAGCTCGCCCGGAGGTTGGGGAAACTAAAGCCTCTGATTCCGATATCATAACCGCCATATGAACCTGAGACGTTTCCCGTTAACAGGTCACCATATGGCACACCAACACCGCTGATGTAATAACCCATCTCTGCGGAGGGATTCGCCATAGGATAGATACGCGCCTCGTACATGTCTAATCCCATTATCCCTTTCTCGGGGTCAGGGTCGGGCACCTCGATGTGTAGCTGGAAGTCTTCGGCGGGTGTCGAGAACTCGTAGCCCCAGTTATAGTCGTCGGGATAGTCTTGTGAGGGTGATGGTCTTCCTTCGAGGTACAACTCGTACTCCTTGTTCATCTCAAGATGCTCTATGATCATGAAAACTGCTGAGTCTTCGCCGTGACTATCCTCCGGGTCGTTACGAATTATGAATGTGTATATATCGGTCTTGGGCGGGACGAAGTACTGGTGGTCGTTGTCGTTCGCTACCTGCTCTGGTAAACCAGCTGATTCTGTGTGTCCCGAAATCAATACATTTTGGGAGTTGAACACCTCGATATCATAGTCTGTTAACTCTCCCTCTGCTTCCGTGCTGTTAGCTATCCAGTCACCTACGAGGAAAATGTGGTACTTGTTGCCTTTCTCTAGGGTTACCTGTATCTCAAGTGGGTCTGCCCTCGTGTATGTATCAGGTTTCGGTATATCTGTCGCATTGATGATGATTGGTCTGAATGGTTTCTCTAGTTTAATGGAAACAGCGTTGACATTAGCAATACCTGCTAGGAGTGTTAACCCGAGTATCGCCAACAGGCTCAGTTTTAGTATCTTTGTTTTCATTTTTGTCTTCCTACACGATGTACTGGTAATACGCATTGTTTTGCCTCCTGCTGTGCACTTTAATCGCGACTATATCATCAGCCGCCAGTGTCGGGGAGGCTATTGTGATAGCTATTCTTTTGGACTCGTACGATGGGATTGTTTTCCCTATTGTATTTGCGATATGATCTCCATCTAAGGTTAAGTATGTATCAACGATAACCTTCATTTCTCCGTGATTGAAAACCCAGACAAATATCGTATTATTACTCGACTCATATGTGACGTGTTCCACTATGAACCGTTCATTTATCTCTTCAACCAGTTCCAAGGTGTCATTGATGTATCCATCCGCTATCACGGTTGAAGCTCCAGCAGTGTACGCCCATACGGCTCCACCAACTGCGAGAACTACTCCAGAAAGTATGACCGTTGCAATGACCGGTGAGAGTGCTTTTCTTGAAATCATATTAATCCTCCCTGCATGTCCATCCCCGCCACTAGCCAGATTCCAGCCAGTGAGACGAGGCTAAGTATAACCGCGTGCTTAAAGCCCGCCGATACCCTTCCTGACACGATTTTCCCGGTAACCAATCCTAACGTGAAGCTGTGAATGGCCAAAGGTGTGAGTAGGGTCTTGTAAAGCATAACGGTGGGTACGCTTATTCCTAGATTTGAACCAGTGAAGAAACCAAGGAACATTACTGTGGTTCCCGTGAGTAAAGCGGCACCAATGTAAGGTACTATTACAAGTGGCATCAAGGTGGCTCTTTTCTCTGCCTCAAGCTGTTTGCTTGACTCGCTGAACTCCGCGAGGCTCTCGATGCTCTGCTCCGTTCCTCCACCTACCTCCATTGTGTCCAGGAGCAGGTAGATATTGACTAATGCGAGCCAGTTGGATATCTTCTCTGAGAACTCCTCATAGATCTGCCTTAATGGGTATCCCCAGTTGATCTTGGTGCTAATATCCTTCAGGTACCTGCTGAATCCCTTGTACTCCCTATCTGATAATGCCTCAATGCTTCTCTCTGGGCTTAGTCCACTTTTACGAACCTCGATCAAGTCTCTCAGGAACTGGGTGATCCCATCCTGCAGTGTACCGTCCCTTCCCGCCGTGTAATAATCGGCGATCCAGCTTGGGATAGCTATGAATATTAGGGTTAATGTAACTCCAATAGCTGCCTCTGTGCCCTCGGCGAAACCTAACGCCATCCGTATCCATATCATCAGGTCTCTTAGTGCTGGAACCATCAGGAACGATTCGCTGAAGAATGGAAGCACTATTTGGGTTGCTAACAAGCCACCAACGGGTAGAACTGAGAAGAATACGTAGTACGGTTTCCAGTTGCTCACTGGGTAGTTGAACTGAACCATGTCCCCTGCGAAGAGGAATAGGAACGATAGCATTGGCATTACTACGAAGCTAAACAGGAAGAACTGCTCTGGGCTGATGCTTACTCCCGCAGTTGGCAGGCTCATTCCTACGACGAAGACCAGGAATATACCGAGAACTCCCAATATTCCTATGATAGTGTATGCCTCCATGAGCATGGCGGCTGTTTCTCCCTTGGCTTTGACCTGTATGGTCAGGTTCCTGAACATGCTCTGAGTCTGATTGAATAGATAATGTAATGTGTCTCCTCCTGTCCTTACGCTGGATGCGTATCCGAGGAGTAGTTCCTGATAATCCTTGAGCATCATAGCTTTGGCTGCCTGCTCCATGGCTGAGAGTGGGTCTGCTCCAGTTGACATTACTATGGTTTCGATCCTGTCAACTTCTTGTTTCATGTTGGGTAGGAGATCCATGTTTCTCATTCGTAGGAACGCCTCGAATGGGCTCAACCCGCCGCTGACCATGACGCTGATGTACATCGAGGCATATGGTATCTCGATCTTTAGGTTTGCTAACCTGTTGCTTGAGGCAGTTTTTGGCAAGAACATTCCAATTACAACCACCACGGACGCCATCACGAAGGAGGCTGGTACAAGCATGATCGGTGGTAATCCCAAGTCTACAGGCAGTTTTAATAGATCAAGGCTGATGAACCCAAACGCGATGAGTGGTAGTAATCCCACTCCCATCGCTAATACTCCAACGAGGCTGAAATAGACCTCGGGGTGGATTCTCATCCTTGCTGATTCAAGGTCTTGCTCTATTCCCCCGAATAGGGATGATAGTCCCTTTCCAAGCCACCCAAAATTTGCGTAGCAGAAATCTCGTACTATCTCGTTTATCTCGACTGTGGATGTCATTGGGCATCCTCCCGAAGCTGGGTTAACATGTTCTGGATTTCATCCCAGTTAGTCTTGTCAGTAGGCTTCGGGGCGACCTCTTGCTTCTTCTTCTTTTTCGGTTTCTCTGTATGAATTAACTGGAATAACTCATTGATTTCCGGGATCCTAAAGGGGTTAAAGTTACTGACGTCCCAAAGGTCCTCGACTTTTGGGGTCTCGCCTTTCTTCAGGCTTCTTCTAGCCGTGTAATACCCCAGTATCTTGTCCGCGACCTCCGACTGGTTACTTATGTCGCTCTTCACGATCGCATCCAGGTATTCCTCACGAGTGTCCAGCTCTTCTAGCAACTGTTCCACACTCTGACCGCTGGTCACGCTGATCTGCTGGAGGATGAAGCTGTCCTTGAACATGGTCATGAACTTGTCCTCCCTTGGGTCCCATCGGCTTACCTCGTGGTAATCCTCGTACTCCGCGATCTCGGAGACGCTTCTGACCCTTCGTCCGAAGCTTTTTCCTTGTTCTGTCTCCGGAAGCTCGACTCTTTGGATGTAGAGGGCTATGTTCATCAGTGGGATGTATACCTCGCTGACGTTCATCGGGGGTGATGTTAGCCTCTTGACTACCCTGTCGATACTGTCCGCGTGCATCGTACAGAGTCCGCCGTGGCCCGTTGCTAGTGCCTGGAAGAGGACGTAGGCTTCCTCTCCCCTGACCTCTCCTACTATGACGTAGTCGGGTCTGTATCTGAGGCTGACTTTGATTAGGTCGAATAGGCTGATGTCGCCGCTTGGGCCGTCCGCGAAGTTGAAGCTCTCTCTGCTGTTTAGCTGGGTCCAGTTGGTTACTGGTGGGCTTAGCTCGGGGACTTCCTCGACCGTAACTATCTTGTCGTTCTGGCTCATTAGGCTCAGCAACGCGTTGAGCATGCTTGTCTTCCCTGCGCCGGTTCCGCCGACGATCATGAAGCTCTTCTTGTACTCAAGTATTAGCCAGAAATATGCGGCGATCCTTGCGTTGATGGTGCCGACGTTGATTAGGTCAACTATGCTGAATGGTTCTTCCCTGAACTTTCTTATACAGAACGTGCTTCCCTTCATGCTGACCTCTTTCATGAAGGTTGCCGCTAGCCTGTGTTTCTCCGGTAGCATGGCGTCCAGTACAGGCTGGGCGCTGCTGATGTGCTTACCGGACTTGTGGGCTAGCTTCACAAGGAAATCGTTGAGCATCTGGTTGCTCTTGAAAGTGATGTTAGTTGGGATGCTCTCGTGGGTGCGGTGCCATACGTACACCGGCATATCGATCCCGTTACAGCTGATGTCCTCTATGTTAGGATCATCCATGATTGCTTGGAGTGGGCCGTAACCTGTCAGGTCTCTTACTACGTAGTAGAAGATGCGGTCCCATTCCTCGATTGTGAATTTGCCAAGGGTTCTATGATATTTTTCGGCGATTATCTCGGCCTGCTCGTAGACGTATTCCTTGGGGTCTATGTGTTCCCCCTTTGGTGATGTGAACTCCTTGCTTAGTATGTTAACTATTTTCTCGTAAGTTTGATGGTGTTCATCAGAAATCGGAGCCTCCTCGAAGAAGTAGTGTTTTCCCTCACCCAGGCTGGATGCGGTTACTATCTTTACTCTTGAGTGTGGCTCTCTTACGATGTACTCGTCTATAACATTGAAATCAGGCTTGACCTCTTGAATCACTACGCCTTCAATTTGTTCTTCTTCTTTCGTCGTGATTTTTTCTTTTAGCCATTCTACTAGCTTCAGTGGTCGAGCCTCCAAATATGGAAATTAAAAAAGGGAAAGGAAATTGGGCCTAAATTAGCTCAACTAGCTTAATGTAGTCCATTCCGCCCGCGCTGTGTAGCTTGATGTCAACTGTTGTACCAGAGCTCAGTGTGCTATAGTTCAGACCGACCCACAGGATTACTGTTCCTGACTCACCGCTGTCCAGCTTCCATGGAGTTGCGGTTGTAAGGTCTGTCGTGATTGTAGCTACTGCTGCGGCAGGTGCTGATGCATCTGCGGTAGCCTGGATACCATTGACGAACAAGTGTGTAATTGTCGCCGGAGCAGTGCCTGAGTTCTTCAGACTCAGAGTAACAACCCAGTTACTAAATCCGTCAAGTGTGCAGATCGCTGTCTGTATCTCGACTTTCTCGAACTGAGTGTACTGGCTGCTGATCCCACCCATCCAGTAGGAGACTCCTACCGCGACGGTGATGGCAACTGCTACAAGGATAACCGTGGCTATAACTGGGCTCACAGCTTTGCGTGTTTGAGGATTCATTCTCACTCTTTGCCTCCTTAACCAGTTTGCACGATTTTATTAATAAAAAGAATATGCACAGATGGAATTGATTATTGGTATGTAACTTCTTTCTATCTTATTGTTATATAATAATGTTCTATATGTTGAAAATGTCTGGGATGGGTGTAACTGTCTATGGAAACGACAGACCCAGACGCGGCTTTTGACGCGTTGCCCGAGATAAACCTTAGGTAAATTCCACTGAATATAGCGAAACATTCGCCCAGATAAATGGAATCAGGTTTACACCACTCAATTAAAACCAGATAATGTTCCATAATGACTCCAAATTCTGTTCAATGATCATATTATCATCCAACAGACTGTTTTTTGCGCCAGCGGAGGTAATCACCCCAATTTTCTCTCGGGTAAGTTTTAAACCATTCACCACCTTGTAACCCGTATGAGCGGCGGCTTACTCGCGATTGTTTCACACCCAGACGACGAGACCTTTGGGTGTGGAGGTACTTTGACCAAGCATGTCAAAAATGGCATAGATGTCCGGGTCCTGTGCCTAACTTGTACACCTGAGAATCGTAGGGAGGAGTACTTCAACGCGTTGATCGCGCTGGGTGTCGATGGTGATCTTTTCGAGCGGGTTAACGTTGAATACAGTCCGGGGTTGATCCGTGAGGTGGCCGATTATATCGATGAGTACCGTCCATCCACGGTGATAACCCATCTACCGTTTGACTACCACCGAGAGCACAAGGCATGCTACAATGTGGTGAAGGAGGCAATCGAGTGGGCCGCCCACACCACGATGTACGAGGACGCTTGGCTCGTTGAACGCCTATTATTGATGGAGATCAATACGTTGATCCCACAACCCCATGTTCTGGTCGATGTCACTGATTCATTTGACTCGAAGCTCGCAGCTATTAACGAGCATGTCAGCCAGACAACCAAGTTCCCGTGGGGCTATTACCAGAAGGTTAGTACAAAGAAGGCAGAGCTGCGCGGGGTACAATGTAATGTTGAGTACGCTGAAGCTTTCCTTGAGGAATCCCTGTCAAAGGATGGTCCTTTCTACTCCAAGAAATCCACTGATTTCCTCATCTGACGGCAATCTATAACTAGTTTAAACCCCATTTTCTCCGAAAGGTGACCAATTTGAACCTCTACGGTCTAAAAGTTATTGATTTTCACAGCCATTTCCCAGTCCAGCGTCCCGGTGGACGAAACTGGAGGAAAAGGCTCGTGGACAGGTACGGTGAGGAACGGGCGGACATCATCCTTGAGAACAGCAGGATGTACCGGGACAAGTGGAGGCGGATGTGGGCATTTGAGCCCCCGGAGGAGGGGGTGCGCACAGACCGTGAACAAGCCGATAGATGGGTTGATGATATGGACCAGAAGGGTCTAGAACGAGTCAACTTCGTCATGGGAGGAGGTAACGACAACCTCTGCGAGGTAGTAAAATGGTACCCCGAGCGGTTCACCGGGTTCGCTTTCCATCCACTTTTCGGAGAGGGGGCCGCCGAAGAACTTGAGCGAGCCGTAACACAGCTCGGACTAAAAGGCTTCAAGGTCATCGCGTCAGGTCAATCCAAGCCAATTGACAGCGAGGAAGCTTATCCTATCTGGGAGGTAGCCGAGAAGCTGCAGGTTCCAGTGTTGATACATTTCGGGGTTCTAGGCGGTGGAGGGGGACCGGCATACGATGTGAGAAACCTAAACCCCCTCACCTTCTGGAAGGTGTGCAGCGATTTCCCGACATTGAAGGTGGTCATCCCCCACTTTGGAGCATGCTACTGGAGGGAGTTGCTTCAACTCTGCTGGCAGAGCCCTAACGTCTATGTGGATACATCTGGGTCTAACCAGTGGATGAGGTGGATGCCATACGACCTCGACCTGAAGCTTCTCTTCAGGAAAGCCGTGGAGACTATAGGTCCTGAGAGGCTTATCTTCGGTACAGATAGCAGCTATTTCCCCCGCGGGTTTGCGGCGGAGTATCTTCGTGAACAGTTGAAAACCTGTTACGAGCTGGGTCTGAGTGAGGAAGCCATCCAGAGGATATTCCACGACAATGCCGCAGAGTTGCTAAAGCTCTAACGTTTTAATAACCCCCTTTCCGAGTTAACCCAATACATTCCGGGTGCACATTTTGAGCGAACAAGACAACAGACCGCCAGCACACAACATCTACGGGAACCACGTCAAGGAGAAGAAAACCGATGGACTAGCAACCCAGTTATGGGGGCACATCGCCCACACCATGGGTGAGGCAGCCGACCTTCTACCAAATTACAGGGACCAGTACGAGACCACCGATGAGCTTGAATCGCTCAAGAAACATATGAAGAACAACATCCAACGTATGGGGCTTCTCACAGGTAAAACAAGGAACGCCATCGATGAGATGCATAAGGGTGTCATTGAGGCTGGGCAGCAACCAAATTTCATGGGTGGACCCGGGCTTGTTTTAAACAAGATATCATACGCGATCTCTCTCGCAAGACTGACTGATGACTTTGTCCCGCTCTACTATGTAGCAGACTACGACGGAGTCCAACCCGAGTTAACAAACATGAGGCTTCCTAGCCCCAGCTCCAAAGGACTCCAACTGAACTATCCTGTTCAACCAACGGAGACCAACCTAGCTATCTACGAGGTCAAACTACCACGAGAAGACTGGTTCCTCAAGACCATGGATAAGATTGACAGCAACTACCGTGGCATCCTAAAGGAGCTACCTAACGAGAAACGGGAATTTATCCAGAAGAACTTGGATCACGTTTACTCCATCATCAGGAACGCGTACTACTCGACTGATAATGTCTCCACTTTCAGCACCAAGATAATCGGGTCACTGGTCAACCTTGAGGGAGACATAGGTCTCCCCATCTACTGGTTCAGTATGCCCGAGACACGCCCACTTTTCCAGACTGGGTTTGAGTTGCTCCTAAAAGAGCCAATGAGAAGCAGGTTCCTTGCGGCGAGTAACGAGGCAGCCGGTATGGTTGATGCCACTGGTCATAAACCGGGAATCGGTTTGAGAGACGACGAGTACGTGCCTTTCTTCCTAGAGTGTATGAACCCTAAATGTGGGAGGATCAGGGTTGAACTCAAGTACCGGACCGATGGGCAGGTCAACGCTGAGCTTTACGGGAAATGTCCCATCTGCGAAGAGGATTACTCGTTCAGCGTCAACGCATCAAACCCAGATGTCTCGGAGATTATCGAGTGGATCACCCCACGGGTAGACTCACGGCAGGTTATCACCGACTCAATTATCCCAATAGTTGGACACATTGGTGGACCGGGTGAGACCAGTTATTACGCCGAGGTTATACCCGCCGCGAAGCAGGTGGGTCTTCCGTTCCCATTGTTCCTGCGATACTCAAGGGCATTCTACAACACTCCGTGGAACGAGGCAAACTCCCAGCAGATCAAGAAGGCAGGGTACCCAACTATAGCCTCGGAGCAGGTCTTCACCAGTCTCAGCGAATGGGTCTCAGCTCGAAACAGTGGAGACGCCGAGGGTTTATGGAAGGCACACGATGACATTGAGGCCAGCGTGTACTCCACCTTCAACACTCTGGTAGACCAGCTGAAGATCATAGAGGGTGAGATCGCTGATATCAAGCAGCAGCTCAGAAACCCCGGTGACAGGAAACCATTGATCGAGGCGATGAGGAGCAAGCAGGCAGATGCCCAGCTCATCGACAACTACCTCTCATGGAGCTACGGACGATTCAGCCCGGAGAAATTCGGTCAGGAAGTAAACTGGATGTGGCTTGACATGGCGGCCGCGACTGGCGTAAAAGACGTGATTGGAGCCTATCTCAGGATGTACAACAGGTACACCCCGAACAGCTCTATGTATTTCATTAACGTTACCTAGTCGTTGTGGCGTCTCCTCAACGGAGGAGACAGCTTGGTCATTATTATCGCCCTCTCGAAGATGTCAAGCCAGAGGTTCTGCTGCTCCTCGATCGCCCTGGGGCTGAGCACTCCCTGTGCCTGTCCCCTGCCTATCTCTCGTGAAGCCTTGGCTCTGTACACCGGTAGCAACCGGTCACCCTCCCTGCCAACCTCCCAGTAGTCCTCCGTAAGGAACACCACAATTGGTACACGTGTCGCTCCTAGAATCCTTAGCTCGTCCTGAAGCTCCTCGCTTACATCCCTATCGATGAACCTTACCTCGATATCATCAGTGATCTCCGCTAGCTTCTTGAATATCGGTCCCTGTCTGACGCAGTCACCGCACCAGACACCACCATACACTAGCACCTTGAGTATTCTACCATAGCCCTGTAATCGTTTGCTCTGCTCATCGTTTAGCTCGGGTATTCTCTCCATATAGTCGTGCCATCGTGGCGCGTTCTCGGTGTCAATCGTCAAGAACTCGTCATATGGCATCGCCATGTCCCAGTACTTCTTCCAGAAATCGGCTCGCTTGTCGTAGTAAGTTGGCTTCTCGGTCATAGCCACTCATGGAGACGGGGAAATAAAATTCGTTAGGTTAGACAATGGACTCGTAGACCTTCATGTACTGGTCCAGCACCTTGTCAACGGTGAACTTTTCCAGCACCATCTTGCGTGAGTTCTCCCCCATCCTCGTCTGGAGCTCCGTATCCGAGTTGAGCTTGGCTGCCGCCTCGGCTATCGCCCCTGGTCTCTTCACCGGTACGAGGAACCCGTTGTGCCCGTCCTTCACCTGCTCTGGTATTCCTCCGACCTTTGACGCTATTATGGGTAATCCGATGCTCATTGCCTCAAGTATCGTGAGCGGTGCGCTCTCGGTCTCGCTGGACATAACCAATGCGTCTGCGCACCTCAGAATCTCCGGGATATCGTTCCTGTAACCCATCATCCTGATATTCTTCCGTAGGTCCAGTTTGTCAATTAGGCGTTCAACCATATGCCTATCCGGGCCGTCTCCCACTAGGATCAACCTGGCTGTGGGCACCTCTTTGGTTAGGACACACATACTGTAGACAAGGTCTTCAACTCGTTTGACTGGTCTGAAGTTGCTTACATGGATTAGGGTGATCGCGTCGTCGCCCTTGGACTCGATGAGGCTGCATGGAGCTGGCTGATACTTGATGTGGTCCACAAAGTTTGGGATCACATGTATCTTGCTCTTTACCCCGAGCCTGTTCTTAGCCTCGTCTGCCATGAACTTGGACACAGCCGTTACTGCATCTGAGGCATCGACGCTCATGGTGTTGATCTTCTCATAAGCCGGATCGTTTCCGAGTATAGTTACATCAGATCCGTGTAAGGTCGTGACGTAGGGCTTACCCGTTACCTCCCTAGCTAGCTGAGCGGCGGTGGCGTGTGGTAGGCTGTAATGCACGTGGAGCAGGTCCAGTTGCTCCCTCTCAGTGACTTCAGCCATCTCGGTAGCCAATGCAACTGTATATGGCCTGTATTTGAACAAGGGGTAATCAACGACCGACACCCTGTGTACTTTCACAAAGTCATAATCGATTCCCTGCAACGCAAATGGACGCTCATATGTGATGAAATGCGTCCTGTGCCCCCTCTTAGCGAACTCTACGCCTAGCCTCGTCCCGAGGATTCCGCTCCCACCCACCGTGGGGTAACATGTGACTCCGATCTTCAAGCTGATTCACAACACTAACGGTAAAATAAAAAGATGGGAGGGCTAAACGCCCTTAATTCGCTTCTCGACGCCTAGAATGGCCGCTATCTGGCCCTCGTGGTGGAGGATCTCGCTGACACCTAGCATCAGGTACTGTCCCATTGGCTGCTTGCCCATGAACCAGTCCATCTCCTTTCCTAGGTCCTCTTCCTTAATTCCGTCAAGTATCTTCATGAGCTCAGCTTTTCCTGCCTCATAGTCTGCCTTGATCTCGTCTAGGCTCTTGCCGTCGGCTCCAGCATATCCTGGGACCTCGGCGTCCTTGTCGCCTGCGGCGATCTTTGGTACGAAGCCGTACCACTCGCCGATGAGGTGTCCCATGATGCTCCTGATAGTGTTTGCCTCGCTGCAGCTCATCCAGTCGAGTTGTTCTTCAGTAATATTCTTCGTTGCGTTGTCAAGCCTGTTCAGGCTTAGTCCTGCGAACTGTTTGATACCGTCTACTTTTCCCATGTATTTCACCGAAAATAGTGTGGTATGGAGTCTTGTACGGGATTACTTATACCATATGGTAAGTTTTTTAACCGGAAAAATGGGTGAGGCTACTCGTTTAGCCTTCTGTATGTGCCCCTTATGTAAGCAACCTGTCCCTTGTGGTGGTAGACCTCGCCGATGTACGCGAAGAGACCTTCCTTCCGGATTCTTTTTCCGCCCCAGAGCGGAATCTCCTCTTCCAGTGCGTCGTTTGGTAGCCCTTTAAGCAGATCGACTGTAGCTGCCTCTCCTTTCTTGATGTCGGTGATGAGCTTGTCCATTGGGTAGTCCTGGTCCTTATAGTCTGCAACCCATCCCCCAGGTGTGTACTCCTCTAACCCCTTGATGAGTCGGGGTAGAGCAACGTTGATGATGCGGCTGATGTGGTTGAGCTGCCACTGGACGCTGTTGGACGCCTTCGTTGGCTGCCACTTGTACTCCTCTTCGCCTGTCTCCTTGCAGACCCTCTCCAGGCTGCCTACGGCCCACTGGAGCTCCTCCGCTAGGATTGATCCTTTTTCGTTCATATTAACCATAAAAACGGTGGAAACGGGCTCATATAACCTGTATCTTGGAGTTACTTGATCTGTACCTGTATCTCGGTCAGTATCTCTTCGGACTCAACGCTGTTGGGGTCATTCAGGTACAGGTCCACCACCGGTCCATTTACCTCGATTCCATTCTCGGCTAGGTAGCTGAAGATATCCTCGTATGCTTGGCTGATGGTCTCATATGGTCCTTTGTGCACGATACTGGCAACCTTGACTGGTAGCAGGTTGCGCACCTCGACCAGCGAGTCATCTATCGATACCTTGCCCGCAATGGGTACCGCCACCTCGATGTCTGCTCCCTCCTCGGTCTCC
Organism: uncultured Candidatus Bathyarchaeia archaeon; assembly: GCA_964589605.1. GTDB lineage: Archaea > Thermoproteota > Bathyarchaeia > TCS64 > TCS64 > RBG-16-57-9. The sequence continues at coordinate 57,295 of CAZPRN010000001.1, read as the reverse complement.
ATACCGTGGTATATGGTCATGAAGGGTCCGACGATCCTGACTAGGTTCCTCTGGTTGTCAGGTGACATGACTACGTTCATCACGTCCCCGATCATCCTGCCGATTGCCTCATCAAACCGACCGAACCCCCGTTTACTCAGCACCCTGAGTCTTTGGGTCTCTTTAATCACTGGTTCTGACATGGTTTTCTTCACTGTCTGTTCAGTTCTAAGCAATGACACGACCCTTGTGAGAGACTCAAGCTGAGTCTCCGCGTCCCTCAACCGATTCTCCAAGACTCTCCCAACTTTCTCTTTAGAACCCTGACTCTCCGCGTCAAGGTACTCGGTGATCTCATCAAGGTTCAGACCGAGACCGGTTAATAGCTTGATCTTCACCCCCATCTGGATCTGGCTACCGGTGTAGTACCTGTACCCTGTAATGATGTCCTTAGCTTCAGGTACAAGCAGTCCCTTCGAGTCATAGTATCTGAGGGCTTTCTGGCTCAACCTCGTTATTACGCTGAACCTGCCGATTGGGATCTGGTCTACAGTCATTGCTCGATACCTCAAAGGCTCCTTTGCTTCTAAGGGCACGGAGTCTACCCTATGGTAGACTCTTAGTCGTTATAACCAGTTGCTCGTTCAGGATACAGGAATGATATGTTGAACCTGAAAAACGAGTACAAGGAGTCATACAAGGCTGGAAAGAAGCCAAAACTGGTTGATGTACCGGAGGGTAAGTACCTCACCATTCTTGGCAAAGGACACCCCTCTGAGGGTGAGTACGGTGAGGCGATGATGGCTTTGTACAGCTGTGTGTACACCCTGAAGTTCAAGTACAAGGCCGAGGGAAAGGACTACTCCATTATGCCTCTTGAGGGGCTATGGTGGATCGATGATAGAGTGTTTGATGTCAACGAGCCTGCACCCGGAGAGAAATGGCGCTGGAAGTCGATGATCATGGTCGCTGACTTCGTAACTGAGGAATCCTTGAAGGAGGTTCAGGAGGAGCTCGTGCCCAAGAAGGGTGAAAAGGTAAGGGAGGTCAAACTAGAACCATTCCACGAGGGTCTGTCCGCTCAAATCATGCACACAGGTCCTTACAGCGAGGAGACGCCCACAATCAACAAGCTCCACGAGTGGGTTGAGGAAAACGGGTACCGGCTTCGAGACGACCACCACGAGATATACATGAACAGCCCCCAGAGAACAAAGCCAGAGAACCTGAAGACCATCATCCGGCACCCGGTTGAGAAGGTCTAGCCTCAATATTTCTTATACTCCCGATTCGTTGGATTATTGGATTGTCTTGAGCAAGGTTGACCTCAGCAAGGAGCTTAAGGAGTGTTACAGAGCCAAGAAGAAACCTGAGACCGTGTACGTGCCGGAGGGCAAGTTCCTGTCCATCCTTGGGAAGGGTGATCCAAATGGTGAAGAGTATCAGTCAGCCATCCAGGCAATGTACGGGTGGGCTTACACCCTAAAGTACCATTACAAGGCTATAGGTCTGGACTTCAAAGTGATGCCACTTGAGGGACTCTGGTGGATACAAGACGGTATCTTCGATATGAATAATCCTGCCCCAAGGGAGGACTGGAGGTGGAGGTCAATGATCCGTGTGCCCGACTTCGTTGAGGAGTTAGCCATGAAAGAGCTGCTATCCGAGGTATTGGAGAAGAAGGGAGGGATCGCTGACAAGGTGACCCTCTGGACGTTCCACGAAGGCATATCCGCTCAGGTAATGCACATCGGGCCCTACCGCGAGGAGGCTCCGACAATCAACATGCTACACACGTGGATAGAGGAGCAGGGATACAGGATGAGGGGCGACCACCATGAGATATACCTCAGCGACCCGAGGAGAACCGCCCCCGAGAAACTAAAAACCATCATTCGGCACCCCCTTGATGAACTCGGTCTAGGCTAGTAACTCGTTTATACTCAATCCACAATTCATCTTCTATGAGTATTCTGCAGGACAAGACCCAGATGGCGTTGGAGCTCATCGCGGACGAGTTCAACGGCGTTCTCGGCATCCACGCCTTCGACCCCTATGATACATCCCAGGAGTTCGAGGTGAACGCCGACGAGTTGTTCCCAACAGCTAGCATTATCAAGATTCCTGTTCTCCTTGAGTTTTACAGACAGGTGCAGGAGGGGGAGCTTGACGCCTCGGAGGTAGTTCCACTCAACCAGGATGATGTTGTTGGCGGTAGCGGTGTCCTGCAGTTCCTATCACCCGAGACCACTCAGCTCACCGTCGAGGACTATTGTAGGTTGATGATCAACCTCAGCGACAACACTGCCACAAACTTCATGATCGACTGGGTGGGCATGGACAACGTGAACAGGCTCCTAGCCGAGAACGGGTTCACAGAGACCAAGCTGCGCCGTAAGATGCAGGCCGTTGCAATAGACTATGATGCGATGGAGAACGTGTCAACTCCCAGGGAGTTGAGCCACCTTCTCGCATTGATGACACGCTACGATGGACTGGACCCGGAGGTTTGTGAGAAATCCCTTGAGATGTTGCGTCTCCACAAGCCGGGGATCATACGTGAATCCCTTCCAGTTGACCTCGAGATCTCGGATAAGAGCGGGTGGATGGGTGGAGTCCAGTGCGACTCTGGTATAGTTCACCTTGAAGGCAAGCCCTACATAGTTACGATTATGGCGAAATCCATCCCCTTGTGGGATAAAGATGGACAGGATGCCCGTGAGACAATGAAAACAGCGGTCTATGAGATACACGACTACTTCGTAAACATCTCAACCGCGTCTGTCCATGGGAGAAGGATAAGCTAGAGGCTGTAGCCTAGCCTCTTGTACATTGCCTCTGCGGCGATGTACCCAAACCCAGCCCAGCCCTTTATGGATACGATGTCCCTGAGGAGTTTCGTTGCCTTCTCTTTCTGGTCGTTGATGAGATACCAAGCTGCAATACCGTAACCGATTGTAACCAACCCCAACTCGCCCATCTTGCTGAGCTCCTCCTCCATCTTCTCGGTTGGGATATCTCCCCTGTACATTAGCAGCAGGTTCATGTACATCCCGTTCTCGATCAGGTCCATATCTGGGTCTGCTTCTTCTATAAGCTTCTTCGCATCATCCTCTCTGCCTAGGAACCTAAGTGCCTGATAGTACCAGTTGGCGAAGCTAGCGTAATTATCGGGGATGTCCCAAGCGCTGATGCCCTTCTCGTACGCCTCAACAGCCTTCTCATAGTTACCGAGGAGGTAATACCCTAACCCTAGGTGGTACCAGACATTAGTCTGTAGACTGCTCACTGGTTGGTTACGCTCATTGGGGATGCCATCGGGCTCAATCTCGTTGCCCTTTTGATTCATCAGGCTCTCCGCTAGCTCAAAGTCCTCAATAGCCCTCTCGAAAAGTCGAAGTGTGATGAACCTGTGACCTCTGTGTCTCGGGAACCTAGGGTCCTCCGGGTACTTCTCCATACCTATTGTGAAGAATGCGCAAGCCTCCCTATACTTACCGAGGTACGCGAGCCTCCTGCCCAGCCAGATTATGTTGTTTGGGTCCTCTGGGTCAGTCTTGTAGTTCACGTATGCCTCCTCGTACCTTTTCTTCTGTGCCTCGTAAATCTCCTGCCTCATTGGGCTCCTATACAGGGGTTTGCCGAAGAGGCTGAACGCCTCGGGCTCGCCAGGTAAAAACTCGCTCATACTGTTCACCGATTCCCAGAAAGTAGAACTTTCGACGTATAAAACATGCCTACACGGGTAAGAGCTATATCAGGCTCATCTTCTGGTGTAGAGATGAGGCTTGAAAAGGTCCACCTAGATATTCTTGGATATCTCTACGACAACTTGCCTGAAGACGAATCCCTTCAGGGCGACATATCACGGAAGGTATTGTTCAAGTCGGTGAACTTCAAGCCGAGGCAAATAGAGAGGGCATGTAAGGAGCTTAAGGAACAAGGTTTTGTCACCCTACACGAAGGCTTCTACTCGAAGGACTGGTCATCAATCGCGATCACTGACCCTGGGATTGACCAAGTTGATCTAGCAGAATAATGGTGCGGAGGGAGGGATTTGAACCCTCGAACTCCTTAGAGATAGGAACCTCAATCCTACGCCTTTGACCATGCTGGGCGACCTCCGCACGAGTACAGCATCATAACCAGAGCCACGGATTTAATCTTTTGGGGATAGGTGGTCTCAAATATTCTAGCCATTATTGAATCCTTTATGAGCATAGAGTTACCAGAGGCACGAATATTCGCGGCTCAGATGCAGGACGCATTACCTGGTAAAGTAATCGAATCATATGATACCCAAGACATCGACAGGATGCTGAAGATGGTAGGGGATAAAATGCATCTATTTGATTTCGCTGGGGTAGAGGGAAGAACGGTTGAAGCTGTTACAGCCCGTGGGAACACCATCCGTATGATGTTGAGTGGAGGCTTCAACGTGTTACATGGACCCGAGTATGGAGGGCGGATTAGGCTTGTCAAGCCCGGTGAGAAAGTCCCCAAATACCACTTGAGGTTGAACTTTGTCGACGGAGATGTATTATCGATGAGGAACACCGGGATGGGCATAATCTATGCTCTGAAAGACGAATTCCTGCCCCAGGCGTACCTATACAAAAGGGATTACCTAAGCAGCATGTCGCCCATCGACCCCGTATTCACCTGGGAAAAATTCAAGATACTGATAGGCGAGGAGAACAGGCAGCTCAAGCCGTTGCTGGTTGGCAAAGAGGCGTTCCTCTCGGGGCTAAGTAACGCGATATTCCAGGATGTTCTCTTCAGGGCCAAGGTACACCCCAAGACCAAGGCGAACAAGCTCACGGAGGAGCAACTCAGGGGAATCTACGATGCAATCCATGAGGTGATCACTCTGAGGCTGCAGCTAATGGGGAAGGAAAAGTTCACTGACCTCTACGGGACACCCGGGAGATACGTCGCGGCTATGGGCCCCAACTATAAGGACAAGCCCTGCCCCAGATGTGGGTCTCCTATACAGAAGCTGGCACATGGCGGAGGGCATGTATACCTTTGTCCCTCTTGTCAGGTAGAGTAACCTAGTACCCGGGCATTCGCCCTTTTTCATCAAGTTCAAGGAACATCTCCCAGTCCTTGACTGTGAACTCCTGCATCTTGTTCAGGTGCGTCTCCTTGAGGTGGCTGAAACGTTTCTGGGGCTTTAGGTACTCCTTGAGGGGCTTGAGCTCCTTGGGCTTGATGTTGAGCTTGAACTCTCCGTGGTCTACCTCTAGGACAGGCCAAGCACCCGTCTGGACAGCCAGCCTGCCCATCTCCACTGTCATCTCCTCGGGGAAGTACCAGCCCGTTGTGCATGGTTGATGGACATGGACATACGCCAGTCCCTCACCGTTCCTTGTCACCTCGGCCGCCCGCTTGAACTTGCGTTTCAGGTCGGCTAGGTAAGCTATGCTTCCTGTTGCGATGTACGGTACCCTGTGCGCAGCCATTAGCATCACCATATTCTTCCTCCTTGTGGGTTTTCCCTCCCATACCGAGGCGGCCGGTGTACTGGTTGTCTGGCTGAACAGTGGCGTGCTCCCGCTTCTCTGGATGCCCGTGTTCATGTACGCCTCGTTGTCGTAGCATACCCAGATGATGGACTCGCCTCTCTCTGCTGCTCCGCTTAACGCCTGGAGGCCTATATCAACAGTTCCTCCGTCACCCGCGTAGCTTGTGACATAGACCTGGTCCTCCCTTCCCTTCGCTTTCAATGCCCTGTATATCCCTGTCTGGAACGACGCAGCTGCCGCAAAGTTTGGGAGCATCCATGGAACCTTGGCTGCTCCAGTATAGTTCACAACAGAACAACTTGGTGGGTTGACAACTATGGTGTCCTTACCGAGGGTTTCCAGTAACTCACGAATAATGATACTTGATGCGCAGCCTGCACACCCCATGCTTGATGGTGTGACCACGCAGTCTTCATCTACGGGGAGGGGCTGAGCCTGATCCGGGACAGGGTGCTCGATGTACTCTATCTTTTTTTCTAGTCCCTTCTCGGCGACTTTGATGGTCTTTCTTCCCATCTTGACCAAATCGTCGATGGGTATGTCCTCCCCTCCGATGCCTGTGATAAAGTTGATAACCGGTGCCTTGTTTTCCTCGTTGCAGATGGCTGATTTCAGGTCGTTGAAAATGATGCCCCCTTGGGTTCCATGCTGAACCATCCTGTCCACGACTCCAATCGCGCTGACTCTCTTTGATAGCTCCCTGAAGTACTCTGATGGGAAGGGTCGCATGAACCTGACTTTAACCAACCCGATGCTGTGCCCCTCTTTTCTGAGTCTATCAACAGCTCTCCTCGCAGCTGTTGTCATCGAACCCACGGTTACTAAGACGCTCTCTACACCATCGCATCTGTACTCCTCAACGAGTCCTCCATAGCTTCTCCCAAAGGTCTCACCGAAACTAGCATCAACCTCAGAGATGATTGACTTTGTTTTCTGAAGCGTCTCCTCTAGTTTGCGTCTGTATGTGGTCATCAATGGTGTAGGTATGAAAGCTGCCTGATGTTTGTCATGAGTCGTAGGGTCTAGACTGAACTCTGGCTTGAAATCCGGCAACCAACCTCTAACAGTTTCCTCGTCCGGTATCTCAACTCGCTCGTAGCTGTAGCTCAGGTAGAAGCCGTCGAGGTTCACCATCGCCGGTAGCATGATGCTTGGATCCTCGGCGATCTTGTATAGCTGGAGAACCATGTCCAGTGCCTCCTGGTTGGACTCCACGAAGGATATGATCCAACCAAGGTTGAGCTCTGGTTCCACATCCGAGTAATCCGCGCCAATACCCCAGTACCATGCAAGGCACCTGTTGGTTACCGCCATAACTAATGGTGTCCTGTATCCAACAGCTTGCGCTACAACCTCGTGGGCGTAAGCTAATCCCTGGCTGCTGGTAGCCGTGAATGTGCGTGCCCCAGCCATTGATGCACCTACAGCCATACCGAGGCAGCTGTGCTCGCCCTCGCTGTGGATGTACTCTGCCTTCATCTTGCCATCCGCGATGAAATCAGCGATGTACTCGATGATGGTGGTCTGAGGGGTGATAGGGTATGCTGGAACGACTTCAACGCGTGCCAGTCTTGCCCCGTGTGCTATTGCCTTGTTTCCAGGCATTACATCAAAGGTTTCCATCAGTTTGCCTCTCTGATCATCTCGATGGAGTCGGTGGGGCACTCGTAGGCACATATCCCACAGCCCTTGCAGAATGAATAGTTGATCTCGGGCTTTCCATCGGTGTCTAGTGTGATCGCTCGCTCCGGGCAGTATGATACGCATAGCCCGCAGCTCACACATGTTTCGAGGTTGAGCTGGGGGGTGTTGACCCTCCAGCTGCTCACATCAATCGCTCCGAGACTCTTGTAGTTCCTGAACGAGATGCCCTCTATCTTGGCTCCTTTCTCCACGTTGGTCACCTAGACAATTGATCCAAGCCCGTAGACTGATTATCCTTTGAGCCGAGCATGCACGGGTATAATCATATGGCTTAAGTCGCCTGACTCATCAGTAAGAGCGACCCTAGCATGCTCGGTATAGACTTCTCAATAGTGCACCACGGGTGCCCGTCAACCGCGTCCTCTGTCCAATACCCCGAGGTCAAGACACGAATCATCTCAAGCAACATCCTCAAGGACAACGAGGTGACAGTGCTGATGCACGCTGCCTGTGACATCAACCACCAGCTGGAGGGGTTCCTGAAGTACTGGGAGACCCTGGAGCTCACCACTGATTTCATGGTTACGGCACGGACTGTTAAGGAGGCTGTGTTCACTGTCTCATTGCGAGACTATACAGAGCACGTCACCCGGTACATCCTTGAGAATCGTGGGTTCTTCACTACACCTGTTACCGTCACTGATGGTAAGGAGAACTGGAGCATAGTGCTGAGTGACGAGAGTACAAAGAAGGATCTTTTCAAACACCTAGATGAGATCGGTGATGTATCCATCGACAAAATCCAGCGCATGGACAGCCTCAGCATGGCACTGCCCATCGAGTACGTCAACCTGACCGACCGCCAGTCCGAGTCCATCCGGAAGGCGTACCTCCATGGCTACTATGATTTCCCGAAAAAAACATCCAGCCGAGAACTGGCCAAATCCATTGGGATCAGCCAGTCAACCCTCTTGGAGCACCTACACAAGGCGGAACACAAGGTAATCAGTAAAATCGTCCACCACATGTAGACTATACTTCAATTTAACTACAAGTTTGGCTAATATCAGCCATGAGTGAGGTTTCTAACGAGTCCAAGGTGCTGAGCACAAGCCTACTTGTCATGGTGTTAACTCATATCCTTGTTCACTCGGCGGGAAACATACGTTCAACTATATTCCCTATTCTTAAGGACGAGTTTAGCCTGACCAACCAGCAGATTGGGCTCATAGTCGCCATACCCTCCCTGATTCAGATCTTTATCACCCTACCCACGGGTTACTTATCTGACCGACTTGGGGCAAGGAAGATCATCGCGGCAAGTGTCCTCATGGCTGCCATCGGTGCCGGTCTCGCAAGTTTCTCCATCAACCCTACCATGTACATCATCGCCACTACCCTACTCACACTCAACTCTACACTCTACCACCCGCCTTCCCAGAGCTATATCTCCAACACTTCCAGCCAGAAGAACAGGTCAAGGGCTCTTGGCATCTGGAACGCTGGTGGCACAACTGGTGTAGCCATGGGTCCACTCTCTGTTACGGTTTTGATGGGTTGGCTGGCTTTCGAGTGGAGGCAACTTTACCTTTTCTGGACCGTTCCTATACTGGTTGGACTGACCGCGATCTACTTCATGAAGCCTGAAGAGGAGATAGTCGTCAAGGAGTCCAAGGACGAGGAGTCCTCGGTTGAAAAGCTCCTCAACTCGGACATGATCGTGTTCCTGTTATCAGGTACTCTAAGGCGTTTTGGTGGAGGCTTAACCACCGGTTTTCTAACTATCTGGTTGGCGGAATCTCAGGGCTGGACCGTGACCAATATCGGGCTTCTTTTCTCCATAAGCTCACTGATGGGTATCATCGCGTCACCGCTCGGGGGTGAGATGTGTTCACGTGTGGGAGTCAAAAAGTGGCTTGTTGGTACTCTCTTCGCCTCTTACGTCTGCTTCGTAATAGCCATCATACTCAAGGGAATCTGGGGATTCGGGTTCTTTTACCTCGCCCAACGCTTCTTCGGTATCCTTAGCATGCCAGCCAACATGTCCATGACAGCCAAACTCTCTCCACCAAAGCAGAGGGGTGTAGGATTTGCGTTATCATCGATACCAAATACAGCCGTTGGACCCCTAGCCGCCATAATAGCAGCGTACATCGCAGATATTTTCGGGTTATACACGATCTTCCTCACAACCGCTGTCACATACTTCATTGGCTGGGGGATACTGCAGTTCGGAGTTAAGACCGAGTAATCCCAACCCTTTCAATTCAACAGGCACCTTTTTGTGAACTCAAGCCCATTCTCCATTAATGTCCGAAACCATCAACCGTATTGCAGCGTCAATATTCTTCTACCTGAACCTTGCGATGGCATCGTTATCCGTAATATCTTACCTCATCGGGTGGCTCTCAAACTCGTTCATTTTCCTCCCCCACATAGTAAACACGGTCGCATACGCTGCTCTGGTGCTCTACTGGAGGTTCTGGTACGTGCTCGCCTTGCCCTCCTTCTACTTGGGGCAGGTCACATATGCACCTAGACGTAAACAGCTAATCACAGCGGTGACGGTCCTAGCCATACTATTGATCAAGTTCCTCTACGGATACCAGCTACCAGATTAGCGAAAGATTTTCACCATTCTCCTCGATATCCATACGGATGGAGACAGTTGACACAGTTGCGTTCATACTCGTGAGAGACGGCAGGGTGCTTGTTGAGAAGAGGAGACACGACAAGGAGACCGACCCTGGGGCCGTCGTCATACCGGGTGGTCACGTGGAGGTAGGCGAAACCCACGTTGATGCTTTGAAGCGGGAGCTCCTTGAGGAACTCGGTGTCAGATGTGACAGCTTCAAGTTCATCGCACGGATGCCGTGCGATACAGAGACCGAGATACAGATGAACCACTGGTACCTATGCGAGGACTGGACCGGAGATCCCACCTCAACGGAAGCCGATGAAATCTTCTACATAGACGACCCAAATCAACTTGACCTCCCCAACGACAGAAAAGTCATCACCAAGCTATTCACCGACCTCTAGTCACATAACGGATAAGGCTAGGAGACCTTTTTTTCCTGCCTTATTACCAGTGGTTGGATCAAACAGGATACTCTCTCTTCCGGCTGTTGGCGTTAGAGCAATCATAAGAGACCCTCCACGAACCGTCAGGATGCCTAGAGTACACGGTCAGTGTTTTCCCGTCAGGAATCCCGGGAGCCCTTCTCCCGTTCTTCATCATCTTCATCGAGTAGATACACCTGGTCAAACCAGTATCACCCTCAACGACAACGTCTTGAACCTCCCTAATCATCAACTCGGCCTCGTAGTCGGAGAAAATAGGCTCCATAACCTCCCTTATCCGTTCAACGCCAACCACAGCAGGAACAAAGGGCATCATCTGAACCCCATCCTCGCTCCATAAAGTGAGCCAGCCCTCGAAATCCCTATCATTGAAACGCCTAACATACTCCTCCAGCGTCGCCCTCAGAGCAGCCACATCAACCTCAGAACCCTTCTCAACCATGTACTCTCATGAACCTATCAGAGAAATAATCATAAGAATGGTGCGGAGGGAGGGATTTGAACCCTCGAACTCCTTAGAGATAGGAACCTCAATCCTACGCCTTTGACCATGCTGGGCGACCTCCGCACGAGGATGGGGCTGCAGCGGGGAATTGAACCCCGTCTCAAGGCTCCACAGGCCTTAGTGCTAGCCGTTACACCACAGCAGCCACGCAACCTCAATCAATTAGGCAATGAATTAAAAGGGTTTCGTGGACTACAGCAAGCCGCTCACACAGGCGACGTACTTGCCAGAGTCCGTGATTGTGTACAGGTTCTCCCTGCCCCTCTTCTCCTTCCTGATATATCCAGCGTTCTCAAGCTTCCCGGTGATACCCTTGTTCAACCTCATCAGGAGAGTAATCTTCTCACTACGGCCTAACCCAGTAGGATCAATCTCGAAGCCCTCCACGCCCTCCTTGTAGAGGAACTCAAGCAACTCACTCGTCCTCATCTTCTCACGTTTGTACAATTCAACGAGAAGCAGTTGCCCCCTCTCGTCGGGGAGCTGGATGTTAAAGTTCTCAACGAAATGCACCTGGGGCTGGGTCACTATCGCGCGCGCAGTGTGGATATTTTCGGGTCAATGATCGACATACTAAACTCGTTAAAAATGTTAAACCAAATAAGTTTAACTATCTTTCTCCGTCTTATTCGACGGAGAAAGGAGAAACACCTTCCTTCCGTTGATAGGGGAGCATTCGCTCCCATCAACGGGACTCACCTAATGTGAGTACATCACATGAGTCGCAGTTAAAAGAAAAAACGGGATTTGACGGTACATGGAGAAAGGGGAAAAGCAGCCATTCTTGTCCGGGATGAGGGGCTTCACGGTCATCTGGGGGGGACAGTTCGTGAGCCTCTTGGGCACGTTCATGACAAACTTTGCATTGACGATATGGGCGTGGCAGGAGACAGGTGAGGCAACGGCTTTAGCATTAACAGGTCTCGCATTCGTGTTACCCAACATCCTTCTCTACCCTGTCGCCGGGGCACTGGTGGACAGGTGGAACAGGAAGCTCGTGATGATGCTCAGCGACATCGCCGCAGGCATCTCAACCCTGGTCATCTTCCTCCTTCTCTCGTCTGGAAACCTCCAGATCTGGCACCTCTACCTAACAGGCGCATTCGCTGGATTATTCCAGTCGTTCCAGTTCCCCGCTTACAGCGCTGCAGTTAGCACGATGGTTGACAAAGAGGAATACACTCGGGCAAGCGGCATGCTTGGGCTTGCCCAGAACACCTCGGGCATATTCTCTCCTGTGGCAGCAGGCGTACTGCTCCCCATCATAGGCACAAGGGGGATACTTCTTTTCGACCTGCTGAGCGTAGTCGTAGCCATTGGTGCCCTGTTCATCGTTAATATTCCTCAGCCAGAATCCATCATAACTGAGGAGAAGCGGAGCCTGCTTGAGGACAGCCTATTCGGGTTCAGGTATATCAGGGAACGACCAGGGCTACTCGGTTTACAACTAGTATTCTTCACCATCAACTTCATCGGTAGCTTGGGATTTCCGCTGATCGCCCCGATGGTTCTTTCGAGAACCAACGACAACACGGTGATACTCGGCACAGTCAGGTCCGCTTTCGGTGCGGGTGGAGTCGTCGGTGGATTAATTCTCAGTGCATGGGGTGGACCCAAGAAACGTGTACACGGGGTGCTCACCGGGATGGCGCTTTCATGTCTCTTCGGCTACGTTGCCATTGGCCTAGGCAAAGGCATGTACACATGGGCAGCAGGAGCTTTCCTGATGATGCTTTTCAATCCTACCATCAACGGGAGCAACCAAGCAATATGGCAGAGCAAGGTCCCCCCAGAGATGCAGGGAAGGGTTTTCGGCACCAGGGCGATGATTGCATTAATCAGCCAGCCGGTCGCCATGGCGATTACGGGACCACTAGCTGACAGGTTCTTGATTCCTGGGATGATGGAGGGTGGCGTACTTGTTCCCTACTTTGGATGGCTAGTGGGTGTTGGTCCTGGGACGGGGATCAGTCTTCTATGGCTTTTCCTTGGAGTGCTAGGCTTCGTCTGTGCATTGGGCGGATATCTGTTCAAGGAAGTCAGAGATGTGGAATCAATCCTTCCTGACCATGATGAAGTTGAAGCCCTAGCTGCTGATTAAATCCCAACTGGTTTCTCCTCCAATACATTTATAACTTGATAATATACAATTTGTATTCGATAGTAAACGAATTATATTCGTAAAAAGGTGGAGAAAGGATGTCAGACCAAGACAAACTACGGGAAGAAGTGAACCAGCTCAGGGAGCAGCTTTCGCGGATCGCAGAGCAGCTAAGCAAGGAAGAACCAGTCATCGAAGAGGAACCCGATCAGGTAGAGGATGTCTCACCCGAGGAAGAAACGCCTGATGAGGATTCCTTTGAAAGGGATGAGAGAAGGGAGAGAAGGAATGGCAGGTATGGCAGGCTCTACGGCGAGATGTACGGTAGAGCTTGGAGGCCAAACGAGCCTTGGGGTGAGAAACTCGGCGAGTACATCGGAGAGTTTGTTAACGATGTCATGGAGAATGTGAACTCGGAGCTGGAACACTCAATATTCCAAGAGGCGAGGCCGAGACGTGAAAGGCCCACTATGATGAGTGACCGCGATGTCCAACGCACCTCGGCGATTATGAGCGCAATGGGTAACGAGCACCGGGTAACTATCCTCAAGGAGCTCAGCTGGGGTGGAATGTACAGCAGTGATCTTCAGGAATCGCTCAAGGAGATCAGCCCCAGCACCCTCAGCAGCCACCTTGACGTTCTTGAACAGGTGGGGTTGATCACCCAGGAGAAGCGGAGGGGCAGGTACCTCATAACCATGTCTGGTAGGATAGCTATCAAGATGGCTGCCCAGATTGCTAGACGAACCGAGTTTAAAATGGAGTAAGTTACTGGTACTGTTTTCCTGGCTTTTTGACAGGGACTAGAACTTTCCCTATCTTTACCTCGTCGTTCTTTATCCTGAGGTCCCCTTTCCTGTTCTTCCGGACCCAGGAGTAGATGCTTTCATTTCTCACAATGAGTGCTTTGAAATCACGCGTTATAAGGCGAACCCATCGCGCTGTGCGTGGGGGACCAAGGTGAATATGGAAAAACCCTTCAATACGTGTGAAAGTATGGAGGGTATGCCTGTCATCCAAGCGAACGGTATTTTCATCTACTACGAGACAAGGGGGGAGGGCTTCCCTTTGATGCTCATAAACGGCTGGGGCGGTAACCTTGACAGCTGGAGCGATAGAATGGTTGATCGGCTTGCTGAGAAGCATAAGGTCATCATGATGGATAACCGGGGAACTGGAAGGTCATCCAAACCGGATATCCCGTATACTATGGATATGATGGCGGCTGATGTCTGGGGACTGCTTAGAGCACTTGGTATAGAGAAAACACATGTCATGGGGTTCAGCATGGGAGGTGCAATCACTCAGACATTCGGTATCAATTACCCAGAGATGGCCAAGAGTCTGGTCCTTTGTGGTACTACGCCTGGTGGGGAGAACTCTGTTTCCTCCGATCCCCAGGTTCAGATGGATCTTGCGTTGATCGCCAATCCACTGCCCGAGATGACTGAGCGTGACAGGACCATCAAACTGCTCTACCTTCTCTACTCCAAGGAGTACGTCGAGGCAAACCTTGAGGCGCTGGTCGAGGATGAGACATACTCGGATCACCCGACTCCGTCGTACTCATTGATGAACCAGAGCCATGCTATATCTACACTCGACACGTTCCCGTATCTCCCAGACCTTGAGATGCCTGTTCTGGTCATGACAGGTGAGGATGATGTGCTGGTTCCACCAGAGAACAGCGAACGTATAGCATCAAAGATCCCCGAATCTAAACTCGTCAAGATTCCGGGTTGTGGTCACGGGTTCCTGAAACAGAAGACGGATGAGGCAACGAAGGTCATCCTTGAGTTCCTTGAAAATGTGGATGGTTAGTCTTCAGCGAGTTTCTTGAATGCGTCTGGCATCATCCTGAAGGTGGTCCAACCGTCCATGGCTTTGGCTCCGATGCCGAAGTAGAACTGCCTGCTGGGCTCGTTCCAGTCCAGTACCGTCCACTCCACTCGTCCACAGTCCTTCTCGACGGCTATCTGGCATAGCTGTTTCAGTAGCTTGGTGCCGATCCCGTTTCCTCGTAGCTCCTCTGGGACGAAGATGTCTTCAAGCCATAGGGTGGGCTTTGCCTCGAAGGTGCTGAATGTGTAGTAGAACAGCGCCACGCCGAGGTAGTCTGGTCCGGGTCCGCCGGTGTTCTCCACGAGGAGGCAGTCGTATATCTTGTCCTCTGTGAATCCGTACTTTTTGTATCGTTCCTCGGTTCCCTTGAACTCTAGCTTCTCGTAGACGCTGAGCTGGTAGCATAGGTCCATTATGACTGGGATATCTTCCTCGGTTGTGTCGCGTATCTTGTACTGTAGGCCTTCTATTTTTGGCAACTTTATCAAGAACAAGGTAGGGCGTTGAGTATATTTGACTACTGCCCGGCTAGATACTTGGCTAGGTCGTACAGGTTCATGTGCTTGGCGTTCCTGTCATAGTTTCCATACTTGAACGCCATCTGGACGAACCAGCCGATGCTGAAGGCTGTAATCACTGTGCCTATCCCTATTGGTCCACCCATGGCGATGCCCATGGTTAGGACTGTGATTTCGATTCCAGCTCGGACTACTGAGACTTGCCTGTCGAGTCTCTGTACTAGTCCTATCATGAGTCCATCTCTTGGTCCTGCTCCTAGTTTTGGGTTGAGGTAGAAGTATGAGGCTACTCCTATCATAGCCATTCCGGCGACTAGAAGGGCGAGCTGTAGTGCCATGTCGTTGAATCTGGGCACTATGCCCCATGCGATGATCCTGTCGATGAAGTATCCGATGAAGAATATGTTGCTCAGGGTGCCGAAACCCGGTGGGAACCCCATGAGCCATCCTAGTATTAGGACGCCTAAACCGACGAGTTGTGTTGCTTGCCCGAATGTTAATCCGATCATTTTCATTAACCCCACCTGGAAGACGCCCCAGGAGCTCATGCCTAGGTCTGCGTAGAGTATCATGACTGAGCCTAGGGCGAAGAGGAATAGGCCAAAGTATAGGCTTGGTAGTCGTTTGATGAAGCTGGTCCAGTTTTGGGTGAGCTTGGACATTATGACCAGTTGGGATGGTTTGCCGGGTTTAAGGTTGTGGGTGGGTCAGTGAGTGGGGATAAGGGAAAAAAATTTCCTCGGGTCAATTAACGTTTTTGTGATTAGGGGGTGAACACTATTTTTCCGCCGGTCATGTTAAGGGCTACCTTGAACGCTTCCTCCGCCTGGTCTAGGCTGAACTTGTGTGTGAGGACGCTGTTGACGTCCACTAGTTCCTTTGATATGAGCTCGATGCTCTCTGGGAAGTTGACTGGTTTTGCGTCGTATGCTCCTTTGATTTCAAGCTCTCGTCTGACGAGCCAGGTCATGTCGATGGGCACCTCTGAGCCGAAGATTCCGACCACGGTGATCCTGCCCCTTTTTCTGACTATCTGGGTTGCCTGTTTTACTGCAGGGGGGGCTCCAACGGCGACGAAGGCGATGTCCGCTCCCTTGCCCCCTGTTCGCTCCATGACGATCTCCTCCAGGTTCTCCTCTTGGATGTTCACGGTCTCGATTCCCAGCTTCTTTGCGATCTCAAACCTGACCGTGTCAGCGCTGAGCCCAGTCATGATGACCTGAGCTCCTCCTAGCTTGAATATCTGGGCGCTGAACAACCCAATTGGGCCGCAGCCTTGGACGACCACGAAATCGTTGACCTTGAACGGGGTGATGTCCTTGACGAAGTGGAGTGCGTTGCTCAGAGGCTCGACTAGGGCTGCGTCCTCGTAGCTCATGTTGTCGGGTATCCTGTGGAGGAGCTTGTATGGGACTGCGATGTACTCAGCGAACCCACCGGCGGTGTGAATCCCGAATAGGGTTGATTTCTCGCATAGGTTGCTCCTTCCCTCCTTGCAGAAACTGCACTCCTTGCATGCCTTGACTGACTCACTGAGAACCCTGTCACCTTTCTTGTAGCCAACTACCTCTGGGCCTGTCTCAACGATCTCGCCTGAGAACTCGTGTCCCATTACCACGGGCAGGGTCATCTTGCTGTAAGCGGAGGTGTACTTGTAGATTCCAAGGTCGCTTCCACAGATAGCCGCTGCCTTGACTTTAATCAAAACCTCGTCCACTTCTATCTCTGGGACGGGGATATCCAGGACCTCTATACCCGGTTCGGGCTTGGTCTTCATGACCGCCTTCATGTCACGAACAAGGTGGTTGGGGACTCAATATAGTTTTCGAGGGAAACGGCATATATCGGAAAGACGTTCTATTTTTCAATATGAATTCCGTTGAACGCAAGGTGTTGGACGCCATTGACTATGAGGGCATGTACAAGTTCCTAGGGGATATTGTTTCAATCCCAAGCTTTGAGGGTAAGGAGTCGAAGGCCCAGTGGTTTATGGCTAAGACGCTGGAGGAGCACGGGTACGAGGTTGACAAGTGGGAGATAGACTTCGATGAGCTGTCCAAGCATCCTGATTTCAGTATGTCCTACGAGCGCGAGGAGGGGCTGGGAGTCGTTGGCACCTTGGGTCCGGAGGGGCGCAAGAGCCTGATCATTTGCGGGCATATTGACACTGTTGCTCCGGGTGATGTGGATAACTGGGATTCGTTACCCTTTACGGCTACCCTTCGAGATGGTAAAATCTATGGTCGTGGGGCCTGTGACATGAAGGGTGGTATTGCTGCTGCTCTTTATGCCGTTAAGGCAGTTACTGATTCTGTCAAGCTCAAGGGCAAGGTGATTTTCGAGTCCTGTATCGGTGAGGAGGACGGTAGCTGTGGAGCATTAGCAACCGCAGTTCGGGGATACTCAGCTGACGCTGGTATAATCATGGAGCCAAGCGAGACTAAAGTCGCCCCAAAGGTCGCTGGTGCAATGAGCTTCAGGATCACTGTGCCCGGTAGGAGCGTGCATGCCTGTGTTAAGGACGAGGGGATCAGCGCGATTGACAAGTTCATAGTGGTCCACCAGGGCTTGAAGGAGCTGGAGGCTGAGCGGAACAAGAGACTAACGGATAAGGACTACAGCAGGTACAGTGCTCCATACGCTATCAGTATAGGCGTTGTCAGCGGTGGTCAATGGGCTGGTACTGTCCCTGAGAAGGTTGTTTTCGAGGGCAGGATAGGTGTTGCCGTTGGCGAGGATGAGATGGACGCACGTGCTGACCTTGACGCAAAGGTGAAAGAGATCGCGGAGGCTGACCCTTGGCTACGAGTGAACCCACCAGTCGTGGAGTGGGTGGGGTATAGCTTCGCTTCCTCGATGGTTCCGGATGATCACCCGATTATCCAGACACTTGATGATGCCGTCCTCGATGTAACTGGTGAGGAGTCCGTGCATGAAGGTATGACCTATGCGAGTGATGCTCGTCACCTCATCAACGTGGGAAAGACTCCAACTACTGTTTTCGGTCCGGGTGATATCAGGAACGCTCATGGACCCAACGAGTTCGTGCCTGTGGAGGACATGGAGGTCACGGTGAAAACCCTAGCACTGACTGTGTTGCGTTTCCTCGGCTACGAGTAGAATCTAGGTTAATATATTTACCTTTGAGGTTATATAGATTCAACCTCTTACATTGGGTAATTGGATACTCCCTGAGTGAACTAGGGGGCGTCCTCAAGGAGAAACACTCATGAATAGTGATGAAAGAAACGAGTCTCTTGTTTTCCTCGCCCTAGGCGCATCGATGGCGACTGGAGGGCCCCCCATGATAGCATTGAGCTTGCTCCTGGTTGATATTAGTGAGGCACTTGGGTTCCCAGTTGGAGTTCTGGGTCAGATCAGTTCCTTCTCGTCCTTCCTTAGCATCATCATGGCGCTTGTAATGAGCGTTCTAGCCGTCAGGTACTCACATAAACTTCTCATGAGGCTGGGACTTGTCTTGACGATCATATCAATACTCGGCACAAGCATGTCCTTCAATTTGACCTCCATAATTCTCCTTTACAGTTTATCCGGCATAGGGTTCAGCATGACCCTACCAATGGTAACGACGTACATTGGTGCTCTCTACCCGGCTGAGGGAAGAACAAAGGTAATGGGGCGGTTGATCTCCATGAGGAGCGTCGCTTCTATACTCGCACCCTTGATTACAGGATACATAGTTGCCAGAAGCAACTGGAGGATAGGCTTTGCATCGTATAGCTTGGCTATTGCCTTGGTATCATTGTTTCTGGTATCAAGCCAGATTCCGAAGAAAGAAAAGGAACAGAATAACGGCGGAAACTATCTTGATGGACTAAAAGCCGTCCTGAGAAACAGATCCGCTCTCGCTTTCCTAATCGCGGGAGCACTTGCCATGACCCCATTCATGATGATCCAAGTGTACAATGGTAGCTACCTCCGCCAAGGTTTCACTTTGGGAGTTGAACGGGTCTCCCAACTGCTGCCTCTTACTGCCCTTCTCGTAACATTTGGTTTGCTCAGCAGTGGATACCTCGTCTCCAAGCTTGGCTTGAAACGTGTTGTATACCTATCAACACTTCTATCATCGATTGCGTACCTAGCCTACTTCTCTGCTGGACTATCTCTGACATTGGCATTAGCGTGTTCACTTGTCGGGGCTTTCATGACTGGTGTTCGCTTATCAACTGTCAGTACCTTGGGGTTGCTACAAGAGACAACTTACAGAGGGTCAATGATGTCCCTCAGTGCTGCTTCCAACGGTCTCGGAGGTGTGATTGGGGCCATGATCGGTGGCTTCGCTATCCTACGGCTCGGGTTTCCCGGTTTGGGGTATGTCCTATCAATTTTGGGCTTGGTCGCTACAGTCATCTACGTTACTTTGGTGAAAAAGGGCTAGCTCAATAAACGTAGGGTAGGAGTCTCCAAGTGGACTCCCGATATCTCCTATAATCGTCACCGAATTCATCGATCAGCATCTCCTCCTCGTTCTCGATGCGGTGAATGAATAATGGAACTCCGAGAAGAGCCAAAAGAAAACCCGGCAAACTTGAGGTGAAAATCGGTATCGATAACACTGCCAGTAGTGTCCCGGAATATATTGGGTGTCTGATGTGCCTGTATGGACCTGTTTTGACCAGTCTATGTTTATCCCGTATCTCAAGGGTGTACGAGTAGTTCCGGTTGAGCACCAAGTGCGCCCATATCCTGAAAACCAGGGAGAAGCCGAACAGTATGGCCGCTATCAGGTTGATTGGGGTTCTAATCTCGTACAGCGAGTAGGGATAGCCCCACATGGAGGCAACTAGTATTGCAATCAAGAGGGTCAAGCCCATTACTTGGAACACTCTATCCCGTTTCCGGTACTCGCTCATTGCCCAAAATGACACAGGTCTATGACTCAATAGGGTTTTCCATGGACAGGTTTCGCGTCATGACGTAGAACATAGCCACTGACACGACGAGTATCACTCCACTGATGTTGAAGATGGTGGCAAAACCTAGGCTGTCGAGGAGCATTCCAGCGGCGAGTGGACCCAGTATGTTTCCGAGGCTGTTTCCGCTCTGGAGCGCACTGATAGCTGTCCCCGTCCCGATCTCTCTTCCTGCAATAGCTACAATCGCGTTGATCGCTGGACTACCTAGGGTTAATCCACAGATGAAGATGAGTTGTGCCGCGAATATTCCGGCTGTCCCTGTCATCAATGGGAACAGGAGTATACCAAACGCGCCTATCAGTCCGCTTGCCATGATTATCCTCTTCTTGTCGTACCTGTCCGCGAGCTTACCGAACTCCCGCTGGAGTGAGGCTGAGATAAACTGGCCAACAGACATGACTATACCAATCGTTGAGATTGACAACGCCATTCCGCCGGACTCGACAGGCTGGGAGAGGTACATGCTCAAGAACCCGAAGACAGATGCTATGGCTAGCGTCGATACGAAACTGTACCAGATCATAGTAGTCAGCATCTTGTTGCTGAAAACCTGTCTGAATGACGCTGCTGCCCTCTTCTTTGTTGTGAATTCTACGTCTGGCAGGAAGAATATAGCCAGCAGCAAGCTGATCCCAGTCAAACCAGCCATTGCGTAAAATGCTGTCTCCTTTGACGCGATGTCCGTGAGCGTCCCACCGAGGAAAGGACCAAACGCGAACCCTGCCATCATTGCAAGGTTTAGCACGCCCATGTACTGACCCTCCTTTCCTTTGGGGGCGATCTCTGCTCCGTAAGCTGTAGCAACCGGCATCGCCATGGCTGAGCCCATACCGTGCAGTATTCTAACTGAAACAAGACTCGTAAAGTTCCATGAGAACGCGTAGAAGACCGAGACCAGGCTGTATATTCCTAGACCCACAATGATAACCCGTTTCTTGCTGCTCCTATCCGCGTAGCTACCCATAGGGGCGGTGAAAATCAGCCTTGACAGGGACCACGCTGATGTCAGCATGCCTATCTGGGTCATTGTTGCGCCTAGGTCGTTGGCGTAGATGGGGAGGATTGGACCTAGGATGCCCAGTCCCAGCATTGCGGTGAATATTATAACCGCTAGTATGTTGATTGTTCTGTCTCGGTTCTCCATAAAAAGCCCCGGTGCTTGGGGTTCATCCCACGCCGATCCCTATAAACAGGTAGTATGATTGATGCCAACTTTGTGACCTTTTTCATTACCACGGCTCGTATTCCTCCAAAGATATAATAACCTGAACCGAACCATACTAATGCCATGAAAAAGATTATCGGAGAGGTTGGGCTAACCGAAGGCGCGTTGATCTATGACTAGTCGGGATTCAGGTGGCTCCGACATCAAAATTTTTCTACAGATGACCTTCGCGTCCGCTTGCTGGGCGGGAGCCTTCATAGCGGGAAAACTCGGGATAGACGACTTCTCCCCAGTGGCTATAACGATGTACCGGTACCTGATCGCGTCAGTGATCATAGTTCCATACATGCTCATGACCGAAAAAGACTCACCAAAACCAAAGCTCAGTGAACTACCGCAGATATTCACCCTCAGCCTAACAGGGATCATCGGTTACCACCTGCTATTCTTCGGCTCCCTGCACTACACATCATCCATCAACTCTTCGATGATCGCCTCACTAAAACCCATAATGGCCTCGATACTCGCCATATGGGTGGTCAAGGAGAGGTTAACTCTGCAGAGGTTCACGGCAATCACTATCGCCCTCCTTGGCGTGATACTGACAATCACAGACGGTGACCTAGGGGTACTAACCGGGCTCACCTTCAACCGGGGGGACCTTATGATGCTTGGAGCGTCAGCGTGCCACGCCCTCTACGGGGTGTTCAGCAAGCGGGCTTCCGAAAAGTTCACTCCAACGGTTCTTGTCTCGTATACGTTCGTCCTAAGCACGATTGCACTGATTCCCTTCACTTTGGGTGAGAACCCAGTCAATGTACTGTTATCATCATCATGGATCGGGTTGGCATCGGTGATCTACATGGGAATCTTCCCATCCTTCCTCGCCTACATCATCCAGCAGAACGCGATTAGGATGAAAGGGGTGAACTGGACCATGCCCTTCTATAATTTGGCAACCGTGTTCAGCATAGTGTTCGCTGTACTGCTGCTAGATGAACAGATGACACTGGTCAAGGCTCTCAGCGCCTGCGTGATCATCCTCGGAGTGTACCTTAACTCAAAGATTAAATCGTAGGCAGGCTTGCAGAGATACCATGAGTGCCGAGGAGAACACCCAGCGTCTCAGGGAGCTTTTCGCTCATCAGGCTTCTCGGTTTAACCTGCGAGGGATTCTTGGTGTAACAGACTACAAGGCTGTCTATGAGTCATTGATGCCTGTCCAGAAAGAGCGACTCACCGAGATAGTCGGCGAGCAACATGGCGATCTTCTCGACCATGGTTTTTTCGTCAGCATCGCATTCGTGTACCCTGACGGCATCATCGACAACATCGGCGTAACGAAGGAGGGAGTGTTCGACAAGGAATCATGGAACGTCTACGCCAAGTGGTACGAGGTACTCAACAATTCTCTGAACCAGGCATCTGGAACATTGGCTGATGCATTCGACGGCATCCCATTACCAGCGACCACAACCGGCCTGGCATCCAAGGTCAAGTCTGTAAAGGAGTACTTCCCCACAGTAGTGAGCCACGTGGTGCACGCGGAGCACAGCGGGATCGGTTGGAGGGGCAGGAACTGTCTCATCGTAAACCCCGTGTACAGCTGCATGATCCGGCTAGCAGGAATGATATCCACGCAGCCCCTTGTCCCAACAGCTAAAACCAGTTTGGACTGCGGGGAATGCACTAGCTGCCTGGAGGTCTGCAAGTTCCTGGAGCACAAGGACAGGCTCGATGACTACCGGGACCAGTGTCTGAATTATATGAACTGGCTGGAACTGGACGACGAGGTTTGCGGAAAGTGCATCAAGGCATGCGTGCACTCGCTCAAGTTCAGCGATGAAAAAGCGGCTCCAATCTCATCCAACTTGGACGAGGTTTACTATACTTCCCCCACCAGTGCCGGTTAAATACGATGAAGCCGACTACGCGGTATGGCTAGCGTCGGGGATATCCTATTCTCACTTGGACTCATCTCTGGTGGGCTTCTAGCCGGGTACGCTTACAGGAACATCATCCCCCACGGAGTCAACAAGTCCGACGAGGAGATCAACCGGCTCAGGAGAAGGCTCCAGACCACAGCGATCCTATACCTTAACCCCATCGTCTTCGGTGGAGCAATATGGGCGTTAAACCTGAGCGATATCAGGATATTCGCACTGCCATTCCTCGGGGCTTTCGCCGTGACACTCGGCGGAGTCCTCGGGTTGGTCGCAGCCAAGGTCTTCAACCATTCAAGAAAACAGACAGGGGTGATGGTAACATGTGGGAGCTTCACAAACATTGGCAGTTTAGGCTCATTGATCACGTATATCATCCTAGGCGAGGGGGCTGTGGCGATAATCCCGTTCTACAAGTTCTTCGAGACCTTCATCTACTACGGTGTCGGGTTCCCCTACGCTCGCTCCATGAGTGGGTTAGCCCCTGAAGCCGAGTCAGCGGTTGAGAGGTTGAAGGGCATCCTCTCGGACAGGTTCCTCCAGGTTACGATAACCAGCTGGGTGGTCGGGCTGAGCTTGAACGTTCTCGGTGTGCCTAGACCCGCTTTCTATCCTACTTTGATCGGGGTACTCATACCAATCGTTACGGTGCTTCTTCTCTCATCAATCGGGATGGCAATGAGGCTGGGCAAGATGCGTGGATACATACGAGAAGCCTCAGCTATCGCGTTTATTAAGTTCGCTGCCATCCCGTTTAGCGTCTACACGGTTGCATCAATCATTGGGCTGGGAGCGGTGAACAACGGTCTACCGCTGAAGGTGGTTACAATCCTCTCATCGATGCCTGTCGCGTTCACCGCCATGGTTCCCCCAACGCTATATGACCTTGACGTTGACCTTGCCAACACGGCTTGGCTGATGACAACATCGTTGATGCTTGTTGTTGTACCCGTTTTGTGGCTAATTCTCTAGGCATCCAAGGTTTTATCCCCAAAAATACCGTAAGGTATCCATGATTCTCGGTGGAGGGTACCGGTTTTGGAGATAGACAAGGACAAGTGCGTGGGCTGCGGCAACTGCCACCCCATCTGCCCCATGGGAGCTATCAGCCTCGAAGTGGACGGCAAATCAGTGGTCAATCAGGACAAGTGTGTCGAGTGCTCCACATGCTACCGGGTACTAAGGGACGAGAGATACCCGCCATCAATCGTCAGTGGAATCCGAACAGTTCTCTCAGCATTCAGCCTCATGTACGTTCCGGAGGTTGATGTCTGCCCAACGGGAGCTCTTACACCACCTGAACTGGAATACCCACGAAATCTGAGAGCAGCATTCAGTGATCCAACTGTAGTTCACGCTGGAACAGGCGTCGGAGGCAGGGGAACAGAGGAGATAAAGACCAACGACATCACCGGAAGGCTCAGGACCGGGGAGGCAGGAGTAGTAATCGAGCTTGGGAGACCTGGTACTGGGGCACATTTCAGTGACGTGGAGAAGGTTGCTCAGGCGTTGATCCCTTTGAAGCCTCACTTCGAGGAGAATAATCCAGTCACTCAGCTCATGGTTGATACCAGTACAGGAAAGATCAGGGACGAGGTGCTGGACGAGAAGGTGCTCTCGGCGATAATAGAGGTAAAGACTATCCTTGAGATGATACCCGAGTACCTCAAAATCCTTGAATCGGTGCAGCATGAGCTGGACGCCGTGTTCTCGGTTGGAGTCGCATCCAAGTGTGACCCAGATGGTTCGGTCCCACACCAGAAATGGGTGGAGGAAGCCGGATACAAGCTGTCCCCCAACGGGAAGACGAATCTTGGGCTAGGTAGACCCCTGTTCGTGGAGGAAGAACAATGACAAACACACTGCACAGGCAGGGCTCACCCAAGGAACTGGAGGGTGACTACGTCATCTTCACATCCATCGCCAAGGCGATCAAACCCGGGACAGCCCCCAAGATACACGAGTTCCTCAAGATATGCAACAAGTACGGACCCGTGAACATCGGCAGCAGCAAGTACGGGTCAGTACTTCAGGATGATGTCGAGTTCCTTGACTTGATCACCCATCTGAAAGACGGGTCAACATCTGGTGCAGTGTTCACTGATGTCGAGACTTTGCAGAAGGTTGTGGCCGATCTTGTCGAGGCAAATCTTGGCATATCCATCAACATCAGCGGACTCCTAGAGGGAGCCCACGAGTGCTGCAACAAGAATGGCATCCAAAGGCACAGCGTCGAGCAGAGCCTAGGCTTCTGGGGCGCAACAGACAGGCTACCCGAGCGGGATGTTCTTACGATAAACAGCCTTTGCGGCCACGGGATGGTCTCGTTCAACTATATCCGAAAGATGATGGACCAGGTCAAGATGAGGGAACTCACACCAGAGCAGGCAGCCCACATCATGGGTAAATGCTGCGAGTGCGCCGTATTCAACACCGAACGGGCCGCGAAGCTCCTTGAGAAAGTGCTGGAATAGCCCTAAACACTTTTCAGGGCGACGCCCGGGTTTATTGTTGCTTTGAAGCGCATCGGACTCATAGTTAACCCCTACGCCGGTCTAGGTGGTCGTGTAGGTCTCAAGGGAAGCGACGGAGAGGAAACCCGCAGGAAGGCGTTGGAGCTGGGAGCGGTTCCCCAGTCAGCCAACAGGACGGTTGAGGCGTTAAGCGAGCTCAAGGGGGTTGATGGGTTCGAGTTCATTACATACCCCGGTGTCATGGGTGAGGATGAGGTTAAGCGAGCCGGGTTCAATCCAACGGTTATCGGTGTAACGAGGGACGAGACCAGCGCTGAGGACACGAAACGGGCTGCGTCCGAGATGCTCCAGAAGGGCGTAGATCTCATTGTCTTCAGTGGAGGAGACGGAACCGCGAGGGACGTTTATTCTATCGTAGGTGACAAGTTACCCGTCCTCGGTATCCCCACCGGCGTAAAGATTCACTCCGGTGTCTACGCGGTTGACCCCAGATCAGCGGGGATAATGCTTAGAAGATTCATCACTGGGAGTGAGCCGGATGTACAGCTAGCCGAGGTTATGGATATAGACGAGGAGGCGTTCAGGGCAAACGTGCTTCAGGCTAGGCTGTACGGGTACATGAACGCCCTCTACCATGTCGAACTCACCCAGGGCAGCAAGGAGGGAAGCGGGTCAACCGACGAGTCATCGTCTATCGGTTCAGCAAACGAGATCGTGGACGAGATGAAGGATGGGGTTGTCTACGTGCTCGGTCCAGGGTCAACCATCAAGCCCATCGCGGACCGGCTTGATGTCGAGAAAACCCTCCTCGGAGTGGATGTGGTCGTTGACTGCACGCTTATCGCAACCGATGTCAATGAGAAGCAGTTACTGGAAATCATCGACGGGAAGAGGACGGTTCTCTATGTCACTGTGATTGGTGGTCAGGGCTTCGTTTTTGGTCGGGGCAACCAGCAGATCAGTCCAGATGTCATCCGGGAGATAGGAAAGGAGAACATCGAGATCATCGCAACACCAAACAAGCTGGCTACCCTACGGGGGAAGCCATTACGCGTTGACACGGGTGATGCCACGCTCGACGAAGAACTGAAAGGATACTACAAGCTTCATACAGGGTATGCCCGACGGACCATCTACAAGGTTGCCTGAGCTACCCGAGGAGCTACAGGGGCTCATCGAGGGCTACGAGGTTAACCGTTACCCTTGGTACGAGACGGCCGCAAAGATATTCAGGCTTGAGTCAGATGATGTTCTCTACCTGAAAATTGTGGAGAACCAGCCAAAACGTAGCCTGGAGCGCGAGTCAAGCATCCTCAAATGGATTGATGGGCGTCTACCTGTTCCTGATCTACGCTACTACTCATACATCGATGGCGTCGAGTACCAGCTGACAACTGAAATCAAGGGGACACCAACCTACAAAGCTCAACCCAACGAGAGACGGGACGCTGTCAAGGCGATGGGTGAGGCATTGCGACTTGTCCACTCCTTAGATTCTACCCGTTGCCCAATTGACAACAGCATCGACAACAGGTTCGCCAAACTCATCGATGAAGGGAGTACCCTTGACGAGCTTGGACCCAGACCTGAGGAGAACCTTGTTTTCACCCACGGCGACTACTGCCTGCCCAACATTATCACCTCTGATGGTGAACTCTCCGGTGTGATCGACTGGGACTATGGTGGATTGGCTGATCCATACATCGACATAGCTGCCTGCGCCTGGTCAATCGGATACAATTACGGTGAAAAGGAAGCCGAGGAAAAATGGGTGCCACTCCTCTTCGAGTCATACGGGGCTCATAAGGATGATGAAAAGTATGAGTACTATGGCAAGCTCTGGAGCCTAGATTTCTAGGAAATCAGACGTGGGAGAGGGCGTTGTTAAAGTCCCTCTCCAAGTCCTCGTAATCCTCGATACCCATTGAAGCCCTGACGAGACCCTCCGTGATGCCCACGCTTAACTGGCGCTCCTTGCTCAATCCGCCGTGGGTTGATATGCATGGGATCGTCGCGATGGTATCCACTCCGCCCAGTGAGGTAGCCAGCTTAACCAGCTCAAGGTTATTGAACATCCTTGTGACACCATCCAGTCCGCCTTTCACCTCAAAGGCGATCATGCTCCCGTACCCAAGCATCTGTTTCGATGCTAGCTTGTGCTGGGGGTGGCTTGGGATACCTGGGAAGTGAACCCTCTCGATCTTCGGGCTGTCCTCCAGTAGCTTTGCCAGCTTCATGGCGTTGGAGTTCATCCGCTTGACACGTAGGCTCATCGTCTGCATCCCCGTGATTAATAGGAACGCGCCGAATGGGTCAAGGGTCTGACCGTAGTCGCCCCTCATGTGCTTTATCGGTCTGATCTTCTCTGCTTTGCTTACGGCTGCACCGCAGACCACGTGGTGGTGTCCTGAGAGTGACTTGGTTGCGCTCTCGACGACGATATCAACCCCGAGGTCCAGTGGTCTCTGGTTCAATGGTGAGGCGAACGTGTTGTCAAGGATGGTGATTATGTCGTGCTCCTTGGCTATCTTGGTCGCCTTCTTGATGTCTGCTAGCTTCAGGATTGGGTTCGTTGGTGTCTCAAGGTAGAGTAGCTTGGTCTTGTCGGTGATTAGCTCCTCTATCTGACCTACATCATCCGTGTCGAAAAAGTGGCTGGTGATGCCTCTTCTCTCGGGCATTGTCTTGAAGAACCTGTAGGTCTCCCCGTAGAGGTCATTCTGGGCTAGAACCTCGTCACCCTTGTTGATTACGCTGTTTATCGAGGCAGTGATCGCGCCCATCCCTGCGGAGAACACCGCTGCGTCCTCGCCTCCCTCAAGGGCAGCTATCTTCAGCTCAGCAGCCCTCTGGGTCGGGTTACCGGTACTGGTATACGTGTAGCCCGGTTTCCTGTGCCTGTACCTCTGGATCAGTTCATCCACGCTTGGTATCGCGTAGGTCGTGGTCTGGTAGATCGGCGTGACGATAGAGCCCACCGATGGCTCAGTTTCTGTTCCAGCGTGGACACATCTTGTTGATTCCCCGTATTCCTTCTTGGATGTCATTTGATCACCTTTCAATTTTCTTGAATGTACTAGAAATATTAATCTAGCCTAAATTTAAGGTTTAGGTTAAACAGAAGTGACCCAATCATATTTAACATAAAATGAAATTAACTACACCATGAGCTTCTGCCCCCACTGCGGCGAGGAGATAAAGGAAAAGGTATCCTACTGCCCAAAATGCGGTGAACTCCTCGACACCGAGAGACCAGAAAGAACTACGTTAACGGATCACATCAGGCACGCCGTTGATGTCCTGAGAGATAACCCGTTTACATTCGTTCCTCAGTTCATCCTGACCCTAGCCTCTGCGATAGGCTCGTTATTCTTTTCGAAATTCTACGGAGAGGATGTGATGCTGGAGATACAGGAAGCGATAATGGCTGGAGGCGACCTGACACCTTACTACCCCTTGTTCAGGATAGCAGCGGGGTTCATCGTAGCTAGTATGATCTTTGACCTCCTATTCCAGCCCTTCCTCCAACATGTCTACCTGGACGTCGCGACAGAGGAAGGAGTGGATATGAAGCGGAGCCTTGACCGTACCATGGCTAGGCTTGGAGAGCTTATAACAGCCCAACTGGCGGTCATCGCTGTCCCTGTGGTCATACTTGCAGGAGTATGGGGGCTCCTATCAGTTGGGACGCCAGACGACGCAGGTGGACTATGGGGTCTAGGGTTCCTAGTAATGATAGCTCTTCTAGTTCTCATCTATTTCCTGTCACTCGGAACACAGATCATGGTATGGGAGGGTGAAAGATTCAGGCCCTCAGTGAGTCTGGGACTAGAGTTTTTCCAAAGTAAACTTGGGATGCTGATAACACTTGGAGTAATCAACATGATTATCGGGTTGATACTCGCATCACTCCCATTGAACCAGTACTACAGCTTCATCGTTGATGTGTTCAACAGCGTTGTGACCATCGACATCTATCTGAACTGGAGAAAAGAGTAAGACTACTTGGGCTTGTATGGCCCAAGGTATTCTTCCTGCAGAATGTTTCCTCCATCGATGACTATCTCACTACCAGTCAGGTAGCTGGACTCGTCTGATGCCAGGAATAGAACCAGGTTACCGATGTCCTCTGGTGATCCCTGCCTGCCCATGGGTATCTTGTAACCGAACTCTTTCATCGCCTTCTCGGCGTCTTCGGTGGCTCCCCTTAGCCCGAACGCGCTGGGGCTGTGGATGTAGCCTGGCAAGATGGTGTTCACATTGATGCCGTGCTGGGCTGTCTCCAGGGCCAGTGCCTTGGTGAACCCTACGGCTGCTGCTTTGGTTGCCCCGTAGGCTGTTTGTCCACCTCCGGGTGCACCCACCATGGGTCCCGTGACGCTGCTCATGTTGATGATCTTGCCGTATTTGCGATCCATCATCGAGGGCAATACTGCCTTGCTGCACCTGAACATGCCGAACACGTTGATGTCAAACATCATGTGCATGTACTGTTCGTCCATCTCGGTGAGTTTCTTACGAGGGTAGATGCCCGCGTTGTTCACGAGGATGTCCACCTTGCCGTGCTCCTCCAGTATCTCCTTGAAGACACTGGAAACCATCTCCGGGTCGGTTACGTCAATTATCTTGAAGGAAGTGGAGCCTTCGATGCCTTTGGCTGTCTCCTCGACTTTCTCGCTGATGTCCGTGAGGACCACGTGTGCACCGTGCTTAGCCAGAACAGAGCTTATCCCTGCCCCAATCCCCTGCATCGCGCCGGTAACGACGGCTACTTTTCCCTCAAGCCTCATTCCAGGTACTTCCTCTTGTAGGCTGCCCAGCTCATCGCCCATTTCTCCGGGTCGTTGAACCCATCGAAGACGACGCGGTGGTTGCTGCTGTTATGGGGTGCTGTCTTGACTAATTCAGGGTTGCTGTAGGCTTCCTCTGATACCTTCTCAAGCACCGCGCACCATTGGTCGATGTCCGCCTTGCTGTACGTCTCGCAAGGCTCCGGTGTGAAGGGTTCCGGTATCAGCCATGGGTGGTGGCTCATGAAGAAGCTCTGGATGCCGTAATCGATGACCCTTCTGTTCACCTCGTAGATGCCGCAACCGGTGTCCTTCTTCATCTGCTCAAGACTCCAGCGTGCCTGGTCTACCCTCTTGCCCGGGTAGGTGAGGGTGACTCCCCTGATCTTTTTGACCTTCTCGACGAGGTACTGGCTGTTAATCATGCTGACCTCCGCTGCCTCCCTGAGACCTTTGGCTCCCATGGCTGCGCACCAGGCGTAGGAGCGTACAACGACCTGCAGGTTGCCCATAAAGTCCCTGACCTTACCGATGCTCTTGGGCCTGTCATAGTCGAGGCTGTATGTTCCGTCCTCTTTCTTGATGATGACAGGTGTTGGTAGGTACTCTTCCAGCTCCTTGATCACTCCGACTCCAGCTGAACCTGGTCCGCTGCTGCCGTGGGGGCTGCTGAAGGTCTTGTGCAGGTTAAAGAACAGCATATCGAATCCAGCCTCCTTTGCCCTCGTGACGCCCATGATGGCGTTGGCGTTGGCCTGGTCGTAGCTGCAGAGCCCACCGGCGTCATGTATGATGCCCGTCCACTCGTCGATATTCTTGTTGAAGATGCCGATATCCTCCGGGTTGGTGATGAAACAACCCGCAGTCTTTGGCCCAACTGCCTCCTTTAACGCCTCGGTGTCCGGTATACCCGTCTCAGGGTCTGGGTACAGGGTGATGACCTTGTATCCCGCCGTTGCTGGAGTGGCTGCGTCACATGGGTGGCTGAAGATTGTCGTGATGACTTCGTCCCTCTCAGGCTCGCCTCTGTCCTTGTGGTAGTTGCGCATGATCAGGGCATTATTGTAACATCCCGCTGATCCACCTGGTGGCTGGAAAGTGAACGCGTCCATTCCGCTGATCTCGCGGAGATATCTGTTGCCGAACTCGTATGCAATTTCAAGTATGCCTTGAAGGGTCTCCTCTGGCTGAAGTGGATGGACATCATTAATCATGCCTGCCAGCTCTTCGTTTATCTTGGGGCTGTACTTCATAGTGCATGTCCCGATGCCTAGGTCGATCTCCATCTCCATGCCCAGCGTCATCTGGCTGAGGCGCAGGTAGTGCCTGAGCACCTGTGCCTGTGATAGCTCTGGCAGAGCTGGTGCTTCCTTCCTCTGCATTGATTCTGGGATTAGGCTCGATGCGTCACCTATCTTATTCTTGATTTTCTCCTCAGCGGCTGGTGGGATGAATCCCCTCTCGCCCGGTGATGTCAGCTCGTGGACGATGGGCTCGTTCCACCTTGGTGCATGGTACTCTTTCACGGTCATGCCAGCACCTCCCGTAGCGCTGCGTCCAGTTTCTCTATCATGTCAAGGCTATGCATCTCCGTGACGCAGTACAGGGCTGCATCACCCGTCTCAGGGTACTCCAGTGTCAGGTCCTTTCCACCGAATATCTTGTGGTCGAGGAGCCTCTCATTGATCTCCTTGACCGGCTCGCTGAACTTGACCGGGAACTCCTTGAAGAATCCCTTGAATGGCACTTCTACACCGTCCAACTCCTCTAGGAGGCTCGCCGTGTAGTGGCTCTTCTGGACTATTGTCTCGCCAAGCTCCTTCATCCCCTGTGGACCCAGGAGACTCATATAGACAGCAGCCGTGATGCCCCAAAGCGCGGTGGTTGTGCCCACCCAGTCCTTTGCGTTCTCACGTGCCACGTAGCTGGTTCGATCATATAATGCCTGACCGAAACCGTACTCCCCTTCAACAGCTGTAGTTGCTAGGCTCACCAGTCTCATCGGGAACTCGGCTACATACCTTTCCTCGTCCCTCGTCGCAATAAAGCCGCAGCTTCCTCCACCCGCTTGCATCTTTACACCAAGTGGCTGCGCCTCACCACACGCAATGTCTGCTCCGTAACTGGCTGGTGATGCTAGGACACCAAGCGAGATCGCATCGACTCCAACAACGCTCTCAGCGTCAATGTCATGGGCGATATCGCTGATCTCCTTGGCGTCAGCCTCGATGATTCCAAGGTAGTTGGGGTTCTCGAAGTAGATGCAGGCAACCTCATCTGTCATCTTGGATTTCAGGTCCTTGACATCAACCATGCCTGTCTCCTTGTCCATCCCCACCATAGTGATCTTGATCTCGTTCTCAAGCGTTGCTGACCCGCAGAAGTTCTTGAGGATCTGCAGCCTAGCTGGGCTCATGTTCCTTGGAACTAGTATCTCCATTCTTCCGGTCATCCTGGACGCCATCCTGACGCTGTTCGCAGCGGCTGCTCCCCAATCGTAGGTGGGTATGCCGCTTACCTCCATCCCTAGAAGGTCGCAGATGAGGCTCTGGAACTCAAAGTTTGCCTGGAACCTGCCTAGGTCGCTGTGGCTTCCCCCAGCGTAGGCTGTTAGGAACTCGCTCCTGCTCTGGATCACCTCGCACACCTTGGGCACATAGTGCTGCCAGCACCCCGCTCCTAGGAAGCTGATGTAATCGTTGGTGGTCTTGTTCCTTGACAGGATGCCCGCTACGTGGCTCTTGAGCTCGTACTCGCCGGGTAAGCCCTTCGGTAGATTCATTTCCTCTTTAAGGAGGAGGCGGTCTGGTATCATCTCGGCGTACAGCTCCTTGGCGCTTTTCGCTCCAACAGCGTCTAGCATCTGTTTCTTGATGCTGGGAACCGAGTTGGGGATGTATGGGTGCACATATTCATCGGTCATTCATCGATCACGTCTAAACTATACAATATGAGGAAGCAGAGTCCAGTAGACCCATGATCCATCATTCAATCATACGACTACACGATGATGTTGCTAATAATTTGCTCGCCTTGTGAATAATATTCGGTTTTGGGCACGGAGTCTACCCGATTATAGACAGTTCAGCGCCATTACTGCGTGTTTCTGAGCGATTGATAAACCTTGCATAGTTTATCCATTCAATCGGATTAAGATGATAGCAGTTTCACAAGTTAGGAAAACAAAACATAATCCACTGACCTTATCCAATACCTTTAATCCGATGAACGCATCCTAAGCCTTATTCGGTGCATTATTTGTCAGAGGACTCTAAAAGACCAATTATACCTAGGAATGTGCTAGTCCTCACCCTCAGCCGCATCATCTGGAGCATGGGGGACACAAACATCGACAACTATCTCACCCCATACATCGTTGCGCTTGGTGGCGGTGCGAGATCAATCGGTCTCATCAATGCCCTCGGGAGCCTGGCGGCTATGTTCTTCTACCCAGTCGGCGGGTATATTGCTGACAAGTCCGGGCGTGTCAGACTTGTAGTCATTGCTACTTTACTCTACACTTCAAGCTTCCTCGTGTACGGCTTCGCTCGTCACTGGACGTGGATAGCAGCCGGTATAATCTACCAGAACCTTGTACTCTTCTACGTTCCAGCGCTGTTCGCCATTATGGCTGACTCGGTGCCCATCGGTACAAGAGGCAAGCTATACGCGTTCAATTTTGCGCTACCCAACCTCGTGAAAGTAATCACACCCTTCCTTGGCGGGATAATCATCGCTTACCTCGACGTCATCCCAGCGATGAAGCTGGGCTACGCGGTCAGCTTCTTCATGGGGCTACTCGTATTCGCGATACGTGCCCGATACCTCAAAGAGACAATCCCCGAGACGGAGGGAATCAGCAGGAACCCATTGACAGTTCTCAAGCACAGTTACCAGGACGTGAGGATCAGCCTAGACTTTGTCTGGGACAATATCCGGGGCTACGCAGGGGTATCAATGCTTCTCGCTTTCCTCGGCTCTATGATCCTGCCGTTCTGGATACTCTACGCCACCGAGGTGGCTGGGATAGGCGAGTACTACTGGGGCGTAATCCTCCTCTGGAGTGGTGCAGCTAAGGCGGTTCTCAGTTTCTTCATCGGGGAGATCGTTGACAGGTACGGCTCCAGGAAGGTATTCTTAGCTGGGTTCATCATCGCTATCCCAAGCATGTTCCTGTTCACTTTGGCAACCACGTTCTACAATATACTGATCCTATACACCATCGTTACCCTGAGTAGCGTCTTCGTCTGGATCGGCTCACAGGTCTACCTCGCCGACAGCATCCCGAGGGAGAAGCGAGGCAGGGTAATGGCGATGGTGGGAAGCGGGATGAGCATCGGCGTGACTGGAGTCGGCTACGCAAGCGGTTTCCTCATCTTCCTACCAAACGCGATAGGCAGCCTAGTTGGAGGACTCATCTACAGCCTCGACCCAATGTACCCGTGGCTGCTACAGGGAATCGTGCTCATCTTTGGGCTAATCATGACCTACATGCTGGTCTATGACCCCGAACGTGTCTACGAATAGGCAACCCATATATTCTCAACCTGTCTAGCCCTGAGCGGGTCACCCCCTTTAGGTGAATATGGGTGATAGTGATCAACTACTTCGATTGGTCAGGTACCCGTGAGAGTCTGATGAAATGGGTCGAATCAGTCAGGTCCGAGAGCGAGAGCAATAACATAAGGTTCCTCGGTCTGTACGGTCCCAGCCAGGTAAAGTTCAACTGGAGCATCATCCACGAGGTCAAAAGCCAGGAGGACTACAACCGGACTTGGCAGAACCTCACCATGCCCGTTGAGGTGACGCACCAAGTGATACACTATTTCTGGCCAGAGAAATCCTTTGAACGCGAGCTACCACGGTACCCGCCGAAACATTTCCTAGAATAAGATGGGGCAACTGCCCCGGATTTCTTTTTTAGAAATCTGTCTGAGCGGTCCTTGAGATGATCTCTTCCTGCAGCTCTTTGCCGATATCAACGAAGTAGTCACTGTACCCGGCGACCCTGACGATGAGGTCACGGTACTTTTCGGGAGCCGCCTGGGCGTCCCTCAGTGTCTTCTCGTCCACTACGTTGAACTGGATGTGGTGTCCGTCCAGCCTGAAGTAGCTTCTAACCAGCTTCAACAGCTTATCGATGTTCTCGTCCGTCTCAAGGAGACTTGGCAGGAATTTCTGGTTCAGGAGGGTTCCTCCTGTCCTTGCGTGGTCGATCTTGGATGTGGACTTTATGACCGCTGTTGGCCCATGTTTGTCCGCTCCGTGAACTGGACTGATACCGTCACTGACCGGGTCACCCGCCTTCCTGCCGTCTGCAGTTGCACCTGTCACCCTTCCAAAGTAGATATGCACCGTGGTCGGCAGCAAGTTAACCCTGTACTTTCCACCCTTGGTGTTGGGTCTGCCGTTGAGGGCATTATAGTACTCGTCGAACACTTTTACCGCTATATCGTCAGCCCTGTCATCGTCGTTCCCATACTTGGGGGTCCTGTTGAGCAGTAGCTGGCGCGTCCTCTCGTCCTCAAAGTTGCCGTCAATAGCGTTGATGAGCTCCACTAGGTTCATGGTCTTGTCCTTGAACACGTGGTGCTTGATGGCGCTGAGGCTGTCTGTAACCGTGCCGATTCCTACTCCTTGAATATAGGTGACGTTGTACCGTGGTCCACCGTTGTGGTAATCCTTCGCTCTCTCAATACAGTCATCCACGATGATGCTCATGAACGGGCTTGGCAGCACCTCCGCGTACAGACGCTCGATGATGTTGTTGCCCTTGATCTTCAGGTCAACAAAGTAGTTTAGCTGCTTGACGTATGCCTCGAAGACGTTCTCGTAGGTCTTGAACCCGCTTGGGTCACCTGTCTTGAGTCCAACTTGGACGCCTGTTGAGGGATCAACTCCATCGTGCAACGCCAGTTCCAGTATCTTGGGCCAGTTTATGTACCCGGTTAACGTACAGCTCTCCTTGCCGAATCCACTGATGGTAACGCACCCGCTGGGACCTCCAGCCCTTGCGTCTGATAGGTTCTTCCCGGCGTGAAGGAACTCCTTGATGATAACGTCTGTGTTGAAGAGGCTTGGCTGACCGAAACCCTCCTTAACCACGTATAATGCGTGTTTGAGGAACGCGTCGGGGTTCTTGGTGCTGAGCTGGATGCAGGCGCTGGGCTGGATGAGCTTCATCTCCTTTACTACGTCCAAAATCAGGTAGCTCAGGTCGTTGACGGCGTCCGCTCCCTCTGGGTCCACGCCTCCAACGTTGAGTAACGCGAAGTCCTGGTATGTTCCGCTTTGCTCCTCGGTGATGGCTGTCTTGGGTGGTGCTGGCTGGTTGTTGAACTTGACCCAGAATGACTCCAGTAGCTCCATTGCCTTCTCCTGCGTGATGTCGCCTTTCTCTAGGTCTGCCTGGTAGAAACCGTTCCAGTGCTGGTCTATCCTGCCCGGGTTGAAGCTGTCCCATGTGTTCAACTCGGTTACGACGCCCAAGTGGTAGAACCAGTAGGTCTGCAGTGCCTCCCAGAAATCCTTGGGTGGTTCCTCGGGCACGTTGGTGCACACCTCGGAGATCTTTTCCAGCTCCTTTTTCCTCTGCAAGTCGCCCTCGATTGATGCAAGCCGCCTTGCTTCCTCGGCGTACCTTTGTGAGTATGCAGCCATGGCGTCCGCGGCGATCTTCATCGCTTTGAGCTCCTCCTGCTTGGCGTACGCCTCCATGTCGCTGTGATAATCAATTGTCTCAAGCTTCGCCTCTATGCGAGCCCTGAAACCGTTTAGCCCGGTCTTGTAAATCTTGTCGTCGAGCACTGCGTGCCCGGGTGCACGCTGCTCCATGAACTCCGTGAATATGCCTGCGTCGAATGCCTTGTGCCAGGCTGGCTCCATCGCCTCGAAGAGCTTCTCCCGCATGCTCTTGCCCTTCCAGAACGGTATGATCTCCTCTCGGTAAACCTTCTTCGCTGCCTCATCTGCCTTGAACGGGGTTCTCTCCCTTCCATCCATGACCTCTAGGTCGCTGATTGCGTGGCAGCATAACTCGGGGAACGTTGGTGTCGCTTTGGGTGCCTTCCCCCTCTCGCCTATGATAAGCTCTCCTTCGCTGATGCCTATGGTCTTGTTCTCTAGAATGTGTTTGAAGGCTAGTGCTCTGAAGACCGGTGTGCTGTACTTGTGGTTCTCGTTGTTCCTGTAGAACTCTGTTAATAGCTCAGCCCTCTCTGTATCAACGTAGGGCTTCGTGGTTACGCTTTCCTCTCGTAGCTTCCATATTCGTTCATTCAAATCAATTAGCCTCCAATCTTGGCGTTTATACCATAGCTCGCGAACAGCTGGGAGATTTCCTCTAATTTCTCATCGCTGGGTGCTTCATAAAGCTTCGTCGTTCCTTTGCAGCTCAGGAGCCTCGGGGTCTTCTCTGAACCAGCGGTGTGGTAGGGCAGCACGTTGATCTCCTTGAACCCGTGTTTCATCATGAACTCGGCTGTCGCCTTGATGTTCTCGGCTCCATCATTGAAGCCTGGTATCAACGGCATCCTTATCCACACGTTTCTCCCTGACAGCTTGCCAAGGTTTT
Organism: uncultured Candidatus Bathyarchaeia archaeon; assembly: GCA_964589605.1. GTDB lineage: Archaea > Thermoproteota > Bathyarchaeia > TCS64 > TCS64 > RBG-16-57-9. Next base: position 19,212 of record CAZPRN010000001.1, on the reverse strand, counting down.
CTAGGATGATCTCGTTTGTGACTCCAATCACCCTTTCATGCTCATCCGGGTCCATGTGTTTGAGGTCGTAGAGCCAGAGATCAACCAAGCCCTTTATCTCGTCCACACTGTTGCCCAGTCCACCCGTATCTGTCGCGATGTGGATGCCCTCTTTCTTACATGCCTCAAGTAGCTTCCGGAGGAAACCCGGTTGTGCTAGTGGTTCTCCTCCACTGAATGTGACTCCGCCATTCGACTCCTTGTGGAACACCCTGTCCTTTAGAACCTCCACCATTACCTCATCAACGGTCATCTCAGTCCCTACGAGCCTCAAAGCCTCGGAATAACACATCTCAGCGCAATCACCACACTTGTTGCACTTGTCTTGATCCAGCTTGATTCCACCATCAAACGATATGGCTCCCTGCTTGCATGCCTCAATACATGCCCCACAACCGATGCACCGGTCAGGTATCCACATCAACTCAGGACGCAACTCCTTGCTCTCCGGGTTGTGGCACCACGGGCAGTCCAGTGGGCAGCCTTTCAAGAAGATGGTGGTCCTTATACCTGGGCCATCGTGAATCGCGTAATGTTTGATATCGAACACGATGCCCATCTTGAACGGTTCAAACGGCTTCCTCTATATAGCGTTTTATCGCAGACCCTCCATCAATCGACGCCAAGTCAATCTGTTTCTTATTCAAACAAGTCCAACCTATCGCAATCCATCCGCAATCATCAGATGAATCATCAATTCCTAGTCAAATCCCCACAAAACCCGCAATTCGGTCCGTTTTGCCTCGAAAACGTCAACACTACTAACAATATGTGACTACTTGAGGCGACCAACAACTGTGAGTCCGCCTTATATGCAGAAAAACAATCTCGCTCTTGATCAAAAATGGAGTACAGTGAAATCCCGACTAGCAAGATCAGCGGATCGGGTAGGTTAACCGTGCCTGGACACGGCGTCTTTAAGATATCAGGCTCAGGGCGCATCAGTCCCGAGTACATCAAAACAAGCGGCAGCAGCAAGATCCCCGGCGGGTTGAGCATCGGAGAGGTCAAGGTCAGCGGCTCATCAACAGTCGAGGGCGACCTGAACGTCGAGATAATGAAAGTCAGCGGCTCAGCAAAGGTCGAGGGCTCCCTCACCTGTGAGGAGCTAGAGAAATCTGGCAGCCTGAAGGTGGACAAGGACATCAACTGTAAGGCAGCGGAGTTCTCCGGTTCAACAGGGATCGGAGGCCATGGTCGGTTCGAGAAACTGTTGAGGAGCAGCGGCTCCATCAAGTTCGGCGACGATCTGACCAGCGAGGGATCAATCCGGTTCAGCGGAGCGATGAAGGTTGATGGTAGGGTCACAGCCAAATCATTTGAGGCGAGGCTGGGCAGGAAGGAGAGTTTCATCCGCGAGGGCATCGAGGCAGAGTTCATCGATATCAGGCCCGGCAGGAACAACTGGAGCGACGAGGGATACCTGGTCACATCAGACATCGTGGGCGACGAGATTATCCTTGAGAACGTGGAGTGCCACAACGTCACCGGAAGAAACATCACCATCGGCTACGGTTGCAGGATCAAGGGCAAGATAACATATAAGGACCAGATCAAGGTAGAGCCAAAGGCTCGCCTTGAGTACGAGCCCGAGAAAGCCGAATAGGTGTCCAGTTGGAGCAGGTGAGGGAGAAGCAGGGCATAGTCCAGCGCATCCGCGACGAGTTCAGCTTCGTCAGGGGCAACTTCCTCATAATGGTTGTTAGCTGGCTTGTCCTCGACTTCTTCATCGAGCTCCCGAGCACCTATTATCCGCTCTACGTCGAGTCTCTTGGAGGCTCGGCGACAACCATCGGGTTGATTGGTTCAGTTATGTTGATTGCATCAGCAATCGTCCAGATACCTGGAGGCTTCCTAGCCGACAAGTACGGAAGAAAATGGCTCATCGTCACCATGACCTCCATGACCGCCCTTGCCAGACTATTCTACGTTTACGCACCCACATGGCACTGGATACTTGTAGGCGCAATCGTTGTTGGCTTCTGCGGGATATACCAGCCAGCCCTCAACGCGATAGTGGCTGACTCAGTCCCCAAAGAGAAAAGGGGTATGGGGTTCAGCATCATCAACCTTATAGCAAGCGTCAGCACAACGCCTGCCCCTTTGTTTGCGGGTTACCTGTTCACCCTATACGGGCTTCAGCCCAGCATGAGGCTCATCTACAAGCTTGTCATAATCGGGTTGATGATCGCTGCGCTACTTCGCACCAGACTCACCGAGACCGTCGAGAACCCAGAGAAGATAAGGTTCAACGAGATCATCGGCGAGTACCCCGAGTCGATGCGCCAGAGCATCGAGGTATGGAAAGTCGTGCCAAGAGCCGCGTTCATCCTTTTCATCGTTGACGTGTTAATGAGCTTCACTTCGGGGCTCTTCCAGCCCATCCTCGTCCTCTACATGGTCAAAGACCTGGGCATCACGGAGCTCCAGTTAAGCTACATCTGGACCATCTTCCCGGTCACCATGATCTTCTTTGCGCTACCGGCTGGCAAGCTCATCGACAAGGTGGGCAAGAAGAAGCCCATCATGGCGGGTTTCGTGTTATGGGCAGCCGCCATACTGCTGATGGTCAACGGGAACTATATCCGGGCGATTCTGTCAATGATGACAGTCGGAGTGTTGATGGTAATGGTTAACAGCGCCATGGGTGCGTTGTCCGCCGGACTCGTGCCAAAGGAGCACAGGGGTAAGGTAAACGGCTCCAAGGGGTTCTTCAGGCTGATCGCCGCCTCGATGGGTCAGTTCACAGGGGGATGGCTCTTCGACAACGTGAACCACCAGGTTCCCTTCCTCATACAGATCGCCCTCGTGGTGATTCCCTTCGTCCTCGTCTACCTGTACATCGACGAGAACGAGGAAACCCCCCACTAGAGCAGTTTCTTTTCTCTTAGATGCCCTGGCAGCTCTTTCACTGATGGAAGGATCGTGTCTGGGCCAGAGGCGTCAAGCATCTGAATGTTCTGCGTACCAGTCAAAACAGCGACAGTGTAAACCCCAGCATTGAGTCCCTCCTCGACACCCTTCACCGTGTCATCAATCTTGACCACCGAAGATGGGTTGGATACTCCGTACTTCTCCATCGAATCAAGGATCATTGCTGGGTCCGGTCTACTCGCCCCAACATGTTCACTGCAGGTCCACGAGTCCACCACTCCATCCCTGACCCAGCCAAGGTGCTCAACCAGTGGCTCAGCGACCTCAACAGGGAAACCCGTGCCTACAACGATTTTCACGCCTGCTTCTTTGAGCTCCTTGAAAGTCCCTGTGGCTCCATCCATCTCCCTGATCTTACAGGTATTCTCCTTCAGGAACCCGATGAAATCACTGTAGATCTCCTCAGCCTTGTCTCCGCCAAGCTCCTTCACGACCGTCCACTTGTCTCTCCCCCGGTTCGCGTTCAGCACCATCATCGGCACCTCGACGCCGTGGTTCCTAAACGCATCATCGTAGCTCTTCAGAACGAGGGGCAGACCATCGATCCTGTCATCGACGCTGGTGCCCGCCATATCAAAAACGGCGAGCTTGATCCGAGCCACTACTTCACCCACTCAGTAATCTCTTCGAGGCTCTTGCGCTTCGTGTTCTCGCTGAACACACCCTTGTCAGGGTAACCGATTGGTGTAACCGCTACAACGTATTCATCGTCAGGTAGCCCCATTTCTTTCTTGACCCCATCGTTGCTAAAGTCACCAATCCAGCATGTGCCCAATCCCTCAGCCCGTGCCGCCAAGATCAGCTGAGTGAACGCGATGCTCACATCCATCGTGAATGTCATTTCCCCTATGTAACCGCCCCTGCTGAACGGAACCTTGTAGCCAACAGCCACGATTACCGCTGGTGCATCTGATATCCACATCTGCTCACCGCACTCCTTGGCGATCGCCTGCTTCTTCTCCTCGTTCTCGACGATGTAGAACTTCCAGAACTGCCTGTTGTGGCCGCTGGGTGAAATACGGGTTGCCTCCAGCACCCTGCTCATTGATTCCTCTGGTATCGGGTCTTGCTTGTAGGAGCGGATGCTCCTCCTTGTCTTGATTACCTCATAGAACTCCATTTTGATATCAAAGAAGCTGGAAGGATAAAAAAGTTAGACGGGTTCGAAGTGAAACTCGCAGTACTTGTCCTTGTTTGAGTGGCACTGTTCCTCGGTGCACACCATCGGTACCCCGAATATCCTCTCCATCGCCCCTGCGAGGAAACCGCTGATAAAGTGACACACCTTCTTGCCCACCCTACCATAGGTCCATGCGATGAATGACTGATCCACGATCAGGAACCCCTTCTTGTTCTCCATATCATAGTTGGACTCGATAACTTTGAACCAACCAGTGCCCTTGGAATCCCAGATCTCGTCAAGAATCTTTAGAAGCTCCAATCCCCTCTCGTCGAACTCGATGAAAACAGACTCACCTGCCTCTTTCCCAGCCCTAATGCCTGCCTCATAGAATACAGCCGAGGCCTCCTCACCAAGGATGGACTCTGCCTCCTTCTGAAGCTCAACGAAGGTTCCCGATCCAAACATAATCATCCTGTTGCCGTGCTTCTTACGGGTCTCCTCCCTGAACTTCATGTAGATGAAGGCTCCGTCCTTCTCCCTCTCGATGGGGTAAACCTTGTCACTCATTGTTTTGCCTCCCTGAGCCTGTCCCTGAACTCTAAAAGGACCTTTACCAGCTTATCGTTTGTGTTCAACCTGAATACGAACATGTTCCCAACTGGTATCTGCTCCACGATTCCCTCCTCGACCAGCCTTGGTACCACCCTTGAGATGCTTCCAGGATTCTTCTCCACGCTTCTAGCTATCTCGCGGAGGTTGACAAGCTGTTCAGGGTTGTTCAGGAAGTAATCCAGTATCAGCAGGTAGATTGATGGCCCGAAGGTCTGGTTGAACATCTCTAACTCTACGTAACATCACTAACATAAAAGCATAATGTGTTGCAATAATGCAACGTTTATATAATACACTTGTACAGTAGTTTCTTGAAAAGAAATGATGGGGTGGCTAAACGGCATGACACCGGCGGAGACACCGCGAAACGCCAAGCTATACCTCACCGGTCTTGTGTTCAGCGGCATCGGTGACGGCATAATAATGACAGTCGCCCAGCTATACTTCATCGCCGCGGGTTTCAGCAGCTCGGAATTTGGCAGCATATTCATGCTCAAGGCAATCGGCACAGCCTTGATCACTATCCCAACGGGTTACCTCGCTGACCGGATAGGGAAAAGAAAGGTGCTGATAGCAGGATTCACGCTGTTCTCCTTTGGAATGGCGGCAATCCTGTTCTCGACAAATATTGGAGTCCTGAAAATCGGGATGCTTATCATTGGGTTAGCCGACGCATCTTATGTTGTCCTTGGGCCTCTCTATTCTTCGTTCTTTTCTCACGACGACATGGACAAGGCATTCGGGCTACAGGGTTTTCTCAGCATTATCTCAATATCAGTAGGTAGCTTGCTGGGGTTCGTACCGCCGATGCTGGTTAACCGGTTTGGGTTCGAGTATGTTGACGCTTACTGGACCATGTTCGCCGCTGCGACCATCTTCTTCATCGTCAGACTTCCATTCTATCTCATGGCTTCAAGGGAGATCAACGGAGCAAGCCTAGGGAAGAACCTGAAAATGAGCCGGGGCTCACTTGAGATAGTCGCCAAGTTCGTCACAATAACATTCCTCGTCACCGTGGGCTACGAGGTGTTCTTCAGCTTCTTCCCCTTGTACCTGAACACAAAGTTCAACGCAGAGTCAGACTCGTTGGGGCTGCTGTTCTCGATGTCATGGGCTGCATCAGCGCTGTCAAACATCGTAGCCCCCAAGATATCATCGAGGCTAGGCACCGTTAAGACCATCACCCTAGCGATAGCTCTCTGCGTCCCGTTCTACATCGGAATGCTTTACGCTCCAAGCCTCTCCGTACTAGCGGTGCTCTACCTCGCCCGTAGGATGATCGCAAACCTGGCATCACCCCTCGGCTCATCTCTACTGATGAAGACAATAAAGGACGAGGAGAAGGCGACCACCAGCGGAATAAACATGACAGTACAGAGGCTATCATCCGCGTTCGCCACCTGGCTCGGAGGATGGCTCATAGCATCATACTCCATCGATGCACCAATTTACGTGGGGACATCGTTCTACGTAGTATACGTTATAGTGCTGATCACCCAGTTTGGAGATATAGAGGAGAAGGCGCGGAGAGCCCAGCTACCACCACTGGAGGTACCACAATGATTCACGAGTTACCAATAAAGGAAATCGAGAACCGCTTCTTCAAGTACCTTGAGGAGCAGCTAGGCCCATTCACAATTGAGGAGCACCTCACCCAGATGAAGGGAGGCAATGAAGCCTACCTTTACAGGTTCAAGGTGTCCGGGATTGAAGGCATGGAGGGCACTCAGGTGCTTCGCCTGTTCCCAAGCTTCTACGGCGACGAGAAAGCGGAGTGGGAGGCTATGATACAGAACCTTCTCCACGAGAGGGGAATCCCCGTCCCAAAGTCCCTCCTGTCCAGCAGAGACATGGGCATAATTGGAGGCTGTTTCCTCGTCATGGATTATATCGAGGGAGAGACCATCGACCCAGGCGACGATATGAGCATCCTTACCCTCGCAGCCAAGACTCAAGCTAGGCTACACCAGTTGGACGGGAAGCCAATCAGCGAAAGGATATTCGCCCTCGGGCACAGCGAGAACAGCCACAACCTCACAGGTAGGACAAACTGGTTACTGGGCCGCGCCAAGAACTACCCCGACATGGATGAGATATTCAAGTGGATCATCGAGAACAGGCCACCCCCAGCAGAGAGGCTATCAGTTGTCCACGGGGACTTTCACCCCATGAACCTCCTTGTTAAGGACGGGAAAGTAGAGGCGATCTTAGACTGGAGCGGATTCATGGTTGACGACCCCATGGCGGGCCTAGGGTGGACCATCGGTTTGTTCCTCGCAACCTCTAAGCACCAGACACCACCGGAGATACTCAACGGGGCGATCCAGACCTATCTAGACGAGTACAGGACCATCAGCCCAATTAACGATGAAAGACTGGATTACTTCATAGTATTCAGGCTCGCGATGGCCTTACTGGAAGGAAAAGATGGTCAAGAGTGGTGGAAACAGCCAGCGCTGATCAAGAACATGGTCGAGGAGATCGAAGCAAGAACCGGTATCACGGGCCGTCCTAACTATTTTTCTCATCGAGTCGTAAAGTAAGAACTGTAAACCTTGTTCACCACTTCACCGTCTGGTGCCTGAACCCCTACAACCATTCGTATTGTTGCGTGGCGTGGCCCATTAATCTTCAATGTTACATCCTTGGATTCCTTGAAATCAAGCTCAATAGGGTCATCGGTACTTCCGTAGCTGTAACCGTCCTGCATCTCAATCCCGATCCATGACTTGTAGCCCGTCGCGTTGTACGGGGTCTCATTGGTGTATGTCGCACTGACCGTTATCTTCTCGTTTTTCCTCTGCGCGGTCCAAGTATGCGTCAGATAAGGCTCCTCGTCCACTTTGAATAACTCATACTCTGTGTACTTATACGCGAATGGCACCTCGCCGGGTGTCCAACCCGTTGCAGTTGTCTCCATGTACGAGTAGGTCCGGTTATCAAGCTCCCACTTCAAGCCAGTTGAGTTTCCCTCAATCGCCAACGCCATGTGGCCGGGCATGTAGATCAACGCGACGTTAACCCCCATCTCGTGGAGAATGTGACCCATTAGAATGCTCATGTCCTCGCAGTCACCCCCGTTATCCATCAGCGTCTCAACCGGGAACTTGGGGTACTCAAGGGTTGTCGAGTCCTGCTTGTACTCTGTGCTCTGCACGAAGCTGCAGACAAGTCCTACCCGGTCCTCCTCCGTGAGGGTGGTCAACGCAATTATCCTGTCGAACTCGCTGACAAGCACCTTGACATAGTTGTCATCGTATGGGTGGAGCAGGTAGCCCCTGTAATCCTGTGTGCTGTACCTCTCCTTTGTGCTGTAGTATTCATACATCGCCTCTGGTATAGCGATGTCCATCGAGTATTCTTCGCCCAGATACTCCCATGTATAGGATTTCTGGTACGCTTGTATCGTTTGACTAGAAAAATCGAGCCCTCCCAGGTTCGTCTCATACTCATCCAGAAGGGACTCGTACTGTTCGCTCAGCAGCTCAAGCTGCTCAATCAAGTCGGCGTGCTCCCCGTCAAGCGTGGCTTTCTCACCCTCCAGCTCCGTGTAAGCCTCCTGCAGGCTCTCAAGCTGTCCCTCTGTGTACTCGCTGACAGTCGTCAAGACCTCGTGGTCCGACTGTAGCTTGTTGAGGTCCACGGTGAGACCGGCCACGTCTGACTCTAACTGGTCAATTCTTGGCTGTGTCAGATACTGGTAACCAAAGTACCCACCTGCGCCACCGAGAATTATGCCAATTAGAAGCAGCCCTATGGTTTTCATGCTCAAACTAACGTTTAGGTAAAATTATACAATTTAAGGTATGTGTACGAGTGCTACATACCTAAACCAGGTGTACGGAACCGTTTCTCCCACTCTGCACGGAGCGCTATGTTCTCCACGTCAGTGAGGTGGTCGCTACACATCACCCCGTCAAGGTGGTCTATCTCATGCTGGAGAAGCTCAGCCATATCGTCGGTAAACGTGTCGTTGTGGAACTCGCCGAACTGGTCGGTGTACTTGATCTTGATGCGCTTGTTTCGCTCGATTTTAACGAAGAACGCGGCGTCGAGGCTGAAGCAGCTGTCCCACACCATGAAGGTCTCGGGGCTCCGGTAGACTATCTGAGGGTTGATGAGGTACCCTGTGAACTTGTCTGTTTGTACATAGACAACCTGTTTCTTGTACCCGATCTGGGGTGCCGCTATGCCCCTGCCCATCTTGTAGACTCGCTGGTGCTCAGTCAGGGTGTCCTTGAGGTCCTCTAGGATGGGTGCTAGCTCTTTCCCGTAGTCGTATATGGGGTCTGATTTCTCCCTTAGCTGGGGGTTGCCTATCATCAGGGTCTCCCGGATAACCATGCCTTAGATGAGGATTCGTACCTGAAAACCATAGCGATTATTTTGAATAGTTTGAGCCTCTGTATTATCCATGATTTCCCTCATCAAAGGAAGCTGGGTGGTGGGCTACGACGGGGAGAGGCATAGGCTCATCACGGACGGCGAGGTCGCGTACGAGGATGATAAGATAATCTACGTGGGCAGGAACTACAAGGGTAAACCAGACAAAGTGATAGACGCGAAGGGCATGCTCGTCTCACCTGGTTTCATCAACATTCATGCAGTAACCAGCATTTGCATCACTCACTTCAGGATAGACGGGATAAAGAAAGGGGGGTCACTCACCGACAAGGCAACCATGCTCAAGAACTTGGATAACCCCATCAACCATCTTGAAGGGGATGACCTGAGGACCAGCGCACGCTTCAGCATCGTTGAACTGCTCAAAGGAGGGGCTACAACCATCGGGGAGATCACCGCGTTCGGGTCTACAGCCTTCCAACCCCCCGTGGAGCAGCCGGAGGAGTTCGTTAAGGTAGCATCCCAGCTGGGTTTGCGCTCATACATCAGTCACCCGTACACCGACATGAAGAAGTATAGGAACGTTAGAGGCGAGGCCGAATACTATCACGACCACACGGCGGGGTTCAAGGCACTGGACGAGGCCGTCAAGTTTGTTGAGAGGCACGAGGGGTCGCATGATGATCTGATTCGTACTATGCTGTTCCCTTACATGTTCGATGCCTGTAGCACCGAGCTTCTCCAAGCTACAAGGGAGAAAGCGGATGAGCTGAAGGTTCCAGTGCATATGCACGCGGCCCAGTACCCTGGCGAGTACCACGAGACCATCAGGCGGTACGGCAAGACGCCGATCCACCACCTCCACGACATCGGGTTTCTCAGCGACAAGACAATACTCACCCATCTCCTTTTCACCTCACTGAACCCTCAGAGTCAGGCACCAGGGTTGCCCCTACGTGATATGAGGGACATCAACCTTCTGGCGAAGACTGGTGCAACGCTCGGGCACACGCCCCTCGTCTGGGCGAGGATCGGGTTGGGGCTGTACAGCTACGCCAAGTTCAGGGACGCAGGGGTGAACATTGGGATAGGGACTGACGCGTGGCCGATGGACATGATCATGGAGATGAGGAGCGCGGTCACCACGGCGAAGCTTATGGAAGGAAACCGTACAGCGGTATCTGCTGCCGATGTCTTCAACGCGTCCACGCTTGGAGGGGCAAAGGCTCTTGGAAGGGACGACTTGGGGAGGTTAGCACCGGGAGCCAAGGCGGACATAGTGCTGGTTAACTTGCGAGGCTTCCACACGGCACTGGTTGATGACCCAATCAAGAGTATGGTATATTTCGGTAACCAGAACGACGTTGACACTGTCATAGTTGACGGGAAAACCGTTGTCGAGGGTGGACAGGTACCGGGAGTGGACCTTGCCAAGCTGGCTGATGAGGCTAACGATGTGAACCAGAGGTGGAAGGCGAGGTACGGTTACGAGTACCCGGACAGCTTCGAGCCCCTCTGATTCAAATATCTTTAACCGTTTCTACTCGTATGGAAGCCCCGTTTTACCAGCTGGACGCATTCACCGATGTGCCCTTCAAGGGGAATCCGGCAGCGATCTGCCTGATGCCCACAGACCTGAGTGATGAGCTCTATGTCTCCATCGCCAAGGAGATGAATCTGTCAGAGACCGCGTTTATGGAGGAGAAGGGCCCAGGGGAGTACAACCTCCGCTGGTTTACCCCTAAACACGAGGTGCCTCTCTGCGGACATGCCACACTGGCGGCCGCCCAGCTTGTCTTCGACCTCGGATACATGGGTGAGAAGGTTACATTCCACACTAAGGCGGGTGAACTCTACGCGTTCAAGTCAGGTGATGGTATCCTGATGGATTTCCCGAGAAACGATCCGTTTCCAGTCCCATCTCTGGGTGATGTAAACAAGGCACTGGGGCTATCACCTATTGAGACCCAGTACAGCGACACCAACATGAAGCTCCTAGTCGAGGTCGAGACCGAGGACGAGGTGAGAAACGCCTCCCCGGACTACCAGAGGCTGCTTGAGCTAGACAACCCCCACGGCTGGTACGGGATCATCGTGACATCAACATCCAAGGAGTACGATTTCATCTCAAGGTACTTCGCCCCATGGCGTGGGGTCAACGAGGACCCCGATACCGGGTCAGCCCACACCGTCCTTGGACCCTACTGGGCAAAGAAAATCGGCAAAAACAAGATGAAAGCATACCAGGCATCAACCCGTGGAGGAGAAATCGGCGTTGAGCTAACCGAGAAACGTGTGAAACTAACTGGTAAAGTCGTTACCGTTATCACTGGTACCTTATCCTACTCGTAGCTTAGCCTACCCCTTTTCAGGAACTCTGGGTACCTCCCAAGGTGCCCTCTTCCCTCAACGAGCCTCCACGCCTGCTTTTCCGCCTGTTTAGCCACTTTCTCCTCGTTGATCTTAGTGAACTTTCGGTTCTCCATCACTGTCTCACCGTTGATGATCACCGTGTCAACGCACTGGGATGTGGCAGAGTAGACCAAGTTCTTAACTGGCAGCAGGGCTGGAGCCATTCCAGCCGCTTTCAAGTCAATCAGGGTGATGTCCGCCTTCTTACCAGCCTCAAGCGAGCCGACCATTCCTCCTATAGCGAGGGCTTTGGCGGCCATCATGGTTGACATGTCCAGTATCCTCTCGGCTGTCATCGCCCTAGTTGTGCCGTAGTTGACCTTGTGGATTAGCGCGCAAAAGTTCATGGCGTGCATCATGTCGAGGCTGTTATTTGTGAGAGCACCGTCTGTACCCAGCCCAACGGTTACTCCAATGTCGAGCATGCTTGGCACAGGCGTGACAAGGCTCCTTCCAGCCCAAGCGTTGGCGCAGGGGCAATGTGCAACCGGTGAACCGGTTTGAGCTAGTATAGGCATCTCCCTGTTTGATGTGAATGTGCAGTGGACGAGAAGCGAGTCTGGTCCTAGGACGTTTAGGCTGTTCAGGTACTCGATGGCTCTTCCACCGTACCTTCTCAGGCTCTCGTCGCCGGTCCTTGGGTCATCCTTGTGGGACGCCAGTGGTCCCTGGATGTGCATGCCCCACCCGAGACCATCCTCTCTTGCCGCTTCCTTTGTAGCGAGTATCAGGTCATCCGAGACCTAGCTAAGCAGGGATGCCTCGTAGATTACTTTGATCATGTCTCCGTCATGCCATCTCTTGGAGACCTTACGGCTTTCCTTAACCGCTGTATCAATGTCCTCGGTCAGCTCCTCAGGTGCTAACCCCTCCAGGTCCCATGAGCCTCTCCCGAGAACAAGTCTCATCCCGGCGTCTCTAGCTGACTCTGCGATTCCATCGATGGAGTCTCCGTGGAAGTTGATGTAGTGGCTATCTTGGGTGCTCGTGATTCCACTCCTGATCATCTCGACCATGGACATCATCCCGGAGGCGTAACAGGCGTCTTTGTCTAGCCCCCTCAGGAGGTCGATGTCCCACCGGTAACCCTCGGGTCTCATTCCTTCCCCGTCATCGCTGAGCCCCCTCATTATGGTCTGGTATAGGTGGTTGTGGGTGTTCACGAAGCCGGGTAAAACCATCATCCCCTTAGCGTCGAATACCTCCCCGGAGTAGCCTTTCTCCAGGTCAATGGTTTTCCCCACTTTGGTGATCCTGTCTTCCTCAGAGACAATTGCCCCGTCCTTGATGACCCTGCGCTCGGGGTCCATTGGTACTACTAGTGCGTTCTTGATGAGCATACCCGCAACCTCAAAGATACGGGTGAGGTGAAGCGTTAAAGATTTCTCATTGACCGGGGGGTGCCACTATTTCCCTGTGTTCCTTCTTTATCACTGGTTTCTCCCGCTTCAGCTTCTTGAAGCTGGGGAACAGGTCCTTGTCTTTCTTGTCAGTCATTAGATATCCTCCCTGTCCGGCCTGTACAGGTCGTCGTGGGGCGCGTAAACCACTTGTGCCTTGTCCCGGTTAAGTCTGTCGAGGGCTTTACTGAAATCAACGAACGTGTTTGTGTGGTCCTCAAGGTCCCCGCACATCTCCTTGGTGTACATGAACGGCTCGTCCAGCTTGACCTTGAAGTTGTAAAAGTTGATGCTAGCCCACTCGATGGACTCCAGCAAGCCGGGGAACTCTCTCAAGACCAGGCATCTTAGGTAATCCCTTGAACCTTCTGGTCCAGTCAGCAATCCTTTCTGGACTTTGAGCGTGAAATTGCCCCAGTCCTCCCACGGGATCGCGTCCTTGGCGAAGTCCAAAGCGGCCCCGTAGCTGAATGTGGTCTGAGACTCAGCGGGAGTCTCTCCCAGGTACTCTAACACCGAGTCGTCCAGTAGTGTGAACTGGTTGCATAGAGCCATCCCGGTCTCCACGTCTCCGTCGGCGTACTCGTCGATGAGCTCCTTCTTTGTGATCCAGTCGATGCCGTCGATGAAGTACTCCAGCTTTCTCTCTCCGAGTGCAACCGTGGTGGCTTGGATTAACTTGAAGGCGTTCCAATCCGCTTGAGTGGCTTCCTCGCTGAGCATCTCCTCGACTTTTCCAAGGTAGTAAGCCATAACGTCCTCGATGGCGTCAACCTTGTTCCCATCCTCAAGCTCTAGCTTCCAGTTGCATTCCTCGGTGTCAAGGGTCAACGCCCTCATTGATGTTACTGGGTCTGCAAGCTGTGGCGCATCTGAGTAATAGCCTTTCTCGTAGGCTGTCATCACAAGCACTTCCATGCAGTCCCGGAGGTAGACCTGGTATAGGCTCCTCACAGCCTCCCAGTTGATGTCATGGAGCCTCCAGTACTTCTCCGGGTTTGCGTGGGGGTCGTTCCTCTGGTTGTGTATCCCCCTGGCGTCAACCGTGTCGTTTGATGATAGACGCTTGATGAAAGCCGCCCTTGGGCTGATTGTGTAGCGGAGGGATTCTCCGTTCATGTACTTGCCAGCCCTTGGTAGTGAGCCGTCGCTGTTGCTGGATACGTAGTCGCCTCCCCCCGTCAAGGGTATCCTGGCGACCATGAACGTGGTGAGTTCCCTCTCAAGCCTGCTCCAGACGTCAAGGTTGACGGATTCATAACTCATGAGAATGCTGCTGTGGGTGGAGTACGCGTTGCTCCTCCAGCCATCCCCAGTTCTCTGGTTTGATACGTTGTTCTTGTACGCGTTGATTCCCTTGAAGTAGCTACCCAAGCCCTTTACCGCATAATATCCGAACAGCTCAGCGACCCTGTCATAGACCACCGCCTCCATGGGGGTGGTGTAGCTGGGCGATGACAGCTCAAGGTGGCTCATATCATCGTAGACCCTGAACCCGTTGTACGCCATATAGTCGAGTCTAGGCTCCTCAACCCTGATCCCCGAGACGAGTTTCCTCTTCTTTAGCTCCTCAATAGCCATCCCCACGAGGTGCACAACTGATCTCTCGGGGAGCCGTGGCTGGGTGTTCATTGCCAGCTCGTGCTCCACGCCACGTATCTTGTGTTCCATCAAAGTTGATTCCAAGCCTCCCATTCTCTTGGAGGGTTCAATCTATAACACTTACCCCGAGACGTAGCTGCGAACCGTTGAGACTGTTTCATCTATCTTCTCCTTTGTCCAGCCATCCAGGTCGTTGAACTCCACGGGCTCGTACCTTACCATGGGGTTGAGCTTGATGTACGCCCAGCTGATTGCCTTTATGCTTTCACGGAACTCGTTGGCTAACGCCACCCTCAGTGTCCCCCTGCTATCCCTTGGAGGGTCAAGGAAAGCAGCTTCTACTTTATCCTCTGGGATGATGCTCCTGACCTCGCTGTTCTCGACTAGGTCATCGAACAGGGGATCAGTGACAGCCATGTACTGGTTGAGCAGGACAGTTCTAGCCTCGTCCTCATTGATGTCCCCCTCGAAATCATAGATTTGCGTGTTCTCTGCGAGTTTCTTCTTGATTACCCACTCGATGGAGTCATCGAGTGACTCGATTCGTCCTTGATCCAACCTGTCCAAGACGGTTTTGAATTCTCGTAAGGTCATCAAATCATCATCTGATGGGATATTATCATCGAACAGAGCCTCAATCGGTTCAAGGTAGTAGGTGTTTAGGTAGTCAGTAACCCCAATTCTTCCTCCACCCTCCAATGAGACCGTCCAGTCGCCGTCAAGGTTCCCCGAAATCGCCTTATTGGATGATATCGGGTCCGCGATCACAGGAACCGAGGTTAGGTAGCCTTCCTCTATTGATTTCAGCACATAGCTGGTTACTCCGTGCTTGAGCAGGGAGGTGATTTCGGACCGTGCCCCCTCCCCGTTGACTATGTGTGCCCTGGTGTACTGCTCACTGGCGTGCGCCTCGTCCCGTGTGCTCAGTATGGGGTAATCCGTGCTTGTCTCGCTGAAGACCTTCTGCGGGAAAATCACCCTTGGGGAGACCATATACTTTCCATCAACGTACCCGCCTGCACCAACGAACACCTGACGTAGAATCATGTAGGGGATCAGCAGGTGCAGGTTATCGAGGTAACTCTTACGATCAACGAGGTAGTTCTCATGGCTTCCAACGGTGGTGTATGGCAGCTCTCCCTTGGGGTCCCTAGCCAGGTTGGTCTTGTAGAAATGAATCCGCTTCCTAGTCTCTTCCTCGAACGCCCAAGATGCGAGTCTCGCGTACGCATCTGACGCTTTATCATATGTCACAACTTCTAATGGTGTCCTACATTCGGGGGTGCACACCTCAAAGAGGTTGGAGTGGATATAACACAGCCCCCCGTTCCGCATGAAAGCCCTCGGTATCCCATCATCGGGCTTGTGGATGAACACCCCCTTTCGGTGGAGGGAGTTGAATAACTCTACTGGAAGCTGCCCCGTCGCGTACTCCTGCTCCGCCCCCTGCCACATAGATAACGTCAAGACACCTTCTCTGCACCCTATGGGCTCAAATAATTAGCGATTAACCCATCTCCAAGCTGTTAAATATCGACAACTGATACTAAACCCAGTGATTTTATGGCAAAACATGTGCCAGATGATCTTTTCGCGGACCTCGCCCTCATCAACGGCAAGATAGCCACCGTGGACAAGGACGACTCCATCGCGGAGGCGGTTGCCTGCAAGGGAGAGACAATACTCAAGGTGGGCACCACCGAGGAGGTAGAGGCCTACATCGGCAAGAAAACCATGGTTATTGACCTTGAGGGAAAGCTAGCCACGCCTGGGTTCGTTGATACCCACGTCCACTTCTATGCAGGGGGAAGGAATGCTAGGAAAGTTGACCTCAGGTACGTCAGGTCGATGGACGCACTCACCGAGGCTTTGAGGAAAAAAGCCGAGACCATGCCCAAGGGCAGATGGATTGAGGGGTTCGGCTACAACGAGTCCAAACTCACGGAGAAACGGTTCCCGACAAGGTATGACCTCGACAAGGCTTCAACGGATCACCCCATCAGCATCACTAGGCAGGGTGGACACGATGGGATCAGGGTCAACAGCCTCGCACTGGAGCTTGCGGGAATCAGCAAGGACACCCCAGACCCCATACCTCCCTCCTTCATCATGAGGGACAAGGAGACCGGTGAGCCACTTGGTAACCTCCGGGAGGATGGAGCAAAACCGGTTCTGGACCTGATAGCGAAAGAACCCATCCTATCAAGAGATGAGCTCAAAGAGGGGCTAGTCCAAACAGACAAACTCATGATGGCGTGGGGCATAACCAGCATCCAGGAACCCGGAGCACCGATGGACTACCTCCCACTCTACAGGGAGCTACTGGACGAAGGTAGAATCAATATCAGGAACAGTTTCCTTATCGCCGCCCCGGTTATGGGCAGGAGCTATCACAGAAACGAGCGGTACGAGATAGCCACGGATGTCAGCGTCGAGGCTGGGTACTCCCAGAACTTTGGGGACAACCACCTCAAGTTTGCGGGTATCAAGCTGGGACACGACGGGAGCATGAGTGCAGGCAACTGCGCCGTCTACGAGCCATACCTGAACTATCCTGAACCGGACAACATCGGCGTTGTCCACGGGTTCACCAATGATGAGATGAACGATGGCAGGGCGCTGGCTGAGTTCTCACCCATCGTTGTGAAGCTTCATAAGGCTGGTATGAGATGCGGAATCGGCGCAATAGGTGACAGGGGGATTGACTTCTATCTGGACTGCATCGAGGAAGCCTACAAGGCGGACCCGAGACCAGATGTAAGGCACAGCCTTGAGCACTGCAGCTTACCCACGGAGAAGGCTCTTGAAAGGATGAAGAAGCTGGATGTCACCTCGTCCACCTCCGTTGGATTCGGGTGGGAGCTGGGAGACCAGCACCGTGGATTCATGGGGATGGAGCGGATGAAGCGGTACATGCCTATGAAAAGCTTCAAGGAGATGGGCATAGTGGCGAGTGGAAACGCTGACTGGAGCGTCTGCTCTGCCAACCCCTTCGAGGGATTGCATGTTTGTGTGAACCGGACCAGTGAGACAGGGCAAGACCTGGGACAGAGTCAGGCGATCAGCATCGAGGACGCGCTCAGGGTCTACACATACAACGGAGCCTACATCACCCATGAGGAGGACATCAAGGGAAGCATCGAGGCAGGCAAACTAGCAGACATCGTCATACTTGACACGGATATCCTCACCTGTGATCCCGCGGATATAGTGAAAACCAAGGTACTCACAACAATCGTTGACGGAAAAGTCGTATACCAAAGGGAATAATCTCCCTCCTCAGTTTTTTATAATTAAAAACACCCACACTCTGTGGTGAACGTTTTGAGTTTAAAGGAAATCGAGATTCAGATAGGCGACAAGGTGTTCGTCGCCGAGATGCTGTGGGACAAAGCACCCAAAACATGTGCAGCGTTCGAGAGCATCCTACCATTAGAGAGTGTAACATGGCACCAGTTCTGGAGCGGACAGGGGCTCCAGTGCCACGACGAGAGACTCATAAAGATGAAGAACGAGCACGGGCTTTGGCCAACCGCGAACTTTCCAGATTACAGTGAGAACCCCAGTATCTTCGGTTCAGCAGGTGAGGTCGGGTTCTACCCAATTGGACACGGTTTATTCATCACTTACGGAAAGGCTAGGTTCTATGGTCCCCCCGAGGGAGTGGAGCCCACGTACATCTTCGCCAAGATCAAGGACAACCTCGATGAGCTCTTCGCCCTAGGCAGGGAAATCGGGCGCAAAGGCGAGAAAAAGCTCATTCTGCGTGCTAGGAAATGAAGCTCTACGTAAGCAGTGACCAGGAGGGCGTCAGCGGGATCGCAACCCGCAGCCGCGACAACTGGGACCAGGCAGAGAACAAGAGGCTCCAAACCGAGGAGATGGTCGCCCTCTGCGAGGCAATCCTGGAGTACGACTCCAAGACCGAGATTGTCGTAAACGACAGCCATGGCAAGGGGTTGAACCTAGACTTTGAGAAACTACCTGAGCCCGTTGACATGATCCGTCAGAGCCCCGAGATCCTTGACCAGATGTACGGGATCGATGAGACCTACGATGGATTCATGTTCTTCGCCCACGCGATGCGTGGGGTGCAGGGAGCACTTCTTAGCCACGTCTGGGAGGTACATGACGTCAAGATCAACGGCAAGAAGCTTGGAGAGGCTGGGTTGGCCGCGTATTACGCCGCCCATTTCGGCGTCCCATTCATCTACGCCAGTGGAGATGACGCATATCAGCGGGAAGTCAAGGACCTAAGCCCAACTACCGAGTTTGACGTCGTCAAGTACGGGATGGGAAGGTACGTGGCACGCAACAAGCACCCCAAGGCCGCCAGAAAGCTCATTGCGGCGGGTGTAAAACGTGCATTGAAGCGACTTGAGGCGGGGGAAATCGTTCCTGTCGAGCTACCGGATGCACCCTACGTGCTTGAGATGAAGTTTGACCACGCAGGGGCGGCTGATGCCGCATGCTGGATGCCCGGAGCGGTCCGGGTTGATGGTAGGACCACACGGTTCGAGGCGGTTGACATCCCGACTGTCTACAAGGCATTCTACTGTCAGACGAGGCTGCAGCGTGGCAGGCTCATCCCCTAATTTCTTATCAAATATATCCCGGTTCTCAACGTAGCAGCCATCAACCCGAGTGATGCAACTGCTGTTGTAACCATCGTGTTCGCTGCCAGCTGGTTAGTCCACGGGTTAGCGGTCCCGATGACCCACCTGTACTCCTTGAACGCATAGTCTA